>JABLWW010000009.1 GCA_013178295.1 Anaerolineae bacterium | reverse complement strand
AAAGCCAAGAAGAGGAATATACTTGTACATGGGAGCCTCCTTGCCGATTTGTTATTCACAAAACGAAGTTTATCGGTTTTGAGGCTCCTTTCAATATCTCTTGTCCGATCTCATGTCCGAAGTTCAGAAGTTTCAGTATGTTTCATAAAAGCATAGATGTTATAATAGTTTTCATAAGTTTTTATCGAGCGGTTAAGTGCAAAGGATTGATTCCATTTTCTGCGATCAACTGGTAAAAGCCCACCTCTTTCAAGGGAAAACGAATCATTGCGGGCCATATTCCGCCGCAATTGTGCTTAAGGCTTTTGGTAAACCGGTTGACGTTGATCTTCTAGCAAACTCAACGGTCAGGTGGAGGAGAAATAAGTTTATCCCCATCATCAGAAGGATTCCAAATTGGGCAACTTTTCCATGGGGAGTAGTAGATATATTGCGGGAAAATGGATTTCGCGCGTCGTGGCGGATGCTGACATCAAAAGAACACTTGATAAAGTGTCTTTTACAGGGAATCATCGTGATTGTCATCACCGGTAATTATTTTCCGCTCTGGGCACATTACAGCATATTCGTATCAATTTCAGAAGGTAAAATAGGGTTGGTTGATCCAGCGACGCAAGAGACTGCTATCTCTTGGGTAACCGAGCGAGAATTTATGCTCCGATGGTCAAAGATGGGAAGAATCATCATTAAGGTATTCCCCAAGACGAGTTCTCTATCTCATCGCTAACGCAACATAGTGAGGGCAAAATGAAAAGCCAAAACTTGCATATTGTTTATATAGAAGATGACCCTGAGATGGTAGACCTTGTCGCCCTCATCCTTACAAGACATGGATATAAGGTATCTTCCGCTTACTCCGGATCCGAGGGGCTGGAGATAATCCAAAAAACTTTGCCCGATCTGATTCTATTAGATATCATGATGCCCGATATGGACGGCTGGGAGGTTTATCAGAAACTAAAGAGACAGCAGGAAACAAAAAACATCCCGACGATTATCATTACTGCTAAATCGCAGCCCGTGGATCGCGTGCTTGGTCTCCATATTGCCAAGGTGGATGATTTTATCGCCAAACCGTTTCATCCACAGGAGCTGCTTGAGAGCATTGAACGTGTGCTCGAAAAGCAAAAGCAATGATACGAAACACACCAAAATGCGCCTTGCTAAGATAGATAACCTGACAACCCCCCTGCGCCACCCGTTAATTGTCCGTGAGTGCGACACATTCTTAAGCAGACTGCGGGGATTGATGTTTTATAAAGACCTGTCTCATGAAGAGGGAATTCTGCTGATGATGCCCGAAGACAGCATTGTGTCTTCCTCCGTCCACATGTTTTTTATGCGCTTTGATATTGCCGTAATCTGGCTAAACACAGAATCTTTTGTCGTTGATACCGTTTTAGCCAAACGATGGCGCCCTGCATATTTTCCCCGCAAACCTGCAAAATATGTTCTTGAAGCCCATCCAGGCAGGTTGTTAGATTTCCATGTTGGCGATAAAATAGCTATTCAACATGAATAAATGTCTGCTGTGTTGCTGGTTATTGCTTATTGCGCTCCTGCGCCCGGCCCCCATAGCACAGGCTCAGTCGGAGGATGACCCACCCACCTATATTGTGCAAGCAGGTGATACATTGAGTCTGATCGCGTTACGGTTTGGCATCACGACAGGCGATCTCATCTCAGCCAATAACATCAATGACCCCAATGCAATCAATGTTGGCACAAAATTGATCATCCCAGGCCTTTCAGGGGTGCATGGCGTGCTTGTTGGTAAAACGATTGGCTTTGGTGAAACGCTGCGCACGGTCAGCATTACGCAAAATATGTCGGTTGATGCATTTGTTCGAGTTAATCGCATCACCAGCCCCTATGAGCTGTATACTGGAAACAATCTCATCGTCACTCAGGTAGAAGACCCCAATCAGCGCTCAGCAGAAGTGCTGGAACCTCAGACAACCCTGCTGGAAAACGCAGCAATCCACCAAACTTCAGCATGGCTGTTAACAGAGACCAATCTCTATCAATATACCTGGCAGCCTCTTCCCGGAGACCTCATCTTTTATCCAGGTTCCGTACCCGTTGCGAACCAAAGTCCCTTTTCCCCATATCTACAAGACATCTCCATTGCTCCCCTGCCCCTCAAAGAAGGCGACACAGCAGTTTTGAAAATCACGCCTGGCCGCCAGGTTACGATTTCCGGGTCTTTTGGTGGTGAAAAGCTGATATTTCACCAGATTGCCGATGGCCAATTTGCGGCTCTTTTCGGCATCAAACTGGATGAAATCGGGTTATCACCTCTTTATATCTCCCTGGTGGACGACACAGGACAAAATTTCGAGTTAAGCCAGGCTGTCCTGATTGGGTCGGGTGGGTTTCGCGAAGACCCCCCTTTGGTGGTTGACCCAACAACACTAGACCCCGTCGTCATTGAAGAGGAAGACGCGCTGGTAGATAACCTGACAAGACAAATATCCGCCGATAAACTTTGGGAAACCCCATTCCAATATCCAAGCGATGCGGCTGGGGAATGTATCCGCGCTGGTTTTGGGAACAGTCGTACATATAACGATGGATATACTTCAAAGCACACAGGAGTTGATTTTGGCGTATGCGCCCCCAACCTGAATATTTATGCGCCAGCACCCGGCAGGGTTGTCTTTGCAGGACCCCTCGTTATTCGCGGGAACGCGACGATTATTGATCACGGTTGGGGAGTATTCAGCGGCTACTGGCACCAGTCCGAAATTCTTGTGCAGGTTGGAGAACAAGTTGAAAGTGGCAAACTTATTGGTATTATCGGCAACACTGGCAGGTCTACGGGACCTCACCTGCACTGGGAAATACGCCTCAACGGCATCCCTGTTAACCCGTTAAGTTGGGTTCAAAATACGTACCCCTGAGGGAATTTATTGTGGGGTATAATTACCATCTTGACATTGAATAACGGTCAAATCAACACACACCTGAGAGAACAGCTATATGAAAGAAAATCTATCCCTGCGTACAGATTATTGGGATAATTTTGAGTTTCGAGATACGGATCTGGAATTTCTCTACAATCACCTGATTGAGGTAGAAACCCCACAGACCACGCAGGAACTTCTGCGCGCACTCGTTGAAGAGCGTATCAACCTTGAAAAACGCAACATGGAAAAGCAAAGGATAGGAAAGGGGCAGATATATTATCCAAAAGAGCATTACGATAAAGGACAAAAACTCATCTTCCCTTCGCTTGGGTGGCGCGAGGGTCAGGTCATTGAAACACGCAAGGGATATAACCCGGAAATGGATCCGTTTGAAGTCATCACCGTCAAATTTGCCGACGATGAGACCCATTTGTTTGCGGCAACGTTGGATAATCACACCTTGAACACTCCTGTTATGATGGAGTTCAATGACCCCCTTCTAAATGTTGATTATGTTCTCAAACAATACGGACAAAAACTGACTGCTCTTTTGAACAATTCTCTGGAAAACAAACCAGACCTCGTCAGGATAGCCGGACGCTGGTTTCCAAGGACTTTGCTCGTAGATATCAACATTGGTTATCTCAACCTCGCCGAAGCGCTGCTTGACATGAACAACGGCGGGCCGCTGCCCACTTCCGCAATCATGGATCAAATTGAACTGCCCAAAGAAGCAAACAGCAAACTGATGGAGTTTTCGCTCAACCTTGCACTGCAAGAAGATGGGCGCTTTGATGAGGTGGGACCGGCAGGAAAAGTCTTGTGGTATCTCCGCCGTCTTGAGCCTGATTGCGTCAGAGAAACCCCCATTTATCTACAATCCAAAAAGACTGAAGCCGATCAAACCGAAGCGCCTGAAGTGCTCGAGCAGATCAGACGTTTGGTCATGGATGAATTTGAACCGGCAATGCCTGTTAGCGGCGACGAGAACGAGGTTACCATCAGCCTCATCTATCCCCATTGGCGGGCTGGGGCACTGCCGCTGGCTGGCGCACTGGCAAGTCTGTTTCCAACCGCCTACGAATCGCCCCGCGTCCTCTCCACTTTTGTGGATGTTGAAAGCGGCAACAGATTTCCAGCGTGGATCGTCCGAGAAGCCAAATATGTATATGGTCTTGAAAACTGGTACAAAGCGCAAGGTGTCATTCCCGGCAGTTACGTTCATCTGACACGCGGAAAAACACCTGGTGAGGTCAACATCAAGGCAGAGAAGAAGCGCGCTGCCCGCGATTGGATACGCACTGCTCTTGTTGGCGCCGATGGTGAAGTTGTCTTTGCGATGATTAAACAGCTCATTGCCACAGCGTATGACGAACGCATGGCGGTTTACATTCCAGATGTCGAAGCTCTCGATCAGGTATGGCATCAAATCCATAAACAAAAGACCCCGCTCGAGCAGATCGTCCTCAACACCATGCGTGAGCTGGCAAAGTTGAACCCGCAGGGGCACATCCATGCCCTGGAGTTATATGCGGCGGTCAACATCTTTCATCGCTATCCACCAAGTGCCATTCTAGGAAGCCTTTTTGCAACCAAAAAAGCCACCTATTTAGGCGACCTCTATTTCCGTTTGCTTGAAGCTCAGGAGTAATTGGCTGCAATGGATGAAGTAAAGCGTTTCAGTCTTATCAAACCAACCATACGCACCCCTTTTCATATTGATTTTGAGTGGTGGAAGCAACACGACACAAACTGGAGAGTGCATCTGCAAAGCTGTTTGTGTGCAGAACATCAAGAGTACTTCTCCAAAATGGATACCAATGTACAAATAGACTATGTTGACCCCAACACCGCTGAGGTGCAGTGTGTAGACGGCATACAGCATACACTGATGACCCATTGCGCAAAACAACCAGACTTTATTACGGATCACACCACATTGGTGGATACCGTTTTCAGATGCTTTCTTTCAAACGGGAATAAACCCCTGACACCTGAACAGCTTGGCGAGCAGCTTGGACGCTCTCCAGATATGATTTTGCGCACCCTTTCTGGCGCTGTGGTGTACAAAGGCATACGCCCCTGCCAAAACCCCTAGAAACAGACGCTACACTTCCTCAAATCCATGTCCCTTGAATTTCAGCGTGTTGCAATTTTCGCTGATAATCCGTATCTTATCCTCCGGGATTCCGTTGGGGACTTCGACATCAATTTCTAGAACAACTTTTGCCTTTGCACCCACCAGACCAATCAGGTGAGATAAAACCTCATCAGAAATCCTGCCTGCGTCTCGTCCCAGACGGGTAGCATCCAGTTCCGCCGTGCCATGGAAGCGGCGTAGGACGACTTTTGTCTCAACGTCTGGTGGCAGAGGCAGTGGCACAACTTTTGTCTCGTTCACATCCTTCTCCGGCTGTTTTTCACCGCCTAGGTATTGACCCTGCCCTTCCTGCTCTGCGGCTTCCGCTTCGCGTTGTTTTTTGGCTACCTCCGGCTTGACCAGCACGCTTGCCTGATCAAGAGCGACGCTGGGAATGCTTCCGGCGGCTAATCCCATGTAAGTGCCGTCTTCGCGAACCGCAGAGGCATAGGCAAAATAATCACCCCATGTCAAAGAGCTAACCCCATCCCGGATGGCTGCAATCAGCACTGTTTCATCTTTCAATCGGGAAAGATACAGATACTGCGCCATATATTCCCACAATTGTCTTACACCGATGTGGTTGGCGTCTTTCCAAAGCCAGCGGTCTAATTCCATCCGCAGCAGAGCAGGCGACCATTTGGTGATCAATTGCTGATCGTTTTTGAGTTTACTGGCAGCGCGCTCCACCAGGCTTTCGCCACCCTGCAAGCGGCTGACCGAATACGTCATCGGGTTGGTGCCATCCTGGGTGGGGACGATCAGGTGGCAGTATGTCTCCAGCAGACGGGCTTGGATGGTATCCTCGTAATTTTGAATCTGTTTTTCGACCTGACGCTTCTGATTAGCATCCAGGTTTAACTGCTCTTCCTCTTGTCTAATCGAGGTCCAAGCCAGCCAATGACGCACTGCCTGCTCCAATTCTGCCAATCTTTCAGCGTCCGCTGCCAGAAAAACCAGCATATTGCGATAGAGGCGCGGGCTGCTGCCGCGCTGTTCCAGCATCTCGCGCGTTGCACTGAGCGCTTTGCTTTGTTCGCTTCTGGTGCGGTGCGCACACGAGGGTGGCAGGATGACCAGGCGGCAAGCGGCTTCATCCGGGACATCTCCGCTGCTTCCCGGAATCGCATGCACAGCGGCAAAATCTCCCCGCTCGCGGCGCACAAGTTCTCGCACGCGTCTGATGATTTCATCCTCGATAGTTTCGGGTTTCCTTTCATACAGCGCGGCGCGGTCAGAGGCAATGCGCGTAATGGTGGGGCGCGTGTCAAACCAATAGCGCGTCGCATCCGAATAGAGATAGGTCAGTTCTTCAGAAAGCCGCCGCAGCGCATCCCCAAACACGGCGGTTGATTCACCCGGCTGGGCGCAGCCAAGTTTGACGCGCACTTCTTCGATTCCATGCACCCTTTGTGCGCCTGCCGAGGGGGCACTGCCAATAAAGATGGTGCGCGCCACCCGGCGGCAGGCAGAATAACGCCCAAGGTTGGGGTTATCGCGATCAAGCGCCAGCGGGCGGCTGAGCGCCCCGTCAATGTCTTTGTCAACCACTGCCCCCCAGCCTTCCGGCAGGTAGCGGGTCACTTCAAAACGCACATCTGTGGTATCCATCGGAACTGCACCAGGCATAATCAGCAGCGAACCATCCTGACGCTCCCACAGCGCATGTACGATGGCAGCCATCATGCGCAGGACGCCGCGCGTGCGCTGGAAGCGCTCCAGGGTTGACCAATCCTCATACAGCCGGTCAAACAACTCGGGATGAATGGGGTAAGCCGAAACCAGACGCTTTTCGTAATCCGCCTCGCGGCACTCAGAGGGGAACTCGGCGCGGTTTGCCTGATACATTTCGGCAAAAGCGCGGCAGACGGCATCACGGGCAGCATAATCGCTGACGGGCTGAAACAGACGCCGCCGCACGATTTCAAAGCTTTCGGTGGCTGAAGCCGGTTTCCAAACCGCTTCAACCCTGCCAAACACGTTGCGGATGCGCTCCAGCGCGGCTTTGCCGCCTTCGCCGCCGATCTCGATATCCGATTGCGGGATGGCTGCCACCACCATGGCATGCGGCACTGCTTTGGCGGCTTCGGTCAACGCCTGGGCAAAGGTCATGTTGGCATCAAACGACCCACCCGGCAGGTCATCTTTGCCATACAGCTGACGGGCATACGCCACCCATTCGTCAATCAATACCAGCACCGGTCCATATTGGTCAAAAAGCTTTGCCAGTTTCTCCGATCCGGGGCTGACGCCGCGGCGATCCTCTTCCGCCAGCAGGGTATACGCCTCGCCAGCTTTGCCGATGGCATTACCGATCTGCCATGCCATCTCTCCCCACAGCGTGCGAACCTCGCTGCCATCCGGCTTGCTGCGCACCTCAGCCGGGCTGATCTGCGTGCCCACCAGCACAGCGCGGCGGGCAACCGGCAGCTCCACTGCGCCGCTTTTTAACCCTTCGGGCAGCAGGGCTTCAAGACCAGGCACATCCTGCGGCTTGATCTGCCCGCCAAAGAGGTGATACAACGCCAGCATGGAGTGCGTCTTGCCGCCGCCAAAGTTGGTCTGCAGCTCCACCACCGGATCGCCGCCAGCCGAAGCCAGCCGCGCCCAGGCTTGCGAAAGCAAACGGGTCAACCCCTCCGTCAGATATGTGCGGCGGAAAAACTCAAGCGGGCTGGCGTATTCCGCTTCGGCTTTGCCGTTGATGACCTGGAACAAATCGGCGGCAAACTCCGCCATCTTGTATCTGCCAGAAGCCACGTCCGGGTGCGGCGTGGCGACTTCGCGCCAGGGTTTTAACCCCTGCATCACCCCGGTAGAAAGAACGGCAGCCGATTTCTTGAGTTCGCGCTTTGTCTCGGCTTCAAAGCGCTGACGCAGCATCTCGCGGCTTAGCTCTTGCAGCTCGTCCAAACCCTGCCCATGCACCATCTCAACCAGACGCGCCATAGTATCCAGGGCGCGGAAGGTGTCTTCCGGGCTGAAAGGCTGCTGATGTGCCCAAGCATTGCGCACCTCGCGCAGTTCGCTGACATAGCTGCGCCCGCTGTGCCCCAATTCTGCCTTGAATACGTCATTCCAGTTTTCCCACATCACCACCAGCAGCGCCTGGATATCCAGCCTGTCAAAGCGCTCCTCGGGCGTGCCGCCGCTCAGGGCTTCACGCCCTGCCGCGTTTTGCAGCACCGCTTCCACCCCGTTGGCCCACCAGCGTTCCTTATAGACACTTTTCAGTTCCCGCAGAATATACGGCGCCAGCCCTGCCCGCAGGATGTGCAGCCCCTTGCTAATGCGCTCGATATTGCTGATTGTCATCTGTATCCTCCTGTGATTCTTACAACAAACGCTCCTGCCGCGCAACCTTGCCGGCTTGTTCTTTGATCCTTTGCCAGACAACCGCCAGCATGTTATACGCCAGCGCTTCCTGCGCCCAGCCTTTGCGTTCGCAGATAGTGTAAAGGCGGTAGGCAAGGTCGCGCGCCGCTTCGCCGACGCCGCCCAGCTTTGCCAGCAAAACCCCGCCGCCCTGTTCGCCCTCCCTATCCAGGGCACGGATGAGATATTGCGCCGCTTCCCAGACGGTGAGGCGTTGATCCTTGGCGGGGCCCCAATCCTGCACCAGTTCCTCCCTGTGCAGCAGACGCACCCTGCCGCCGCGCGCTTCCAGAAAGCCAGCCTGCGCCAGCCCTTCCACGCTGGTGTTTTTGGCTTTGGAAAGCGTCTCGGCAACCCCATAGGGACCCACCTCGTGCCCGTACTGTTCAAACCATGCCAGCGCCCAGCGTGTCTCGGCGTCATATTCGCCCTCCTGCTCCGCCAGGTACTCGTCCAGCGCCTGGTTGATCAGCGCCAGGGCGGCGCGCACGCGCATGGGCGATCCATCGGCTTCCAGCACCGCATGGTAGCGCGAAAAGACTGCCATGCCCGGACCGATGGCGGCTTGCGCCAGGTCCACCGCGGCGATGCTGCCCTGCTGCAACTGGCGCAGCGCAGCGGGCAGTTCGCGCTTGAGTGCAGCCAGGAACTCGCGGCGGGTGATGGCAGGAGCATCAGCCGGGCGCGGACGGCAGACAAGGACGATCGAGGACGCCAGGGCGTTGGTGCCCAACCCTACGCTGCGGTTTGCCAGTTCGGTGCGCATTGGCCAGGTGCCAGTGATTTCAAAACCGCTTGCCAGCAAACCCTCCAGCATCGTTTCCCAACCGGTAGAGGCGCGCCCCCCTGAGAATGAGGGCTTGTCTTCTAAGTCAACTTCTTCTTCCGACTGCTTGAAAGCATAATAAACGGTAACAGGGTAGTGCGGGTTTGCCAATTGCCGAAAGTTGCGAAAAGCCTGGCGGAGTCCTTCTTCAAAAAATTCTTCTGCTTTCTGCTTATCTCCGCCAAAACGATATGGAGTGGCAACCAACTCTTGCGATTTTGGCACCAACAGGGTGCTGAAGAGTTCAGGATATACTCGACTTAATATAGACCGTAGCCAAACGTAAAAGAAATCTGCAAGATCAGCGTAACCGATGTTATCATAGTAAGGCGGGTCAGTAGAAATGAGGATATTCGAATGAGTATTCAATCCTTGCGCGTCGGCTTGCGTAACAAAGCCGTCGGATGAAGCAGGGGCAATTTCAATTACTTTCCAAATCCAATCCACCATAGCCATCCAATTTCCCGTAGAGTCGCACATTGGATTTGCTTCAGCATAATCCCATGTCATAGGAATCGCTTGACGCCCAAAGGTGTTACGCATTTTCTCTCCAGAATTATGCCACGTACAAATATTTGACCAATAATCAGCTCCCTTATCCACCGCAAACGCCAGATAGGTTGCCACGGCGTCGGCGTAGGCTTGGGGGAGGTCGCTCGCCCCCTTCCCCCACGCGGGGGGAAGGGCTGGGGATGGGGCGGCTGGCAGCGCGGCGCGGGCATCTTCCAAAACTTTTTGGCGCGCTTCGCCCACCAGGTCGCTGAAGGTGGTCAGCGCGCTCAACTGGCGCGGGGTAAAGAGATCGCCAAACGTGTTCATTCCATAAAGGGGCACGCTCACCCGGCATTTCCCCTGCAATTCCTGGTCAGGCTTCCAGGCTGGCGCTGCCGAGGCGGCAACGCGCTCGTGTTCGGGGTCAGGCGGCAGATACACACGCCCATTCTTACCTTCTGCCACAATTGCCATCATTTTGGCATTCATGCGCCCGGCTTTGCCCTCGGCGCGCACATGGTCAAGCGGCACGGGCGTCCCACAGGCAATACAGCGCGCCCCATTGCGGTTTACCGTGCCTTCGGGGGCTTTTCCTGCGCCAGTCCGCACGGTAAAGCTAATACTCCTCACCCCTTGCCCATCGCCCTTGAGCGGAAAGGGAGAGACCACAGGCTCTGCCCAAGCCTCTTTGCCCTTTTTGGTCGAAAGCGCAAAGGAACGCACCAGCGGCATTTGGGCATTGCAGGCCGGGTTGGGGCAGGTCACCGTGCGCGCCCACAGCCAGGCGATCACGGTCAGTTCGTCGCCGGGCTGCAGCCCCTGGCGGCGCAGGTCGTCGCGCTCTGCCAGCAGTGCGGCGCTGATCTTGGCTTTGGGATACAAATGCCCAATGCGCTGTTCAGCTTGCGCCCGCATCCACGCCCCGTAGTAGCGCACATCCTCCGCCAGCCCTTGGGCGCCCTGCCACTCCCTTTGCCAGAGTTCGGCTTGTTTGCTCTTTGCCCCTGCCCCTCCCGCGCCGGGCGCGGGGGATTCGGGCGGGTGCAGCGGCGGCATAGCGGCAAATTTGGGCGGGATCTCGATCAGGGCTTTGTTGATCAGCACCGCCACCGGGTTGAGGTCGCTGGCATAGGAGCGCAGCCCCAGCCGCTGGGCTTCCAAAGGGATCGAGCCGCCCCCGGCAAAGGGGTCCAATACAGGCGGGGCTTGGGCTGCCAAAAACTCTCTGACGGCTTGTTTGCCCACCGGCACCTCCACGCCCAGCTGGCGCGCCACGCTGCGGGCAATCTCCAGACGGGCTTTATCCAGCACCGCCTCGTTGTTGCTGTTCTCCCACTTCACCAGATCTTCCAAAATGGCGAACAGACGCTCGCGCTCGCGGCTGGCAGAGGCTTCATCGGGCATATATTCTGAGGGGTCATCCACCAGCGAAGACCACAGCACAGCGCGGCAGGCAGCCAGCGGGCGGCGCGCCCACCACAGGTGCAGTGTGCTGGGGTGTCCGTGACGGATGGACTTTTCGCGCGCTGATTCTTTGTTTATCGCTTCAAGCGGCAGGGCAACTTCGATGAGCTTTTTGCGGTAATTGGACATTTAATTCACCACCTGGGGGGTTTATGAAAAGTACCTTCTGCGTCAGTCAGCCTATCAGCAAACTGCGAGGCAGCTAATACACCTTTTCGGATGGGTTTGACAAAAGTAGCGTATTTGCGCAGTTCGTGACTGGGGCTTTTGGGGCGTGGGTTGAGCACAATCACCGCAAGATTCAATTCGCTGCGCACAATCTTGACCGGTTCCACCAGGTCAGAATCGTTGCTAACCAAAGCAGCAACCTGATAGAGCCCCTTATAACCGTCATTGATCATATGTGCGGCAAGGTTAACGTCTGAGCCTTTTTCTTCTGTTTTCATCACATACGCATATTTTGTTTTACCAGAGAGGCTGTCAACGAGCGGCATGTTCACCGGGTGCTCTAGAAAATGCCCGTAAATGATTTCCAGGTTGGGAATCGTTCTCAAAGCGCGCAGGTAAATCTGCTGGCGATTGGGCTGATCGGGATCTCCAGGACGAGCAGCCACCAAAGCAGTAAAATATTTTATTTTAACAATGTTATTTTTTGGCAGCAGTTTCTGGCAGAGACTGAGAATATTCAGCCACTTATAGGGCGTGCCTTTAACAGCTCCGTAATACAGGTTGAAACCATCCACGTAAACATACGTGATCATATTTCCCCTGTCGAACATTTGAAGAAAGGAAAGTTTAAAAAAGCAGAGGCGGTAATGTGCCGCCTCGCGCCCTGTCCCCGAAGGAACAGGGGGGATGTATTTAACTTATAGCACAAATCGCTGCCATTGTCAAATCGAATTTGCTGAGAGGAAAGAACAGCGTTGTGTCGTGTCAATCTTCTAGCTATCCGCCACAATCGCAATGCGCTCGGGCATCCGCAACGGAAGAACATTTTGCGCGCCACTTGTCTGTTAATCGCTTCGAGCGGCAGGGCAACTTCGATGAGCTTTTTGCGGTAGGGCATATATGCATTCACTCCATCATCAGCAAACTTCACGTTGTTCCAATTACATGAGTTCTTTCCAACTGTAATTGACGCTGGTGGCGGCAAAATCCGGTTCGCGGCGGAAAGGACGGCGGAGATAATGCACACCGATCGGCTGAGCGCTGCCATCGGTGAATTTGACCTCAACGATTGCCAGGATGTAATCTTCAGGCTTATTCAATCCAGCCAGAATTTCATTTTTGCTGACCGTGATCGTCTGCGCGCCTTCAACACGTCCCTTCACCTCGATAAAGCGCAGTTTGCCGCTGCCGGGAATGGCGGATTCAATATCCCAGCCGAGATTCTCGCGGTGGACATCCACCGGCAAGAAGCCCAAACTGCGTTCTTTCTCCATCACCGCCTGCATGGCGGCTTCTTCAACGGCTTTTTTCTGTCTGGCAAACAAACCGGGTTCAGGGGCGCTCAGCCCTTGCAGACGGGCAAGCAGCCCAAAAGGCAGAATGAGGGCTGCTCCCAGCAGCAGCGGCGGCAGCGGCGAGAGCAGCCGTTCCTTTTCCAATTCTTCCAGCCTGCGCTGCAAACGGGCTTGCAGTTCATCTGCCCGGCGCTGCGCCATTTCGGAGTTCAGGCGTGCATTGACCCTGCCAGCCCTTTCCTGCGCTTTCAAATCCTGGGCGCGGTGATCCCAATAACTAATTTCTTTGGTGAGCCGGTCTTTGACCGCCGCCAGCGTGCGGGCGACGGTCTCTTCACGCTGCTGCCGTGTTTCAGAGAACATGCGCGGCAGCAGATGCTGGATCGCATAGGCCTTTGCGCTGCTTTCCAAATCATTTTTCAACCAACTCTCTTCTAGGATTGGCGCAGCCAGTGGACGCAGCACCTCATCCAGCGGGGCATAGTCAAGAAAAGGCGCTGGTCCCGCCGGGGAAGCGCTGCCATCTCGGGTCATTTCAACAAACTGCATCTGACGGGCAATCACGCGGCGCTGGTCTCCGCCGTCGGCATGCCCATCCTGAATGCTCTCTTCCAGATAGAACAACACTCTTGGCTCTTCTCCCGGGTCCGCCTGATCTACAAGGATTGTCCCCTGGCGCAGCAAGGAGCGGTAGCGCTCCAGGATCAGGTCAATCACGGCGTCCATCAGAGGATGCCCCGGGCACAGGAATTCAGCCAGGGGTTTGCCTGGCAGGGCAATCTCTTCTTTGTAGAAAGTTGCCCGCTCGTAATGGCTGAGCAGATTGCCGCGCCCAAGGTTAAAGCTGCGATTGCGGATCACAGAGGGCACGTGGGTGATTTCGTAGCGTTTGCCCTCGCGTTTGTGCATCGCCCCGCCCAGATGCTCAAAAGCGGCTTTAAAGAAAGCCTCGATGAAATGCGGCTGCAGACGGCGGGCTTGGGCGCGCTCAAAATCCTGGCGGATGCGCTGTACCTGGGTGATATCCATCGCATCGCGCGCCAGCGCCCGGTCTTCCAACAGTTCCTGACAGCGCTGACGGTCCACCAGGTTGTCCACTGCCTGGTTCAGACGGGCGCGCACCTCCGGGCGGTCGCCATAACGGATGGCTTCCAGAAGCAGGTCACGCAGGCTGGTTTGACGAAATAATTTTCCCAGGATATCAAAAACGCCATCCCCCAGCGCCCGGCGCTGCTCTTCAATCTTTCGCAGCAAGCGCGCATAGACATCCCCCTCGCGCGTCTCGTCTGCCACCAGGTTCCACAAGTGGCATACCTCCGTTTGACCGATGCGGTGGATGCGCCCAAAGCGCTGCTCGATGCGCGCCGGGTTCCAGGGCAGGTCATAGTTGACCATCAGATGGGCGCGCTGCAGGTTAATGCCCTCTCCGGCGGCATCTGTGGCGACCAATACCAAAATGTCTTTATCCTGCACAAAAGCGGCTTGCACGTTTCGGCGATCATCGCGCAGCATCCCGCCGTGAATGGTAACCACCGATTCAGGACGCCCCAATAATGTTCTGATTTTCTCAGCCAGGTAATTGAGCGTATCACGGTGCTCGGTGAAGATCACCAGTTTTCTGCGCTGACCGTTGGCGTCGAACATTTCTTCGTTTTCTTGAAGGATGCGTGAAAGCTCCTGCCATTTGCGGTCTCTACCCGATCGGCGCACAGCGTCAGCCATCTGCTCCAAACGGCGCAGCTCGGCGATTTCAAGCTCCAGCTCGTGGATTGTTCGGGCGGCTGTCGCAAGGTCTACAAGCTGCTCAGCGCCTTGCTCCTGCTCCTCCTCGGGTGCGTCTTCAAAATCCTCTATCGTCTCAGCGTCGAGTTGGGGCAGGTTCTGTAAAAAGTCCAATCGGACCTCACCGCCCCGCTTCAGGATCCGTTCTTCTCTCAAGCGGCTTTCGAGCCGTTCGCGGCGGCGGCGCAGCGACTGATAGATGGCTTCCGGGCTGGAAGCCAGGCGTCTTTGCAGCATGGTCAGGGCAAAGCCAACCGTGCCGCGGCGCTCGGCTTCGAGCGTATCGGCGCGGTTAAACTCTTCGGAAACATACTTGGTCACCGCATTGTACAAAGCAGCTTCTTCATCGGACAAATCATAATCAACCGTATAAGCCCGTCTTTCCGGGAAAAGCGGCGTGCCGTCAAATTTGAGCAGCTGCTCTTTCACCAGCCGTCGCATTAAATCTGAGGCATCTACTGTGTGAACCCCCTCGCGGTATTTGCCTTCAAAACGGTCTGGATCCAATAAGCCCATAAAAAGCTGGAAGTCTTCTTCTTTGCCATTGTGCGGTGTGGCGGTAAGCAGCAACAGATGACGCGTTCTGCTCGCCAAAAGCTGACCAAGCCGATAGCGCTTTGTGTATTTGATTTCTCCGCCAAACACCGAAGCGGACATTTTATGCGCTTCGTCAACGACAACCAAATCCCAATCGGATTGCGCCAGACGCGCCTGAAGATCCTCATCACGGCTGAGTTTATCCAAACGGGCAATCACCAGCGGTGTTTCTGCCAGCGCGTTTCCGGAGCGGGCGGCTTGAATCTTGTCATTAGTGAGTAAGTCAAAGGGAAGCTGGAACTTTTGCCAGAGCTCGTCCTGCCACTGCTCGGTTAAATTTCCGGGGGTAACAATCAAACAGCGCTGCAGGTCGCCGCGCAGCATCAATTCTTTGATCAGCAGACCAGTCATAATCGTTTTACCGGAGCCGGGGTCATCCGCCAGGAGGAAACGCAGCGGCTGGCGCGGGAGCATTTCGCCATAGACCGCCGTGATCTGATGCGGAAGGGGCTCCACCTGTGAAAGATGGATCGCCAGCCAGGGGTCGAACAGGTAAGCCATACGGATACGGTAGGCTTCGGAGACCAGTCGGAACATCTCTGGGTCAGCATCAAACGCCCAGGCTATTCCAGAGGCGATGACCTCTAGAGCGGATTGACGATCGCGGAACAATAATTCATTTCCCAAGTTGCCTGTCGTTCCACGATAAGCCACCTCAACAACATCCGAGCCATGCCACTGCACACTGAGAATGGTCACCGTGTCGTTCGGTAAGATTCCCTTCACCCGGCAATTTGGTTTTAGATCTTCAAGAGTCGTCATTGTGTTTCTTTTGTTATATATGGGCGTCGTCCCGCCTTCTCTGCCGCGACGACTTGGTAAAAGTCGCCCACAAATGTATACATAAGGAAATTATATCTCATCGCTTCCAGATTGAGAGTAAATTGCATCAGGGCTAGAATTCTGTGTTCGCGGGCTGCCAAAAAATTCTCAATCCATGTTAGAATATGAGCGTTGCGGGTGTAGCTCAATGGAGGAGCAGTGGCCTTCTAAGCCATTGGATGCAGGTTCGAATCCTGTCACCCGCGCTAGCCGCAAAACCACCCTTCCTTGAGAGATTCCTTATGAAAAAAATCATGTTAATTGAGGACGATTCTACCATGCGCTCGCTCCTCAAAACTTTGCTCGAGATCGAGGGTTTCGCAGTCGTTGTTGTAGGCGACACACAACAAGAAGAAAAGGCTATTATGGAAGCGTTGCAGAACGAAAAACCAGATTGCCTTATCATGGACGTCAACTTGCGCAAAGCCAGCGGAATAAATATTCTGAAGGACATCCGCAAGAACAAAGAGATCAAAAATTTGAAAGTGATCATGTCTTCTGGCATGGACTTGCGCGACCAATGTCTCCAATCCGGAGCCGACGTCTTCCTGATGAAACCCTACATGCCGGATGACCTGATCAAGTATCTGCGTTCCCTCGAACGCACAAACCCCTGATGACAATCCATATTGCTGTTCTGACAATCTCAGACCGATCTGCAGCAGGTATTCGCCCCGATGCTTCTGGCCCTGCGCTGGCATCCGCTATTGAGACAAATCACTGGCAATTGATAAAATCCGCAGTCATCCCTGATGATTACGAGCAGATCAAATTCACCCTTATCCAATGGTGCGACAAAGGGGATATTGACGTCATTCTTACAAGCGGCGGAACGGGTTTTTCGCCGCGCGATGTTACCCCAGAGGCTACAATGGCTGTCATTGAACGCCCGGCTCCCGGCATAGCCGAAGCGATGCGGCTGGAAAGCCTCAAAATCACCCCTCATGCCATGTTATCGCGTGCCGTTGCAGGCATCCGTAAGCGAACCTTGATCATAAACTTGCCGGGCAGCCCCAAAGCCGCTATCGAAAATTTTGAAGTCATTAAAACCATCCTGCCGCATGCCGTTGAATTGCTGCGGAACAGTCCGCAGGCGGAGAAAGGACACAGCGCACCGTACGCAAGCGATGCTCGCTAAGAGTTTCTTTTCGCCTGAGAATATCGCAGAGCAAAGACAAAAAGCAACCCAAGCAAAGACACACAGGAGAGTATCGCACCAACCGCAAACGATGCGGGCGCATAAGATAAAACCAGAGAATGTGTGCCGTCAGGAACTTCAACCGCTTTAAAAAGATAGTTGCCTGCGTATACCTTTGTGACCGCCCCATCTAAATACGCATTCCATCCAGGATACCACGCATCAGCGATTAAAACCCAGCCCTGCCCTTCCGCCTGGATAGTAAGTTCGATACGTTGAGGGGAGTAGCCATTTACCCAAATCACAGCTTTTGAAACCGCATTGCAACGCGTTTGACCATCAAAAGCTGCATCTTCCAGAACAACCCGCTCAGATGCCGCATTGCTTGAGCTTGCATGCATACTGCCAACAATTAACTGATAGGCTTCTTTCTCATCCCACACAAACTGAGCGCAGGAATACCACTTTGCAAAAGCGGGTTTTCCAGTAATATTTGTTATCTCAACAACACGATCTTCTGCAGGGCGCACAATTACCTTGCCTACATTCATCATGGATAGCCAGTCATCGCGTTGCTCAGGCGCAAGCATTTCCAACGCCTGCATCCATGCAACATATCGGTTAGGTAGCAAAGGATCATAATTGTTCACCAGCGGACTGCTGTCGAGGATATTGATATTTGCCAGACGCACCTGGCACAAATCGCCCCAGCGTTCCTCGTGTCCATAATCGTCAAAGGAGAAGAAGTATTTATACTTCATGTCATACTCTGTTTTCAGAGACATGTAGAAACGCTGCCCATTAATATCCTGTTCAGCCAGTTGGGTTTTAATATGCTCTGCCGCGTAAAAGCTTTTATCAATGATGGGGTTCAAATACCACCCGGCATACATCAAATCCATGCCAATCCAAAAGAGTATCAACCATGCCCACAGGGTATAACGCTTTTCATCCTTCTGTGCAGGCGTAAAAACAGCCAGTAGCCCGACACCAAAAGCAAAAACGCCCAGCGCCACAGCCGCTTCTAAAAAAGTGGAACGCACCGATTTTAAAGCTGCCCTTGTAATCAGCGCCCCGATAATAATCGCCACGCCGCCAGCGGTAAACAGCCTCAACCAGTACAACCAACGCCCCTCCGGTTTCCGCCATAAAGTCATCCCCGCCCCTGCCAGCAGAGACAGAGAAAATACTGCCCATATCATATACCTGGCAGGCGCATTAAACATATCAAAAGTCGGTATATACCGATACAGGAAGGGAAATACCGGCGTATTTTTTCCAAGAGCAAACAATCCTCCAACAAGCAGAACAATGCCCGAGAACCATATCAACGCCTGAAATGATCTGTTAATTGCATCACCGCGCCCATCTCTTTTGGGACTAACAAAAGCAAAGAATGCCATAAAAAGCGGCAACAGCCCCAGATACACCGCGTCTTCCCAGTGGCTGGCATACCCCCAATAAGTGCCCTTTCCGGGGTTGCCAAATATCTCCGGCGCAATAAACGTAATAAAACGCCACGGCCAGAACGAGTAGGTCATTGCCGTCTCATAGCCCACCCTCTCCGCCCGTTGCGATAAGCCAAGCAATTCGGCTGTTGGCAATAGCTGCACCCCAGCAACCAGCATAGAGACCAACACAGCAATAATAAACAAGCAAAGCGCCCGCACCGCGCCTTTAAAACCACCCCTCCCAACCCCTCCAGCAATTACCCACAATCCCCCAAGCATCCACGTATACCAGGTCAACTGGGCATGTCCGGCAAATAACTGCATAGATAGTGAAATAATCAGCTTGACTGGTACATGATTGCCCGCAGACACACGAGAATTTCCAGGAAATGCAATCGAACTTGCATACACAATGACCCAGGGCATCCATGCCCCAACCCATATCATGCTGAAAAAGCCCATACGGGCAACAAAGTACCCGCTCAAGCCAAAAGCTAACCCGCTCACGACCCTGCCAAGCGGGGAAAAGCCAAGAAGACCCCCAAGCTTTGACATCCCAAAGCAAGCCCAAACCAGATGCGCAACTGCCAGAAAGGTACAGCCCCATGCCATCCAGGGCGTTCCCCCCGCCAGCCAGAGAGGGTATAGCAGCCAGGATGGCGGGTAGAAAATCGCCGATTGATAGTTTGCCAATAATGGAGCGCCCATCCCATTGAAGATATTCCACAAAGGGATTTGACCTTCAGACAATAGCTGAAAAGCATAGGAACGCCATGGAATGAACTGCAGCGAAGGCGCGCCCCAAAAGAGCGTCTTTCCCAACAACAACGCTTCGGAGAACAAGATAAATGGAAACAGGAAAAGTGGAAGATAAAATTGGTGTGTTAGCAGAAAGTTCTTAATCCGCATCCCCTGTTCACCTCTCAGTCAATGCCGCTATTCTGTAAATCTCGTAACCCGCTTGCTGATATACCAGCTCTGTACCCCTCAGCGAAGAAGGATGCCAGATACCAATAGCTCTTTCATCAGGACCCCAAAAGATGTAGCGAACGTTAAACTGTTTGATAACAGCATATCTTTCGCTGTCATCTGTCGTTGGTTGATACATTCGATTGACCAGGCGAAGCGCTGTACTTAAGTCAGCGCTTTCAACCCCGTGACCAACAATCACCTTAGCCGGCACCCAAGCTGGCAGTGCGTTGGATGTGTTATAGGAAGCCAGCACAACTTCGCCAGGCGATATGATGGCTGATAACTGCCGAAACGCCTTGACCTTATCGGCAGGAAGATAAGACGGTTCGCAACGGCTCTGAAAGCCCAGGAGGCTACCTGCCAGCAAAACCAGAAAAGAAACAAGTGATGCCCCATACACCCAGGAGACTTTCTTGGGAATGCGATACACCTCCAAGCCATACAAGCCCAAAACAGTCAAAAGCACCCAGAAACCCTCTGCCATTCGGCGCTGGAAACCTAGCGGTAAATATACCAGCAGAGGGAAAAGAAATAACCATCCCATCATGCCATAGGCTCGGATATGCTTACGGTACATGCCATACAACCCAATCAACACCAAAGGCAATACCCATCCGTAAGCCAATAAGTAGTGTGATATTGGCGGCGAGGGAAGAACATTTTGAATCTGCCAGATCTTAAAATAACCATCTGTAAAGGAGATGTACACCAAATAAGCAACGATCGGCAAAGAGAAGAGAAAAATCAAGATAAGCCACAACACACTGCCAACGCTCACACCGCCAGCCGAGAGCTTCGATTTTCTCGCCATATCAAACACATCTATAAGAATTCTTACAACCACATCAATAACGATGACAGCCCAACCAATCATCACAAAAATGGGCTGCATCAGACCGGCAAAAAGCAGCAAGACACCCGACATCAGGCAATCTCTAGGTGTAACCCGATCCTGTCTCATCCGAAAATAGATACCCAGAGACCAAAGAAAAAAGGCGCGCCCCATGACCATATGAGGGATGCCAAAGACTGCCAGAAAACCAAAAGTTTCTGGCGAATAAAAATCCAACGGAAGCGCGCCCCCCCACAGATGCCCCATCCCCACTACTGAAAGCCAGCCCAGCCCACCCCCAAGCGTGATAACAATGGCTCCCAATCTCCGGTAAAAAATATTCCTAAGAAATATAGAAAGAAAATCATAGGTTGCCAGAACAACCATTGCCACCGACAGCCAGCGGAAAAGATGAAAAAGCGCGACAAGCTGCTCGTGCTCGGCAGGCGGAGAGACCAGCTTGCCCAACAGAACATACGGCATCAAGATAAAAAGCCCATTCTGTTGATATGTGGTGTAAGGAGATTTCAACAACCAGCCGCCCCAAGAACTTGCCAGCATTTTGGCGATATAGGAATTACCATCTTCAACACCAAACCAAAAGCCTGTGAAGCGCCAATTCTCGCCCTGAAGCTGGTAGCCAAGAAAGTAAGGCAGCGTCGTTATAACAATGACGAACAGTGCAAACTTTAGCGCCCAGGCTTTTTCTTCTCTCATCATCTCCGCCTTAATACCAAAAACCCCGTAAAAGCCCAACTGAGACCACCCAGCCCAAGTCCAATATACAACAAAACAGGGCGAAAAACAAAAACCACATGGTGCTTTCCTTCGGGCAGAATAACCCCCGGCAGCAGATTTTCAACCGTCACCTTCTGAGTCTGCTCGCCGTTGACATAAACCTGCCAGCCTGGATAATCCACTTGAGACAAAACCAGCAAACCAGGACCACTTGCTTCTGCAAAAACCTTGTTGGGAAACACATTGAAAGAGACCTTTACAAGGTTTTTCCCGGTCGCGTCATTAGCCCGTTGCAGCCATACTCTTGGCAGGCAGAATATATTCTCATACAGAAAGACATCTTCAAACTTCCCAACAAATTTCAGCCCGTCAGCCTTTATCTCATACACACTTGATACATAACATACATTCAATAAGCCCAGCCGCCTTGCATCGGGGATATACCCCCGATTATCATTCCTGGGATTTCCACTTTCAAAAGGGGGCAAAGTTACCGAATATCCGGATACAGGCACGCCTGTGGTTTTCTCCATAAAGCTTACATAGGACTGTAGCTGCATGGGATCTACCCCATCTGCCTGGCGAAGACCATACATCGCCGCAGTATGCTGCGGGATGGAATACGAGGGCGAATACACTCGAAAAACGCCTGGTAGCCCGCTCAAATAATTGGCAACAGCGCCCCCCTCCGAAAAAACCTCAGCTGCCGAGCGGTAGCGGATTTGCACAAAACCCACAATACCCATATCCAGAATAACCAGCACATATAAAATGCTGGCAGCAATCTGTCCTTTGATTTTGCAGCGTTTCCAGCCCGAAAAAAGCAAAGATAACAGTATCAGTTGAACGGGAAGCCAGAAAAATTCCAGCTTCGCAGACCAACCGATGAAACTCAATCCTACTGATAGACAAACAACAAAAAAGATAAACGCAACATACAAAACATCTTTTTGCTTTTCTACTTGACGGCGGATAAGTGTATCCAGCAAGCAGGCATTCAAAATGGAAAAGCTCATAAAAGCAATAAATAAAATGCGTGGCGGCACTCGCAACAGGTTCAATAAAGGCAGTTTAAAAATATATTCCCCAAAGGGCACAAACGATCCAAGAGAAAGCATAAAACTCACCAGGATCGCATATAACCAGAAGCGATACCTCTTGCGTATTTGTGCCGAACCCAGGATAGTGATAAGAGCAAGCAGGGATAAACCTCCCGGATAAATCAGCCACTCAGCATAGGCGCCAAACTTGGGCAGAAGCAAGCCAAACAGCATCACCAGCGACAAAGAGAAGGCAAGCTGATCAGTTATTTCCATCTGGCTGCGTGTGGACAGGGATATAAACTGGACAAGCGGCAATAATAACGGGGCTGCCAATAAACACGCAAAAGCCAGCTGCAGCATCATTCCTAAACACCAGTTGCCATACATATACAGCGCATTTTGAAGCGATCCAGCTATTGTTCGATATGAGCGGCCACATGCGCTGAAAATACTATAAACAAGCATCAAAATTGCTGCATATGCCGCCCAGCGAACATCCGCCAGAAGCATTAAGCTCAGAAAGACAGCGGGAAAGATTTGTGCGCCTGCACTACCCTGCTTGAGCAGTCTTTGCTTTTCAGCTCTAAGAAGCCAGGGTGTCCAACACACAGCATAAATCAAGCTGATATGCCCATAAGCATAGTGCCCAAAAATCTTTGGCATCAACTCAAAACTCACACCACCAATCAATGCAGCATAATCCGAAACACCCTCAGATTTCAAAAAGGCATAAAGCCCCAACCCCCCTATAAGCAAATGCAGCACCACCAACAAATTAAAAGCAAGGGGCAAGGGCAACACCCACGTCAACCATCCAGGCGGATACCACAAACCTGACAAGGGGTTGGCATAAAAAGGGTAACCACTCAAAATTGCATCTGACCAAAGCGGGATAGTTCTCCAGGTAGCCAATGCGTTGCGTACATACAGGGCATTTGGCAAATGAGAGACTGTTAGATCAGAAAATTCTGAATATCTTGGATAAGGATACATTGACAAATACGGGAACAGAGCCGCCAAAGGCAAAACCAGCAAAAGGATAACCAGAAGCTTCGTTTTCATTGGGCGCGAAAGATGGTGATTTCAGAATTGGTGAAAACTGCCTCAAAATCCTTAAGATATTCGGGGCAACCGATACGGCGCTCTCTTGTTCCACAAAGAATGTAAGCGACTTGCCGCTGTTCAACAAATTGATGTGCTGCTTTTGCACCTAAATCCCCCTGATACCATTCCATCACTTTCCCAGATTCTTCCTCCGCATGGATCGTTTCAAAGGGGTGACCGTAAATCACCCGCCTTCCGGTATAAGCCGGGATAAATAGCCCCATCTCTGGTGAACAGAGAACAATATCCCGCGGGAGAGTATTTGCTTCAATCCACTGCAAAGCTTCATGTTCATCCTTGGATAGGTAGATATTTGCATTATGCGTCAAAACAGCACCGCCAATGGATACAAGCAAAATGATGTTTGTGACGACAGACAGTGTCATCACTACCAGCCACAGCCGCGCTTTCCAACGCTGATAACGACAAAAAATATCCTCAAGCCCAATAACAGCAAGTGCAGCAACCGGTATAAAAATCCCAATGATAAACCTGCGTTGTAAAGAAAAAGGAATACATAGGAGGGCAAGCGCACATAGCAGCCAAACCAACACAACCCGCTTTGTAGATAGAAACTGTTCGGCTTTAAGCACAGATACTACCCCTAAAAAGCTCAACACCAGAGCAGGAGATAATGACAAAAGCAAATCCCACCAGGGTGGCGTGGGTGTCACATTCTGAAGATTCCAGATTCTCAAAACCTCGTCATTGACTGTTGCCCAATACTGGTACACCAAAAATGGGGCACTCCCCAGGATAACAAAAACGAAACACCAATTTGGCTTTTGTTTTTGCAACAACATGGCAACAAAAGCGTCTACCACCACAATGACAATTGTAACGACAACCCCAAAGGGCATTACAACAGACAACAAAACTGCCAGTAAGAAAAGCAAAAGCTTGGTGCGCCAGCGCCCAACGCCATCCTGAGTTGCCAGCATAACAATCCACAGCATCAAAGCGATACCGAGCGGAAAGTGCGGATTTGCAAAACAGGATAGAAAAGGGTAAGCCTCCGCAACCCAAAAATCTGAAGTCATTTTTCCGAAGAAGAGAAGCAACCAACCGCTCCCAGAGCCAACCGCTGCAAGCAGCAAAGCATTAAAGGTGAAGTCTTTTTTATCTCCAAAAACATGCACATAAAATTTGAGCATAGAGAGAAGGAGCAAAACTGCCGCCAACACCCTCGCCAGGTGGTAGAGCAACACGATAGGAATATGAAACCATGAGGAGAGATGCCCAAGAAACAGATAGAAAAGAAACAGGTACGCTCCGTCTCCTGGTTCTGATGTATATGGCAAAACAAACCGCCATTCGCCTTGCCCGCCTTGATACATCTTAGCAAAATACGAGCTACCGTCCTTAACATTGAAGAGAAGTCCTGAAAAAAAATGTGATTCTCCCTGCGCAAAATAAGCGAATAGATATGGCGCTGAGACAAGCAGCACAAAGGTAAGTAAAAAAAGAGTAAATTTTCGTTTTTCTGCCAAACGTCCGCCCAACGACAGCTTTTTGGAAAGCAGGAGTTTTTAGCTAAAGCGAGAAAGGGCTAAAATTGGTCTCATAATCATAAAAATCTTCCTTTTCAGCCGTTTTCAGCTTGCTCACAACAATGTAAGTGAAAGGAGTCATCAAGGCTTCGACACCACACTTAAAAATATAATTCGTGGCAACCAGGCTTACAAAAAGACTCCATGGAAAAACCCCAAAGAGAGAAGCAATCAATATAAACAGGGAGGTGTCAACCAGCTCTCCAATGATTGTGCTGCCGACAGTGCGTGCCCACAGCCATTTTCCTCTTGTAAGGATTTTCATCTTTGCCAGAGTGAAGGAATTAGAGAACTCACCTGCCCAATAAGCCGCCAGACTTGCCAGAACAATCCCCCCCGAACTCATTCCCCCAAGAATAGAGTCATACGCTGCCTGCCCAGCATAGGATTGCCATGTGACTTCGCCAGGCAGCACTCTCACCAGGCTAAAAATCAGCGAACTGAAAATCAGACAAAAGAAACCTGTCCAAATCACACGTCGCGAACGTTTATAGCCATATACTTCCGTCAAAATATCGCCAAATATATAACTAATCGGAAACAAAAGAGTGCCCGCGTCAAAGGCTAATCGCACCCCAAACACATCCACACCCCAGTCAATAATCTTCGCCGAAGAGGCAACATTGCTAACCAGGAGAACGGTAACAAACACCGCCATAATCAAGTCAAAAAAACGAAATCGTATCATATATTATCTGATTAATCAGCAATATTTTTACTGACAAATGTACATTATAGAAGCCCAAAAGTTGCGGTAGAATATCAGTGCAGTTTGTTCACAAGTGGATCTCTTTTGCCGGGAGCATTTATGCCAATATACGAATACGTCTGCCAGAATTGCGGTCATTCCTTTGAAATGATGCGTTCAATTAAAGACGCTGACCTGCAAATCACATGCAAAAATTGTAAAAGCAACGAGACAAAAAGAAAAATCTCCTCTTTCTTTGCGGTTAGCGGGGGCAAAGCCATCACTCCGAGCAGTGGATGTGGCAGCTGCCGAGGCGGCACATGTTCTTCTTGCCATCACTAACCTTCTGCGCGCAGCGATTATCTGCATAGAATACACGAATTAACCTGAGTAAATCATATCATTAAATTGAGCAGGATATGAAATATGCGTTTGCCTATATATTCTAATGGATAAAGAGGAATAAAAAATGAAAAAAGACTTTATAGCCATCTCAGATTATTCACCCAGCGAAATTCAAAAAATGCTTGATTTAGCCATTGAGCTAAAGAAGGAATGGAAATCTGGCGGTAATCCTCCACTTCTAAAGGGGAAAGTGCTGGGCATGATCTTTCAAAAACCAAGTCTGCGAACACGGGTCAGCTTCGACATGGCAATGCGGCATCTCGGCGGAGACGCCTTGTATCTCTCTCCCAACGAGATTGGACTTGGGCAACGCGAGTCCATCGCAGATGTTGCCAGGGTTCTTTCCGGGTATGTCGAAATTCTCATGGCAAGGGTTTTTGAACACCAGCACGTCGTGGATCTGGCAAAATATTCGAGCATCCCAGTGATCAATGGGCTTAGCGACTACAACCACCCTTGCCAGGGCATGGCAGATGCACTTACCATCATCGAAAAATTTGGGACACTTAAAGGCATCAATGTTTCTTTTATTGGAGACGGGAATAATGTAGCTGTCTCGCTGATGCATGTCGTTACCATGCTGGGCGGAAACTTTACCCTCGCCTCGCCAGAAGGGTATGACTTGGATCCAAACGCTTTGCAAATTGCAAAAGCATTCTGCGAAAAAACAGGAAGCAAAATTCGCCTTCTTCGTGACCCAGAGGAAGCCGCAAAAGGAGCCAATGTGCTCTATACCGACACCTGGGTAAGCATGGGACAGGAAGCGGAAACCGAAAAACGCAAAAACATCTTTGTGCCCTATCAGGTTAACCAACATCTTGTAGAAATGGCTGACCCAGATGTTATTGTCATGCACTGTTTGCCAGCACATCGCGGACAGGAAATTACTGATGAGGTAGCCGACGGACCTCATTCCACTCTCTTCCCACAAGCACACAACCGCCTGCACGCTCAAAAAGCTATTCTAGTTGAGTTGTTGCGAGGTTCATAAAATGCAAACACAATATTATATTGAGCTTGAGGAAAAGTTTGGGGCTCACAACTATCACCCTCTTGATGTCGTCATCGCAAGAGGACAAGGCGTATGGGTTTATGACATCGAAGGCAAAAAATATCTTGATTGTCTCAGCGCCTACTCGGCGCTGAACCAGGGTCATGTGCACCCCAGAATCCTCAAGGTCATGATCGAGCAAGCGCAAAAAGTAACGCTGACCTCTAGAGCCTTTCGCAATGACCAGTTGCCCTTGTTTTACAAAGAGCTCTCCGAGCTCACAGGGTACGAAATGTCATTGCCAATGAATAGCGGTGCAGAAGCTGTGGAAACTGCCCTGAAGGTTGCTCGCAAATGGGCTTATAACGTCAAGAAAGTACCCAAAGACCAAGCAGAAATCATTGTTGCCAGCGGCAATTTTCACGGCAGAACCATCTCTATCATATCTTTTTCGACTGAACAAGCTTACCGTGAAAATTTTGGGCCTTTCACACCAGGTTTTACAATTGTCCCATACAATGACGACCAAGCTCTGGAGAAAAAAATCACCCCAAACACTGCCGCCGTGATGCTCGAACCCATTCAAGGTGAAGCGGGAGTCATTATCCCAAAGCCGGGCTATTTGAAAAGGGTGGCTGAAATCTGCAAGCAAAACAACGTACTTTTTATTGCAGATGAAATCCAAAGCGGGCTGGGGCGAACCGGAAAATTGTTTGCCTGCCATCACGAAGATGTCAAAGCCGACATGACCATCATTGGCAAAGCACTCAGCGGAGGTTTTTATCCGGTCTCTGCTGTTCTTGCCGATACCCCTATCCTCGGTTTACTAAAACCCGGAGATCATGGTTCCACTTTCGGCGGCAACCCGCTGGCAGCAGCTATTGCGCGCGAAGCGCTAAAAGTCATTGTTGAAGAGCGTCTTATCGAAAATGCTGCAAACATGGGGGAATACTTTTACGAGCGGTTGTCAGAAATCAACAGCCCACATATCAAGGAAGTGCGCGGCAAAGGGCTTCTCATTGGCGTAGAGCTTAAACCATCAGCGGGAGGGGCACGCCGTTTTTGCGAAGCACTAAAAAATACAGGTATTCTTGCAAAGGAAACACACGAACACGTCATCCGTTTCGCTCCACCCTTGATTATTGACCGCGCCACGATTGACTGGGCAATGCCCAAAATCAGAGATGTGTTAATGACTGAGTAAATGCATAAGGTCTTACAATGGCCAGATTTACCAAAATAATTGCGACCATTGGTCCCAGTTGCCGCGATGAAAAACAGCTAGCAAAACTGATTGAGGCAGATATTGACGTCGCCAGGTTGAATTTTTCGCACGGCAGTCACGAAGATCATCTCCAGGCCATCAATACCATCCGCTCCTTGTCAAAACGGTACAACAAGCCCATTACTATCCTGCAGGATTTGCAGGGCCCCAAAATGCGAGTCGGACGCCTACCGGAGGAAGGTATCAAACTTCAAGCTGGTCAGGTCATCGTTCTTACCAACACAGAAGAGATTGAAACACCAGCAGAGATAGAAAGCGGATCAATCCCTTTTGAAGTGCCCAGACTGGGTGATAGCTTGAAAAAGGGAGACCACATCTTACTGGACGATGGGCAGCTCGAGCTAGAAGTGCTGGAGGTTAACAAACAGCGCATAAGGGCAGAGGTGGTCTTGGGCGGAACCCTGTACTCCCACAAGGGGGTAAATTTGCCCGGTGTCCCACTTAATATTCCCTGCTTGACAGACAAGGATAAAGAAGACCTGACTTTTGGTCTGCAGCAGGGTGTGGACGTTGTTGCCCTCTCATTTGTTCGTCAGCCAGAAGATATTCTCTCCGTCCGAGAGCAGATTGCCCAGCTCTCCCCACAAAGCACAAACGTTCCCATCATCGCAAAACTTGAGCGTCCCGAGGCAGTGCAGAACCTTGATCAGATCATTAAAATGTCGGATGGGGTCATGGTCGCGCGCGGTGATTTAGCAGTTGAGACTCGCCCCGCCGTTGTTCCAATCATCCAGAAGGAAATCATCCGAACTGCTTATTACCATGCAAAACCGGTCATCACAGCCACACAGATGCTGGACTCGATGATCCATAACCCGCGCCCAACCCGCGCTGAAGCCTCCGATGTAGCAAATGCCATCTTCGATGGCACTGATGCTGTTATGCTCTCTGGTGAAACAGCCAGCGGCAAATATCCGGTGGAAAGCGTTAGCATGATGAACGCACTCGTCATTGAAGCAGAACAACATATCCACGAATGGGGGCATTGCCAAAGGTTTGAGGAGTACACTAACCAGGACGATGACGCTGTTTCAATTACCCGCGCTGCCCGCGAACTGGCGCACGACCGAAATGTGGTCGCTATTACCGTCTTCACCGAATCGGGCCGCACAGCCCTGTTGATGTCTAAAGCGCGCCCCAGGGTGCCCATCATGGCTTTCACACCCAATGTAAAGACGTTCCAGAGGCTGGGTATGTACTGGGGAGTAACACCCTTCCTTGTCCCTTATGCATCAACTGTGGAAGACATGCTCTCCATCATTGAACAAGAGGCTTTGGCTTCATCCAAGGTAAAAGCAGGACAGCAGGTCATACTGATATCCGGCTTACCCGTAGGCGCCATGCGCCCCCCCAACCTGGCACTATTACATACGATCGGGGAAGGTAAATCTGTGAAGAGGTAATTTATGAAAGTTTGCAAACTCGACACCGAAAACCCGCGCGATGTCAACCAGTTCATTCAGTTCCCCTTTGAACTATACAAGAATTGCGAACAATGGGTGCCGCCTCTCATCTCTGATATGAAGCTGGTCATGAACCGCCACAAGCACCCTTTCTACCAACACTCTGAGGCAGATTTTTTTATTGCTAAAAGTGAGAATGACGTTCTTGGCAGAATTGCTGTCCTGCACAACCATAACTACTGCCAATATCATAACGTACAAACTGCTTTTTTCTATTTTTATGAAGTCATAGAAGATAAACAAGTTTCAGATGCCCTGCTCGATGCCATCGTTGACTGGTGTAAACAACGCCAGCTTAACCGCATTATAGGGACAAAAGGATTTCTGCGTTCCAGCGGCATGGGAATTCTCATCAAAGGATTCGAGTTTACCCCTGCAATAGGTATTCCCTATAATTTTGCGTACTACCCGTCCTTCCTTGAGGCTTGGGGGTTCGAAAAACTACTCGATCAATTTTCTGGCTATCTTGATGCACAATCATACAAAAAGCTGCCTGAAAGACTCCACGAGATCGCTGATAAGGTCAAACAGCGCGGAAGCTTCTGGATAAAATCTTTTAAGAATGCTAACGAGATGCGGCAATGGATACCCTATGTAAAGAAGGTACAGGAAATTGCTTTCTCGGATAATCCTAACTACTACCCTTCTACCGATGCCGAGTTTGGTCTCATTGCTAACAGCATGATACAAATTGCCCGGCCGCGCATGATCAAACTTGTCATGAAAGGCGACGAAGTCGCCGGTTTTGTCATTTCATACCCCAACATTTCCAACGGACTCAAAAAGTCTCGCGGCAGGCTATTTCCCTTGGGCTGGCTGCATCTTCTCTGGGACAAACGTTTTACAAAAGTTGTGGATTTCAACGGTGTGGGACTACTGCCCCAGTATCAGGGATTGGGTGCAAATGCCATGCTGTATGTGGAGCTGGAAAAGACAATTCGTCAATTTGGTTTCGAGCGAGGCGAATTCGTTCAGGTCAACGAAAATAATTTTAAGAGCAAGTCTGACTGGGACAATATCGGAATAATCTACCATAAAATTCACCGCACGTATCAATATTTACTTTAACCCTCTATGAATAACCAACAATCACCTGTCAACAAACCAGCATCACAGGGTTTGGGAAAACCCAGTCAAATCCCAACCAAGTTAGTGCGTTTTGTCTATGGTACGGGGGACCTGGGCAGAGCCAGCTTCAATACCCTGCGGCAATTCTTTTATGCAATTTTTCTAACAGATGTGGTCGGGCTTGACCCCCGTCTAGCATCCGTAGCAGCTTTTGTCAGCATCCTGTGGGACGCCGCCAACGACCCCATTGTGGGTGCCCTGAGCGATAACGTGAGAACGCGCTGGGGCAGACGGCGGCCATTCTTGCTTCTCTTCTCCGTCCCCTTTATGCTCGCCTTTCTGATATTATGGTGGGCTCCGCCCTGGCAAAGCCAGGTGCTTTTGATGATTCATGTAACTCTGGCTTACATGGTCAGCGATACTCTTCAGACGCTTGTTACTGTGCCATATCTCTCCCTGACCCCCGAGCTTGCGCCTGAATATGATGAGCGCACCACGCTGACAAGTATTCGCATGTTTTTCAACCTGATATCTTCGCTGGCAACAGCCGTTGCGGCGCCCATGATTATGGATGCTACAGTGAATGCTGGCCTCAGTTTGCAGCAAGGTTATCTGACCATTGCAGCATTATTCGGCGGGATAGCAGTAATCCCCTTCATATTGATCTTTTTTTCCGTCAGGGAACAAGAAGTGCTGGAACAGCCATCTCCAGAGAACAACACCCTGAGAAAAACTATCGCCATTCTGTGGCAAAACAAACCTTTCCGTTATGCAATGGGGATCTATGTGCTGAACTGGATTTCTTTTGACCTGGTCGGTTTAATGTTGCCATTCTACCTGCTCTATTGGATCTCAGAGGGAAATCTTTTGGCAAAGTTCTCCATTTTTGGTTTGAGGATGTCTATTGAATCTGTAGTGTTCGGTATCATGCTGATCACTGCAACACTCACCATACCATTGTGGAACTGGATAGCACAAAAGACCAGCAAACGCCTTGCTTATATTGCCGGGCTTGTATTTTGGATTGCCGTGCAGCTCGCCATATTATTAATCACACCCGGACAATCCAAATTGATCGTGTTTCTTTCCTTCCTGGCTGGAATTGGCGTATCAACTGCCCATATTATGCCCGACGCCATTTTCCCCGATGTTATCGACTGGGACGAATTCAGAACACACACGCGCAGAGAGGGGATGTACTACGGTGCCATTAATCTCATCAGAAAAATCAGCAGCGCGTTGGCAATTTTTCTCGCGCTTCAGGTTTTGGGATGGGCTGGCTACCAGACGCCACCAGATAATGCTGTTTTGTTTGTGCAATCTCCAAACACACTGTTGATTATCCGCTTGCTAACGGGGCCCCTGGTAGTTGTCTTTCTTCTTTCGGCAGTGCTGATAGCATACTTTTACCCAATCACCCGCGAGCGTCAGATGCGTATCCGCCTATCTCTGATAAAAAGAAAACAACGTATAAAAGACAAACGCGAAACCTTGAAGTGGCACGGAGGTAAGGCATGAGTCTAAGCAATCTTGTCTCGGCGCAAAGTCTGTATGATCACCTTAATGACCCATCTTATGTCATCATAGATTGTCGTTTCGATCTCACCAACCCAAACAAAGGGGAGGCTGAGTATCAGCAATCCCATATTCCCGGCGCAATCTACGCTCACCTTGATCGGGATCTTTCAGGTGATGTCACTCCAGAAACAGGGCGTCATCCCCTTCCCGAGATAGAAAAATTTATCGCATTGCTATCTACGTGGGGCATTGACCAGTCAAAACATGTGGTAGTTTATGATACTACCGGGGGTGCCTATGCCTCACGTCTATGGTGGATGCTCCGCTCAATTGGCCATCCAAAAACCTCGCTCCTTGACGGCGGGTTTGCAGCCTGGCAAAACGATCATTATCCCATAGCCTCAGGAAAAGAAGAAAATCTGCCATTGCAATATCTTTTCAAAGGTATCACAACGTGGTCAGGCACTGTTACAACAGAAGAGGTTGATCACATTCGGCTTGACCCAGCATATTGTTTGATCGACGCGCGCACACCCGAAAGATATCAAGGAAAACTAGAGCCTATTGACCCTGTCGCTGGTCACATACCAGGTGCAGTCAATCGCTTTCATGGGAACAATCTGCGCCCTGACGGAACTTTCAAGTCTCCCGATACGCTCAAGAGCGAATTTAATGCATTGTTGCAAGATAGATCACCCCAAAATGTCATTGTCTATTGCGGTTCGGGTGTTACTTCCTGCCATCACATTTTAGCAATGGAGCTCTGCGGATTGCCAGGCGCCCGCTTATATGCAGGTTCATGGAGTCAGTGGATTCGTGATCCTTCTCGACCCATAGCAAAGAGCTAAATAACTTCCCACCTATACTGCCAATGAGGAGAAAGAGAAAATGAACAAATATGTCCTCGCAATTGATCAGGGAACCACCAGTTCGCGCTGTATCATCTTCGATAAATCGGGTAGCATTGTTTCCAGCGAGCAGCGCGAACATCAACAGTTTTATCCACAACCCGGATGGGTAGAACATGACCCAATAGAGATCTGGGAAGCGGTTCTCCATGTATCACAAATGGCATTACAAAAAGGTGGTCTGACAGCCCAAGATATTGCCGCTATTGGCGTTACTAATCAGAGGGAAACAACAGTGATCTGGAATCGCAATACGGGTAAGCCCTATCACAATGCCATTGTCTGGCAGGACACCAGAACCAGCCAGATCTGCAGAGAGTTATCATCACATGGGGGACAGGATCGCTTTCGAGCAAAAGTCGGATTACCTCTTGCCACTTACTTCTCAGGACCCAAAATAGCATGGTTGATACAAAATAACCCGGCGATCCGAAAGGCTGTTGACAGCGGCGACGCCCTGTTCGGAAACATTGACACATGGTTAATATGGAATTTAACAGGCGGCACGCATGGCGGTGTGCATATCACCGATGTGAGCAACGCCTCACGCACAATGCTCATGAGCCTCGAAACGCTCTGCTGGGATAGTGAAATCCTGGAGGTGATGGGTGTGCCTGAGAGTATTTTACCTGGAATTTGTTCCTCTTCAAGTTTTTATGGCTATGCGCAATATATTGCCCCGAATGTCCCTGTGTGCGGCGATCTCGGAGACCAGCAGGCAGCTCTTTTTGGCCAGACCTGCTTCAATCCGGGAGAGGCAAAAAACACGTATGGAACGGGATGCTTTATGCTCATGAATACCGGGGACAAGCCCATCCCCAGCCAGCACGGGCTGCTTACAACAGCCGGGTACAAAATAGGTGACCAAAAGCCAGTGTACTGTCTCGAGGGCTCCATTGCCATTACGGGAGCGTTGGTGCAGTGGCTGCGCGATAATCTCCGCCTCATTGAAAAATCTAGCGATATTGAAGAGCTTGCTCTGACCGTAGAGGATAACGGGGGCGTCTACTTCGTCCCCGCCTTTTCGGGTTTATTTGCCCCTCATTGGCGCAGCGATGCCCGTGGTGTCATTGTCGGGCTAACGCGTTTTGTCAACCGCGGACACTTCGCGCGCGCTGCCCTGGAAGCCACCGCCTATCAAACACGAGAAGTGCTGGAAGCGATGGAGAAGGACTCGAACGTGAAATTAACCACCCTGAAAGTAGATGGCGGCATGGTGCACAACAACCTGTTAATGCAGTTTCAGGCTGACATCCTGAATGTGCCCGTCATCCGCCCCAAAGTTTCTGAAACAACGTCTCTGGGAGCCGCTTACGCTGCAGGACTAGCCGTCGAATTTTGGAAAAATCTGGACGAGTTACGCAGCAACTGGTGCAAGGAAAGGGAATGGCTACCCAATATGGATGATGCAAAACGCCAGGATTTGTACCTCCGCTGGAAGAAAGCTATCACGCGTTCTTTCGACTGGGTGTAAAGCAAACTTCCTCAAAAGTAAAACAACGGCTCAAAGAACTATCGAAGGAGCAACTCTTATGTATATGCTGATGCTTGTCTTAGATGATCCGGGGAAGCTTCAAGCTGTTCTCAACGCATGGGAAGATGCTGGCATATCCGGCGCTACTATTGTAGAGAGTACCGGTATTCAACGCATTAAAGCAAGAAAAAAACTTGTTCCCTTGCTATTCCCATTTAACCAAGTCGGCGTCAGTCACGAAGAAGAGGGGCATCTCACTTTGTTCACAATATTGCGAGATGAAGAGATCATCCAAAAATGTATCAGAGCCACCGAGGAGGTTACGGGCAACCTCGATCTTCCCAATACAGGCATTTTAGCTGTATGGCCAATCACTTATGTCAAAGGGGTTGCTAACGCAAAGGACCACGCATGATTTGGATACAGTTTGTCATTAGTTCTCTGGTAATTGTCTTTGCCTCCAAAAAGCTCTCCGAGTATGGCGAAATCGTTGCCATTCGCACCGGACTGGGAAGTATGTTTATTGGAATGATTTTACTTGCTGGCGCTACATCCCTGCCCGAATTTTTAACAACAATCAGTGCCATCAATCTGGGGGTACCCGACATCGCTGCTGGGAACATGTTTGGCAGCAATATGTTTAACATGTTTATTCTGGGCTGCATTGATGTGTTGTTTTATAACACCCGCCTTCTGCGGCGCGTAGCACACAGACATGCCCTGACCGGATCGCTCGCTGTATTGCTCAACGCCTTAGCCATATTTTTCATTCTCCTAAACCCCGATGTCAAAATACTCTGGGTTGGAATTGACAGCATCCTTATTATTGCAGTTTACTTGATCGGCGTCTGGCTTGTGCGCTCAGAAACCAATGCTTCTTCTTCAGATAGCGATGCAGAAATAGACCCCAAAACCCCCTCACTACTGCGCGGGATAGCCGGATTTGCAATTGCCACAGTCGTCCTTATTTTTGCAGTTCCCTGGCTGGTCTCCAGCAGTAACGAAATCGCCAGCGTCACAGGCCTGGGTACAGGTTTCGTGGGAGTGCTATTGGTAGCCTTTGTTACATCTTTACCCGAGGTTGTTACCACAATTACAGCGATTCGGATGGGATTGTTCGACATGGCTGTCGGCAATTTGTTGGGAAGCAATTTGTTCAACATGTTTTCCCTAGGGCTGGCTGACTTCTTCATGCTGAACGGCAGATTTATTGGGTCAATTGACCCAAGATATGTCCTTGTTGGCACCATGGCGATTATTTTGACCTGCATGGCGCTTATCGGCAATCTCGCCCGCTTGGAAAGAAAAATTTTGTTCTTAGAAATGGATGCTGTATTGCTGATTATCTGTTACGTGGCAGGTATTTTCATCGTGTACAATCTTGGAATCGGACTCTAAAACGACGCAAAAGTAAGGAAATAAGTAATATTGACCCCGTATACACCACAGCATACAATAAAAGTGCGCTGACAAATGTATAAATTCATCCAAATAAAAAAGGAGATCACCAATGCAAGATTTTCTCGTTCGAGGTAGTCTGGCAGAACTTGACCCTGATATTCATGAGTTAATTCAACTCGAATCTGAACGGCAATACCGAAAACTCATTCTTATCCCCAGCGAAAGCACCGCCCCACTGGCGGTTCGTGAGGCGATGGGATCTTCATTCCAAAATCTCTACGCTGAAGGATACCCTGATGAAGACACGCGTTGGATGCCGGAAAAAGAAATCCTAAACTATGAAAAACGACTGGCACAATACCGCCGCTACGCAGACCCCCGCTACTACAAAGGGGTCGAATATGCAGATATTGTTGAAGCGTTGGCAAGACGTCGCTGCGCAGAAGTGTTTGCAACTGCCTCTCTGCCAGCCGAGAAGCTTTTTGTTAACGTTCAGCCATTATCTGGCGCGCCCGCCAATAATGCGGTATACACTGCGCTTGTTGAGCCGGGGGATTCGGTTCTCAGTATGAATCTTCTGCATGGCGGGCATCTTTCGCATGGCTCGCCTGTAAACCGTTCGGGGAAATTGTTTAAGATTTCACACTACACTGCCGACCCACAAACCGAGCAAATCAACTACGATGCCTTACAACAAATTGCCCTAGAAACCCGCCCCAAAATCATTATTGCAGGTTACTCCTCATACCCCTGGGTACCAGATTGGGAGCGCTTCCGCGCAATTGCCGACTCGGTTGGGGCATATCTGCTTGCAGACGTTTCCCACATCGCCGGATTGATCGCTGCTGGCGCTATTCCCTCGCCAGTCGGGTTTGCTCATATCCTTACCTTCACAACACATAAGACACTCTGTGGGCCAAGAGGCGCATGCATCATTACTGACGATGCCGAACTGTCAAAAAAATTAGACCGCGCCGTGTTCCCGGGAGAGCAAGGCGGCCCACATGTCCATATCTTTGCCGCATTGGCTCTCACCTTCAAGCTGGCAAAAACCGAAGCTTTTCGTAGCCTTCAGCAACAGATTCTGAAAAACTGTCAAGCTCTAACCAATCGGTTGGCAGAGCGCGGGCTACGTATCTCCTATGGTGGCACCAACACACATCTGGGCAATATAGACTGTAAGTCCGTTAAAGGACCAGATGGCACGCCTCTCTCTGGCGACATGGCGGCACGCATACTGGAATTAGCCGGTATCGTACTCAATCGCAACACCATCCCCGGAGATAAAAGCGCACTGAGTGCATCGGGGATACGCTACGGCACGCCTTGGGTGACACAACGCGGTTTAAAAGAAGCGGACATGGTCAAAATTGCCGACATCATGGCGGATGTTTTATATGCCATCACCCCTTACAAAATTCAAACACGGTCGGGATCAGGACTGCGGGCGAAAATTGATTTCGGCGTCCTCGAAAACGCTAAACTACGTACAAGAGAAATTGCAGAGACAGCCGGTATTGATTCTGTTCCCACCAAGCACGGTTATCCCCATTACTGGTTTATTGATGAACAACCAAAAACAAAGCTTGACCATGCCGTATACGATCTGTCCGGCACAAATATCAGGCATTTTGTCAATTACTGTTTTACCAGCAATCCAGAGGAGCTTGCACCCGGAAAGAGTCAGAAAACACGGCTAATTACCCCTCAAGAAACCGTAGAAGGGGTTCTTACGTACGTGGGCGAGAACCAATACCGTCTGACCGTTCCTCGCGCACAGGCAACCTTGGCAGCCACATGGCTGCGTGATATGTCGGACGGCTACGTCAAATTTGATGCGGACGTAACCCGCAGAATGCCAGGTCCTGTTGTAGTATCCGAATCTGATGCCGAACCGGTAATCTCAGCCAGCGGAGAGGCTGTTTGCCACACCAAACCATACTACATAGGGATTGAATCTGCAAGCGGTGAGCCGCTACCTCCGTTTACCTGGCAGGAAAAAGAAAGCGAAAAGTCGCAACGCACTCCATTGTATGAAGTTCATAAAAAACTAAACGCAAAAATTATTCCGTTCGCTGGCTGGGAAATGCCTGTCTGGTACACGTCCGTCCTTGAAGAACATGCAGCTACGCGCCAGGCTGCCGGTTTGTTTGATGTGTCACACATGGGTGTGCTGCAGGCAGAAGGCCCCTATGCCTCTGTGTTTTTAGACAGCGTCTGCGCAAACGATATTGGCTTGCTCGCCGTTGGGCAATCCTGCTATACCCACTTTTTGGATCCCGATGGCAATGTTATAGACGATACAATCGTATACCGACGCAGCCAGGACAAATACCTCGTGGTCGTTAACGCCGCCAACGATGAAAAAGACTGGGCATGGCTGACGTCTGTACTTGAGGGTCGTGTACGAGTCGATCGGGTCCGCCCATGGGTTAAGGCGTTTGGGCAAAAAGTGACTCTCCGTAATCTGAGGGATCCAAAAGAAGGGCCCGACATGCGCATTGATATTGCGTTGCAGGGACCGAAATCGCGGGACATTTTGCTCTCCTTGGGTTGCGATCAAGCCACAAAGCAAAAGGTGGTGAGTCTCAAACGCACAGAACTATGTGAAGCCGTTATTGGGGGATTTGATCTAGTTGTCTCACGAACCGGCTATACTGGAGAAAAAATGGCTTTTGAGCTATTTATTCACCCATCTAACGCTGTTGCTTTCTGGGAAGCCCTGATGAACGCTGGTGTTGAACATGGGTTAAAACCATGCGGGCTTGGTGCGCGCGACTCTTTGCGCACAGAAGCAGGACTGCCCCTCTACGGACATGAGATGGGCGGAGCTTTGGGGCTTGGCGTTGCCGAGGCTGGTTTTGGCGCGTTCGTCAAAGTCTATAAACCCTGGTTCATAGGACGGGAAGCCTATATTGAGCGGGAAGCAAAACGACAGGGCGTTGTAGTTCGTTTTCGGTTTAATGAAAAAGGGGTTCGCATGGCACATCTGGGAGACCCTGTATTAGACGCAAAGGGACGCGTCATTGGAAAAGTTACCAGTTGCGCTATTGACAGTGAAGGCTTTTTGACCGGTCAGGCTTTCGTTGAGATCAAATCTTCAGCTGAAGGCACCCCAATTGCAATCTATCAAGGGTCACCCAATACAGCGGGCAAGCCACCCGCAGAACTTCAACTTGGCGACCGCATCACACTTCCTACACCGGCAACCATCATCAGTCGTTTTCCATAAACTTGAGGCACAAGGCATGTTTGGATATAAATATTTCAAGGAGATGAAATAAAATGCAAACGCCCTGGGATCACCGTTACGCACAACGTATGCAGAGAATAAAAGCCTCTGCCATACGGGAGTTGCTAAAACTGACAAGCGATCCAGAAATTATCTCATTTGCCGGAGGACTTCCAGCGCCGGATGTGTTCCCCATTCAGGAATTTCAGGAAGCCTGTATAAAAGTCCTGAAAAACAACGGTCCTCAAGCGTTACAATATGGCACCACTGAAGGGCTGTTGCCCTTGCGGGAAATGATCGCCCGTCATACCTGTCGCTACGGAATCAATGTCAACCCCAGCAATATCCTTATCACCTCTGGCTCGCAACAGGCACTCGATCTCATTGGGAAATTATTCATTAACCGTGGCGACCGCATTCTCGTCGAGGCGCCCACCTATCTAGGCGCCCTACAAGCATGGAATGCGTATGGCGCAGAGTACATTGCCGTCCCCTCCGATGAAGACGGAATGATTACCGACGAGCTGGAAAGTGCGCTGCGCTGTGGTCCAAAATTCATGTACATCCTTCCCAACTTTCAAAATCCCACTGGGGTTACCATTTCTCTTGAGAGGCGAAAACGCATTGTTGAGCTTGCCGACCGGTATGGTGTACCCATCATTGAAGACGACCCCTATGGGCAATTACGTTTTGAGGGAGAAAACTTACCCGCCGTTGAAGTGCTGGACAGCCAAATGCGAAACGAACCAGGCACATATACCGGAAACGTAATTTACCTGAGCACTTTCTCTAAAATACTGGCGCCTGGCTTGCGTCTGGCTTGGGTGATTGCCCCCGAAGAAGTGATCCAAAAACTGGCAGTCGCCAAGCAGGGCGTGGATCTGCACACAGCCACATTTACCCAGTATGTTGCTTGTGAGGTTGGGCAACACGGTTTCTTCGATCGCCACGTAAAGACCATTTGCCAGGTCTATCGCCAAAGAAGAGACGTGATGCTTGATGTTCTTGAAGAACACATGCCTCCTGGCATTAAATGGACACACCCCAAAGGAGGATTATTCCTGTGGGTAACGCTCCCTAATCATATGGACTCCAAACAGGTTTTCATGGAAGCAATCAAAGAGAAAGTGGCTTTTGTTCCAGGTGAACCTTTCTACCCCAATGGTGGCGGAGAAAACACAATGCGATTAAACTTCTCCTACTCTTCACCGGAACTGATCAACGAAGGAATTGCACGTCTTGGGCGCGTGCTACAAAGAATGATGCAAAATACATAACCAAACCAAGAAGCCCTGAACTTGCAAAATCAGGGCTTCTTGCATTTTTCACACGTTTTTCCAGATTTTAAACCCGGCTAGAATTGACCCCCCAATAAACTCCCTGAGAATCGAATTATCGGGAATAATCTCATCCCCAAAAGGCAAAAACCATTCCAGAAAAGCAAGCAAACGCTTTGCCTCAATATATTCTGCTGTGCCATAGGGTACCTGCCGTAAAAGCGGCTCAACCAGGGGCTTGAGACAGCACATCTCATACACCAAAGCAGAATTGAACATTTCATCTGCAAAATCTTGATAAGGGAAAATGTGCAGCTTTTCGCCGCGGCGAACCGACTCCCAGCGATTCAAAGTCTCCTGAGCAGAATAGCCCCGCTCACGCGCGTCACGCACAATGCGGCGAACAAGCCGTGCGTCTGTTGTGGATACTTTATTGTGACGGTCAAGGTTAAGCTGCGTCAGGCACGAAACATAAATGCGAAATGTGCGCTCAGAAGGAATATCGGGCAAGAGTCTGGGATTCAAACCGTGTATTCCTTCTAAAATAATCAACTGGTCTTTGGACAAACGAACAGTATCTCCCTCAACCCCCGACCCAGTCTTAAAATCATACCGTCGCAGCTGCACTTCTTCACCAGCTATCAATCGCTTCAGATGGAGCGACAACAGGTTCGTGTCCAGGGCTTCAAGCGCTTCGTAATCATATTCTCCATTTGCGTCCCTGGGTGTTTTGACTCGATCTACAAAATAATTATCCATCTCCAGCGCAAAGGGAGAAATGCCCCTCGCAAGCAACTGTATAGCCAATCTCTTTGAAAAGGTTGTCTTGCCAGAAGATGAAGGCCCGGCAATTAAAATGATGCGGGTCTGGGCACGAGATGACGCAATGCGCGAAGCAATTTCAGCGATTTTCTGCTCATGCAACGCCTCTGACATAAGAACAACTTCGCGTATTCGTTGATCTGTTATCGCATCATTCAGCGCACCAATGCTAGAAATACCCAGTGAGTTCAACCAGCTACGGTACTGTTGAAATGTCTCTAACAGCTTTGGCGATTCGGGTACAGGCATAAACTCACTAGGAGGTAAATGCCGTCTCGGAAAGCGAAGCACAAAACCATCCCCCATTTTGGTAAGGTCAAACCATCGCAAATAACCGCTAGAAGGCACCATATAACCATGATGATAATCGCGATGATCTCCCAGACTGTACAACACAAGGTGTTTTTTCTGTCTGTATTTCAAAAGTCGTACTTTGTCATACGCACCTTTCGCCTCAAAATATGCGATTGCCTGGTCGAGAGGCACCTCTTCACGATGAAAGGGCAAATTTGCACTGACAAGCTCCCCCATCTTTTTCTCCAGCAGCTTAATTTCCTGGTGAGTCAAAGACTGTTTTCCCTCAACCTCACAGAAAAATCCCCCCGAAGCCACCGTATGCGTCACAGACAGCGAAAGTTCCGGAAAAAGTTGCTCAAAAGCTGCTTCGAGCAAAAACGTCAACGATCGGCGGTAGATACGCGCTCCATCAGTATCAGCCAACGTAATCGGCTTCACGTATGCGTCCACAAGAATAGGGTGGGTTAGCTCATGCAACTCGGAATTAACAACAACGGCAATGATCGGCGTTTTATGCCATTCGGGAAGTGCCATCAAGAACTGCTCAGCAGTCGCACCTCTGGGACCTGAAAATACCCTGCCGTCCGGCAAATGAATCTCCACCGTCGGACGTGGTTGCACCTGCTGAACCTGGATGTGGCTGCTAAGTGTCGTCTTCATACTTCACCATATTATCCTGTGATCTTATGTTCCACTGTCAGATTTTTGTGAGAAGACAACTTCTTGATAGCCCAGTTTAAGGAACAGACGGGTCAGGAACATTTCTGCATTTTCGCCCGCCTGCTTCAGGATTCCATCCTCAATTGCCGCTTTCATGATTTCCTTTTCCGCCACCTGGCGCGCGCTAGTCTCCAAATGAATATCCCCCCGAGTAAGCAAACCCGTATCCCGATCATAAACATAAGACTTCTCGTTATCCAAAGTGGCAATAAAAACCTCGGGCTGTGGCATACGAATAAACAAAACATCTCCTTCAAGCCAAATATCCTCTGGACGCACTTTTCCCAAATCGACACCCGCAATAACCGTTCCGTGTGCCACAAATAAAAGCCTGTCTCCAAACAAAAAAGCTAGATCGCCCTGTCTGTTCTCTGCAGTGATAATCTTCTCCACAGAGTACTGTATCGTCTCCAATCTGGAGAGCGCCCGCACCTCGTGAATAATCGTAATGGGATCGGGTATAATCGTGGGGGTAGGGCGCAAGAATTCGGAGATTTTTGTCAACTGTTGGTTTGCCTGTTCCACAGGCGTCATCACCTGCTCCAGTGTTCGTTGGAAAATTCCAAATATGATAACGATTGAGGCAACTATCAGCACCAACACCAATATCACGCCTCCTGCAAACGCCCATTGCTGTTTATTCATCACACATCTCCATTTCCTTTGCGCAAAACTCTTCCACTTACATTATAATCCGTCTTGCTAACAGCCTCGACATTCTCTCCTGTCTCCCAACAAAACATCAAGTCATTGATACCCTTCTTGTGAAAAAAATATTGCAAATGGCCCTTATATGGATTGTAATCCCAGTCATTATCTTCCTGGTTATATTAACCACACCAAAAATCATCACGGAGATTTACAGCGCCGGGAAAATTCATCATACCATAAATGCACCTGATCATTATCCGGTCGCTATCGTCTTTGGCGCAGGGCTACATCGAGATGGCTCTCCAACTGCCATTCTCCAAGACCGTGTTGCCACAGCGGCCGACCTTTATTTTCAGGGCAAAGTTCGAAAAATCTTAATGAGCGGAGATAACCGTTTCATTGATTACAACGAGCCAGGAGCAATGTATGCGTATGCGGTAAGTCTGGGGGTTCCAGAAGCTGATATTGTGCTCGATTACGCTGGCAGACGCACGTATGACACCTGTTACAGGGCAAAACACATTTTCAAAATTGATAATGCCCTGCTGGTTACCCAGCGCTTTCACCTGCCAAGAGCAATCTTCATTTGCAATCAGGTCGGCACAAAAGCCGAAGGGGTAATCGCAGACAGGCGAAGTTATCGGCAATATGCCCACAATTTCTGGCGATTACGCGAGCTTGTGGCTACCCTTACCGCTCTATGGGATGTATGGGTACGCCACCCAACGCCCGTGCTTGGAAACATTGAGCCAATTTTCGAACAAACTTCAGAGCAATGAGCAAATACTATATTGCCGCCAGGATGGCATAATAATTGCAAGAAACCCAGCAGAGAGTATCTTCATGGAGGAGCAATGGATCGTCAACAAGCCTTTGACATCGTCAAAGAATTCATCAAAAGTGAAAATCTTATCCATCACATGATTGCCGTTGAAGCCGCAATGCGTTTCTACGCGGCAAAGTTTGGGGAGGATGTCGAAACATGGGGTATCACCGGTCTGCTTCACGATTTTGACTGGGAAATCCACCCCACACTCGATGAGCACCCCGTGCTGGGCGCCCCAATTTTGCGTCAGCGGGGATGTCCCGAGGAGATCGTACGGGCAATTCTCAGCCACGGAGTCAACACCGGTGTAGAACGAAAAACGCTGATGGAAAAAGCCCTATATGCATGTGATGAAATTACTGGGTTGATCACGGCTGTCGCTCTTGTCAGACCTTCGCGCTCTCTCCATGATTTAACCTCTTCTTCCGTACGCAAAAAGTGGAAGGATAAGGCCTTTGCTGCGGGCGCTAATCGCGATGAAATTGCTCAGGCAGCTCAGGATTTTAACATTGATTTATGGGAGCATACGGACAATGTCATTCTGGCAATGCGGCAGGTAGCTCCCCAGCTTGGGCTAGACGGCATGTCAACACCTTAGTGCTTCATTTGGGTGAGAGAACTCGGAGGCATAGATGTCACTTGCAGGCAAAGGTTTTATGATATGGAAAGTCAAAGATTGCGAAGGAGGCAACCCTAGTCAAATTGCCTCTGTAGCACAATCTGCCGGGCTGACACATGTACTGATCAAAATAGCCGATGGCATAGGCACGTATAACGAAGACCGCGCCAGAGGTATCGACCTGGTAGCGCCGGTGGCTCAGGCATTGCGGCAAAAAGGTATGCAGGTATGGGGCTGGCATTACGTGTACGGATATAACCCCGCCGCTGAGGCGCAAATAGCAGTAAAACGTTGCAAGCAGCTCGCCTTAGATGGATATGTGATTGACGCAGAAGTTGAATACAAGGTGCCAGGAGCGGAGGAAAAAGCCAAAGTTTTCATGACTGAGCTTCGCAAGGGAATCCCAAACCTCCCTGTGGCATTATGCTCTTTTCGCTTTCCCTCATATCACCCGACTTTTCCCTGGAAAGTGTTTTTAGAGAAATGCGACTACAACATGCCGCAGGTATATTGGGAAAAAGCCCACAACGCCGGTGAACAGCTCAGACGCTCCGTACGCGAATTGCAAAGTCTGACTCCCATCAGACCCGTTGTGCCCACCGGACCGGTCTATAACACGGCAGACTGGGCTCCCGCCGCTGCCGAAATAGCCGATTTCCTTAACACCGCCCGTTCCCTTAACCTGGCAGCGGTAAACTTCTTCTCTTGGGAATACGGGCGCTCTAACCTCAAGGCTCTCTGGAATACCATTGCAAATTTCAACTGGGGAGGCAGCAACCCTCAGCCTGTTCCACAAGATATTACCGAAGCGTATATCGCGGCGCTAAATGCCCGTAACCCCAGCGAGGTAGCCAAACTGTTTCACGATAATGCCATCCGTATAACCGCCTCGTTGTCTATCCAAGGCAATGATGCCATCAAGGCATGGTACACTATTTTTCTCAATCAAACCCTGCCCAATGCAACATTCCGTCTAACAAGCTCCTCCGGCAGCGGTAATTCACGTTATTTTACGTGGCAGGCAACCTCTCCGAAAGGTAAAATCACCAACGGTAACGATACCTTTGGACTGCTCGACGGAAAAATCAGTTATCACTACACCTTTTTCACAATTACGTCTTCTTGACCGAAGAAGCTCTTTTTGCCCCCGCTCGTCTTGCGGCAGGCGAATCTTGATGTTGCCAAAAATCCAAATCGTCTAAAATATCCGTCAACCCAACAATCTGATCGCCAGCCTTGATTTCCACCGCAGGCTGTCCTGCCAACCCCCTCTTCTTTACAGCCACCATGTCCACCCGCACGGCGCGCGAAGCCGCCTTGGAAAAACGCAAAATGCCACTGTGATTGGGCTTGCCGAACAGGCGCGCAGTGATTCTTTCTCCTCTGTTCAAACGGCAAGCGATAACTCCCTGTCCATAGCGCCCCTGTAAGGGAAAATCCTCGCATAGCACATGCCAGGCTCTCCCCAAAGAAGACAACAGCAACACATGCCCTTTGGCGTCAAAGCGGCTGGCGCCTATAACAGCATCATCGCTTGCCAACTTAATTCCGGCTACTCCGGCAGCAACTAATCCCATGGGACGAACATCATGTTCAGAAAAACGAATTGCCATCCCAAGAGATGTAAACAACACAATGTCGTTATTCCCATGGCTTAATCCTGACCAAATTACAGCATCGCCCGGATTAACCTTGACCACCGTAAAAAGTTGCGCCGACGGTCCGGGCAACTCAGCAATTGCCGTCTTTTTGACCAAACCAGCCCGCGTTACTAGAAAAATATATTTCTCTCCCTCAATTTTTTCGCGCGCCGGAGTGGAAAAAATGGCAGCCACCTTAAAATCTACACCACATGGCGTAACCTTTGACAGCGGCGTGCCATTTTCAAAAACCTCAGTCTCCGGCAAGCTTTCAACAGTAACCGAGGCGGCTTTGCCAGACTCTGAAACAATGTACAATGTGTGATGCGTGTTTGTCTTCAGAACAAATAACGGTGCTGCTCTGCCGCTGACTTTAGGCAATGCATCTCCAATCGTACGGGCTATTAAGCCGTCATTTGTCAAACCTACCCACACTTCCTTGGCTGGGGTAATCTCATTTGCTGTCAATAACAGTTTGGCCGACTCTCCTTCTCGCAAGGTAATGATCTGCGTCCGTCTCCGATCACCAAAGAGCGCTTTAGCATTGGCAAACTCCTCCGAAACAACATCGCGCAGCTTTTTGGGAGACTTCAAAAGCGTCTCAAGATCCTTGATAGTCTTCAGGACATCTTTATACTCTTGCTCAATCTTCTTTCGCTCCAATGACGCCAGCCGCTTCAATGGCATATCCAGAATTGCCTGAGCCTGTACATCGCTGAGTTTAAACCGTCTGATAAGACGACTCTTTGCCTGATCGCTGTCGGGTGCATTGCGGATAATTGTGATAATTTCATCAATATTTGATATGGCTATGCGCAATCCAGCTAGTATGTGTTCACGCTGCCGCGCCCGCGCCAGATCGAACTCGCTACGCCGCCGTACAACACTCAGACGATGTTCAATATACACCCGTAAGGCTTGCTTGATTGGCAACAACCTCGGCTCGCCACCTACAAGAGCCAACAGTGCTATGCTAAACGTGGTTTGCAATGGAGTTCTACGGTACAGCTCGCGCAACACAGAATCTCTATCCGCAGTTCTGCTCAGTTCAATCACTATTCGCATGCCATGCCGGTCAGACTCATCCCTCAAATCAGCAATCCCTTCAAGCTCTCCTTCGCGCACCAATTCGGCTATTCTCTCGATTAACCCAGCTTTGTTGACCAGATAAGGCAGCTCAGTAATAATCACCCTATCTCTACCTCTGCCGAGTTCTTCGTCCTGCACCTTCCCTCTCAGAGTAATCTTGCCTTTGCCACTGGCATACGCCATAAGCAAATCATTTTGCCCGCCCTCTTGAATGATATATCCTCCCGTAGGAAAATCCGGTCCTTTGATATATTTCATCAAGTCTTCGATAGCAATATCATCCTGCTTTTCCCAGCGAGACAACATATATATCATTGCATCCAAGACTTCAACAAGATTATGTGGAGGGATGCTTGTTGCCATCCCAACAGCAATACCGCTGGCACCGTTCACCAGTAAATTAGGCAAAGCCGCCGGTAAAACAACAGGTTCACGAAGCGTATCGTCAAAATTGCGAACGAAATCAACCGTATCGCGGTCAATCTGCGCTAATAATTCAATAGCATACGGCAACAGACGCGCCTCTGTATAGCGCATCGCTGCCGGAGGATCGCCATCCACGCTGCCGAAGTTGCCCTGACCGTCAATCAAGGGGTAACGCATGGTAAAACTTTGCGCCAGCCTTGCCATTGCCTCATATACCGCCATGTCCCCATGCGGGTGATACTTTCCAAGAACTTCACCCACTATTCTCGCGGACTTTTTATATTCGCTATCCGGGCGCAGCCCCATATCATACATGGCATATAATATTCTTCGCTGGACAGGTTTTAAACCGTCACGGGCATCCGGTAGGGCGCGGGCAACAATCACACTCATCGCATAATCGAGATAGGACTGCTGCATCTCCCCATCAATATCAACTTTTTTGACCAATCCTATTTCCATCCTGACTCCTCAAACACACATAATTTCTCAACTGATTATCACACATTTTCGCAAGTAATCCAAACAAATACCCCCGAGGGAAATTCCCTCGGGGGTCTACACAGTCAACACGCCGCTTACTCTTCTTCTCTAATGGAGGGGAGTTTTTCCTCTGGTTCCGAAGTGTCATTCCCTTCAATAGAGGGATATTTTGTTTCCATCTCCGAAAAGTTATTTTCCGCTTCAAGCCCAACAAAACGCCCATGCTTAAAACCTGTCCCAGCAGGAATGAGCTTTCCAATAATAACATTTTCCTTCAAGCCAAACAATTTATCCTCATTGGAAGCAATCGCGGCTCCTGCCAATACCTTGATTGTATGTTGGAATGAAGAAGCCGAAAGGAACGATTCTGTACTCAGAGAGGCTTTGGTCACACCCAGCAAAATCTCAGCAAACTTGGCAGGTTGTTTTCCTTCCGCAATTAATTTCTCGTTCACTTTGCGGAGTTCCAGGCGATCCACCAAATCCATGGGCAGATAGTCTGTATCGCCAGGACGGATAACCTGAACCTTACCAACCATCTTGCGAATAATTACTTCAAAATGTTTGTCATTGATATTCTGCCCCTGGGCGCGATACACCTTTTGTATCTCAGAGAGCAAATACATCTGACATGCCTCACGTCCTTTTATGCGAAGGATCGTGTGCGGGTTCAAAGAGCCTTCGGTCAACTGTTGCCCCGCCTCAACCTTGGCTCCGTCCTTAATAATTAATCGAGAGGTGCTGGGAATTTCATATTCCTCAGATTCTCGCTGCTCATACGCTACGATTATCTTTTGCCCCTCCACACGCACGCGCCCCTCATGTTGGGCGTTAATTGTAGCATCATCCAACGCCGCAATCACATCATTGGGGGAGACCCTATCCTCGCTCTTAACCAAGATTTTCCAACCATCCGGAATGATATACTCATCATTCACCATTTCGCTATGTTCAACGCGAACAACCCGCTGCTCGCTGACACGATCCGACTGAATAATGCTTGCAGTCCCAGAAATTCTGGTGATCACTGCTTCTCCCTTAGGCATTCGTCTGGCTTCGAACAACTCTTCAACACGGGGTAAGCCAGTGGTAATATCGCCGCCAGCAGCCACACCACCCGTGTGAAACGTACGCAAAGTCAGCTGCGTACCCGGTTCACCGATTGACTGCGCCGCTACAATACCTACCGCAGAACCCAAATCAACGAGTGAGCCTCTACCCAGGTCCATCCCATAACAACGCGCACAAATGCCATGAATTAACTCGCACGTTAACGGCGACCTGACCTTCACCGCCTCAATGCCCGCTTGAGTAATCTTACGCACAAGTTCGCGGTCAAGCATTTCTCCACGTTCACCAATCACCTCTCCAGTGTTTGGATCTATCACTCGTTCAGCAAGCAAACGCCCATACATGCGTACTGCCATAGATTGCCCGGCAACATCATCTGTCTTGCGTATCCAAATACCTTCTTTGGTGCCACAGTCTATTTCATTGATAATTAAATCCTGCGCCACATCAACCAGCCTGCGGGTCAGATACCCTGCGTCAGCTGTACGTAAAGCGGTATCAGCCAACCCTTTACGTGCACCATGCGTTGAAATAAAGTATTCCAGAGCAGTCAGACCTTCGCGGAAATTCGATTGAATGGGTAAACGAATGATACGACCCGCCGGGTCAGCCATCAAACCGCGCATCCCGGCAAGCTGAGAAATCGGTCCAAAACCGCCCTTCGTAGCGCCTGAGTTTGCCATCGTAGCCAGATTCCCGTTAGGATCCATATTGGCGCGAACTGCATCAGCAACCTCTTTAGTGGTCGTTTGCCATATCTCGATGACTCTCTCATTACGCTCCTGCTCAGTTAGAAGCCCGCGGCGATAGCTCCGGTTAACATTTTCCACCTGCTGTTGTGCTTCTGCCAATATCTGCTGTTTCTTCGGCGGTATGGAGATATCCGCAATGGCAATCGTTGCACCAGAACGCATGGCATACTCAAACCCAATATCCTTAATCTCATCAGCGATCTTTGTAGTAACCTCAGAACCGCAAATTTCATACACCTCAGCAATCAAATCCTTGACCCCCCCCTTATCCAAAACACGATTGATGTATTGAATATCAGCTGGCAGGATGCGATTAAAGATAACACGGCCAACCGTAGTTTCCACAAGTGCCTGACGTTGTTCAGGCATCCGGTTGCCATGATCATCATACCAGGTGTTCACCAGCACATGGATATTCGCATGCAGGTCAAGCTGCCCCAAATTAAACGCCAGCTCGACCTCATCCATATCAGCGAATCTACGTCCATCGCCCTTGTGCTGTTCTTTATCTTTCATCGTCAGATAATACACCCCAAGCACCATATCCTTGGAAGGGCTGATAATCGGCTCGCCATCAGCAGGCTTGAGCAGGTTTCTTGAGGAAAGCATCAGCTCGCGCGCTTCGGCAACAGCCTTTTCGGACAACGGAACATGAACAGCCATCTGGTCTCCATCAAAATCCGCGTTGAACGCTGTAGTTACCAACGGGTGAAGTTGAATGGCAGAACCTTCTATCAGCACAGGCTCAAAAGCCTGAATACCCAAACGGTGAAGGGTAGGGGCACGATTGAGCAGCACAGGTCTCTCTTTGATAACTTCTTCGAGAACTTCCCAAACCTCCGGACGGTTACGCTCAATAAATCTGCGCGCGCCCTTAACATTCGCCGCATAATTATGACTAACAAGACGAGAAATAACAAAGGGGCGATACAACTCCAGCGCCATGGCTTTAGGCAAACCACACTGATAAAGTTTCAAATTCGGGCCAACAACAATCACCGAGCGCCCAGAATAATCTACACGCTTACCCAAAAGGTTTCTTCTAAAGCGGCCCTTTTTCCCTTTCAGCATATCGCTCAGCGACTTCAGCTCTCTTCTGCCACGGCGGGATAAAGCCTTCCCTCTTTGAGAGTTATCAATCAAAGAGTCGACTGCCTCCTGCAACATGCGTTTCTCGTTGCGCACAATCACATCCGGCGCCCCCAGTTCAAGCAAACGTTTTAGACGGTTGTTGCGATTAATCACACGCCGGTATAAATCATTCAAATCAGAGGTGGCGAAACGACCGCCATCCAGCTGCACCATAGGTCTCAGGTCTGGAGGGATCACCGGCAATGCTGTTAATATCATCCACTCGGGGCTGTTCTTCGATCTGCGAAAAGCCTCCACAATTTTCAAACGCGTGGTAGCCTTCTTGCGTTTTTGCTTGCTTTTTGAAGTGCGCACCTCTGTCCACAACTCTTCAGCCAGCTTTTCCAAGTCAAGACGGTGTAAAATATCATACAGTGCCTCCGCCCCCATATCAGCACGAAAAACCTGCCCCCAACGCGACTTGAGTTCCCTATAGCGCGTTTCGGTCAGAAAAGTAAAGGGCTTCAGCTCCAATAACTCATCACGCTGGTAAGAGTTTTGATTCTGGGAAATCGCAGACTGATCTTCAAGCTGATTGCGCAATGCCTCCATCTGTTCATCGGCTTCAGCTTTGATCTGTTCCATATTCATTTTGATTAATTCAAGCTCTCGCTGAAGCTGCTGCTTAAACTCTTTTTCAATTTCCTCAAGCCGCTCTTTGACCACTTTTTGGACAGAGGATAAATGCTGCGGAGTAACCACAACTCCCTTTTCTACAATTGTTACATTTGCCTCTGCAAATACATACGTCTGCTTGGCCGGTTTACCAATTTGCTCTTGTAAGTCACTTTCAAGACGTTGTCCCTCTTTGATCACTGGGTCCAGGCGGATGGCAATCTGCTCGTCTGCACGTTTCTCAAGGTCAGCTTTTTGTGTCTTTGCTTCCTCTAGCTTTTTGTCCCGCGCGATTTTGACTTCCAGTATCTTGGCATTTATTTCAGCCGCTTGCTCGCGCTCCGAGACACTTATCTCATCCTCCAGACGCTTCAACGCCTTCTGCCGAGCTTCTTCATCAACATACGTGACAATATATTGAGCAAAATATAAAACCCTGTCCAGGTTGCGTCGAGATATATCCAACAATAACCCCAGGTAAGAGGGTATTCTTCGCGTATACCATATATGTGCTACCGGCGTAGCAAGCTCAATATGCCCCATACGCTCTCTTCTCACAGCCGAACGAGTCACCTCAACGCCACACTTATCACAGACGATCCCTTTGTAGCGCGGGTTCTTATATTTCCCACAGTAACATTGCCAATCGCGAGTGGGACCAAAAATAGCCTCGCAAAACAGACCATCCTTCTCCGGACGTAAACGGCGATAGTTAATCGTTTCAGGTTTCAAAACCTCGCCATAAGACCAGCCCCTAATCGTATCCGGTGATGCAAGTGATATCCGCAGTGCAACCAAGCCTTTTGTTTCCACAAGTACCTCCAAATTAGCCCTTAACACAAACAAGGCGCGCGAGTGTCCTCAAGCGCCTATTAGTAGTTTACGTCACCTAAGAATTTTCATGCAAACAAATATGATACCACACATTACTGGATAAATCAAATTTTTCGCGCAAAAACATTGAAAATTCATGCGAACATGCAATCACCCCTGCTCCCTTGTCAAAGGGATTGAGTTTGTTTGAAAGGCAGCTCAAGGGAAAACGCACTCCCCTTCCCAAGCTGGCTTTCTACCCACACGTGCCCCTTATGGCGCTCTGCAATAGACTTGACAATAGCCAATCCAAGACCCGTACCCCTTGCCTGATGTGCCTCGCGCCCCTCGCTGCGATAAAACTTTTCAAATATGTGCGGCAGATCAAGAGGTGCAATCCCTATCCCCGTATCCTTAACCGTAAAAACAACCGAGGAAGGACGAACTTCTAGACTGGCTGTTACCTGCCCACCAACCTGTGTGTATTGGATCGCATTCTCAACCAGATTATAAAGAGCCTGTTGCAACAAAGCCGGATCCGCCTCGAGAATTGCCAGCGATGAATTGTTGTCAACAAACTGTAACTGTATTTTTTTCTGTGTTGCCTGAGGCTGAAGCAGATTAATGACATTTTCAATAATCTTAATTCCTGATATACGTTCTACCCGCAACCCAACACCCGCCTCAATACGTCCCAGATCAAGCAAATTATTCACCAGGTGAATCATGTTATCAATGCCCTGAATAATCTTGCCCAAATACCCTTTTTGTTGCGCATTGAGTTCCCCCACCATTTGGAGCATTGTAGCATATCCCCTCATCAGCGAGAGAGGAGAACGCAAATCATGACTAACCGTCGAAACAAACTCTGACTTAATCGTGTCCAGTTCCTTATAATGGGTTACGTCGCGTAAAATGCAAATCTTCCCTTGTAAGCGATTTTCAGAGATAACCGGAGATATACATGCGTTAAATATTTTCCCTTGCGAAAGGGTAATTTCATTCGTGGTTAAGGTGTCAGCCACAGGTTTCGCCAGCAAGTCTAAAAGTGCTGGCACAATTACCACCTCATTGATGGGTTTCCCGATTTGGGGGCTTCTAATCAAATCGGGAATTTGCAGTGCAGCAGGATTTAAGAGCAGTAACTGCATTTGCTCGTCAATCACCAAGACCGGATCAGGGGTTGAAGCTAACACCGCCTCAAGCCTCCTGCGCCCAATTTCGGCGCTGGAATATAAACGCGCATTTGCCACTGCTAACGAAGCATGCGTGGCTAACGTGTTAAAAAAGCGAATTTCGCCGTCCGTAAAATTATGCTGGTCATAATATGCAAGCCACAACACGCCGTAATAATGACTCTCACTCCTCAAGGCGATTGCCATCAACGCCCCCAATGCCCGACCTTCTAAAAACTGAATGCGTCGCATACGCACTGTATTAGGAATAATCAATGTATCTTGCTGCGCCATCAAATCAAACACCTGTTCATCCAGATACGCGTACTGGTCAGTATGCCTGCCAGCGCCAAGCGCAGTCACTCTCGAAGCAACAGAATCTGGCATGACACTGCTCTCCAAAACGATACGGGCAATGTCTGCTCCTTCGTCAAGAATTGCCTCAAAAACGGGCTGCAGGGAGCTTCTCGCATCCAGATGAGAAGCAACTGACTGACTAACCACCAAGAGACGGCTTAACTCCTCAATCCGAGCTTTGAGACTCATCCGCATTTGTTCAAAAGAGTAACTGAGTTGCCCAACCTCATCCGCCCCATAAACAGGTATCGAGCGATCCAGCTGCCCGCTAGAGACATAAGTGGCTTCTTTAGCCAGCTCACGCAACGAAGAAGTAATCCTACCTAAAACAAATGACCACAAGAGAACAATAAAAACAATCAAAACAATAATTACCAGCATGATAGGCAAAGCCAGCATTAATGCAATCTCTTGAACTTTTTCAAAAGGCACACAGAGGATAATAGCCCATGAAGTCCCCTTCACCATTCTGCGAAACACCAAATAACGATCGCCGCTGGGCGACATTTCTTCATGAAAATCTTCTGATGCAGAAGTTTCACTACCCGCAAAATGTGTCTCAACATAACTTTTAGAACGAAATACCACCTGTGAATTTTGATCAACAACCGCGCCTCCCCCTCCCCAACCTTCAACTGCGTTGATTGTCCCTAAAAAAGATTGCGAAAATGGATTCGAAACCACCCCGGCGCGCCCAACAATCACTCCGTAAATATTCCCCTGCTCTCCCATTATCAAAGAAATAAAAGAAAGGCGCGTTGCTGCATCACCAGAAACAGGCGGCAGCACATATAGCTGCATTGGAACACCCTGAAAGGCAAAACGAACGCCTGATTGCTCCTCTAAAGTAAGCGGTGCTTGATCAAGCACATCTGTTGGATAGCCGGCAACAAAGTTGCCACGAGCGTCAAAGATTATTAATTGATCAAAATAGGGCACATCCTCAGCGCCTTTTAATAAAGCAGTCTGCATTTGGTCTTCTGGCAGCAACGTCACCTCTTCAGAGATAACATCCTTGATAAAATACTGCCCCATTTCAATAAATGCCGGAAGGCTTTCTGATGCCATGATTGCCAAAGTGGAAAGCCGATCACGGACAATCAAACGAGCAATTCTCTGGGCAAAAAACCAGTTTCCAACCGCTAAAATCAACATGAGCCCCAGAGCAAGCGGTACAACACCAAAATAAAACTTCCCTTTAATGCTCTGTTCCACTGGCGAAGGCTGCAAGAAGCGTGGCACCTTCCACCACGCCCCTTTCAAAAATAACACTTCCGCCAGAAAAGACGCAACAAGAACTTCCAGGAAACGTGGAATGACCCAGCCCCATGGCTGTATGATAGAAAAACCAAACATGGTGGCAAAATCGCCATCTGCCGCAAAAAAGCCACCCAGCGCGTAATAAGGAACAAGCACAATGATTGAAGCAAATGCTGCAAAAAATGGGTGCCGCAAAAGACTAAAAAAGCTGCTGCGGTAACGCTGGCGAATACAAACGCTATATATTAGCGCCAACAACATCAACTCAAAACCGGTAAACAGACTGTGGGTTTCAAAAAAGACTCTGGGAAAAGCCCCCAACAGAGCAATTATTGCAGCTAAAGGCGGGCTCAGAAAACCCGCCGCCAACACCCAGGGTATTGCCGAGAAAATCATCACCAACGGCGCTTCTACATCAACAGGCAAACCCGGAAAGGGTGGCGGTAAGCCATTGAGCACACGTACCCCAAAGAATGAGGATACAAGTGGCGCCAAAAGCGTCAGCAATAACAAGATAATTGCTTTACGCCTGTCCAATCCTGAAATCGGCGTCCACGTCTTCCACAAAGCCCACATTACAAAAGCCAAAAGCAAAAACACATACAACCAGCCTTTTAACTCAAAAGGCTGTTCAATGGATGCCCGATTGGATAATATCGTAAAAATAAATTGCAACATTAAAAAGCAACCCTGAAGCTCAACACATTATAGCATTGAGGCTCTTATCTGAGATAGATTAAACCCCCCGGCTGAGATCAATCACTTTTCTTACAACCTCTTCAATCGTCAAGTTATCCGTGTGGATGATATGAGCATCATCTGCCGGCCTGAGCGGCGCCACCGAACGTGTAGAGTCAATTTCGTCCCGCCGCATTAACGCCTGGAGCACTTCTTCATAGCTCATCTGGGGATCTCTCTGTTTGACCTCCAGTAATCTTCTTTTGGCGCGCACCTCAACCGAAGCCTCAAGATAAACCTTCAGCGGCGCTTCTGGCAACACTACTGTCCCGATATCCCGCCCCACCATAACAACATTGCCCCTTAAACCAATACGCCGCTGCTGCAAACTCATTGCGCGCCGCACGCCCGGATACGCAGACACGACCGAAACCATTGCTTCTACCTCAGGACTTCGGATTTCATCTGTTATATCCCTGCCATCAATCAATACATCATACTTACGGCAAGCCGCCGACGGCGGTAACACCTCTATTTGCGTATTCTCTGCAATCTTTGTCACTGCTATCTCATCTCGAACATCGCAAGAGCTATGCAGCACTGCCCAGGTCACCGCACGATACATCACACCTGTATCAAAATACAGATAACCGAAATGCTTTGCCAGACGTTCTCCCAAGGTCGATTTTCCCGACGCTGCGGGACCATCTATTGCAATGATGTTAGGTTGTTTTGACAATGTACCTGCTGCTCCTAAGAATAATTTTCTATACGCAAGTCAAGGTGTCGGCTGTCCTGCCAACACCCCTGTTCCCGGGAACAGATCGCTCCGCACCCAAAGTATCAACGCACGATAGTCCTGGGACGCTTCTCGAAAAGCAATCCAGCGAAAACGCCCAGACACATCCAACCCAGTCCAAAGCGGCAACCCCCTCCACCAAACAAAATCCTGACCCGCATAGCGATCTGCCAAAGAGAGTACTTGCTCACTTGTCGTTATCACGATAGAAGGAGAAACACCAACAGGGTATACCCGGCTGAAAACAACATTGTGCAAATCGCGCAAAAACCACTTCAAAGAGGGCAAATCCACACCAATTACCCACACATCAACCTGATCGCGAAAACCTTTGTGTTGCCATTCTGAAATTTGCTGTATTGATTTCATCATCAATCCAGACTCAACCAAATCCGGGGAAGACCACCACAGTTCTAGATCAGGATTTTTGCCCAGACCAGCACTGTTCCATGTCGCTGAAAATGTATAAATGATAAAAATGATGCCAGCACCGACCATCAGACCGTAGCTAGCATGTTTCTGCGACCACCCAATCGTCACCAAAAGAGCAATGACCACAATCAAAACCGCAGAGACTGCAATCACAATGTAACGCTGCAAAAGACTCGCAGATGCTGGCTGGGGATTGAGCAAGCTGACTAAATTCAACCAAACAAAGACCAGCAGAGCAAAAACAACCGCTCCATACCCAAACGCAAATAGCCAAAATTCGCCAGAAAGCCCCTCTACTATCCTGACAACCAGCCTCGCAGCAAGAGCCCACAAAGGAATAACGACTAAGCATAGATCAACCGTCGCTTTGTTCGAATAAGCCAGCAACAACACCAACAAAACCACCCACAAGCGCGCCAGATAGCCGCCCAACGCATCTTTGCGAAACAACAGCAACACAATAGCAGACAATCCTAGAATAAGAGGGAATATCTCATACATCAGCAATGCCGACAACATGATCTCAAGAGAAACACCCCCGCCCTTCACCCAAACAGAAACGTAATCCACAACTGAAGATAAGGAAGCCCCCAATCCTCGGGGCTGAATAAGCAAGAACGAGCTTGCAAAAACAAAGCTTCCAGCAAACCAGTAGAGAAACTTTTTCCAGGAAATCTCTGCCCAATCCACAGCATTAATATCTGCTTCCCGATCGCGGCGCAACACCTTCCCCCATAACAGAGAAAGCAAAACAGCTACAACAGCTTGCCATACCCCTGCCCCCCCCATCAACGCCAGCGCGCCAAAGACGCCTGCCCATGCTTCATAACCATTGATGAGAAAACCTGCCATAAAAACAAACATCACTATCGCCAACATCGGACTGCCCGGCTGGCGGGAAGCAGCAATCATTGCTGGGTCAATTGCCAAACCAAAACTTAAGATTACAGCCGCCCATCTACCCAGATGCCTATGAAAAAGATAAGGAGCAAAAACAATACTTCCCCCCAACAAAGCGGGAACAACGCGCGCCACAAAATTGGAATCCCCAAACAAAGAAAACAGGAATTGCGTCAACAGGACATACAATGTATGGGAAGCAACGCTTACTTGCTCCCCTCGAGCAAGACCAAGCGCCTGTAATGCCCAGGTTGCCTCGCTGTCCGACAGCGGTAATCGTCCAAGCCAGGCAAGACGAAAGCCAAGCGCGATGATGAAAGACAGCACATAGAGAGCAAATTCAAGGTTAAAACCAATTTTTTTATCATCCATTTGAACACTCACGGATAGGTCTCATTGGGAACCAAACTTGATGGCACTTCATAGATCACATCTGCACCAGATTGAAACACAGGTTTCAAATTTTCTATAAACTTATTTTCGTTTGCGCGATACTTGCTCCGCTCCAACGAACCCACATAAATGTAACGAATAGAATACCGCTGAATAACACCCAGCGCCTCTTCCCATCTTGAGGTTCGATATAACAACTCAATATCCTCCTCGCGCCCTGCCATCTCTTTACTCCCACCGCGCCACTGGCTTTCATGGCCTGGCCAGCCCAGCACAGTAGGCATTCCGGAATGGGTCGAAATACGAGCATAACCACTATAACTTCCACCAATCGCCTCCGCTAGCACACCAATTGGCGCCTGCTGAAGCCACTCGATAGCGTTCATTTCATCAGGAGCATATTTCCGGATATGGGCTGTCCCATCCAGCGTCCAGTAAGATGGAGAAAAACCCTCCGTCTTTGTCCATATACCAAACACCGGATACGCCATTGCCATCAACAGCAAAGCCACCCAGCCAAGACGAAAAATGTTTTTCCATGGGGTTTCCAACATACCCAGCAGTATTCCCGACGCAAAGCCTGCAGCTATCCCCCACAATATCCACGCTTGAAAATAAAACTTGAATATCGTATTAATCCGCCATCCAAATTGATCGCGGAGATACACAAACTCCGGCACAAGTGTCAGCCCCATACCAACCAGCGCCAGGAGAAGCACGAATGGCGTTGCCGGGGGTTCATGTACATTCCCTTCTGCACCACCCTGTTCTGAATATGCTACCGTTTCCTTTCGCTTAGATCCAGCGCTCTTTGTCCCATGCCTGTAACTTGATAAAAGCCCCCATACAAGAACAAGTAAAAAGAGCAATGTCACCCAGGTACCCGGTTCAGCAAACCGCCTCCCTAGCGAGCCCCAAAACAATTGCGCTGTGCTTGATACGCCATGCAAGCTGTACAACATACCAACCAAAGGTTGAAGCGGCACAAACAAGTTGGAAGAAACCAGCAAAATAAAAACCCCAGCAAGCACATAAGAAAATATCCATAATCCAAAAACCACACTCAATGAGAACTTAAGTCCTTGTCGCAAACACATCAAACCACACTGCTTCCGCCACAACCAGATAAACCACACCAAACAAGGTAGGATAAGCGGAGCAAACATCACCCAAAAATACACCCCTCGGGTATAAAAACTAAGACTGGGCAATATCCCCCCCGCCTGCGAAGAGAAGCCGGTATAAAAAGGTAGATATATTAACACACCGGCAATCACAATATACACGATTACCTCAAAAAATTCCCAGATGCGCCTGATGCCCCAACCCTCTGCGGAATACTTAAGGAAAACATACGTCGCACTGAAAAGCCCCAAATAGATGGGAAAATCCCAGGTGTTCAGAAATGCCAGACCGCCAAAAATTAAAGCAGCAGCCCAGAAATCAGTCCGTGTTATCCAATTGAATAGGTTGAGTTCATCCAGCCTTGCGCCATCAGACGAAAATACTTTGGAGACCCACTTTCCCAAACCAAAACCGCCCACATAGGCAGCGCTCCCTTTGTAAAACAAATTCAAGGATAAACCAACCGCCAAAATGGCAAAAGGCATTGCCAGAACATGCGGGTGTAAATCAGAGAGGATAAAAGAAAAAATAGGGATTTCATCAATGATCTCTTTTGCCTGCCCCGCCATATCAAAATCCTGCACCACGCGTGAAGCGCGCCACCACCAAATACCTGATACACGCTCGGGTACCCAACCAAAAGGCGGCGTTGGGGGCTGATCCAATTCCATAATCCTCAACCAACTCCAGAACTTTGAATACCATCCACCATCCGCCAAGCGCGTCCAGAAAATCCCCCTTGCATGCAACACCTCCAAAAAACCTTCAAGATTGCCAACAATCAAAATAAAAAAAGGCGCCAAAAGGGACGCAAATGTGAATTTTCCCTTTTGGGCAGTTCTAACATCTCTGCGTGTCGCCGCCCCTGAGAAAAGGGAATACAACACACTGTAAGCCGCAATAGCTGTTAAGGCAAACCACGAAGAGACCGCCAGGTTGAAGGCTACCCCAGCGCTCACCGCAGTTACACGCGCCAGCATGGCGACAATGACATAACCAAAGTAATAGTAAGAAATGGCATACCCCGACAGCCATGGATCATGCGGCGGGAACTGGGGGGAACGAAGGATCGCATTAATAAAAGCCAGTTCCATTGGCTTCTCGGTGCCCAAAATCTCAGGGTTGGCAGCGCGCACAACCGCCCAAACCCCAAAAGAGATCAAAAACAGCAATTCACTAACTACAACGACTTTCCTGTTTTCCGCAATCCAGGAGCGTATCTCTCTCCATATCCCCTTGCCCAGCCACATATTGACAACTACTAGAACAAGCGCTGCAAATAAAATTCCCCCAATATCATTTTGGATCACATGCAAAGAGGACAACATCCAGAACAAATACCCCCACAACAGCAAACTTAACGGCTTAGACAAACCATGCCCGCGGTCAGAAAGCAATCCAAACAAACGGTATGCCAGTGGAAAAGACAACCATCCAGCTATCAAAATGACAAGATACCAGAGAATAAAGTTGATCACCATATCTATCTGATAACCCGATAAATTGTTGTCTGCAAATCCTGATACACAACTTCCCACAAATCACCTGTAAACCAGTCAAACTTCTCCACGCCCTCCGGATATGCTGCCCGTTCCAACTGACCTACAATAACATAGCTGACATCATATTTTGACAAAAATGTTTTAGCCATCTGACGATCCAGCGTGCGATAAAAAGCCTCCACCGCCGCAACGCGATCCGTTACCCACTGTGTGGCAGTAATAGCCCTCTGCTGACGTTGATGCCAGTTCCACCCCACTACCCCTGGCAGCCCCGTATAAATGGTATAACGCGTCCCCCAACGATACTCAGGGATATTGGCTTCCACAATGACTGGTGATCCTTTTACATGATCCTGCAGCCAGATAATAGCGCGATAATCCTGGCTCAAATCCATGTCCACCCCAAAATCACTGTAGTACGAATACTTCATGTAAGCCATTCCATCCAGCGTGTGCGGCGCAAGATTGCTTATGCGGTCGCGTATCTTATCTGCGCCACCCATCAACGGGAACAATGCTGCGCCGCCAATCAAAAGCATCAATACCGCCGTCCATGCCGTGCGCCATCGTTGGCTCCATTCCATTGCAGCCACCGGAATCACCCAGACGACAGCCGCCGCAGCGCTGACGGACAGAAAAGCCCACGCCTGCAAATAAAACTTGAACACTGTATTCATCCGCCCAATATCACCACGTAAGACAACCAGCTCCACCAGCAATGTTAAAACAAGCCCCGTACCAACAAGAAACAGAACACAACGCTTGCCCAGCGGCATCCCTGGTCGCAGCAAAAGAACAGCAGCCCAAAAGCAAATAGGTAATACAAGCCAGGCGATCTTGACCTCTAAGAACAATAGAACTGCCACAGCAATCAGCAGAAGCAGCACAGATCCCTGAATCACTACCTTATAAGGGCGCAATTTGTTGAGCGCCGAAAGGGGTGTTTTTGCCATCCAATCCAATGTTTCCCAAAACATCCAGCTTACAATGGCGAACAAAAACAGTCCCCAATGCGTGATATAAGACCCAAGAGGTGTGTGATCGCCCTTCCAAAAATCCACCTGATTATATGCCTGTCCAAACCAGCGCGAAAACGGAGAGTAGAAAACTGCCGAAAGCACAACCAAAGCCAAAACATAAAGGGCTGGCAAAACAACGGCCTTTATCTTTCCCGACATACTCAAAAATGTGTGTGTCTTACTCGCGATACCTGCCAACACCACATAGACGAGCGCCACACCTCCAAGCGCCAGAAAAGTTGGATAGTCCCAGGTATTCGTCGGACGCAAACTTCCAATAATGACTGCCCCAACCACAAAGGTCAACGCAAAACGCCAGAAGCGGGAACGTCCCATTTCTTCCATCCAGTCGAGCTTTGTAAAAACAATCGAGAGAACCCAGGATAACGCCAGAAGTGTCAACGGCAAAGCAATTAGATGTGCATGTGGGTCAGCATAAAGGAATGTAAAAAATGGAAACTCTGTAATCGGCTCGCCCGGAATCACCCGACTGGGTATCCAGTACCAATCCCCATGCCCGTACGGAAGTCCAGCGCCGTTAATAAACCTCTTCAATCCGTCAAACGAGTACATCCAGCGCTGCAAGAACCCCAACTCTTCGATTGGTACTGGAGACGACAGACGTATAAAACCTTGCCAGATCATCCGCACCGTGCCAAGATTTCCCAGAATCAGGTAGAAAACCGCCGAGATAGACCCTGCCAAAACACCCTTTTTCATAACAGCGCTATCTTGAAGTGCAGTATCCTGATATTGGTCATCCTCAGTGTCCTTCTGGCGAACAGAAAACCACAGATTGTAGCCCAAACAGAAAGCCCCCATCCCCGCAAACGAGAACCAGGTAGCCAAAATCAGATTATATGCAATGGAAGGGATTATTCCCAGCCACTTGACCATGACACCGATCAAAACAAAACCATAATAATAATAGTTGATATATCCCCCTGCAAACCACGGGTCGTAGGGTGGAAAATGGGTGCTTTTGAGAACTGCATTGAGATATGAAAAATCCATTGGTTTTTCGCCACCCTTGTATGGATGCCACAAGTCAGGGTTGCCCAAACGCACCAGAATAAACACAGCAAACAATAGAAATGCAATACCCTCTATGATCAGATAATACTTTTTCCGCTCCAGCCACTCCTGCTTGATTTTCTCTCTATGCCGATAAAAGATAAATGCATTCAAAACAAACAAAAGCCCATACGAAATACTGATAACCTGACGGCTAAACGACAGCCCATTTGAAGCGCCAAACCACACTAGAAAAGCCAACAAGACAACCCCTAAGATTTTTATCAGGGGGTAACCTTTGTCCTCCAAACCCCCAAACGCCAGCCGCGTCAGAGGATATACCACCCAGCCCAACAAGCTGATCTCGATATACCAAAACAACATACCCAAAAATGGATAACGATTTGGCAAGGCATTCCGGTCAAATAGATCCGACCAGGTGCCTCCAGCACGTTGCTTGGCAAGTAATCTATCAGGCAACATCAAATTAGCCGGGTAGCTTTTTGTCTTGCGCGGTGTAATGTGGATCGCCGTAGATATGTCCACACTGTTAAATAGCTGTCTGACCCGATCGGGGTCATAATCAGGGCTTTTTTTGAATATAAATACCTTGGGGTGATCGTATACCGTAAAAGCCTCTTCGGCAAACTGACTATTGAAACGAATGGAACCAATATTGGGGTCTGACTGAGAAACCTTAACCAGATCAAAACCCAGTCTGCCTTCAAATGTATCTGTATCTGCAACGCGATAACACCATACAATATCCCTATCATCTGGGCAGCCAATCAGATTCCTGTAATACATAGCCGTCATTGGATATCGCTCAGGAACACGCACAGTTGTCCCCCACTGTCTGTTTGAGCTGATGAAAATATAATCAGCCTGATCGAGAATGCGAATAAACCTTTCCCGCTTATCCTCATTATCATCCCAGTACATCTCAAAATTCAAATCACTGCGATACAAACCTGCAACATAATCAAACGGGCTGTAGCCATGCAAACTGACCGGCAACGGATCATCCCACGTGCTTTCATTCGCCTGTCTCGATCCATATACTCCAATCGCCCCTGCTCCATCAACAAGCTCCAAAGTCAGCGCATAGCTGCGGTCTTTTTGAACAGGCACAGGCGAGGTAAAAGTAAATGTGTAACCACTCCCCCTGGGTTCATCCGCTGTGGAAGCAAATGCGTCCGTTATAGAACTAACGCCGAGAGGTACAGCAACTTGAGCAGGGTCTATCAAAGACAACCTGATTGTTTTCTGCTCTGACCGCCCCTCCCAATCAACAATATGTGGGAGAAAGACCTTACTGATTTCCCCATCTGCCACCGCATTGAATTGAGTCAAAAAAGGCTTCCCGATACGAAGCGCTTTAACTGGTTCAGCAAGCGATTGTCGTACAACTCCATTGGGAGTGAGAACACTCAGTGTAATTAAGCCAGAAAGATTTAGGGCTTCAGCACTATCATAAAGACTAACACGAAGATAATATTGTCTTCCCGCTTCCAAATGTAAGGGTGGGTCAAAAGCAATGGAGTACTCCCGACCCCGCGGGTCTCCTCCGTCTGGCTGAAAGACATCCATAAGCGCATTCTGCCCTAGCGAGATCACCCCTTCTAAATCCTGATCAATAGAAACCGCCAGGCTCTTAACCTCTCCGCCCCCCTGTTTGTCAACAATATGGTCAAACCGAACCTCCACCAGATCGCCACTTGAACGGGGAATAAACGAGAAGATGAATGGCTGATCACTGGTAACAGTCTCGCCCTGATGAAACGATATGGGCTGATTGATTTCCTCTGTGCCTTTTTGGATGCGCACGTTAATCGCGCTAGGCACATTCTGATATATCCACTCGCTGGCTTCCACACGCGTGACTGGGCGCGTATATATCCGGGTAAACGCAAACGCCCAAAGCAACGTAGTCAGCAAGACACCTGCCCCCAATATTGCTGCCACGACCTTGGTCCAGCCAAAGTCGTTTTGGAATTGCCGTAGCCTAAAAATCAACGGCGAGCGCCTCAAATCCCATAAAGATGCCACCGTCCATGCCGCAATGATCGCCAGGGTAGGATACACGGGTAGAAGATAGCGCATTGTGGGATTGAATACATTTGACTGCCATGCAAAATAGAGCGCCGTCCAGCCCCACAGCAAAATATGCTGTCTCCATTCCCCCTTGATCATGCGCCAACCCATCCACAGAAATCCTGCCCAGGCAAGCAAACCCAGCGGCAACCCAAGCCCCCACACCACCATATTTTTCCAGGCAAAACCAAACGGTAACCGTGCCCATTGCAACGCCGGGGGAAAATCCACGTCTCCATTGCTTTGCGCACTCAAATCCTTCAAATTGTTGATCCATTTTTCGTTGGGTTTCAAGCCAAAGAACCCCGGACCAGTAAAAGCATAGGGCTGACCAATGCGAAAAACCAGAAAACTAACCAGCGCGGCAATCATCAGATTCCGCAACATGATGATTGCCCAATTTGTCCGCCTGGCAGGAGGAATCTGGGTGTAACGGATAATCACAACCAGAGGCAATAAAACAGCTATCTGCACCACGCTGACCTTCGAGGCTACTGCCAGTCCCAAAGCCAGCCCAAAAAGCACAAACTCTCCAATCAAATCCCAGTTTTTCGTCCAAAGGCTTAGTATCTCCCCCTTTAAAGCCGGTATTTTCTCAGCAGTTTCACCCTCCTCCCCCTGCTGCCCCACCACACTGCCAATCTGTTCAATCCTACCCGAAGTCAATATCCTGACCGCAAAGTAAATTGCCAGGAACGCAAAAAAGTTCGTGGAGGTATCTACCGTGAAATAGTGCGAAAGCTGAATTTGCAAAACCGCCAGTGCCGAAAAAGCTGCTGCCAGTATTGCAAGCCACTCTTTCCGATACACTCGTAAAGCGATTAAATACACCAGGAATACTGTCAGCAAATCCACCGAAGCAGAAAAATATCTACCAACCAGATGCACCTGATCGTATCCGGTTTTCCCCAGCCATTCCGCCAAATACCTCACAACAAATATTGGAAATGTCCCGTAAACATAAAAACCAAATCCGACGTTGTGTGGATTTAACTTTGAAGCCGCTGTATCAAAATATTCTGCAAGGCTACTAACAGGCGAAATACCTGTTTCCACCATCGTCAAGAAACGTTCATCCGGATGAAGATGATGATTATCATCCCAATCAATACCGACATAACGAAAATAAGCCCCAACAAGCAAAACCAACACTAACAGAATATCCCCTACCCACAAAGGCAATCTTCGCGTTTTGTTTGTCTCAGGCGCACCAGTCATTAAGTCTTTTCCCGTCAATTCCAATACCCGTCTTCCAGCAAACTATCACTATCTTCTTGCGTCTATCTCGGGGACAAAATACATAATAAAGTCTTTCCCCTCCAAAGAGGAATCAAACAACTTTTGAGTCCCCTTCGGGTACAGTTTCTTTAACTGTATTAGCGTTTCCTCATCAGCAGTGTTAACAATGAATAACTTAGGGCCCATAAAAGCCAGCGTTTCCTCAATGCGTTCTCTTGGCAACGCATAATCCTGTGGCCCATAACCAGCATTGACTCCTACCAGACGAGTATCTACCCAGTGCGGGTAAGGTACAACATAGGCACTATCCTTGCTACCGATAGAGTCAGCATAAGCGCGAATCACATGCCCAATATCTGATGTGTTCCACGCCCCGCCCATAAACTGCTTATAAAACTGACGGAAGACAATATCATAATTCTGCGAAGCAGACCAAACAATCAGGATCAACCCCAGCACAACAGCCAGCCCTTTCCCCAGTTGCTTTCCAATACTGGTCAAGGCACCCTCTAACCCAATTGCGGCAATAATAAAAACCGGCACAATTGCCCCGGATGCCCGGTTCAAGGCAGGGTTCTCATCTGGGAAAGCCAATGAGAGGATAGACGGCATCATTAACAACGGCACCGAGATCAACAAAAACAAATCTACCCAATGCCGGTAGCGAGCATAACGCGCAATGAGATAGATCGTCCCAATAAAATACACAGCTGCCGTCACAATATCCAGCGCCGGTCGGCCGGTTACAGAATGGACCCAGATATTTCCGTTATCCCAAAAATACATGATCACAGCCCGCCACAAATTGCCAAAGAAAATTTCGTGCGCCGGTCCTGGAAGGGCTCTCTCAGTTGTACCGAGACGAGAGAAAGCCCGAAAAGCGAACATATCCGGATACTCTAGCGAATATCGCAACAAAGGCAGAAACACAATCAATGCAAAGAAACCAATGATAACCAATCCCCAGAAAGCCGAGGCGCGCCTGCTACCCGAGGATGTGTGTAAAATATAAAGCACCACAGCAAAAATGATGACAAATGGAACAATGCGAAAAGGGCTATAACCATGTAGCCCTAACCCAACCGCAATCCCTGCTAGAATAAAATCGTTTCGCTGTAATTTGCGCAGACCTCGTATCAGGTAAAACAGTGCTGGCGCAACAAAAAGTGGGTAAAGCGGAAAACGTAACCCAATACGCGAGATAACATTTGGCCAATATGCGATGCCTGCCAGAATAAACGCCAGCAGCCCAACCCATTTGTTTCCTATTTCCCTGCCAAGCAAATAAATATACGGCAAAGTTACCACCCCTGCTAACACCGTACCAATTTTTAGGCTTGCAAACGACAGCCCTGTCCCAAAAACAACAGCGATTAAGGCTGTCAGGTACATCTGAAAAGCTTCGCGACCAGTGTTGCGGGGAAAGAAGATCGAATATCTACCGTCCAGAACTTCAGCAACATCTTGAAGTTTCTCAGCATGGTCGCTGAACATTTCATTGGGGATCTTGTCTAACGCATACGTCCTGAAAAAGATTACCACCAGCGTTGACACCAATAGAAGCAACGTCCAGGATGAAATGTCCACGTTGAATGACGGATGCTTGAAAAACCGCAAAAGTTCCTGCTTTAAGTTACCAACCCTTTCACCCGGCAACCAAAGCGCTGCCAATGCCAAAAGCAGGGCTAGTGACCAAAGGATCAAATTCAGTGAAGTGAAACGGTTTCCCTTGAATGCCAGAAATGCAAATAAGATCAGCGGGAAAGAGGCAAGAAGAAAGATTGGCTTAACCTTCGCAGAAAGCGAAGTTGCTGTATCCTCAGATACAGACAACAGCTGCCATTCATCCGAAAGAAAAGCCCATATCATCAGAGCGCAGACAACTGCATAACCAACAACAGCAACTGTTACATTCCTGCTGGGCGGTTCAATAAAGCTCTGGGCAAAGGTCGCAAAAACCACCAACAAAAACGTCCGCCACGGAATGACCACCTTCCTCAATGCGGTCTCTGGTTTTTCTTCAGTTTCCACAGCCAAAACCGGAGCGGCCTTTGCCGCATCATCTATCACAACAAGGTCTCCGCCAGCAACTTTTATAGAGGTATCACTCTCCAACTCTTCCGGCAGCGGTGGAATACGCGGTGGCGGTCCCTTCCAGGGTGTCAACAGCGCTTTAACATAGTCCAGTACAGTCGGTTCTTCGTTCATTACTTCCTTGCCAGCACAATCAGACTCTCGCCCATATAGACAGGAATGATACTCCATACGAAAATAGCTTGCAAGCCGCCAGGAGCACCAAACAACAACTTCTGAATGACCTTTGGCAACAACGGAAGATAAGGCGCATCCCAAAAGCCATCCGAAAATACCCGAAATGGCACAAGACCACAAAACTTGAGCATATCCAGCCATTCAGAGGGCTGTTTCAGGCTGATGTGTGTGGGGTCGCGATACCCTATCCAATTTTGTTTCTTGAGTCTTCGCATAGGAGAATCTAGATTGGGCGTTGCCATCAATAACAAACCACCCGGCTTGAGAAGTCTGCTAACCTTTCCTATCACAGCAAAAGGGTCATGGAGATGCTCTACAATATGCTTGGCAATCACAATCTGAAAATAAGATTCTGGGAATATATCCAAATCCTCCGCCAGAAGCCTCAAAAACTGCGCCTGAGGTACATTTTTTCGTGCCAGCAATAATGCCCAGAGGTTGACATCCACCCCATACGTTCGATACGCGTGTGGAAACCAGGCAAGCAAATCCCCCATTCCACAGCCGACTTCCAATACATTTCCTTCTCTTGCCCCATACTTTTGTGCAAGCAAGGCATAAAAACGGTTAGACCACCAGTATTGGCTGAAACGACGGAAAGACACACCTTCATAGGCCGCACGGCTGAAGTAAGTGCTATCATATATCTCTGGAGAATTGACAGACTGATCAGACATTCACTCTCACATTACCCTGAGTTTTTCTTTCGAGCCACGTAAAATGTAAACGTTCCCTGCGGATGCGGAAAAGAACCGGCATAATGACGTAAAAGCAATTCAACTGGAATGACATTCCAGCGTGCTGAAGTAAGCAACCAGCGCCCAAATATCTTTTTACAAACCAGGCTGGGTAAACCAAAAAAGTGCCCCCATTCAAGTACACGCAACGCCTCAGGAGAAAAATAATCCCAGCTTTTCTCCAAAATGAAACCGGCGTTCTCAAGCCACATTTTCCACGTGTCAACAGACTCGGCGTGTTCCACGCGCGACATGCGCCGAAACCAGTTGCGATACAATTCGCCTAAGCGAGACAGTCCCAAAAAACGAAAGACGCGGGGAAACGATAATTCCTCCAGATACCCAGGATTGGGCACACAAAACACAAACTGCGCTCCGGGCTTTAAGACGCGATTGACCTCTGACAGCACTCGCTCAATATGGGGAATATGCTCAAGAACAGAGTTGCTGATAGCGCTTCCAAAAAAACCATCCGCGAAGGGCATCCGTCCCCCATCAGATTGCACAAGGAAACAATATGCTCCCCTTTGACGCGCTTCAAGGATTGGCTGCCGCCAGGGATCAATGCCCACGTCCACTTTCCAATCAAAAGCAACACTCGCAAAATGCCCATCACCACATCCCAGATCAAGAAGCGGCGGGCAATAATCCATTTGCTCATAAAATCCCGCCTCCACAGAACGCACCAACGCCCGGAAATACGGGATTTCACGCAAATTCAAGTAAAAATAATTCTTTGAATTTCGCAAGCTTTTCAGCTCTACCATGCGTTGCTCATCAAAAGATCATCCTGCTACCGTCAAGATATTTTACAATCTGCAAACAACTGCTCATAAGCCTGCGCAACGGTATCAGACATATACCGCCGTGCAATCTCAATGCACTTTGTGCTATCCTGCTTTCCACCTTGCAATATATCAATAAGTGCCGCTGATAACGCCGCCGAATTCCCGATAGGGATGATCCTCCCCATCTCATGCATGATCACCGGCTGTCGAACACCGGGTAAATCTGAGGCAATCACAGGGACACCATTGATCATTGCTTCAATCTGAACCAATCCAAATGCCTCTGTAGAGTTCAAACTCGGCAAAACCAGTACATCCAGATTGGGGTAAAAAGTCGCCATTTGTCGGGGATTTAACGTGCCGACAAATCTCCAGTGCCCATTAACCTCATAACGCTGAATCAAGGGCATCAACCTTTGATAATATTCCTGTTCCCCTACGATATTCTGATAAGGTCCCGCAAACAACACAAGCGCTTTTGGGAAAACACGGATCACGGAGGGCAACGCTTCCAGCAATACCTCAACTCCCTTTTCTGTTGCCAGCCTCGCAGCCATCCCAATCACAGGCTTGCGGTTATCTGGATTAAAGTCCTGCCTAAAACGCTGTATTTCTTCATCCGTAACCTCAGGTAGCTCAACCGGTGGAAGGATATAACTCGATTTGCGCTTATAAGAAGCAAGAAAGCGTGAATGCTTGGCGTAATCCTCCGTATACGTAACAATCCGATGTGTAAAAATTGCCGCAAAAATATTCATCAAACATACAGCCTGATTTGCCACCCAGTTCAGCAAGCCGGGGGGCATCAACAAATCGCAATGGTAGGTGATGACAGTCGGCTTGCGCAATATACGCCCTAAAAACGCCATCCAGGCCGATTCAAATTGCGGAAGGTGAATCTGAACCGCATCATTCTCTCGTGCGAGCTTCGCTGCCAGAAAATAAAAAGAGGGCATGATCACCCCCTTACTGAGACGAAACCATATTGGAGCACGCACAATTCTTACACCATCCTGAACCTCCTCGCGCGGCAAAGCTTTATCGTAGCGCGAGGTCAGCACAGTAACCTCATGCCCACGCCGCGCAAAGGCTTTGGCAATCCTTTCCGCATATATGGTTAAACCGCTAATATGAGGACGGTAATATGTGAGCGCAATCAAGATTTTCATAATCGCTTTAAAAACCCCCTACCTGAATAATGAGCGGTTTTGGAATACCCAATCGTATAACCGTCTCAAACCTTCCTTAACGCCGATCTTCGGCAACCAGTTCAACGTTGCCTGAGCCTTGCGAATATCAGAGACATAGATTCTCTGATCTCCAGGACGCCAATCATCAAATTCTGCCGCTATCGAATACCCGACAAAACTCTCCAGGATAGGGGCAAACTGCCGCCAGACAGACAGCGTATTTTGCGCTCCCCCGCCTATATTAAACACCTGACCCGCCGCCCGTCCAATATGTTCAATGGCGGCGTCATACGCATCAAGCAAATCCTCAATATAAAGGATATCCCGCACCTGTTTTCCATTTCCATATATCTTTACGGGCTTTCCACAAACCGCAGCAATAATAAACCACGCCACCCAGCCCTGATCTTCTATTCCAAACTGTCTTGGACCATAGATACAACTCTGGCGCAGAACCACTGTCGGCAGTCCATAAATCCGAAAATAGTCGCGCACATACTGATCGCCGCAGCCCTTTGAGCACCCATAGGGCGAGTGAAAATCCAATGGATATTCCTCAGGGATGCCAAACGGATATTTGGCATAAGAATACGCATCCGCCCCCTCAACAATCTCAACCCCCTCCATCCCACCATAAACCTTGTTGGTAGATGCGTAAAGAACAATAGGGTTTCTCCCAGAAAGCCTGGCTGCCTCAAGAACGTTCAATGTGCCCGCCGCATTAACATCAAAATCTTCGCGCGGATTCAACACAGAGGTTGTTACAGCCACCTGCCCGGCAAGGTGAACAATGACATCCGCTTGCGCCACAGCTTCACACACCGCAGAAAAGTCTCGAATGTCCCCCAGCAAAAGAGCAAAGCTGTTCTCTCCGTATGTATGTTTGAGCCACTCAATATTTGCTTCTCCGCCCTTCCGAGACAAATTATCCAGAATGGTAACACTGTCGCCACGCGCTAGCAAACGTGCAACATAATTCGAGCCGATAAAACCTGCTCCTCCTGTTATGAGATAATGCCTTGTGGCTGCCATGCTCTCTCACCTTGCCAAATAATTCTAGCGGCGAAGCCGTGCTTCAGAAAACAAACTGGCAATCGACCTGCCCTCTTGGGCAAGTGCATAAAACCCCAAGACCCCGGTGATCGCAACCTGCATAAAATGCATTAAAACGGCATACGCCAACGCAGTGGAATTTGCAACCCCAAGCAATGCCAATCCTCCCACAAGCGCGGCTTCAAAGACACCCAGCGCCGCTGGCGCGGAAGGAATAGCGATACCCATTGCCAGAACCGCATCTGCAAAGATCGACCACCAGAACGGCGCCCCCGGAACAAAGGTTACAATCATCACATAATAAACAATAAAGGCAACCCCCCAGGACATCCCAATGAGTACAAATGCTAAAACAAACTGGATAGGCTGCGTCAAAACGTTGAGTCCCCCTAACAAAGACCTGATTTGTGGAATAACATAACGCTGTACAATCGCCCATCTCTGTCCAATTTTTTCCGCCAAGTCAATCACTGCTGTTTGATAACGCGCCATAATCAACAGTAAAACCATCCCCAGCACTACCAACCCCAAGGTTGTATATGCAACAGGATACACCCACTCCATACCCAGCGCCAGCGGCAGGGTAAGCAACAAAAACACCGCAGCATAAAATAAGTCAAAAGCTCTTTCAATAACAATCGAAGAAAGAACGTGCATCATCCCCAAACCAGACGACTTTCCAAGCACAATGGCACGCCCAAACTCACCAGCCCGCAACGGAAATACATTGTTTAGCAAATAACCAATATTGAGTGTAAGAAAGGCTTGTTTCCATGATATCTTACCCTCAAGAAGCACCTTCCACGCAAAACTCCGCACAACCAGATACGATAATGTAAAAACAACGACAAGTAAAATGCTTTCGACCGTTACCGCAGACAAAGCTGCTCCAAGGTCTTTCCAATTGGAGAGGCGAAAAACAAGCGCCAAAGCGACAACGCTGATAACGACACCCGGCAACCAGCGGCGAGCATCCTTCCATAACATCACACCTGTCGATTTCAACTTTCCTCCAATTTCAGAACTGCCATGAACGCTTCCTGTGGTATCTCAACGTTGCCAATCATCTTCATACGGCGTTTGCCGCGTTTCTGCTTTTCAAGCAGCTTCTTCTTCCTAGTGATATCCCCCCCATAACACTTAGCAAGAACATCTTTACGCAGAGCTTTAACATTAGCCCGCGAAATGACACGCCCCTCCGCATACGCCTGTATTGCCACATCGTATAGCTGTCTTGGAATAACTTCCTTTAGCTTGCTAATCAGCGCCTGCCCGCGGTGATAGGCATCTTTGCGGTGTACAATTGAAGCCAGCGCATCAACCGGCTCCCCGTTAATCAACACTTCCAGCTTGGTCAGGTTTCCAGAACGATAGTCCGCCACCTGATAATCCATCGAAGCATACCCTCGCGTGCGTGACTTCAATTGATCAAAGAAATCCACCAGAATCTCAGAAAGCGGAATTTCAAAATTAAGCTGAACGCGATTCGGAGCGGGGTATTCCTGACCTCGGAAGATGCCCTGCCTCTTTGTTACCAGATCCATGATTGCCCCATAATATTCCGTCGGACTGAAGATTTGTAAATACATCCACGGTTCACGAATATCTTCAATAAGGTCTTCTTTGGGAAGCTGCGCTGGAGAATCAATACGAATAACCTCTTTGGTTCTCAACGTAACCTCATATTCAACAGATGGGGCAGTCACGACAATATCCAGGTCATATTCACGTTCAAGACGCTCCTGTACAATTTCCATGTGAAACAGCCCCAAAAACCCGCAGCGAAAACCAAAATTCAAAGCCTGAGAAGTTTCTGGCTCATAAACCAACGCAGCGTCATTGAGTTGTAGTTTTTCCAAGGCTTCTTTAAGATCCGGGTAGTCTTCGCCTTCCACCGGGTACACCCCAGCAAACACCATCGGCTTTGCTTTCCGAAAACCCGGCAAAGGGCTGTCAGCGCCCCTCTGCGCCAGGGTAATCGTGTCCCCAACCCGGCATTCAGACACGGTTTTCAACCCTGTGGCAATATACCCCACATCCCCAGCTTCCAGAACATTTGCCGCCTTCATCGAAGGCGCAAAATAACCTATTTCTACTGGTCTGATGTCTGTTCCCGTGGACATGATCCTCAGGACATCATTCGTATTGACAACCCCATCAAACACACGAACATACGCAATCACACCCTTGTATGAATCATAGTGGGAATCAAAAACCAGCGCTTTCAATGGCGACGCAGTGATACCTTTTGGCGGCGGGATTCGGGCTACTACTGCCTCCAACACCTGCTCAACGTTGACGCCCTCCTTGGCAGACACTTTCAATATCTCATCTCGTGGAACCCCAAGAAGATTGCTCAACTCCTCTGAAACTTCATCAATCCGCGCAGATATCAAATCAATTTTGTTAATCACCGGGATAATCGTGAGATTGGCATCTAACGCCAGATACAAATTTGCAATAGTCTGCGCCTCAATCCCCTGCGTGGCATCCACAACCAACAAAGCCCCTTCACAAGCTAATAATGCCCGGCTGACTTCATAACTAAAATCCACATGACCCGGCGTGTCAATTAAATTTAATTCATACACCTGACCATCACAGGCAGAATATGACATTCTCACCGCAGAGGACTTGATCGTTACCCCCTTTTCACGCTCAAGATCCATACTGTCCAGAACCTGATCCATCATTTCGCGTTCAGAGATCGTTCCGGTAAGCTGCAACAAACGATCCGCAAGCGTTGATTTCCCGTGATCAACATGGGCTATGATGCAAAAATTACGTATGTGCGCTGCCATAGACGGAGCAAGTATACCGCAAATTTGGTCTTTAAATTCTTGAGAGCAGTTCTTTTTTCTTGTCTGCAAATTCTTCCTCAGTGATAACCCCCTTTTGTCTCAATTCATCCAGATCCTTTATCAAACGCGGGATATATTCCTTCTCAGGTTGAGCTACCACGTTAGCAAATTCCCCCGTAGATAACTCCTCCTTGGCGTTTAACATACATGTCTTAAACGCAATTGGATTGTGAATGTTGTAAAAGCGATTCATGCCCAGCTCGGACGCAGTCAGGATTTCGACCGTGCCATAGTTAAAAACTCTGCCCAGAAAAGATTGCTCCAGTTTTACGTCATTAACCTTTTCAAGCGACGAATCGGTAATGTTTTTGTTAAATACCCCCATCATTTGAATAACTCTGCGGTTTGTTACCAGATACACGTGATTCAGCCATAAAAGAATATCGCGTATCATGGAAACCAACGGAATCACATTGATAAAAAGACCGAATAAGAAAACAGGCGCAGCCGCTGACAACGCAATCAAAGCTGCCGATAGCACAACAATAATAACTAACTCCATAAAGATGTTGCCAGCCAGAAAGAACCAGTGCTGGCGGGTATACATCAAAACCTTTTCGTTGTTCCCCAAGACTTTTTGCTGATATGTACTATGCATGCTTTCCTCCGCTGACAAAATTATTTAGATACAAATTCATTGAAAACAAATAAACTGGCAATCTGTTCAGACAGCTCTTCCAAAGTCTTATGACGTTCCTCAGGGAACGAGAGCCAGGCAAAGAACTCCACATTCCCTTTGGGCCCAAGCAACGGGGATTTGATAACGTGTTTAACTTCATAGCCCATCGAAACCGCCTTGCACAAGACATCCTCCACGACCTTTCGATGAACATGCGCATCGCGGATTACCCCCTCGCCCCTTGCCGCTTCCGCCTGCCCAGCTTCAAACTGCGGCTTGATAAGCGCAATGACATGCCCTCCTTTTGCAACCAGCCAATGTTTGATGACCGGCAACAAAACACCAAGCGAAATAAAAGACGCATCCACAGTTATCAAATCAACCGGTTCAGCCAGACGTTCCACATATCTTGCATTGGTGCGTTCAAATATCACCAGCCTTGGGTCATTGCGCAGTTTCCAATGCAGCACCCCATACCCAACATCAATCGCATAAACCCGCGCTGCGCCATGCTGCAGCAAACAATCGCTGAACCCGCCTGTAGATGCGCCAACATCTGCACAAATCCACCCGCTTAAATCCTCCATTCCAAACGCAGTAAGAGCTGCTTCTAGTTTTTCACCGCCGCGAGATACGTAACGCGGGCGTTTTACAACCTCTATCTGTGCCTCGCGCAGCACCCTGGTAGAAGGTTTAAGAACGACCTGTCCATCCACCCGCACTTGCCCTGCCATAATCATCCGCTGCGCCATATTGCGGCTTTCAGCCTTTCCGCTGTCAACAAGCAACATATCCAGCCTGACCTTTTCCATATAGCTAATTTTACATCTCAAACGCTCAATCCCAAACTTAATTTATGATATGATTAGCACATGTTAAAAGCCTTATTAAAGACAATGCGGCCACGCCAGTGGATAAAAAACGTCTTCGTTTTAGCTGCCCTTGTCTTTGATCGCCAACTACCCAGCCCGCGCCTGCTATTTGCAGAAGGGCGTCTCTATCCTGTTGCTCCCCTCCTGCATTCGCTATTAGGGTTCTTGCTGTTCTGCCTGATATCCAGCTGCGTATATATTATTAATGACGTGTTCGATGTTGAGGCAGACAGAAAGCATCCGGTCAAAAAATTTAGACCAATCGCCAGCGGCAAGCTCCCCATTCCAATCGCTTTGGGCGTGGCAACAGGTATTGCTGCGATATGTTTGCCCTTGGCTTACTGGCTCTCCCCCGGCTTCTTTGCCATCATTCTGGCCTATTTCGTATGCAATCTGGCATACTCCAACTGGCTCAAGCATTATCCTATCATTGATGTGCTGATCTTGGCTTCATTCTATGTGTTACGAGTAGCCGCTGGGGTCAGTCTTATTCAGGTTGAACGCTTTTCGCCCTGGCTGTATGTGGTGACAACTGTATTTGCGCTCTATCTGGGATTTGGGAAACGCCGCGCCGAGTTATCCCTCCTTGCCGAGGAAGCTGAATCGCATCGGCGGGTACTGGACGGCTACACCATGCCGCTTCTCGACCAGCTCATCACCATTGTTTCGGGCACTACCATTGTGGCATACTCTCTTTACACTTTTTCAGCCCCCAACCTGCCCGAAAATCATTCCATGATGTTAACCATACCCTTTGTCATCTACGCGATTTTCCGCTATCTATACCTCATACAGGTCAAACATGAGGGGGGCGCGCCGGAGGAGCTTGCCCTGGCAGATAGACCCTTGCAAATATCTTTCCTGTTATGGGGTATATCCGTTTTGGTTGTGTTTTATATCTACTGACAAGCAAACACCAGCATGCCAAGCAGCAGCGCTTCCGCCCCTGGTAAAATCATATTGTTCGGGGAACACGCCGTGGTATACGGTCAGCCAGCAATTGCCATCCCTGTTGATCAGGTGCGCGCCACGGCAACCACCACAGATAACACACTGGGCATTGTAAGAATTATCGCTCCAGATATCAATCTGCAATGCAACCTTGATCAGCTAGATACCAACAACCCTCTTTTTATTGTCATTGACGGGGTAAAAAATCTAAACCGCACCAACATACTGCCAGCTTGCGATATACATATTACCTCAACAATCCCAATCGCATCAGGAATGGGTTCTGGCGCCGCCGTTTCCGTTGCCGTCATTCGCTCATTGTCCTCCTTTCTTGGGCTTTCGCTTTCAGATGACGCCATCTCAGCGCTTGCATTCGAAGCCGAAAAAAGGTATCATGGCTCTCCTTCAGGCATAGACAATACCGTTATCTCTTATAACAAGCCAGTTTACTTTGTTCGCGGTGAACAACCGGTTATTTTTCTTCCTAAAATTTCTCTGCAACTGGTGATTGCATCAACCGGCATTGAAAGCCCAACCATAAGCGTGGTCCAAGACGTGCGCGCAAGGTGGCAGGAAAAACCAGACGAATATAATGCCCTTTTCGAAAAGATAGGCGAAATCTGCAAGACCGCCTACAGTATCCTCAGAGAAGAGGGCTGTGATATTACAACTCTTGGACTTCTCATGACACAAAACCACAGGCTGCTCCAGCAAATCGATGTCTCATGCCCCGAGCTTGACAGCATGGTATCAGCAGCATTAAACGCTGGCGCATTAGGCGCAAAGCTATCTGGCGCCGGACGTGGCGGAAACCTGATTGCACTCGTCCCCCCCGAAGGCGTCTCAAACATCGTCGAAGCATTACGCAAAACAGGGGCAAAGAACATTATTTGCTCGCAATTTTCATCACATTCAGTGGCAGGATAAACATGTTATACATGCTAAAGTTAGGCGGCTCATTGATCACCGATAAGAACACCCCTTTTACCTGCAAACGCCATTTAATCAAACGGCTGGCAAAGGAGGTCGCAGCCGCATTAAGAGAACAAGGAGACCTACAACTAATCATTGGGCATGGTTCTGGATCATTCGGGCACACTGCTGCCAGCAAATATAAAACCCAAAACGGCGTCAAGACAAAACAGGATTGGCTAGGGTTTGTAGAGGTGTGGAGGCAAGCGCGTCTTCTCAATCAAATTGTAGTTGAAGCCCTGATAACCGCTGGCATTCCAGCAATCTCATTCCCCCCCTCCAGCGCCATCGTCTGCGAAGACAAACAAATAAAGAGCTGGGATATCTCACCCATACAAACCGCCTTAAAATCAGGTCTTGTCCCCCTTATTTATGGCGATGTTGTGCTCGACAATCAAATCGGCGGTACAATACTTTCCACTGAAACTCTATTTTTTTACCTGGCAGCACACCTAAACCCAAACCGCATTCTTATCAGCGGTATTGAAAAAGGCGTTTGGCAGGATTACCCCAAACGCACCGAGATTATTCCCCAAATCACACCGGAAAACTTCACGCAAGTGCAATCCTCCCTGTACACATCATCATGTGTTGATGTGACTGGAGGAATGTACCACAAAGTGAAATCAATGCTCAAGTTAGTCGAGCAACATCCTCATTGCGAGATCACTATCTTTTCCGGAGTTGAACCGAATTCTGTAAAAAAAGCTCTGATGGGTAAAACAAACGGCACGACCATCAAACAATAAGCCAGATGGAGAGATATATGCTTTTCAAACGTGAAACCCTCGAAGATATAGAGGATCATTATCTTGCACCTTACGCCATTCGCAGCAAAAATTCCAAAGGACGCAAGCATCCAGAAGATGAACCTGAATACCGTACCCTGTTCCAAAGGGATAGAGACCGCATATTGCACACCAGCGCCTTTCGCCGCCTGGAATATAAAACTCAGGTCTTTATTAACTATGAGGGCGACTATTACCGCACTCGCCTGACCCACACGCTGGAAGTCGCGCAGATAGGAAGAACCATCGCCCGCGCCTTAGGCGCTAATGAAGACCTGGTCGAAGCAATTTGTCTGGCACATGACCTGGGACATCCCCCCTTTGGACATTCCGGGGAGACTGCGCTGGCAAGGTTGATGAAAGACCACGGGGGTTTTGATCATAACAGGCAATCTCTGCGCATTGTTACAGTGCTGGAACAAAGATTCTCTGACTTTCCAGGACTCAACCTGACATGGGAAGTGCTGGAAGGAATTGTCAAACACGAAACGGAATATGATCAAGCAGACGCTCGTGATTTCGCCCCCGATCTCAGAGGGCACATCGAAGCACAAATCTGCAATGTTGCTGATGAGCTGGCTTATACAGCTCACGATCTTGACGACGGGTTGCGCTCAGGTATGATTAACCCGCAAATGCTGGCTGGGCTGGAATTATGGGAAATCCTAAAATCCAGCATTGGATGGCACGATGAGCGAATTGACGAGTTAATGCGCCACCGCATTATCCGCAGGTTAATTGGTATTGAAGTCAACGATCTTGTGCATACAACAACCCAAAAATTAGAAAATGGGCGTATTGATACGGTAGAGAAAATACAGCGTCTGCCATATAACATTGTGAGCTTCAGCGAGGATATGTACAGACGCAACCGGCAACTAAAAGACTTTTTGTACAAAAACCTCTACAGACATTTTCGCGTCATGCGCACAGCCGTAAAAGCAGAAAGAATCATTTCTGACCTATTCAATGCCTATTTCAACGAACCTCTAATATTGCCCGGCCACATCCAGCAACTCATCGAGATTCGCGGGCTGGAGCAAACAATCTGTGATCACATTGCTGGCATGACAGATCGCTTTGCTGTTGAAGAGCACCAAAAGATATTTGATCCGACAAAACTTCCATGAGACCAGCCAGCCCAGTAACCACAAAATTTTTTGGTATAATTTGCTTGCAGGAGCAAACATGACAACAAACGCAAATTACTTGACCGCTGAAGGCATTGCCCGGCTTCGAGAAGAGCTTGCCGACTTAAAGGGCAGAGGAAGAGACGAAATAGCCAAGCGGTTACGCGCGGCTATTGAGCAAGGCGACCTTTCTGAAAATGCGGATTATATCAGCGCAAAAGAAGAGCAAGCTTTCCTGGAAGGTCGCATTCGCGAGCTTGAGCTTGTTCTCAACAACGCCATTATCATTGATGAGATAGAACAAAACCTGGAAGAGGTTGGTATTGGCGACCGCGTCACCATCAAAGAAGAAGGATATGACATAGAGGAAACTTACCACATGGTTGGCCCCAAAGAGGCGGACCCCACCAAAGGTAGAATATCCTACGAGTCCCCGATCGGCAAAGCTCTTATAGGACACAAAGTCGGTGAGGTGGTTAATGCCGAGACCCCAAGCGGGTCACTAAAATTGAAAATCATCCGCATTGAATAAAAATTGGGAGCCAGAAGCTCCCAATTTTTTCTTTTACTCGACCGCTTTTGGCCAAATCGCCAGCTCAAGCGTCAAACGCTCAAAGAAACTGTTTTGCGGCAAGGCGCCTTGCCCATAATTCATATCTACCACTCTAGCTTCCAGTTGCAGTGTGGCAGTATCAAGAAGAATATGCTTGCCTGACTCTAACAGCACAGGCTCACCTTTTGTCGCCAAACGCTGCTTGATCTCTGGATTATTATACGCATGTTCGCTCATCAGCACTTTGGTAACTGTCTGAATATCATTCTTGTCAAACAGCCATACTTCAAAAGCGCTGACTTTCTTAGGATCACCAATTCCAATCGTATCAGATACCCCAACGCCGCACTCTCCCAAAAACTCGCCGGTAGGAGAATCAATGCTGAACGAGTCATCATAGAGATCGTCACCCAACGTGTACGTTGTCATAAATTGTGCAATAGGGTGCTCCTGTCCCTCAACATAACCAGCCTCTTCAGCCACATATCCATACCCATCCTCTGTAGCTGCACGCTCATCACCCAAATCCCCGCTTTGCACCCTTTTTCTGCGCTGCAAAATTATAAACACCAGCACGGCGCCAACAACAAGCGTCAATACACAGAAAACACCAAACAACAATACCAAATTTAATCCCGGCGATGATTCCTTAGCTGGCTCCTGGGTAACCAATGAAGTGCCGGTCTGTTGAGGAGTAACCTCCAACACACCGCCCCCAGCTTCGCCCACCGCTTTCTGGAAGTCTGCAATATCCTGAGGCGAAACAGAAACCTCGCTCTGGAGTGCCTGCATTGCCGATTGCGCTTCTGTACCTAATTCCTCCCATCGCATTTTGGCAAGATCCACATTGCGGTTCTTGGAATAGGATTCCACAGCCATACGCAGATAATCCAGGCGTGCATCTTCTCGCAAATGCTGTGCAGATGCATCCGTCCACCTGACAGGCAGAAGACCCCACCCCAGCACCGGCAACCCAATTACCAGTCCAATCAAAAACCCCAATATCGCTGTTACCACAGGATTACGCAACTGGTCACGAATTTTTTCCATAGCATCTCCTCAACACGCCGACACTACCCGATGGTACGGCACAAGCACATATATTATTTTAGAACAGATTTTAATAATATGCAATTCAGGTATCCGTAGAATTCAGTCAAGAGGATTCAAACGCCAAATCCCCTATCTGCTCTGTCAGGAATGTCTCCTGACACTTAACACACTGGAACTCCTGTTTGTTAGCAATCACCAAAAGACCGCCACAGGTCGGACAGGCAACAGGTATTGGACGCTTCCAAGATGTGAAATTGCACTCAGGGTAGTTGGCACATCCGTAAAAAATGCGCCCCTTACGTGTCTTTCGTATGACGACCTCGCCGCCATCTTCAGGACATTTTACACCAATTTGCTCCAGCCATGCCTCTGTATGGCGACAATCCGGAAAACCGCTACAACTGATAAACTTTCCATAACGTCCCCAGCGTATGACAAGATCTTTTCCACATTTTGGGCATGCCCTACCCACCTTCTCCAGCTCCGCTTTGCTTTCAGGCATCTCAGCTTGAGCATGCGCCAACTGCGGCGAAAATTTATCGTAAAAAGAGCGTATCACTTTCTCCCAGACGATTGCCCCATTGGCAATCGTATCAAGTTCCAGTTCCATGTTCGCAGTGAAATTCAAATCAACAATATCGGCAAAGTATTCAAGCAGCAAACCATTCACCAACACCCCGGTCTCCGTTGGTATCAACCTTTTTCCTTCTCTAACCACATAACCGCGTTCCTGGATTGTGGAAAGAATAGGCGCATACGTCGAAGGGCGGCCAATACCATATTCCTCCAAAACCTGCACAAGTGATGCCTCTGTGTATCTCGGCGGGGGCTGTGTAAAGTGCTGCTCGGGTATCAGACGTACAAGATTCTGCACCTGATCTTCCACAAGACCAGGCGGTATCTGCGCATTTTCAGCCTCCTCATCAGTTTTTTGATCTTCATCACGCGCTTCCTCATACACCACGAGAAAACCCGGAAATTTGAGGACAGAACCCGAAGCGCGCAGCAAATACTGATGGTCAGTACCCATAGCACTAATCTCAACAGATAGGGTATCAAAAATAGCCGCTTCCATCTGAGAAGCTACAAAACGTTGCCAGATTAACTGATAGAGGCGATACTGATCGCGGCTCAAAAAAGACTTTATCTTTTCTGGGCTACGCAGAACAGACGTGGGACGAATGGCTTCGTGCGCCTCCTGAGCCACAGCTGCGCGGGTCTTATACTGCGGCGGCGTTGCAGGCAGATAGCTCTCCCCATACGTATTAAGGATATACTCGCGCGCATCTTTTACGGCGACCTCCGCCACATTGGTCGAGTCCGTACGCATATACGTAATTAAGCCAGTGTTTCCTTCCTCTCCCACATCCAGCCCCTCATACAGTTGCTGGGCAAGCGCCATGGTGCGCTTGGCGGTATAGCCCAGCTTTCGCGAGGCTTCCTGCTGCAAGGTGCTCGTGATAAAAGGCGCAGAAGGTTTCCGTCTTCTTTCTCCTCGTTTAATTTTGGATATGCGAAATGTGGAACGCTCCAGGTCATACAGAAGCGGGGTAACAACGCTTTCATTTGGCAGTTCAGGTTCTTTATCATCCACACGCACAAGGCGGGCAATATAGCTATTGCTGCCGCGAACGCCTTCAGGCATCAATTCCGCAGCGATTGTCCAATATTCTCGGGGGATGAAAGCGTCAATTTCCTGCTCACGCTCCACAATCAACCGCAATGCCACAGACTGCACACGCCCTGCCGACAGACGATTACGAACTTTAGCCCACAGGATCGGGCTAATCCCGTAGCCCACCAGGCGGTCTAAAACCCGGCGCGCCTGCTGCGCATTAACCAGGTTCATATCAATTTGGCGTGGATGAGAAAATGCTTCAGAAATAGCCGACTGCGTAATTTCGTGGAAAACAACCCGCCGCGAATATTTTGGCGATATTTCAGCCGCCTCCATAAGATGCCATGCGATCGCCTCCCCCTCTCGATCCGGGTCAGTCGCCAGATAAATCTCTTCCGCACGCTTTGCCAGCGCTTTTATTTCTTTCACCACGGGTCTTTTTTCATTTGGCACCCGGTACTTTGGTTGAAAATTGTTTTCCACATCAACCGAAAGTTCAGATTTCAGCAAATCGCGCACATGACCAACAGAAGCCTTAACCGTATACCCCTTACCCAAAAACCTGCCAACCGTGCGCGCTTTAGCAGGCGATTCAACAATCACCAGCTTCCCATCTCTTCTGTTCGCCAATGACGCGGGCTTTTCCAGACCTTCGTGAGCTTCTGTCTTCCCCATACGATACACGCGTGTCCCACACACACCACAAACCCCGCTGACGTATGGGCTTCCAGCATTGTTATAACCTGCCTGCGGCTGCTGGATTTCCCTCTTCACTTTGCATTTAACACAATAAGCCTCCAAAACCAATTCCTCCTCTACAAATATCTCTCAAGGTTCTTTTTGCTTAATAATTCAATCACATGACGCACCTTTTGCGCTTCATTGCGCGAACATACCAACAAGGCATCTCCTGTATCAACAACAATTAAGTTGCGTGCCCCAATCGTTACAATCAAGCGTTTCGACTTCTCGCCATATATCAACGAGTTGAACGTGTCCACGCCAATGTGCTCAGCATCAACTACAATATTGCCCCTCTCATCAGGGGGCAAAACCTCAAACAGCGAATCCCAACTCCCAACGTCATTCCACCCCAAATCCATTGTGGGAAGAACCACAACCCCACTTGCTTTCTCCATAATGCCATAATCTATTGTCTGCGGCACGATTCCGCCCCAAACTCGTTCAAGCGTCTCAGAATATTCTCCTTTTCGACAAGCATAAAGCAACTCGTTCAAAACAGAAGCCAGATCAGGCATGTGCTGTCTGAATTGTTCAAGGATGTGATTCACCCGCCAGAAAAACATCCCGGAATTCCAATCATAATTCCCCAGTCGGATCAATCTGCGTGCGTTCTCCTCATCCGGCTTTTCCAAAAAACGAACCACACGGTAGGCATTAATACCCTGGTACCCTTTGACCCATTCGCCGCGTTGAATATAGCCATACCCCGTAGATGGATATGTCGGTTTAATGCCCAGGGTAACCATGTGCCCATCACTGGCAGCATCATAAGCTGCCAGCAACAAATTGCGAAAGTATGGCACATTCTGAATATAGTGATCGGCCGTCAAAACAGCCATAGTAGCAGCAGGATGATCATCCCTAGATAAAATCTCCACCGCCGCCAGACCGATCGCGGCAGCAGTGCCTTTTGGCATAGGCTCCAGAACATAATTCCGCCTGGGGATACTGGGAACCTGGGTTTGCAAAGCAGATGCCATCTGCGCATTGGTGACAATAAATATCTGTTCCGGAGCAAACACGCCCGTCAGCCTGTCCACTGCCATCTGGTACAGCGAGCGTTCCTGCCCAAAACTGATCATCTGTTTGGGGCACTGCTTGCGGGAAATTGGCCAAAGTCTTGTCCCGCCCCCGCCCGCCATAATCACAGCATAATAATGCTCTTGCATTTTTGTAATCTAACCTCTCAACAGATTCCTAACACAGAACATAACTCATATAACCAACCTGTCTGATTATGCCCTTCAACTCCATCATCGCCAGTGTAGCCGAAACCCTCTCAATTGGCAAGCCCGATTGCGCTCGAATGTCATCTATATGCAGCGGCTCTTTGCTCAGCAAACGAAACAAAGAGGATTCTACCTCATCACTGGGCAGCAAAGGCAACGCAGCAGTATGCACAACCTGCTGCAAATTCAACTCCTCAAGAATATCCTCTACTTTGAGCATGGGTTTAGCGCCCTGTTGGATCAAATAATTGGTACCCGCTGATTGGGGATTAAAAATGTTTCCCGGCACAGCAAACACTTCCCTGCCCTGCTCAGCCGCAAACTCGGCTGTAATTAACGCCCCGCTCTCTTTGCCCGCTTCGACAATGACAACCGCGACAGACAAACCAGAAATGATGCGATTGCGAGGCGGAAAATTGATGCTCTCAGGCGGCGTTCCCGGAGGATAATCGCTTATCAGCGCGCCTGTCTGTATCATCTGGTTGGCAAGAAAACGATGCTCCGGGGGATAGATGCGATCTACCCCGCTCCCCAAAACCGCCAGGCTTCTGCCGCCAGCATCCAGAGCAGATTCATGCGCTATCCGGTCAATCCCCCTGGCAAGCCCACTGACCACTGTGATCCCGTTACGAGCCAGGTGCTTTCCCACCTCAGCCGCCACCTGCCTTCCATACGAGGAAGCGTTTCGCGTTCCAACGACCGCCACAGCCCAATCATCCCTTGGGTCTATTTCTCCACGTACATACAGAACGGGAGGCGGATAAGCGATCTCCCTTAACCTCCTCGGGTATTCAGCGTCTTCCCTGATGATAACTTTGATGCCTTGTGCTAAGATTTTGCACAACAGCTTTTCAAGGTCAACGTGCCGCCGATACACAATAACATTCTGGGCTATTTTCTCGGTCAATCCAGCAGCACACAACGCATCATACGGCGCATGCCAGGCAACCTCAAGATCGCCAAAATAATCCAGAAGCGCCTGCATACGGACTGCGCCTATCCCCTTTATCGTGTTAAAACCCACCCAATAGGCTTTGGCGTCCATACCGCCAATTATAACCAATCCGGTGCACAAACATACATGACAGAATTGGGCACATCAACCTGTAAAATCACCTCCTCAATAGCGGCTAAGAGTGTTTCCTGACCCTGAGCAGAGGTAACCACATACACATCATTTGCGCCCGTCTCGAGAATTTCAGACAGCACTCCCAATTCTCTTCCTGTTCTCTGATCCACCACTCTTAATCCCAAAAGCTGATGGTGATAAAAAACCCCTGAGGGCAAGTCCGGCAATTCATCAGATTTCACGTAGACATAAGTATTGCGCCAGTGAGCAACCGCTTCGGCTGTATCATAGCCCTTAAACGCAATTAGCATCCCCTTGTCTGCCCAACGCGCATGATCAATGTGCACCAACAACCGTCCTTCACCGATATAGAGCGCTTTTCCAGGGACAAGGCGCTCGGGAAAATGTGTCATAACATCCATCAGCATCTCACCGCGTAACCCGTGCGAGCGCCGAATCTTCCCAACCGCCAAGAAAACAGGCTCGCCCCGATAAGACGAGCCTGCGTCAGAAATATCTTTTTCGCTTCCAGCCCCGGTCAATGCACTGCTCATTTCGGCTCAATCACGTCCAGGGAAACCTGCTTTCCCTCCCGCGCAGCAGCCACCCGCAGAAGGATGCGTATGGAATTTGCAACTTTTCCGTTTTTTCCAATGATACGCCCCATATCTGCTTTGGCAACCCGCAGCTGCAACACAACCTTACTCCCGCTGCGCTCCTGTTTGACAACCACCTGGGACGGATCATCAACCAGAGAACTCGCGATATACTCTACAAGAGCTTTCACAGACACCTCCTTTGCCTTGCCCGAATGGTAAGGAACTTAACTTTGGGCTTAGACCAAGCTGGTGCCCACTAATCTCGTCGAGTTTTGAAGCTTGTACCGCGCTTTTCAAAATATGCCTTGGATTCTTCAAGAAGGCTCTCAAGGCTCTCTCCAGCCTTATACCGCTCATACCTATCCAAAATGCCAACACTTTTAAACAGCTTGGCAACCGACTCGGTAGGTTGAGCGCCATTGCTCATCCAGTGAAAAACACGACTTTCGTCCACCTGAATGGTAAAAGGCTCGGTTCTCGGATTATAAGAACCCAGAATCTCAAGAAACTTCCCGTCACGGGGACTTTCTTTATCCGCAGCAATAATACGGTAACTTGGCTGGTTACGTAAGCCAACACGTCGCAAACGAATTCGAACCATTGAGTTTCACTCCTCTACATCATCTAAAAATCTTTTAACGGTTATCAAAAAGGTGTGTGAGAGGCTGCGGAAGGAACGCATACTATCACCTTTCATCCTACCATATTAGCTGAAGAAACGCATCATATTGCGTCCGCCAGTCTTTTGCATTTGCTTGAACATTTTTTGAACATCGCGAAACTGTTTGATCAGGCGGTTAACATCCTGCACTTCAGTACCTGAACCAGAAGCTATCCTGCGGCGGCGGCTGGCGTTGAGAATATCGGGATCGCGACGTTCTTCCATCGTCATTGAGTTAATGATCGCCTCAGTCTTCTTAAACTGCTTTTCTACATCTTGCGGTGAAATTGTCCGCGCCATCTGCCCCATGCTTCCGGGCAACATTTCCAAAATTTGCTGAAAGGGTCCCATACGGCGCATCTGTTTCAACTGCTCTGCAAATTCTACCAGAGAAAATTGTCCTGTAAGCATCTTTTCAGCCTGCGCTTGAGCCTGTTTCTGGTCAAACATGGCTTCTGCTCTCTCAATCAGCCCAATCATATCCCCCATCCCCAGAATCCGAGAAGCCAATCGCTGAGGATCATACACTTCCAATGCCTCAACGCCTTCACCAACACCCAAAAACTTGATCGGCACTCCAGTGACGCTGCGAATAGATATTGCCGCACCGCCCCGGGCATCACCATCCATCTTGGTCATAATAAGGCCGGTCAGCGCAACAGCTTCGCGAAAGCCTTCCGCCACCCGTAATGCCTCCTGCCCTATCATAGCGTCCACCACCAAAAGTGTCTCATTGATTGGCACCTTCCTGCTAATCTCTAACAATTCTGTCATTAATTCATTATCCAATTGTGAGCGACCAGCAGTATCAATAATGATGACAGAAACTCCGCCCTTCTGCGCCAGTTGATAAGCGTCCCAAACCAGTTCTGGAGGGCGTCTGTCAGACTGAGTGTATACATCTACCCCAATCTTCTCCCCAAGTGTTTGCAATTGCTTAACCGCCGCCGGGCGATATGGGTCTGCCGCCACAAGCAGCGCCCGCTCTCCCTGTGAGCGCAAAAGACGGGCAAGCTTTGCAGCAGCGGTTGTTTTGCCAGAGCCTTGCAAGCCAACCAACATGATGACACGCGGGCGCGGACCAGATAAGTTTAATCTGGAAGTCTCGCCCAGTGTTGCAATCAGCTCCTCGTGCACAATTTTGATGACCTGCTGAGCCGGATTTAGTGCCTGGGAGACTTCATAGCCCACAGCTCTTTCACGCACGCGTGCCAGAAATGTCTTCACCACACTATAATGGACATCCGCCTCCAGCAATGCCAGACGGACTTCTCGCAGCGATGCGTCAACATCCTCGGGGGATAACTTACCGCGCCGACGCAAATTCTTGAAAACGATGTTTAAGCGTTCTGCTAAAGTTTCAAACACACAATACCTGCTGTGTTACAAAAAAATACCTTCTCCCAGGAAGGTCTATACATAAAATTTTATTCTGGAAGCCCCGAAAGGTCAAGGTAAAACCAAATGCAATCCTTTCTGCTACAATCAAACCTTTTCCTGCCAAAAAGCTATTATAATCGGTTTTGTACTGCTCAACCCCATTTCCCTATAAGAGGTGATTTTCATGACAATAATTGATACGATTGGCATTCAGATACCTCAGATTTTGCTGCCCAAACAGGGCATTGACTTGCAAAAGTGGGCTGTGATCGCATGTGATCAATTCACATCCCAACCGGAATACTGGCAACAAGTAGAGAAATTCATCGGCGATTCCCCTTCTACGTATAACCTGATCCTGCCTGAGGTCTTTCTTGGAAAGCCAGAGGAGGAGAAAAGGATTGCCCTGACACAGCAAACCATGCAAAAATACTTGGACGAGAATATCTTCTACGTTCATCAGGGGGCAATTCTTGTTGAGCGCACCACCGATAAAGCCACGCGTCATGGTGTGATGCTTGCTCTTGACCTGGAACGGTATGACTACAATAAAGGCTCTCAAAGTTTAATACGTGCCACCGAAGGCACAATTTTAGAGCGCCTGCCCCCCCGTATACGCATACGAAAAGGTGCAAAACTTGAACTGCCGCACATTCTGGTACTGATCGACGATCCTGAAAACAAAGTTTTTGAGCCGCTCATTTCCAACAAGCCCAATCTGAATTTGCTTTATGATTTTGAGTTAATGTTCGGAAGCGGACATCTGAAAGGCTTTTCTCTGGACCATTCAGCCCTGTTGAATGGCATGATTCAGACACTTGAGCACCTGGCTGAACCGGCAGCCTTTCAAAACAAATACGGTGTATCCGGAGAAAAAAGCGTGTTGCTCTTTGCGGTAGGCGATGGCAACCATTCGCTGGCTACCGCCAAAGCCATTTGGGAGCAAATTAAGTCCGAAGTAGGCATGAACCACCCTGCTCGTTATGCGCTGGTAGAGATTGAAAATGTTCATGATAGCGGCTTGCAGTTTGAGCCCATTCACCGCATTCTCTTTGATGTCAAAGAAGACTACAAAACAGCCATGCAGCAATTCTTCGGTGCAGGCTTTTCTTTCGATCGATGTTCAAACGAACAAGAGATGATAAATTATGTGACCCGCCAAGCACCTGATAGACACATTGTTGGGGTCGTCTCCCCAACAGAAATTGGTATAGCTTCCATTCAGCCCACTACTTCCAATTTGCCTGTTGGCACCCTTCAGGCGTTCCTGGACGGCTGGCTCAAGCATGGTAAAGCTTCTCAAATTGACTACGTGCATGGAGAAAGCGTCGTCATGGAATTAGGGCGAAAACCCAATAATCTGGGTTTTTTGCTGCCTGCAATGAACAAAAGCGATTTATTCAAGACCGTTATCCTGGACGGGGTATTGCCACGCAAAACCTTTTCAATGGGAGAAGCAAAAGAGAAAAGATTCTATATGGAATGCAGAAGAATTGATAGCTGACCAGATTCCCGCTCTGAAAACGCCGGAGAAATCTCTATCTCCGGCGTTTTTTATTCGTTTGAGCTGGCAAAGTCTTTTCTGATTCGGGAGATAGCATTTCTACATCATCCAACAAAACGTCGACATCTGTATCTAAATCCGTCTTGTAAAACGCTTCCCGCACCCGCCCATTGAAAAGAAAGACTAAAACAAAAACATCCATAAATGCGATCAGTGCATAAACGCATATGGCGATCATTCCCACCATAATCACTGCAATCCAGTTGGGAACAAGTGTACTGGTAATCCGAATCACCATCAGCCCAAGTACTGCAACAAAGCCGCTCAATATCCCAATCACCGAGAGGAATATCGCGACCAGACGTGAAGAGTTCCTGTATTTAGGCAAACCCAGCCCAACAGAGACATAAAAGCCCGCCAGGACAAGCCCAAGCAGGACAAGAAGGACAGGAACGAAAACTGCCCCTAGAACTTCCTCCCCTCCCAACTGAGGGACAATTCCATAAATAATCACTGCAGCAACACCAACCAACGCCAAGACAGCCAGGAAATAGTGGTACCCGCTGATCAGTAGAACACCATCGCGTATTGAGCGGTCTGACATCTCCATTGCATTTCTCCTTATAAAACCTCTGGAAGCACTTCAAGCAACACCCTCATTGCATTACCCAAAGGTCAATATTATTCATCCAACACCGGGTTCCAAAGCCATAGGGATTTCCATTAACAGCCGTAAACGAAACCATACCGCTTGCTGGTTCACTATAATTCTCAAATTTCTGTTCCCGATTCACAAAAATAGTTACCGTTTCATCTTTTACAACAAGCGTTAATTCAGCCTCCGCCATGTCGCGATTGACGTTGTAGATTGTGGAACGCCCAATTAATGCCAGCGAACTACCAATAAACCTTTTCAAACGGGCGCGTCCATCGGCACTCAAGTACACTAAATAATACCCCCCCGCCTCGTTTTCACGAAACACCACTCCACACCCAGATTCCGCCCAATCCCCCTGATTACCGTCAACCTGCCACACCAAATCAGCGCGTAAAACAAAATCCCTTGCAGTATATCCACTTTCTACCTTGCGGAGCGCGCCCACCTCAACAGCCTCATCCGCAAAGTTGGGAAGCCGATAATACTGACCATTCAAGTTGCCTATTTTGCCTCTCTGGTAAAGCTGGTTTAGCCATTCCATCATATTCATCACCTGCTGCGTCATCTCGGCAGACCATGTTTGCGTCACGCTCATAGCATCCCGAGTGTTGGTGGGCACATTTGTTACACTTGGTGTAAGAGTATCCGGCACAAACGTGGTTAGAACAGGCGTAAAAGTATGAGAAGGCTCAGGGGTTTGGGTAGGCAATGGAGACGCTGTGATCGTTGCGGTATTGGCAATTGGAGTCATTGAAGAACCTGGCTGAAAAGCCACGACGGGGGTCATTGTGATCTGCGGGCATTGCCCACAGACATTCTTAAACCAGAAATAGCCAAAGGCTGCACCCAACAAAGCAGATGAATACAAAAAAACAATACAGATAATCACGCTGACAAACAAAAAAGAAAGCACAAACAAAGGCATCAGGGTTGATTTTTGTTCCATGTCTAAACTGGTTACTGTATTTGGGCAAAAATGATCATTGGGTCAAAAGATCGAAATTCGCCGCTCATTCTGAAGCGTTCATAGTTGTTTCGTTCCTGATCTGTGGCATTGGTCTCATAATAAGCCATACCATCAAATACCACATTGGGTGTCCCTATCCGCATTTCAAGATGCAAATGTGCCTCAACCGTCTTGCTCTTTCCCACTGCGCCAATCCTCTGACCACACAATACCCTCTCTCCAATCTTAAGCGCTGGCGGCTGGATCAAGTGCCCATATAGATGATAAAGCGACTCACCATACTGAATACCCAGCAAACTGCGCGCTTCCTGGGGAAGATCATCATACGTTGTCTCGATGATCAACATATTCCCTAACGGCAATCTGTCATTAACCACAGAAACCACTCTGCCCGCGAACACAGCCATGACCGGCCAATCATAAATCATTTTCCCCTTATAGTCGTAAGAACCCAAATCCACCCCATAATGACCGGTATCACGTGCTTCATAAATCCGTATATATGGCTGTGAAACAATCGAAGACAATTCCGGAAAACTGATATCTGCCAAAGGTGAGTGCAGTTTCCCCTCATACGCAAGCACATACGGTGTTACAGTCGCGGTTGGAGTGATTGTAGGTGTACTGGTGATACTGGGAGTCAATGTCAAAGTTGGCGACAGGGTTAGCGTCGCAGTCAGCGTTGAGGAAGGCGCTATTGTAGCTGTGTCAGAAAGCTTTTGTGTAGCGATTGCTGTTGGGCTGAGTCGAAAAGAAGGGGTTGAAGTTACCTGTATAGGTAGACTACTCTGCCCGGCAGATGCAGATAGAAAAGGCGTAAGGCTTGCCTCAAACGCCGGTCTTGAAGCCACTCCAAAGCTCTCAAGGTTCAACCCAAACTTTTGAAAATGATCAAAATGCACTACGGGAAACCGAAAACCGGTAGCGATCGTCAAGTAATCAAACTGCATCATAATTGACACAACAATAAGCAAAAAAGTTGCCACCAGCCCCACAATTTTTGTCACAGCGACCATGAAAATAAACGGCAAGGCCATCCCGCGCTTGCCGTTTGCTTCCTTGTTGAGCAATCCCCACTTGGTCACACGGGCAAAAATCGACATAAAACAACCACCTGGCACAATTGAAATACAGCCGAAATTATACCATCCACTCTAATTATTGACGTTCAGGGATTATGAATGTTAGAATGTCCACATGTTATCAAAACGCCGCGTTGTATGGGTTCTACTGGCTGTGTTGCTTATCGCTGGTGCCATTACTGCTCTATACTTTCTTTTGCCATTTCGCCAACAACCAGTCTCACCCCCTACACACACCCTTTCCCAAACCCCCAGCATCGCGCTGCAAACCACAGGCTCTGGAGAAGCACCTCCAGTAAGCCCGCTTAGGACTTCTGCCGCGTCCCCAACATTTAGCCTATCCGCACAACAAGGGCTACAGCATCAAGGTCTTGTCATTCTCTCCATGCAGGATGGAATGTTTTCACACATCTTTGCATTCCACCCGTTATACAAACCTCTTTCACGCATCACAAAAGGTGAATGGGATGACGAATACCCGGCCATAAAACCCGATGGAAGCGCTATCGCAATGAGTTCGAAACGCAATGGATACTGGGATATTTACATCCTGGATATCAAGCGCAATACGTGGAAGAGGGTAACCGACAGCCCGGAGTACGAGGGTCAGTTAAGCTGGTCTCCTGATGGAAAATTTATTGCACACGAAACTTATATTGATAACAACCTTGAAATATTTATCCGCTCTGCTGAAGACATAAATCAGCCCCCTGTGCGTCTGACCGACCACCCCGGACAGGATATCACTCCGGTGTGGTCGCCACAAGGCAGGCAAATTGCCTTTTGTTCAAATAGAACAGGCGAAGAGGAAATATGGCTGGCTGATCTGGATAAAACAGAAGATCGTTTGATTAACATCAGTCGGGATGCAACACACAGCGATACGCATCCAGTGTGGTCACCTGACGGACGTTTTCTAGCATGGTCTGCTCAAAACACCTGGGAAACCAGTCTGCTAATTTGGGATTCTCAAAACCCAAACCACCCACCGCGCCAGGTTGGAAGCGGGGAGAAGCCTGTTTGGAGCCCCATGGGCGATATCCTTCTTGCGCAGATACCTGATCCAAATCAGACCCTGTTGGCTGGTTATTTGGTTAGCGATGGTTCGATCTATCTCCCCCCCACCCGACTGCCAGGCAACGTAAATGGCATAGACTGGAAATCAGGGGAAATAGGCAATCTTATGGCAGACTACCCTTTTGACAAAGACGCCAATACACAAGCCGCTCCTTTATGGCAGCCAATCCTCTCTGTGAATCCTGTATCGTCCGTAGGAAGATTTAGCGTCTCCAAGTTAAATAATATAAGAGCCCCTTACCCTTTCCTGCATGATGCGGTAGATGAAGCCTTTGCCAGCCTCAAAGCAGAGACAGAAATATTGCTTGGCTGGAATTTTCTAGAAAACCTTGAAAACGCCTATCTTCCCCTTACCGAGCCTCCTGCGCCCAACATGCAGAAAAACTGGCTTTTTACCGGGCGTGCAATTGAAATCAATACAATCCCACTGCAAGCAGGCTGGATGTACCTCGCCCGAGAAGACATCAACGCTCAGGTATACTGGCGGCTGTACATCAAAACCAGATACCAGGACGGATCACAGGGTAAACCAATCAAACAAAGTGTGTGGGACATGAGCGCCCGATACAGTGGAAACCCAGACTTTTATGAAAACGGCGGGCGTCCTCTGCCCGCACCGTCGGGTTACTATATTGACTTCACCGCTTTAGCCCGCAAATATGGCTGGGAAAGGCTACCGGCGTTATCTGAGTGGCGCGCTTATTACCCCGCAGCACGCTTTAACCAATTTGTCATCAGTGACAACCTCACCTGGGATCAGGCAATGTCTGAACTTTATCCTCCAGAACTATTGTGGACAGCCACTTACGTGCCTACTCGAACCCGAACTCCCACCCAAACGCCCAAAGATTTCGTGTTCGAAAGCTCTACGCCCACCCCTTTACCGTCTGCCACGAGCACACCCCGCCCAACATGGACAGCAAAGCCCTAATAGAGCAATCATTGTCATTCTTATGAACCTCAGAATTACTGCTACAGTCTTATGCCTCTGGTTTTTGGCATTCTGTTCCGCTGGATGTACCTCAACAACCGTTGCAACGGGCATCCCAAGCTTTTCCACTGCCGAGAGCTCCGCAGACCAAATAACAAGAACCGAAACTCCACAGCCTGCGCTTTTTCCAACAGACGAAAGGCTTAAGCCCAGCCCAACACAAAACCTTTCCCAAACTGAAGAAATTCTTGAGTTTACCTTTCCTGAACCAGCACAAGCCCCTGTTTCACTCTGGCGTCCTCCTTTGTATGAAGCGCCCTTTGCTCTTGGCCCTTATGACCACTTCTACTTCAAGCGCCCCATCGCAGCGGATGAAATCAACTGGCCATTGGCAAACTATCGCTATGGTGGAGTGTTTTGGGAAAACGTAGTTCATTCCGGAATCGACATTGTCGCTAAAAGAGGAACGCCTGTGATTGCCGCAGGTCCAGGTGAGGTGATTTCTGCCGGATACGGTGTGTTTTCTGGGGGAAATGATCCCAATGACCCATACGGTTTAGCGGTTACCATTCGACACGACTTTGGCTACAAAGGAAGACGTTTATATACCATCTACGGGCACATGGATCGGGTGGATGCGGTTGTGGGGCAAAGAGTCAACACAGGAGACCCTATTGGTATTGTGGGAAACACCGGGAAAACCACAGGCCCACACCTTCATTTTGAAGTCCGAATTGCAAACAACTCTTTCTTTACCTCGCGCAACCCCGAATTATGGATTGTGCCACCGCAAGGCTGGGGAGTCCTGGTAGGGCTTTTGCAAAATACCAACGGCTCTTTCCTCGGTGGTCAACGGGTTGATGTTCGATCAAAGCAAAGCGGGGATGAGTGGTACGTGATCAGCTATGGTGGGCAGTCTGTTATTCATAGCGACGACTATTACCAAGAGAATCTCGTACTTGGTGACCTGCCAGCAGGAGACTATTACCTCTTCATTGAGTATTTTGATGATATATACACAAATGAAATCCGCATAAACCCTGGCGCGATTACTTATTTTACCTTCACCGGAGAAAAAGGCTTTAATAACTCTCCCCCACCAACACCATCACCCGATGCGTTTTTGAACCCTTAATCCTCCCTTGACATTTTACACAAACCAATTGACAATTAAACATCTTTAGGAGACTATACCTGAAAACCATGTTTGTTTTGCACGTTGTAAAAGAGCCTGACTGGCGGAAGGTTCTGCAGATTATCTTTTTCATCATAGCCATTACCTTAAGTGCCTGTGGATCATCAGAAGCACAACCCACGCAGGATGTCAATGTCTTTTATACTGCAGCCGCGCAGACCATCGTCGTGCAACTTAGTGCTGAGGCTCCAGCCCCATCTCAAGAGGAGCAAGTCCAAACACCATCTTCTTCTCCTTTAGATTCAATTCCCCCGCCCCCGCCCCTGCTTACTGCATCTGCCGAGGCAAATCAAGCTGCTCCGCTCGGAGGGGCTACTGTCCCCCCGCCTCCTCCAATCCCTCAGGACACCACTCTGCCGCCGCAAAACACACAAACAACACCCATCATACCAACTCTAGCAAATACCCCTTCTGGCAGCACCCAGACTGCCGATAAATGCACCTACGTAAGCCAGGATCCCCCCGACGGATTAATCTATTCCACCAACTTTTCGTTCGATGCCAGTTGGTCATTACAGAACTCGGGCAGCACAACCTGGAATAAACTCTACCGTCTAGTTTGGTATAATGTGCAGGGAAGCGATCGAATTGGAGCTGGATTGCCCACACAATATTTCCTCACCAACACCGTAGCCCCCGGAGAGACATATCGTGCCATTGCCGATATGAAAACAGGCATTACACCCGGAAAGTACACCAGCATGTGGGCTTTGCAGAATGCCGAGGGAATTTCCTTCTGCTTCTTCACACTAGAGGTAATCATTCAATCTCCTTGAATCTAAAATCTACTTATAAAAATACGCCTCACGGCTTATGGAGGAAAACGATGAATTGTTTGTCTAAGACACATAGACGGTGGCTCATTGTTGTCACCATGTTTCTTCTTGGAGTCAGTGCCTGCGAACGCCCCGGCACATCCCCTACGGTGGATCCCAATCTTATATTCACCTCTGCAGCACAAACTGTCGAAGCCCAATTGACACAGGCGGCAGCCCAACCATCAGAGGATCCCAACCTCATTCGCACTGAGGCAGCGCAAACTGTCATGGCGCAAATGCAAACCAACACTCCTCTGGCTTCACCTCAACCGCTGGGAGGTGCCACTTTACCCGCTGCCATTCCTGGCACACCGGTTATCGGCACCTTGCCTGTTCTGAAAACCAATACGCCAGCTGCTCCAGCAACCTCCAAAGCGGATAAGGTGGAGTTCGTCGGACAAACGCCCGCCGATGGCACCTCCCTTCCCACATATCATGGCTTTGACACAATATGGGAAATTCGCAATATCGGTACGAACAAATGGACTACTGGCTACTACGTCGAGTTCTGGGATACCTCTACCAGCAACCGTATTGGGCCATCAAGCTTTCCGCGCATCTACTACTTCCGCAATGATGTATTGCCAAACGAAACCTACCAGGTGATTGTTGATATGGAAACCAGTGGCACCACAGGCACTTTCAAAAGTGTGTGGGTGCTGAAAAATGATCAGGCTCAACCTTTCTACGAACTTAATGTCACCATCAACGTGTTCCAGGATATCGGCGACCAGGAACGGACGGCCACCGCATGGGCGCAGACTGCCACCAAAGAAACCCTCAATAAAATTCAGCTGTGCTGTGTTCAGGATCCCAATACCTACGCTCCAGGCTCATCAGAGCAAAATACATGCCGAGAATTCTTAGCCGCACGAGCCTTGCAGGTAAAGGCTGATACGATTACTTTCTGTTCCGTAAATACCTGTGGCGCCGATGGCGGTTTCTCGGGGACGTATGTCTGCCCTGCGTCCTGAACGGAGTTGCTGACTTCATGAAAACAAAGGTCTTAACGCTGTCGCTTTGCGTCGTCTGTTGTCTTGCCCTTATATTAGGCAGCTGCAAAAGCAAGGAGAACACCAAAACGCCAGAATTGCCACCTCCTTCTGAGCAAACGCAATTGCCAGCCAGTACTTCCAGACCCACGCCACAAGTCGCCACCCCTGTGGTGATCCCAACTGCAACGGATACTGGTGTCATCACGATCTTCGGCACGCTCACGGGCGAAGATGAGATGCGTTTCAATATCGCCCTAAAACCTTTTGAAGACGCCACAGGGATTGACGTTGTTTATTCAAGCGCCTCTAATTTTTCAGACCTGCTCAAGCTGCGTATCGATGCTGGAGACACTCCAGATATTAGCATGTTGCCGGACCCGGCTATCTTGAAAGACTTGGCCACAATCGGCGCCATCAAGCCACTGTGGGCACAAATCGAAAAACAAATAGACGCCAACTACTCTCCTGCTTGGAAACAAATGGCCTCTCTTGAAGGTCGTGTCTATGCCGTCCCATATCGTGTAAACGCCCATAGTCTGGTTTGGTACTCCAAAACTGCATTTTCAAGCGCTGGTTATTCCGCCCCTTCCACATGGCAGGAACTGGAAACCATGACTGCCCAGATGGCGGCCCAAGGCATCTCTCCCTGGTGTATTGGGCTGGTAACAGACAGCTATTACGGAAGCACTCCTGCTACAGAGTGGCTGGAAGATGTCTTCCTACACACCGTTGGCATTAAGCAATACGACCAATGGACAGCCCATCAATTGTCATTCCAAAGCAATGAGGTGCAAACTGCATTTGATAATTTGGGCAAAATCTGGCTTGATCCACAAATGGTATACGGCGGGACATCTGATATGCTGAGTACCTCAGCCCCTAACGCTCTAGCAATGATTTTCTCAAATCCGCCCTCCTGTTGGTTAAGCCGCCAGACGAGCGCTTTATACCATCAACTGCCCGCAACGGTAAAAGCCGAAATGGAAAACCAGGCAGGGTTCTTTGTTTTGCCCACCACCATGCAAGGGACAGACACCCCTCTTCTGGTCAGCGGCGAGATGTTTGTGATGCTCAACGATAGAGCCGAAGTGCGCAAGCTTATGGAATTTCTCGCTACTGGCAATGCTGGTGCTGAATGGGCGAAACTGGGCGGGGGGTTATTCCCGCACAAAGATTTAGACAAAAACGCCTACCCTTCTGAAACTGAGAGGGCACTGGCTGATTTGGTTATCAATGCACAGATTGTGCGCTACCCGGCATCGGTCTTTCTACCACCAGAAACAAACCAGGCTTTCCAAAAAGGGATGGTGGACTTTGTCAATGGTATAGACCTGGCTGCGATTTTGAAATCTATAGATGCCACCTACAGATAAATACAATTAGGCTGTGATTCAGGAGTGTGTGATGTTATGTTTCCTAAGAAAATGATAATCTACAGGCTTTTCAGCTTTCTGTTGATCTTTGTCTTGTTGCTGGGAACTACAGCCACAAGCATCCAGACCGCTGAGGCGCAAACCGCCCCGGCGGCTACAACTGTTCGTTCCCCAACATACAACCAGAAACTGCCCCTATCCCCGCACACCTTTCGCTGGGACGGTATCGCAGCGGCATCATCTTACCTGGTGCGTATTGACGACGCAGCGACCGACTTCATGCAATTTCAGCAGTTGATCACCGCAACACAGGCATTGTGCGAAGACCCTGCCAATCCAGGTTATAGCTTAGCGGGCAATGGGAATTGTTCATTAAGCATTGACCTTTCTCTCCTGCCAGGTGGAAAGCACAAGGTTCGTGTACAAACATATAGCTCGGTGGCTGGTTCCTGGTCAACGACGATACCTTTTGAGACAATTGTACCGCCTGCGGCAACAGAACTGTTATCGCCAATTAACGGGCAAAGCACAAATTCCAGCCCGGCGTTCACCTGGGAAAGGGTTGATTTTGCCTCCAGGTACCTGCTCAGTATTGTCAACGAAGACGGCAACGCCATCCTGAATCAATCTTATACTGCTACCCAATGTGGTTGCTCGGATCCATCTGTTGCTGTATGTAACATTGCACCTACCTTAACACTGGCTGCAGGCTTATACACCTGGAACGTTCAGACCTGGAATGAAGACGTGCCTGGCAGCTGGGCAACAGTTCCTGCAGATAGAAGTTTTGTTGTAACTGCACCGCCGGGAATCCCGGTGCTTCAACAACCTGTCAATGGATCAGAGTGGGTTTATAACAACATTAGATTTACCTGGAATTCCGTGGCAAGTGCAACTTCATATCTCCTGGAGGTAATGGGTCCCTCAGGTTATGTGATCAACAACTGGTTTTCAAGCGCAGACCTGACCTGCACAGCGCCAAATAGCACTTGCACGTATGATGCTACAGCTGTTTCATTTGAAGGCGGACAGCATACCTGGAAAGTAAAAGCCAAAAATGCCAGCGGAGAAGGCGAGTGGAGCACTACCAATCAGTTTAACGTGCAGGTGGATGCTGTTCCATTGGCAGCTACTACGCTGGTTTCCCCCCTCAGCACCCCACCCGATGTAGTATACACCACCTCGACGCCAACCTTTACCTGGAAAAAATTGGCGCTTGCTTCTGCCTATCTGTTGAGCATCGACGGTTCGTCCGGCAACGTCTTCAACAAATTCTATACGACTTCAGAAGCAAACTGTGGAACAGACAACTGTTCAATTACTCTGACAACTCCTCTGGCTGGCGGACAGTACACCTGGGATATCCAGACGTGGAACAACGGTAAGGCGGGGTTATGGTCCGGACAGCCAGTTGGCGAACGTACGTTTATGGTTTCTGCCAATCCCGCTACTGCCACATTGATCAGCCCGCCGCAGAACGGCTTCTCAAATGAAACCCCGTCCTTTGACTTTTATCAGGTTACTGACACCTTGTATTATCTCCTACAGGTCATCGGGCCAAACGGTCTTCCAGTCATCAATAACTGGTACAGCGCTGCCAGCTGTGCTGCCGTTCCCGGCTATACCAACGCATGCCGTATTACACCCGGCATAACGCTGGAAGGGGGCGTCCACACGTGGAAAGTCATGACATGGAACACCTCCGGTCTGGGGCCATGGAGTGAGCAATTCCAGTTCACCGTATCTTCCCTTCCAGCAGCGCCAACACTGGTTCAACCCATTTTGGGCGCAACCACTACCAACAAACCCACTTTTGTGTGGCAAAAGGTGGCACTGGCTACCTCTTACCGGCTTACGGTCAACAAAGCCTCTGGTGAGAATGTATATAGCCTCACTTACACCACCGCCCAGTCAAATTGCGCCACAAACTGTTCGGTAACACCCCCAACCTCACTAACCAGCGGCAATTACACCTGGACAGTTGAAGGGTTAAATGGTGGCGCAGCGGGCCCCCCCAGCGTCGCTGGTGCATTCACCGTTGCATCCACACCAGCCGCTACAAATCTTGTTTCACCAATTGCCCACGCGACAAGTGATAACACACCTACGCTGACTTGGGAATGGGTAGCCGATGCCAGCTTTTACTTGTTACAGATCGACGGGCCCAACGGCATCGAGGTCAACCTGTGGCTCAGCCCGGATAACCTGGTCTTCGACGGATCGGTTGCACCACCCACATTTACCATTGATCTTACCATTGCTCTAAGCCCCGGCACACATTCCTGGAAGGTGATGACATGGAACGCTTTTGGGTCAGGACCCTGGAGCGACACAGAGTACTTTGTCATCCCAGCCAATCCGGGTGCGCCAGTTCTCATAGACCCCCCTGCCGCTGGCGCATCGTCAATCGAAATCACAAACCCAACCCCCTCATTCACATGGTATGAAGTACCTGGCATTACCAACTACCAGCTGATGCTGGAGGGCCCAAGTGGGTTTACCACCCTTACCCAATGGGTGGACTGTTCAGCCCCAGGAGATACCTGTGTATACCCGCTTGCCCCAGCCCTTACAATATCAGGAAATTACACCTGGAAGGTGCAGGCAGCAAACTCTATAGGCGGCAACGGAACATGGAGCGCCCCAAAACAATTTGCCCTGGTTTTACCACCCGCCCCAGTGTTGCTTTCCCCGCTTGGAACAACCACTTCCGGCACACCCACCTTCCGTTGGAGAGTTGTCCCCTACGCCACAAAATACACACTGACTGTGACCGGCGGTGGCGTAACCACCAGAGAATATACCCCAGCAGAGGCAAATTGCGACACTTCTACTTGCTACGTTGCTCCCTTCTCATCATCCTCCCCGCTAGCTGCTGGACCATATACTTGGGAAATCGAAGCCACTAATGCCGCGGGCAATGGAAGCGCCGCCGACACTTTCACAGTCGGTGTAGGGCCCGGCGCAGCTACGCTAGTCCAACCGCTAGATGGGGCCACAAACGTTGCCTCGCCAGTAACCTTCCAGTGGGGTTATGTCAATGATGCTCTGTGGTACTTTCTAGAAATAAAAGATTCGTTTGGCAACATAAAGAAACAATCCTGGAAAACACCCTCTGAAGCAGGCTGTACGGCTGTTGGCTCAACCTGTTCAGTATCCATCTCCGGCTTGGGAAAAGGGAACTACAACTGGAGCGTCCGCACATACAACGCAGCTGGATTTACCGACTCACTTGTGTGGACATTCAAAATACCAGGCTTGCCAGGAGCTGCCACCCTGGTTTCTCCCAGCGGTACGATTTCCACAACCCAGCCCGTATACATCTGGAAGCCGGTTGACCTTGCCGACTGGTATTATATCCGCGTGCAGGATGCCTCCAGCGTCACACTATTTGGTCGCTGGATGTCAGCCGCAGAAGCCAGTTGCGGCACCGATACATGTTTCGTCGCTCATACCGCTTTGACCTCCACTCCTTTGGAAGCTGGCAACCACACCTGGCATATTCAGACCTGGACGTCCAGTACAACATCGAGCAGCGGTTACGGAGGAACTTCCAGTGCTGCATTCACAGTCGTAACAGCGCCCGCCAAAGTCAAGCTGATTTCACCCATCAACAGCGCTACCACCACCGCCACACCCACCTTTACATGGGAAAGGTCCAGTTCAGCGACCATGTACCTGCTCAAGGTAAATGGCAGCAGCGGTACGGTCATCAATACCTGGTACGACTCAAACCAGGTATGCAGCACAAGCACATGCTCTGTCAAAGCCGCTTCGGGATTGAACACTGGGAATTATACCTGGACAGTTACAAGTTCTAATTCCTCAGGAGATGGTCCCGTCAGCGACACCGGCGCGTTTAGTGTATCCACCCTGCCAGATTCCGTTCACCTAGTTTCGCCCATTGGTGGCGAGAATGCACCGGCACAGCCAAGCTTCACCTGGACAAAAGTCTCAGACGCATCATGGTATCTTGTTGAGGTAACAGGCTCTACAACCACCTACCAGTACTGGTACACCGCTGCTGACGCCAACTGTGGCACGCAAAACTGCTCTGTCAAGCCCTCAACAATACTGTCTCCAGGAACATATTCCTGGAGGGTCCAAACTTGGAACTCGGGCGGATACAATTGGAGTTCATCGGCGCAATTTGTAGTGCCTTCTCAAGTCAACCCGGCTGGTGCAACCACGTTGGTCTCACCCATCAACAATACAGTCACCTCACAACAACCCGCGTTTACCTGGAACAAGGTGGAAAATGCCACACGCTATTTGCTCAATATAGACAGCTCCTCTGGCAACGTTATCAGCACGTGGTACACGACCACCCAAGCAAATTGTGGAAGCACAACCTGTTCTGTCACGCCATCTATCACGCTACCATCCGGAAATCTGACATGGAAAGTAAAGGTCGGCTATGATGCCACAGAAGGCGCATGGAGTTCGACAGGCTCTTTCATTGTACAGGCGCCATTGACCGCCCCAGTGCTTATTTCCCCAATTGGTGCAATAACTACCCAAAAACCTACTTTCAAGTGGAATGAGGTGTCTTCAGCCACAGAATATCTGCTTAGGGTCGATGGGCCAAACGGGAGAGAAATCTATGCTTGGTATAAGGCTTCAAGCATTTGTGCGGGAACAACCTGTAGCGTTACTTCCACAGTTGACCTCCCTAGAGGAAATCATACATGGAAAGTTACACCATGGGCACCCAAAGTCCTCGGCCCTACCAGCAATACGGCAACCTTCACTATACAGTAAGCACCCTGGGAAATACTGCCCTGAAAGGATAACGTAATGAAGCAAAAACATATCCTATTGACAAACTTCTTGATCTTGCTGACCCTTTGGCTCACATCGTGCAAGACTGTCAGCGTAGCCCCGCAGCCAACCGTCGCTGCGATGCCAACGGAAGACATCAATCTGGTACGCACACAAGCTGCACAGACTGTTGTTGCCCAAATTACGCAGGAGGCAGCCCTTCTGCCAACAGTAACGTCCTCGCCTCTGCCTCCTCCACCACCCCCGCCGCCAGTGGAAACGCCAACCCTATATACAATATCCACAGCAACATCGTTACCCACCTCTGCTCCATCAGGCTCAGGTGGAGGATGGGTTGTTCAACCCACCATCACAAAAACTTACTATACCGACTCCGCCGTGCTGCTCAGCCAATCCATTGCAGATGGTATTGTTGTTACACCGGGGCAAGATTTGAACATCAAATGGGTATTCAAAAATACCGGCGCGCGTGACTGGAACACAAAGTTCTATTTTCGTTGGATGGGTGGCACCATGACCACAGCCGATACCAGCATCCACCTACGGGCAGCGGTTCCCAGGGGCGCAGAATATGACTTCATCGCCTTTTTCGAGGCTCCAAGGACACCGGGGATCCACGTGGCGAAGTATTGTCTGTACAATGACGACGGGGTTTGCTTCTACAACTTTTATTTTTCAGTTAAGGTGACCGAATAACGTAATGCCCCTCCTCCGTTCGCAAATAGAAGACATCAAAGCCGAGGCGCTCAACCTCGGCTTTGATGTCTTTGGCATTGCCTTACCCCAGCCCACTCCGCACACAGAATTCTATCAACAATGGATCACTGGCGGATACCACGCAGAGATGCAATATCTCTCTAATCAACGCGCTATATCTATGCGCAAAGACCCGCGGCTTATCCTACCCTCCGCACAATCTGTGATCGTATTGGCAACGCGTTATACAAAACCCCACGATCTGCCTACCGAACAACAAAAAGGACTGGGGCGCATCTCGGCGTATGCATGTTCGCAGGACTATCATCATGTCATCCCGCCCCGTGTTGAAATACTGGTACAAACTATTCAAAAAATCGCAGGTGTCACAAAATCCATCGAAGCCCTTCATTACACCGACACAGGCCCTGTGATGGAAAAGGATTTTGCATCCCAGGCAGGCTTAGGCTGGGTAGGGAAAAATACCTGTCTGATTTCCCCGCTATACGGCTCATATATTTTTCTATCTGTTTGCTTTCTCAACCTGGAAATGGAGCCTAGCCCGCCATTTCTAGATGACAGATGCGGCAACTGCCAGAGATGTATTTCAGCATGTCCCACACAGTGTATTCGCCCCGAGCGTTTTATTGACGCCCGTCGCTGCATCTCCTACCTGACAATAGAACATAGAAGAGTGATACCTGTAGAAATACGCCCTGCCATGAGCAACTGGGTCTTCGGCTGTGATATTTGCCAGATGGTATGCCCATGGAATAAACGCGTTGATCGTCTACAAACACCTGTCTTGATACAACCAAAAGAGGATTTGTTTTTTCCTCAGGTTTTCTCAGAACTTGGGCTAACAGATCAGGAATTCAAACAAAAATACGGAAAAACACCCATATCACGAACGCGCCGTAAAGGCTACATCCGCAATCTGGCAGTTGTCGCTGGCAATTTGCGCCATCCCGCATGTATTTCCCCGCTTTCCAAGCTCCTTTCCGATGAGCCAGATGCCATCATCAGGGGACATGCTGCCTGGGCGCTGGGCAATTATCACCTCAAAAAAACAAAACAGATACTTCTCAACCGTCTAAGAACTGAGCCAGAACCCTATGTGCGCGCAGAGATTATCAACGCCCTCAACAGCCAATAAATCCTTTTCCAACTTGTCTATGTATTTCTCTGCTCCACCAATTGCACAGGCTACGAAACCGAACCTGCAGGAGGCGGCAGCGGCGTTGCGTTTTCTCCAACTGGCGCCGTAGAAGTTGGAGCAAGGGTATTAGTAGGGGTAACCTCATTCACCCGGATAATCAACTTCTGCCCAACTTCGATCTTATTGGCATCCGTAATCTTGTTATCTTTGAGGATCGTGTCAACCTTTGCATTAAACTTGGAAGCAATGCTGGCAATCGTGTCTCCACTCCGCACAACATATTCCAGCTTGGTGCCCCGCGGCAACCCAGTGGGGATTGGGGTATCTGTTGGAAGCTGCGTATCAGGCGCAGGAATGCGAATGGTATCTCCAGGTTTGATAGGGCATCCCACGAAATTGTTGATTGCCAGTAAAACAGGAAGCTCTACTTTAAAGTTCACCGCGATATCCCAGCAGGTATCCCCTTCCTTGACAGTATAAAGAAACGGACCAGAGGGGGTAGGCGTCTCAGTAACCGTAGGCGACGGCGTTTCTGTAGGGGTTTCTGTGGGGGTGGAGGTGGGGGTCTCGGGCGTCGCGGTAAAAGTGAGGGTAGAGGTCGGTGTCTCAGTCGGAAACCACGAAGAGATAGGGCTATCTTCCCCAACAAACCAGACCACAAGAAGAATGATGCCAATCACCACAAACAGAACCGCCAAACTTCCTATCACAAACGGCATAATTTGTTGTTTGCGCTGATATGACTGAATCACATTCTGGGGGGATTCTTTTTTCGCCATAGGAGCTAAGGAACATCCTTTCAATCAGGATATCTATTATCCTTTCCTAAATTATTCTATCATATATCCTGCAAATGTGCTTTCAAGAACTGCCCAGTAAATGAACCTTCTATTTCTGCAATTGCCTCAGGGGAGCCAGTAGCAATAACCTCGCCCCCGCGATCCCCCCCTTCAGGGCCCAGATCAATAATATAATCAGCCACTTTGATAATATCCAGATTGTGCTCAATAATAAGTACCGTATTCCCCGCCTCAACAAGCCGCTGCAGAACTTCTATTAACTTGTGGACATCCGCCGCGTGAAGACCAACTGAAGGTTCATCCAGCACATATAGTGTCTTTCCGGTCGCCCGCCGCGAAAGTTCACGTGCCAGTTTCACACGCTGCGCCTCTCCACCTGATAGCGTTGGCGCCGGCTGTCCTATACGGACATACCCCAAACCCACCTCATTCAACGTGTTTAACTTATTGACAATTGCCGGAAATGCCCCAAACAACTCAATACCAGCCTCAACGGTCGTATCCAAAATATCTGCAATGGAAAGCCCTTTAAACCGTACTTGCAAAGTCTCACGATTAAACCTTGCCCCATGGCAAACATCACAAGGGACATACACATCCGGCAGGAACTGCATCTCTATTCTCAGCTGACCCTGCCCCTGGCAAGCTTCACACCTACCACCGTGAACATTGAAGGAGAAACGCCCCGCTTTATACCCTCGCATTTTGCTTTCTGGAAGCTCTGCAAATAACTTTCGTATTTCATCAAAAACGCCCGTATAGGTACCAGGGTTTGATCTCGGCGTTCGTCCAATTGGAGATTGATCAATATTAACTACTTTATCAATGTATTCAATCCCCTCGATACGGTCATATTCTCCCGGCAGCATGTGTGCCCCGTGCAGTTCACGCGCCAATGCACTGTACAACACGTCCACCATCAAGGTGGACTTTCCTGAACCGGAAACGCCTGTAATGCATACGAACATCCCCAAAGGGATTTCTACATTCACACTCTTGAGATTATTGGCGCGTGCGCCAATAATCTTCAGCTTCTTCCCATTTCCTGTCCTGCGTCGAGAAGGAAGCGGAACCGAAAGCCGCCCAGACAAATAGGCACCCGTGAGAGACTGAGAATTCGAGAGAATAGCATCTACCGGACCCTCAGCCACCAGATAGCCGCCATGCTCCCCCGCACCAGGACCAAGGTCAATCACCCAATCCGCAGCACGAATGGTGCTTTCATCATGCTCAACAATCAAAACCGTGTTGCCCAGATCACGCAACCCCATCAACGTTCTCAAAAGGCGGTCATTATCACGCGGATGCAGCCCAATCGAAGGCTCATCAAGCACATACAATACCCCCATCAGCTTTGACCCAATTTGCGTAGCCAAACGGATACGCTGCGCTTCACCGCCTGAAAGTGTAGCCGCAGAGCGAATTAACGTCAGATAATCCAGACCAACATTGACCAGAAAGCCAAGCCGCGCAGCAATCTCTTTGAGTATTCGGTCAGAGATCAATCGCTGACGTTGAGTTAAGACTTCGCCTTCCATTAAACGGTTAACCCAATCCAGCGTCTTTGCAACAGGCCATTCCGTAACTTCCACAATATTATGCCCATCCACAGTAACCGCCAAAACCTCTTTGCGCAAGCGAGTGCCGTTACATGTTGGACATGGGCGATCACTCATATACTCACTGATCTTGCTGCGAATGTAATCTGAATTGGTTTCACGATAACGCCTTTCCAGATTAGGTATCACCCCCTCAAAGGCAACGTTCACCGTCGTCTGACGCTCATTGCGCCCATGAAAATGGACTTTAACCTCTTTGCCACCAGTTCCATACAGGATAATATCCAGTTTTTCTTTAGGCAACTGATTAACCGGCGTCTCCAGGTCAATATGATAAGCTTTAGCTGTCGCCTCGAGCATTTGCCAGTAATACCCGTTCTGCTCACGCCCGGTGCTCCATTCCGCAGCCACAATAGCCCCCTCACATAAAGAGCGTTCTGCATCCGGGATCAATAGATCAGGATCAATCTCTAAACGGCTACCCAGCCCCTGACAATCTGGGCAAGCACCATGCGGTGTATTAAACGAAAATGTACGCGGTTCAATCTCGGTCAGGCTGACACCATGTTCGGGACACGCCAAATGTTCAGAAAAGAGCAAATCGGTGGGATTTTCCTCCGAAAGAATTTGCACGGTGAGATAGCCCTCACCCAGTTTTAAGGCTGTCTCAACAGAATCTGCCAGCCTCGAGCGTGCCGCTTTGATATCCGTTTCATCTTGCCCGGAAGCAAAACCTGTCAACACCAAACGGTCAACAACAGCCTCAATTGTGTGAATTTTATAGCGGTCAAGGACAATTTCTTCATCATCAAGATTGTACAATTTTCCATCAACGCGCACCCGCACAAAACCCGCCTTGCGAATCTCATCAAAAACGTTTTGATATGTCCCCTTCCTTCCCCGGACAAGTGGCGCCAAAACCAATAAACGCGTCCCTTCGGGCAGTTTTTCCAATGCATCCACAATTTCCTGCGCCGACTGGCGAACAACTTCGCGACCGCACACAGGGCAATGCGGAACACCCACCCTGGCAAACAGCAATCTCAAATAGTCATATATTTCGGTAACCGTTCCAACCGTAGAGCGAGGGTTATGGGATGTTGCCTTCTGATCAATCGAAACGGCAGGAGAAAGACCTTCAATGTAATCCACATCAGGCTTATCCATCTGTCCAAGAAACTGGCGTGCATAAGCCGACAAGGATTCCACATAGCGCCGCTGACCTTCTGCAAAAATGGTATCAAACGCCAGAGAAGATTTCCCTGACCCTGAGAGCCCCGTAATAACGACCAGCTTATCACGAGGAATCTCCACCGTGATATTTTTTAAATTGTTCTGCCGGGCGCCAACCACACGTATTACATTCTGAAACATGTTTCAACCTGATAAAGATGTTTTTGAGATAACTTGTGAATTATACCAAATTGGCAACCGGCTCAAAAATGCAAATCAGCGACAATGTATCACCTTTGCAGGCGTTTCGCGTGTATCTAAAAGCACATCTACTCCCTGTTTTGCGGCTTCGGTGCAAGAATCAATCATGCTATCCTCGATTGATATCGCAACGTATATGTCATTCAACGCTTTTTGGATCGGCAAATTGGGCGGCGTATACACCTCATAAACCCCATGATAGTCAAATGTGCTTGGCGAGCTAACACGCCCATCATACAACAGCCCAAACTTCTCACTTTCCCCAAGCGAAGAGACCACCATCTTGTAAGGAGAAACATGCTTTCGATAGTACTGGGTGTCAAAATATTTCCCGTCAACAAAAAACAAAATCGCCATAAGATGCACAACCAACACTCCCGCAAGCGCGACTGGAAAAACATCTATTTTCCATTTAAAAAATCTGAATAGTGATGAAAAAAGGACATTCACAGCATACCCAACAAATACTGCCGCAACCACAAGATGAATAAACCAGTAATGAAAAACAAGACGATAAAACAGTATTGGCATAGTAACCAACAGATACCCCAACAACCAGATCGTTCGTGAGCGATGGCGAGGTTTATTGCGAAGATATAACACCAAGCCAATTGCTGCCATCACAAAATAAGCATATTCTGAGAGAGAAGCAACTTTAGAAATGCACCATATATTTCCAAGAACACACTCGAGAAACAAATTTTGGCATAGAAAAGTGGAAAAGTTGTCCAGCCCACTGCGAAGAACAAAAGAAAGCTTGCCCATCAGACCCAAAGAGTCCGCATGCTCTAACCCACCATAGGTTACCCAATATGCCGAAAAAGAGTTCACATCCACCTTTTGAACAAAGAGCCACGAAAAAAACAAAGCAAAAACTACAAACAAGGCAACTCCAATTCCTCGCATTTTCATCGGAACTTTGGTGTCGTCGCATGATCTATCAAAAACGATTTGCATTATTAAATACGCCGGAAATAAACCCAATATTTGTATCTTCGTGAATAGAGCACTGACGGCTGATAGACTCGCCAAGATAATATAGATAAAAGCCCGTCGGTAATTTTTCAACCCGGCTTCACGCTCAGCCCTCCAGACGGCAAGCAACGCCCCAAGATAAAACAAAACCATCAAGTACTCAACCGAGATTCGGCTTATAAAAAATAATACGGGAAAGGAGGTGGCATACGCAACAGACGAAAGACGAGCTGTTGTTTTACTCGCTGTCAAATCCAACGTCAGGAGATATAGCAAATAAAGGCCCAAAACTAAAATAAATCCTAAGACGCTACTACAGAAAACAAAAAAATCGGACTGATGTCTGGCAATAAATTCATCCACAGACACTGTAGCACCCCGGAATACATTTGCCCCATAAAAAACTCTTGAACACACATACAAAAGCAACTGCAATGGAAGACCCGGATGTCCAGCAAACGGTGGGTATCGTTCAGGACCAAATAAATGCATTGCGGAGCCAAAATAAGCCCCTTCAGGGTCGTTGGTATACCAAAATTCTGCACCAAGAATCCTGGTTACCCACGAACCGGTAGGCGCCAGTGCTTTCGATATACCAGCTGCGGCAACAATCAGAAAGCTAAAAACAGGCCAAAACAGGCCATCCCTGTGATATATTTTTATACCCCAGGCACATATCACAAAAACAACAATTCCAAACGCAAAAAACACCACAACAAAATCGGCAACATACAACATATAAGCCAATACGCGCCATGGCAATCTAGGGTCACCAAAAGACTTGCCTGAAAGCTGTATTTTTCGAATACCGTCGGTTTCGGAAAACACATCTACCTTTTTCCGCGCCCCATCCCATTCAATCAATGCAGCATCAAACACTGGCCCACTGCGCAACTCAACCGACATGTCCCCCAAAAATTCCGCCTGGTAATACGTCGCAGAATCCTCACCAATCAGTAAAATGACACCCCCATTTTCGAAATAGCGCCCAGTTAGTGTAATATCCTGCCGGTTTACCTGCTGCCCATTCGGTAAAAAGATCCCCCGCAACTCAACTTGGGCTTCTCCGGATCGCTCAACCCGCTGTGTACTTATTGGATAAATGACAAGTTTATGATTGGTTTGAAAAGGTACAAACGCATAATTGCGCAACCAAAACAGGGTGAGGACAAAAGAAAACAGTAGAGAAAGCCCTAAAACCCCTCGCGATATCCACCCAACCGACAGACAACGCAATAATGCCCACAACACTAAGCTGACTGCGACAACGCAGACCAAAACACAGATCAGCAAAATACCAATTTTTTCCGTTCGGGGGCGAGAAAACCAAACGAAATAATGTACGGCTACTGAGTAAGCCATCAATAAACCGACAGCCAAACTTATCACCGACAAGCCAGACGTTTTAAGCTTCATAAAATGGAATTCACCGTCAATAACAGGGGTACCAACGCAGGATGGGGTTTAGGGTAAAATGATATATAGAGCTTAATAACCATTTGCTGGTTGAAAATACACTTACCAAAGCGATTCCGTTTATACCATGAAAAAGCCCATCGAGCGTTTGCTATTCTGGATACCTAGACTGCTGGGCATATTGGAAATACTTTTTATCAGCCTGCTGGCACTGAACACTTTCAACCAGGGATACACATTCTGGCGCGCCCTGACGGCATTTGCTATTCGCATGGTGCCTGTTCTTATCCTCATGGCAGTTCTGGCAATTGCCTGGCGTAGGGAAATCATTGGTGGCTTGCTCTTCATTGCGCTAGGGGTCTTGCTCATTGCCAGAATAATTTTAGGGCGCTTTTCTTTGGCATCTATTTTCACCGCCGCATTTCCGCTCATCCTGCTGGGGTCGCTCTTTCTTGCCCACTGGGTTTACCGCATCAAACCACAGCAGGGTTGCTGATCCCCGAAAAAATTGCTTTTTAAGACACAATACCTATAATCTATAATTACAGATAAACAATTATCTGTAGCAAAGAAAAGAAAGGAGAAGAATACAATGTCTCCAAAGACACCCGAAAACTCAGCATCTCAAAAAAATAAGCGGGGTATTGGGCTTAAGACTCAACTTGCTGGAGCGATACTGCTGGCCATTATTTTGACTGTCGTTATCCTCACAGCCTATAACGGTGTGAGCAACACAAGGTTTTCCACCAAAACGGCGGCAGAGAATATGCTTCAATTAAGCACAATCCTCCTATCCGGAATCACTGACTCAATCGAAAAACACGCAAGAAATCTTGAAGTGCTTGCCATTTCCCCCACGATCACCGAAGCCGTTAAAAACGCCAATCAGAAAAATGCCTCATTGTCAGAAGAGCAAATAGCCGCCTATGACAAAGCATGGGAAGACAAAGCACCTGAAGCTGAAGCGCTCGTTAAGAGTGTTCAGGAAAATCCTGTCAGTGACTATTTGAGAGCCTTTACAAAAAATTTCCCTGAAGAAGTCGAGGTCTTTGTAACCGACCTTCGCGGGTTGAACATCGCAATGAGCGAGCGAACTGGTGATTTCCTACAGGCGGATGAAGACTGGTGGAAATCCACTTACTACGCTGGTCAGGGAACTACCTTCGTTGATGATGTTACGTATGATGAGTCGGCACAAACTTACGCCATCAACATCGGCGTTCCTATTCGAGATGAAAACGGCGCTCTGATAGGCATTCTGAGAGGAACTGTTAACATTTCAGCTATTTTTGACACGCTCTCCAGGATAAGTCTGGGAGAGACTGGAGACGTCATCCTCCTTGACAAGGCAGGAACAATCCTTTTTGCACGTTCAGATGAGATGCTAATGCAGCCCGCACCACAATGGCTTGCCGAGTTTGCCATCAGCAGCCAGCCCTGGAGCGACAAATTAACCGATCTTCAAGGCAACCCCTCCCTTTTAGCCCATAACAAACTAGGTGGTGTTCTCGGCGATTTTCTAGGCTGGAGTCTGATTCTCAACCAGGATCTCAGCGAGATACACCGCGCTACTCGCGAAAATATGATAACGGGCATCCTAATATCCCTGGTAATAGCTTTCATTCTGGGGGCTTTGGGATATTTTGTCATCGGGTCGCGTATTAACGCCCTCGAATCTCTGACGTTAGCGACGAGTGTGATTGCAACGGGTGACCTGCGTTGGACACTGGACGAAAAACAAAAGAACAAAATCCTCCGCCGGCGCGATGAAATTGGGCAAATCGGGCAGGCGCTCGACGCGACAATACACTTTATGCTTGAAAAAATCGTCTGGTTTGAAGCCCTGCTGGACGCAATCCCCCTGCCAATCTCAGTTACTGACATGAACATGAACTGGACATTTATCAACCGCCCGGTGGAAAATTTCCTGGGCGTGAAACGTCAGGACGTCATTGGGCATCAGTGTAGCGAATGGAATGCGGATATATGCAATACTGAAAACTGCGGCATTGCCCGCCTGCGGCGCAATTTCACCCAAACGTTCTTCAACCAGAAAGGCGGCAACTTCAAAGTAGATACTTCGCACATTCTGAACTCAAAAGGAGAACGAGTCGGGCACATTGAGGTTGTCCAGGAAATCACGCAGCTACTCGCAGCCAGCCGCTACCAGGAAAAAGCTGTTGAGCTTCTCTCGGCCAGCCTTGAAGAGCTTTCAAAAGGGGCATTGAACTTTGAAATCGCACAATTACCAGAGGCAGATGAAAACACAAAAGAGATACAGGAAAACTTTGCTCGCATCAACGACAGTCTCATTAAAGCGCGCGACATGCTGCGCCTGCTGATCCAAAACGTAATTGAAAACGCTGAAAAACTCACCATATCCACCGACCAATTGGCGCAATCCTCAGACCAGGCGGGTATGGCAACATCACAAATTGCTACGACCATTCAACAAATTGTAAAAGGCATCTCTCAACAAACCGAATCGACCGCCAAAACAGCCCAGATTGTCGAGCAAATGAATAAAGCTGTGTTAAAGTTGGCAGAGGGCGCACGTAACCAGGCAGCAGCCGTTGAGCAGGCCGGGAAGGTTACCAGCCAGATAACATCCCATGGCGGCATTACAGAGAAAGTCAGTCAGACTGCTGACAAAATAGCAGAGGTAGGAAAACACTCCCAGCAAATTGGCAGCATTATTGAGACAATCGAGGACATTGCTTCGCAAACTAACTTGTTGGCGCTCAATGCTGCCATTGAAGCCGCACGCGCTGGTGAACATGGCAAAGGGTTTGCCGTAGTGGCAGATGAAGTGCGAAAACTTGCAGAACGCTCCAGCATCGCCACAAAAGAAATCGCCAATTTGATTGCTGGCATTCAAAAAACCGTCAATGAAGCCGTCGAGGTCTCCTACATCACCGCACAGGAAATCCAGACCGTTTCCGGGCAGCTGAGCGCCAGCATCGAAACTGTCTCCAACGTAGTCGAACAGAATCTAGTTGCCACCGATAGCCTCTCTGCCAATTCAAATGACGTCATGCAAGCAAGCGAAAATATTGCCAGCATCAGTGAAGAAAACAGCGCCGCGATCGAAGAAGTATCAGCCGCGGCTGAAGAAATGACTGCACAGGTTGAGGAAGTTACTGCTTCCGCTCAGTCTTTAGCTGAAATGGCGCAATCGCTGCGTCAGGCTGTTGCACAGTTTAAAGTCTAAGGAAATGCCCGCATTGCCAAAAACCACCCCTTAGACAACCTCTCAGGATAGGGCAGAGTTCATCCAGACCATACAAAGCTGGCCTCCGCTTCAAACTTCAAGCGGAGTGTCAGCGATTCATTAACCTCGTGATAATGTTCAAAACCACCGTTAGTAAGACGCTCAATACAATAGACGCCAAAAGCGGAAACACACAACTATACCCAGAACCTTCAATTCGTATTGTGCCAGGAATATCTTTTATATTAACCGCCCGAGAAAAAAGCCATATCAGCGCCCCCACCCCCGCAGTGATCAACCCAATCACAACAAGCCAGCGTCCAAAATCGGCAAATGGATTCACACCCCCATTATACCAACAGGACTTCAGACAGCCAATATGGACATGACAAATTCGCAATTCACGAGTATAATTAAGATAAATATTGTCTGATTTTATACTTGAGATGACTGCTTTTTAGAGGCACAATGTCTGCACCCAAATTGATTACCTTGCCGATCACCGGTATGACATGCGCAAACTGCGCAGCAACTGTAGAGCGAAACTTAAAGAAAGTAAACGGCGTACAAGCTTGCAGTGTCAACTTGTCGTCCGAACGCGCCACCATCGAATATGAGCCTTCAGAGGCAACCTTAGATGATTTGATTTCCCGCATCCACCACGCTGGTTATGGTGTTGCCGAAGGTGAAGCCGAACTCATGCTTCGGCACATCAGCGATGATAACGATGCGCGGCAACTAGAAAGGCTGCTAAATAGTCTTGAAGGCATTCGTCATGCGCAAGTTAACCTTGTTTCCGAGCAAGCGCGCGTGCGCTATATCCCCACCCTGATTTCCCAAACTGAGATTCGCCATGCGATAAAAAACGCAGGTTTTGACACCATTGAAATGGGCGGCGATACAGAGGATGCCGAAGGCAAAGCGCGCCAAAAAGAAATCAACCAGCAAAAACGCCTGCTGTTCATTGGCTTAGCATTTACCGTCCCCCTCTTCGTTTTATCTATGGCAAGCGACTTTGGCTTTCTACCTATGCACCTTGCACACTCGGCGTGGCTAAAGTGGGTTATGCTTGCTCTTGCCACACCGGTTCAATTCTACGTGGGATGGCAATACTATACTGGCGCTTACAAATCCTTGCGCAACCGCTCAGCCAACATGGATGTATTGGTTGCGCTTGGGTCATCAGCAGCTTATTTCTACTCGTTACCCATTACGCTGGGGTTGCTTTCAGGGCATGTGTATTTTGAAACTGCAGCGGTCATTATCACCATGGTCAAACTAGGAAAACTGCTTGAAGCCCGAGCAAAAGGACACACAAGCGAAACGATTAAAAAACTCATGGGGCTGCGCGCCAAAACTGCACGCGTGATCCGTCAAAATGAGGAAATCGAAATCCCGGTAGATGAGGTAAAAGTGGGAGATCTGGTTATCGTGCGCCCTGGTGAAAAAATCCCGGTTGATGGTGTGGTGGTTGAAGGGAAATCCTCTGTGGACGAATCTATGCTTACCGGTGAATCGATGCCAGTTGAAAAAGTGCCGGGCAGTCCTGTTACAGGTGCCACCCTTAACAAATTAGGCAGAATCAAATTTGAGGCAACAAAAATTGGCAAAGAGACTGCGCTGGCGCAAATCATCCGCCTGGTCGAAGAAGCCCAGGGAAGCAAAGCGCCCATCCAAAAACTGGTTGATCGCATTTCGGCAATTTTTGTCCCCGCGGTAGTGCTGATCGCGCTGCTCACATTTGCCGCCTGGCTATTTCTGGCATCCCCTCCATCACCGGGCAGCGGAATCTCCTCACTCACCCGCGCAATGATCCACACGGTGGCCGTCTTAGTGATCGCTTGCCCCTGCGCAATGGGTCTGGCAACGCCCACTGCTGTCATGGTAGGAACCGGGAAAGCAGCCGAAATGGGTATATTAATCAAATCCAGCGAAGCGCTTGAGACAGCCGGAAGCGTAAAAACGGTGGTTCTAGATAAAACAGGCACTATCACTAAAGGGCAGCCTTCCGTTAACGCCATTATCACAAAAAACTTTCCCGGCGGCGAAAAAGAGATGCTACGTTTAGCAGCTTCAGCTGAGAAAGGAAGTGAACACCCTCTTGGCGAAGCGATTGTGGCAAAGGCAGGAGAAAACGAGCTAGAACTATCAGAGCCTCAGGCATTCATTGCACAGGCAGGGCATGGTATCACAGCCCACGTGGACGGACATCACATTGTCATAGGCAACCACGAGATGCTGGCTGAGCATGGCATATCATCCAACGCCCTAGCAGGCGACGCGGCGCGTTTGCAGTCTGAAGGCAATACCACGGTATTTGTGGCAATTGATGGCACAGCCTGCGGGATTATCTCGATTGCCGACGAAATCAAACCAGGTTCTGTAGAAGCGATCTCGCAACTACACCAGATGGGCATCCGGGTGATCATGTTAACAGGCGACAATGAGCACACAGCGCAGACCATCGCAGCACAAGTTGGCATTGAGCAGATATTGGCAGAGGTGAAACCAGGAGAGAAAGCCCAAAAAATCAAAGATCTTCAACAACGTGAAGGCGCGGTCTCTATGGTAGGTGATGGGATCAACGATGCACCCGCGCTGGCACAGGCAGATATCGGGATAGCCATTGGCAGCGGCACAGATGTAGCTATCTCCTCAGCGCCGATCGTCTTAATAAGCGGTGACTTGCGCGGTGTGGTACGGGCAATCGCGCTCTCGCGTGCCACGCTTCGCACAATCAAGCAAAATCTGTTCTGGGCTTTTTTCTACAATGTGCTGCTCATACCAGCAGCTGCGCTGGGCTACCTTGTTCCAATGTTAGCTGCATCTGCTATGGCTTTTAGTAGCGTCTTTGTGGTTTCAAACAGCCTGCGCTTGAGAAAAAAGAGTTTTTAAAACAACAAAATTCAATTGCCTGTCACCAGAATTGCGTATATAATCTTCATAAAATAAAGCAAAAAGCCATTTTATGGGATGGAGACCCCATGGATATACCCACTCTGGAAAGCCTAAAAACCTACGAGAAGTTTCTTCTATCAAACATTGATAAGGCACGTAATGCACTATCAACTGCTGGAAACCCACAGGTAAAAGCCCGTCTTGAACAGGAAATAGAACTCTTAGAGAGAAGCGCAAAAGAACTCAACAGTTGTGTGCAGGAACTTGAAGATCATTACTGGCATCTCAAAGACGAACTCGATAAGCTGCAAGAAGAGCAACAGAAACTAGATAACGACAAGCAGCAACTCATCAGCGATCTCAAATTAATCTGGAGCGGAAAGCCCAACCAAAGGGAAGAGCTGCAAAACCTGGAACAAGAAAAGAAAAAAATCGAGCAGGAGAAAAAAGAGTTGCGGGAAGCCTTTCAAAGAATTGATCATGAACATGCCAAACGTGAACATCTAAAAAAAGATATCAAGCTGTGGCTCGAAAGCCTGCTTGTCTTCATTGTCATGCTGATTATTGTCTTTGTCCTCCTGCTTGTTCTCCCAGAAGAATATAAAACAACTGCTTTGATTACAGCTGGTTTCTTCGCTATTTTTCCCCTCATCGCGGTCATCATATCAGCTGTTAACGTCCTTCGGTATTGAAAATCAAATACGCACTCCTGATATGTGTTCTGATAGCTGGTTGCATGCTCCAACCAGCGCCCCATGACACACTGGGCGTAAGCACTCCGACGCTTCCCTCATCTGTTCCCTGGCAACCTCCCCAAGCAACAGCCCTGTCCTCTCCCACTGCGCCAGCAAGCGCAACACCGCCCGCCACTCCCTCGTCAACCCCTACACCTCATCATTTGCCCACCACTCAGTATGACATCAAGGCTAAAATAGACTACAAAACCCTCTCATTAGAAGTGAATGAAGCGGTCATCTTCTCAAACAAAAACCCGCTACCGCTGGAAAACCTCCTTTTTGTCGTAGAAGCTAACCAAAAACCGGGGATGTTCACACTGAACGCATTGCATTGGGAAGATGACACCTCCATTAACACATTTACACTGACAGAAGACACAATCCTTGTACCTCTCAAACAAGCTTTACCCCCTGGCAGGACGGCGACGCTTGCGATATCATACACGTTGAAATTGCCTCAGCGACAGGGAACACTAGGGTATACATCCCGCCAGATCAATATTGCTGACTGGTACCCTGTTCTCCCAGCGTATTCCCCTCAAAGCGGATGGCTGGTGCATCCCCCCCATTTGGTAGGAGAGCACTTGGTATATGACATCGCAGACTATTCTGTAGAGTTGCAACTTATTAATTTCCCCTCAGAGACAGTCATAGCCGCCAGCACCCCGTGCGAAAGGGTTGGTAACACTCTGACGTTCTTTGCTCAACAAGCGCGCAATTTCACATTGTCTATCAGCAGCGAATACAAGAAACTGTCCAGAAACGAGAACGGGGTTCTCCTATCAGCGTATGTTTTTAGCGAACATGAACAGGCTGGCATCAATGCCCTAAATTATATGGCGGACGCGATAACCCTGTTTTCGGAGATGTTCCACCCCTATCCGCGCAACAGCCTGACACTGGTTGAATGGCAAAACCAGGATGGCATGGAATACGACGGTCTGTTCTTTCTAAACTGGAATTATTTTGAGTACGCCCCGGGTGGAGCGCGCAGCGGATTGGCTTCGATGGTCGTCCATGAAACTGCCCATCAATGGTGGTATGCCCTTGTAGGGAACGACCCGGCTGTAGAGCCATGGTTAGATGAAGCTCTTTGTACATACAGCGAGAAATTGTTTTACGAACAGCGTTATCCAGAACTGCTCTCATGGTGGTGGGACTACCGAATACATCACTATAAACCTGAAGGCGCTGTGAACAAAACAATTTATGAATTTGCGGCATACCGCCCTTATGTAAACGCTACTTACCTGCGCGGCGCTTTATTTCTCGAAGACCTGAGAAACGTTATGGGGGAAGAGGCATTCTTCAATCTGCTGTCGGAATATGCCAAACAATACCAGGGAAAACTGGCGAAGTCACAGGATTTTTTCGATATCGCGGCAGAAATCAGCCCCGTCAGCCTAAGCGAACTGACCAATCGCTATTTTATACCGACCCCTTAAAATAACTCAGCCCAACCGTACCCGGGCCAGCATGTGTGCCAATAACCGGGCTTACATCAGTGAAAAGAATGCGCTCTGCGGCAGAAATGCCAAAACGGTCAGACACCCTCTCGCGCAGGATACCTGCCACATCCGGCGCATTGCAATGAACCACGCACAACTCAAACGGATTCGCCTTTGCAAGGTCATGCTCAACCAGATCAAGCATACGGTTCATTGCTTTGCTCATGGTGCGCACACGCTCAACAGCTTCAACCCGACCATTTTGCAATGCCAGAACAGGTTTGAGATTAAGCACTGTACCGAGAAAAGCAGCCGCCCCGCCAATGCGTCCCCCGCGATGAAGATACTCCAGCGTGCTCACAACAAAATATACCCCTGCCTTCTGTTTGGCATTCTCGGCAATTTCCTTCGCTTCTTTCAAACTCGCCCCATTGCGGATTGCCCGCGCAACGTGCAGCACCTGAAACCCCATCGCCATAGACGTAGCCTCTGAGTCAACAACCTCAATCGGCGCGCCGGGCAGCATATCCTTTGCTTGTAAAGCAGAGTCCACCGTGCCAGACAATTTGGAAGATATGTGAATGCTCAAGATCTCATGCCCCTCTTGCAACAAACGCGAATACAGCTCATGAAACGCTGCTGGTGACGGCTGCGAAGTGGTCGGCACGATTTCTGAACGCTCCAGTTTTGCATAGAATTCCTCTGGCTTAATATCCACCCCATCGCGATATATTGTATCTCCCCAGATCAACTGCAAAGGGATAACAAAAATGGAATATCCATTGATGGCAGAGGCTGGTAGCGCGGCTGTGCTGTCGGTCACGATTGCTATTTTGGACATATCTTCACTCCGATTGTCATATAAACTGTATTTAAGCTTATAACACCTCAAAAGCATTTGAGTTTCTCTATAAAAAAGTGGTCAGGCAAACCCGCCACCTGACCACTTGAACAATTAGCCTGGCAATCTATCTCTGTATGCCCGTCACAGCAGAGATCACCCCTGCGGCGCACCATCCAGCAAACGCTTCTCGCCTTGCAGAGAACGCAAATGACCAATATCTTGGGTTACCTCAAGCACACCGCGGTATTTCCCCTGTTCATCCCTCAGCGCGTAATAACAAATGTGAATGAACTTTCCCTGCATCTGAATCCAGAATTCTGCCTCATCTCTCTTTCCGGCACGAAAGTCGTCAATAATTTGCTGAACACGGTCCAAACTCTGTGGCGGGTGACAGTTTTGCACCTTCCGTCCAATAATTGCCTCTGTACGCTGAAAAATCCTATCTTTTGTTTGAGAAAAGTAGCGCACGGTGTCTTCTTCATCCACATAAGTTACATCCAGCGGTAAACTTTTCAGCATCCAGTTGATCTGTTCAGCCGTCAAAGCTCCTGTATCCAGAGGTATTCCCGCTTGCGGGGTGGCTTTCACAACCTCAGCTGGCCTTTGCAAGCCTGCATCAGAGCGCACGCCCTGAGCAGCATCCCCCTTCCCCGCCTGCCAGAGGTTTCCCGGCGTAACATAGAAATAACCTATCTCAGATTCCTGCAAACGTATCTGCCCCCATTCAGAATCCGTCAAGCGCTCCAATGCCGCCGGAAACAAGATTTTCTCTTCCTTGTAGAACATCTCGGTCATAGCTGTTTCCAAAGGCATAAACACTTTGTAGATGGCGTCCGCGTCAACAGGCTCTGCCCCAGAAAGTAATTCGCGCAGTTTTTTCCACTGTAATCGGATATCATTATGCACTCCCCACATCACTTTGGACGGACCCGAGAAACCATGTTTCTCCAAAAAAGGAAAAAGGAGATTTTCTTTGCGAACATAGTGGCAGTCATATTCCATCAAACGGGAAAGATAAGCTCTTGCATTTCTCAATGTCCCTGGATCAGGTTTCGCCATGTACATCCGTAAAGAAGCGCCAAGCCCTTTCAACACCTGCATGGCTACCTGATTCTCGGCGCGAAACGTATACACCGGATGCCCCGGCAACATCTCTGGCAACATCTGAGTGTCAAGTGTTTCGCGAAATACGGCACTATGCAAGTCGCACAAGCTCTGAATCTCCTCGACAGGTACACCCTCTGCAATCAGCATTTGCTCGGCTTCAGCAATACCAGCCGCGTCAGTCCCACGGATAATATCTGCAAAATCAGCCTTCACCTGCTCAAGCGATTTGCCTTCGTGTAATTGCTTGAGCACATTCTTTATCTGCTCTTTGCGTTTGGTTGCGTTATTAATATACTCGCTCATCTCTTATTACCTCTTTCTCTTGTTTCTTTGTAACTGCATTCAACAGCACGATCTGATATACCAGTTGAATTGCGCCCGTTGGGCATACTTCCTCACATACACCACAGTATGTACAATTCTGCTCTCTGACAAAACAAAGTCTGCCATCAACAATACAAACTACCTGTTGGGGACACTGTTGCACACACTTCTCACAAAGGGTGCAATTGTTATAATCAACGCTTGGCATCATGAGATCGCTCACAGGAATCAACCTTTCTACCCCCAGTATAAGCACCCCCCCGCCCGTTGTCTGTGACATAAGTCACAGACAATATTATCTCTTTTAACTCTCTACCACTGCTTCCAACGCTAGCGCGTCGGTAATGATAATTTTATGCCGCTCCGTTCTTAATATGCCCTCATCCATCAGCGAGCGGAGTGCACGGCTTACCACCTCCCGGCTGGTGCCAATTTGCGCCGCAATCTGCTCTTTTGTCCAACCCACAGAAACCTGAGAAGAAGACTTAGCCTGCAACAGTAAGAAGCGCGCCAGTCTCGAGCGTACAGAGCGCAGACTCACATCATGCACCAAATCAGCCAAATAAAACAACCTATCAGACAGATCGCGCAAAACCAACCGCGCAATCTCTGGTGTCTCGCTCACCACATTTCTAAAATCTTGCGCCCCTATACGCAATAATTCCACATTGCCAATTGCTTCCGCGTTAGCTGGTGCATGCATCTCCACAAATGCCGTAGGAATATTGAACCCATCTCCAACGCCAAAAACGCTCAAAGTTTGTTCACGCCCTTCAGGATTGCAGCGAAAGACACGCACTTTGCCAGACAAAATAAAATAGACTGGAGTGTTGCTATCGCCCTGACACATGAAGACCTGTCTATCCTCAAAACACACACGCGAGGACACACAAGCCAGTTTCTTCAACGCCTCTTCCGATAAGGACGAGAACAATCTAATGTTTTTTAAATCACGAAGTTCTGACAACATTCTCAATACCTTTTGGAATTCTATCATGACTGGCTTTTTGGCAGAGTCATGTCAGGCAGCTTACGATTTCCTTGCCAAAGACTATCCGCAAATGCTATAATCAAAAATGCTTGCCCCAGTAGCTCAAAGGATAGAGCAGTGCTCTCCTAAGGCATTGGTTGGGGGTTCGACTCCCTCCTGGGGCATTTTTGTTTGCAAATCTTCTCAAAATTCATATAATAAAAGGCAACACTTCATAAAACCATAAGGAGATCTTCATGGAAAACTATATCCAGCGACTCCCGAAGGTGGAATTGCATTTGCACATCGAGGGAACATTGGAGCCAGAAATGATGTTTGCAATTGCACAGCGCAACGGGATTGCGCTGAAGTACCGTTCTGCAGAAGAGGTGCGCCAGGCATATCAATTCACCAACCTGCAATCATTTCTAGATATTTACTACGAAGGCGCTCAAGTCTTGATCCATGAACAGGATTTTTATGACCTAGCATGGGCATACTTTCAGAAAGGAAAAACACAAAACCTGCGTCATGCCGAGATCTTTTTCGACCCGCAGACTCACACAGAACGAGGTGTATCCTTTGACACCGTTATCCACGGACTGCACCGTGCCCAGCAAGATGCACTCAGCCAGCTGGACATTTCTTCCAAACTCATTGTCTGCTTCCTGCGTCACCTCAGCGCCGAAAGCGCCATGCAAACACTCAAGCAAGCTCTGCCCTACAAAGATTGGATCATTGCCGTTGGGTTGGACTCCTCGGAAGTAGGGCATCCTCCTGCAAAGTTCAAAGAAGTATTTGACGAAGCCCGGCGTCATGGGTTTCTGACTGTTGCGCATGCTGGAGAAGAGGGTCCTCCAGAATATATTTGGGAGGCATTACAACTGCTTCAAGTACAACGGATTGATCACGGAGTGCGCTGCATCGAGGATGAAGCGTTGGTCAAAAAACTAGCGCAGGATAAAATTGCCCTAACCGTATGTCCGCTCTCCAATGTCAAACTACGCGTCTTTAATACCATTCATGATCACAACATCAAGAAATTGCTCGACAAGGAAATTGCAGTTACCATTAACTCAGACGACCCTGCCTATTTCGGGGGGTATATTGAAGAAAATTATCTTGCTCTTCGCGAAGGGCTAGGATTGCAAAAGCAAGACTTTTACCAGATGACATCCAATGCAATTCAGGCTTCTTTCCTTTCACAAGAGGAAAAAAAGCGTTTGATGCATGAATTAGACGTTGTCCAATAAAAACATCCAATATCTTTTGCTCATGCTATACATCACAAGACAATGAACACTCTAAAACTCCTCTCATGGAATGTCAATGGACTCCGAGCAGTTTATAAGAAGGGCTTCTTGGAATGGTTTCGTTCAGAGGCACCAGATATCCTCTGTATCCAGGAAACCAAAGCGGACAAAGAAAGTCTGCCCAATGAACTGCTCAACGTACCTGGCTACCACACAATTATCTCGTCGGCACAAAAAAAAGGATACAGCGGCGTACTGACATACTCAAAACTTCAGCCGCTGGATGCTCAGCTTGGTTTCGGAATCGAAAAATTCGATAACGAGGGGCGGATTGCCATCACCACTTACAAACAATTTGTTCTGCTAAATATCTACTTTCCAAACGGCAAACAATCCCCGGAGCGGCTGCAATACAAAATGGAGTTCTATGAGGCTTTTCTGAATTATGTTGATACGTTGAAAGACGCAGGAAAAGGGGTCGTCATTTGCGGCGATGTCAACACTGCTCATAAGGAAATTGACATCGCCCGTCCCAAAGAAAACTCCAAAGTATCAGGCTTTTTGCCCGAGGAGCGCGCCTGGATAGATAAGTTCATCAGCCACGGATACATTGACACATTCCGCATGTTCAACCAGGAAAGCGGGCAGTACACATGGTGGGACCTGGTAACCCGCGCCCGCGAGCGAAATGTAGGCTGGCGTATTGATTATTTCTATGTTAGTGAGAACTTACAACCCCATGTCAAAGACGCCTGGATTTTGCCCGATGTGATGGGCTCTGACCATTGTCCGATTGGCTTAAAGCTTGAGTTTTAACCACAAAGGGCTGCCCCATAGGCAGCCCTTGTTTTGTTTTGAGCCAGACTTTCGGTTACTCTTCGTAATATGGATCGGCTTCCTTCAACGCCTCATCAATGATTTCGAGTCCCTCTTTAATCTGCTCTTCCGTAATAATCAGCGGTGGGCAGTTGAAGATCAGATTCCAGCGCACAAATGTGCTCAAGTTGTTTTTCGCCAGCGATGCATTAATTTTCTTCATTGGCTCGCTAAAAGGCTGATTGAATGGGCTGAGCGGCTCACGTGTCTTGCGGTTTTTCACCAGCTCAATACAGTTCAACAAACCGTAGCCGCGGATATCGCCAATCACAGGGTGCTTTTCTGCCAATTTTTTCAGCCCCTCTTCCAGAACCTGCCCCATCTTTGCGGCATTCTCCACCAACTTTTCCTCTTTGATGACCTGCAAGCAGGCAATACCAGCTGCACACGCCAGCGTGTGGGCGCTATACGTCAGACCACCCACCAAAACATGATCATCAAAATAAGCTGAGACCTTCGGTGAAGCCATCACCCCACCTAATGGCACATACCCGCTGGTGATGCCCTTAGCCATCGTAATCATATCCGGCTTGACGTTAGGATAATGCTGATACCCAAACCACTTACCCGTCCGTCCAAACCCGCTCATCACCTCATCAATGATCAGCAGGATATTGTATTTATTACAAAGATGTTGAACACCATCCCAAAACACCGGTCCACCCTGAATAACGCCGCTGGTGCCATTGACCCCTTCCAGCATGATCGCTGCAATATATTGAGGTCCTTCAACCTGTATCAACTCCTCAATTTCTTCCACCAGAGCAGCATCGCCCTCGTCCCGCGTGCGCCCCTTATACAGCGGGCTACGATAATAATAGGGGTCGCCAAAGTGCACTACCCACGGCACCCCCGGCTCATTTGCCAAACGGCGCGGGTCGCCGCCAGCCATCATCGCTCCAAACGTACCGCCATGAAAGGCCCGATAGCGTGCAAGAATCTTTTGTCGTCCGGTCATCAAGCGTGCCATTTTCATTGCATTTTCATTGGCATCGCCACCGCCCAGCGTAAACAAAGTTTTCTGCAGACCGGGCGCTACTTCTGCAAGCATCTCACCCAGCACAGCGCGCGGCTCACTCGTTATATTCGGCTTGACATAGGTTAACTGCTCTGCCTGCTGCTGAATGGCGCGAATAACCTTTTTATTTCCATGGCCAATGTTCACATTGACAAGCATGGACGACCAATCAATATACTTTCTTCCGTTAGCATCCCAGAAATAGATGCCCTCCGCCCGGACTGCCGGAATCGGCCTCCAATCCGCCTGTGCCGCCCAGCTAACAAAGGTATACTCCCGACTCTTGCTTACAATTTCATCATAACTTAAGCTCATCTGGTGCCTCCGCAAACCTTTGACATGTTGAATTTTAATAAAACTAGAGAGGGATAACACCCCCCGTCGTCATGTTACCACGCCTGACCAAACACAGTCAAGCGGGAATCAAAAACTTATGATTTAAATCATAGTATTTACCAGTACAAAACCACACCATCATACGTTAAAGGTAGTATAAAAATCTTTTCCAGGTAGCAATCCCTGATAAGACAACTATTTTTTGTTATACTTCTCATACATCCCAGACGTTGATTGATGACATTTGTTACTTGTAGAGATATATAACCTCATATTAAACTAAATCCTAGTTTTGAATACAAGTTGACAAAAACAGGTTTCCTCTTTTATAATGTTTGTGTATTCAATAATTTCTTACAATTTTCATCAGGGGGAGCAGTTTGGCAGGTGAACGCCGGTTGCTGGTGGTTTTGTGTTATTATGACAAAACATAGGGCTTTTAGTTAGATTGTAGTTATACAAGCACAAGTCTATCTTTGGCAGCTTGAGGTAAACCCAATGAAATGCTCGCCACCCCTCAATCATCAAGACCGCAAACAGACAGTGCTTCCTGTCAATAAATTCCATATCTCAACTGACACTCTCTTCTCCCAAGTTTTTCTATAAACGTCCGCAAAAGGTCTAAGTGTGACCGTTTTATCCTTTGAATAGTAAGGAGGTGGTCAAGAAAAAGAAAATAAAAATTGCAAACCATAAGAGATTTGCTTTATCCTAATTCAAAAATAACAAAATTCGAGGAGGAATAAATGACCAAACGCTTATTCGTTTTATTGACCCTGATGATGGTGGTCAGTATGCTTGCCGCGGCGTGTGGCGGTGGCGGCGCGCCAGCTGCTGGCGAGCAAAAAGCGGCCGAAAAAATTGTCAAAGTTGCCTCACAAAGCCCGCTCTCCGGCGGTCAGTCGGCAATCGGCACCAGCCTCAAAAATGGCGCTGAGCTGTCATTGGAACAGAACAAGGGACGTCTTGAGGCAATGGGTTTCAAAGTTGAAATGGTAGCTTTTGATGACCAGGCAACCCCCGATGTCGGCGTCGCCAATGCCAAGAAAATCGTGTCCGACCCCGCCATCCTGTGCGTTGTTGGGCACTGGAACTCAGGCGTTCAGATCCCATCTTCTGAGGAGTACCACGCTGCCGGACTGGCAAATATTTCTGCAGCCAACACCAATCCAAAGGTAACTGACCGCCGCTACAAAGAAGTCAGCCGCATCGTAGGGCGCGATGACATGCAAGGCAAGGTGGGCGCAGAGTTTGCCAACAAATTGGGCGTCAAATCTGCTTACATCATCCACGACAAAACAGCCTACGGGCAGGGCATTGCTGAGTTCTTCAAGGTCAGAGCAGAAGAACTAGGAATGAAAGTGGTAGGGTTTGAAGGCACCGAAGAAAAAGCCAACTTCGATGCTGTCCTCAACCCGCTCCTTAACGCCAACCCCGAGCTGATTTATTTTGGCGGCATTTACGATCAGGCAGCCGTCCTGTTCAAGCAGGCACGCGAAAAGGGCTTCATGGGCGTCTTGTTAGGACCTGATGGGCTTGACTCCTCCGATCTGACCAAGATTGGTGGCCCTGGTCTTCTGGAAGGGAAAGGCACTTACTACACCACCGTTGGCGGTCCTGCCTCACTGTATCCCGATGCAGCCAAGTACATCGAAGATTACAAAGCCAAATTCGGCGAAGAGCCGCAACCCTACTCTGCTCAGGCATACGACGCCATGAACATGTGCTTGACCGCAATTGAAAATGCCGCCAAAGCGGCTGGCAACCAGGTACCCACACGTGCAGCTGTTGCAGATGCAGTGCGCGCTCTCAAAGACTTCAAAGGCATCACAGGTACCATCAACTTCGACTCCAAGGGCGATCCCCTGGATGCGAAATATTATGTGATGCAAGTTGTTAACGCTGATCCTGCAAAATGGGGAGAAAACAAGGTCATTGAAACCATTGTGATTCAACCGCCACCGTAAACCGCACAAGACAAATAACATCTCGGCTCTCTCTTTGTCAAGAGAGAGCCGAGATGCTGACCAGATGCCAAATAGCGCAATCTCTACATCAATAAAACCTCAGGTAATCGTACATGGAACGAATCATCAAATCTACCGTTCTCCGCGAATTGCTTCGTCCTCTGGGACAAATCGTTGCCTTTGTCCTTGGGACAGGTGTAATTCTCTCAATTCTCATGTTTTTAATATCCCTTATTGCAAACAAATCTGCTGCCAGCTTGGCGCTTATCGAACGCAACGGCATCGACCTCTTCACATACACGCTGATTAATCTACCCCAGGTGTTGGTAGATGGCATGGCTTTAGGGTTTGTATACGCAGCTATTGCATTAGGCTACACTATGGTGTATGGTGTGCTCGAATTTATCAACTTTGCCCATAGCGAAATCTTTGCAATGGGGGCCTTTATCGGCGTTGAGCTACTGCTCGCCCTGAATGCCGCCGAAAAACTCAGCAATATCACTGTCGCAACTGCCTTTGGATGGCTGTTTGTGGCAATTCTGGCTGGTATGGCAGCCTCAGGCATCACAGCCGTTCTTATCGAGCGCATCGCCTACCGCCCGTTGCGCGGCGCCGAACGCCTTGTGCCGCTTATCTCCGCCATTGGCGTTTCTTTCTTCCTTCAAGATGCAATTCGGTTAACTGAAAGCTTAACCAGCGGTCAGTTTCACCGTATCTTCCCCACTTTTGGGAATTTTGATGAACGCGTTTCTGTGTTGAGTTTTAATGTAGCTTCCACTCAAATGATTCTGGATATCCCCATCAAATCGCTTGTCGTCATCGTTGTCGCCATTTTGATGTTAGTAGGGCTGAATTATCTTGTCAACGCCACAAAACTTGGAAAAGCTATTCGTTCTGTCGCCCAAGATCGCAATACTGCCAGTTTGATGGGCATCAATGTCAACTTTGTCATCTCCATGACCTTCCTGATCGGCGGTTCGCTGGGCGGTGCAGCAGGCGTCCTCTATGCCTTAAAATTCACCCGCATTGACCCCTTTGTTGGTTTCATGCCAGGCATTAAAGCCTTCACTGCCGCTGTTCTGGGCGGCATCGGCAATCTAACCGGAGCTCTTCTGGGCGGTATTGTTCTTGGCATGGTAGAGAATTTTGCGGGCGCCTATCTTGGCGTTTTCACCATGGGAAACTTTGGCGTCGAATACAAAGACTTGATATCTTTTCTCATCTTAATTCTTGTGCTGATCTTTCGTCCCTCCGGTCTGCTCGGCGAACAGGTCAGTCAAAAGGCATAGGAGGTGGACATCATGGCAAAACCAACCCAAACAAACATCTCCAGTCTGCTAAAACCCATTTGGGGATGGATCACAAAAGGAATAACCCCTTACATCATCCTGGTTGTCTATTTGGCAATTAGCTCATTTCTAGTGTTTAACAGTCCTCGATCATTACCAGCCTTTCTGATGTTCGTATCCTCCGTTGTTCTTTTATACTACCTGCCAACAAAGATCTGGTACAAAGCAGTATTGGGGGTGTTGATTATCTTTGTAATTATTCCGATCGTCGGGGTACGCAACATTTTTTATCTGGAGATCATTTTCCAGATATGTGTATTTGCTGCCCTGGCGCTTGGACTTAACATCCTTACTGGATTCACCGGACTGCTCAGCTTTGGGTACATCGCCTTTTACGCCGTTGGCGCGTACTTATGGGGGTTCTTTGGTGGGCAGCAAATGTTTCTGTTACATGCCATCCCGGGCTCAGCCGGTCCTCCAGGAAAATTCTTCCTGCCCGCCGATACCTTCTATCTCTTTCTGTTTCTTGGCTTTGGGCTGGCTTTTCTGGTGGGTATTCTGCTTGGTTTGCCAGTATTACGGGTGCGGGGCGACTACCTGACAGTAGTAACACTGGGTTTTGGAGAGGTCATCCGCCTGCTGGCGACAAACATGGATAAACCCCTTAACCTGACCAACGGGCCACAAGGCATCAGTCCCATCCAGAGACCTACCCTCCCAGAGCCACTACTGCAAGCGCTGCGTGTTGTCCTCAATCCTATCGTAGGGCATGAAGTCACGTTAAATGAGTTCTACAACCTCTTCTTCTACCTTCTAGCGCTTGCCATTGCAGTGGTAATCATCATTGTAACCGTCCGTTTGGACGATTCCAAGCTGGGACGCGCCTGGATAGCCATCCGCGAAGACGAACTGGCAGCAGCCTCCATGGGTATCCCCCTTGTCACGACAAAACTAATTGCCTTTGCCGTAGCTGCATCCTTTGCCGGAATCATGGGCGTCATCTTTTCGGCAAGCCGCATGTTTGTCAGCCCCGAGTCTTTTATCTTTATGCAGTCCATCGGCGTCTTAACGATGGTCATTCTGGGAGGGCTTGGAAGCATTCCCGGCGTAATTCTCGGCGCAGCTATTGTGGTCATCATCAACCTGGGCATTCTGACCGATCTCTCTATTTATCTGGGAGAGCTGCGTCAAAGCGACAAGGTGATACCCATCATCAACTTTGCCTGGAAAAATCTCTCCTCACAGCTTGACCCGGCTAAATACCAGCGTTTAGTCTTTGGGATCATTCTGATCCTAATGATGATATATCGTCCAAACGGCATCCTTCCCGCCAAAAGACGAGCAAGAGCCATCGAAGAACATTTCGTTGAGCTGAACAATAACAACAACGAAAAGGAGGCGGAAAATGGCGCTGCTTGAGACCAAAAAAGTGGTTAAACGCTTTGGCGGCTTGACAGCCGTGGATAGAATGGACTTTACCCTGGAGGAAGGACGGATCGTAAGCATCATTGGACCTAATGGCGCTGGAAAAACCACATTCTTCAACACACTCACTGGAATCTACAAACCCGAAGAGGGCGAAATCGTCTTTGACGGGCACCCCCTAATTGGTCTTCGACCCGATCAAATTACAAGTTTGCATATTGCGCGCACGTTTCAAAACATCCGCCTTTTTGGCAACATGACCGTCATCGAAAATATCATTGTCGGCATGTATCCCCGTCAGAGACAATCCGCCTTTGATGCCCTGTTGCGCACGCGCGCCTTCAAGGACGAAGAAAAAAGCGCGCAGGACAAAGCCATTAAGTTGATGAAATATGTGGGATTGGGCAATGTTGGCAACGAACTGGCGCGCAATCTGCCTTATGGAGCACAGCGGCGCATTGAGATTGCCCGCGCCCTGGCTTCTGATCCTAAGCTACTCCTTCTAGATGAACCCACCGCAGGCATGAACCCGCACGAAACCGATGAAGCCATTGCACTATTTCGCCGCATCCGTGATGAGTTGGGCATTACCATTCTGCTCATTGAACATGATATGCGGGTCGTCATGAACATCTCAGAGAGAATTTCTGTCATGGATTATGGCGTAAAAATCGCTGAAGGAAAGCCTGAAGAAATTCGTTCAAACCCTCAGGTCATTGAAGCCTACTTGGGGCGCGGCGCAATCGCAGAGATGACAGCTTCGTAGAGGTATGCTATGAGCTTATTAGAATTGGAAAATATTCATACATATTACGGGCATATTCATGCTCTCAAAGGCATTTCGCTGACCGTGGACGAAGGTGAAATCGTCACTCTGATTGGCGGAAACGGTGCAGGCAAGAGCACGACTTTACGCACCATCTCTGGGCTGGTCAGAGCGCGCCATGGAAGCGTCAAGTTGAGCGGACATGAGATTACCAAAATGCCCCCTCATCAAATTGTGATGTCCGGTGTCGGTCATGTGCCGGAGGGGCGCGGCATCTTCCCCCGTCTCACAGTACAAGAAAATCTTGAAATGGGCGCTTATACGATCAACAATCCGGCAGAAGTAAAACGCCGCATGGAGGAAGTGTTCACCCTCTTCCCGCGCCTCAAAGAACGCATCTATCAAAAAGGCGGAACTTTATCCGGCGGTGAACAGCAAATGTTAGCTACCGCTCGCGGCTTAATGCTTAAGCCCAAAATCCTTTTGATGGATGAACCTTCTATGGGGCTGGCGCCTGTGCTTGTGGATGCCATTTTCGATATTATCAAAAAGCTCAATGCAGAAGGTTCAACTATTTTGCTGGTTGAACAAAATGCCCTCATGGCGCTTAAAGTTGCAGCCCGCGCCTACGTGCTTGAAACCGGCCGAATTGTGCTTTCGGGAACTGCCAAAGAAGTTGCCGCCAATCCTGACGTCAAAAAAGCTTATCTAGGCGGCTAGAGATGCCATTCTGATTATCGGCTTCCCCCCTTCACGCCGCGAAGGGGGGAAGATTTATTTCTTTTATGATATATTTCCACATGCCACAAATCGCCCGCAGCGTTTCGTCTGCTTATAAACCGGTATCGCACACAAAATGTATAGGTTAAGGTAGAAAACACATGCAACATCAATCGGAACAAGAAATCTCCCGCCTGATGGAACAGGCAGATGCACAAGAGAGTCTTCAAGACTATAAAACTGCTTATGATTTATATCGCCAGATGCTAGAAATTGACCCACAACATGCCATCGCTCGCTTGGGAAAAGGGCGATGTGCTGCTCGGATGGACGTCGATATACCCTCCCGCCTGCAGGAAGCCTGCGAAGAGATACTTAACGCATCTCAGCTTCTCCCCTCAGAGCATCACCAAAAGACGCACACAGCCTGGGCATTGACAGAGGCTGTCTCCAACCACATCAAGAGATTAGAGAACGAATATCAGAACCAGTTATTCAGCAAGCTGAGCAGCTCTTCACCCTCTCACTTTTCAAGCTCCCTTTTTGGTGGTGCATTGAAACAAAACAAGCTGGACATGATCAATCAGGAACAAAACAAACATTTTCAATCTCTTGTTCCTGCATTTGTCAGGACGCTGCAGATGGCGTGGTCATTATCCAACGATCCAAAAACTGCCAGCCATATCGCGGCCATCCTCGACCAGATAAAAAACTGCCCGGTTCTTTTGCAGGATAGCATCCATCTCTTTTCCAAAGAAATAGAGCCTCTGCTTGTCTCCATTCGTGCCACATACCCGGACAAGGCTTCAAAACAGCCAGCAGCACCAAAAGCTGCTATTGGGTGGCTCTTGGTGATATTAATCGTCGTCATTATTGTTCTAGTTTGGCTCGTCCATCTCTATCAGCCTTAAACGCTTCATGGACAGTGAACATGTTTCGCTACGGCGCATCTTTCTAACCTGGCTGCCCCTGGCTGCAAGCTGGCTCTTTCTCTCATTCGAAGTGCCAATTGTCAGCGCCATCATCGCCCGCATGGCACAACCAGAAATCAACCTTGCGGCATTTGGGGGAGTGGTTGAACCCTTGCGCCTGTTGCTTCTCTCGCCAACGCTGATGATGCTCTCAGCATCTACAGCTCTGTGCAAAGACCATGCTTCTTATCAACGTCTATGGCGCTTCATGAACACAGTAGGAGCAATCCTTACCATCTGTCATTTCCTGATTGCCTTTACCCCGCTTTACTACCTGATTACCCGAAATGTGCTCGGCGTGCCAGAAGAGATCATTGCGCCTGCAAGGTTGGGGTTGATGATCATGCTCCCCATCCCCTGGTCAGTAGGGCTCAGGCGATTTCTGCAGGGTGTGATGATCCGCTATGGTCATCCCGCGGCCGTTGCAATTGGTACAGTGTTGCGTCTTTCTACTGTGCTTATCATTTCAATTGGAGCATACTTGTTGGGCATCTCTTCAGGTGTCATCATTGGGGCTTGCGCCCTAACCTCCGGAATGATGGTAGAAGCCGCATATACCTACTGGCGAGTGCAACCTATACTCAGACTACAAATCAAATCTTCCGTACAGGCCACAGAGCTTAGCTGGAGGTCGATCCTGGCTTTCTACATCCCGCTTGTATTAACCTCACTGCTCAGCATTTCCGGGCGGTCTATCAACAGCGCCGCTCTCAGCCGTATGCCCGAAGCAATCAGTTCACTGGCAGCATATCCAGTATCCACAGGGGTGATGTTTATTCTGCAAAGTTTCGGGATCGCCTACAACGAGGTGGTGATATCCTTTCTCAGTTACACCGATTCCAGAAACCATTTACATCGTTTCACCCTTCAATTGACACTGGCTCTCCTGGTTGGCACACTTCTGTTTACGGCTACGCCGCTTGCAAACTGGTGGCTTGAGGGAGTAACTTCCCTCCCAGGATACCTTGTCCCCCTGACTCGCGTCAGTCTATGGCTCATTCTGCCTTTGCCTGCCCTCTCAGCGATCCAGAGCTGGTTTCAGGGAATGATTATCTACGCTCAAAAAACGAGGGGAATCACAGAATCCATCTTTGTCTATCTGCTCACGCTAACAGCCGTCAACTTGCTGGGAATAATTTGGGGGCGGTTTCCGGGTATCTATGTCGGCTCGCTGGCGTTGCTGCTTGCCTTCATAGCCCAAATTCTGTGGCTTTGGTTTCGCAGCACCTCTTATCTCAAGCCAAACGCACCCTGATCAACCTATGAGATATCTGCTCTGCGATTAAGATAGTGTACAATAAAAATCAGCATGACACACGAACCGTCCTATGTTTTGCTCTACAAAGCAGGGGAGTTAGAACAGCGCGTCAATCAATGCAATGAATTGCTCAACCACTGTTCAGTGTGCCCATTGGAATGCAAGGTGAACAGACTTGCGGGAGAAATCGGCTTCTGCAAGTCAGCAGCCCTGGCACGAGTCAGCAGTTATGGGCCTCATCATGGCGAAGAACAGCCGCTAAGCGGATGGAACGGCTCGGGCACCATATTTTTCACCCACTGTAATCTGCGTTGTCAATATTGCCAGAACTATGACATCAGCCAGACAAACAACGGCATGGAAGTGAGCGCCCAAGAACTGGCAAACATAATGCTCAAACTACAGAACATGGGCTGTCATAACATTAACTTTGTTTCCCCCACCCACATCGTCCCGCAAATCCTATCCGCGCTATTGATTGCTGTGCAAGCAGGGCTACGGTTGCCACTAGTTTACAACTCTGGCGGGTACGACTCTGTAAAAACTCTTCAACTTCTCGAGGGCATCTTTGATATTTATATGCCGGATATGAAATATGCAGATGAGCAAACTGCCCGGCGTTACTCAAAGATACCCAACTATCCCCATATCAACCAGGCAGCCATCCGCGAAATGTATCGTCAGGTGGGCGACCTGGTTATTGACGAAGACGGGATAGCACAGCGCGGCCTGCTGGTGCGGCATCTTGTATTACCCAATAATCTGGCAGGCAGCAGGCAAATCTTTGAATTTCTAGCACAAGAAGTATCAAAAAACACCTACCTGAACGTCATGGCACAATATCACCCTGCTTACTATGCGCATCATTACCCCGAATTAAATCGTGGAATCACCACAACAGAATACCAAAATGCTATTCAAATAGCGCAGTCCGTCGGACTAACCCGTCTGGACAAATATAATTCGTGGTCACGCTGACATAGGAATAGTTTGCATTCCCTGCTCGAGTATAATAACAGTAAGGACTGATAGGATGAAAATATCTCTGTTGCATTACGCCGCACCTCCAATTGTCGGAGGCGTTGAGATTGTCATGGCAAGCCAGGCAACGCAACTCAGCCGCTCAGGTCATGACGTCCAAATTCTCGCCGGTCGGGGTAAGACGTGGGATAGAAAAATTCCTGTAATTGTCGAGCCACGCTTCGATTCGACTCACCCCGAGATTTTAAAGATCAAATCTTCGCTTGACAAAGGCAAAGTGCCTTCTGAGTTTGAACAACTCAAAAATGAACTCCTCAAAGTTCTTGAAGCGCGGCTACAGGATCAGGACGCGCTTATATGCCATAACGTGGCTTCACTGCACAAGAATCTGGCTCTCACTGCGGCAATCTATGAATTCACTCGAAATTACGACAAACCGCGCGTGATATTGTGGCACCATGATCTTGCCTGGAGTATGCCAGGTTATCAGAAGGAGCTTCATAGTGGATATCCATGGAACTTGTTACGCATTCCCTGGCACAACGTCCGCTATGTAACGATCTCAGAGCCGCGAAGAGTGGAACTCGCCAATTTGATACACTTTCCGGAAAGTCAAATCGAAGTCATTCCAGGCGGCGTTAACATTACCGATTTTCTGGGTTTACAGACAAGAACCCGCCAGCTGATAAACAAGTTGAATTTGCTGCCCGCAGCACCATTATTCTTGACCCCTGTTCGCCTTACACGACGGAAAAACCTGGAGCAGGCTATTTGTATCATGGCAGAGTTACGCAAATTGCTACCAGATGCAGAACTTGTCATCACCGGTCCAACAGGTGCACATAACCCTGCTAACGAGCAATACTTGCAAGAGCTAAAAGCCTTACGGCAGGAGCTAAACCTGGAAAAAGCTGTCCATCTGTTGGCAGAACATGTGCCACAAGGGCTTACAGAACTCGAAATTGCAGATTTCTTTCGACTGGCTGACTGCCTGCTCCTGACCAGCCATGAGGAAGGTTTTGGTATCCCAATTATAGAGGCAGGTATCAGCCGCCTCATCATATTTTGCACCGATCTTCCCCCTTTGCGCATGCTCGCCCAAGAAGATGCAACCTATTTCCTCCCCAGCGAGGAGCCTGCATCCGTCGCCCAAAGAATCTACACGCGTCTTAAGTCCGACCCCGTCTACCACCTCAGGAACAGAGTCCGTTCACACTTCACCTGGGAGTCCATCTATCGCAATAAGATAGCGCCACTGCTGGAGGAACTGCTATGATGAAAATGTTTTCTCAGAAATCTCGGGCTCGTTCAGTAAAACGCATTTTTACCCCCTTTCCCAACGTTGTCATCCCGATGCCAATGGGCACGGAGGCAAAAACTGCCCTGTCAATGGCAAGCCGTATGGGTGGTGCAGTCAGCCTCGTTGGGCTGATCAGTGTCAAGGATGAAGTCAGACTCTCGACAGGCGCCACCCTTGCCCGCGAGTTCCGCCGTGAGCTGGTCTCTCTCAACCAAAATTACAATTTGACAGGAAGTACACAGGTCATGGTTTCAGTAGACCGTTGGGGCGATTTGTTAACCTTTCTAAAAACACATAAACCAGACCTGGTTATCCTAGAATATCCTGATTTTTTCGAAGCAATGGGAATCTCAACCTACCAGGCTGCTCAGGAGCTTGAATACAATGTTGCTATTGTGCGTGGGCCATGGATGCAGAACATCGAACGCATTTTGATACCAGTGCGTGGTGGCCCCTACGCAGAACTTGCCCTGCGGATCGGGCTAGCTCTCCACGCCAAAGACAATCACGTTCTCCACCTAACCTCGCCGGATACACAACCCACAATGCTGGAAGCGCCTTTCCGCGGCTTGGCGCGCATCCTCCCGCGATTAAGCGAGGTCAGATACGAGCGGCAGGTCTCCACCAACCCGGCTGAGGCTATCCTGCAACAGGCAAAAAACTGCGACCTCCTTGTTGCAGGCATCGCGGCATCCACGCAACTCCCTTCGGGCAGTCTAGGCACAGTTGCAGAAACTCTGTTTAACCAATCCCCATGTGCACTGGCTTTGGTCAAAACAGAAAGGTCTGCCCCCTTACAATTCACCGGCGTTGAGGGTGAACAGGCAGGCGCGCAGGCAATTTCTGTTCTGGTGGATAAATGGTTTGCTGAAAATACTTACCACGCCGATGAGTTCGACGACCTGGAGCGTATGGTAGCACTCAAAAAAGCACAAGGACTCACAATTAGCTTGGCGCTACCCGCCCTCAACGAAGAAGCAACCATTGGGCAAATTATCCAGTCTGTAACAGACACTCTTGTCAAACAATATCCTCTGCTTGATGAGATCGTTTTGATCGATTCCAATTCCACCGATACCACACGGCAAATTGCCAAGCAGCTTGGTATCCCGGTGTATATCCATCAGGAGTTGCTGCCCAACTACGGCGCTCGCAGCGGAAAAGGAGAGGCGCTTTGGAAAAGCCTTTACGTTACCAAAGGCGATCTGATCATCTGGATTGACACGGATATCCAAAATATTCAACCTCATTTTGTCTATGGCGTCATTGGCCCAATGCTGGTCAATCCACAAATTCAGTTTGTCAAAGGTTTTTATCAACGCCCTCTAAAAAGCGGGGAGCTCACCCAGTCCACCGGCGGTGGAAGGGTAACCGAGCTAACCGCCCGACCTTTAATCAATCTGTTCTATCCTGAGTTGTCCGGCGTAATCCAACCTCTGGCTGGCGAATATGGCGGCAGGCGTACCGCACTCGAACAATTGCCTTTTTTCTCCGGCTATGGTGTTGAAACTGGTTTGTTAATAGACGTCTTTGAAAAATTTGGTCTTTCCGCAATCGCTCAGGTGGACTTGCTGGAACGTATACACCGCAACCAGTCGCTCGAAGCTTTGGGCAAAATGTCATTTGTTGTCCTGCAAGCTGTTCTACGCAAACTTGAAAAGCGCTTCAACCGTCCAATCCTTGAGGAAGTCAACAAAACGATGAAAATCATCCGGCACGAAGAGGGAAATTATTTCCTCCAGGTCGTTGAAGTGGCAGAGCGAGAACGTCCCCCTATGATCGAAATAAAAGAGTATATCGACTCACACAAAAGATAATAACTCAAATCGGACAAGGTGCTCAATCAGTTGCATAGCAGAACATACGATATGGTGGAATTATGGATCGCCAGACATGGTGAAACAGATTGGAACATCGAAGGCCGCTATCAGGGACAAGCCGACCCGCCTCTCAACGCCAAAGGATTGGAGCAGGCAATCGCTATGAGAGACAAGTTATCTGGCATACAATTTGATGCCATTTACACCAGCGACCTGCAGCGCGCCAGACAAACTGCCGCTCCTATTGCCGAGCGTCTTGGGCTTCCTGTCAAAGTTGACCCCCGTTTGCGTGAGATCAATCAGGGCGAATGGGAAGGGCAGTTGTTCACCACCATCCGCGAAAAATACCCCAAAGAACTCGCCGACTACATGCAAAACCCGCTCGTATCACGTCCCCCAGGCGGCGAAACAATTGCCGAAGTTGCGGCACGCGTGGAAGCAGCGATTAAGGACATCAATGACCTATATCCCAATGGCAGAGTATTGATCATCTCTCACGGGATCGCCCTGGCAACACTGCTTTCAAAAGTTCATGATGCCCCAATCAGCCAGGTACATTCGCTTATCCCCGAGAATGCTGCCCCGCAGGTCATCTATTGGCAAATGGATGCTACACACTAATACGCCAATGTCTTTCGCCAAAGCACTTTTCTGGAAAGAAGGAATGACATGCCAGACGAATTAGACCCCATCGAAACTTTCCTTACTGCAATATATGGCAGTGAGAAAGGCAAACAAACCTTCAAAAAAATTTCCACACGTCTGACAGCGTTTCAAGCGAGCCACTCACCCAGCACTCCGCCTCCGTTGAGCCAGAAAGATGCTGTCTTGATCACGTATGGTGATCAGTTCCAACAACCTGGACAGGCTCATCTCAAATCGCTGACACAATTTTGCCACAAACACCTCAAAGATATCGTCAGTTCTGTCCATATTCTGCCTTTTTTCCCATATAGCTCAGACGATGGCTTTTCAGTCATTGACTATTTTCAAGTAGACCCTTCCCTGGGTAAATGGGAAGACATACAAACTCTCGCACGCAGTTTTCGTCTGATGATGGACGTTGTTATCAACCACATCTCCAGCCAAAGCGCTTGGTTTCAGGAATTTATCAAAGGCAACCCCAAATATCAAGACTATTTTATTACCGCTGATCCCGAAACAGACCTTTCGACAGTCGTACGCCCGCGTGCTCTCCCTTTACTTACCCCTTATGATACAGCCCAAGGTCAAAAATATCTTTGGACAACGTTCAGCGCCGATCAGATTGACCTCAACTTTGCCAATCCTGATGTATTGCTTGAAATGATTGACATACTGCTGAAGTACATTGCACACGGGGCACAGATGATCCGCCTTGATGCAATTGCCTACCTGTGGAAACAACCAGGGACAACTTGCATCCATCTCCCTCAAACGCACTGGATTATCCAGATTCTGCGCTCGATCCTGGATCGTGTCGCTCCCTATGCCCTTCTCATCACAGAAACCAACGTTCCCCACCGCGAGAATGTCTCTTACTTTGGCAACGGATACAACGAAGCGCAGATGGTCTACAACTTTACATTGCCCCCTCTGGTTCTGCATTCTTTCCACACAGGCAGCGCACGCCAGCTTTCTACATGGGCAGCTGGTCTAACGCTACCCTCACAGAAAGTTACTTTTTTCAACTTTCTGGCTTCTCACGACGGTATTGGGATTAATCCCGTGCGCGGCATCCTCTCTGAAACCGAAATCAACAACCTGGTAGAGCGCACGCTGGAGCATGGTGGACTGGTCTCCTACAAATCCAACGCCGATGGAAGTCAAAGTCCCTATGAGTTGAATATCAATTACTTTGACGCGCTTTCCAACCCAAACGCTCCCGAGCCATTATCCACCCAGATAGATCGTTTTATATGTGCACAGGCGATATTGTTATCCATGGTGGGCGTGCCGGGCATCTACGTCCACAGCCTGCTGGGGTCAAGAAGCTGGCTGGAAGGCGTCCATCTGACCGGGAGAAATCGTACCATCAACCGGGAAAAATTTGATTTACAAGTCATCGAAAGCCAACTTGCTGACTGTAAATCACAGCGCGCCCAGGTTTTTCAACGCTATGCCGCGTTGCTACGTGCACGCGCTGGTCAACGTGCTTTTCACCCCCACGGAGCGCAGATATTCCTTGACACAGGCGACGAAGCAATCTTCACAGTTTTGCGCATTCCTCCTGAAATGACACCCCCCGTCATCTGCCTGCACAACGTCTCGGACGCCAATCGAACAGCTGTTATTGACTTCAAAAACCTCGAATTATCTGCCAATACATGGTTCGACCTGGTAGCATCAAAAGCCTACTCCTGTAACAAAATTGCAAAAATTCCCCTTTCGCCCTATCAGGTTGTCTGGCTTACACCAGAAAAAGAGCCATGAGATGACTTTATCCACATAGACGGGAGAATACCATGTGCAATAACCCGTTGATTTCAGGTTTGAGAATCGGTTTTGTTTCAACGCGCTTTGCGGGTACGGATGGTGTCTCGCTCGAAACGAATAAATGGGCAACTGTCTTGCAAAGATGTGGGCATCAATGTTTCTATTTCGCCGGAGTCTGTGATAAACCAGCACAGATCAGTTATGTCGTTCCAGAGGCATTCTTCCATCATCCCGTCATGGAAGAGATCAACACAATAGCCTTTTCGCAAAGCGTCCGCCCGCCCGAACTCAGCCGCCGCATTCACGAACTAACAGAATATTTCAAAGATCATTTGTATCGCTTCCTCAAAGAATTCGATCTGCAGTTGCTGATCATCGAAAATGCGCTCTCTATCCCCATTAATATTCCTCTGGGGATTGCCATTACAGAGGTTCTCGCCGAAACAGGCATGCCAGCTATCGCCCACCACCACGACATGTTCTGGGAGCGCAAACGCTTTCTGACCAATTGCGTTTGGGACTATTTCAACATGGCATTCCCCCCCCACCTGCCCAATATCCAGCATGTGGTTATCAACTCTTCCGCTTCCAACCAGCTGGCACTCCGAACAGGTATCTCCAGTACTCTGATACCTAACGTGATGGATTTTGACAACCCACCACTTCCTCCTGATGCCTATGCGCAAAATGTGCGCGCCGACCTCGGCGTCCGCCCGGACGAATATTTGATTCTTCAGCCCACCCGTGTAATTCAGCGCAAAGGGATTGAACACGCTCTGGAGCTGGTTAGCCGACTGGAGCTTCCTTGTAAACTGGTGATCTCGCACGCTGCAGGCGATGAGGGACTGGAATATGAAAAAAGGGTACGCGATGTCGCCATGCGTTTAAACGTGCCCACTCTCTTTGTTTCGGATATCATCCAGGAACAGCGCGGCGTAACAGCCTCTGGAAAGAAAATCTACACACTGGCAGATGTGTACCGGCAGGCAGACTTAGTCACCTACCCCTCCGACATCGAAGGTTTTGGCAATGCCTTCCTTGAGGCTATCTATTACTCTGTTCCTATTGTCGTCAACAATTACTCCATCTTTGCCATTGACATCAACCCGCGCGGCTTTCAGGTGATTGTTTTTGATGGCTACATCACCCAAAAAGCGGTGGAGTTGACCCGCCTGGTTCTCCAGAACCCCGAACTGGCAAAGGAGATGACACAAACCAACTACCGTCTGGCACGCCGATTTTACTCGTACGCGCTGCTCAAAAGACGACTGGAATACCTGCTCACAAGATTGTTTGGCGAATAAAAAGACAATACCCAAAAACGGAGACAACGGATGAAAGCAAAATCTCTTATCATAATATGTGTACTGTTGGTGTTGATGCTTGTGAGTATAGCTTGTGCGCTTTTTCCGGAGTCTCTTACCCCGGCCAATCAAAGCCTACCATCAACCTCCAAACAAATAGACCCGACCCTTGTGCCCGCCAGCTGCGACGCCGACCAGGGCACGGTGCTGATTGTTGGGGATTTTGAATACAGCAACGATTTCGTCCTTGAGACTTACTATCTGGAACACGCCGTAGCCCTCCTCGACCTGACCGGTTTTGTCAAGCGGGATATGGAATGGGAGCTGCCTGTTATCTCTCAGGTGCTCGGCTATATGGAAGTTGACCGCAAGAACAATCGCGGCACATTCCGTCTGCAGCTGCCAGCCCGTCCGGCGGGCATCATGAATGACGTTGATAACGACAGTCAAAGCGAAAGCGGAGTGCAAATCTTTGCCGTAGGCTATTCCCCCAACCTCTACGGAGACCCCTTCTCCGCGGGCGATGACCGAAGTATCGGCTGGCCATCTTATCTGGCATCTGTCATCACAGACCGCGAGAATAAGGATGAGATCACAGGCGGAAAACTGATCGTTTGGGCTGCCGATGACCAGCAGGAGTTTCCCGCATCCTTTGGCAAGGATGGACTGCTTTTCACCAGCGATGACCCTGTCGCACCATTACCCGCCGGTTACTCGGTGGTTGACCTGGATCAAACGCCTTTCAACATTATCCGCGATGAGCAGGTCAGTCTGAAACTATACGAACCAGCTGATGTTGCCGTCAAAGACTTTTCAAACCTCAGTTACAGCCTCGCTTTCGAAAGGATGTTCTCTATTGTGCGCAAAGAATACGCTTTCAACGGCATCCGCGAAAAACAGCCTGACTGGGATGCGCTCTATTCCCAAGTAGCGCCCAAAGTGCTCGAAGCGGAAAAACGCAACGACCGGCGGCTGCTGTTCCTCGCATTGCGTGAGTTCACCGACGCTTTCAAAGACGGACATGTGGGTCTAAACGGCGGCGATGTTGGACGCCGTGTCTTCTTTGAGGAAGCTGGCAATGGGTATGGGATGAGCCTGCGCGAACTGGACAATGGGCAAGTCGTTGTTGTGTATATCCAGCCGCAGGGACCCGCCGACCTGGCAGGTATCCGTGTGGGCGCCGAAGTTACCAGCTTTAACGGGCAACCTATCCAGGAAGCCATCGCCAGCGTTAAGCCCCTGTTCGGTCCCTATTCCACCGACTGGGCTTACCGCTACGACCAGGTGCTGTTTCTCACACGCGCCCCAAACGGCGCACAGGCAGAAGTAACTTTCACCAACCCGGGTCAAACAAAACCCACAACCGTAACCCTGAAATCCGTTCAAGAACTGGATAGCCTTTTCGCTGCCGACATCTTCAGCGACGACACCCCTTTGCTTCCAGTAACGTTTGAGTACCTGCCGTCGGGTGTCGGATATATTCGCCTCAACTCCAACTACGACGACCTCAACCTGGTAATCCGGTTGTTCGAGCGCGCGCTGAAGACCTTTAGCGAGGATGAGGCACCGGGTATTATCATTGATGTGCGCCAGAACTCCGGCGGCGCTAACCTCGGACTGGCGGGTTTTCTGTACGACAAAGACATCATCATGGGGCAACTCGAATATTACAGCGAAAAGACAGGCAAATTTGAGCCTGAAGGTCCCCGCGAGAAAATTCGACCTAACAGCAATCAGTATCGCTTCAAGAAAAGCGTATTGCTGGTTGGACCGGCCTGCTTTAGCGCCTGTGAACTGGAAGCCTACGGATTCTCTCAGGTGCCTGGGATGATTATCATGGGCATGTACCCCACTGGCGGCGTTGAAGCTGAAGTGGCACGGGGAAAATTTGAATTGCCCGCCGGCATGTCTATCACAGTGCCCACCGGCCGTTACACCCTACCTGACGGCAGCATCTTCATCGAAGGCGTTGGCGTTCAGCCCACACAGCGCATTCCCATTACGTATGAGAATGTGCTGTCTGACCAGGACGCCGTTCTGCTTGCTGCTGAGCAAGCCATCTTAAAACCCTAGACACATCTTCTACCGGCATCGCCCGGCAAGGCGCAAAACGACTCGCTGAGGTTCAGACTGCTTCAACCTGCGTTGACTGCCCCAGACCAACCGCCAGCAAAAATTTGCCAACTTCTTGCTCATAAGCCACCGGATCAGCCGCCCATGCTCTTGCATGTTTGGCTTCAGGAACGATATACAACCAGCGCAAGCCCGAAGTTTTTGCCGCGTACATCGCCCGGCTCATCTGCGGCGGTATATAGTCGTCATTCTCACCATGGATAAACATCACCGGCGTTTTGACATGCGGCATATCCCGCAGCGGAGAAACCTGCTCAAACGTCATCCAGCTCAACAGACCGCACCACACATTTGCCAAATGGAGCAGCGGGAAAGCTGGCAGGTGGTAATCGCAACGCAGCCTGTATTTGAGCAATTCCGTCAGGTCTGAAAACGCGCAGTCAGCAATGGTGAACGCAACCCGCGCATCAATCGCGGCATGTTGCAAACTGACTGCCGCCCCCAACGATTCGCCCATTGTACCCACCCGCCCCAAGGGCCCCAGCCTGTCCAGCGCCCAATCCACCCAGGAGCGCAAGTCATATTTCTCGGTGTAACCAAACGTGGTATTGTTGCCGCCGCTTTCACCGTGATGGCGCAGATCATAAATCAGCACATTAAAGCCATGTCTGCGAAACACCGAAGCATACTTCACTGAACCATAGCGGCTCCACGTAATCCCATGTGAAATGATCACTGTTTTTTGCGAACCACCATACGGAAAGTACAACCCCTTCAGTGTGTAACCATACACCGAAGTGATGCTGACCTCCTCTCCCATCCAGCTCTTAAACGTTTCCTCATCGAGGAAGCCCGCTTCCACCTCTGAGCGATAGGTCTCCTCCAGCGGATGAACGCGCGGATAAATGATCTTGCGCGCAAAATAATAGCTCACAGCAATCAAAAGAACAAGCACCACAGCAACAAGTATCAACCACACCACAAGACAACCTCCTCATTTTTGCGTTCTTTTGATGATACACCCAAAATAGCCCTTACTCATACGCCAGCGCCTCACGGATGGTCATCCTGGCAGCATTGCGCGCCGGAAGTATACTTGCCAGCAGCGATAGTATCAGAACCACAAAGATCCACAGCACAAAGCCAGTGGCATCCACTGTAAACTCCGCTGACACCCCAAACAACGCTGTGCTGATCACCACCCACAACCCTTGACTGATCGGGAAAGCCACCAGACAGCCCAAAAACCAGCCAATCATGCCAATCAGCACTCCTTCAACAATCACCAGCTGCATCACAATGCGATCCGATGCTCCAATAGCGCGCATCACGGCAATCTCGCGCGTTCTTTCCAAAACATTCATGCTCAACGTGCCAGTCAACCCGATGCTGCCAACCAGCGCCGCAAGCGCTGCCATGATCAAAAGAAAGATCACCAGCATATCCAACCCCGTTGTTGCAGATTGTAGCAGCCACAATCCCGGGCTAATATCGTTAACCTGGTAACCATAGCGATTCAGAACGGTCTCCAGAATCTGCCCAAGTTGCTTTTGTTCCTCAATAGTTTTCAGCGGGCGCGCCGCAATGATACGATAACTATACGATTTTCCCACCTGATGGGTCAACTGCGAGAGATATGTATAATCCGCATAAGCGACATAGCGGGCTGCCTTTCCCGCAAACTGAAAAAAACCCACGACAACCCATGTAGTGTCTTTCCCATTGACCCGCAGGCGAATCGTGTCACCCACTTCGATATCGGGAAAATTGCTCAGAAAAAGCTCGCTCAACACAATTGCGTTCTGGTCTCCTGGCAGCAGCCAGCGCCCCTTGAGCATCACCGGCTCAATCAGAGCGCTCTCCGCTGGCGGAGCCATCAGATTGACCGTCTCGCCTGGCTCGCCGTTTTCATCCAAAATTTCAGCCCTGGCACCCGCCCAGGCTTCAAACTGCCCAACCTCTGGAATAGTCGTCAACACACGCGAGATGTCCTCCAGACGATACGGTCGTTCCATCGTCAGGTTGACGTCAGCAATAAAATACCTGCTCAGTGTGTGAATCAGCGTCTGCATCGAACTGCGCACGTTAAAAGTGGCAATAAACATTGCCCCACCCATTGCCAGCGTGATCAGGGTCAGCGCCAGACGCCCCTTACGCCGAAAGGTGTTGCGCAATGAGATCAATAATGGGCGCGGAAGGTGCAGCCGGGTGATAAAGAAATCCAGCCATTTCACCTCATCACTGGACTTCAACAGCCACGCCCCGTTGAAAGCTTCCTGTACCGAGAGCATAGCAGCCCGCAGCACAGGAAACGCCCCCGCAAGCTGCGGAACAACCAACGCAATCAAAACCTGCAACAATATCGCCCCAGGTTCCCGACGATAACCCTGCGGAATAATATTAAGATCCTTTGAAAGAAACTCTAGCAGGCGGTAGGCTGCCCTCCCGGAAAACGCCAGCGAAATCATCAATCCCAACAGACTAAAAGTCAATATCAGAACCATATACACACTGATCACCTGCCGACGCTTTGCCCCCACCGTCTTCATCACGCCAATCTGCTCCACCTGCTGGTTGAGCAGAGCCATCAACGTGTTGGTAATCAGAAAAGCGCTCAGAAACACGACCAAAAAGCCCAGCGCAAACAGCGTGCCGCTCATCGCCTCAACATACACCATATTGGGATGATCGTCTCGCCGCCGAACCACGCGGTTCATCACAAGATGATCATTGCGCTCCACCCGGTCAACGATTTTCTCTGCAAGCACATGCAGATACGCCTCGTCGTACGCATTCTCTGCCGCAGTCACCAAAAGCACATTCCAACCCGGCGTCTGCCCCAGCCATTGCAGCGTGTCATCACTGACATACGCCTGCAAGTCGGCAAGAAAATAGCCGCCCGCCCCCACTGCGCCGATTGTCTGATCTTGCACCACCCCAACACATTTCATCTCCCGCAGTGTGTCATCAGCCAGCCTAACTTCAACCATATCCCCTACAGCAATATGCGCGCTCTCCAGCTTGTGGCGGTCAAAAACAATTTCCTTATCCCCCGGCGGCCATTTGCCCTCCAGCACACGCACACGGTTAATGGACATGCTTTCCATATCCGCCACCGCCTTGACGTTGATACGCGTCCACTCATCCTTCCCCGACCTGAGTCGCACCGAGAAAGTCCGCTCCGCCTGTGCGTCTTTCACCTCAGGCATACGCCGCACGCTATCCACAAATTTCGTCTCAAAAGGCGTGGTGTAAAGGTAGATATTCGCCGGATTGACCTGTTCATAACTGGCAGTCATATCCTCAGAGAGCATATAATGCATTGTCGCAATCATTCCCACCGCAAACAGCCCCACCGCAATCGAGGCAACCACCAGCAGCAGACGCACGCGGTTACCAACCACATCGGCAAGCGCCTTTGCCCACCTTGGACGCAGCCAGGCAAACGCCTGCCAGTTGATCATCCCCCAACCCTCCCGCTGTCCGCTACCAACACACCATCGGCAATCTCCAGACGGCGACTGAAATACTGCGCAATGCTGAAGTCATGCGTCGCCATCAGCACCAGCTTCCCCTCCCGCGCCAGACGCTCAAAAATACGCATGATGATCGCCGATGTCGCCGAATCAAGCCTGCCGGTCGGCTCATCGGCAACAATGATGGGCGGGTCGTTCGCCAGGGCGCGCGCAATCGCCACGCGTTGCTGCTGACCGCCCGAAATCTGCGAGGGGAGCTTGAGCGCATGTTCGCTCATCTCCATGCTCTCCAGCAGCGCCAGAGCGCGCGCAAAACTGGCGCGCGGCTGATATGCACCGCAAAAATCAACCGGCAGCCGCACATTGTTGACCAGACTCAACGTCGGCATCAGCCGAAACGTCTGAAACACAATCCCCATGTTTTTCCCGCGCCAGCGTGCTGCCTGATCTTCTCCCAGCGCATGCATCGAAACCCCCATCGCCAGCACCTCACCGCTGGTGATGCGGTCAACACCGGTGATCATGTTGATCAGCGTTGTTTTTCCCGCCCCCGATTTGCCCAAAATGCCAACAAACTCCCCAGCGTAAAAATCGGCGCTGATCCCTTTAAGCGCCATAAAATCTCCCTGCGCCGTAGGGTAGGTCTTGACCACCTCATGCAGTTCAAGCAGCGGCTGACGCTCACCACCCGGCAGTACCTGCTGATCCTCAGCCAGTGTACAGCAGCCAATAGCCATATCTCGCCTCAACCGGTATTTTATGATTGACAGAATAATATACCAAATGTATAATAATAAACAATATGTTCACTATTATACTAAACGTCATGCCCGTGTCAACCCGCAGTTTCACCCCGCCGTCCAATAGCAGACATGCGTCCACTTTCTGCCCCACAGCACACTGACCGCCGCAAAGCCCGCACCCGCCGCATGTTGCGCGAGGCGCTGTTTGCGCTGATGCTGGAAAAGGGCTACGAAACCATCACCATCGAAGACATCACCGAGCGCGCCGACGTTGGGCGGACGACATTCTATCTCCACTACAAAGACAAAGAGGAGCTGCTGCTGGAGAGCATCGAAAGCATTGCGCTTGACCTAAAGGAGCAGATTGACCGCTCGGTGCAAACCGCGCCCCAAAACCACGCCTCCTCCCCAAACCAGCGCATCTTTCCCCATCTGGCAATCACCATTTTGCTCAAACATGCTGCCCTCAATGCCCGCCTCTACCTCCCCATCCTGCGCGGCGAAGGCACACCCCGCGCCCCCGCCCACATCCGCGAGCTGATCCACCAGATGTCGCTGGAATATTTTACACGGCGCAGCGCGTCACCCCCAGGTCAGACCCCGCCCATGCCGCTGGACGTCCTGATCAATTTCTTCTCCACTTCGCTGCTCGGCATGTTGACCTGGTGGCTGGAAAACAACCTCCCCTTCCCCCCCGAGCAGATGGCAGAGCTTTACCTGCAGCTGTTTTACCACGGTGCCGCATCGCTGCTGGCGCAAACAACACCCGCCGCACCGCAAATGCCAGACCAATTCATGTTATAATTAAATTGCTCAGGGGGCCCGTAGCTCAGTGGCAGAGCGCGCGGCTCATAACCGCTTGGTCGCAGGTTCGAATCCTGCCGGGCCCACTGCATGCAGGCTTTTTAGATAGGAGTGATTATGCTTACTCTTCCCACTTTCCTTCCGCTTTCCGAAGCCGCTCGCAAGTACGGGCTGGATGAAACCCGCTTGCGCCAACTGGTCGAGACGGGTAAAATACGCGCAGGCACTGTAACGGGTGAGGTGATCGTGAGCGAGGAAGAAGTACGAGGCGAAGCCATTCAGGAAAAAGGTCTCCGCAAAGAGGATTTGCCGGAGTATCAGAAGCACGCCCATTTAAAAGGGAAAGGCATTAGTCTATCTAAAGCAGTTGAGAAGTATGGATTAAATCCGTCCACAATTTTTAGATGGTATAAGAAAGGAATTATTGCGGAAGTTGGGCGTGAAGTGGATTTGGGTGGAGAAAGAATATTATATGATGAGGCAGATATAGCCTATTGTCATGAAGTCCATCGTAGGGCTGGCGGACAGGGGCGGCGGGTGTTTGATAAAAATGGGCTACCACATCAAGCAAAAACAGGGCCTTTGGTAACATGATTAGAAGTGGTTATATACCACTTTTTATTTTGCAATAATAATTCCAAGTATTGACTACTTGGAATTATTATGCTATACTCCTCACAGCACTGAGGAGAAACATGCGTCCAACCGGTTACGACTGGAAAGTTATTGTTGACCCGACCCGTTCGGGGGACCATCCTGGCGTCTTCTATGGCGGTTACTTCCGCTGGACGGACATTGAACTGCCGCGCGCATGCCGCGAGAGAATCCCGTGTCCCTTTCCAGCCGGCACAGTGTTCGAGAACATCAAGACCGGTGAGCAGGTGGTCATCTGCCGCGGGCAGGCGGTACGGAGGAGACCGTAAATGCCGTTTGTCATTGTCATCCTGGCGTTGATTGTCATCGCAGGGCTGGCATGGTCTTTTGCGTCCACTTCTGCGTCCTACGCGGCGGCGAAGCAGGCACAGGCGGCGATAGAAGCGGCGCGTGCGGCGCAGATCGCCGCGGCAGGACAGACCGTCAGCAGCGCAGGATTGACCGCTGCGCTGGTTTTCCTGATTGTGCTCAACCTCATCCTGCTTGCGGTCATAGCCTATATCGTCTGGCGACAGCGCAGCGGAGCGCATGCGCAGTCCCGTCCGCTTATCCGTGAGGTAGAGCGTCCGCAGATGTCGGGCGGCACACTGGAGCAGCTGCTCCAACTGCAAGCTATGGCGATGCTGCAAGAGCAGATGAGACGCCATCTGCCCGCACCTCTGGGGCCGGCGAGGGATGAGGAGGAGGAATGGCAGATGTGAAAAAGCTGTTTATCGCAGGTCTCCTCCTGCTGGCAAGCTGTGTACCGATGACGGAGACGGCAGGAGGGGACGCTGCTGCCCGCTGGCAGCTTACTGCTGATGCAGCGGCGCATGAATTAACTGCGACCGAGTGGGCATGGCAGGCGACTGGGCAAGCGTTTGACGCCACACTGCAAGCAGGGATGGCGCAGGCGACATCAACTGCAATTGCCGCGGAGACGATGCAGGCGCTATCGGTAGCCGGAACGCAGCAGGCATATCAGACGACTGCGACCGCTGATGCGGCTTACGGCATTGCCGTTGCGACCGTCATGGCAGGACATGCACAGAGCGTAGAACTAGCGGCGGAGCGTGAGCGTATGATGAACCCCGTCAAGGCGGCAGCGCCGTGGGTTTTCCTGCCGCTGGTATTTGCTGCGCTGGTCGTTTTCGGCTGGCGGTGGACGCGGATGCGGGTGATTCCGCGTGATGCACGCGGGGACGCTCCGCTGGTGGCAATCGACGGCCGTATCTACGACGCCGACCGCCACCCGTATGCGCTGATGGACATCGCCAAACCGCAAAAGGTTGAAGCAGCCTTGCAAAGCGGCGTGGTGCAGCGCGACCAGATGCTCGACCTGGCGACGCGGGGTCTACCGGGGGCAGGGACAGAGGGACGCAGGCGGATGATGGCGCGTCAGATGGCGGCGCAGGGGATGAGCATTATGCCGAAGATCGAGATTCTACCGGCGGAGGAGGCGAAACCTCTGCTCGGCGGGGTGCTGCAACAGATTGAGCGGGACGCGATCGCCGCGGAGGGAGCAGGAGTAGATGATTAGCAAACGTGAGCAACGTCTGGCGGAAACCGTCAGCGTGCAGCTTGCTAAAGCGCTGGAGCGGCGCAATCTACGCCCAGCGATTACAGCGGTCTATCTAACTGAGATCAACGGGATGACGCTGCACATCAGCGTTCTGGACACCCACCGCATAGGCGACCACACCAGGTACACATCCGCCCAACTGCTGCACCAGTTGCGGACGGATTTGCGCGGCATGCCCGTGTACCTGTCCAACACCAACGGTATCCGCTATGTTACGCTGTTATCCAGGCTGCCGCGCCTGCCGAAGCACGTGGCTTTGCCTGTGGATGCCCCGGTGGATATGGTACAGATTGGCGTACGCCTATCGGGCGAGCCTGTGGCTGCCCGCTGGGACAGCTTGAGACATATCGCCGTGCTGGGCATCAGCGGGAGCGGAAAGAGCGTGTTTCTGCGCCTGCTGGCGCACCAGGCGGTGCGAGCGGGGATGCGTCTAGCGCTGGCGGACATGGATGGCGCGACCTTTCCCTCTCTAGACGGACACCAGTCGCTGGTCATGCCAATTGCAGAGACGCCATCTGCAACACTGGAGCTTATCCAGCACACCCTGCGAGAGTGCGATCTGCGGGCGCATCTGTACCGCAGTCTGCGCAAGCCTGCGGAGAACCTGGCGGAGTACAACCTGCTGGCAGTGCGTACGGGCAAAGAGCCGCTGCCGCGCTGGCTGGTGGTGCTTGATGAGGCCAGCGCGGCGCTCTCTGCGCTGGGCGGGGGGCGGAGTGAGCTTGGACAGACGCTGGCGCAGTTAGGCTGGCGGGGGCGCAAGTTTGGCATCCACTTTGTGTTTGCCGCGCAGGAATTTGGCAAAGAATTGCTGGGCGCAGTCCGTGAGCAAGCGGGGCTGGCGGTCTGTTTCCGTGTACGGTCTGAAGATATGGCGCGGCGGATGGGCTGTGCTGGGGCAAGCAGGATACCCGAAGGCAGGCCGGGGCTTGCGGTAACTGACCGCTGGGGACTGGTACAAACTTATTTTGTAGATAAGGATCAACGGCTGGAGATGCGGTTAGCGGAGGAAGAACGCTTGCTGTTCGAGAAGGCGGAAAGCGGCGGGGGATTGCTTACCCGTGAGCGGGTAATGGAATGGGCAGGATTAAGTGAATGGCAAGCGCGCAAGCGGCTGGAAGGCTGGGCGCTGCGCGGTTGGGTTGAGAAAGACGTTAGACGCAACAACGCATATCAACTGACAGACAAAGCGCGGCGGCTGCTCTCCAACACACCAACCGCTCCAACCGCTCCAACCGAAAACAACACAGAACAGGAGGCGACTATAACACATGACTGAAAGCGTTTTTAACCTGCGAAAAATACGAGACGCGGGGCTATCATCGCTGCTAGAGGCAAAGGCATTGTATTTTGTGGCTTTGGAAACCCCCGAAAAAAAAGCCGCCATGAAAATCCATGACTGGCGCACCTTGCAGCGATTAGAGCGCATGGGATTGATTGAGGGGGATAACGGGAAATGGCGCGCCACAGAAGAAGGGCTGCGCGTATTATGGCACGTGATGAAGCGCAAGGAGAATGCGGGGAGATGAAAGACAACGGCTGCTGGCGCGTGTACATGGTACTGGATGCCCGCGAGATAGACGCGGTATTGAAGCATTACCAGCGTGTCGAGGGGCAGCCTGCGCGGATAGTGAGGGTGTCCACCAAGTCAGATCCCAGACTGGTGGAGATGCTGAAAAATACTGGCGTGAGCATTATTGAGGACAAGAGCGTACTACCCAAAGACGTGTGGCTGGCACACACAAAGGCGGTGCAGATTGATATTTTTAGCGAAGTTAAACAGGAGGAACATGTTAACGAAAAACCAGGTGTTCAAGGAACTGAAAGATCTCGGTATTCCCGAAGAGGACATTGAAAACTGCGTTCACGAGGAATGCCTGCGGGCAAGCCTTGCTGGGACGATTGACCGCGTCCTGCGCGGCGGCAAGCGCAAGCAGGCACACGTCATCCTGGCGCAGATGGAGCCAGACACGTTCGAACGTACCTGGCAGCGCGAGTTTGGCGATCTGCCCAGCGGCGCTTACTGGATAATTTAAGGTGTGCTATGACTACAACTGTCACAATTGCGAACCAAAAAGGCGGCGTTGGAAAAACGACGACTGTAGTCAATTTAGCGCATGCGTTGGCGCTGATGGGGAAAGAGATTTTGGTGATCGATCTTGATCCTCAGGGACAAGCGGCGACTTTTTTAGGCATGGAGCAGTCCGCCGGCGCGTTCTACCTGCTTTCGACATGTATTGATCCAGCGGCTAACCCCTTGATGGTTTTGCGTCAGCAAACGCGTTCCAGCGGACGCGAGCGTTTATATCTGATACCGGGCAATCCGTTGACGAATATGGCGCAAACCATGCTGAACGCCTCCAACGCGCCTGTATCGGTCATCCGCCGTATTCTGCTGCCGTTTATCAGCAACGGAAAACCGGACTATGTTCTGATAGACACTGCGCCTAGTGTGGGGGGGATACAGGAGCGCGCCATGTGGGCTGCGGACTTGTTAATCGTTCCCACGCTTCCTGATTCATCGAGTTTGGAGGGTGTGCGTTACATCGTAGAAGTAGTCACGGAACTCAAGAAGAAGGATTGGGGAGGAAAACTGCTGGGGATACTTCCCACACAGTACGAGGAACGCACACGCGAATCTCGCGCATCCATAGACGACTTGAAGAAGACTTTTCGAGGGCTGGTACTGCCGCCGATCAGCGACCGCACGATATTGCGTGACGCGCGCAGCCGCGGGCAAACGATATTCGAGTACGACAGCGAATCCCAATCGGCAAAAGAATATATGACGTTAGCTGAATTGGTGAGAAAGGAAACATATCGTGGACGGTAAGAAAGCAGAACGGCGCAACGTATTGGAAACGCCGCCCACCGAAGAATCGCTGGCGATGTGGCGTCAGTTTCTATCGCAGTTTGCTGATCCAGAGAAGCTGGAAGAAAAAGAGCCAGAGAAGAAAGAGCGCAATCGAGAGTGGGAGAAAAAACACCGCCCGAAATACTATCGCGGAATCCCCGGTGAAACACGGCAGGAGATCAAGGAAATTGCCCAAGAGTTAGAAGTATCAGCAGACGAGGTGGCGCGTGCGTTTTTTGAATACGGCTTGCGCTGTATTGAAAAAGGCGAACTGACACTTGAGCCAAAATCCTCACGAGCGCGGCGCATGACCTTATTCCCCTTCAACGGAGCAAACTGGGCTGCGGATGGATGGACGCCACAAGCGGCGAAACAGAGCATCAGGAAGAGAAAAAAGGAAATCACATTGTGGCGGGAAGCAGCCGCCTATCGCATTCCCGATGAACTACACAAACAGGTGAAACGTTTAGCAAGCGACATGGTATCTGTCGGGGAGATAGCCCTGATCCTGCTGAAGCATGGCATCTCGAGCTATCAAAGCGGGACGTTGGCGCTCGTACCGCAACCTAAAACTTCACTGATGTTTGACGGGGCGGGAGAAGACAGATGACAATTCCACAAAAAGGAGTAATCATTCTCGACAACGATAGCGGCATTATTATCGTTACGCTATCGCTTTGCTATCGTATTGTTATCGCTTTGCTATCGTATTGTTATCGTTACGCTATCTTTGCCGCTATCTTTGCTTTTCCACAAAGCCCTACAAACCCTTTGTTTTGTATGGGTGGCTATGTTTGCATGTATGCAAAAAAAGCCCCTGTTTTAGGGCGTTCTAGCGATTTCTATGAAAAACGTCATAAAAATTCATCTTGGAGATAGAGAGGTAAAAACATGAGCATTTTGGTGCGAGAACGGGTGTGGAATAAACTGCTGTACTGGCAGACGGCGTATGGTATTCTGGACGAGACATCGCGCATAGCTGACGATCGCGGCGTTGCGCCGCTGGATTATGCCAGGCTTTGCCGCCGGGCTGCCATGTACCGCCATGAATTGGACAAGGTATTACAGAGACTTGAAACTGACGGAGAGATTGCTGTTGTCGGCGACAAGCTGCTCTTGTTGTCTGGACTATCGGATGAGGAAAAGCTGGCGCTGGTGGAGCAGGAAAGAAATGCTCCCCCATCGCACACCCGCGAGCGGATATTGGAGAAACTGTTGTACTGGCAAGCTGCGCACGTTATCCTCAACCAGGCAGCCCAGCTGGCTGACGATCGCGGCGTTGCGCCGCTGGATTACGATACGTTAGGCTGCTGCTCCCCACTGTACAGTCCAATAGTGGGTGAGGTATTGCAACGGCTGGAAGCTGATGGCGAGGTCGCCATTATCGGCGATAAGCTGCTCTTGTTGTCTGGACTATCGGATGAGGAAAAGCTGGCATTGTTGGAGCAGGAGGGGATGGCGGCATGAGCGGCAGCGAAGCAATGCAAAGCATCATCAACCTGATACGTTCGATCACGGGTCAAGCAAACATATTGACAATACCGCGTGTATTTGTTGACCTAACTGGCGATCTAAAGGCGGCGTTATTTTTGGCGCAATGTATTTACTGGTCTAGCCGCTCGTCCACTCCGGGAGTGTTCTACAAAACGTACCAGGAATGGGAAAACGAGCTGTCCTTGAGTCGGTATGAGATTGACAATTGCCGCAAGCGGGTAACCCGTTGGATTAAGACAGACCTGCATCAAGTCAACGGCAAACCTGTCTTGCACTACACGGTTGACTTACCGGCTATAGCGGACGACCTGATGGCTCTTTGTTCCGGTAATTGTCAGACAATAGACTCGCAAAACGATTTGCGAGAAACCAACAAAACGATTTGCGAGAAACCAACAAAACGATTTGCGAGAAACCAACAAAACGATTTGCGAGAAACTAGCAAAACGGATGCGCTCGCATTAAATGTATTAACAGAAATTACTACAGAAACTACTACAGAAACTACAGCAGCAGTACGTGCTGCTGATTCGATTTGCGAGTCACCTTTACAACCGACAAAGCCGGCGTTGCCAGATAAGGTGCAAAAACAAATTTTCGCTCTCGGCTGGCGCGGCAGCCTAGCGGATGTTGAACAAGCCTGGCGGGAGGACGCAGAGAGAGTGCGTCAGTGGTTGTGGTACGCCAAACGGCAGGGGTGGAACGGTGCGCTGCTGCGTACAGTGCTGCGTAATCCAGGCGAGTATCCGCCGGAGCTTGATCCTGACAGCGCGCTGGCGCGCAGACGATATATCACAGGCGAACTCGCGGACTTTATTGAGTGTTAGAGGTGGAGACATGGAGATCATACGCTGGGGATTGATTATCCTTCTGGTAACCTTGCTGCTTTTATGCGGATGGTTTATGTTCCGCAACGAACTGCCTATCCAGGCATTTGCGCTGCTGACAGAAACTGCCCCGCCCGCGCATCCGCGCGAAGACGGGTATGTCAGTGTGCTGAAACTGGCGCCCTGGACAACGCCGCACCACATCTTCCCGAATGAGTGGCGTTTTTATGCCATTGCGGGCGAGACTATGGAGCTAAACCCAATACACCCGACTGTCCTGATGAAAATCCACTACCTCGACCGCTATGACAGATTGCAACAGACATGGATACCGCTGCGAGTGGAACTGGACGGGTATGTTTATCAGATCAGCAAACCGCCGTACGATCACCTGGTGCAGGTGTATATCAAGGGCAGCTTTGTCCACCGCGATGGCGTATATTGGCATGAGTGCGACGAGCCGTACTGCGCCTTTGCGGAGACGATAGACAGTATGGCAGACACAGGGATGGGGATCAGCAACGGGTTTATACGTCACGGGATTCTGCCGCCTGCAAATCCTGCATACGGGTATCTTTTCTGGCAAGCGGAGGCAGTGAAGTGAAACGCAACAACATGGTCGTGTTACTCGGCAAACTGAAGCTGACCACAATACGGTTTTTGCCAAAGTTGTTAGCTGTCGAATGCCAGATCGTTACCGATGAACCTGCGCTCGGCGGAGAACATCTTGTGATCGCTGACAGTAAAATCGCCCGCGAGCTGGTGGCTTTCGAGTTGACTGCACGCAGCCTGCAAGCCGAGTTAATCGCAACCATACTCGGCTGGCTTTTCAGCGGTTATGGGCAAGCGCGTGTGGTTGCTGAACAAGTGCATTTTCATGTCACTCCCGATGTCAGGGTTTACGCTGCGCAAGTTCTCAAAAACTTGCCAGAGAAGACACTGCCAGAGCGTGTCTCGTTCAACGGTACGGAGATCGAGATTCGGGAAACGCTGAAAGATGTGAAGATTGTTTAGTGTTTGGGGAAACCGAAAATAGACATGGGCGGACAAGAAAAGCTGACAGGGACGACAGGATATAGCAAGTGTGAACGCTTGCGGGGGGAGACAGAGAAAGCCTGAGATTACGGAGTTCGCACAATAGTAACGGTGGCGCACATCTCAGTTTTTTCCGCGCAAAGCTCTCCGCCACTCATAGTAGATAGTACGGCAGGGCTGGCGGGCAGGTTTTGCCGCTAAAAACCACTTCCCCTCAAAAATCCTTTTATGTGAACTAACGCGAGGTCTTGACAAACCTCTCTGATTTCTCTATAATCGATTTAGATTTAGATTTAGACATGAGAGCGATGAGAAAGCCCGGCGCAAGCTGGGATGTGGTGTTTGTGTGAGACTGGGGGATATTTCAGGGTTTTTTCGAGCGCAAAAAAACAAGCGAATAACGGGTAAGGCTGCCGTTCACAGACTGCGGTCTGGCGAAGCGCGCCTATAACCCGAAAAATTTCTAAAAGGAGGTGCAATATGGCTCGCAGCGATAAGCTCGAAGCGCTGGCGCAGCGCAAAGCGGCTAAACGCCGCTCGCGGGCGCTCCGCCAGGCGCGCAAAATGAAACGTCTCTTACGTTCTTAATCTGTTCTCAACAAGAAAGGAGGTATGTTATGTATCAAGCGATTTTAAATGCGATAATTCCTGCCGAACCACCCTGTACGCTCCATATTGAGCGCGCAGACTGGGCAGAAGTCGAGAGGGCGCTGGCGGCGGGAACGCCGCACTACGTGCGTCATCCGGGTACCACCAAACTTTTGGGCTGCGAACCCAACAGCGGCTTTTATAGCCCCCGCGTAGGGGATCAATATTTGGTGTTACGTCTTAGATCAGGGATCGCCCCACGCGGGGCGGAAGTCGAGGCGAAAGTAGAAGACCTCGAAATACTGAAAGTAACAGTTGAATAAAAAGAAAGGAGGTACACAATGTCCCACTTCTTCTATCATTCCAATAACGAAGGAGCGGCGGGGACCATCCGCCGCTCAATCATGGTTGCAAATACAACGCACCCTCATACTTATAATAGCACGAGTGTTCTAAAATGTCAAGAGGGAATTTTTGAAAGTGGGACTGGAAAAGAGAAAAAGAAACTAAATCTTTGTTGGATGTTGAGCAGGCGGGGGCAGCCCGGTTTGGGCTGCGCAGGACGCATGATCATGATCTCCGTGCTTCTTCGCGCCTTTTTAGTCTTGACAAAGGAGGTCGTATGCGTACCGTAGGCTTGATCATCCTCATCCTTGCCCTCGCCATGAACGCGCAGTATCTTTTACACACTGTAATCCCATAAAGGGACAGGACAAAAAAAAGCCGTCTGCTGAAAGATACCGGCAGGCGGCTTTTTACGTTCCTGACGCATGGTTATACGGGCGCCGCCAGGTCCTGGCAAGCCAGATCGGTGCAAGCCCGATGCCCATGCAGGGTGACGCTTATGGAAAGGAGGTAAAGATGAATATTCTGGCAGAAGTCAGTGCGATTCTCGGACCCCCAGTCGCCGTACACCATCACCGGGGATGGGCGGACTGGTGGTGCCCGTTCCATCAGGATCGAGACCGCGCTGGACGCGGCGGGCGCCCAAATTTTGGGGTCAACCTGGTGGACGGCTACTGGCGCTGCTTTCGCTGCGGCGCCAGCGGGGCGTCGGTGGATCAGCTCCGCAAAAAGCTCGGCGCTGACTGGAAGCCAAAAGAGTTTAAATCTGTATCTCGCGAAGAAAACCTCGTCACTGTTAGCAGCATTAGCGAGGGCATTGATGCCGCCCGCGCAGTGTTGCTGCAAAAAGCGGCGGGGTATCTCCGCCAGCGGGGACTGCGCCCGTACACCGCTATGCTCTATGGGCTGGGGTACGGCGTTCCCCGTCCGCCCGTCACGCCGCAAGTGTGGGCGGCTGCCCGCGAGCTGCGGCTTATCAACGGGCATGACTGGTGGTTGTGGGCAGGCGGCATAGTCTACGCCGATCCGCCGTCCTCGCCAACGATCATCCAGGTGCGCCACCTGCGCGAGGGCGCGCCAAAATACCAGTCATGGGGGCGGCTGGGAAACCCGCTCGGCGCATGGCGGATTACCCCGCAAACCCGCGTGGTTGTAGTCGTCGAGGGCATGTTCGATATGCTCGTCATCGCTCAAGCCCTCTACGACCACCGTCTGGAGAACGTGATCCCGGTGTACACCAGCTCTGCGGCGGTGTCTCACACCATGCGGGTGTGGTTTGAGAAAAAACGGGACGTCGAATATATCCTGATCCCTGACCCGGACGAGGCTGGCAGGGATTGGGAGAAATCACTGATGGCTGCCATTCGGAAGAGTGGATCGCCCGTTCGGATAGAACGTCCCCCTGAGGGACTCGACCCGGACGAGGCCGTCCTTCAAGGCTGGTGGCCGACTTGTCTTTAGTCTTTAGAAAGGAGGATTCGAAAATGGAAAATAATAATAACCTCAATAGTCTTTGCGGATGGGTGAAGCTGTATCACCCGAATGGCGGAGTGCAGGTCACTCTGCCTGTACCTGTGTCTTATGTCGTTGACCAAAACACTGCCAGCATGATGCTTTCTTCGGTCGCTGCTTATTTGCAGGCAGGCTGGCTGCCGAATCAACCCGGTCTGGGAGACGGCGAGACCAAAGAGAAGGTTACGCATCTCGTTCGCCGCGAGAAAACAAACGGCGACGGAAGCAAGACGCCGCTGTTCGACGTGTATTGCGGCGGCGGCAGCTTCCGTACACTGGGTGTTTACCTGAACACCCAGGAAGACATCAAAGAATTCGAGAAAGTCTTCGGTCCCATTGATAAATTTCCCATTTACGATGGGGATACTCCCATCGAGCGAGGAAAGAAACCTGAAAGGGATAGAAACTTTGTCATACCTGTCAGGGATGGGGTCAATGTTGTCTGGAGGCTGAACCCCAGGTACGAGGGCGAAGAGGACAAAAAGAACCCCAAGCGCCTATTTGTGCGCTGGGAACCTGCGCCTGCTGCTTCTGCGCCTGCCGCTGCGATGATCATCGACAAGCTCTACGGGCCGGAAGAAACCCCGCGCGTTTATCTAAATGGCGAGAGGGTAAACGGAAACGAAGCAGAGCAGAAGGCTTATGATAGCTACCTTTCTTCCCACGGAAAGGCGCCGGCATCGAGAGATGCTCTGCGCCAGTGGGTTAAAAATAATCACTAATTGTAAAACCAGAAAGGAGAGAGTATGTTTCACACAATTCTAATTGTTGGCAATGTGGGCCGCGAACCCGAAATGCGTTATATTGCCACCGGGCAGGCGGTAACCAGCTTTTCAGTGGCGGCCAACCGTCAGTACACAAACAAAGACGGAGAAACCGTCAAAGAAACAATTTGGTTTCGTATTTCCACATGGGAAAAGCTTGCTGAAACATGCAATGCTTACCTGAAGAAAGGGCAAAAAGTACTCGTTGAAGGGAGGCTTGTCCCGGACCTCGAAACCGGTGGCCCGCGCCTCTGGAAGCGGCAAGACGGAACAATGGCTGCCTCGTTTGAGGTGACCGCTTCCACCGTACGTTTTCTTGGTTCTGGCAACGGCAATGGTGCGTCCACCGAAGTCGAGGAAACTGAGACTGCCGATCTTCCGTTCTAAAGAAAAAAATAATCTAAAAAGTCCCCGCCTGCGGTTCTGGCGGGGACTTTATTTTCTACAAGGAAGGAGGAAAAAAGTGAGACAAAAAATAAAGGATTTTCTTGCTTGTCTTCTGCTGCCGCTGGCGGATCGTATCCGCTGGTGGTTTTTAGGAAACAAAGAGCATGAATTGGATCAAATTGTAGTCCTGAGAAAGGAGGAATTATGACAAAAACAGTGTTTCTACCGCGCACCATGCGCCGCTTCGACAGAATCGCCATGCGTGTGAAACGTATCGTCCGTATTGTTCGCCCGCGGCAGGGGGAAAACCTGGCGCAGGCTGTTGAGCGCGCGCTGGAGGAAGCGTACCAGCGCGGATACGCAGAGGGTCTTGCCGTAGTCCGCGAGGAGGTAAACCATGTCTAAGAAGCGTGCTTGTGGTTCTCGGAAAGCCGGCGGTGTATACGCGGAGACAAAGCTGTCCCCGAGGGGGCAGCCCATTGAATTCTTCATCGTTGACCCGCCGAAACCGGTTGACATGGACGCGCTGGGTTTGACTTCTGTCGGTATAAAGCTGGTCGAAATTGACGACACCTGGCATGTCTTCGATGTAGTCGGGCAAGAGTACTACAAGTACCCTGCGGACTACATCGAGGAAACCCGCCGCATGGGCGCCAGCCGCCGTCTGCCGTCCAATCTTGACTTTTCGAAAATCCAGCCCGGCAGCAAGCTGGTGCTGGTACACGCGAAAGCATGCATCGAGAATTTTTTGGAGTACCCCCAGCCGCCGCAGATGGTCTGCCCAAAGCTCATCGAGAAGCATGGACAAAACCCGCTCCCTGAAATGTGTGCAGGGCTGTGGTGGCACGATTTTGAGCAGAAGGATGGCGAGACGAAAGATCAATTTGCTGTGGAGTTTGTCCGCAAGCTCACCGAAGAAACCCAGTACTCGGCTCACCTGCGCCCTGCCGGGATTGCTCCTGAATACCGTCCGGGTATCTTCTTTATCCTGCCGATAACCAATCTGGCAGTAATCAAAGGGGGAGAGAAGACGGAGGAAAACTATCAAAGAGCGTGTCAATCTGGTCTCGAAGTCACTCTAGAGGAGGAATAGTATGAAAACGATAAATATTGATGTTAACCAAATTGAAGTCCCGCCCGTGAAAGTCAGGGCAGGACTTCAGAAATCAATCAAGGATAAAGGGGTATTAGTCCCCATCCTGGTTACCCGCAAAGAGGACGGCGGGTATGTCGTCCTAGACGGCAGGCGGCGGGTTACCGCAGCGCGGGAAGCGGGCATTGAGCTTGTGCCTGCCATTTTGCTTGAAGGAGGTGGGCCGGAAGTAACTATCCTCGCTCACGCGACCCGTTCAGAAAACCCGATCTCCGAACTCTGTGCGATCCAGGAAATGGTAATGCAGGGAATGAGCGAAGAAGAAATTGCCCGCGAGGGCTATACCAGTATTCAGCGTATCCGCAAGCTGGCGAAACTAAACCGCCTGCACCCGTCCCTCCGCAAGGAGGTCGAGGAAGGCAAAATCGCTCCGGGTGTTGCCTTCCAGGCAGCCCGCTTGCCAATGGAGCAGCAGAAGCGGCTGCTGGAAGCGGAAAAGATAACGGGCAGAGCTGTTCGCGAGGCGCAGTCCGCCCGCAAACAAGAAGCCTTACCCGATCTCGCGGAGCTAATCAAGCAGGAACCTGCGACATTTGACGAGTTCATCGAGCAGTTGTCTGCTGGCACGCTCCAGCAGATGCTGTTCGATCTGCCGCCTGACGAATCGCGTTTTGATGTCTGGCGGCATAAGCTGATGCAGGCGCTTGCACAGCTAGAAGTCGTCCGGACAACCGCCCATGTATTGAGATTTTAAGGAGGCAAAATATGGAAGACACAAATTTCAAGTGGAGAGTAAAAGAAATCATAAAACTTCAGGAGCAAGGAAAGCTGGTCCTCTCATGGACTAAAGAATTTGGGCTGCCGTCCTACTCAGACCTGAACCGCAAGGAGAGTGAGGTTTTCGAGGAAGGCATACTCGTCGGACACATAGAACTCATCTCTGGCGCAGGTGTCTACGCTTTTACACCCATTCCCGGCGCGCCGCTGCCCAAAATCCTGCGCGGGCAAAAAAAACTGCGGCTGGGTGAGGCGGTCATCAATTTGACAAAACGCCTCGCAATAATCAGCACAGAAAACGGCGAAACAGTTACCATCAACGGGCTGTTCCCCGCCGACCCGTACTACGCCCAAAGCGAGTTAAACAGAGCATTAGCGGATGAGGGGATTGCTGTCTGGAAAGTAGAGATCATTGGAAAAGACCCCCTGTTCCAGTATGGTATTCAGCGAATATTCAATAATCAAACGCTAGCCGACCTAACCGGCTACGCTTTTGATTACGAGAACTCCGTTCTGGTCTATGCAGGGGCAGTTGGACACAAGACTAGCCTGCAATCAATCCACGCAACCCTGATTCAGGGAAAACCAGTAAGCATTAATCATAAGACGTTATACCCCGAAGCCGGGCATTGGTTTGCCAATACGCTTGCAATCATGGATTACAGTACATGGCAAACGGCTTTCATCAACCACAAGGCGGTGCCCGGCAAGTGGCAGCCTGGCGAATACGCTTATGCCCTGTTTTTTGAAGAAGACCAGGATGAGACCGATGATTTTGCCGTTTGTTTTGTCGAGCGGCTCAAAGAGGTGTTGGAGATCCCCATCCTGGAGGAATGGGGTAAAACGCTTCTGAAAGCTGGCAAAGACGCCTATCTGGTCAGCGAATTAAATACTTGGGGGGACTGTATTCGGGCTGTGCGCATCGAGCCATCTGGCTGGAAAAGGCTGGTTGAGGAGTTGTTGTTCGAGGAAAAGATAAAAATATAAGACACGAACCCCCCTGCGCAAAATGCAGGGGGGTTCACTTTTTGGGAGGTCGAGATATGTTCAAGGGTTATTTTCTAAAAGTCTCAGGAGGTTACCTGTCTGCTAAAGAGCAGGAAGAATTGATCCGTTTTATCTTGTCAGGCTTACAAAAATACCAAGAAGAAGCAAAAGAAGTGCGTCTTGTACTGGAAGGGAAAATAAGTGTCGAGGAATTATCCGAAAAGACACTCAAGAGAATCGCCAGTCTGGGTCATAAGTGGCTTATTGCACATGCCAAGTCTCATCTAAAGCAATAAAGGCATTCTCGGCAAGCCCTGCGGCGAGGAAAACAGCGCCCAGAACGTATTCCGGCGCACCGTCCCCAAGCAAGGCTTCATAGTACTTTTGCCCGGTGGCTTTCAGTACTGGCTCGTTAACCGTTCCAATCTTTTTCCCGTCCAAAAGCAAATCAAACAGAGCTTCGCCGAATTGCCCTGTACCAGCAGGAACAGCTTTCAGGCGAAGCTCTGCTTTTTTTCGCTGCTCGTACATCTCCGCAATGGCAAGGGCGAGGATGTCGGTAGCGGACACCCCGAGACGCTGACGCAGCCACTCGATTTTGTCCAGCGTCTCTTTGGTCATTCGGTAGGTTTTGTTTATTCTACTCAATTTCACCTCCTGTCAAACGTATGTGCATTGTATTTGCATTATACAAAAGACGGGAGAGTTTGTCAAGAAGAAAGGAGGTTTTATGCGAACGCCAGCCGTTGAAAAGATGGGCTACTATCCAACTGATTTGCCAGTCCTGGAAATCATCAAGACCTTCATCCAGCCTGCCGAGGTGCGTGCCCGCCTGCTCGACCCCTGTGCGGGGGAGGGCGAAGCCGCAAGCCTGCTGGGGCAGGCGCTGAACTGCGAAACGTGGGGAGTAGAACTCTCCCACATCCGCGCAGAAAAAGCCGCCCAAGCGCTGGACAAAGTGCACCAGGCAGCCTGGCAGGCGGTTTATCTTTCGGACGAGTCAATCTCGCTTTTATTCCTCAACCCGCCTTACGAGGCGGATGAGGATCACAAGCGTGTGGAGCTCGATTTTCTCAAATCCTGCACACCGAAACTTGCACGCAGTGGTCTGCTGGTATATATCGTTCCGCAGCACATTCTCAAAATCGAAACGGTTGCCAAACTGCTGGCGGCGCACTATGAAAACTTGCGCTGCTGGCGTTTCCCGGATGGCTTGTTCGAGAAATTCAAGCAGGTTGTGGTATTCGGCAACCGGCGGCAGATTCTCAATCTGCCCACATCACAGGAGATCGCAGAAATCCTGCGGTGGGCGAGCCTTGATCTGCCGCCCATCGAGCCCCAGTCCGAACCGCTGTACACGCTGCCGCCCGCGCCTGTGCGCGGTGCGAACGGCAGACCGGTGGTTTTCAAGCGGACGGACTATGAGCCGTATGAGATCGTTCTTGCCGCCATGAAGGAAGGCGTCCATGCCACGCGGGAATGGCGTGATCTGGTCTCGCCGGTACGGGGCATTCAGGCGCTGCGTCCTGTCATGCCGCTGAAAAAGGGGCACATTGCCATGCTGATGGCAAGCGGCATGATGGGAACACTCAAGCTGACAGATGCAGACGGCAAACCGATGTTGATCAAGGGTCGAGTAGTCAAGGTCAACGAGAAGGTCTCTGAGACCGAGAACGAAGATGGCTCGGTCACAGAGACCTTTCGCGACCGCTACATCACAACGATCGCGGTTGCCCGTCAGACTGGCGACATCGAAATCATCCAGGACGTGGAAAAGCTCACCGATTTCATGCGTGAGCATGGCGAGCAAATCGCCGCTCACGTTCTGGAAACCTACCGTCCGCTGTACAACATGCAGCCTACCCAGCAGGAGAATGCCGTTTTGGACACGCTGGGCAAGCGGCGCAGTCCGCTGCCCGGGCAGAAAGAGCCGGGGCTGCTGCCCACCCAGCGCCATGCGGCGATCGCGATGGCGCGCACGCTGAAGAAAAACGGCGTGGGCAATCTCCAGGGGGAGATGGGACTAGGAAAAACAACGGTAGGCGCAGCAGTTATCGAGCTGCTGAATGCCTACCCTGCCATCGTGATTTGCCCTCCTCATCTCGTTCCGAAGTGGATAAGAGAAATTCAGGAAGTCATTCCTGGTGCGATTGCGAAAGAACTGCGTCGTATTGGGAAAAACGGCGAGCCTGGCGAGGTTAACGATGTCCGAGACTTCCTGGAATTGGGCAAGAAAGCAGTGGCGGTGGTGGCGCACACCTCCGCAAAAATGGGGTCAGGCTGGAAGCCGTCTTTTGTGTGGCGGTACACGACCGATTTCAAAGGACAGCGCATCAAAGCATGCGCCTGCCCTGTTTGTGGTCGGATTATTAAGAAGGACGACGGCGGTATTGTAGTCCCCGTTACCAATCCTGATGACCTGGCGAAAAAACGTCTGACCTGCCAGGGGCAGGTGGTGGGCTGGCAGCTAGACAAAGACGGCAGGCGCAGGCGGGACGAAAAGGGAAACCCGATTTGGGGGGAAAGGACGTGTAATGCCCCTCTCTACGAATACAGCGGCGAACGCCGCTGGAGCATTGCAGAGTACATTGCGAAGAAGGAGAGGGGGACATTCAAGCTGCTGATTGCCGACGAAGTGCACGAACTGAAGGGCAAATCCACCGATCGTGGAGTAGCCTTTCACCAGCTAGTAACCGCCTGCCAGCGCACGCTTACCCTGACCGGAACATTTTTCGGCGGCAAAAGCACCAGCATTTTCTGGCTTCTTCACCGCCTGAACGCCTCGGTGCGCCGCGACTTTCGTTTTGATGACGAAAAGCGCTGGGCGAACCTGTACGGCGTACTGGAAACCCAGCGCCGCTCAAAGAAAGACGAGGAAGACGAAGACGGTGTGTGGAGCGGCAACCGCCGTTACCGCAACATGGCAAAAGAACTGCCGGGCGTCAGCCCGGCGATCATCAGCCGCCTGCTGGACACAACCATCTTCCTCAATCTGAAGGATCTGGGGCTGGCATTGCCAGCGTACAGAGAGGAAGTAGCAGCGCTGGATATGCTGGATCAACAGGCGGAGCAGTATCGCAAAACGGACAGTGTGCTTAAAAACCTGGCGCACTATAACAACCGCTACTTATCAATGTGGCTTCAATGGACTCTGGCACGCCCGAACTCCTGCTTCCGTGACGAGGTGGTCACGGAAGAAATCGGAAGCACCCTGAAGCCGATCCTGCAATTGCCTGCCATCAATCCCAACGGTCACCGCTGGCTGCCGAAAGAAAACTGGCTGGCGGATTTCTGTAAGGCGGAGCGGGCGCAGGGGCGTAAAGTGCTGGTCTATGTTCGTCAGACCGGCACGCGGGACATCCAGGACCGCGTCGTCGAGCCGTTGAAGGAAGCGGGCTTGCGGACTGCCATCCTCAACGGCGGAGTAGACCCGCGCAAGCGGGAAGAGTGGATCGAAAGGCGGGTACATGGGCTGGATGTCCTCGTCTGCAACGCCGAGCTCGTCAAAACCGGGCTCGACCTGGTGCAGTTCTCCAGCGTGGTGTTCTATGAGATTGTTTATTCACTGTACACCCTCTGGCAGGCGCTGCGCCGGGTGTGGCGGCTAGGGCAGACAAAGCCCGTCAAAGCGGTTTTCTCTGTCTATAAGGACACGATGGAGGAGCGCGCACTGGCGCTGATGGGAAGCAAGATGAAAGCCGCGCAGCTCCTCTACGGCGACGAAGTCGCCGGGGCAATCGTGCCTGAGGATGATGGAGATGTGCTGACCCATCTCGCCCGTGACGTGCTGGCTGGGGCAGAGCTCCCCGATCTCGCCAGCATTTTCGCCGACGAGATGTCCGTCAGCCACGACCCGCTGGGCAGTGTTGTTACGCCAAGCGCGCCGCTGCCAACGCCGTCCTGGACGCAATTGAGCTGGGCGGAGTGGGCAGAGAAGAACGCCGCTGCGCTTCAGCAAATCAAAAACAGTAAACGGGCGCGCGTGCCTGCTGCCCAACTCGGTTTGTTTTAGTTTCTTCAGCCTTCGCCGGGGTGGGTGGTCAAACCCCGGCTGGAAAGGAGAACAAAATGTACTTCTTGACAATCTCATCAAAAGACGACAACTTTGTCGACTATCTTAAACTGGACCTAGACTCAATCATCGAGAAAGCAGCCAAAAGATACAACAAAAACCCCGCTGGGGTAAAGCGGTTTGTCGTGAACTCCTTGTTGTCCGCACTTACTGCGGACATCGAAGGAGAAGTGGATTACCTTGTGAGCAGTTATCGAGAGGAAGTCGAACGGGAGGTGAGCAATGTTTGAAATCAGATCACCTCTAGGTAGAATAAGGCTGATAACTGGTGACAGAGTAACAACGCTCTTGATGCCGTTTCTCGTAAAAAGGGCAAGCGTATACGGCGCTTACTGCGGAGAAGAGGTTGAGCCCCGGCTGGAGAGCAGTTATCGGAAAGAAATCGAGCGAAAGGAGGAAAAGGCGCATGGTATTTGAAATTGCTTTACTGGAGGACGGTGCGGTTGTCCGCCGCAAGGAAGTCAAACTAGCAGCGTTTATCATGGAAGCTGCAACCGCCTTTGACGTTGATCCGATTAGAGCAAAAGTGATCGTGTTCAACTCACTGATTCCCACGATTGCCGATGACATCGAATACGATGTGCTGCACATTTTAGGCAAATTCGCGCGGCAGGAAACAAATGATCGGTCTGAGAAACCTCTTACTACCTGCGGCTTTCACCCAGCCGCAGACATCATCATTGACCAACTCATTGACCGGCAAATCCAGGAGGATGAAGCATGAATAAAACAAAACTGAGTTACATCGGGCTGCTGGAAAGCCCAATTTATGTTCTTACCGGTGAAGACCTGGCTGATGCACTTGACGGGCTGGGCGTCAATCTGTCAGAAGATGAGCTGGAGGCATTGTTCCAGCACATCCAGCACACGATGGCGGGGGTTGACATGTTCAGCACCATTAAAATTCTTGCTGCCGAATACCTACAAGCTTGCAAGCCAGATTATTGTACGATAGAATCCGTGCTGCATTGCAGAAACTGCGCCCTGTCCAATTACGGACGCGATTGCATGAACAATCCTATCGGATAACTCCCCACCCTTCTCCCCTCCATGAGCCGCCGGGCACGTTTCCGGCGGCTCACTTTTTCTGTATCTGCGGTCTTTTTTTGTTTAAGCAGGTCTTTTTTTGTTTAAGCAGGTCTTTTTTTGTTTTAAACCGCTGCACACGCGCGGGATACCCCCCTGCGAAATTTGCTACGATGTATATCGTGGAAACGATAAAGAGAAAGTTTGTTCTGGATATAACAGACGATGACATCGATCTTGTCGCGGAGGTCATCAAAGCTTGTTATCCAGGAACGCAGAACGACATCGTTGCCCGGTCGCTGGCAGAATCGGAGACCATGCTGCACGCGCTGATTTTGACCAAAGCGCTGCGTCTGATGATGCTTTCTCCACACTTTCGGGTCGAGTTTGGCTTTGCGGTATCCTGCAAACTGCTCGCCGAAGCGATCGAGCAGATCAACATATTGATGGACGAACGCCCTATCCTGCGCCAGGAACTGATCAAACAAGGCGTTAACTGGCCGGGTTTAGAGAACAATACAACATAGCAGGAGGTTTAGAATGCTCAAACGTTTGATTGGAACAGGTATCAATATCTCTGTGCTGCTCATCTCGATTGCCGTTTTTGTGATTTCTTTTTTTGCCCTGAACGCCATTGGCGAAGCGCAAAAACCGAAGACGTACAAAGCGCTTGCGGCTGCGCGCGACATGGACATTGGGCATGAGATCGCGCTTGGGGACGTGCATGAGATAGTCTTATTCGAGAACGAAAGCGTGCAGTTGTATGTTCCTGCTGAAGACATCGAAGCCGTTGTTGGGCAGGTGGTTACGCTGCCGATGACAAAAGGTCAGCCGCTGCTCAAAAGTGCGGTGGCGGTTGCCGATGCTGGTCGGCTGGCTGCTGCCCTGAAACGGTACGGTTCTGGAAGCTTATTCCCGCTGCCGCTCACGGCGCAGAACGTCGTCGCGCCCGAAGCGCTTTCGATTTTTCCTGGCGACCTGCTGGGGATCACAGTTGTCATAGGCAATCGCCCGCAGCACCCGGTAGCCACGCCGGAAATGTACGGCGCGTACCCGGTCATCGTCAACACACCAGCGGTGATCGAGCCATACCCGCAGGTTATCGAGGAAGAACAAAACCAAAACCTGTATCCCCCGATGTCCAAAGACCTGTTTCCGGACGGCGTGCGGGTAATTGCCGTCCAGGGCGTAACCCGTCCTGTTGTCGAAGAAGAGCCCGCCAAGAAACAAACCGCTGCGGAGGTTACATCTGCAACCTATCGCGGGCCGGACAATCCCGTGTTGATACTGCTTGTACCGGATGACAAGCGCGAACTGCTCTCGCTTGCACTGAACAAAGGCGATCTGGTGCTGGTTTCGCTGTTAGAAAAGGGAAGCAAAGAACCGACTTCTGGCTTTACGTACTGGGATTTCGAGCAGTGGTTCCAGGTCGAACGCGGTCAAAAATACCCGTCCATCTTACCCACGCCGACGCCTACATCCACGCCCAGCCCTGAGCAAATCACGCCGACCCCGACTGTTGTCCAGTAAGGAGGCAGCCATGAGGATATTGCTGATTGGAGCCGGTGCCGTAACATCTCGTCTGAATGTGCTGTTAGCGGAGCATGGTCATGCCATCGAAGCGCAGATGGCGACGTTTACCCCGCAGCATTTAGAGCTATTCGATTTTCACGCTCTGGTGGTGGTCTCGCCCGAATCCACTGTTGGTCAAGCGGCGCTGACCAAAGCCGCTGAAGCGGGTAAGCTGATCTATGTCGTTGCGGGAGCAGCGGATGGGCTGGCAGCATGGGCGAACGGGGTAGGTGTGCCTGCTGTAGCCTATCCGCCTTCGGATGTTGACCTGGATAATTTGCTCCAACAAATTCGGCGCGGCGAGGCAGGCAACCTGGCGGCGGATGACCAGTACCGCCGGGCGGTATTGGGCAGTGACATTGCCGCTCGGCTGCAATCGGGGATGTCAGTGCGCAAGATTGCCGTAACCTCTCCGAAAGGGGGGACGGGCAAGACGACCGTTGCGGTCAACCTGGCTGTCGCCTTTGCGCTGTGCGGTATCACGACCTGCTTGGTCGATTCTGACGCCAATGCAGGCGCACTGCAATATCACCTGCGTCTGGACAGGGTCAACACGACCATGATTGCCCTGCTGCGCAGGGAACTGGCGCAGAACAAAAGCGACACGATGGCGGCGGTTGCGGCGGGAGCGAACTTTATGAACGCCTTTACACCTGTCGAGGGGCTGCCTACCCTGCGGGTGCTGCCTGGTCTGGTTACCGATGATCTTGGGGATGAGGCGCTGCAAAACGAGGAGCGGGTGACGGAAATCCTTGGCGGGCTGTACGAAAGCGGGATGTCCAGCGGCGGGGTAGTGATCATGGACGTAGGGATCAACCCGGCGCATGTTGTACACCGCGCTGCGCTGCGTCTGGCGGAAGGGATTGCGATTGTCATCAAACCGGAAATCCCTGATTTGGCGGAGACACGGCGCTGGCTGGCGCGCATGATCGGCTCGTTGTCTGCTTCAGTGGGCAAAGCAGCGGCGTATGAGTTCATTGGCAGCCGTGTCAAGCTGTGCTACAACCAGGTGGTTGGGGACGGCTTCAAAGCCGCACACCGCATGCTGCAAGACGCGCTGCGTGAAGACAAGATCGAGCTGGCGCTCATCCCTAACGGCGTACTGCCAATGGTAGAACCGCGTTTGGCGGCGCAGGCGGTGAATTCGGAACGCCGTGAAGACGTGATTGTCTGGCGGTACAAGAAGGAGAAACTGGAAGAATTAGCCCCGTTCACCGAAAGCATTGTCGGTTTTGCTTCGCATTTCGTGCCTGCTGTTCATGAAAGCGCGGACCGTGTTGGGCTGATCAAGAAAACACAGAAAACAAAGCGCGGTTTGTTTGGGAGGTAAATCATGCCGCTCGATCCTTTCGACATTGCAGGAAAGACACTCAAACCGGTAGTGGAAGCCCGCTCGGAAGCCGAAGTCGATCACTGGTGGCGCAAGCTGCTGGATGAAGCCAAAGCCCGCAAAGCGGAGGCGTCGCAGCAAAAAGCGCTGACCTCGAACGAAATCGAAGAACTGGCGCGGCAGGTGTTCGGGGAAATGCGCGAGAAAGCCCTTGTTGATGCTGGGGTATCGTTGCCGGACGGCTACCTGATGCGTCTGATAGGCGAGTTATCTGGCATTGGGATACTGATGGAATTGATCTCCCGCAGCGACATTGAGGACATCGCCATCAATCTCAGTCACATCTACGTGTATGTGACCGGGCAGGGCTGGCAGCATGCGGGTAAAGCGCCCGAAAGTACTGGTGATGCGATCCGTGTTCTGATCGACCGCGCCGGGCAGCGGTCACCCACGCCCGATTATCCAATTGCAGATGCGATGCTTCAGATCATGACCCCGACGGCAGACGGGCAAACGCGGCGTAAAGGGGTGCGTATCAACTACATCATGCCGCCTGCCTCGCCTTACGGGGACGTGATCACCTTGCGGGTCAGCAACTATCGCACGGCGGCGGATTTGGAGCGGGGCAGTCTGGCGCAGTTATGTCAATCCCGTCTGCCGCCGGTGACTGCGCCGAAATTCGAGCCGCGCCCGTTTGGCAATGGTAACGGCGTCCTGACGCCCGAAGCGGCGAATTATCTGCTCTCGGTCATGGTGCGCGGCGGAACACTGGTGATTGCTGGCGCGACTGGTTCGGGCAAGACATACTTTGGACAGCGGCTGCTGCAAGAGATGCTGGACTTCTTCCCGCGCGGAGCGATCCGCTTGTTCATCGTTGAGGACAGTAACGAAATCATCCTCAACGGCTGGAACGGCGACCCGGACAATGATACTGGCAATGTGATTTACACCGTGACCCGTCCCGAAATTCGCGGCGGGCCGCCGCCTGTAACGATGTATGACCTGATCCGCGCTGCGCTGCGTTCCCGTCCGCATGGAGTGGTCATCGGTGAAGCGCGCGGTGCCGAAGCCTGGGAGCTAATCCGCGCCGCTGCGACCGGTCACGGGCATTCTGCGTTCACCATCCACGCCACTGGCGCGGAGTATGTTTGGGCGCGCTTTGTGCAGGTGGTGCAGGCACACCCTGACGTGCAGCGCATGAACGAAACGCAAATTGCCCAGGCGTTTGCCGAAGCGGTTTCGGCAATCTGCTACATCGAACGCAGCCCGCAGTACGGACAGATCATGCGTGAAGTGTATGAGGTATCGCCGGTAGTCGAGCGCGCCGCTGCGCGCCCGTCTATCTCACCGCTGTTTCGTTTCGATCCATCGGTTGGGCGGCTGATGCCGACCGGCAATCGTCCGATGCGTCCTGGTTTCACTGCTGGGGATTTGGGGCTGGCAGAGAGTTTCTTCAGGAGGAACTGATTGGGTATCACGAAAGGCGAAAAAACCGAAGAAATCGGTCAGTCGCAAACCTTTGTGCTGGGTCACGGCTTCAAGAAAGTCGAGGAGTACGACGCCCTGATCGGGAACGAAGGCGACCTGCGTTTCCTCGTGGAACTGGAAGCAGATGTTGATCGCCCGGAAGTGCGCCCGCTGGATGCGTACCATCACCTGTTATCCACGATGAACCCTGGCAGTACAGTGCGGCTGCTGCAAGCGTTGTGGCCGGACGCTGTACCGCGGCTGGGCTTTCTGGAACAGGTCAGCAATTGGAAACATGTGCCGCATGACGGGTTGGACGCTTTGGCGCAAGCGTTAGAGCTGTATATCCGCGAATCGCCGATACCCTATCTACGCCGTACCATCCTGGAATTCTCCCTGCCGCAGCACGAAGAAGCGATCGGCTGGCTGCAAGGGCTGTTAGGAGCGTTACAGAACTATGGGATTCAAGCGCGCGTCCTGCGTCAAGAGGAGATCATCGAACTGACGCACTGGGTCTTGAACCCACGTCTTGAGTAGAATTATGAAGCTGTTATCGAAAGACAAACGCGATGTTATCACGCCTGATGAGCAGGCGTACATTTCTGCGGTAGCCAGCGAGGCGGTGGAGGTGGCTGAAGACCGTCTGCGGTTTCCGCGCTCGGTGATGCTGCCGCTGTCTGCCAGAGGCGGCGGCATACCTGGCATGACCGAACGCCCCTGGACAAAAGCAAGCGCCAGGACATTTACCAGTGGTTTGCCCTCGATTTACTCGCTGACCTTTGAGCGGCAAGCGCCGGACATGCTGCGTTCCACGCTGCGCGCCAAGCGCACGCTGTTCGAAGGTTTGCTGCTGGCGGCGGCGGAGAAAACCGGGCGGCGTCCTTCGATGGCGGAACAAGCGGCAGACGAGGCGCTGGATGCTGCCGAATCGGTGATGGCATTGGGAAAGCCTGCGTTCAAGGTCTCGCTGCTGACCGCGCTGTGCGCCATGTTATCGCAGGAAGAGGAAGCCGAGCGGACACGGCGGATGCTCGAAGCCCGGCTGCGGGCAGCGGGGTTAGTGCCGCAACGGTTGTTTTACATCGCCGAGCGTGCTCTGCTGCACTTCCAGCCTGGCGGGCTGCTCTTTCCAGGTCTGGATGAGCCGCTCCTGCTTCTGGAAGAGGTACTTCCCCTCATGCCCGTTCCCTCACGGCGGATCATGCCGTCAGAAGACGCAGTGTGGATCGGAATGCACGCTGTGGAGGGGCGGGATGTGTACTATTCGTTCCGACACGGATTTGATCCGTCAGCGCCTGCTCCGCCGCACGCTACCACGCTGATCCTGGGTGAGATGGGGGCAGGGAAGACCAGCTTGATGCGCTGGGTCATGCTCCAGCGGCTGCTGCAAGGCAAAACTATCGTTTCGATAGACCCCGAAGGAGAAAACAACGCCTTATGCAAAGCGATTGGCGGCGATGTCATCCCGGCGACTGTTCCAGAAGACCAGGAAACCTGTTTGCTTCATCCACTGGATGCAGACGATCCTGCCGAGATGCTTCTAGCGGCTCGTTTTCTAACCGCCTCGATTGCTCCCGACCTGACGCTTTCGCCGGGTGTGCAGGCTGCTTTGCACGAAGCGGTGCAGCGGCGCTGGAAACGCCGACCGGGAAAGATGTCCCTGAGCGACCTGTCCGAATCGCTGGCGACGGTGAACATGCAGGAGACGCAAATCCTGATGGCGCTGCTGCGTCCGTTCCAGCGCGGCGGGTTATGGGAGGGATTTTTTGATCGTCCCAAAGCGCTGCTGTCGGCGGACTTCCCGCCTGGGCGCTGGTGGAACTTTGACTTGTCCAGCTTGCGCGAAGAAAACCGGGCTATTGTCCACTCGGTACTGTCCTGGTTTCTCTACCGTACGGTGACGGTGGGCAAAATTGCGATGGACATATATATAGATGAAGGCTGGCGTTTGCTGCGCAGCGGGCCATTTGCCGATTTGCTGGACGAACTGGGCAGGCGGGCGCGCAAGCGCGGGATTGGCGTTACCCTGATTACCCACCTGCCGACAGATTTAGCCCGCAATGCGACTTCGCTCAACCTGGCTTCAACGGCTTTCATCGGGCGTCTGGGGCCGGACGAGGCGTACCACTTTTTCCGCTCGATAGGTATCTCGGACAGTGAGTCCCGCCGCAATGCTGAAACAGTGGCTGGGCTTCCGCCGCGCATCTTTTTAGCCGCGCCTGCTGGCGGGCGCAGTGCGCTGTTTCCCGTGCGGGTGTCCATCCCACAGCTCTGGCTGGACTTTTGGAAGAAGCTCGGAGCAGCGCGGTAACTTTTTTTCTTCATAGAAGCAAGCGCATTTTTTTATGCCAAAAACAATCTGCCTGACCTGCGGTTACGAATATGCTTATAGCGAAAGGCAGCCTGCGCTATGTCCGTTATGCGGCGGCGGCTGGGAGTGTTATGAACTGTTGTTTTCGCAGTTGGCGCAGCCCAATATCAGTGAACAGATTGCGGCATGGCTGGGGCAGCTTCCCGACCCGTCCGTGATCGAGTTAGCAGCGTTAGAGGACGGGTTGGTGGTGCGCTTATACACTGTGCCGGGCACGGCGGAGGGGGCGGCGCGTGCTTGGGCGTCCCTGACAAAACAGCAAACTCGCTGGAGGAAAACGGACGAAAAACTGCTGCTGGACGGGGACGTTTTTGCACTGCGTCCGACCGTCCGTGTTCCCAATCTGGCGTGGAACGAAGGCGACCCGTTTCTGGCGCTTGGCGGGCAATTGATCACAGACAAAGCGCGTCTGCGTATCTGGTTCTTGGGACAGGATAGGCAACTGCAAGCTCGTCTGCGTGCGCTGGCGTCCTTTACGTACAGCACCGAAGGGGGTGTGGACAACCGTGCGCCCAATCCGTGGGGGCTGCGGCTGGGGCTGCTGCGCGCCGGGCTGATTGCAGGGATTGCTGCTGCGGGGATCAGCGGCGGGCTGCTTGGCGCAGGCTGGATACCCGTACCTGGCGGCATATTGGGAATCATCGGCGGGGCAGTGGTCATGCTGGCTTCGTTCTTGGGGATACTGGACTGGATGCAATGGCGCTCGACGCCAAAAGACGTTCTCGACGCGCGGGTCAACGATGTGTTATTGCGATCAGCGTTCACGCTGACAGCTGCCAATCCTGACCGCTACACTTTGCTGGCAGGCGACAACAACTGGCAGAAGCTGGAAGCGGAGTGGCCTGCGGTGCGGGCGTTTGCCATGCCGCTGCCAGCGAAGGAACTGGCTGCGCTGTTTACGCCGCCACAAGGCGGGGAGATCAGCGGGATCGTGCGGCGCAGCAGCCGTCAGGATGTGCCCGCTCCGCCGCCAGCGCAGCCGCTTTTGGACGCACCATTCAAGATTGGCAGAGCAGCAGCGACTGGGGAAGCGGTTGGGATCGACCCGGACGGGCACGGGATGGCGACCGGCGGCAGCCGCACTGGAAAATCCTCGTTCGCTTATGACATGTTGGTTCAACTGATTCAGCGCGGCGAGGATGCGCCGGGCATTTTTCTGGTGGACCCTCATCTGGGTTTGGCGGATGCCTTTCTGACGGCGGTAGATAGCCTGCCTCCGCCGCTGCGGGAGATCGGTATCCGCCGTCTGCGGGTGATCACGCCTGACCAGCCTGAAATCGTCCCGCTCAATCTGCTGGCGGTGCCCGAATTCGCCTGGGCAGGCAATGCCATTGTCCAGCTTGGACGGCGCATTTGGGAGGATTACTGGGGACCGCGTATGCAAGCGGCATTGCTGGGGTTGTTCCGTCTGGCGCACGCGTGGAACATGAGCATTTCAAAAAACCGCATGGGACTGCTGCACACGGTGTTTGCGGCGTTCAACGCCAATTGGCGTCATGCGCAGATGGCAAAGCTCGAACCGGTGGAGCGTATGGGGGTTTTGGCGTTGGACGCGCTGCTGGGGCAATTTGCCGGTGATCATGGGCGGTGGGATCAAGGCTGGGTAACTGAGGTGGTCAGTCCGATCATCTCCAAAGCGATGGCGGTCGAGCTTTCCCCCTGGCTGTTCGCCGCGCTTCACCAGGACAGTTTTGTGGACATCGAACGCTGGATACGCGAGCGGGCTTGGATTGTTCTGCGTCTCCCTTCCGGCGAGATGGGGCGGGAAGGTGCGCGTCTGACCGCGGGCGTGGTGTACAACGTGTTCGAGGCGGCGTTTCGCAGGGTAACGACAAGCGGAGCGATCCCGTATTATTTCGTCATAGACGAGGCGCAGGAGATTGGGGCGGGAATGCGGCTGGAGGCGATGCTTTCCGAAGGGGCGAAGTTCGGGGGACGGATGTTTGTCCTATCGCAATCGCTGGCGATGATGCGCAAGGTAGAAGGGTTCGAGGCGGTGGTACAGTCGCTGCTTGCCAACACCTCAACGCAGGCGTTTTTCTCGCCTGACCCGGAAGATGCGGATTTGATCCGTGCGGCGTTGAACGCCTCGGTGCGCTACGGCTCGTTGACGCTGGACTTACCCACCCTGACCTGCTGGCTGCGGGCGCGGGTCAGCCGTCAGTGGCAGCCGCCAACATTGATCGAGATCAACCCGCTTGCTGTTGCGGATGCAGAGCGGATCAACAGGATGATCCGTGAAGTGATCACGGCGCATCCTGACGACTACGTTTCGCCAGCAGGCTGGCAGGAGACGGCGGTGCGTGCGCTGGAAGGGCTTCTGCAAAACCCTGCCCAGCAGGAGATGCTGAGCCTGGCATTCACTGGGGAGAAGTATGCGCAAACCGCCGCTGTGGTATCTGCGGATGTGCAAACGAGCGAGCAGCAGGCGGACCGGCGGAATTTGGGGTTTTGAGCTTGCAATCGTGGAAAATTTAATTACCTAACACGGCTTCTAAAGCCTGTGGTCCGCTCGCCAGTATTTCCAAAGGCAGGACAGTGACCCGCTCCGCCAAGGGGTAGGGACGCTTGCCCGGGTAGAAGACAATCAGATGATCCAGTGCCAGGTCTTCCAGCGCGGCGCGCATGGAAGGGGTGAAACGCGGCGCATCTACCCGCTTGCATTCGACCCCCACGCGGCGTCCGTTCAGGAAAAGAAGCAAGTCCAGCTCTGCGCCAGCATGCGTTGCCCAGAAATAGACTTCCTCAGGGTCGGTGGCTTTGATGACCTCTTCGATAACATAGCCCTCCCATGAGGCGCCGCTTTTCGGATGCACCCACAGATCGCGTGGGTCGCGAATGCCGAGCATCTGATGCAGGATGCCGCTATCCCGAAAGTACAGCTTGGGCGATTTCACCTGCCGTTTGCTGATATTTGCAAACCACGGACGCAGCACACGCACCATAAAGGCGCCTTCCAGCACATCAAGGTAGCGCCGTGCAGTGGATTCACTAACCCCGAGCGCGCGGGCAGTCTCGGCAGCATTCCAGATTTGCCCGTGGTAGTGGGCGAGCATGTTCCAGAAGCGGAAGAGCGCCGCAGAGGGAATATTCACGCCAAGCTGCGGCAGGTCGCGTTCCAGAAAGGTTTGAATGAAATTTCGCCGCCAAGCAAGGCTATTCGCTTCGGAAGCAGCCAGGAAGGAGAGGGGGAAACCGCCGCGTAACCAGTGCTGCATCTGATTCTCTGAACCCACTTCAGCCAGGCTAAAGCCCGCCATGCGGACAATTTCCAAACGCCCGGCTAAAGTTTCCGAAGACTGACGCAGCAAGTCCGGCGAAGCGCTGCCCAGGATGAGGAAGCGCGCTGGCAGGGGCGTGCGGTCGCAGAGCACACGCAGGACGGGGAATAAGTCAGGGCGGCGCTGAATTTCGTCTATTACCACCAGCCCGGTTAGCTCCTGTAAGGCAGTCATCGGTTGCTCCAGCCGCGCCAGGCTGAGCGGATCTTCCAGATCGAAATAGTTAAGCGAATCGGTGGGGACAAACTGACGTGCCAGAGTGGTTTTGCCGCACTGACGCGGACCAATGAGCACAACTGCTCGACTTCGCGCTAGGGCGCGTTCGATGGCTTGCTGAAGATAAGGACGAGGGTAAATCACAAGCTGATTATACCTCGAAAATCCGTCATAAGGTGGTGTATTTTCAAGGGTTATCTCTGTTTATCCGAATAACTCGCTCTGCCCGCTTCCGCTCGACGCCCTCTTTCGTTCTTCCCCGTGTGTAGCGAGGCTCGGGGAGCTGTCCGGTCAGTCCCATTTCGCCAAAACCTGCCAGCGGCAGATCGCCGAAAGATTTCCAGTCGCCGATCACCACTGCCGTATCTGCTGCGATGTTGCTGAAGATTATGCTGACCGCCTCGCGCACCCAATGCGGTGCCAAAACGCAAAAAACCAGACGCACGCCTTGTCTGCGGCTGTAGACTGCTGCTTCCCGAAAGCGGCGGCGGATTTTTGCGCGTATTTGTTCGCGCGACTGATGCCCGGTTTCCACTTCCAGCCAGAACAGGGTTTCATACCCGTGTAATTTTCCCCAAGCCAGTGCGTCTGGGCGCAGGCTGCGGTTGACTGCCAATTCACTCCAGCCCGCCCACACGTCTGCGTGCCGCCATGCCTGGCGCAGCCATGCCAGCCACAAGCGCGCCGGGCGCTGATGTTCACTGCCAGTACCCAGACGATTCTCACGCCGTGCCGTGAACGGCAGCTGCGGCGGTACGCCCCAGCTGCGCAGCGCCAGGCTGATGCCTTTGCGGGTGGCACTCCAGCGCGGGTAATCGCTGTCTTTTACAGGCTCGATCAGCTTCTGCTGATGCAGGGTGTGAAGCACGGAGCGGGCTGTATTACGCTCGATCCCTGCCAGGGATGCAATCTCGGCGGTATATCCATCTGTCAGGCGCGCCAGCACGCGCAGGACGCTGGTTTCCTGTGCGCTTAGTCCAATCTCGCGGGTAAAATCTGCCTTTGGCGGCGGCGGTGAGGGGATGACATCTGTCCAGGGCGGGAACGAAAAATCAGCCGCTGCGGGCTGCTGGCAGTCCGCCTGGGTCACAGCGTACGGCAGCGGGATGCCATATAAGGTTTGTCTGACCACGTTCCTGTACCAGTTTCCAGGCGCTGCGCTGATGCGTACCCACAGCGAAGCGCTGCGGCGCAGCCGCATTACCACCGGTACCATCCGCCGCAGCAAGCGGGCGTAGTCCGCTGGCGGCAGTCCGGCGTCCGCCGACATGGTGAACGTGAACGTATCCGTCCACCCGCCGAGCATTGGCAGACTGTGCCATTCATCAAAGATTGCTGTTCCCACGCGCACACTCATGGGTTTGGCGGCGCTCCAGTTTTCAGCGCATACCAGTCGCAGTGCGCTTCCTGTCCTGGCAGCGTAATGGCGTTTGGATCCACGGGCGTCCACCGCTGCTCGGTCTCGTTCCAGATACGCACCTCAAAATGGACATGCGGGCCAGTCGAGTTGCCTGTAGAGCCGCATAAACCGATCGGATCACCGGCGTCAACCTCATCGTTTTCCTGGACAATCATCTCACTGTTGTGCGCCAGAAAGACACGGAAATTGCCGCTCTCGATGATCACCAGATTGCCGTAGCCGACCTCGCTCCAGCCAGCATAGACCACTTTGCCGCCCATCGGGGTATAGACAGGGACAGCCCGCCAGTAGCAGCCATAGTCAATCCCGCTGTGGACATAACCTCCGTCACGTGCCGTACCGTACCAATCGGTCAAATATCCGTACTGCGGTGGCAGGATACAGCGGAAGCTCTCGTTGCCAGTGTAGGTGTAATCGGCGCGTTCGTAGGGGATTTGGTGTCCGTTATACGGGCTTCCTGGCGGTCCGGTGTGTGCGGTCTCATCGTATGTTTCCTGCGGCTGATCCATCATCCAGGCAGCTACCCCAGCCTGTGCCCACGAAGGGATTTGAGGAATGGTCAGCCCGACGAACATGACGAACAACACGGCAAAGAGAACGCCGCACAGCAGCGGCGATCCGATGACAAGGGAGAAGAAGAGAAAAAATATCCGTTTCAAATTTCAAAGCACTCTGCCCATGCGGTCGAGACGGATTTCTCCCTGCCGTCCTGCCTGCAAGCCCATCGAAGTCTCGATGGAAAGCCCGTTGCGGATCATGCGTTCAGAGAGCAGGAAGGAGATACCCGATCCGAGCAAAACCGGAAGCACAAGCAGGGGGTTTTTGCGGAACGCCTCGCCAATACGCGGCGTAGTTACCGACATAAACAGAAGCACCAGCGGCGGATAGAGCGCCAGAAAACGCGCCTGCCATTCGATGCCTTTGGCTGCCGCCCGTGCCCGTGACAGCACTTCAACGATGGCGTTCAGCGTCCTGCGCAGGGAAGCCATGAGCGGGCCGATCTCGATGCGCCCTTCGATGGAAGCCAGCAGTGCGGTTGCCAGCATATCCACGCCAGGATTGTCCCATGCGGTTGTCCATTCCCGCACGACGTCCGCTGCCTGGTCGGCTGGTGCGGCGCGCAGACGGATAACCAAATCGCTCAACACCATTTGCCCGTCCGGTCCGGCGGCTTTGGCGGCGTCCTCCATCGCGTCGGTCAGTGTGCGTCCTTGTTCGAGCAGCGTCTGTACAACGCCCAATGCCCGCAGGATGTCCTTTGCCTGACGCAGACGGAACTCCTGGCGGCGGTTGGACAATCCGCCCAGGTAGATCAAACCGGCAGCGATGGCAAAAGCAACGGCAGTCAGCAGACCCATTGGCAAACCGATAGCCAGACCGCCGACCACCCAAACGGTGAAGCCTAAAGCGAGCTGGTTGAAAGTCATCCCTGTGCCGCTCTGTGCGGCGATGCGCTGCGGATCAAAGCGGCGTTTTGGCGGTGCGACGCCCATTGCCCGCGCCATGCCTGCTTCGCTGACCGTCCGCCGCCAGCCGATAACAATAGGCAAGACAGACAGGGACAGTGCGCCGATTAATGCAAGAATTGTGGTCATGGCAAACCTCCTGTGATGTTTTGGATAAACAGAGCAACGTCTTCTGCGCCGCCCCTGTACAACCAGGCAACCGTGTACACGCCGACAACGGCAAGGAAGACGGTCATCAGCGGATAGATGCCCACTTCGTCAATTGCCAGCCAGAGCGGTGCAGCGGCTGGAGCAGGTATTTCTGCGGGACTCACGGTTCTTGCGCCGGGCACGTTATGATGGAACGTGTAAGCGCGCGCGGATATAGCAAAACGGATGCGCCGCAAGAGCCATTCTTCGGGAGTTACCCTGTCTGGGCCGAGCCGCAGCAATGCCAGTATCATAAAGAGCGCCAGCACGATAAACCCGGCTGCCAATTTGGCAAAGAACGAAGAAAAGGGCAGCAGCAGCGCAAATACAGCCAGCAGCCCGCCTGCACCAAGAATTGCCAAATCGCGGTTATTGAACATCCTTGTCCCTCTCAAAACGGTGCGGACGGTTTCATGTTGCGCAGCGCCTCGCCCATCTTTGGAATGACCAGGAAAGCAAACAGCACCAGCACGATGATGGCGATCGCACCGATGATGGCGGCAGAGGTCATCCTGCTGCCCCCAAACGTTGCACCTGCCGCGCCTTGCAAGACGTAGAACAGTGCGCCCAGCAGGGCAACGATGATGATGAGCCCGGCAAGGAAGCCCCACGCGTCACGTGCCAGTCCTGAGATAACTTCCAAAACTGTATCGAACATGATACACCTCCATAAAAGATTAGCAGCCGCCCAAAAAGCGGGCGGCGATTGGAATAGCGATAGAAGCGACAACCATACCGAACATCGCCTCACCGGTTTCGAGCAAAGCTTCAGAGACGCCGATGCTTCCGCCAGCGATGCCGGAGACGATTGCCGAAAACACCGCCTTGATCATACGCAGCGCCGCCAGCGCGCCGATCGTCATACTGGCAATTCCGCCAAGTTCGGAGATTGGCCCGCAGCTTCCAGATGGGATGGCATTTGACATAGCACGCACGATGGACGGTACGCCGAGAAAAGCGAACAAGGCAAGGAACAAAACACCGACAATGCCCGAAACTGCCTGCGCCATGCCGCGCGAGCCGCCGACGGCGGCTGAAGCGGAGGCTTTGAGCGCCTGTGAAAGCATGATCAGGACGGCGAATGCGGCGATCAGAAGCACAAACACCTGCCATGCTTCACGAAAAACTGCCACGAGAATACTGCCGATTTCAGCCATGCTGCTCTCCATTCAGTGCGGGATAGAAACGTTCGCCCCAAAATTCCATCTGCCAGCTTGTTGTGGGTCCGGTGCGGTCTTTGAGCGTCTTGACGATGATTTCTGCGCAGCCACAGGGTTTGAGGCTTTTGCGCCACATCATCAAGACGCGGTCGGGCTCATAAGTTACCCGTTCATCGCCGAGCAGAGCGGACAGATCGATTTCGCTGGCGTGCTCCTCGAAAGCGGATGCGCGCAAAGCGGATGCGGCGATAACTGCCCAGCCGTGACGCCGCGCCATCGAGCGCAGCATGGCGGCGGCTTCGCCGCCGCGCCGCTCCTCTGACACCATACCGGTCACGCCGATGACCGGGATGCGCTGGAGGTAGTCCACTGCCAGCAGCGCCGGGGCATGTACGGGAAAGTTATAGTCCTGAAGCAGCATTTCTTCGATGCCGCGGATCGTGTCTTCCTGATCCGAGAGCGGAATCAAGACTGCCTCGCCGCTTTTTGCGAGCAGAGCCTCGACCTGGTACGCGTCCGGTTTGCCATGTGCTCCGCCAACCGCTGCCTCTGCCTGCAAACGCAGGCGGTATTTGAGTTCTTCTGCGGTGTGTTCGTAGCAGCCCAGCGCGGCGGGGAAGCCCTGCTGCGCGGCTTCCATGATCATGCGCAGCAGCCAGCTTGTCTTACCAATGCCGGGGGCAGCGGAGAGCAGCGTCAGTCCGCCGGGCCAGAAAGGAAGCCCGGCGAACGTTCCGAAGAAACGGTATGGCTGCGGTTCGGGTGTTGTTGCACTGCGCGGCATATTTGCATGATAGCAAATTTCGCAGGGGGGTATCCCGCGCGTGTGCAATCACGCAACAGTTAAAAAGCTTTTTTCCTTGTATCCTCTGTGCAGTTTTTGCTCGATGATCTTCTCCGCCGTGCGCTCTGCTTCTACCCATCCAGCGCAGGGGATACTGCGCTGGCGGCGATATTTTGTCCGCAAACTGCCCCATGCGCACACCACCGCAAAGGGATCCAAAAGTGTTGCCTGGACATGTACCCGATACCATCGGTAGCAGCGTTTTGCAGGATCAACCCGGGTAAGCAGCCACTCGCGGGACACTTTGCTAACCGTTCGTGAGGAAGGGCATACAGAAGTCACCTTTCCAATTCCAGCACATTGACAATTCCGCGCTCTATTTGCTCCAATGCCGCCGGGGTAACGCTGCCTAACCGCCTGACCAGCCTAACGGTTGCCACACAGCGCACCTGAAAACAGTCCGCCGCAGAAGCCTTTTCCAGACCGTTCTGTGGGTCCGGGTCAATCCGTACCATCCATGGGGCAACCGCATAGCGGTCTTTCCAGTCGGTGAGCGGCACAATCACCCGTAGAGGCAGAACGCCTACCAGGTCGCTGGACACAATCACCGCGGGTCGGGTCTTGCGAATTTCTGCACCCACTGTCGGGTCGAGGTTAACCAGCCACACTTCACCGCGCTTCATCCCAATCTTCCCCATCCATGGCAGTGAAAGCGGTTAGTTCGGGGTCCGATTGGTAATCCTGCTCAAGGATTTGCGCCGCTATTTCCATCTGCCGCCGCTGGCGTTCACGCAGCGCCAGTTTGAGCAGCCCGCGAGTCACTTCCGAGATACTCCGCTTTTCCTCACGGGCAATGCGGGCAATCTCCCTGCGCTGATCACGTTCCAGAATGATTTGTACACGTTCAAACACCATGTTACACATCCGTTAATTACACATTATTTATGTGTAATATATATCTGTATAATAAATGTGTCAAGATTGCACTTCGCCAATCCAATGCGCCCAGTCCACCTCCAGCGCCTTCAGCGCATTGACCAGCTTTTCATCTGCGCTCCAGAATTCAGCGTGCAGCTGCTCCGCAAGCGCAACATACTGCGCATCGTAGGCTTTGCTTTGTCCTAACCGCTCCGCCCAGCGCAGGGAAGAGAGAAGCAAATCCTGCTCCGCTGGAGAACGTTGTATCTCTAGCGACATAACCAGTTCCAGACCAGCAAACGCCTCCTCGCGGGTGATGGCGTTTTGCTGCCACAGCCTGCGTAATCCACTGACGATTTCGTAGTCCCACAGCGCGGGTACGGCAATGCTCACGCCTTCCACAAGCCAGCGTTCAATCAGCGTGCGAAAAGCGGCAGAGAAAGGCATCTGCCGCACCAGCCCTATCGCCAGGTTGGCATCTATGACCACTGCCGCCATACGTCCTCGCTTTCCGCCTCGCGTTCGTTGCGGGCATCATTGACCGGGTCGCCCTTGTACGCGCCGTATTTTGCGGTTGCCTCGCGGATTTTGTCCAGCTTGCGCAGCGTCTCAAACCTCTTTTCCTGCGCCATCCGCTCACGCTCGGCAAAATGTTCGTCCAAAATTTGGCGGACGATTTCAGAGATACTCTTGCCCTCGCGGGCGGCCATCTCTCGCAAGCGGCGCACTTGCGCAGTGTCCAAAAGTAGTTGCGTGCGATACAGGTTCATCGTACACCTCCGCTTTTGTTATAGCGCACGTACGTTGTTGTGTCAAGATGTAATTACTTCGCTGTACCTCGCCGCCGTTCCACCCACAGCTCACCGTCAGGGTTTTGGGCAAGGGTGAGGATGTCGGTTGCCACATCATGCAGCCGACCTTTGAGATAGGCGGTCATAGTCCCTCCACCGCCTCCTGCATGCGCTCTGCGGTCGGGTGCAGGTAGCGTCCGGTGGTTTCCAGGCGTGTGTGCCCCAGCAGGGCTTGCAGGGTCGCCAGGTCAACGCCTTTTTCGATTGCCCTTGTCGCAAAGGTATGCCGCAGCGTGTGCGGCGTGCACTCCACTTTTGCCGTGCGGGCATACTCCGCCACCAGGCGCTGGACATCACGGGTGCCCAGCGGCAGACCGCTGCGGGAGATAAACACGGTCTGCGCCTGCGCCTTTGGGCGCACATCCAGCCAGGCTTTGAGGATTTGCCTGGCTTCACTGCCCAGCGGCACACGGCGGGTCTTGTTGCCCTTGCCGCTCTTGATGGTCAGCCAGCCAGAACGCCCGTTGAGTTCCACATCCTCCAGCCGCAGGGCAGTTACCTCGCTCACACGCAACCCTGCCCTTGCCAGCAGGTTGAGGATGGCGTAATCTCTTGGGCTACCTTCAGCAGCCGCCAGCAGCCTGCCCAGTTCACGCGGCGTCAGGGCTTTGATGGGCGGCAGCTCCTGTTTTGGACCCCGCACCCGCAGGCTGCGTCCCAGATGGCGCAGCAGCGAGCGGATCGCCGCCAGACGCAGGTTGACGCTGGCGGGCGATAACCGCCTGACCGCTTGCAGGTGGGCAATGTAATCCTTGACCTCAACGGCGGTGAGAAGCTGCCAGTCGGGTTCTGTGCCGTTGGTCTGCCTGTACCAGGCGGCAAATTCCTCCAGCGCAGCGCGATAGCGGTCAATCGTACGCTGGCTGGTGAGCGTGGAGAGAAAATCCGTTACAGGGTTCATCCTTCCTCCCACGGATTGAACAGACGGATGCCTGTATGGGTAAAGTCGGTCGTGTTGCGGGTAACCAGGATCAGGTCATGCGCCAGCGCAGTTGCCGCAAGCAAGCCATCGAAAGCGGGCAGTTTCCACCCCTGCCGTTCCAGCCGCCCGGACAATTCCCCCCAGACCAGCAGCGTACGGACATCCAGCGACAAAATACGTCCCTCGAAACGCAAGAGCAAGTCGTTTTCAAGCCAGCGGCACAGTTCATCTTTGCGGGGCGAATCTTCCAGACGCTCGATGCCGTGCTGGATTTCACCAATCGTAAGGACGCAGAGATAAAGGCTTTCCTCATCGGCTGCGGAGAGCCAGCGCACCATCCGCTCATCGGGCTGACGGCGGGCAAATTCGGAGAGGACGCAGGTATCCAGCAGGTACGTCATGGCTGTAAATCCACCTCACGGGGCAGGCTTTTGTCCCGTTCAATGAGCAGTTCTGACCCTGCCAGAGGGGATTCGAGCAGAAATTGCGCCAGGCTGCTGTGGGGGGCAGTCAGGCGGCGGTATTCCTCGTAGGGCAAGATCACCGCCACCTTTTTGCCGCGGCGGGTGACGATCTGCGCCCCGTTGCGCAGGGTGCGCTCGACCAGCTCGCTGAAGCGAGCCTTTGCTTCCTGAAGCTGCCAGATGTTCACGGTACACCTCATAATAGACCAGTCTGACTGGTTATATTATACCCTGCTTCTAACCTCAAAGCAACCTCTACGCAGTGACAAAAGCGTGTATTTCTTTGTCCAAAAACCCGTGTCAAGTCAAAAGATAATGTTACCGAAAACGTTCGGTTGGTTCAAAAGAAAATGTTACTGAAATGTACTCACCGACGGCGCTTTCACCACAGTGGTGCACCAGATCAACTTCGAAATGTCCCGGCTCGGCAATATCCCACGCAATCTTGCGCATCGGGTAGGCATCTTTGCGGCGCTGGCTGCGTGAGCGTTTGGGCTTGCGGTATGCCAGTTTCTCCTCGCTGCGCCCAACCCTTTTGAGAACCCGTTTGACAGTCGAGACACTGAGCCGCTGCAACTTCTCCACAACACCTTCCGCAAGCCTGATTTCTCCATGTTTCTCCAGCGCTGAGGGGTAAAAACCTCCTTCCCGAACCTGTGGTATGGAAAAGGTGATTTCGCCTATGCGCGTTCGCACTGTCTTTGGCTTGTATCCGTTGGCATGCCCTTTCCGGTTTTCGCTGCGCTCATATTCTCCAGCCTGGAGGTATTTAGCCCGTTCGGCCTGCATAATGCTGTTGAGCAAGACGCGCACCATTTCTGGAATTGCCTCAAATCCGTTGCGTGATAACTCCTCGATTGTGCTTGCAGAAAGGGTATAATCTTTTTGGTGAGTCATTGGTTCTCCTTTTTGGTTTGGTGACCTTAGGATACTTCTGACTCACTACTTTTGTTAAGGTTCTGGATTTTACAGAAAGAATGATACACTAACCTAGTACCTAGTAACCTAGTAGATCCTCCAGGTAAGTTTTAAAAACAAAAGCCAGACACTCGTGCTCATGCGCCTTTGAAGTGCACATCCAGCAGGTAGAGTCCGGCTAACGATTGAAAGAATAAATAATTAAGTTGTCAGATTAGATTGAGTATAGCAAGCGAAAAGGGCTTATCCTAGGGGGACATCAAATGTCAGTTCAAACTCGGTTGACTAAGGAATCAACTGTAAATAAGTGTATCCCCTCTCGCTCGGATCTATCTTCGAGATCAGGGGTAAAACCGTTGCGAGCAAATATGGCGAATTGAACTTTCTTAATTTCATGGTCTTTCGTTAAAACCACAACTTTTTGCTTGAGATCATCCAAAACACTCGTACCAACCGGATGAACGGTCCATTTACACTCTCCAACCAAGGCGATCTTGTCAGAAAGATTGATCGCGAGAACATCGATCTCTGCGTCGCGATTCCACCATCCTCCGATTCTCTCAGGGAAAAAGTCCAATTCTCCAGCTTGGGCTAGATGTCCGGTGAATGTTGTCGCGGCTTCCTCAAAGGCAGCGGCGATAAAATGATCCAAATCTGGCTTAATTCGCTGCTGGAGAATCGCATCCGCTAATCCAAGATCAAGACTACTTTGATTGGGATGAACATAGCGAAACCAGAAACGCAGGAAATGGTCATCAATTTGGTAAATTCCTTTTTTGCTCTTTTCTGGCTGCGTTTCGGTGGCCGGCACACGCCGTGTAATTAACCTCATTTGCTGGAGAAGATCCAGATAACGCGCAACCGTCGTTACCTCCCCTATACCTGCGCCTTGTGCAATCTCATTCAACCGTGCTCGACCTTGCGCGATTGCCCTCAAAATGGAAAAATAGTTTCGCGGCTCTCTCAGTTCTTCCATTAGAAGTAAACGCGGTTCGTTGAATAACGTGCCGGTCTGTGAATCCAAAATATGTTGCCGAATATTGGAAAAAATATCCTGGCTGTCTTGGAACGTGCGCAAATAATAAGGCATTCCGCCAACTACCGCCCAGGTGATGAATTTTTCCTCTGCGGAATAGCCTGGAAAAAACAGTGCAGAGGAAGTCAGGTCCATGGGGCGCAGGAGCGTGCTGGCTGTTCGCCTCCCATATAAAGGAGCCTGATACCCGAGCACTTCTGTTTCCATCATACCAATATACGATCCGCACAAAATCATCATGATTTGTGTGTTCTTGAGTTTTTCATCCCACACTTTCTGCAGAATGGATGGAATGGCTTTGTTCCCGCTGATCAAATAAGTGAATTCATCCAGAACGATGATTGGCTTGGATTGCATCGGTAGTTCGACCAACGCCTGGAAGGCCGCCTCCCAGGAAGGGAAGGTAAAACCCGCGGGAACATCCGCGTGGGTGAAGCCGTAGACCTGTTGCGAGAAGGTGGCCAATTGCTCTGAATCGCTGCTCAATGTGGCGATAAAAAAGATGTGCGGCTTATCTGCGCAAAATGCACGCAACAATTCTGTTTTTCCAACTCGGCGGCGGCCGTACAGGACGAAAAGTTCTGCCTGATTGGATCGATAGCGTTGGTCCAATAAATCAAGTTCCATCTTTCGGTCAATGAACATGGTTTTCTCCATGAGAAGGCAGTTTATCTAATACTAATCAAAATTATTATAATCGTGATTAGTATAAAGTTCAATCGGTTATTTCAACACCCTTTTCCGCCATGGGAATCAGGGGACTTCTACACAGATACTTATGAAAAAAAAAACGACACTCTACTAAGTGGCGTTTATCCTCATTAAAACCTTTCCAATTTGTTTTCCACTTGGTTTTGGTTGGATAAATTGATATCACAGCTTTTTAGCATAAATAGTTAATGATGTCTTTCAATCTCCAAGGTCGGTATTCTCTGACCTCGATGCTCATATTGATATGGTTGGGCCTCAAATTGCATCCTTCAGGAGGCGGTGGAATGTTATGAATATGACCATGAAAATTGATCCATCCATCTTCCAAAGGAACAATCGGACGGTGCGGGTACAAAAGCGTTCATTCTTTATACCAAAAACATTGTGCGACGTGATTTGCGCCCCTTTTTACCCTCAAAAACGGGCATTTCGAGGGCATTTTTGGGCATTTTGTGTCCTACAATACATATTGTATGACGATTTTGTGCGGTGCGCTAACCAACCCATTGGACACACCCAGAAAGCCAGGAAAATTGACGGAAACATTCTTATCATTCTGTGATATAATGTCTTTTGCGGGACAATTATGGGTACATCCGTAACGGTAGTCAACTCAATTTCATAATTTACCTATCTCTTCCCACACAGGGGGTATGTATGCGTTCA
>JABLWW010000008.1 GCA_013178295.1 Anaerolineae bacterium | reverse complement strand
TTTGGAAAAATGTCTACCGCTGTGCGCCAGGCTAACGAAAAACCAGAGCCCGACGGACTCTGGTTTGACTTTAGTAGCGGGGAGTGGATTCGAACCACTGACCTCCGGGTTATGAGCCCGACGAGCTGCCGCTGCTCTACCCCGCATCACTGCTTATATTGTAGTACAACTCTCCGCCTGCGTCAAGGTGAATTGCAAAATTTTTGTCCAAAAGCTTGTATTTTAATAATGAAAAGAGCAAAAGGTATATGCGCCATCCAAAGATGGAATATAATATCCCACGCCATGAAGATAACCACAGAGATACCGCGCCCCATGACCACCATACACTTTGTGCGGCATGGCGCAGTGTACAACCCAGACAATATCTTTTACGGACGTCTGCCGCGTTTCGGTCTGAGCCAGCGGGGACGCCAGCAAATTCAAGCGCTGAAGGGATATTTCACGGACAAACCCATTGCCTTAATCGTTTCCAGCCCGCTGCTCAGAGCCCGGCAAACTGCCAGGTTGATTGCCGGTTTTGTGGGGCAGCCAGTGTTGAAGGTCAGCAGCTTGCTTAACGAAAGCCATACCCCTTTTGACGGCAAACCGATTGCAGAGCTAGATTCACGCAACTGGGATATTTACAGCGGCACGTCTTTTCCCTATGAACAACCCATACATGTCTTTCAACGCGCCGCAAAGTTTATCCAAAGAATGCTCAAGAACCACGCCGGGCAGCAAATTATCGCCGTAACCCATGCGGATGTGGTCGTGTTTCTTGCACTGTGGGCAAATGGTTATGCGGTGACGTTCGAGAACAAATCCCGCATCGAACACCGCCGCATTCCTATTCCTTTTCCAGCCCCTGCCTCTGTTACCACACTTTCGTGGGATGGGAAGCAGGAGCTTCCGCAATTCACCTACTACCAAGCACAGGAAGGTCAGCAGTGAGCGAAAAAAAGAGGCTGTTGGCAGTTTTTGCACACCCGGATGATGAGACCTTTGCGACTGGCGGGACTCTGGCGTTATATGCGCAGCGCGGGGTGGATGTGTATTTGCTGTGTGCCACGCGGGGCGAAGCAGGTGAAGTGGAGCAGAAATACCTTAAGGGCTTTGCTTCCATTGCAGAACTGCGGCAGGCAGAACTAGCATGCGCAGCCAAAAAGCTTGGGTTGCGCGGTGTGTTTTTCTTGGATTATCGCGATTCTGGCATGACAGGGTCGCCGCACCACACCCACCCTGCGGCGTTGATCAATGCTCCGCTGCAAAAACTGGCAAAAGAAATTGCAGTCTGGATACGCCGACTCCGCCCGCAGGTGGTCATCACCTCCGACCCAATTGGCGGGTATCATCATCCAGACCACATCCATCTGCAGCGCGCTGTGCAGCAGGCTTTCTTCATTGCTGGAGATGCAAATGCGTATACTGACAGTCCGCCAGCGTATACACCGCAGAAGCTGTATTTCAACACCATCCCGCGTACACTTCTGCGCTGGGTCGTGCGCCTGATGCCGCTCTTTGGCAAAGACCCACGCCGCTTTGGGCAAAATGGCGATATTGATATCCTCGCTATTACGGCTGTTGATTTTCCTGTGCACGCCAGGATTGATTTCTCGCCAGTAGCCAGGCTGCGCAAAGAAGCCTCAAACTGCTATACCAGCCAGGGAGGGCAGCATCTGCATCAGGGAATAGCGGCTCTTTTGCGGGGTTGGACGCTTTCTGGTGAAATATTTATGCGCGCATATCCGCCGCCCCGCCCAGGCTATGTGGAGAAAGACCTGTTTGAGGGCATCTCACTGGAGGACTGAGTCCGCCGTGTTCATAGGGGGCAGCTGAAAATGGTTATTTGCACGAGCATCCTGATCTCGAGCAGGGTTCAAAGTTTCCTCGTACAGAGCTTTGATCTTCGCAGCGATATTTTCCCAGGCATAGGCTCTAGCATATTGAGAAGCCTGCTCGCCAATCTTGCGGCGAAGCTCCGGCTGCTCAATCAATTGCGTCAGACGCTTTGCCAGAGCCCTAACATCCCCGCCCGAAACAGTGAAACCGGTAACCCCATTCTGCACCAGGTAAGCCAGACCACCAGTATGAGAGGCAACAACCGGCGTGCCGCACGCCATTGATTCAAGCGCCACCATCCCAAACGACTCATAGTAAGAGGGCATCACCAGCATTTCGGCTGCTGAGTAATAATATGGCAAAGTGGTCTGGTCGCGCTTTCCCAAAAAGACAACCATGTCATCCAGTCCCAGCTCGTGGCAGATGCCCCTCAGCCGGTACATCTCCGAATCAGCGCCCTGCGCCTGTTCGTTTGGGTCGCCGCCAATGATTGCCAGATAGTACGGGCAGCGGCGTTGATGACACCTCTCGCGTATCAGGGCAATGGCGCGCAGAAGGGTCTCAACGCCTTTGAGCGGCTCAATGCGCCCAACAAAGAGTATCATTTGCTCATCCGACGGGATACCAATAACAGCTTTGGCTTCGTCGGAAGGGATAGGGTAAAAGCGGCTACAATCCACCCCAGGGGGGATGACCACGATCTTACCAGCATCTGCATGGTAAAGAGAAGTGAGTTGTTCCACCTCAGCCGGGGTGGCAACCACAATGCGATCAGCTAGCTGGACAACCTCTTGCTCGCCTTCGATGCGATAAGCACCTTCCACCTCCGAAGGATGACGGGCTACACTGTTTTTGATATGCCCCAACGTATGAAACATCTGAATGACAGGGACTTTCCAGACTTTTTGCAGTATACCAGCTGCAATACCGGACATCCAGTAATGGCTGTGGATCAGGTCATATTGAATTCCTTTGTGTGCAGCAAATTCCTGAATACCCTGCGCGAATTCAGGCAGATAGCCTGCCAGTTCTTTTTTGGGCATGGGCTTTTCAGGTCCAGAACAGATATGCACCACACGGTTGCCGTATCCAAGATCATGCAGAACATGCGGGACATGTTCGTCCTGCGAGCGTGTGAAGACATCCACATGGACACCGAGTTGCCCCAGAAAGCGCGTCAGCTCCCTGACATAGACGTTCATCCCGCCGGTATCTTTACCACCCAGTATTGCCAGCGGACAGGTGTGATAAGAAAGCATCGCAATACGCATCAAACGATCTCCTTTCCCGTTCCTGCCCCAAGTATAAACCACGACGACTTTTTACACCACAAAACCTGACCATTACAATATCATCTGAATTGGGCAGAGATAACGAAAAAATGTTGACAACGTTGTCAATGTCGATTATACTCAAAGCGGTTCACATATCTACAAATCAGGAGCGCCGCAATGTCCAATTCCCCTCATAAAATAACTGGAAAAGAGCTGCTATTTGCCGTCATGCGTCATGAGGAGACACCGCTTGTCCCCTGGGTGCCCTTTGCCGGTGTCCACGCCGGAAAGCTGAAAGGCTACTCGGGGCGCGAAATCCTCACCAATGGCAAAAAATTACTCGAATCCCTGTTAATGGTCAACGAAGTATACGACCCAGATGGCCAGCCCATCATGTTCGACCTGCAGGTGGAAGCGGAAATCCTCGGTTGCAAACTGCTATGGGCAGATGCTGCCCCACCCTCTGTGGCATCGCACCCCTTGGAAGGTAAGCTGGAAGTGCCGTCCTACTTACCTGAAAGAACCGATGGCCGTCTGCCGCTCATCCTGGATACCATGCAGCGCATGAAAGCCGCCGTCGGAGACAAAACTGCTCTTTATGGGTTGGTGACCGGGCCATTCACCCTGGCTTCACATCTGCGCGGCACAGATATCTTCCTCGACAGTGTAGATCATGTGGACTTTCTGAACGAGCTACAGACATACACCACTCAGGTTTGCCTGCGCATGATTGACCTGTATGTTGATGCTGGAATGGACGTGATCGCCGTGGTTGACCCGCTGGTCTCGCAGGTCTCACCGCGCCATTTCAAGCGCTTTTTGCATGAGCACTTCGCCAAAGTCTTTGCACATATCCGAGAGCGCGGTGTGTTCTCCTCTTTCTTCGTGTGTGGTGATGCCACCAAAAACATCGAAGCCATGTGTCAGACAGCACCCGATTCAATCTCGGTAGATGAAAATATCAGCATGGCAACCGCCAAAGAAATCACTGACCGCTATAATATCGCCCTTGGCGGAAACATCCCTCTGACAACCCGCATGTTGCTGGGTACACAACAGGACAACATGAAATATGTGCTCGACCTGCTGGATACGCTTAGCCACCGCAATCTGATCATCGCCCCGGGTTGCGACATGCCCTACGATGTTCCCATTCAAAACGTTATCGGTGTGATCCAGGCGCTGCGCGAGCCGGAGGCTACCCGTTTGGCACTGCAAAACTACACCGCCGCAGAAGTTGACTTGAGCAGTGTGAACCTGCCCGATTATGACAATCTGCCGCGCCCGCTGGTCGAAGTCTTCACCCTGGATTCCGACACTTGCGCGGCATGTGGATATATGTTGGGCGCCGCCAAACGCGCTGTTGCCGAACTGGAAGGCAAAGTTGATTTGGTTGAATACAAATTCACCCTGCCGCAAAACGTCGCCAGAGTGATGAAAATGGGTATTCAACACCTGCCCAGTCTATATATCAACGGCGAACTAAAATACTCATCTATCATCCCCAGCAACCGTGAACTGGTAGAGGAAATCAAAAAGGCGCTCCATGCGTAAAGCTCCCAGACTGCATCTGGTCGCCGGTTTTCTGGGAAGCGGTAAAACCACCGCCATTGTCAATGCCTGCAAGCAATACCTGCAACAGGGGTTACGCGTGGGCGTTGTTACCAACGATCAGGGAAAATATCTGGTTGATACCGCTTTCTTTCAGCTGGATCAAATCCCCTCTGTAGAAGTGGGTGGCGGATGTTTTTGCTGCAACTATGCCGACCTTGAAAGCCAGCTTGAGAAGCTGGAGCACGAAATTCACCCGGACGTGATCTTTGCCGAATCGGTAGGCTCCTGCGCCGACCTGGTAGCCACCGTGATCAAACCCCTACTGACCTTGAGAACCCGCCCATTGCGACCCTCCAGCTTTTCGGTTTTCACCGATGCCCGCTTGCTTCGGCTGCGGCTGCTGGACGAGCCATTGCCTTTTAGTGAGGATGTGCTGTACATCTTCGATCAGCAAATTGCCGAAGCCGCGTTGCTCGTCATCAATAAAATTGACTTGATTGCAGAAGACCGGCGCCCTGAACTCAAAACGCTGGCGCAGCAGCGGTATCCCGACAAGACCATTCTGCTGCAAAACTCGCTTTCCGCTACTGACATCGCTACCTGGATAACCGCTCTGGAGGACTCTCATCCGCTGCAGTTACCCGAGTCGCTTGAATCTCTCGACATTGATTATCAGCGCTACGGCAATGGAGAGGCGCAACTTGCCTGGCTGGATGGGGAAATTCAGTTACGCACCGCAACCAGCAATCAAAACACCGCCGCCAGGCAAATCCTGAAAGCTATTGTAGAGGCAATACAATCCAACCACGCGCCCATCGGGCATCTCAAATTCATCATTGAGGACACACACGGTCACGGGGGCAAAGTCAGCATCACTGCTCTTCCCGATAGCAATTGGATCGCCCATGTACCGCAGGTACAAGCAGACACCTTTCGGCTGATGATCAACGCCCGTGTGCAAATCAAATCTGAACAGTTGGAGCTTTTGGTAGAAGAAGCGCTTGAAAAAGCGCTCTCTGATAGTGAAGCAATCATCCTGCACAAAAGGCTGGAAGCCTTCCATCCCGGAATGCCAAAGCCAACATATCGTCTGCCATAAGTCAGACCGATCCCTTTCGCACTCCCCCGCAAAGCAACAAATCCTGTGAAATCAGGAGAGTACATGCAAGTTTTCCTGGCGGATAGGGCATTCAAAGAGACAAACTTTGGATATAATCTCCCATAGCCTCATTTACCCTTCTTTGAAAGGAGAATCGCGATATGGATTATCGCCCTATCCGGGAAAAAGTACATGCAACAGTGATGCTCCTCAAGCAAGCTGGTCTGGTGCGGCTGTCGGCGGGCAACATCAGCGCCCGTGCAGACGACGGGAAGATTGCAATCACGCCCAGTGGCGTCAGGTATGATCTGTTGCAACCCGATGACATTGCTATTGTCAATCTGAACGGTGAACGCGTGGACGCCCCGCTCAAACCATCATCAGAAACGCCCATGCACATTGCCATCTACAAAAATCTACCAGATGTCGGTGCAATCTGTCACACCCACTCACCATTTGCCATCTCGTTTGCCATGGCGGCGCGCGAAATTCCCGTTGTTAACCTGGAGCTTTTTCTATGCGGCGCCCCCATACCAGTAACAGAATGGGCTTGCCCGGGCACAGCCCGTGCTGGGGAAGTCGCCGTTCAAGTATTTACCAGCCGACCGGGATTAAGAGCCTGTCTGCTGCGCAGCCACGGCTTAATCGCCATTGGCAAAAACCTCGACCACGCCTTTGAGCTGGCTTATGATGCCGAAGTGGGCATGCAAACCTACTATCAGGCAATGCAGATCGGCACACCCCAAGAGATCACCCGCGAGCAGATTGACGAAATCCTGCGCGCCTACGCATGACACACATCCTTGATGATTGATCGGTGATCGGGGATAATATATACGAGGTTAAGGGCACCCACTTTCACAAACGGTTTCCCGGGGATGTAAAACCACACGAGGAGAATACGCCATGATGTTAACGAAAAGATATTTGCTTGGGATTGATATTTCAACCACTGGCGCAAAAGCTTTGCTGATTGACAGCCAGGGCACAGTCGTATCCAGTGCCACCACACCCATGAGCCTGTCAACGCCGCATCCGCTTTGGTCTGAGCAAAACCCCGAGGATTGGTGGCAGGGGATATGCGCCAGCATCCGCCGCGTGCTAACCGAAACAGGCATCAGTGGCAGCGAAGTGGCTGCCATCGGGTTAACGGGGCAGATGCATGGGCTGGTGATGCTCGATGATCAGGGCAACGTGCTGCGACCAGCGATCCTGTGGAACGACCAGCGCACCGGAGCGCAGTGTGATGAGATCCGCGCGCGGCTAGGCAAGCAACGCTTGATTCAAATCAGCGGCAACGACGCCCTGACAGGGTTCACTGCGCCCAAAATCCTATGGGTACAGCAAAACGAACCTGAAGTATACAAAAAATGCCGCCACATCCTGCTGCCAAAGGATTATGTGCGCTACAAGCTCACCGGAACGTATGCCGTGGACTGCGCAGACGGCGCAGGCACCATTCTGTTTGACCTCAGACAGCGAACCTGGTCAAAAGAAATACTGACCGCTCTGGATATCCCGGTGGAGTGGATGCCCGCCACCTGCGAGGGAAGTGAAATCAGCGGATATGTCAGCCGCGAGGGTGCCGCAGCTACGGGTTTGGCGGAAGGCACGCCGGTAGCAGGCGGCGGGGGTGATCAGGCAGCTCAGGCAACCGGGGTTGGGGCAGTAAAGCCTGGCATTGTGGCGGTTACCTTAGGCACGTCCGGGGTTGTGTTTGCCACAACTCCCTCAGCCCTCATTGAACCCGAAGGCAGGCTGCATGCTTTCTGTCATACCATACCCGGCAGATGGCACTTTATGGGCGTCATGCTCTCTGCGGCGGGCAGTCTGCAATGGTATCACGACACGCTGGCAGCCGACACCAGCTTTGAAACCCTGCTGGCTGAAGCTGAACAGGTAGCGGTCGGCAGCGGCGGTCTGCTGTTCCTGCCCTATCTGACCGGCGAGCGCACCCCCCACCCCGATCCTCTGGCGCGCGGTGCTTGGGTAGGGCTGACCATTCAGCACACCCGCGCCCATCTGACCCGCGCCGTGCTGGAAGGTGTCGCTTTTGGTCTGCGCGATTCCTTCACGCTGATACGCCAGGCAGGGTTGGGTGAGATCAAGGAGGTGCGCATCTCTGGAGGCGGTGCCAAAAGCCCCCTCTGGCAACAGATCATCGCCAATGTTCTGGGGGTCGAATTGAAAACGGTCAACACCACAGAGGGCGCCGCATTTGGCGCGGCGCTGCTGGGCGGTGTGGCAGTCGGTCTCTGGCAAGATGTGGATAGCGCCTGCGAATGCGTGATTCAGGTAACAGGCTCAACAGCCCCACAGCCAAAAGCAGCAGCGGTTTACGAAGAATACTACCAGACGTATCGAAGGCTATACCCGGCTTTAAGGGATATCTGCCATACTCTGTCAACATAATACCGCTCTTCACCCCGCGGCGCAGACGCTCCTGAACGGCTTATGGGGCGTCTGCTCACTTTTGTCCACGTCACTCAACGCCAAAGACTTCTTTCGCCACGCGGTATGTTTGAACATGTGCCTGAACCGTCAACTGGATCGGTTCTGCATATCCCCCACCCATCAGCAAAACGATTGGGATACCCCGTTGACGGCAGCCCTGTATCACCAAGCGGTCGCGGCGGGCAAGCCCCTCCATACTCAGGCTGAGCCTGCCCAGGCGGTCTTGCTCCAGCGCATCAACCCCTGCCTGATAGAGAACAATCTGCGGCTGAAAAGCGAAAACTGCCGCCAAACCACCATCCAGCGCCTCAAGATAAGCCTCATCACCAGTGTCATCTAGTAGATCAACATCCAGCGTGGAGGGCACTTTGTGCAGGGGATAATTATTGGCACCATGCATACTAAAGAGAAATACATCCTGGCGGCTTCCCAGAATGGCAGCCGTCCCGTTGCCCTGATGCACATCCAGATCCACCACTGCAACCCGCTCAGCCTCATGCTGCTGCAACAAAACCAGCGACACGACCGCCAGGTCATTAAACACACAAAAACCCATCCCCTCATGCGCCATGGCATGATGCGTCCCACCCCCCAGATTGCCCGCAATGCCCTCCTGCAGCGCTGCCCGGGCTGCCTGTAGTGATCCGCCCACCGAAGCGCGCGAACGCTGCGCCAGTTCCGCACTCCAGGGAAGACCAATCTGCCGTTGAACGCGAGCGTCCAGGCTCCCTGTCCTCACAGCCTGCACATACTCTGGGGTATGTGCCAGCAACAGATTCTCTTCCGCAACTGGTTCTGCAGCATACAACTCGTTTGGCTGAAGAATACCCTGCCGCAGCAATTCCCCTCGCAACAGGGCATATTTCTGCGCTGGAAAGCGATGCCCGGCGGGCAACGGAAAACGAATATGATCAGCATAAAAAACCTTCATCGGTGAACAGCTCCCAATCTTGCTACCAACCATTGCGGTGCGGGCAAATGTCAGAACCACGCACACGATGCCATTTTAATCCCAAACTCTTCTTCTTGTACCCTTCTGCTCACCGAAACCTACCCGAAAACGGATTTTTCGCACTATTGGCTGGCACAAAAATTTGACAGAGAAATGATTTGCTGTTATGGTTTATTCAAAATCAATGAGGAGGTGTTTGTGCAATGTCTCAAATTGTTGTCATTGGCAGTCTGAACATGGACCTGGTAGTGCGTGTAGCACAAATGCCAGCACCAGGCGAAACCGTACCGGGAGGCGACCTGCAAACCATCTGCGGGGGGAAGGGCGCCAACCAGGCAGTCGCTGCCGGCCGCATCGCTGGCAGCGCAGCGATGATCGGGCGGGTAGGGAATGATGCCTTTGGACAACGCCTGCTGGAAAGCCTGCGTCAGGCAAATGTTCAAACAGAGCATGTCCGCCAGGATAACGACACCGTCACCGGAACTGCCGTCATCGTAGTAGATGCGCGTGGCGAGAACAGCATTGTGATTTCTGCAGGGGCAAACGGGCGCGTTACCCCCGCGGATATTGATCGGGCAACCCCGCTGCTGCACAGCGCCAGCCTGGTGCTTTTACAACACGAGATACCCCCCGAAACGGTTGAACATGCCGTTGCCCTGTGTGCCGAGCTACCCTGCCGGGTCATCCTCAACCCGGCGCCCATCAGAACAGTAAAGCCGGAGACCCTTTCTCATGTTGACTTTCTGATCCCCAATGAAATCGAAGCAGAAAAAATGAGCGGGATCAGCATCCATGACGGCGACTCCGCCAGCAAAGCTGCCAGGCAGCTGCGTCACATGGGCGCGGGTGTCGTTGTGATCACTATGGGTGATAAAGGCGCTTTGCTCAGCCGCGCAGAAGGAGAGTTGCTCATCCCTGCCCCCAGCGTAATAGCCGTAGATACCACCGCTGCTGGCGACGCCTTCATCGGCGGGTTTGCAGCTGCGCTAGCGCGCGGCTTTGACCTGCCTCAAGCTGTGGCGTATGCAAATTGTGCCGGTGCGCTGGCAGTCACCCGCTTTGGCGCTCAAACGTCCATCCCTATTGGCGAAGAAGTTGACAAACTGTACAAGACTTTTCAGCGAGAGGTGTCTTCAAAAACGTCGCACAATGCCTAAAAAGCCGCTGCTAAGATCCAGGCTTTTCTGAAGCACCCCCATCGCTTTGCGAATCCTTCACCGCATCATCCAAGGGGACAACCGGCAGGCTCACCCTCGCCTGTTCATCAGCTTCCCGTGAAATCTCGCTTAGCTCACCAGATATCTCTTCCACAACATCCTCCACCCCAGTTTCTTGAACGATCTTTCTGGGCAAGTCGCGGATTTCCCTCGAAGTTGACACAATAGAGAACCACAACGGCGATCTCATCACCCGATTAATCAGCCTCCCTGCACTGCGAACCAAGCGGATCGCTTCTTCGGGACCAAGAACAATGAAAGCAATCAGCAAAATAAAAAGTAGTTCCAAAGGGCCAACATTGAGAATTTCCATATCGAAACCAATTATACCCCCTTGCTCAAGTAAATTTCGATCAAACACACCTGATTGCAAACAACCCTGACGTCAGAAAACAAAGGCTCTGTTATAATCGTCTTTCAGGAGACTGACCACTTATGAAAGCATATCTGACATGCTGTTTTGTGCTGTTGCTTGGCGCCTGCTCGCCGTCACCCGCCGTCATTCAAACTGCGCTTGCCCAAACACAGAGCATCTCCCTCAGCGCGACATACACCGAACAGCAGTTTGAACAACGTCTTGAAACCGCCCTATCCGGCACGCTTAGCGCCTGGAGCGCTACCACCGCTGCCACCATCCAGGCAGTAGCCGATACCCAGACTGCCCTGCTGCAAACCTACGCCGCCCAACCCACCAACACCCCACAGACAACCACAATGCCGGAGGATACCCCCCTGCCAACCCTGACCTCCACCCCCCCACCCACCACCCCCCGCCCGACGCTCGCCCCCACCCTCCCGCCCATCATCCCCAGTGGGCCTATCACAATCACCAATGCTGAAAACATCGCTGGCAGTCAGGTGCGTCTTTACTGGCAAGCCGAGGGGAGTTTTGTGGAAGGGCTGGTCATCACCTGGTCAAAAAGCAATCTCGAACCCGCCTATCCTGATAACCTGTGGATACGCGTCGCTGGCAGCAGCCGCTCCGCAGTTATTGAAGTGAGTCACCCTGATACATACACTTTTCGCGTCTGCGAGTACAAAAGCAACCCGGCGCGCTGCGAAAATTACAGCAACGCCTTTACATTTACCGTATATTGACTGCCCTTCCCCTCACACGTCTGACCACACATATCTATATCTCCCCACCCCATGAGGAGACAGACCGCCCGGTTCTCGGCGCAATCGTTGGCGAAAAATCTGTCCTGATGGTCGAGGCAGGCAACTCCCCTGCTCATGCCCATTCATTTTTGGAAGCTCTTGCGCGCCAGCATATCGCCCGCCCCAGTTACGCCGTCCTCACCCACTGGCATTGGGATCATATCTTTGGAGCCTCGGCTCTATCTCGTATCCAAATCTTTGCCCACACCAAAACTGCACAGGCAATTCAAATACTGGCAAAGCTCGACTGGAGCGATGAAGCCATTCAACGCCGTGTGGCGGACGGCAAAGAGATCGCTTTCTGCCGCGATTGCATGCGGCAAGAGTTTACCGATAGCGAGCGAAAAGATATCAGGCTCAGACACCCCGATATCACGTTCAACACCCGTATCGAGATTGACCTGGGCAGCGTCAGCGCAAACCTTATCCACGTTGGCGGTGATCACAGCGCCGATTCGGTGGTGATCTTCATCCCTCAGGATGGGGTGGTCTTTCTAGGCGACTGCATCTACGATGCGATTTATGATACCCCCCGCAACTATACCAGTGCAAAACTCTTTGCGCTGCTTGAGCGGCTGACCGCCCTGGACGCCAGCCTATATCTGCCTGCCCATCAGGAGACTCCTATATCCAGAAGTGAGTTTCTGTCGCTTGCCAAAAAATATAAAACCATCGGCAGCTTGGTTGACCAGCATGGAGACGACCGCCAAGCTATTCTAACCCACCTCTCACACCTATCCATTCCGAACAATGAAGAGACGGTAACACTCATAGATTTGTTTATCGCCGGGCGGCAAAAACCTGTCAGCGCCTCCCCCATATCGTTTGATACGCCTCCAAAGGGCAACCGCTGAGGCAAAATACAGCTTAAGCCGCGATACAATAAACACATGCGCAACAACAGTCCTTCAGAGCTTCCCCTATATGAGCAAATTTACAACGTGGTGCGTCAAATCCCCCCTGGCAAGGTGGCAACCTACGGTCAGGTCGCCCGCATTGTGGGTAAATGCACCGCACGTATGGTAGGCTATGCCATGTCTGCCCTGCCACTGCAAAGCGATGTCCCCTGGCAGCGTGTGATCAACGCCCAAGGCAAGATCAGCCCGCATGGAGACGGCATTGGCACCCTCCTGCAAAGGCAGATGCTCGAGGCAGAGGGAATCGTGTTTGATAGTCAAGGAAAAACAGAGCTTGACCGCTTTGGATGGCACGGTATCTAAGAACCGCTTTACCATTATCCGCTATGCGCTGGCTGTCTTTCTGTTCTGGGCATCCATGTATCTGTACGTGCCCACGCTTCCCATCTACATACGGGAAAAAGTATCTACCCTGAGCATGGCAGGTGTCATTCTGTCCATGTACGGTTTGTGGCAGGGGGGTGTGCGCTTCCCGCTTGGAATACTGGCGGATAAAATAGGGAAACGCAAACCATTTGTGATCATTGGCTTTATGTTTTCGGCTGCGGGCGCTATCCTTATGGCAAAGGCACACGGGGCAACCGGGTTGTTGGTCGGCAGGGCAGTTACCGGACTAGCCGCAGGGTCATGGGTAACGCTCGTAGTCATGTTCAGCGCTCTCTATCCATCTGGCGAGAGCATGCGCGCCTCCACAATTATCAACACCGTCAACTCAGCGGGAATGCTGGCTGCCTCAATCACCACAGGCTGGCTCAATAATCTGGGCGGCTACTCGCTGGCTTTCTATGCAGCCACCGGTTTGGCTGCCGCAGGGGCGCTGATGATTATTCCTGGCAAGGAAGCGCCCGCACCTGCTGCAAACACCTCATTGCAGGATATCCGTCATCTGGTACTGCGCCGCGAAGTGCTCCTGTCATCCCTGCTAGGCGCTCTGGCGCAGTACGCCGTCTGGGCAACGGCATTCAGTTTCATCCCGCTGCTGGCAAGGCAGCTAGGCGCCGCTGATGTAACCCAGAGTATGCTGCTGAGCATGAACATTGCTATCATCATGCTGGGTAACCTGACAGCAACATATCTTGTCAGGTATTTCGGGGCTTTGCGGCTTATCGCCCCCAGCTTTGTCCTGATGTCTGCTGGCATTGCCATTGCTGCCCTGGCACGTTCGCTGGGGTTCGTTTTCGCCGCCCAGGTCTGCACTGGTTTTGCATTGGGCATCAACTTCCCACTGCTAATGGGGTGGAGTATCAAAAGCGTAAGAGAAGAACAGCGCTCAACCGCAATGGGTTTCTTTCAGGCAGTCTATGCCGCCGGAATGTTCTGCGGTCCATGGCTGAGCGGGCTGCTTGCCGAAGCATCCAGCATCCAGGGAATGTTTGGCATCACTGCTGCGCTGTGTCTGGCAGCAGGACTGGTTGGCAGCCGACGTCTTTCAAAAAAAGCGCCTAATTGATAAGACCGATCTCTTTGGCTACCCTGCGGAAGATTTCAAGCACCCGATCAAGCTGCTGATCCGTGTGCGTCGCCATATAGCTGGTGCGCAAAAGCTGACGTCCTTGCGGCACTGCCGGGGCGATCACGGGGTTGACAAAGACCCCTTCCTCAAAGAGCCGTCTCCAGAACAGAAAGGTCAATTGATCATCCCCTACAATGATGGGCACCACCGGGGTAACAGAATTTCCTGTATCCAACCCCATGCTCTTAAACCCCAGACGCATCTTCTCAGCATTTTTCAACACCCGTTCACTGTGCTGCGGTTCCGTCTTCATCACGCGCAATGCCGCCAGCGCCGCAGCGGTATTCGCCGGAGACATGCTGGCGCTGAAGATCAGCGAACGGGCGTAATGCTTGATCCACGAAATCACATCTGCCTCACCAGCGACAAAACCGCCCAAAGAGGCAAAAGATTTGCTAAAGGTGGACATAATCAAATCCACTTCAGCGGTCATTCCAAAGTGCGCCACCGTGCCGCGCCCGCCGCCCAGTACACCCATGCCATGCGCATCGTCCACCATCACCCGCGCGCCGTATTTCTTCGCCAGCGGCACAAGCTCCGGCAGCGGCGAAAGGTCGCCTTCCATGCTAAAGAGCCCATCCACAATCACCAGCTTGCCGGGTTCCTCAGGCAATGACTTGAGCACCCGTTCAAGATGGTTCATGTCATTATGGCGAAAACGCTCAATCTTAGCAAAGCTGAGAAAAGCCCCATCCACAATGCTGGCATGGTCATCTTTATCCAAAATGACGATATCATCCCTGCCAGCAATTGCGCTGACCGTCCCCAGATTGACCTGCATACCGGTTGAAAAAATTAGGGCAGCTTCCTTTCCTACCCATTCCGCCAGCTCATGCTCAAGCTGCTCATGCAATTCAAGCGTGCCATTGAGAAAACGAGACCCCGTGCAGCTAGTGCCATACCGCCTGATTGCCTCGATAGCCGCCTCTTTCACTTTGGGGTGTGTGGTCAAGCCAAGATAATTGTTCGATCCACACATGATTAAGCGATGACCACGATAGTCAACCTCTGTGCCTTCGTTCTCTGATAACGGGATAAAATATGGATAATACCCTTCGGCAACTGCTTGTTTGACTGTTGTGAATTCATAGCACTTTTTAAAGATATCCACGGCGTTTTCTCCTTAAATAAAAAACCGTTTTACTGATTCAACTTTTTATATGCCATCCGCATCAAGCGGTCAATGAGTGGGTAAATCAGATTCCCTAGAGCACCAACTAGAAAAAACGATAGTTTAGCGTCTGAACCAGGCAGGATGACATACCGTCCCCGCGCCGCCTTTTCAAGAACTTCCTCAGCCACTGCCTGCGGTGTGATCGTTTTCGCCCCAAACAGCTGCGCCAGAACTTGATAAAACGCCTTGATAACCTCTGTCTGATGCTGATGCTCATATTCCAGCTGCGGGGTTTCCACATCCGAAGGAAACACCACAGAAACCTGCACCCCGTACCGTTTCATCTCCACCCGCAGTGCATCGCTAAAGCCCCTTACAGCATACTTTGAAGCACAATACGCCGAATACCCATAAAAAGCAAGAAATCCCAGCACAGACGAAAAATTGATAATCATCCCCGACTTTCTTGAGATCATCCCCGCTGCTACAGCACGGGTTACATACACCGTGCCCAAGTAATTTACCTCCATCATCCAGCGAAAAATCCTCGAATCCAGCCTGTCGAATTCGCCGGGATGCGCCACCCCAGCAGCGTTACAGAGGATATCCGGGACACCATGAGCTGAGATAAATTGCTGGATAGCATCTGTTACCTCTGCCTCGTTCGAGACATCCGCCACAATGCTGCCAAACACCTGCTGCGGTGTACAGCGTGCGGTCTCTATTTCCGCTAAAGCGGCTTGCAGCTTTTCAACCGTCCTCGCCAGGATAAAAACACTCGCCCCTTTTTGCGCCAGCAGCTTCGCCACAGCCAGCCCAATCCCACTTGATCCGCCGCTGACCAAAGCAAGCTTGTTGTTAAAATCCATATATCGCTCCGGTGAAAATCATTTCGCCAATTATAACCCAATAATTCTCTATCATGCGACCAAAGTGCTGCCTCACCACACCTGTAAACATCCTTGAGATAGTATATATACGCATAATCATCAAATATGCTCCAGATATGTGGTTTGCATCACCTATATACATTCGCTATAATCATTGAGGAACTTTTTTTATTCCCAAACGTCTTAAGGGAATAAGGAGCATAGACGCACATGTTGAAAACCAAAAAGATATTCCTTCTAAGTTTCTCTGTTCTGATGATGTTATCCTTTGCCTGCAGACTGCCGCAGAGCAATACAGGGATAGGCATGGGCAACCAGGAAACTGCTATTGCCCACACGGTTGAAGCGCGGCTGACTGAGGCAATGCTCAACACATTGGTGGCGGCGCTGACCCAAACGCCACCATTAGGAACACTGCTGCCTGCCACATTGCCCGCCAATCCCACCGGATCAGCAATCATCACAGAGCTTCCGCACACAGCAACCGCTGTGCCACCCACCTTGACCCCCGTCCCAACTTTGACCCCGCTCCCCCCCAGCCCAACGCCCATCCCGTGTAACCGGGCACTGTTCATCGCTGACGTTACCTATCCGGACAACACGTTTATCAATGCCAACACTCCCTTCACCAAAGTCTGGCGTTTGCAAAATAACGGCGCATGCACCTGGACTCCAGACTATCAACTCATCTTCAGCAGCGGCAACCAGATGAGCGGCGCAGGCGCGACCAATATCAACGCCACCGTGCCGCCCAATCAGACCGTTGACGTGGCAGTTAATCTCATCTCCCCGCCAACAGCAGGCTCCTACGCAGGCTACTGGATGTTGCGCAGTCCAACAGGGATTGTCTTTGGCATTGGGAACAATGCCGATATCGCTTTCTGGGTCAAGATCAACGTCAGCCAGCCGACTGCCACCTTTGACCCCAATATCCGCATGGACTTTGCCCAGTACTACTGTTATGCGCAATGGATAAACTCCAACGGGAAGATCATCCCCTGCCCCAGCCCCGCTTATGACTTTACCAACGGTTCGATCACCAGTTCCCCTGCGCCGGTGATCGAAACCGCCTATCAGGATGACGAAATCGCCATCATCACCATCCCCAACAATGCCCCTAGCGGACTGATTTCCGGAAGGTATCCCCCGGTCAAAGTCATTGCCGGGGACCGCTTCCAGGCACTGCTCGGCTGTCTGGCAGCCAGCCCATCATGCGATGTAACCTTCAACCTGAAATACAGCGCAGATGGTGGCCCAATTCAGAGCCTGGGAAGCTGGGTGGAGAAATTCGACGGCAACCGTACACAGGTTGACCTTGATCTCAACGCCCTGGCAGGGAAGTCTGTAGAATTTATCCTCGAAGTCCAGAACAACGGTTCATCCATTGATGACCGCGCCTTCTGGATGGTGCCAAAAATCAAAAGATAGTGGCCCAAGCAATTGTCCAAAACACTGTAAGACTACTTTTTTTTGTGATTTATCCGATATATACTATGTATACTTAATTTATATCTTTTGGAGGGAATCATCATGAGCGCCTCAATTCAAAGACTACCCATTTCCACAGCAGCCCGCTTCTTGTTTGTCGTCGTTTTGCTGGGAACAGCTCTGCTGCCAGCCGTCAATCAGGCAAACGCCTGGACTGTTCCCACCATCAACATCGTTAGCGTAGATGCCCAGGATACCGTAACCATCCAACCAGTCAACTGGCCTGCCAATGAAGTCTTTACCGTGCGTATGGGATACTACGGCACACTGGGCATTGGCGGGGTCGTTGTCGGGACAATTGCTTCGGGAGCTGGCGGCACCCTGCCCGCGCAGACCTTCACAATCCCCGCGGAACTAAAAGGTCAGTATATGATTGCCATCCGCACCGATAGTTCAACTGGTTACTACTACAGCTATAACTGGTTTTACAATATTGACTCAGGCGCCCAGCCAGCGGGGTATGTCCCGCCAAGCGGCTCCGCTCCTACGCCGTCACTCCCCACAGCCTTACCTGGTGCCCTGCCCACTGCCATGCCCAATCCCTATTATTATCCCTACTGGGGCGCCATACCCACCTTCAGCATTGTGGCAGTGGTAGCGGATACCAGCGTAACCATCCTGACCAATAACTTCCCCCCCTACCAGGAATTCACCGTGCGCATGAATGAGTACGGCACACTGGGGTATGGCGGTGTGGTTGTAGGAACAATCCCCGCAGGCTCTGGCGGCAGTTTTGAAGCCACATTCCCCATACCCGCCTACTTTGCTGGCAGATACCAAATTGCCATCCGCGCCGACAGCCCGCAAGGCTACTACGCCTACAACTGGTTCTACAACAATACAACCTACTGATAAAAAGGCACAACCCACGAGACCCCGGCGCATGAGAAGCTTCGGGGTCTATATGTCATTTCATGGCAATTGCCCATAGAACACCAAATTACCAAATGCCCACCAGATAATTCTCCCCGGCGCTATGGTAAAGGCAGTGGTTGCTCTTCTGGGCTTGTCAAAATTCGGGTAGAGCTGCATCTCCAGTTGACGATGAAACACCAGCGTAGGCCCAAAATGATAGATGGCTGGAGTATTGCTGTCCAGCATAAACAGGGAAGGATCAGGGGGGAGCGTCAGCACCATTTCGATAAACTGCGCGGCGGGAAAAGTAACCAATTGCTCTGTTTTACCATAGCGTGTGTCGGTGTAATACACATCCTCGCTGCAGCGGGTTTTGTTTAGATCATGAATGCGAAACGTGCAGCGCGTCATCCGTCCACTGCGATGCAGGAGATAAAGGTCTTCCGCGTTAACTTCAAAATCAATCACATCCCCCATGTTGGGTATCTGATCGTCAAAATACTCGCGCGGCGGGTTGGGAAACACCATATCTGCATCGCCGGTATAAATATAGACCGAGTTTCTCTCAATATCCATCACATATAGAAAACCACGGTCAAAGAACAAACCGCTGATTTTGCCCCAACCTGTATCCGGCGGGATTAGCGCGTTAGAAAGCGGCGGATTACCGGGGATACAATAGAGCAAATTCCCAGCGGGGTCAATCCCCAGCACCGTTGCCTTTTTAGAATTAGCAGGTAACAAAACAATATCCACCAGCTGTCCAAGAATTGCTCCCCCCAGGGGCCCCGGTGAGCAGGCAAAATTTTTGTCCCGGGCATAATTCTGTTCAAAGCGCGTCAAACGCAACACAGAACCAGAGCTGCCATCCAGCAGATATACATCGGTGGTGTTTGCCTGTATCTTTTTGACCAACACATCTGATGCAATCACCTCCGCCACAGGTTCAAAATTAACGCGCGTCACACTGTCCGCCTTATCCAGAGCAGTCTGAATCTCAATGCGCATGTTGCGCGAAGCGTCCGAGACAAGGTAGTTCTCTGCTTTATCAAGCAACGCCAGTGCCTGGACAAGATTGGCGCGCTGCATCAACGGGTCGGATTGTTCGTTTGACTGAAAGACAAAGTCGCGCGACTGTTCCAACAAAAGCTGATGCTGCCGTCCCGGACCTTCTCGAAAGTAAATCGTGGCAGCAAACGAAATCACCACCAGCGGGACTGCCAAAGCAATAAAGAGCATCAATGCCGGAGACATGGTCAATGTCTGCTGCGGTTGTTCCGGCAAGATGCTGGTCAGAAGTTTTTCGCCGCCTTTTCCAATTTTATGCTGCGCTTTTTTCCCACCTTGCCACAGAAAAGCCAATCGGCGGCGGATGTTCAAGCTCTTCACCCCGCTCACCAGTATGGAAAGAAACTCATTTGCCTGAGAAGAGGGCTTGACCAAAGGCTGCCCGGATGGCATCCGAGACGAGGCAACTTGCGCACGAACTGGGGGAGCAGATGATGATAAGATATCCTGCTTCAAAGCCGGAGTCTGTGCAGGCTCATGCAGTGGAGTGGCAGGCTGAACATCCGACTGGCGAAGCGTTTTGCTCTGCTCTGAAGCAGGGAACAGCGGGCGGGAACGCTGCGGAACAACCGCCCGCATCACCTTCTGCTGCCTCTGACGGTATACATACTGTTTGCCAAAAATCAGCGCCTGAATCTTCTCCATCGGCGAAAGCTTGACCGCTGGTTGGGCTGCCATACGCAGTGGCATCCCAGCCGGGCGTACCTGCCGCGGTGCGGGAGTTCCCACCAACTGCGGCGGTTGCGACGGCAGAGCCTGTGGGGGAGAAACGCCTTCCTCAACCACTGGAGAAATCTCCTCTTCCGCGCTCCCGATTGCATCGGGTTCTTCAGCCACTTCCAGGGCAGATATCGCCCCTGTTGAGGATGTTTCCAGAGGAATACGCGGCTTCAAACGGTGTAGTTCCCCTTTTCCTGCCTTGAACTGAATAATCGCAGCTTGCAACGGATCGACATTAAGCCCAGATAACGATCGGCGCAACTGCTCGAGTGAAATTCGCCGCTCGCCCGATGGCACATAGGCCGCAAAATTATCAGGAGGATCAGGAAAGAAAACCAGGATATCGCCAGGGTGTACCTGTGTCTGGTTGTAAGATGTGCGCGCCACCTGTGAAAGCCCCAGTTCACTCCCACCGCTTGTCTCATAATAATCCAGTCTTTGAGAATGCCCCAACAAAAGCGAGTGCGTTGGACCTGATTGCGAGAGGAAGAGAATATCCCTGCGCAAAACTGCTACATTCAGAGAAGCACTTAAACGCGGGGTTTTGCCTTGCGTCCTGCGATTGATGCGGAAAAGGTGATCGTTCAACCGTTCAACCATCTGGCGCAGGCAGGTGGTTACTGTTCCCGCCGTTTTGAAATACCCTTGCGCCGCATTTTCAAGCAAGCGGCACAAATCCCTATCCGAAAAGATGTCATTGCGTGCGATTGACAACAAGATCATCAGCCATTCTTCCTGACGATGACGGTTGGCGTTGCGTGGCGCCATCAGTGCCAGAAAGCCGGGTAAGTCCGGTTGTTCTTCCCCATTCAGGCGATAGAGCGGAAGGTAAAAAAGGTCAAACACAAGGATTATTCCTTAAACAGCAAAAGGCAGGATGGTATTATACATCCCTTTTCTGAGTCTCCAAGAAGAGGTGCAAGTTTTATGCCAATTTTATGAGAAGATAGATCGGGAAACCAAACCTGCTACACAACCAAGAACATCCCCTTTTATGGGGGATGTTCTTGGTTTATCGCTTATCGCCTTAACAATGTGCAACGTCGAGAAACTATTTTTTCATCATCGCCAGATAGACCTTCTCAGCAGAAAGCGGCAGCGTGTTGATGCGCACACCAACTGCATCGCTGATTGCATTGGCAATTGCCGGTGCAGTCTGTACCATCACATGTTCGCCAACACCACGCGCTCCCCATGGGCCATCTTCGAGGGGCGTCTCAACAATGTCGCCGTGGATCTCCTTCGGAATATCCATCACCGTGGCGATCTTATAATCCACCAGACTGTTGTTGATTAATTTGCCCCTCTCATCAAAGTAAAAGCCCTCATAAGCCGCGCTCAGCCCATGCACAGCGCCGCCTTCAATCTGGGTCATGACCAGATCAGGGTTGATGGCTTTGCCAACATCATACGCGCTGGCGATCTTGAGAACTTCAATCTGCCCGGTCTCTGTGTCCACTTCGATATCCACCGCCTGAGCGCCAACCGTGTAATGCACCACAGCGCGCGTACCCTGCCCGGTTTCAGGGTCAAGCCCGGTAACATAGGTGGGCATAAATTTGCCCGACCCCACAATCGGCCCACCCTGCCAGCCTTCATAATTCTCGTTCGGCAATCCATAGACCACCATCTTCTTGAGAGACTGCTCGCGCTCTGACTTGTAAGACACCACCACACCGTTCTTGATATCCAGATCCTTGGGGTCTTCCTTCCAATACTCCGCCACCACCTGCAAAATCTTCTGGCGGGCATCTTCGGCAGCCGCTTTGACCGCATTCCCCATTGACCAGGTGAGGCGGCTGGCAACCGTCTGCCATTCATACGGGCTGTACTTAGTGTCCACCGGATTAGCCGTAATGCGCACCCATTCATACGGCACACCAAGCGTTTCGGCAGCCATCTGCGCCATCACCGTAAAGGTGCCCTGCCCAATCTCCTGCCCACCGACAAAGACGTTGACAGAAGCATCTTCATTGAAACGCACAATTGCCTGACTGCCAGGGTTAGGCGGCATTGCCGGGGCTTTCCACATGATGGCTATTCCCTTGCCGCGCTTCTTATGTGGAGCAGAGGGTTTGTCCTTTTTATCCCAGTTGATGGCTTTCGTCACCAGGTCAATGCACTTTACCAAATCAACTTGCGGCATGGTCATACCGGTGAGGATTTTATCCCCAGGGCGCACGCAGTTGCGGCGGCGGAACTCCGCTTTGTCCATGCCAATCTTTTCTGCCAGACGGTCCATCATCTGTTCCAGACCCCAGTGGATTTCAGGCATACCAAAACCGCGCATGGCGCTGCCTACTTGCGTGTTGGTATACACACAATATGAATCGCCTTTCACATTGGGCACATCATACGGTCCAGTGCATGAATACCCGGCGGCACGGGTAATATTGACGCCATATTCGTTATATGCACCGCCACCAAAGTAATACTGGCATTCATAAGCCAGCAGGTTGCCATCTTTATCGCAGCCAATTTTGTAATGTGCCGCGCAGCTTTGACGGACATTGGTGCCCAAAAATTCCTCTTCGCGCGTCATGCGCACCTTGACCGGATATCCAGGCACTGCTCGCGACATTGCCACCACATTGGCTTCAATGGAAACACCTGCCTTGCCGCCAAAACCGCCGCCAACGTAGGGGGCAATCACCCGTAAGTTTCCATGTGGAATATCCAGACTCTGTGCAATCAAATCGCGCTGCGCAAAAGGCGACTGCGAAGCAGCCCACAGAGTTACCGTCCCATCCTTATCCCAGCGTGCAACGGCACAGTGCGGCTCGATGGGAACATGCTGTATTTGCGGAACAAAGAAATCATCTTCCACAATCGCCGCGCACTGACTCCAGGCAGAGTCCACATCGCCCTTGCGTAACTTAAAATGCTCCGAAATGTTCGTTCCCGGCTCAGGAAAGATAAACGGCACCACTTCATATTTCCCTAAATCGGGGTGAATCAGCGGCGCATCCGGCTTAATCGCCTCGCGGGGATCAAAAACAGCGGGAAGCTCCTCGTATTCAACCTCTACCAGTTTGGCCGCCTCTTCAGCAATTTCTTCATTGATGGCGATCACACCGGCAACAGGTTCCCCGATCCAACGCACGCGGTCAAGTGGAAACACAAAGCGATCCTTGAGATACAGACCGATCCGATTGGGTACTTCTTTTCCAGTTACAACCGCCTTCACTCCCGGCAAAGCCAATGCCTTGCTGGTGTTGATTGACTTAATCAGAGCATGTGCATAGGGGCTACGCACAAACTTGCCATACAGAAGGTTTGGGCCAAAGGGAATATCATCTACATATTGGACAGCACCTGTTACCTTCTCGTAGGCGTCAATACGCGGAACGCTCTTACCAACGGGTTCCGTAGTTTCTACTCGTCCGGCCATCGTCTACGCATCTCCTTTCTTGGCAACATCCATCACTGCATCTACAATGCGGATATACCCCGTGCAACGGCAAAGATTACCCGCCAAAGCCTCTTTGACCTCATCCACAGTGGGGTGAGGGTTACGGTCCAGCAGCCCCTTGGCTGACATAATCATACCCGGTGTACAAAAACCGCACTGAATAGCATTATGCTCCACAAAGGCTTGCTGCAAAGGATGCAGTTCACCTTCTTTGCTTAGATTTTCGACGGTTTCAATAACAGCTCCATCCGCCTCAACGGCAAGCACAAGACAGGAGTTAACTGCCTTGCCATTCATCAGAACCGTGCACGCGCCGCACTCGCCATTCTCACAGCCAATCTTTGGGCTGGTAATGCCTAGCTGCTCACGTAACACCTTCAACAACGTATGATGCGATTTGACCGCAACCGTTCTTTGTTCGCCATTCACTGTTAACGTAATCTCGTGAAGCATTGCTTTGCCTCCTTCTATTTCTTCAATTTTTCTGCGACACTACGCACCGCACGGCGTGTAAGGTTACGCACCATCTCGTAGCGGTAGACATCGCTGGAACGAACATCCGTGATAGGCTTGGCTGTCTTTTCAGCCGCTTTGGCTGCCTCATCAATTGACGCCGCGTCCCATCCCTTTGACAAAATCGCTTCAGCGTCAGGCACACGGATAGGGGTTGGCGCCACTGCGCCAAGGGCAATACGCCAGTCGTACCCACCATTGCGCGGAGCAGCAAGTACTGCCACCGAAACCAGAGAAAGGTCACAGCCTTGACGGCGCGACAGCTTGTGATACTCTCCCACCGTGCCTGCTGGCGGCTTGGGAATGATCACTCCCGTTACCAGTTCACCCTTTTGCACCACTGTCTTGCGCACAAAGGTAAAAAATTCGGTAACCGGCACACGCCGCTCGCCAGCTTTGCTTTTCAACACAACCACCGCATCCAGAACATACAACGGCGGCGGGGTGTCCGCACAGGGTGAAGCCGTGCACATGTTACCGCCAATGGTTGCCCGGTTGCGCACCTGTTCGCTACCAACTACCTCAGCGCCCTGCGCCAGCACTTCCCAATGTGCTCTGACAAGCGGAGAGCGGGCCAGCTCGCTCATCAGCACACAAGCGCCGACCCATAGACCCTCTGGTGTTTCACGCAAATCGCGCACGCCCGGAAGAGCCTTAATATCGCAAACCGCATCCGCCTGCCACACACCATCACGATAGGAGGGGATAAAATCGGTAGCGCCCGCAAGGGGAAACACCGTTTTTCCGGGGAGGGTCAGGTAGTCAAACGCTTCTTCAAATGTTTTTGGTTTGTAATAGTCAAATGGTTGCATCTCTACTACCTTTCGCTTTTATAAATTAGATTGCATCGCACCAGCACACCTCACCCTCTCATAAAAGGGGCGGGTTGGGGTTGCGATGGATATATTGTCCCATTCCTGGGCGACCATGCCATTCTCCATTGTCAACAATCAAACGCCCGCGCGAAAACACTTTCTCAGGAAAGCCAACCAGCTGCCAGCCCTCATACAAGTTGTAATCGGTGCGATGCTGAGCAACTTTCACCCCATAGGTTACCCGTTTATTGGCATCCCAAATGGCAATATCTGCATCTGAACCAGGCGCCAGAGTGCCTTTGCGCGGATATAAGCCAAAGATCTTTGCCGGGTTTGTGGCTGTGAGCGCCACAAACTGGTTGGGAGAAATACGCCCTTTGCTGACCGCTTCACTCCAAAAGACAGGCAAACGGTCGCCCACACCAGGCAACCCATTGGGAATTTTTGAGAAATTATCCTTCCCCAATTCTTTGCCCGGATAGGCATACGGCTTGCCCTCATACATAATCGGTGTCGTGCCATCGTACATAAACGGGCAGTGGTCTGTAGACAAGACCTGCAAGGTGCCATCACATAGCGCCTCCCACACGCGGGCATTATCCTCCGGCGAGCGCACTGGCGGCGAGCAGACCCACTTTGCCCCATCCGGGCGGCGCAAATCGTCAATGCCAAAAAACAGATATTGCGGACAGGTCTCACCCATCACGGGCACACCATGCTCACGGGCATATTTGAGCATATCCATTTCGCCTGCGGCGTTCATGTGCACGATGTACAAAGGCGTTTCCGCCTGAGCAGCCAGTGAGCAGGCTTTCATCGTCGCACCCACCGCCCCCCATGCCGGATGTGTCAGAGCATGGTATTCCGGCGTGGTATGTCCTGCCGCCAGCGCTTCAGCAATTAATACGTCAATCACCTCGCCACCCTCAGCGTGCAACATGGTCAGCAAACCGTGTTTTTTGGCAGAACGCATCACCTGAAAAATCGCCGCATCCGAAATGCGCAGAGATTCATAAGCAGTAAACACCTTGAGACTGGTAACCCCATCTTTCACCAGACCGGGGATTTCAGCTTCAACGGCTGGGTTCCAGCGGGAAAGCATAATGTGAAACCCATAGTCAATCACTGACTTTTCGGCTTTTTTACCCCAAGCTTCTACGCTGGCGCGCGGCGAATCGCCTTCCAAAGGCACAAAATCCAGGTATGTGGTGGTGCCACCAAAGGCAGCTGCCTTACTCCCCGTATAATGATCATCCGATGAAAAGGTGGCAAAAAACGGCATATCAAAGTGAACGTGCACATCAATGCCGCCTGGCATGACAAGCTTGCCCTGCGCGTCCACAACCTGCGCTCCATCTGCCGGCAGGTCAGTGCCCATCAGCGCAATCTTTTCATCCTCAATAAGAATATCTGCCTTAAGCGTGTCGGAAGCCGTAACAATTGTGCCTGATTTGATTAACGTTTTCATCTTGCATCTTACTCCGTCTAGTGCTTCAAAATCCAATCTATTGTTTTCGCCGCCAGGCGGTCAAAAGCCTCAACAGCAAACAGCAAATGCTCTTCGCGTGTGTCCTCTTCTTTAGTGTGAGACAGACCATACAGACTTTGGGCAAACATCATCACAGTAGGAACACCGGCGCGGGCGACCTCCGCTGCGTCATGCAAGGGTCCACTGGGCAGGCGATGCACCACACCACAGGTTTCGCGGATCGATTCTTCACACAGGGCAACTAAATCGGGGTGGAAGAAGATCGGGTCAATCTGCCACAAACGCTGCCATTCTACATCCACCTTCTCCTCCTGCGCAAAACGCTGGCTGGCTTCTTTTGCCTCTTGCAACATACGCGCCAGCGTTGGCGCGTCAAGATGACGCTGATCGAGCAAAGCATCGCACTGCCCAACGACCGCAGTAACAATGCCAGGGCGGGTAAAAACGCCCCCCATAGTACACACACCACCATGACGCTTGGCAATTTCACGTATCTCAAGCTCAAGTCTGGCGGCGGCCGCCAGCGCATCGCGGCGCATTTCCATTGGTGTTGAGCCAGCATGTGCCGTTTGTCCTGTAAAAGTAATTTTGTGCCGCTCAACACCCAAAGTACCCAAAACAGCACCAAGCGGCATATTCAGGCTCTCCAGCACAGGACCTTGCTCAATATGCAGTTCAAGATAAGCCGCAGTGTTTTTAAGCTGCCTGCCAGCTTCTTTGGCACGGTCAAGGTCAACGCCAAATTTAGCCACCGCGTCCACAAGCCTGACGCCCTCTTTGTCCGTAAGTTTACGAAGCTCATCGGGATCAAAGTTGCCACTTACAGCGCTGGCGCCAAAAAGACTGCGCCCAAAACGTGCTCCCTCTTCATCCGCCCAATTGACCAAACGAACCGTAACCGGCGGTACACCCTGGGCGGCAAGATGACGCAGCACTTCCAGAGCAGTAACAACCCCCAAACAGCCATCCAGCCAGCCGCCATTGGCGACCGAATCGATATGGCTGCCCATCACCAGCGCCTTTGGAGAAGCCCCTTTAAGTGTCGCCCAGGTGTTAGCAGCTTCATCAACTTCTATTTCCACCGGCAGTTGCTCCAGCTTTTGGCGCAGCCAATCGCGCGCTGTGCCCCAGGTTCCCGTCCATGCAAGCCGCTGTGACCCAGCAGCATTGCCTGTCAGTGCATGAAGTTCTCTGAGATGATCAACCACATTCTGAGGGATAAGAGAAATTGAAGTGTTCATCACAACATAGACCTTTCAGAGTTCAGATGAAAAATTTTTACTATCTGTGCGGTATTATCATCTTACAATTTTTCACAGCTTCATTCAATGCTAAATGTCAGCAACAGCACGCCTGCCGTTGCAGCAATCCACCAGTAGGGCTGATATGCCGACGGGAACCACTTTGCAGTATACATAATCACGCCCACCAGCATTAGCAATACCGATGCCCCCACCAGCGCCCAACTCCTCACCTGATACTGGGGGGTGAAGAAGTCCTTTTGCGGTAAAGGCGCCTTCTTACTGTCCTTTGATTTATCACGGCGTCTCTTCAAAGCTTCTTCACGCATCAGACGCCGCTTGCGCCCGCGCAGCATTGCCACACGGAAATAAAAAATCAGCATGGCAACCGCCGTGATAATCAAGCCGGGGGTAATTTCGATCTTCATTTGCCCTTCCTCCGCACCATCCTGCGAACAGCCTCTTTGAAAGCCTCTTTGCTTGGCTCAATTCCCTCTCCCAATTTGCGAAACAGGGCACGCGGGGTCAGTTCGCCAAAAAGCGTGCGGGGCGGCTCTGCTATATTATCCCAACGGCGCAAGACAAACACCCGCGTATTCGGCAGCCGCACCCAGGCAAAACGCTGTTCAGGGCTTGCCAGAAGCGCAAGAAAATACGCTTCCTCGTCATGGCTCGGCTTTGGCAGGGTAACCCATACCAGTTTGCGTTTTCCATCCAAAGGTTCGACCTCAAAGTCCAGTCCCCGCCACGGGACTCTTTGTGCCTCTTCCAGCTTATCGCCCACATGATCCCACCAGAAACGCAGAAACTTCACCCCGTCTTTTTCAAGATACTTCATAAACCCATCTGTCTGGCTGTGAAACAGGATGGGAATGGCTTCAAAAGCATAGTTGTAATGCTGGCTTCTTGTTTTCTCCATAATCTCCTTTACCCTGCCGCTACCCTGGCAGCAAAATCTTCGAGGGAAGTCGGCGCACGCTGCAACAACCAGCTCAGCACCTTTGGATTCCCGTGAAAGCCGTATGTCTCGTAATAAACAAACATGCGCAGCAGCGTATTCAGAGCGTATGCATCCATGCCCAATTCTTGCATCCGGAGCGCCCACTCTTCACGCGGGATGGCTCTTGCCGTCACCTGCCGCCCAAACGCCTGACCAAAAATCTCTGCCACCTCGATCTGGCTGACCGCCTGGCAGCCACACAGCTCATACGTTGCCATAAGATGCTCCTCAGGCGCAAGCAGCACGCGGGCAGCTACCTCGGCGACATCTTCCAGGTCAACCATGCTCAACCGTGTTTCCGGCGCATAAGGAACAGCAAAGATGCCCTCATTGTGCATTGCATCTCGATTCGCCAGAATATTTTGCATATATGCCGCTGGTTGCAGTATCGTAAACGGCAAACCCGACTCAAAAAGTCTCTCTTCCACACGCATTTTCAGCCAGTGATGCGGCATCTCTTCAATCTGGGGGTGAAGCACCGAGTGAAAGACAAAATGGCTGACATGCTCCTGGCGCGCTGCCAAAATCACTGCACTACCAATCTCGACCTCAAACGGGCTTACATTGGGACAGATGTGATAGATAGCCTTGACGCCCTTTGCCGCCTGTGAAAGAACTTGGGCGTTGCGCAGGTCCCCAACGACAACCTCCGCTGCACCAAGCGCCCTCAAGCCCTGCACCTGATCATCGCGGCGCACCAGAGCGCGCACACTCGCCTGCCGCCTTGTCAAGGCAGAAATAACTGCCCGCCCTGTTTTACCAGAAGCCCCTGTAACCAAAATCATTCTCTCAGCCGCCTCCACAAATCATCTTTGATGAAAAGCTCCCCGACATCCAGGGTGAAAGCGGGGAGCCTTGAGCTTCCTATCCTGGCAGCTGCCAGGTTAACCCTGACAGCTGCCCTTTATTACACGTACTTATTGTCCAGCCTGGCCACGTACCACAGGCGGCTTCCAGAACAAAAAGATGAGGTTCATCAGAATGCCTGCAACCGCGCCAGTGGCGATGGCCGGCCAGCCGTAGGGGAAGACGCCCTTCAGCAACGGCACGGGCAGGAAGCCACCAGGATAGCCGATGTTACCGCCAATGCCCACAATCAGAATCGTGGCGCCGATAGCCAGCTGACCAGGATCATAGAGATTGACCTTCTCTGCCATCATGAGCGCGATACCCTGCATACCAATCACACCAAACAGATAGATGGAGAGGCCGCCGGAGACCGCCGTGGGAATGCTGTTGACGATATCCTTCAGCGGGCCAATAAAGCCGAGCAGGATCGAGATACAGCCAGCCGTGATCAGCACAGGCCCGGAGTAGTTGCGGGTGATCACCATCAGCGAGTTGTTCTCGCCGTAGTTGGTGCCAGCCGTCGAGCCAAAGATACCGTTGACAATGTCGTTGAGACCATCCAGCATCAGGTTAAGGCCAATATAGCGGTTAAGACGCAGCTTCTCGCGCCCAAGCTCCTCTGCCAGGTGGTCAACGTACAGGCTGATCTGGTACAGGTGGGCGGTGGACTCTGGGATAGTAGCGATCGCCATGACACCCACACCGACCAGAACCGTTACGGTGAGCGGATTGTTAAACACGGGGAAGGTCAAACGAGGCGCCGTAATGACATTGGACACAATCTGTAGATTGACCAGCCCCAATGGAAGGGCAACAATGTAACCAACGATGCCGGCTAGCAAAATTGGCAGCATGCCGATAAAGCCCTTACCCTGCAGATAGACGGAGAAGATCACCGCCGCCAGCAGGGTGATCAGTGCCGCAACCCACCATTTGATCGTCAAATCGGGCGTGGCGGCTGCGTCAACACCGCAGCAGGTGCCGGAAGCCATGCCCAGAGCGGCAGCGCCCAGACCAATACCGATAACACAGGCGACCGAGCCGGTAACTACAGGAGGCAGAATTTTGTCAATCGCTTCCTTGCCGCCGGAAACGCGGATGATCAAACCAACAATCACATTGATCAAGCCGGTGCAAATGAAGCCTGCCTGCACAACCGAGATGGTCGAAGCCTGCGCCACCTGACCGAAGGCCAAGTCGGGTTCCATAACTGCCACCACCGCGGTCACTGCGGCAATATAGCTAAAGCTGGAGCCATAATACAACGGAATGTAGTTGCCCATGGAGAACTTAGCACCCAGCAGAGCAACCACAGTTCCCAACCCGGTAATGGTCAAGACGGTTGAAACATCAAAGTGCATCAGCAAAGCGCACAGCACAGTGGCTGGGAACATGGTCAGCACATGCTGAAAGCCCAGCAGAACCATCTTGCCAAATTCGGGAGTATCCTGAGGCAAATAGCCTGTTACTTTCACGGTAGTCATAATATCTTCTTCCTTCCTTTCTTTGGTAAAGAGTTTTTATATAAACAAGAACTACTTTGCGGGAAAAGGCACCCTCAACCTATTTCAACCTTTCCCGAAATTGTGTGTGTCTCTCTTTGCGCTTCTTCACCTCCTTTCTTCTTGTCGCATCACCGCACAAAAGCTCATCCTGTCCGAGCAGGGCGGGCGGCTCCTTTACCCGCCGCAACCTCTGACAATCAGGGCAACAATCAGTACGACTAACGCGACAGGCACAATGTACATCAACATCCTTAACTCTGCCACTTGTGTTAAACCCCCTGCCATGTCTTTGGCTACGGCTTTGGCAAATTCTGCCTCCGTGGGCGGTTTGTAATCCACCACTTTGCCTTCGCCAGCAGCCAGACGGGCTTCCAATGCCTTATCCAGCGACTCGAACCCCTGGCGGATCATGCTTTTGCTCACACTATCCAGCATACGCTGCCCAACGCTTGCCAGCGTACCGCCAACCTGCAATTCACCCTCGTACTGCATCAAGGTTGTCCCATCGCCGTTTTCCGTGAATTTCACCTTGCCAACGCCCTTAGCGAAACCCGGCGCGCCGCGGCCATCCACCGTCAGCGTGCAGCTCTCAGGCGGATTTTCATCGGATACAAACAGCTTGCCCGAAAAAGACCCGGAAACTGGGCCAATACGAACGTTCATGGTTGCTTCGTACTCAGTGTCGCTAATCTTATTCAGACTTTGCGTTCCTGGAAGCGCAGAACCGAGAACCTCAGGATCGCGGAACATTTGCCACACAGCTTCACGCGGCCCCTTAAAAACATGTTCACCTTCAAGTTTCATTAGATACCTATCTCCTAGAATTAATATAATTTTACATAAATTTGAAAAATGATATGGCAGGCAAGTGGCAATATTTTACCACCTGCCTGCCCTTTTTGATTATTTTTTCCTGGCTGCTTTGACCAGCTCGTACAACCGGCTGGGGTTAAGCGGCATATCCAGTATCTCAAAATCCACGTCATGAATGGCATTCTCAATTGCCTGCGCGTATGCCGCCGGCGGCGGAATGGCGCCTGCTTCGCCAAGCCCTTTCAAGCCCAGCGGGTTGAGAGGCGAGGGCACACTGAGATGCCCCAATTCCATCTTCATCGGCATATCGGTTGCCTTGGGCATCAGATAATCCTGGAACGAGGCATTCAGCAGCTGCCCATTGTCATCATACACCAGCTGCTCAAAGAAAGCCGTACCAATGCCCATCTGCACCCCGCCGTGAATCTGGGCTTCTGCCACCATTGGGTTGACCACAGTGCCGCAGTCGTGGACAAACACAAAGCGTCTGATCTTGACATCAAAGGTCTCTTTGTCCACCTCAAGAATAATGGCGTTGGTGCCGTAGCCAGTCGCGCCGTGCGGTGGTGCATAGTAAGCGGTAGCTTCGAGACCGGGTTCTACACCTGGTTCAATGGTGCCGCGCGTCGGATTGGCTTTCATTGCCAGTTCGCCCAAGGGGATAAATTTAGAAGGAAGATCAGCAACGCGAACAACGCCATCCGCAAGTTCCAGTTCTTCTTCAGGGGTTTCCAGTAGTTTGCTCGCCAGCGAAAGTGCCTTTGCCCGCACCTTGGTCGCCGCGGCATATACTGCACTGCCAGCTACGGTAATACCGCGGCTGGCAAAAGTGCCCGCCCCCCAGTGGAACTGGTCGGTATCGCCAGTGGTTACATGGACATCTTTGACATCCACACCTAGCTGCTCGGCGACAAGCTGCGCAAAGGTAGTGAAGTGTGCCTGCCCCTGCGTGGAGCAGCCTGTAAGGACAACGACTTTGCCATTATTACCAACCGTAACCCGCGCCCCCTCATACGGGCCCACAGCAGTACCCTCAACAAAGTTAACCACACCAATCCCCACCCATTTGCCTTCGGCGCGCAGGCGCGGCTGTTCCTCTTTGACGAACTTCTCGTAGCCAATCATCTCAACCGCTTTCTTGAGCGAGGCAGGATAGTCTCCGCTATCCAAGACATTCTCTACAAAATCCTGCCCAATGATGCCCGTTTTATACGGCAGTTGATGGGGCTGGATCAGGTTCTTCATACGGATTTCTACCGGATCCATCTTCAGCTCTTTGGCGGCCAAATCCATCAAGCGCTCCATAACAAAAACGCCATAGTTGCGCCCTGCACCGCGTACCGGGGTAACCACCATCTTGTTGGTGAATACCATTTTGATCTGGGTATAGAAGTTGGGCACATCATACTGCCCCAGTGTATGCGTCTGGGTATTCAACGGCACTGTCATGCCATAGGGATCGTATGCACCAGTGTTGTGATAAAAAACGTCTTTGACGCCCAGTATCTTCCCATCTTTGGTGAGCGCAATCTCGGCATAGTGGATCTGGTCGCGCTCCGAGGTGGTTGCCAGGAAGTTCTCTCGCCGGTCTTCAATCCACTTGATCGGGCGGTTAAGTTTGCGCGAAAGCCAGGGCAAAAGCACATCATCCGGCATGGAAGTCATCACCTTAGGCCCAAAGCCGCCACCAATGAAAGGAATCACCAGGCGCACCTGATCTTCAGAAAGCCCCAGATTCTTGGCAATGGCATTGCGCATGGGGATAGGCGCCTGCGTACCGCACCAAACTGTCATTTTTTGCGCTTTTTCATCCCACGCGCAGACAATGCCGCGGTTTTCCATGGCGCCTCCGGCGCAACGGTCTTTGAAAAAGCGGCGGGCAATGACCACATCAGCTTTGGCTTTTGCTGCCTCATAATCGCCCACCTGCTGATACACATCTGCCGCCAGATTGGTGCCAAGGTCATCATGCACCAGCGGAGCGCCGGGTTCCAGCGCCTTTTCCATATCCGTTACCGCAGGCAAAGGCTCTAAATCGGCATAGATATCCGCCAACGCATCCTCAGCAATGTAGCGGCTCTCCGCCAGCACCACCGCAAGCGGCTCACCCGAGTAACGCACCTTATCCTTGGCAATCGGCACCAGCGGACGAGCGTTAAACTGAGCACCCTTGATCGCTAAAGGCGGCGGCACCTGCAATGGTCCCACATGCCAATAATCTCCAAAATCCTCGGCTGTATAAACAGCAACCACCCCCGGACGGGCACGCGCCGCCGAAACATCAATGCTCTTGATGCGTGCATGGGCATAATCGCTGCGATAAAAAGCTGCATGCAACATTCCGGGCAGTTCAATATCGTCCACGAACTGCGCCATCCCGGTTAGCAGACGAGGGTCTTCATTCCGCCAAACGCTTTTGCCAATCACCTTGGTTTTCACTTCAGTTGTCATCATCCACCTCCTCGCCTTACTTTCCAGCCATCCGCTGGGCAGCCAGTTTTACCGCTTCCACAATATTTTCATACCCGGTGCAGCGACAAAGATTGCCTGCCATTGCCTCACGGATTTCCTCATCCGTAGGATTGGGGTGACGCTGAATAAAGTGAGCGAAAGTCATCAACATTCCCGGCGTGCAAAAACCACACTGAAGGGCATGCTTTTCCATAAACGCCTGCTGTAAAGGATGCAGATTGTCCGGCGTTCCTAGACTTTCCACTGTATGCACCTCATGACCATCCGCCTGAACTGCAAACATCAGACAGGAACGCACCGGCTCGCCGTCAAACCACACGGTACAAGTGCCGCACACGCCATGTTCGCAGCCTGTATGCGTCCCCGTCAATCCCAGCTCATGACGGATGAAATCGCTCAACAACATGCGAGGTTCAACAGAGCGTTCATACAGCTTTCCATTTACCGTCACTTTGATATCTACTTTTTTGCTCATGTTTATCCTCCACAACTTACTTCTTGGCGCTTTGTACTGCCTGTGTCAGCGCTTTGCGCGTCAGGACATTGACTAAGTTACGCCGATAATCTGCCGTGCCGTGAATGTCCGTGCCGGGGTCAACATCCTTTTGTGCCGCGGTTTCCGCAGCTGCCCGAATGGCTTCAGCTGTGGCTTCTTGCCCCAGCAATACTTTGACACACTCTGTTGCCGCATAAGGTTTTTCGCCAACGCCCAGATAAGCAATCTTAGCATTCTTAAAACGATTTTTGTCATCCAGGGTTACCAACACAGCCACACCCACCATTGGCGTCGCGCCAACCTGGCGGGTGAATTCCTTAAAGCTGGCAGCCGAGCGCGGCGGCAGCGCCGGGTAAGCCACCTCTACCAGCATCTCCTGCGGCTCAAGTATCGTCGTGAACGGTCCCAGATAAAAATCATCCATTTCTACCCAGCGCTCACCCGTTTTGCTACGAATATGGGCGCGGGCGCCAAGTGCAACAGAGATGGTTGGCAGCTGCCCGGTGGGGTCAGCGTGTGCCAGATTGCCGCCATAGGTGCCGCGCGTGCGGTTCTGATAATAACCAACCAATGGCATGGTCTCGGTAACCACCGGCAGACGTTCGGCAACCATTTTGTCAAACTCCACCGTAACATCTCGCGTCATTGCGCCAATCAGCAAACTGCCGTCCGGCGCAGACTTGATATAGAACAGTTCTTTTACCCTATTCAAATCCACCAGAGCATGCGGTTGAGCCATGCGAAAGTTCATCGCCGGGATCAGGCTCTGTCCGCCAGCCAGTATCTTCCCATCATAACCAAGCTGGTCGAGAAGATCAAGCGCCTCCTCAACGCTGACAGGGGCATAATATTCAAACGCTGCAGGCTTCATTATACACAGCCTCCTTTAAAATAAAGAATCTATGACACAAAAATTCCACTTCAAACACCCTCTGACGGCAAATACGCATACCAGAAGGGCGTCGGCTTACATTTGCCCTGCTGAAACATTTGATACGTCATTTGCATGTGTCCAAAATGGAGCGCAGTATGCTCGATTGCCTGTGTAATCGCCCAACGCACATACACTGTATGCCCATCTACCATACGGACATCATCCAAATCGGCATTACAAAGACGAGCAAATACATCACGGGTTTCAAGTGCTGTTTTTTCAAGTATTTGAACCATTTCATCTGCATTCCCAGCACAGCAGGCAAATTCTGCTTGCCGGTTGCGCGTTGCCGGCTGCTGGTCAATCACTTCTGCCATCCAGAAATGCTCTGTTCCGGCAATATGCGCCGTCAGAACAGCCAAAGAATTTACCTCAGCCTGTTCTCCCGTTTCAAAAGGGCGCCAATTCAGTACTTCTACCGGCAAGTCTGCCACAAGGTCAATCACCCATTGATGAAGATGATCCAAACGATGACGATAACAGTCCAGTTCCGTGAGCATGTTGCGCAATCTGTATTGCAGACTTGCAGGCAATAATACAACCCGCAAGTCTGCAAATTATTAAAAACTACGATTTGCCTTCGCGGAAAGCAACAAAGCGTCCCCACATCGACTCGGCTTCCATTGCCTTTTGCACAAAGCAGCCAATGTAGTAACGTCCGCTGGGGGTAATCGCCAGCTGTCCGCCCAGATTCTCGGCATGGACAATATGATGCGGGAAGAGATTCAGGTGCATGTCCTGATAATACTGATCCAGTGGGAACATCTCATCCCAGTCTTTGCCAAAATCTCTCTTGAGCTTGGCATTGGCTTCGGCAAAGGTCTTGGGATGCCAGAGCCTCTGAATGGTGTTCATGGGATGATCGGCTGCCACACAGTCCACACCAATCCACTTGATCTTCATATCGTAAGCCCACTTGGCAAAGTCGGGTGAAGGACCCGGATGTTTAATCATATAGCGAAACTCGTCAGAGTCCTCACTGCACCAGCCATATTTATACCAGCCGGTCTTAATAATCAGAATATCTCCGGGGCGAATATCCACCACCGATTTAATCATATCGGGGGTATATACACTGGAATTGCTTACCATGCTCGAAATATCGGCAACCACGCCAGGGCCAACCCACTCTTCCAGCGGCGTCTCGCCAATGGTGCGCCCAGCAGGCCAGAAGTGCTTTTCACCATCCATGTGCGTCGCCAGGTGAATAGAAGCATTACAAATCGAGCCGTTGCGCCCCATGCCAAAATGCTGTCCGCCAACGCGCTTGGTATACGTTACCGAAAGCGGAACATAATTTGCCCATTGCGGCGAGCGAACGCTAAATGGAACCGTCAGGTCAAGCATCTCAGCAGATTCCATTGCCTGGAAGAAAGCTTCCTCGCTCATTCCATCCGGCGCCTGCCAGGCAACCACCCGCGCCCATGCTGCCTCAACTTCCATGAAGGGGATGGGCTGAACGGTGATCCAGGCACGCTGGTTTTTGAGCTTGTCAATTTCTCCCACAATGGCTTCCACAAAGAGCAAATGCGCCTTGGGCATGGTGATGTGGGTCATTTCATAGTATTCATCCTGTGGGAACATCTCGTCCCAGCTCTTGCCATATTCCTTTTTCAGCTTTGCTTCAGCAGCCTGGAAATGATTTTCGTGCATACGGCGAATCGGCGTATTCATGGGGTGCTCAGCACAGCCGCAATCCACACCGATCAGCTTCAATTTCATATCCAACGCCCACTTGAAGAAATCCGGCGAGGGACCCGGATGGCGCACATAAAAACCAAACTCTTTAGATTCCACCCCGCCCTGCGCGTTAGGATTATAGGTGTCCGGTAAATCCCACGAATAGCGATGATAGCCCGTGTTGATGATCAAAATATCGCCCTTCTTGACAGTGGCTTTCTTCATGATCATCTCAGGGGTATAGAGGCTATAGTCCGACACCATATCGGAAATATCCACAATGACACCGGGACCGCTAAGGTCTTTAAGTGGGATATCCGAAATCGCGCGCCCGCCAGAGTGGAAAGCTGTTTCGCCAACCAGATGCGTACCCACCGTATTGCTCCAGTTAAGGATCTGCCCATTCGCACCCTGTCCGCCGCCATACGCTCCAGTGAGGCGTTTGAAGAAATGCACCTCAAGCGCTTTTTCGCCCGGCCAGGGAGGCGTAAAGATACTGCATCCCTGGGTCAGGTCATACATCTTGGCATCAGCCATCATTTTGATAAATGCTTCGCGATCCATCATTAACTCCTTAGAGAATATCTATTTGAACGGTTTACGCATATCCATACTTTTCGGCAAAAGCCACCAGGGCATCTTCAAAGATATTTGCCGGAGGTGTAACCACGCCAGCGCCAACCTGACCAACACCCGGATCTTTATGAGCAACCCCTGTATTCACCCGCGGTAGGATACCCTTCTCAACCACCTTGCGGATGTCAATCCCCGTCGGCGTGCCACGAAAATCAAGGAACGGAATCGTAAAGTACTTATGCTCTGTGTAGCAGATCTCATACATATCCAGTGTGGTGTTAATTGCATCCTTTGCCACACCGCCGATAAAGGTAACAATGGCTGGTGCGGTTGCCATGGCAAAACCGCCAATCCCCGCCGTTTCGGTAATCACACTGTCGCCAATATCTGGATTGGCATCCTTCTCGGTAAAACCAGGGAAGTAAAGCGCCTTGACCTTCCCAGCTGGGCCAGTAAACCAGCGGTCGCCCAAGCCACTCACCCGAATACCAAAATCGGTGCCATTACGCGCCATGACAGTAACAATCGTGCTGCCTTCAACACCATGTCCAGCATCGCACATCGCCTTGCAGCCCGCCATGACCGGATTGAGAATGCTGAGCGCATTATCGCCCAAGAACTTGATCACCTCAGCCGCGGTATTGGTATCCTTCGCCGTTTTGACAATCGAGGGCGCCAACTGGGTCGTATATAAAATTGATGCCGCGTCCAGGCGGTTATGCCCATCATCTGCCATGTGCAACGCCTTGCCCAACAAAGCCCGCAAGTCAATTCCGCCACAGTCCTTAAGAGCGGCATCCAGCGTTGGCCCCAAGACATCATTCATCCATTTGAGCTTGGCAATCACATCCGGACTGTAGGCACCCATACGCAACACCTTGCCGCGCCCTTCATTCAACCCAGAAAAGCACTTGCGCCCGCTGACCTTATCTTCAACAATATATACCATCATAGAGGGAGACATCAACCCCGCCATGGGACCTGCTGAGCCATAATGGTGACAGGGGGCGAACTCTATTTTCCCCGACTCGATCAGCGCCTGAGCTTCTTTGTCATCCTTTGCCATGCCTTCAAAAATCAGTGCTCCATAAGCCGCTCCTTTGACTGGCCCCGCCATGCGATCCCATGTGATTGGCGGTCCAGCATGTAGTAACAGGTTATCCTTCATGCCGGGGATAACATCGCGCGCCTTTCCAACACCTACCACCACCGGACGGGCTTCCATCATCCGTTCAACAACCTGCTGATTTGCTTTTTCAATATCAACTGCCATTCTATCCTCCAAAAAAATTACTGCCCGGCAGGACACTTGTAACTTCCATGCGCGAGCAGCATTGTTAAATTATTTTGCCTTCATCTTCTCAAGAATGGAGATCAACTTTTCATTACCACCGGCGGGGGGGCGCCATTCCACATGCACCACTGGCGCTTCTTGAGCTTCCAGGTTGGCAGCAAACGACTCCAGTCCAAGATTAATGGCTGCAAGCGGCTTTTGCAGCACTGACAAATCGGCTGGGGTAAACGCCGGCACCCCAGCCTGCTCAGCGCTGTTCAACGCTTCCAGCAAGCGCCCCGCATAGCTGACCATCTCCTCATTGCTGGTCGAAACCCAGGCGCCAGCGCCTTTAAGCAACTCAATCTGCTTGTTCAAGTCTTGCGGGTCCTCATCGGTGCCGGTAACCACTGCCACAACTTCCAGATAACGACCAGCTTTCGCCGCAGTCTCTTTTGCCTTGGCAATGGCAGGCGCCAGTTCACTGGCGGGGTCAGGGTGCGAGCCAAAACCAATGACCACATCTAACATGATAACCGCTACAGAGGGATCATTGGCTTCTTCCATCAAACGGCGGATGCGCAATTCATTGTCCATCATCGGATGCAAACGCCCAACAGTAAACTCGTCCTCACCAAGGTCTACAATCGTATGCTCCTGGCTGACAAATGAATTGGGCAGCTTGTTTTCTTTATTAAGCGGCGCATTTGCCCACACTTTAGGTAAATAATTTTGCAGAATATATTGAGCTTCATAAGCCAGTGTGCCGCCAGAGAACAAACCGCGCAGATAGCGCTGCCCGCTGGCAAAACGCTCCAGCTTCAAATCCTCCGTCTTGCCAGAAACGCCCTTGACCAGTGCAACCGCCAGCTCAGCCGCTTCATCCATCGTGGTGGCAAAGTGAAGGTTTCCTACCCGACGAGCATTTACCGGTCGGCTGACCATGGAAACAACCACCGGTTTTCCGGCACGCTTCGCCATTTGCAGCACCTCTTCAGCCACTTTAGGCGCCGGAGGTTTGGACACCAGAACAATCACCTTGGTCTCGGGGTCACGGCTGAGAATATCTATCCCCTGGCGAAAAGTTGTCGCCCCCACCTTCTCAGAAAGATCGCGTCCGCCTGTGCCAATCCCATAGGTGATGCCCGAACCAAGCTGGTGAATGCGCGAAGCAACGTGCTGCAAGCCTGTACCCGCCGCAGCTACAATACCAATGGGTCCTTTGCGAATTTTATTGGCAAAACCCAGCCCAATACCGCCAATCATCGCTGTGCCGCAATCAGGCCCCATGACCAGTAACCCCTTCTCAGAGGAAATTTTCTTGAGTTCAATCTCCTCTTCAACAGGAACATTATCACTGAACAGGAAAACATGCTTTCCCCTGCGCAGTGCATCGCGGGCAACACCTGCGGCATAACGCCCGGCAACAGAAATCAGCGTCCACGCAGCACCAGGAAAGCGCTGATCTGCCGTTTCCAGGCTCAGGGCGCGCATCTCACGCTCCGGCGCGCTCGACTTGCGTTGTGAGATCAGCTCATCCACCTTCCCCAGCGCTTCCAGTGCAGCCGCCTCCGTTTCACCCCTGACGACAATCACCAAATCATCCGGTTTAGCCGCCTGCAATTCAGGAGAAACCAGATTAATATGCGCCAAAAGCTCCTTGTTTGACTCGGTGCCCATGACCACCCCGGCATCCTGAATGCCCGGCAAGCCCGCCAGCGAGCGCTGCAACTGCATAAGGAACGCAGAGTCGTAATATGCGCCCGCCCGAACCTCGGTTTTAATTACTGCCATTGTACCTCCAATAAACTGTGTATGAAATTTTTATAAGCGCAGCACGGGAATACCCCAAATAATACCATCGCATTAAAGAGCATCGTGCGCCATCTGTCCCAAAGTCAGTCAATTTGTTATCACCAATAAAGCAACGTTACACTTTCATTTGGGCATCACCAGCAGGGACGCAAAATGTCCAGGCGTTGTCTTACCCATCAGAAAAAGTATAGCACCAGATACCCCCTGTGTCAATTAACGCCCCTCCATTTCAATAGGTTAGCCGCCGAAACCATCTTAAAGTCACTTTTTTTAAATTACATAAGACACCGTTGTATACACAACAAAAAAAAAAGCCGGGGCGGCATTTCACACCGCCCCGGCGAAAAAACAGAATTAGTATTTGCGCGCCATGACCTGTTTATTCAGGTTCTCAACATGTTTGGGGTCATAAGCATCCCCAAATTTCGTCTTGGGCATTTTTTCTTTCTTTTTCATCAGCTCGGCATACTCTGCATCCTCGACAAAAGCAGCGCAACGCGCGATGCTGGACTCTCCATCCACAAAACGCCAGGGGAACATCCCCACGGTAACACGACGATTGAGCAGCAAGTCAATATCCCCTGCCAGACACTCGGCATGGATTATGCCATCCGGGAACATTTCGATATGCATCAGCTGATATTTATCGTCAGTAAAGAACTCTTCCAGCGTTTTGCCATATTTGTGCTTGAAATGGGTCTCTGCCTGTTTTGCCTGGCGCGGCATCCACTGGCGAATGATGGTATTCATGGGGTGATCTGCGGAGCCACAGTCCACACCAATCCAGCGCAGCTTTTTCTTCTTTGCCCATTCGGCAAATTCACGATCGGGACCCGGATGCTGTACCATGTAACGCACCTCATTGGCAGTAGGCATATCCCAGCCAAAATGATGGAAACCTGTATGGATGATGAGGATATCACCTTCTTGAACCTTGACCTTTGATTCGATCATCTCCGACGTGTAGACATCATAGTCAGCCACCACATCCGAGAGATCAACAATGGAGGCCTCATGATACAGAAAATCAAAGTCTAACTCCGCCATATCTTTGCCCGGCGTATAGAAATGAATTTCGCCATCCAGATGCGTTCCAAGATGATTGGAATGGGTCAGCAACTGACCATTGGCGCCATTGGGCGCCAGACGTTTGAAATACTTAACCTGCAGTGGCTCGTAAGTCGGCCAAGCAGGTGTGCCAATTCCCAAAGGGATGGTGAGATCAACGAGTTTCATAGATTTATCTCCTTCTCAAATCAAAAATTAAGATGACGGAAAGCACATCCGCCAATTTCTACAATTTGCATTTATTATAACCACTGAATACACAAAAATACAAAAGACAATCCTCCAGCGTATGACTGACAAAAAGCACAGGACAGCTCTTTGCCCGCCTTCACACAGGTTGTGGTATCTCAAACACGTCAAACACCCAGACAAAGCCGTTTGCCATATCCAAGCCCGAGGTCTCCCCAAAATGCAGCACCTCTGCTACCGTCTTGCAGAGAACGGTCTCTCTCCCATCTGTCAGGGAATACAACAGACGATGCCAGTGTGCATCCGCCATACCCTCGTAGGCTGCCTTGAGATAGGCTCTACTCAAGCGCGTCGAACGGTTCTCCGCAGCAGTATACACCGCCTGTAAAAGCATTCTCTTCTGCTCGGCGGGTAATGCAGCATAGGCTTGCAACGCCAGCATCACACCGGCAAGAAAGTCATCACCAGCAGGCGTCAACCCCATCCCAAGACCGGCTATCCTGGCAGCACAGAATGAAACCCCATCAATGTCCAGAGCGGATAAAGCTTTACCCAACTCCTCCGCCAGCGGCGGTACGCTCCCCAGCACAACCGCGCTGAAAAGTGAGTGACAGCCTCGCCGCTTGGCGTCCTCCTGCACCAGCTTTCGCAAGCACGCAAGCGACTGACGGGAAAGAGCAACCTCCTCCCAGTTGACACGCGGCTCCCACACCGGTGGCGGCAGCGAAAAATCTATCGTCCACTCACCAAGAGATAATACTTGTCCATACCAGTCAGCTTTTATCTGTTCAGGCAAAGGCTTATCCGGCAAACGATCCACCACAATATAAAAAGGGCCATTGTCTATCTGCGGGGTTACAAGCGCAATCACCTCTTCACCCGCGAGCAGGTCAATGCTGCGCTCAAAACACCCCAGAAGACTGACAAACTGCGGCAGAGCGCCCAGATGTTCCCATACCACACGGCTGATGGAGCGCGCCTGGATCAACCGGGGATGTACACCCGATGATACTGCACTCACACTGCTCCTCAAAGTTTAGAGATCAGGATTGGAATAAAAGACAATGCACCAGGGCTGCTCGGTACCAGGATTGTAGTATACCGAATATTTCTTGGTTTTTGCCGTTGCCGAAAGCCAGGTAATCAGTCCATCGCCCGCGCGAAAATCCTCATCACGGGCTTTTTTCATCCCCTGCTCACCTGCTACAGCAATGTAGTGGGTACGCACTTCCTTGAGCTTGGTGCCATTGGGCAGAAAATAAATCTCTACATAATAACCAGGTGGCAATGCCTGAGCCTTGGCATGATAGCTGACAATATCCATCCAATCCGGCGGCACCTCGCCATCCTTTACGCTCAGAAGAAGCTCCGCTCCCTCCATCGGCGCCATCCGCCACGGTTCATCACCAGCGGAGGGTTTTAGCAGCGTCTGATAGATAGTGATTACCCTGTCAGTTAGCTGCTGGTCATTGACATACGTCAAAAGCGCATCCAGCTCGGCAATCTCTTCTTCGTTCATATCAGCAAGCATCTCTGCCAGCTCTTCATCTGAAGCATTGTAAAGCTTGTCCGTCATTTGCTGCACATCTTCTTCCGACCAGCCTTCTAACCCCTCAGGTGCAATCCACTCCTTTGTTGGCGTAGAGGCTGGCGTAGGAGGCAGTTGGGTGGGTTCAGCTTTTGGCAGTTCGGCAGACGGAGGAGGAGCAACTGTTGGCTGTGGGCTGGTCTTGGTACCACACGCCAGCACAGCGGCAGCAAGAACAATAGCACCCAGCGTGATGCGCAGAAACTTTTTTGACATTTTACCCTTCCATTTCTATATTCTAAGCAAGGACAAGACCAGTTAGCATCATTGTACAATTATTTCTTCTAAAAAACAATCACTGCAAAATCTACAATGCCCGCTTTATCCTTTCGCCAATCTCAGCGCTTCATCAACTGAAACGCCTTGATGAATGATAGCTGCTACCGCGGCAGCCATCGCTTGCGGGTCGTCAGCCTCAAAGATGTTTCTGCCAATCGTGCCCCCGGCTGCTCCAGCATCCATTGCCGCCTTAATTTCCGTTAAAAACTCCTCCACGGTACCGCGTTTGCGCCCGCCCATAATGACCACCGGCTTAAAACAAACTTTTACCACCTCAGCAAAAGGTTCCACATAAGGGATTTTGACCCAATCGCCGCCCAGCTCAATCCCAACTCGCGCTGCCAGGGCAACATTTTCCAGAGTGCGGTATTCCGGAGAACTACCCATACCCCCCGGCACCATCTCTGCCTGAACTGCCAGCCCCCAGATGTGCGCCTCAGTGGTAACTTCCACCAGATTGTTGAGTGTATCCATTTCTTTAACATCACCCGGATAGGCAGAAACGCACAGCGCATCCGCCCCCAAACGCAAAGCCTCTTCAACGCCAAACCACACCGGCGCAGCTACATCTGCTCCCAGTTTTGTGGCGGCACCATCTGCGCGCAGCACCAGTCCCACAGAAGCAAGATCGGCGGCAAAATGGCGTGCAATGCCGTAAGAGGTCATGACCGCATCCACACCACCAGCAATTGCTTTTCGGATCGTCTCGCCCGGTCTTTCCAGTCCTTTGCCCGGCCCAAAAATAGCTGTGTGTTCATACGCCATAATCAGGGTTTTCCCATCCGGTTGAAAGATTCGCTTCATTCTTCTAACATTATCCATTATTCACCTTTTGACAAAACAAAATATATAACTCTTTCAAACTTTCTACCCTTCTTCATACTTGCGATGCGCAAGCCGCTGTCCTCCGTCCACTGCGATCAGCTCCCCCGTCAAGTAATCGGTCTCAACCATATAGAGCACCGTTCTGACCACATCCGCCGGGTCGCCCCAGCGATTCATCAACGTTTTGTCCGCTGTACGGGCGATTTTCGCCTCGTCATAGTCCACAGGCGGGATCATAGGGCCCGGCGCAATAGCATTTACCCGCACATGCGGCGCCAGTTCCAGCGCCATCTGGCGCGTCAATGCCCACAGCCCAGCTTTTGCCACACAATGACCCGTGTACTGCGGCCAGGCTTCCCACACTGACAGGTCTGTAATATTGATAATCACTCCCTCACCCTTTTCCAACATTTTGGGCGCCAGCTCATTTGAAAGGTAAAACGGCCCATTGAGAATGATCGCCAGCGAAGTCTCCCAGTTGCTGGTATCCACATTCGGAAACGGCGTTTTTTGATAAAAAGAGGCGCTGTTGACCAGAATGTCAATACAGCCAAAGTGTTCCAAAGCCTCATGAGCAGCGTTGCGGATGCTGTCTTTGTCAGCAAGGTTAATTTCCACCCGTATAACTTCCACCCCCATATCGCACGCCTCGCGAACCGCGCTTGCCGCCAGATCATGCTCTTCATAATGCGCCACAACAAGATTTGCCCCTGCCTCTGCCAAACCCAACGCAATGCGCCGTCCCAACCTGCGTTGGGCCCCTGTAACCAATGCTGTTTTCCCTTTAACTTGCATTCTGATACCCTATCCGAAAAAATGGCGTCTTTCCAAATCCCCCTCCGCCAGCAGATATGTCATCGGGCTGAAGAAGAGAGCGCAATCGGGTTATTATAACGCCAAACTACAGCCTATAATTCGGGATGACAAACACCAGGGAACATTTCCTCTCATAGCAGCAAGATCAACCCCCATCATAACGCCCAGCAGAATCATCCTGCCTTGCCGTCCTTTCGGCTTCTTCCACTTGCACATCTTGCGTAAAGGAGACAGTGATGGTCGTTCCTCTGCCAGGAGCACTTTCGACACTGATCTTTCCTGAATGCGCTTTGACAATCCCTGCCACAATAGAAAGCCCCAAGCCTGTCCCCTTGCCGACTTCTTTGGTGGTAAAAAACGGATCAAATATTTTGTCCCGAATCTGCGGCGGTATCCCTTCCCCATCATCACTGACCTGAAGAAGAATACAGCGTGATTCAGCATCATATTGCGTGCGCAGAATAATCTCTCCTCCCTGAGGGATTGCGTCGTGGGCATTGTTCAAAAGATTGATCAACATCTGGGATATCTGCCCGCGCTCACAATATAACTGAGGCAAATCCGCCGCGAGGTCAGTCTGTACTGTGACATTCGACCAGCTCTTAAGCTGATATTCCATCAGAAGCAACGTATCACGTATCACATCATTGAGATTTGCCCACTGGCGCACGTCAGCAGAAGGATGTGCATACATCATCAGTGAGCGAATAATTTCAGCCACACGCCAAGCGCTTTGATTGATTCTCTCCAGCCCACGCAGCAGTTTATCGTTGTCCAGAACCCCTTCACGCAGCCTTTTTATCAGGGTCTCACTCGACCCAACAATAATTTGCAGGGGAGTATTGATCTCGTGCGCAACTCCGCCCGCCAGCGTTCCCAACCCTGCCATCCTCTGCGCCAAAAGCACTTCTGCTTCCAGTTTCTTGCGCTCGGTAATATCCAGAAACTGGCCAATGTAATACAAAGGCGTGCTTTGTGAATCACACACAAGCGTTACCCGCAGAATAACACACAACACCTCGCCGCTTTTTCTGACGAAGCGCTTTTCTATTTCAAATTCAGAGATTTCGCCTTTGAGCAACGCCTGACGTAATTCTCGATTCTTCTGCAGTTCAGCCTCATCGCGGTAAGAGACATCCTCATACGACAACCTCAATAGCTCCTGCTCAGAATACCCCAAAGCGTCGCATAATCTGCGATTGACATATAAATAACGTCCTTCCAGAGAAGTAACCGCCACACCGATGGGCGATAATTCAAAGAACTGCTTAAAAAGCTGTTCATTCTGGCGCATAACCTCTTCGGCAAACTTGCGGCTGGTAATATCGCGAAACACACCATAGGTGCCTGTAAACGCCCCGGTTTCATCAAAACGCGGTGTGGCAGTTACCAACAGCCAGCGCGCCTGACCATCCGGACGGCGAATCTCCAGCTCGTACTCGCTGGATTCTCCCGCGCGCCGTTTTTGGGTTTGTTGCAGCACCTCCATCAGTTGGTTCGGTTTGAGAAACTCGCGCAAATTTCTTCCTACCAGCTGTCCCACTCCAACACCAAAAATCTGCTCAGCGGCACGGTTACAGAATAAAAACTTTTCATCAGCATCTACAATCCCTATGCCCTCTCCCTGATTTTCAATCAGAAATTCGTACTGCCGTTTGCTCTCCATCAGTTCAGAGAAAACACGCTGGCGTTCTGCAATGGCGGCTGTCATCGCGTACACAATAAAAACGGGGACACCCAGGTACGCCAGCAGCGCTGTAGTTAGCGAAGCAACAGAAGGGTACAGGATAGCCAAATCCCCAACCCCCAGCATTGTTTGATAAACGACCACAAGCGCCAGGTAAAGTACACCCAGCACTGCCCCTATTGGGCCTGTCAGCACTGCTAAACGAAGCAAAACCAACAGGATTAACAATTCATCCAGATAGACAAATGCATCGGTGTATTGAAAGACATACCACACCAGGAAAACAAACACTACCGAAAACACAACCACCTGCTGCCAGTGCCACTTTCGGCGCGGCCAGGTCATATAGATGCGATAATCCAGCAACACAATCAGCAGAGGCGCAAACACAATCACCCCCAATGCATCCGCCGCCCACCATATCTGCCAGGCTGGCAAAAACTGGCGCGCGTCAGCTAAAGAGGATACCCCTGCACCTATCAACGCTCCCAGCGCGGTGCTGAACACAGCGGAAAAGAACATCAGGCTGGAGACTTCTCTCACCGACAACATAGTAAAACGCCCAGGGTTGAGACGTCTGATAAGCCCAGCCCCCACCAGCGCCTCAATCGCTGCGCAAAGAAAAAACAGGAAGTTCACCCATAACGGGGTGTGATGATACAGACCATAATAGATCAGGTGGGAAGGAAGGGCTGCCACAAAAAACCAGCCCCACAGACGCACTGGCTGCATGAGCAGCACACCCACTAAAAGCCCGGCAGGAGGCCAAAAGGTTACAAAAGCTGGCGGCCGGTCATCGAGATTGAATGAGAATGCTCTACCCAGCCACGCGGCAAACAGATACGCCGCAGAAAATAATACCAGGCGTACCCATAACCGATCAGACCATCTTCTCGGCTGCCCTACGTTCATCCTGCACCCTGCGCACCGCCCATATTACGACTAACTTCACTAGCTATCATAACTATCATACATCAAAAGCCCCAAAAGACAATAGCGCAAACACCGTTGGGTATCCCAAACGGTGTTTGCGCAGTCTCTTAATTTTTTAATGTCAGGAACACCCGGATGGCAAGACAAGCTGTATCACGCCGCGTTTGCCATTCAGCAGCCATTCAGGGTCTTCATTGCGTAAAGCTTCTGCCTGTCCAGGCTGTAATCCCACCATGATCTCGCTCTTAAGCGTCCGCAGGATAACAAACGGCGTAGGGAAATAAGCAGCAATCTCCTCCATCCGCGCCGTGTGCTGCCAGTGTGCGTCGTCCAACAAACGGCGATAATTCACATCCCCCTTGATAAAAACCAGACCAGCATTGGCTAGCTCTGCCTGTAAATGCGCTGGCATTTGACGGTACATTTTCCAGCTTGTCCAGAAAGGGTCATCGCGCAGAGCCAGTTTTCCTGTTGCAAGATGCCCTTCGAGACGTGCGCCCAACTCACAGAAAGCAGTCTGAGGGTTCTTTAGCAACACATTGACCATTGCCAGCACATCATCTGGCATGGCATCCGAGACAAAAAAAGGCTGATTTTTTAGATGAAACACGACATTGTCCGTCCAAGCCTGCCTTAGAAGAAAATCCGCCAGCACCAGGTCAAAGAGAACGTCAACACCCGCATTATCAGCAATGAAATCCACGCGTGGCACTCCTGCAGAGAGCAGGGTATACAGATCGTGTGCATGATCTATTAACACATGCCGTTTTTCATTGCCTGCCGCCGCGCCGCTGATTGCTTCGCGGCGGATATCAAAATTGCTTAAATCTGCGCGGTTGCCCCACAGTGAGGAATATACAAGGGTCTCAAAAGCGCTTTTTGGCGGAAGGTCATCTATGTCCTGCCATTCGGAGCAAAGCCGGGCAATATCGCCCTCAATCTGGCGCTGCTTCGCGCTGGCAAACGGGTCACAGCGATACCACACACCAGGTTGAAAATAGCGTACTGCCTCCAGCAGGCGGCGGTAAAAGAATGTTTCGGCGAAATACCAGGGGATTTCCAGCCAGGTTTTTCCAGCATACTTTTGCAGCTCAGCGTTCCATGCATTGACGTCCGGGGCATCCTCAACCAACGGTTGCAATGGGCGCGAGGCGATCTCATCAGCAAACTCTTTCACCGCGCGCACAATTTCCAACGGGTAGGCGTTGTCCTCTAACACCTGACTGATGATTTGCGGCTTACGCTGCAGGATCGTAGCACGCGCATACGAACCGATCTCAGATGTCATCAAAGGGGAGGGCAGATTCACCGCATCTCCTGCCCGCCAGTCACGTTGATTGCCTGCCCGGTCATATAACTCGATTGATCCGAAGCCAGAAAGACCACCACATTGCACACGTCTTCATAGGTACATGGGCGCTTCATGGGCACCTGATCAATGTACTTCTTGCGCACTTCTTCCTCAGTAATGCCCCACTTACGGGCATATTGCTTAAAAAGAGAGTTTGGTCCTTCAGTCCACAGGGGCGAATCAAGAAGATTACCAGGGCACACCGCGTTGACTCGCACCCCGTGTTCCGCCAGCTCAAGCGCAATGCTCTGTGTCAGACCAATCCCACCAAATTTAGACGCGGCGTATGCTGAATTTTTGAAACTGCCTTTCTTTCCAGACTTCGAGTTAATCTCAATGATGACCCCCTTACGCTGAGCTTTCATGACCCGCGCAGCATGTTTTGCAGTCAAAAAATATCCAAACAGATTAACCATCATCACCGCGCGCCATTTTTCAGCCGGGAACTCGGTAATTTCTTCGGCAATCAGAATCCCCGCATTGGCAACGAGGATATCCAGACGCCCAAACTCCTTCACCGTCTGCCCAACCATCTGCTCCACTTGATGCTCGTCGGTCACATCCACCTTCAACGCCAGAGCACGAGACCCAGTGTCTGTCATGATCATTCGAGCAGTCTCCTGCGCCTTTTCCTTCTGCACATCCGCCACAACCACATGGCAGCCCTCCCTTGCCAGCCGCAAGCAGATAGCCTGCCCCAACCCCTGGGCGCCGCCAGTAACAATTGCGATGCGATCTTGTAGTTGCTTTTCCATCAGTTCAATCTTCCTTCACCCGAACAAAATCATCAACAGGAAACCATGCCCATACCGGAGGCTCTATTTCATTTCCAGAACAACCTTTATACCTGTGCGTTTTTCGGCTTGAGCAAAAGCCTCGTTTGCCTGCCCAAGTGGGTAGCGATGGGTGATCAGAGAACGAACATCCACCAAACCACTTTGCACCAAAGCAATCGCCCGCGGGTAAGTGTGTTTCATCCGACGACAAATTTTTATCGTCAGCCCCTTTCGCCGCGCCACAGAAGCATTGAAAACAGTACGATCGTCAGCCGGTATGCCTATCAGCACCACCCGCCCGCCGGGTTTGCAGGCAGCAATGGACGTCTCAACCGCAGCATTTTCGCCAGCCGCCTCAACAGCCACATCCACCCCGCGCCCACCGGTGCAGCCCAAAACCGCCTCATTCTCCCCGCCGCCGTCCGATAGAAATGTATGCGTAGCACCATAGGCGCGGGCAGCTTCCAAACGATGCGGCAGGCGGTCTGTGGCAATAATCTGAACAGCACCCGAAAGACGCGCCATCTGCACCATCAATAGCCCAATCGGCCCACAGCCAAAGATTCCCACACGCATCGCCGCCCTAAAATGACACAGGTCGGCGCTATGCAAAGCAATTCCCAGCGCCTCAAGTAAAGCCGCTTCGGCATCACCAATCGAATCTGGCAGGGGATACAAACAGCGTTCTGGCCAGACAATATACTCCCGCAAACCACCATCGGTTGTGCCATCGCCCGCAAAGCGCAGCCGCTCACAAAAATTCGGGTTGCCCTGCTGACAGAACTCACACACACCACAGGGAATCGCAGGGTCTATGGCAACACGTTGTCCCCGGTGATCACCGCTAGAAATTATCCCTGCCATTTCATGTCCCAGCGTGACGGGGCCCTCCTCCACACGGGCAGGTCCAATTCCTCCCTCCGAAAACCAGTGCAAATCTGATCCGCACAGGCTCACCGCCGTAACCCGCACCAGCACCTCGCCAGCAGCAGGTTGCGGAACGGAGTCATCATCCAGGCGCAAATCATGTGCCGCGTAAAGTCGCAATACCTTCACCGATCACCTCCATCACGGCAACATCAAGCGCAAAAATTCTTCTTCTGCTTCCTTGGTCCACTCACGCCCGGCATGTAGTCGAGCAAAGACCGTCGGCAGCTTATCCTTCAAATCCGGCAGCACCGTCAAAGGGAATTCGCGAATATGAGGATATATCAGGATTTTACCCGGTATCCTGGCTTCTTTGACCGCCCGCAAACCTTCCAACGCTGCACTCAACGAACCAATCGCTGCCACCGAACGGATCGGAGACAGTTCACCACAATTGGTCTTCTGTAACACCAGTTCCATATCGCTCATCACCGAGGCGGAATGCCCAATCACCCGCGTGTCCTTTCGATACGCATCACTCAGGTCAATCTGGGCTAAAGTGCCACGCGCCACGCCTGCAAAAACATTCATCACCCCGCGCTTCGCCAGCCAGCCATAAGCATCCGCAATGATCGCAGGGGAAGGCACCATAACCACAATATCATCAAAACCATCCTGTCGAAAACGCTCCATCCCCCGCTCATATTCTGCCTTCTTGAGAGGGTTGAGACAAATCCACTCAACACCCTTTGCACGCGCCTCTTCCCCAAAGCTGGTGCATAGTTCTTCCAGCCGTTGGTCGCTGACATCGGTACACACAATCGTTGCTGGCGGATCAGAAAACTGAATCGCCCGCTGGACATGCATACGTCCCATAGGGCCTGCAGCGCCAATAAACCACGCCCGTCCGCCGGGGCGCAGCGCAGACCGCACCGGCACATCCCGATATGCCGCGCTGACATCGCTGCCTTGACTTCCAAGATACACCCAGCGGTTGTAGTGTATTCTGCCCACATCCACAGCCGTTTTACGCGGCATGGGCTGATCGTCCATTAAAACCATAACACCAAAATATGCCAGACGCGGACTAACCTTTTCGACCAGATCAGCGTCAGCTCCGAGCAAAACGATATCATCCACCTGATCCAGCGGCGGCGCGGCAACATCCGGAACGTCAAGAACTTCAACCCCAAGCTGCCTTGCCCGCGCTTTCAGCCAGGATGCAAACCCCTCCGGGATATTGGTCAGCATCAGCCGTGCCGGATGGGAAATCTCATCAAAACCGGCGCTGATGGTATATGCTTTTCTCCCGCCGCTGCCAATTACCCACAACGTTCCTCCCGCTTTGATCCCAGTGCGGTATTCCAAGCGGTATGCAGCCACCACACAAGCCCATGGCTCAGCAAGCGCTATCTCGGCATAACTGCGCTCAGGCGAAACGGCAATGAGATAATTGCCATGATCGCTTTGCATAATGCGCTGATCAATAATAGAATACTGTGACAGCCCTCCCTGGATCAGGTAACCATACGCCATCCCAACACCCTGATATACAATATCCGTTTCCAGAGTAAAGCGATCCCCCACACGATACTGCCCGCGCAGGTTCTCGCCCACATCTACCACTGTAAAGCACACTTCATGACCCAGCACCACCGGTTCCTTTTTCATATCCCGCTGAATGCGCGGGTGTGCTTCCCCCTGGTCAATCACTTTTGTGTCCGAAAAACACAAGCCGCAGGCGTCATGCCGAATGAGCAGTTCGTCCGACCCAACGGATGGCATAGGCACCTCAATCGGTTTGCCATTGACACCCATATTTTCAAAGCCTGCCCCATATAGCGGCCATAACTGATAACGCAAAGGGAGCGGCGAAACTGCGCGCTTATAAATTTCCAGTTTATCCATAACACAACGTTCCTATAAAGAAAAAGAGCAAAGCTCGCTCAGCAGCTTTAAAACATCCTCCGGTGACATTTCGATGCGTATCTGCTGCAAAATGTCCGCACCGGGATGCGCAACCTTGCCAATTTGGGTATAAAACACGTTGCGCTGACTTCGCTCCGGGAAAAAGTCCCTTGCCCACTCGCTCTGGTAGCCCATCCCGGCAAGGCGCTGAAGCAGCGTGTGCCCATAAATAAAATATGCACCATCCATAAATGCCTGACGCAGCGGTTCAAGCTCAGGAGCAGAAAAATCATCCACCAGCTTTTGTCCCGGGCTGTTCATCTCCGTGCCAACATTGAGCGGTAAATCCAGCGCCCGCGCCAGCGAGACAACTTCGTACAGGTTCTGCACCTTGCGGCGCTTCAGTTCGGGGTCAGCGATGTTCCAGTTGCGGTCAGGGATAATATTGAGGGCAACCACACCACCGTCCATCAATAGCTGCAACAATTCCTGCATTGCCTGTTCCCCATCCGAAAGCCCATCCAACCAGGCAGCACAGGGTAAAGCGCCACAAGCCAGCGTCAGACGGTTCACCTCTTCTGCTTCAGGAAAGGTGTCCGCTCCCGGCTGGACATAGCCCACACCACCACGCTTCATCAGCTTTGAACGCAGATGGTTGTGGAAGTTAACGGGATTTGCCATAATCTCCGCCAGCTTCTCCGCCTCCATATCCAGCTTTTGTGACCAAAACTTCAACGGGTCATTGACACGCTGCTCAGCCGCACGTGTGTAGGCTGCCAGGATATGACGCTCAGTTGCGTTGCCAGAGGGCGTCAGTGGTAGAACCTCCGCATCATAATCCAGTTTCAATGGGTCAAGATATCCATTGAGGCGCGCCAGCATATCCCGATTGCGTTGTTCAGCCCTCTGACGCATATCAGCCAGAATACTTTGCGCTTCGGGTGGCACAGTACAAGAAGTGAACCCTATTCCCATGTGATACGCCACCCCCGGTTCCCCGGGAGAGTTGATCTCGCGCGTCGCAAATTGAGGGACATAGATTCGTGTCTCCAGACCTGCGCTGCCGCGCACACCAACCAGATCGCAGGCCTCCAGGAACTCATCTACGCCATCCAAAACGTCAAAATCCACAATCCCCATCAGTTTATACCCACGCGAGCGCGCCAGCCAGGCAATACCACTGGGAGAATAGCCATAAGCATTATAGGAATAGAATGTATGGCAGTGCATATTTGCCACCTCCGCCACAGAGGAGCAAGGCACTTTTCCCTCACCTGCCAACTTGGCCAACGCGATCAGCGCTACGTGGCGCGTTTGGGCTGAGAAATCATTGAGCTGCGCTTCCAGCAGGTGCACGTGTTTCAATCCCCAAGCCCAAGTTTCTGCCTGCGATAGAGTTCATCCGGGCGGGTATGAATACGATCCACGTCCTTCTGCGAAAGGAAACGTGGACCTCCGACAATATACGCCCCCAAAAGCACCCGTGCAGCTTTGTTTGCCATCATGGTCACATCTTCAACCTGCTGTGCCGTAGCCCCCAAAGCAATGAAGCCATGATTTTGCATAATCACGATGCGCGGCCGTTCCCCATAACGATCAAGGTATTCATTGAGACACTCTCTTACCTTGCGCGCCAGAGGAATGCCTGGGTCTGTATAGGGTATCAGCAGCGGCGCCACCCCACACAATACAATTTCATCCGGAAACAGGCGCCCCAGAAACGCCTCAGGAAACGCCCGAGAACAGGCAAGCGCATTGATCGCCGTAGGGTGCGTATGACCAACAAAATTCACCCCCTCAAGACCAAGCAGTAAGGCATGCAAAAGTGTCTCTACAGAAGGGTGCCCCGGTGCATTAGGGTCTGCTTTTGCCGATTCCAACGCCCTACGGACATCCTCATCAGCAAGGTCTGCCACCTTCAAGAGGGCATCAAGCCGCTCAAAAACCACGCGCACAAACCCGGCTGCGTTGATCGCCGAAAGCGGCACGCCGCTGGCTTTTACCCAAAAAGAGTGATCATCTGCCCGCGCCGATGTGTTGCCTTCCCCAAGAATGACACAATCCATCTCCGGTCGTGCCAGCCGGTGCGACATCTGTATAAGTTCTTCGAGAGTTTGTGCGGGGGACCTCATAAGCTACCGATATACTCCATGTTTCTTGACCGCTTGAATAAACGCCTCCACATTTTCCATAGAAGTATCAGACTGGATAATATGCGCCGGAGAACACATATATCCTCCGCCTGCACCCAGAATGCGAATCTTTTCAGCGACATCTGCCTCAATCTCTTTGGCAGAGGCTTTGGGCAGCAATTGCTGTTGATCAATAGCTCCCCAAAAAGATAACCGTTCACCAAACTTATCTTTCAACTCCTGCGGTTCATGACCAGGCACATTTGGCTGTACTGGGTTAAACACCTCAAGACCAACTTCGATCCAGTCATCTAGTATGGGCGCCACAGCCCCATCACAATGTTGCATGATTAAGATATCTGGGTTCAAGGCCTTAAGCTCCGCATAAACCTGACGGTAACGTTCCTTAAAGTAACGCCGCCACATACGTGGGGAAATGATCATCCCATTCTGGGCGCCAAAGTCGTCCCCCGCCCAGATGCCATCCACACCCATTGAGACCAGCTTTTTACCAACTGCCAAAGCAAAATCCTTTGTCTTGTCCATCAAGGTTTCCACGTAGGGTTTGCCTTCTGCCATATCAACCAACAGCTTTTCCGTGCCAACAAGCTGTTGCATCATATCATACATTGTCAATTCCATGTCGCCAACGATGAAATACTCGGCTTTGTATTTCTGGATCAACTGCTCAGCGTCATCATAGCGCCCCTCCGCCAGAGGGTCTGGAAAAGGGAAATCCAGCACCTCCTGCGGCTCCTGAACATGTGCCATAGGGTGTTTGATAACCTCCATATAGAGAGGGCCCTGACGCATGACCATGCCAAACTCGTTAATCATATTGCCGTCTTTATCCACGGGATGTTCATAGCCGCGCGGCAGGCTCGCGCCTACAATAACACAATCGCTACCCATTGCCACCCGCAGCTCATTTGCCGAAATGCGATACGTAACATCTTCATAATACGAAGTGGTATAGTGCGCAGGGATACCATATTTCTGACAAAAAGCATCAGTAAGTGAACGACACAGGTCAAATTGCAAGGGAACACGATCGGGTATCCCCGTTCGCCGCAGAGCGGTGAGCACACGCTGTTTCGAATTCATCGCAATCACCTCAATCCAAATGAAAAACTTCTTCCAACTCAATCATATTCTCGTCTGCATGGGCACCCCCCAGTCCTTCAAAATAGGGCGCCATGAAATCCTGCCACTTGGCATTAATCTCTTCCTTTGCCATACCAGCCAGCGCTGCCTGAAAACTCTCAGGGGTTTCAAAATAGCCAAAAAGAAGCCCATCCTCACGCATGAATAATGAATAATTATGCCAACCGGTTCGACGCAGAGCTTCAAGCATTTCAGGCCACACAGCCCGATGATGTGCTTTATATTCTTCTATCTTCTCTTTCTTAACCTTCAGCAAGAAACCAACTCTTTTCATGGCTCACTCCTGTTTCTGGCAAATACACTGCGGTATCGCTCTTGAAGGGAGCCCCCAATCCCGGTCATTGGTATGCCATCTCATTGATCAGACCGCGATTGGGAGCCCCGCTTAAATTTGTAAACGCAACTCAAGCCAAATATTGCTACTTGGCAGCTGCCTCAACATTATCCTTGTTGTAAACGGTGAAGGGCCCCATCAAAACACGCAAACCTTTTTCGCGAGTCGGATCCTTGGTAATGGTGTAGGTGCCCATACGCCCGGCTTCAAAGCGTTCGCCGACCTCACCCTTGATGGCACCCGTCGCCAACAGGTACGAGACATAATAAGTCAAATATCCCAGGTCAACAAAGCTCCACAGGGCAAACTCCGGCGCACAGCCATTGAGGGTGAACTCCACCATTTCGGCTGGCAGACCCAGACCAGATACCTTCACCTTGTCGCACAGCCCTTCATCTTGCATGGCTTTGGCTGCCGCCGCAATGCCTACCGTGGTCGGCGCCATGATCAATTCCATGTCCGGGTATTTGTCCACCAGCGCCAGCGCCTGGTTGTAGCTGTCTTCTGACTGGTCATTGCCATACACCACATCCAGCAGCTCCAGCTTTGCATACTTCGGGTCCTTCAACGCTTCCTTCATCGCCGCAATCCAGGCATTCTGATTGGCTGCATCCGGCGACGCCGACAACACCGCAAACTTGCCGCCGTCTTCACCCAGAATCGAAAGCGCCATGTCCGCCATCACCACACCAGTCTCGTCGAAATCCACCTGTGCGACAAAGACCTGCTCGCCTTCGGCGGACGGTATCGGCGAATCCCAGGTAACCACCGTGATGCCCTTATCGCGCGCCGCTTTGGCGGCTGGGGCAATCTGGTCGCCCGCATTGTTGGAGATCATGATGGCATCCACACCCTGTGTAGTGGCAGTCGTTACAATATCAATCTGCCCGGCAACGCTGTTCTCCGGCGTCGGACCAAGAAACTCCAATTTGCCTGTGTTCTCCAATTCTTTGTGCGCTTCCATCGCACCATTGTTTGCCTGATCAAACACCAGAATACCCAGGAACTTGGGCAGCAGTACCATATCTATATTTTTGCCCTTTTCAGCTTTGACCGGGGTGCCGCCAGCTTCCTCCTGGGGGCCAGCCTCAGCTTCAACGTTATCCTTGTTGTACACCTTGAAGGGGCCCATCAAAACGCGTAAACCTTTTTCGCGGGTTGGGTCTTTCTCGATCGTGTAGACACCCATACGCCCGGCTTTGAAAGTCTCGCCGACTTCACCCTTGATAGCACCCGTCGCCAACAGGTACGAGACATAATAAGTCAAATATCCCAGGTCAACAAAGCTCCACAGGGCAAACTCCGGCGCGCAACCGTTGAGGGTATACGAAACCATTTCGGCTGGCAGACCCAGACCAGATACCTTCACCTTGTCGCACAGCCCTTCATCTTGCATGGCTTTGGCTGCCGCCGCAATGCCTACCGTGGTCGGCGCCATGATCAATTCCATGTCCGGGTATTTGTCCACCAGCGCCAGCGCCTGGTTGTAGCTGTCTTCTGACTGGTCATTGCCATACACCACATCCAGCAGCTCCAGCTTTGCATACTTCGGGTCCTTCAACGCTTCCTTCATCGCCGCAATCCAGGCATTCTGATTGGCTGCATCCGGCGACGCCGACAACACCGCAAACTTGCCGCCGTCTTCACCCAGAATCGAAAGCGCCATGTCCGCCATCACCACACCAGTCTCGTCGAAATCCACCTGTGCGACAAAGACCTGCTCGCCTTCGGCGGACGGTATCGGCGAATCCCAGGTAACCACCGTGATGCCCTTATCGCGCGCCGCTTTGGCGGCTGGGGCAATCTGGTCGCCCGCATTGTTGGAGATCATGATGGCATCCACACCCTGTGTAGTGGCAGTCGTTACAATATCAATCTGCCCGGCAACGCTGTTCTCCGGCGTCGGACCAAGAAACTCCAGTTTGCCCTTGTTGCCCAACTCTTTATGCGCTTCCATCGCGCCCTGGTTTGCCTGATCAAACACCAGAATACCCAGGAACTTGGGCAGCAGTACCATATCTACGGTTTGCCCCGGGGTAGCTTCCACCACTCCGGCTGCTGGTTTGGCTGGCTCAGCAGGCGCAGGTTCAGCAGGCTTGGCAGGCTCGGCTGGCGCTGCAGGCTCAGCTGGCTTTGGGGCTTCTGTCGGTTTGGGCTGGCATGCAATCAGCAGCAAGCTCAAGATGGTAATCAAAGCAACAATCCTTACAAACGTGCGTTTCATTATTTGCCTCCTTAGGAATAATCAACAGTTTTTTTTACAGCATATTCTTTACAAGACACAACTTGCTACAAATCCGCTTTCCTCCTCCTTTCTTGAACATCATATTTTCTGAATCAGCATGCTTCGTCTCTGGCAGCCGCAACGCGCCGCCGCCGGAAAGCCGCTCTCACCTGTGCAAAGATGTTTGGCGCAAGCACAGAGAAAATCAGCAATGCCCCAATGACCCCTGTCTGAAGATGACCAGTCAAGTTTGCCAGCGACATGCCATTACGAAGATTAAGCACAATCAGAATAGATAAAAAGACACCAAATAGCGACCCCGAACCGCCGAAGATACTCACCCCTCCCAGCAAAACCATGGTGATAATATCTAGTTCGAATCCCAAAGCAGTATCGCCGCGCACGGCGCCCAGTCTGGCAGCAAAAAGAAGCCCAGCCAAAGCAGAAACAAAGCCCGAAGCAACATACAGCAGCATCTTGACACGCTTGACCCTGACCCCTGAATAACGAGCTACCTCGGCATTATTGCCAATGACAAACACATGCCGTCCAAACCCTGAGTACTGCAAGATAACCACTGCAATGACAAGCAGGACGAAGAAGACGATCATCGCCAAAGGAAATGGCCCAATCAATGGCTTTTGCCCCAGCAAATTGAACCACTCCGGAAAGCCCCCAATAGATTTATCCTCCAAAAACACCCTTGCCAACCCTCGGTAACAGATCAACATTGCCAGGGTAACCACCAGTGAAGAAAGGTTGGCGTAGGCTATCCACAGCCCGTTAAACAACCCACAAAGCACTCCGACCAACAGACAAATCGCCAGCGCCAGCGGCAAGGGTACCCCCTGTGTATACAGCCATGCCATTAGGCAGGCTGCTAGCCCCATGATCGAAGGCGCCGACAGATCAATCTCCGCATTGATGATCAAAAAGGTCATGGTAAGCACAACGATAATCTTTTCGATAGAAAGAATGAAGAGATTGATCTGGTTCTGAACACTGAGATATGCAGAGGTCTGCTGGCTATTGATGATAAAAATAACCGCCAACAGGAAAAGCAGAAAGCCTTCCCAGCTTTTTAACTTCGCAAGGCTGTTCAAGAAAAGGTTACGCTTTTGCAACATGATGCTCTGCCTCCTGTTTTTCCACAACAGTCTCGTCAGTGATCTGCAGTTCGCTGCGTGTCCAGATGCTGCGCAATTTTGACAAGACAAGCTTATCCGATGCCACTGCCAACAGGATCAGCATTCCCAGGATGGCATCCCGCCAGAATTCGCTGATCGCCAGCCAGCGAATAAGGCTATTCTCAAGCAAGTCAATCATGATGGCGCCCAAAAGCGCCCCAAACACGGTACCGGATCCCCCATTGTTACTCACGCCACCTACCACAATGGCAGCAATAGAGGCAAATTCCAGACCCTGCCCAGCCACCACCGTCACATTTCCAAAACGCGCCAGGAATAAGAAACCCGCCAGCCCAGAAAGTGCCCCGCTTAGCACAAAAGCAATAAAAACAATCTGTTGAGAGGGAAAACCGGCATTGCGGGCTGCCTCAGGGTTACTGCCGATGGCATACAGTCTGCGCCCAAACGGTAAATATGTCAACACAAACTGAAAGATGACCACCACCAGCAACATAATGCCAACCACCAGACGGATATCTAAATCGCCAAAGCTGATAATGTTAACACGCGGCAGGTCAACCACCCACTTCGGCAGCTTTGCCGTCAAAACTGTCTGGGCATCCGAAAATTCAATCAGCAACGTGCGATAGACCGCCAGCGTGCCGATGGTTGTGATGATGGAGGGTACCCTCCCGTAGGAAATGATCACACCGTTGATTGCCCCCATCACAACGCCTATGCCGACTGCCATCAAAACCGCCAGCGCGGGTGGAATATCGTTGTTGCGCGTTAGTTGCTGCCCGACAAAATACGCTGTAAATCCAACAATTGAACCCACAGACAGGTCAAAATTGCGGGTCAAGAAAACCAGCGTTTGCCCAATCGCGATCACTGCTGTGATCGCCACACTGGTAGAAACACGGTTAAAGAAGCGTGCATTGAAATAATTTGGTATCTGTGAGCTAAAAAAGAGACTCACCAAAACAATCAATAAGATGAGGATCAACTCACGAACACGTTCAGGGCTGGTCATGCTTAACAGACGCTTCATGCAGCCACCTCCGCAACGTTGTGGTTTTGTCCCATTGCAGCTGTCATAATTGTTTCCTCTGTCGCTTGCGCTTTCTCGAAGATGCCCATCTGTCTGCCCTCACGCATCACCAGGATGCGATCGCTCATTGCCAGCACCTCAGGGAGGTCTGAAGAGACCAATATCACTGCCAGACCGCGATCGGTCAAATCATTGATCATGTGATGCACTTCTGCCTTTGCCCCCACGTCAATGCCGCGCGTCGGCTCATCGAGGATGAGTACCTTGGGATTGGCATTCAGCCATTTGCTGAGCATGACCTTCTGCTGATTGCCGCCCGAGAGCCTCTCGACAGGGACATTGACCGACTCAGCCCGTATCATCAGCCTGCGGCGAAATTCCTCAGCTGCGGCTATCTCCTCATGTCTGCGAATAAGTCCCAACACATTCATGTAGCGCGGCAACATAGGAAGCGAAATATTGGAGGCAATGCTCATGGGCATAGTCAAACCCAGCTTACGACGGTCTTCAGACGCATAGGTAATCCCCAGTTCAAGCGCCTGCTGCGGGGAACGTATCTTTTGCGGTTTGCCTTCAAAGATGATTTCCCCACTATCCGCCGGTTCGATGCCAAACAATGCTAAACAGACATCTGTGCGGCGCGAGCCAATCAAACCGGCAAAGCCAAGCACCTCACCGCCATAAACATCAAAACTGATCCCCCGAAAAACCCCCGCTTTGCTGAGGTTGCGCACAGACATCAAAAGGTCGCCGCGCTTGGTGGCACCTTTCAAAAAGAAATCCTTGATTTCACGCCCAACCATATCGCGAATGACACCCTCTGTGGTTGCTTCGCTGCGCAGTTTTGAGCTGATTTTCATCCCATCTCGCAAGACAGTAATACGGTCAGATATCTCAAACACCTCCTCAAGGCGATGTCCAATAAACAGAATGGAGACGCCCTGACTGCGCAATGAACGTATCAGCTTAAAAAGCTGCTGCACCTCATGCGCCGACAGAGAAGCGGTAGGTTCATCCATAATCAGTACCCGCGCCTGAAGCGAAATTGCCTTGGCAATCTCAACTGCCTGTTGCGCCGCCAGGGTCAAGCCGCGTGCCTGGCTGCGCACATTCAGCTTGACATCCAGTTTTGCCAGAACAGCCTCGGCATCTTTATACATTTTGCCCCAACGCACAAACTTGCCCCGATCCTGGTGGCTGATGAAGATGTTCTCCGCCACGTTCAGATCAGGAAAAACCATTGGCTCCTGGTAAATCGCCGCAATACCCAACGCCTGTGCATCCTGCGAGTTATGGATTTGCACTGCCTTTCCATCCAGCAATATCTCTCCCTCATCTGGCCGATGGATGCCGGTTAGAATCTTTATCAGAGTTGATTTGCCAGCCCCATTCTCGCCAACCAGCGCATGCACCTCGCCGGGGTAGAGATCAAGTGAGACATCACACAGCGCCTGGGTCATATCAAAGCGCTTGGAAATATGTCTCGTCTCAATAACGGGTTTTTCCATTCATACTCCTCATTAATCTTTGGGGTCAAACTGCGACGCCTTACTGCCGCAGGCAAAGGACTTTACCGACTTGCGCCATCTGCTCCACAGGGGTTCAGAGAAGAAGTCGAGTTAGCAGCACAGACAGTCAGAACAGTACAGTTTCGTTTGAACTGTTCATAGTATTCAGCAGGAATATCAGCATCCGTAATAATCTGAGAAAGCTCTGCAATGCTGGCAAAAGAACTCAAATCCACCTTATTAAACTTGCTCGAATCCACCAGCGCAACCACCCGGTCAGCGCTGCGTATCATTTTGCGTTTGACGTCAATCTGATGAATATCTACCTCCGTCAAACCCGCCTCCAGTGAAATACCCGAACAGGAAACAAAGGCGGTTTTGACATGTAACCGGTCAAGTACCTCTTCGGAAAGATGCCCTGAGACCGAGTCCGTAAAGGCGCGTATCACCCCGCCAATCAAAATCACCGTGTGGGATGAGTTCTCAGACAACGCCTTGCCCATGGTAATCCCATTGGTAACAATGGTGAGATTGCGGTACTTTTTCAAAAAGGGCACCATTGCAAAAACTGTGGTGCTGGCATCCAGGATGATCGAATCGCCATCCTCAACCAACTCCGCCGCAGCACGGGCAATGCGTTGTTTCTTATCCGCATTGACCAATGCCCGCGCCGCAAAAGAGGGGCTGAGAAATTGCCGTTCGTCCCGCAGAATTGCACCGCCGCGCACCCGCGAAAGATGCCCTGCCTGCTCCAAAGCATCCAGGTCATTCCGAATGGTGCCTTGCGACACATCCAGTTGCTTTGCCAGGTCGGGAATCTTCATCCCTGGCTGCTCCCTTAGCAGACTAATAATCCGTTGCTGCCGCTCAAAAGACGTCATAGGGGTCTATCGCCTTTAAACGATGTGTAAATTTTGATTATTCTTGGAGATTACTTTTTATATTATATAAAAAACTCAATTGATTGTCAATAAATTTTAAGATTTCAATATTTTTCGAGTTTTGAGGCTAAGCAAAACTCTTCCCGATTGTATTTTACAAAAAAAAACCGCAGCGCTTTCCCCCGGCGCTGCGGCTGGATCAAACAGCGATTTCTGGCAAGGCTATCGGTGTAGCATCACTGCCTTTTCATAAGACTTGATGTCATCCAAGAACGCAGTCCCAACCGGCACCGACTGCACAAGACAGAAATATTCCCAAACAGCCGAAGATGGAAGCGCTCTCACCTCTTCGAGAAGCGCCAGCCGCGAAGTGTAATCCCCCTCCTGCTCATATTTTCTCAACAGGTGGCTGGGTTCAAGCAACGCCATCAAAAGAGCCCGCTGGGTGCTGCGCGCACCAATCACCCATGCCGCCACACGGTTAATACTGGCATCAAAATAATCGAGCCCGATATGCACGCGCTCCAGGTAATCTCCGCGTACAACCTCCTGCATCAAAGATTGCAGTTCATCACTGAGGATGACAACATGATCACTATCCCAGCGCACGCCGCGGCTGACATGCAGTAGCAGCTCTTTGACAAAGAAAAGCGTCGCCGAAATCTTATCCGCAACGCTTTCGGTCGGATGAAAATGTCCTGTGTCCAGCGTCAGCAAAATATCCCTGGTCACCGCATAGCCAAGATAAAACTCATGCGAACCTACCACGTAGCTTTCGGAGCCAATCCCAAACAGTTTCGGCTCAACAGCGTCCAGGTTATAGCGGCGGTCAATCTTTTCAGCCAATATCTCATCCAAAGATTTCTCAAGCAACGCGCGCGGCGTCTTGCGATCCGCAGGAACATCTTTGTATCCATCTGGTATCCAGATATTGGTGACACAGGTGCTACCGAGCGCTTTGCCAAATGCTTCGCCAATCTTACGGCAAGCAATGCAATGATTCACCCAGAAACGTCGAACTCCCTCATCGCTTGAAGACAAAGTAAAACCGCTGGCAGCTTTCTCATGCGAAAAGCAGGTAGGGTTAAAATCCAGAGCGTGCCCATTCGTTTTTGCCCAATCCAGCCAGGCGGAAAAGTGCTCCGGGCGCAACGCATCCCGTTCAACTCTCTGCCCGCCAGTTTCGGCATAAATGGCATGCAGATTCAAACGATGCCTGCCAGGTATCAAACGATACGCTATATCCAAATCACTGCGCAACTCATCGGCATTCCTGGCTTTTCCCGGATAATTGCCCGTTGCGGCGATTCCGCCGCCGAGTTCCCCTTCTGGGTTCTCAAACCCGCTGACATCATCCCCCTGCCAGCAATGCAGACTGAGTGAGACCTCCCGTAACCTGTCAAGCACTTTATCCGTATCTACTCCAAACTGTGCATAGCGCTCGCGCGCTGCTTCATAAGCACTTCGTATGGATGCTTCGCTCAAACGATTGTTCATTATCTCTCCTCTTTACAAAAAATCTCACTCCTGCAGCAGATCAAGCAACCTGCGATAACACTTCTCCCACTCCTGATCCTGACTACGGCGCGGTAGATACACATCCATCGCAAAAGACCTGCGCACCATGTCACGCCCAGCCTGGATAGAAGGCAGAGACCCAACCGCAACCGCCTGCATCAGGCAATTTCCAATTGCAGTGGCTTCAACCGGGCCAGTTACCACCTTGCGCCCGGTAGCGTCTGCCACCAACTGGTTCAAAAGGCGGTTTTTCGTCCCGCCGCCTATGATATGTAGCGGGTCAAGCCGATACCCGACAATCTCCTCCAGCCGTTCAAGAACCCAACGATACTTCAGCGCAATGCTTTCAAGCACACAACGCACAACAGCACCTTTCTCCCTGAGAACCGGCTGCGCGGTGCGCTCACAGTAAGCCCGTATCCTCTCCGGCATGTTGCCAGGCATCAGAAAATCCATATGATCAGGGTCAATAACTGCCTGTAAAGGACGCGCCCGTTCTGCCAAGTCGGTGAGCTGGTCATAGCTCAATTCCTCTCCCTGGCGCGCCCAGGTGCGTCGGCATTCCTGAACAATCCACAGTCCCATCACATTTTTAGAAAGCCGCCATTTGCCTCCTACGCCGCCTTCATTCGTGAAATTGTATTTCAACGTGCGCTCTGATATGCCCGGTTCAGATGCTTCCGTGCCCATAACAGACCAGGTGCCCGAACTGATCCAGGCAATATGAGAGTGTTCAGCAGGTACTGCCGCCACTGCCGACCCGGTATCATGGCAAGCCGGGGCAATCACTGGAACAGAATCCACCCCCAACTCCTCACACAGATACGGTTGCAAGCCGCCCAGCAAGGTGCCTGGAGGCACAATCTGCGGAAAAATATCCACAGGGATATGCAGTCTCTCCAGCAACCCCAGCGCCCAACCGTCCTGACGTGGGCTATAACACTGGGTGGTTGTCGCATTGGTAAATTCACAGACCATGCGCCCACTCAGCCAGTAATTGAAAAGGTCAGGGATGGTCAGAAAAGTACGGGCGGCGTCCAACTGTGCCGAATTGTTCAGCACCATTGAGAGAAGCTGGTACAGTGTGTTAATCTGCATAAATTGAATCCCGGTCTGATCAAAAATTTCCTGGCGCGGGACGCGCTGAAAAGCAGCTTCCAGCATTCCATTGGTGCGTGCATCGCGATAATGATACGGATTGCCCAGCAGAATCCCCTGGGCGTCCAGCAGGGCAAAATCCACTCCCCACGTATCCAGACCAATACCCGCTAGCTGTTTGCCGCTCTTTGCCAGCGTGGCAATACCATGTTTGATTTCGGACCAGATGTGCAGCACATCCCAATGCAGCCCATCCGGCAACCGCACTGGACCATTCGCAAAGCGGTGAATCTCGTCCAGGCAAATGCGCTCCTCAGCCAAAGTACCTAGAATGACACGCCCGCTCTCTGCTCCCAAATCAATCGCCGCAAAGTGAACTGTCTCTTTCATATTCACCTGTCCTAAAGAAAATATGTGTGCAAAAGGGAAAACCTGTGATAACAAAAATAGTATAGTATTTTTGGCTGCTTTTGTCAATTTATTGATGAAATTTGTTGTTACCTTAATATTTTCCCGCACATTAAGAAATAAATAAGCACAATATGAAAATTTTTATTCACAGAACGCGGATATGTCTTGACAAACGTTTGTATTGTGCTACAATAAAACTATCAGACAAACGTTTGCGCAACCGAACTTCCCCCCCCAAATCCATGAAACATAACCCGGAGACCATTCTTTCTCTACAACGCATTGCAAAGCGCATCCGCATTGAATCCGTCCGTATGATTGCCAACGCAGGCAGTGGTCATCCAGGAGGTTCGCTCTCCGAAGCCGACATCCTCGCCGCGTTATATTTCCACGTCATGCGTATCGATCCCAAGAATCCTGCATGGGAAGACCGCGATCGCTTTATCCTCTCCAAAGGGCATGCCTGCGCCGGGTTATATGCCACGTTAGCCCTGCGCGGCTTTTTCCCCATTGAACAACTTGCTACTTTTCGATGCTGCGGCAGCATTTTACAGGGACACCCTGACATGAAAAAGACCCCTGGGGTTGAAATGACCGCCGGTCCGTTGGGGAATGGTCTTGGCGCTGGGGTAGGTATGGCTCTCGGCGCACGCATTACAGGAAAAACTTTTCGGGTCTTTGTCCTTATCGGCGACGGTGACGCACAGGAAGGCTGTACGTGGGAGGCTGCCATGCTGGCAGGTCACCAGAAATTGAATCATCTAATCTGCATCTACGATTACAACCGCTCGCAGGTAGATGGACGCACCGACGAAATTGTATCCCTGCACCCAGTTGAGGAAAAATGGCTGGCAATGAACTGGGACGTGAGAAAAATTTATGGACACGATTTTACCCAGATATTGGATGCTTTTGTCTGGAGCTGTCAGCCGCGCCAGAAGCCTGCCGTGATCATCGCCTACACGATCAAAGGCAAGGGCGTTTCGTTTATGGAAGATAATGCTGCATGGCACGGTAAAGCTCCCAACAAGGAACAATTGGAGTGGGCATTGAAAGAGCTTGCAGAGGAGGAGAATTAGTGGCAAACGCCCTGCTTAAACCCATGCGGGTTGCCTTCGGCGAAACACTGCTGGAACTCGGCGCTGAGATTCCCAATCTTGTCGTTTTGGATGCTGATATTTCTTCTTCGCTGCATACCTTCCACTTTGCACAGCAATATCCCAACAGACACATCAATTTTGGCGTGGCAGAACAAAACATGATGATCAGCGCAGCTGGTCTGGCAACCACCGGCTTGATACCCATCGCCTGCACCTACGCCACCTTTGCCACCATGCGAGCATGTGAGCAGATCCGCAGCTTTATCTGCTACGCCAACCTCAATGTAAAAATCGCGGCGTCGCATGGCGGTATTGAGGTGGGCTGGGATGGCCCCACACATCAGGCAACAGAGGATATCGCCATCACGCGCGCCATGCCCAATATGACGGTTGTCTCGCCCGCCGACGCCATCGCGGCCTCCGCCCTGCTGCGGCAGGTCATCCAACACCAGGGCCCGGTTTACTTCCGCATGGGAAGAAACCCTGTTCCCATCCTCTATGACAAAAACCAGCCTTTCTCCATTGGAAAAAGTATCCGGCTGCACAACGGGGTGCACCTGACGCTGGTGGCTACAGGAGTGATGGTTTCCATTGGCCTGGAGGTTGTAGAACGCCTCGCTCAGCATGGCATTCAGGCCGGGCTGATTGACATGCACACCATCAAACCTATTGATCAGGATGCAATCATCGAAGCCGCACAGCAAACGCCATTGATTGCCACACTTGAAGATCATAACATTGTCGGCGGTCTTGGAGCAGCTGTAGCGGAGATTCTATCAGAAGCCTGCCCCCGCCGCATTTTACGCTTTGGCGTTCCTGATGTATTCTCCGAATCGGGCAATCCAAAGGATCTGTTTCGCAAACTGGGTATGGACGCAGAAAGCATAACACATCGCATTATGCAAAGTATTGCTTTAAATCCTGAGTTGAGAGGTTAACATGATAGCCCACGATGACACACAGATTGAAATGTACCGCAAGATGCTGCTAATCCGTGTTTTCGAGGAACAGGCTCGCGACTTTTTCATGAAAAACGTCATGCGGGGAAGCACACACATGTATATCGGTCAAGAAGCTATTGCGGTAGGTGTGTGCGCAGCATTGGAGCAGAATGATTACATTACCAGCACACACCGCGGGCACGGTCATCTGCTTGCCAAAGGCGGCAATCCCGACCTGATGATGGCTGAACTGCTGGGCAAGGCAAATGGCTACTGCAAAGGAAAGGGCGGTTCCATGCACATTGCTGACCTTTCCATAGGAAATTTGGGGGCCAACGGCATCGTTGGTGGCGGAATCGGTCTGGCAACCGGCGCCGCTTTTGCCTGTTATTACCGCGACGATGGGCGCGTCGCCGTCAGCTTTTTTGGAGACGGAGCGATCAACCAGGGGGTATTCTACGAATGCGCCAACATGGCAGCCCTTTGGAAATTGCCGGTGATTTATGTGTGTGAACGCAACCGGTTTGCTGAATTCAGCTACACCGACCGCTATTTTGCAGACAGCGACCTGACCAAACGCGCCATCCCCTTCGGTTTTCCGGCAGTTGCCATTGATGGGAATGACGTTCTGAAAGTATACGAGACAGCAGCAGAAGCCGTTAAACGGGCTCGCATAGGGCAGGGGCCAACCTTGATTGTCGCAAACACGTACCGCATTATGGGGCATACTATTGGAGACCCTCTGAACTACCGCATCAAGGGTGAAGTCGAAACATGGCAAACCGAAGAGCGAGACCCAATCCTGCGTTTTGAAAAGCATCTCATCCAGCAAGAGATCGCCAGCATTGAGCAATTGCAACAGATCAAAGCAGATGTACATCAGCGTATTGAACATGCCGCCCAATTTGCGCTTAACAGCCCCGAACCGCCCCCCTCTGCATTATGGGAGGACATCTACGCATAAGGAGGAAACAATATCCATGGCGGAGCGAATCATTGAATACCGTGAAGCATTGAACGAAGCGCTATTAGAAGAGATGGAGCGCGACCTAGCCGTTTTCATCATGGGTGAGGATGTCGGGCAATACGGCGGCGTTCTAAAAATATCAAAAGGCATCTATGAACGCTTTGGCGAAAAGCGCGCTGTAGATACTCCCATCAGCGAAAATGGGTTTACTGCCATTGGCGTTGGCGCTGCGCTGGCTGGCTTGCGCCCGGTGGTTGAGTTGATGTATATTGACTTTGCCTGTTTGGCAATGGACCCCATCGTCAACCAAGCAGCCAAAGCGCGCTATATGTTTGGCGGCAAAACCAGTGTGCCTATCGTTTTCCGCACACAGGGTGGTGGCGGGCGCGGAAATGCAGCCCAACACTCTCAGAGCCTGGAAGCCTGGTACGTTCACGTGCCCGGTCTGATTGTGATACAGCCCTCTACCCCACGCGATGCCAAAGGCTTGCTCAAATCCGCCATCCGTGATGACAACCCGGTCATCTTCATTGAGCACAAACTGCTCTACAACACCAAAGGGGCAGTGCCGGAAGGTGAATGGACAATCCCCATTGGCAAAGCCGATGTGAAACGCGTGGGCAATCACATCACTGTGGTGGCAACCTCGCGTATGGTTTTGCTGGCGCTTTCAGCAGCCGAAAAACTCGCCGAAGAAGGTATTGAGGTCGAAGTGGTTGACCCGCGCACGCTGAAACCGCTGGATATTGAAACAATCGCCACTTCGGTTAAGAAAACGCATCGTCTTCTGGTGGTCAATGAGGGCGCTCGTACTGGAGGTTTTGCTGCCGAGGTAGTAACCCGCGCTTACGAAGAGGTCTTTGACTACCTGGATGCTCCAATTGTCCGTCTCACTTCAGAAGATGTCCCTCTCCCATACAGCGGAGCGCTTGAAATGGCAGCCATCCCCAGTGAAGAAAAGATCATCCAGGCTGTGCGTGGATTCTTCTCATGAGAACAAAGCCTGCAGACTGGAAAGGAAATAGCGTTGGTATCCGTCACCATCAAACAAATCGCTGAAGAGCTAGGTGTCAACCCCTCCACTGTATCACGCGCGCTGGCTGGAAGTCCACGCGTCTCCGAAGACACCCGCAAACGAGTCTTGCAACTTGCCCGTCAGTTGAATTACACCCCCAACCTGTGGGCGCAGAACCTGGTCAGCACTTCCTCCCACTTGATCGGTTGTCTGGTGCTGGAGTTGAGCAACCCCTTTTATGTGCCCGTCGTGCGCGCAATCGAATCCATAGCACACCAAAACAATTTTATGGTCTTTTTGGGAGAATCACAGCGCCAGCTCGAAATGGAGAAGGCTGTGATTGACCGCTTCCGGCGTATTCGCACAGCAGGAGTCATCGCCACACCGCTGCTTGCCGAACTAGAACACCTGGTAGCGCTGGAGACAGACGGCGTTCCCGTTGTCTTGGTAGGACGTTCGGCTCCAGGGTTTTTCTCCGTAAATGTGGACAACCAGAAAAGCGGAAACATGGTGGGCAAGCACCTTCTCCGCAACGGGCATCGCAACATCGGTTATGTGAGCAGCAGCGACCCTCTGAACATTCCAGAACAGGAGCGGCTAAAAGGCTTAAAATCCGCCCTTCAGGACGCCGGTATCCTTCTCAATCGCCACTATCAGGTGGACAAAAACAATCTGGAAGGAGGACAGTGCGCAGGACAGTTATGGCTTTCCACAAGCAACCGCCCCACTGCAATCTTCTGTTCCAACGACATGCTGGCAATGGGATTCATCTCAACTGTTCTCAAAAATGGTCTCTCGGTTCCTGGAGATGTCGCCGTTGTCGGACACGACGACGTGCCATTTGCTGATTTGTTTAAAGTCAGCCTGACCACTGTGGCGTATCCAAAAGATGAGGTGGGAGTGAAAGCAATGGATATTCTTCTTCAGCGCATCAACAACAGCTCTTCCCATCTCCATCCCATTAACATCATCCTGGATACAGAACTGGTTGTTCGGGATTCGTGTGGCGCCACAGGATAAAGCATGATCTTGAGGTTTTTGTCCAAATTCTGTCGTATGCTCATCCCTACAGAAAAGGAGGTCTCTCACATGAGGAGATTTGAGAATAAAGTGGTGATTGTCACCGGCGCAGCGCGGGGAATCGGCAAAGCGATTGCGGAGGGTTTTGGGCGCGAAGGTGCCAGCGTGGTAGTAGCAGATATTCGCCAGGAAGAGGGAAAGAACACCGCCCAGCGAGTAACTGAGCTGGGCGGCAGAGGGCTTTTCGTCAAAACTGACACTTCCAGCCAGAAAGATGTCCTTGACATGGTACAAAAGACACTGGAGACATTCGGACACATTGATATTCTGGTAAACGATGCGGGAATATGTCCTTTTGAGGATTTTCTCAACATCAGCGAGGAGCTTTGGGATCGTGTACTGGCGGTCAATCTCAAAGGCTATTTCTTGTGCTCCCAGGCAGTCGCCAGAGTAATGATAGAAAAGGGGATCAAAGGCAAAATTATCCACATCGGCTCGATTTCTTCGATGGTAGGAGGCGCTCAGCAGGCGCACTATTGCGCCAGCAAAGCGGGGATTAACATGTTATCCGCCTGCATGGCAATCTCGCTCGGAGCTTACGGCATTACCAGCAATTGCGTCCTGCCTGGACCCATCCTGACAGACATCAACCGCCAAGACCTTTCGAACCCCGAAAAAGTCGCCTATTTCAAGAAACGCACGCCAATCAAGGGCATCGGTGATCCTGAAGACATCGTTGGACCTGTGCTGTTTTTCGCCTCAGAGGAGGCTTCCTACTGCACAGGTGCCACACTGGTGGCTGACGGCGGTATTTTAATCAATTTTCAATGAGAAAACACGCATGCAAGCGCAAAGAAAACCCCTGGCTGAACGTGTTGCAATTGTTACCGGTGCTGCTTCTGGCATCGGGCGGGCAATCGCGCAGCAGTTCGGTTGCTGCGGGGCTTCAGTCGCCTGTATAGATATTCACAGCAAAGCAGCAGAAGAAACAGCGCAGCACATCAGAGAATATGGCGCAAAAGCGCTGGCGATATCATGCGATATCAGCGACCCGGAAATGGTCAAAAACGCGGTTGACGCAACTGTGCAACAATTTGGACAATTGCACATCCTGGTTAACAACGCCGGTATCAGCCCATTGTGTGCATTCGACCAAATCACACTTGAGGAATGGAACAGAGTCATTGCCATCAATCTCACCGGCGCTTTTCTCATGTGTCAGGCGGCGCTTCCTTATCTGCGCCGGGCAGGTGTTTGCGGACGGATTATCAACATCGGCTCGCTGGCAGGGCAGACAGGTGGAATTGCCGTTGGGGCACATTATTCCGCATCCAAAGCTGGGTTGATGGTGTTGGGGAAACAGCTTGCTAAAACGCTTGCGCCTTACGGCGTCACGGTAAATAACATTGCCCCTGCCACCACCGATACGCCCCTGACGCAAGCCTGGCCAAAAGCAACCCTTCAGGCGCTGTGCAAGCAGATTCCATTAGGAAGACTAGGAAAGCCGGAAGACATTGCTGAGGTGGCTGTCTTTCTTGCCTCAGACAGCGCCAGTTTCATCACGGGCGCGACCATCAATGTGAACGGAGGTCTATTCATCGACTAATGGCTACAGAAGTTATTATGCCCAAATTGGGTCTCACCATGACCGAGGGGAAAATACTGGCATGGTACAAAACAGAAGGTGAGACAGTACAAGCGGGTGAGCCTCTTTTGAATGTCGAGACCGATAAAGTCGCTCTGGACGTTGAGGCGCCTGCCAGCGGCACGTTGTTGAAAATCCTTTACCCTGCAGGTGATGCCGCTATCCCGCTTGAAACCGTCATTGCCTATATCGGCGATAAAGGCGAGACATTGCCAACCCTGCAAAGCAAAGCGTCCCAGACCCTCACAGCCCGCTCGCCCGAAAGCGAATACACTGTCGCGACCGCTGGCGCGACTTCTTCGGATGCGCCGATAAAAATTTCACCTCTGGCAAAAAAGCTGGCGCTCGAACACCAAATTGACTGGGAAACCCTCAAGGGCAGCGGGCCACAGGGAAGAATCGTTGAAGCAGACATCCTGCAAACCATTGAGCAGAAGAAAAACTCCTCCCCGCTTACTTCCCCGTCAACATCACCCGAAACGCAAGCCGGCCAGCCTATCCCCTACCGCGTCATTGGCTTGAATCAAACCCGCCGCGTCTCTGCCCAACGGATGACTGAAAGCTACCAGACCATTCCCCATTTCTACCTGCGCAAGGAAATCGTTCTCGCACGTCTGGTAGAACTGCGCAACTATCTCTTGCCAGAATTTGAGAAAAAACTTGGCCTTCACCTCACCTATACCGATTTCTTCCTGCGCGCTCTGGCAATGACTCTACCCAAACACCCTCTGATGAATGCCTCATGGAAAGATGGGGAAATCCACAGCTACACCACAATCAACACCGGAATAGCCATCGCCACCCAAAGGGGGTTGGTCGTAGGCGTCATCCACAGCATCGAGAAGCTACCCCTGGAAGAGATCGTGCGCAAAAGAGCGCTTTTGGCAGAAAAAGCACGTCAGGCAAAGCTGGAATGGAACGATATCAGCAATGCCACATTCACCCTGACCAATCTGGGGAGCTTTGGCGTAGATGATTTCGACCCCATCATCAACCCGCCTCAGGCTGCAATCTTGGCTTGTGGCGCTATCGCCGAAAGACCAATCGCAGATGCCGGGAAAATCACCCTGCAACCTACTATGCGGCTGTGTCTGGCTGTGGATCACCGTGTTGCCGACGGGGCAGATGCAGCTGCTTTTATGAGCGACCTGTGCGAATTGCTGGTTTCTCTTCAGGGAATGCGCAATCCCTAAAAAAACAAATTCGTTCAGTTTCGGAGGATAAAACAATGGACTATCAGGTTGATGTGCTGAAAGTAGGGCAATTTCCAGAAACCCCTGGCGCCGAAATATACTGGATGTCCAATTTTGGCGATGACCAATGGGAACCTTTGACAGTCTATGCCATGCTGGTGCGCGGTGGTGGTAATGTTGTCCTGGTCAACAGTGGTCCACCTCTCGAAAGGCTGGAATGGCTTAACAGTAAATGGGGTGCGGGAACCAACATGCGCCACCAGCTTGTCGTGTATGACGAGGATCACATCGAGAAGCGTCTTGCCGCCCTGGGCGTCCACCCAGATGATGTGCAACATCTGATCCTGACCCCCTTGCAGCCTTATGCCCTGGGCGGAGCAGTCAAATTCCGCAATGCCCAGATCCATGTCAACCGCGAGGGGTGGGCGGATATGTTCGCCCCCCGCTACAAAAAACACCCTCACGACGTGATGCCGGTGTGCTTCTCCCCGCAAGACATTCATTACTTCTTTGTGGAAGCCTGGGATCGCATGGACATGATGAAGAACGAATGCCAGATCTTGCCTGGTATTGATGTCTTTTGGGTGGGAGTACACCACCGCAGTTCAATTGCGGTGAAGGTGAAGACCCGCGAGGGCAACGTCATTTTCTCTGATTGCATGTTCCGCTACGAGCATATCGCTGAAGGCAGGCTTTTAGGTATCAACGAGAACATGTACGAAGCCCTGGAAGCTTACGACCGCATCCGCAGAGAAGCAGACATCCTTGTCCCCATGTATGACCCGCGCGTTCTGGAAAAACACCCCGGCGGCAAAATTGGTTACTAAATAAAAAGTTTAAGGAAAAACCATGAAGCTCATCAAAAAAGAAGACCTCTCGCCAGAAGTTTTGCCGGGCAGGCATATCTGGAAAGCCATTGGCAAAGATGGATTCTCCATAAGCGGGCGGATGACGATTGGTTTTGCTCGTTTTTCTGCCGAAATTGGCCCAGCAGAACCTCATCACCACGCTGAAGAGAGTGTCTACGTCCTTGACGCGCAGCGATCATGGGTTTGCTGGGGAAGCGCAAAAGATCAGCTCAATCAGCGCCTGGCATTACAGCCCGGTACGCTAATACATATTCCCGCCCTGGAATGGCATGTTTTCGAATGCGAGCCTGGGGGGTATCTGGAAATTCTCTTCTTCTATGGGCAGGTGGATAACATCCGCCCGGAAGAGATAAAGACATCGTAACCCTGAACGGCAAAAAACTGGATGGCTAGAGCATCATCAGCTCAGGCGACTCGAGAAGCTGCGCAACACAATCGAGAAACCGCGCCGCCGGTGCTCCATCAATGACACGGTGATCGCAGGTCAAAAGCAAATTCATCACGTTGCGAATCTGAATCTCTCCCTGAAAAACAGCAGCGATCTGGCGAATACGCCCAACGCCCAGGACTGCCACCTGCGGAGGGGTAATCATTGGGGTAAAATGATCAATCCCCAACGCCCCAAGATTGGTCAGTGTAAACGTTGCGCCTTTCAACTCATGCGCCTCAAGTTCTCCTCTGCGAGCGCGCTCAACTAAATCCGCCCGCGCATTTGCCAGTTCTGCTAGGCGCTTCTTTTCGGCACCTGGAATGACCGGCGCAACCAGTTCGTGCCCGGTATCAATTGCCAGCGCCATGTTGACCTGTGTATATTGGAGAAAAGTCTCCTCATCAAATGTTGCATTCAAATAGGGGTGCTTCACCAGTGCCCGGCTGACAGTAAAAATCAGAAAATCCGTATATGTGAGGCGGGTTTCCCAAGAGGGCAATCGCCGCAACACTGCCTGGCGCAGCTGCACCAGGGCAGTTACATCCACTTCACGCGTATACGTTACCGGAGGGACGCTAGTATGACTCTCCAACATACGGCGGGCAACTGTTCTGCGGGAAAGGTCAAGTTTCACCTGCTGTGCATAGGATGGCTTGGTAATCTCAGCAGGGGGCACGTTCAACTTCGTGGCAGGCTGGGTGCTAGAGCGCTGTATCATTGCCAGCACATCCCGTTCAATAAAAGCCCCCAGCGGCCCGCTGCCGCGCCCCCGCAACATATCAGGGGATAAGCCCTCCTGCGTCATCAACCGTCTGGCGCGCGGGCTGATAAAGACCCGTCCCTCGCGCCCTGCCTCCCAGGCAGCCGGGGGTTTTCCTCCGTTTTCCCCCTCAAGGCAGCCATACTCCCCCAGCCCAATTTCTTGTTTCTCCGCCTGGCGGCTTTTGTCTTGTTCTTCACCCTGCACAGATTTACCCACGCTAGGCAAAAAAGTTGTGTCATCTTTCTCCGCAACAAGTCTTCCAATGAGTACCCCGGCTTTTATCTCCTCGCCAGGCGACGCCAGAACCCGCAATATGCCTTCACCCGGCGCTTCCACCTCCAGCGTGGCTTTGTCTGTCTCCACCGTAAAAAGAGGCTCGCCTTTTGCAACCCGATCCCCTTCTTTCTTCAGCCATGCCACAAGCACCAGCGTATCCATCGTCTGGCTAAGGGGGGGCATCAGAATATCCACCGCCATATTTCCTCCTGCTCAGAGCATTGACAGAACCGTTTCGACAATTTTTGTCTCACTGGGGACATATTCACGTTCCAGAAGCGGCGAAAACGGCGGTGGAACATCCGGCGCTGCCACCCGCTTGATGGGGGCATCGAGCCAGAAAAACCCACTATCCGCCATGCGCGCCGCCACTTCCGCACCCCAGCCGCCGCTCAGGTTATCTTCCTCAACAATCAACAGCCGCCCGGTTTTCTTGACCGACTCGAGAATCAGATCCTCGTCCAGAGGCACCAGGCTGCGCGGATCGATCACCTCCGCCTCCACCCCCTTGCGAGACAGTTCCTCAGCCGCAGCCAGCGAGCGATACAACATCAAGAGATTGGCTACAATGGTAACATCCTTTCCCTTGCGTCGAACAACGCCTTTGCCAATCGGCACGGTATAGTCATCTTCTGGCACCTCACCCACAGGACTAATGGAACCCTTTTCGGTACGCGGGCCTTTTGAGCCATAGAGCAGCTTATGCTCAAAAACCAGCACGGGGTTCTCATCCCGCACTGCGCTTTTTAGCAACCCCTTGGCATCGTACGCAGTTGCCGGGCAAACCACCTTCAGCCCTGGCACATGGGTGAAGAAGGCTTCCACACTCTGGGCATGCTGCGCACCGCGCGCGGTGGCACCCACAGGTGCACGCATCACCATTGGTACCGATAGTGTCCCTCCCGACATGTAGCGCATCTTGGCGGCTTCATTGACCAGTTGATCCATCATATTGAACAAAAAGTCAGCGTACTGCACATCTGCAATTGGGCGCATCCCGGCAATCGCCGCGCCCAAAGCAATTCCGGCAATGGCAGCCTCCGAGATGGGTGTGTCCAAAATGCGCTCATGCCCAAATTCATCCGAAAGCCCCAGCGTTACCGTAAAGGCTCCGCCAAACCCACCGGGGATTCCGATATCCTCCCCAATACAAAAAACACGTTCATCTCGCTGCATTTCCTCGCGTATTGCCTGTCGCAAGGCTTCTGCGATGGTCATCATTGCCATAGCTCACTCCTTGAACACATCAGTATACAAGTCATCTGGCTTCGGCAGCGGGCTGTTCTCAGCAAATCGGATGGCTTCTTGTATTTCCTCTTCGACACTCTCGTCCACAGCACGCAATTCCTCATCACTGACAGCACAATTTGTAAGCAGATACTGCCGAAAACGCGGGATAGGGTCTTTTTGCTTCCAGCTTTTTTCCTCTTCCTTGGTACGATACGTGCGCGGGTCAGAACGCGAATGACCGCACAGACGATAAGTCAAGCACTCCATCAGGGTTGGCCCCTCACCTCGACGCGCCCGCTGCACAGCTTCGTGCGCCGCAGTGTACACCGCCAGCACGTCATTTCCGTCCACCACGACCCCCGGCATCCCATACGCATCAGCCCGCCGGGCAATATTCTCGACCTTATACGCCTGTTTGAAAGGGGTGGATGCTGCGTAGAGATTGTTTTCGCACACAAAGACCACTGGCAAATCCCAAATCGCGGCACAGTTCAATGCCTCATGCCAGGCACCTTCATTTGCCGCCCCGTCACCAAAATAACATACCGCCACAACATCTTTGCGCTGCATCTTTGCTGCCAAAGCCAAACCGGCAGCGATTGGCACATTGCCGCCCACAATCGCAATGGCTGGCAACATCCCCATACGCATATCGCCAACGTGCATTGATCCGCCCTTTCCCTTACACGCACCTGTCGCTTTCCCAAACAGTTCTGCCATAATTGCCCGTGCGGTAACCCCTTTCGCCAATGCATGACCATGCGGACGGTGCGTGCTCACCACGTAATCCTCCTTGCGCAAAACAGCACTCACCCCCGCCGCCACCGCTTCCTGTCCAATGTACAGGTGCAATGTTGAGGGAATACGCCCCTGCATATACAACTCGTTCGCCGTCTCTTCAAACCGCCGAATCAATCTCATCATTTGGTACATCGCCAGCAACCGGTCTGCGCCCAAAGTGTTAGAACCAGACGTCATATCCTTATCCATTTCAGATGTTCTCTGCCTCATCTTCTGTTGCAATTCATAACCGACCCGACATTCAAACACGGCTGCAATCTTGCAGCCGTGCGTTATCTTCAAACAAATGCCCTATTCCAGATTCTTGTCTGCAAAGCAGGGATTGAAATTCTTCCCCATGTACCCCCAGGCGGTCTGCGGGCGTTTTCGTATTCCCCATTGCTCAATAGCTGCCTTCAGCTCTGGTTTATCCTTGGCAGCTTCCACCAGGGGAACATCGTTAAGGGTGGCATCAATTGCCTGACGCCAGGCTTTTGCACCAGCCGTATAGCCCATCTTATGCCCCAGCATACCACCGCCAGCCGGAATTACCTGATCAATACCAAACTCTTCCATCAGCGCAGGTATCAGACCTGGATACATGCCTGCACAAGGCATTGGGAATGTAGGCTTGATATGATACATTGGCGCCACCATGACCTGATAATTGCGCGCTGCCTCCTCAGGAGAAACCATTGGAATGCTTGTCCAGATGCAAGGCGACAGCATCATATCTGCCCCGCACAAACGGCACAGCTTAGAAAACACTGGAAAACTGATCATGGGTATCTGACTGACCATGTGAGAAACATGCAACAACACTGGCGCTTTTACCTCTGGATCCTCTGTCAACAGGCGCAGCGCAGAAGGTCCCGCAGAATACGCCAGCAGCAATCCTGTGGCGCCCATAGCAACTGCCTTGCGTGCCTTTTCGTTGATACGATTCACTTCATCTGTTATGGAGAGCATGTAAAGCATCTTTTGTCCCGTTTCACGCTCCGCTTTTTCGATTGCTTTAAGCACAGCTTCCAATCGTTTCTCCCAGGGGGAATTAGAGAGGTCGCTAAGCATCTCGTCATCCTTACAAATGTCGGCACCACCCAAAGCTGTCTGGTAAACCTGATTTGCCGTCTCTTCGGGAGTCATTCCCATCTTGGGCTTAATGATATGCAACACCAGCGGACGCCCATGGACATTGAGCTTCTCCCGTATGCCTTGAATGCCATACTTGGGTCCCTGAAAACGGGCAACCAGCTCTTTGGGGAAGAAGACATCCAAAAGGCGAATTTTGGTAGGAAAGGCAAAGCAGTTACCGGCAATGGTTAAAAGCATCATTGGAATATTGAGATTAATATCCCAAGCATCAATGGGAAAACCGATTTGAACAACTGCCGTCTTGGTATGCGGTTTTTCGGTAGGCACTTCAAAGTACCCCAACACTTTGCTGGTAAGCTTCTCGCGCACCGCCCCGGAGTCCTCGCGCACACGCATCCAGCTGGAAGTTGATCCTTCCAATGCCATCCGCTGCACTTGTCCCAAATGCTCGATCCAATCCTGATCTTCCAGCGTGTCCTCGATAAAGTAGGTTGCCACAATATAACGGTCGTGATTGATACTTTCCCATTGGAAGTCAAACATATCCGGGTCGAAAATACGTTTCATAATGACATCTCTCCTTTTTATGGCTATAAAATAGATTTTTGCGCTGCGCCGGGGTCACAATCAACAAAATACAATCTTGTATAGCTGTATATACAAGAATACTATAACACGCGTCTGTAAATCTGTCAATCGAGACAAGGTAAGCATTATTATGGGAAAAAGACACTTCCAAGCAAAATAAAACCCATATATGGTGTCTTCAATCCGCTTATACACCCAAATACAGGTAGAATTGATGCCTATTCCTCAATTTGACAAACCATCCCAAATTTGCTATACTGTTTTTGCATTGCCAACATGTTTATACAAGAGAACAAGATCGTCAAAATCCTATGGACCTGAGACTGCCTTCCAGTAAAATTGATAGAAATCTTCCTATTCCCTTTTATTATCAGATTTTTCAAATTCTGCGCGGCGCAATCCAGGAACAGGATTTTTCCGGGCGGGAAGAAGTTTCGCTGCCATCAGAAAATGAGCTTTGCGATCTGTTTCAGGTAAACCGCGGCACCATACGGCATGCACTGGAAGTTCTAGAGCGCGAGGGGCTTATCTATCGCGAAAAAGGACGCGGTACTTTCCTGCGCAGGCGCCGGCTTGAGCTTGACCCCACCGCTCTATGTTCCACATCAGAAGACCTCAAGCGCCGCGGCTGGACGCCCAGCGCGCGCCTCCTCAGCCTGGACAGGATTGTCCCTCCGCCCCACATCCAGCACCTGCTGGCTTTACCGCCTGAAGAAACTGTCTGGCACATCTATCGCCTGCGCCTTGCCAACGACGAACCCATCAGTCTGCAATGGTCTTACATCCCCTGCCAACTGACACCAAACTTATCTCAAAAAGACTTGACCTCTTCCCTCTTTTCACTCATCAGAAACGATTACGGCATCCAACTGGAATTTGCCGACCAAACCATACGCACACGCGCATCCACCAGAGAGGAAGCTGTTCTTCTCGATATTCATGAAGGCACCCCCGTCTTTGAGATCACACGGCTTACCTATGACCGCAACGACTGCCCTGTGGAATACCTTGACTCGCTCTGGCGTGGCGACCGCTATGATATGCGTTTGAAATTAAAAATTTGCGAACCACAGTAAACCTTAAACAACAGGAGGCAAACAGATGAGCACCAAGCCGCGTTTTTCCGCTAACATCAACACCTTTAATTCCGGCGCCGACCGCTATGTCCTTTCGGGGTATGGAGAGCGTTACCCCACCGAGGAGCTTATTCGTCTGGCTACCAGCGTGCCAGGGCTAAGCGGTGTAGAACTGGTTGGGTTATGGCATGTCAACGATCAAAATGTCGAACAAATCCGCCGCTGGGTCAAAGATGCCGGGCTGATCGTTACCTGTGTTACGCCCGATATCTGGGCATCTGCTAAATGGGGCAAAGGGTCATTCGCTTCCAATGACCCTGCTATCCGGCGCGACGCCATTCAGGAAGTCAAAAAATCAATGGACTGGGCAAAACAGCTTGACTGTGAAGTCATCGATCTATGGTTCGGGCAGGATGGTTATGACTATCCCTTCCAGGCAGACTATATCGCCGGATGGGAACGGATCGTCGAGGGCGTGATTGAATGCGCCGAACATCAGCCCGATGTCAAAATTGTTCTGGAATACAAACCCAAAGAGCCACGCACACATTGTTTCATCGCCACCGTTGGAAAGACCCTGCTGCTCGTCCAAAAGGTCAATAAACCCAATGTGGGAGCAATGATCGATGTCGGGCACGCTCTGATGGCATACGAGAACACCGCCGAATCAGCTGCGCTGCTGAGTTACTTTGGCAACAAACTCTTCTACATGCACTTCAACGACAACTGGCGGCTTTGGGATGATGACATGACCGTCGGCTCCATCCACATCATCGAAACGCTCGAGCTTCTCTACTGGCTTGATCGTGTGGGGTATCAGGGATGGTACGCCCTGGATATCTTCCCCTACCGCGAGAACGGCGTGCGCGCCGCCACCGAAAGCATCCGCTGGATACAGGCACTGCACGGGCTGCTGGACAAGATGGGGCGGGATGAAATTGCTAAGGTGCTTGCCTCAGGCGACGCCATGCAGGGCACAGCACTGATACGTGAGGCGCTTTTGGGGTAGAATCGTTAAAATCCCCGCTAAAGGCGCCTGACAAATGTATCAGATGCTTGTCAAAATCGCACGCCCACTTCGATCATTACCCGTTATCCTGATTTCTGTCGCCCTGTCCGTTGCGTGTGGACTGTTCTCAGGTGTTCGCCCCGACATACAGATTCCACCCTCTGGCACATCTTCCCCACAACCTCACGAAGCCAATACCCACATCCCATCTATACCGCCCGCCGCCAGCCCTACCCCAGCCCCTCCGCTTCTGCCCGCCCCACTTCTTTTCCTCTCTGACCAGAGCGGTGTCTGGCAAATCTGGCGCATTGAGATGAACGGCGGTTTTGCCCACCCCATCACATCCGTACCCGAAGGCGTGGGGGGCTTTGACGTCTCACCTGTGGATGGTAGTTTGGCTTATATCAGCGCAAACAGCCTGTATATTTCCCGCCCAGATGGCAGCCAAGCGCGCATGGTCGTCGCTGGGGAACCACTTGGAGATACAGACACCGACCGTCTGACAAGAAGGCTCAGCAACCCGCGCTGGTCTCCTGATGGAACGCTGCTTGCTTTTGGGCAAAACGGGGTGAACATTCTTGAAGTCAACAGCGGCGCCGTTCGATCGCTCATTACCAATTTCATGAGTGATGACCAGTTTGGGATTAACAACCGCATCTACAAACCAGCGTTCTGGTCCGCAAATGGCAGCTATTTGGCAGCCCAGGTAGTTTACTACGAAGGCATCGGTATTGTCATTCTGCCGGCTGCAGGCGGTGCAGTGATAGACCCTCACATTTTCAATTGCTGCGACTACGCCCTCTCAAGTGACCCGCTGACATTTTTCCTTGCCAGCCCACAGATGGCTTATGGCGAGTCGGGTTTCTGGCGCATCCGCTGGGACACAGGCGAAACTGTCCGTCTATCACAGGAATCCAATGACGACGAACCATCTCCCTCTTATGCCCACCTCTTGCTCGACACCAATAACCGTTTGCACTTTTTCTACGAGAAATCTCCAAGAGTGATGATCGCTGATTGCAATCCGAGCGATATTCATAATATCACCATTCGGGGAGAACTTGATTATCTCCCCGATCAGGCACTTTGGGCACCAGACGCCAGCCTTGCAGTGATCAGCGGCGAACAGGGAGAACCTTTACAGGTATGGAGAGAAAACAAACCGCTTGTGCCTTTAGAAACCAGCGGCTACCTCCTGCAGTGGGGGCATACAACCGAAGAAGACATCCTGCTGGCTGGCACACCGGCACCCACCTTCACCCCCAGCCCAACCCTGCCGCCGCCACCCGTCACCTCTGCTGTCATCTCTCCAGAAAACGCCTCCCGCCTCCAGCAACTGACCGTCATTGACGCCAAGGAACAGATTTATGCCCTGGATATCTCTCCCAATGGAAAAATGCTGGCGCTCGGCAATGACAATGCCGTTCACCTGTGGAGTCTCTCTCCCGTACAACGTCTGGCAAAGCTTGCTCCGTATGGTAATATTGTCTCAGCGCTGGACTTCTCTCCAGATAGCCGTTTTCTAGCAGTCGCATCCTGGGATCACCAGGTGGATCTATGGGACACCACCTCCTTTCAAAAAGTGCGCTCTTTTACAGGACACACCGCTTCCGTAGAAGATATTGAGTTTTCGTCAGATGGGCGTCTGCTGGCATCCACTGGCAGCGATAACATCTTGTATCTATGGGATGTTTCTAACAGTACACCCAGACAGATCACCACGCTGGCAGGCTGGGGGAAGGACATTTCATTTTCGCCCGATGGGCGTCTGCTGGCTCTCAGCGTCTGGGATGAGGATGTCAACATCTGGGATGTTGCCAGCGGAGTGCCGGTCATAACAATCCCAAGCCAGCAAGACGAATGGGTACTCAATCTCCAATTTTCGCCTGATGGCAAATGGCTGGCGCTTGGTGACTGGCGCCATCGGGTAACACTGTGGGATGTGGCAGCAAATGCGCCCTATATGATACTGTCCGGTCACTCGGATAACCCCACCGGTTTAGCATTTTCTCCCGACGGCAGACTGCTCGCCTCAGCCGCTGAAGACGGCGAGCTGCGTCTATGGGATGTTGACAACGGCAAACCGGTTCACATCATGAGCGGAACGCGGCTTGTGTCCTTCTCTCCCGATGGTCGTTTACTGATCACCCCAGGTCAGAACCTGTATGGCGCGGCGGTGTATTTCGTGCCTTAGCTAACTACCCTATCTGTAATCCCTGCTGCCGCAAGCATTGGCTTCAATAAGCCACATTGCGAGGTGTCAATCACGCGGTCAACCATTTGTCTGATCTCCAGCGGGCTGGTTTGCGGGCTAAATGATACCTCTGCCATCTGCAGCATCTCTAAATCGTTACCACCATCACCCGCGATAAACAGCGGCAATCCCTCACAGCCCAAAGCCTTCAGAAGCGCCTTTAACCCACTGGCTTTGTTCACCCCAGGCGGCGCAAGCTCAAAAATGGTGGGCATTGAATAGGAGTTTCCCGCGGGCAGATGACGCACCTGTTGGGAAACCTCATCCAAAAGCGGTGGTGAATCAGAAATACACATGATTTTGCTGAATGGGAGTTGACTGGCTTGCGCAGTCAAAGGCATTGGGTGATAGCCATATAATTCCGCGGCCTGAACACCAAAGGGCGTCAAATACATAAAATAACAGTCGTCTTGATGAAAGAACAGAGTGGTAATCCTGTCAAAATGGCGCAGGACCTCCACCAGATGCTTCTGCAAGGCAGCATCAAAGTGAGCGTAATGCACAAGCTTCTCCTCTGGCAAAAGCCCCACGGCGCCATTATGCAGCACCATTGCAAAAGGCAGAGGGTTCTTCAAAAACAGGTTATGGCGCGAAAAAGTAGCCCGCACCGACCCCAAGGAACGACCTGTCGCCAAAATAAGGCGGGCTGGCAGTTTTTGCGCTGCCAGCAACGCCACATCCGCAGGGTGAATGTTCCCTTGATGATCTACCAGCGTTCCATCAAGGTCAGAAACCAAGATAGGAAACTTCAAAGCGCTCCTTTTTTATGCCCAGAACATCTCACCGGGGGCTTCGACTGTGACCGCCTCTCTTAAAGCCGCCAGCCCTTTTGCCACACCCTCATCAAAGGACATCATCCCGTCCTCATGCTCAATCGAGATGACATGATCGTAGCCCACCATACGCAGGGCGCTGACAATGTCCTTCCAGAGTTTGAGATCATGTCCATAGCCAATGGTGCGGAATGTCCACGAACGTTTGGGTATCTCGCTGTAGGGCTTGTGGTCATTACAGCCGTTCACCGCCACATTGTAAGGATCAACATAACAATCCTTGCCATGCACATGCACGATGGCATCCCCCAACTTGCGAATAGCCGCTACCGCATCCACACCATTCCAGAACAGATGACTCGGGTCAAAGTTACAGCCTAGTGCCGGGCCACACGCCTCGCGCATCCGCAGCAGCGTCTCCACGTTATAAATCAACATCCCTGGGTGCATTTCAACGGCAATGCTCACCCCGCGCTGCTGTGCATACGCCGCCGCGCCGCGCCAGTAGGGTATTCCCACCTGGTTCCACTGGTATTCCAAAATCTCCAGAAAATGCGGCGGCCAGGGGCACGTCACCCAGTTGGGCATTTTATCACCGGGCGCCCCCGCAGGAAGCCCAGAGAGTACGTTTACCGCCCGCACCCCCATCATCTGCGCCAAATCCACAGACTTTTTGAACACCTCGTCTGATTCCCTCGCTACCTTAGCATCCGGGCTAAGCGGATCCCAGTGGCAGCTAAAGGCGCTGATGATCATCCCACGGCTTTCCACTGCTTTGAGATACGCCTTACGCTTCTCCTCGCTGGAAAGCAGTTCATCTACCTTGCAATGGTGGCTGCCCGGCAACCCGCCTGTGCCAATCTCCACCGCCGTTGCCCCAAATGACGCAATCTTATCCAGTGCCTGCTCAAAAGGCAGATTCTGAAACAATACTGAAAACACTCCTATTCGCATGGGTTACTCCTTTCTCGATGAATAGATGAGATTCAACCTCTCACTCTTTCCCAAATTATAGTACAAGAATATACCCTTTTGATGGTTCCAACCAGGTACTACGCTCTCACATCAGGAAACTAAAGGTCGAAGAACACACCACCTGCCATTTATTCTAAACCATTGCATCTTGCTGGCGTCGCAGCCTGACCACCAGGCTATCTTCATCCAAGCGCACATCATCCCAGGTGATAATACCGCCCGCCTGCACAGCTTTGACCATCTCAGCGCCAGGTGCCAGCCCAACCGGCAGGGCGCGGAGATCACGTGCTATATCGGCGCACTCAATCTGTCCATAGAACGTATATCCCCCAAAGGTGTCCAGCCTGTCGCCTGGTTTGAGATCACGTTTTGCCGTTGCCATCGATTCCGCCACCGGCTCATCCAGCGCCACCAGCGTCGTTTGACGGTAAAGATAAGCCCGTGCAAGCGAAATGGGCGCCTCTAAAAACCAGAGATGGTAGGGGCGGAAGAACGTAAAATACTTCCCTTTGCCCACCTTGAGATATCTCAGATCATCACAAATGCGTTCATCATCCACGCGCACAACGATGAAAACCCCACCACTCATGGCATCACCCTGCACAAAATCCACCGTATGCGCCCGCTCAATGATCCCGCCATCTTCCTTGAGGGCAAAAATCTGTGAGACAGTGCTTAAATCCGCCTGAGGACCAATCATGCTACGCTGCTGCGGACGGCAGCCAGTGGCATTGGCGGCACATGCCATCTCGAACATTGTTTTGGTGCCATCCACATACGAAGCCACCTGGAAGACATCTTTGTTCGCCTTGCGCGCCGACTCTGCGACCGTATCCGGTGTGGCTTGCGGGTTGAGAGGGTTATTCTTTCCCTTGCCAATCACCACCGGCGTGTATCCCATACAGGTTACAAAATCCCACAGTTCCATGAGACAGCCCGGTTCATCCCCCGACGAAACGGTATAAAGAACACCAGCTTCTTTCGCCAGTTTTTTCAGAATGCGCCCAACGGTAACATCCGCTTCAATGTTGACCATGACAATGTCTTTGTGATATTGAATACAGCTGTATGCCGTCTCGGCACCCGACGCAGGATATGGCGTTACATCGGCAACAATGTCAATTGCCTCCAGCTGGGCAGCCAACCCATACAAAGGCGTAACCACCCTTTTTCCAGCACGCAGCGCATCCATTGCCTTGCCAGGTTGATCAGCCTCAATAATCTGATCGGCGGGTATACGACAATCCAGCAGCGATTGGCGTGCCAGGTTAACATCTGGATCAGCAACCACATCCACACGCATTCCCGAAAAGTGCGAGACCGCACGCGTAAAACCACTACCAATCCAGCCTGCGCCGCTGACCCCGATGCGAATGGGGTTGCCCTCAGCTTCCAGCTTCAACAAGTCCTGTTTAATCAATCTTCGCTCCCCTCAGCGCACCTTTGCCGCAATTGCCTGGCGTGCCGCCTTCGCCACATCTTCTGGCATCAGATGATATTTCCTCATTAACTCCTCCAAACTACCAGAACAGGGATACTCATCCTTCAGCCCAACAAAGCGCATCGGCGTCGGACAGCATTCCGCCAGCACTTGCGCCACCGCACTGCCCATTCCACCACGTATTAACTGCTCTTCAGCGGTAACAATAGCACCAGTTTCCCAAGCAGCCGCTTTAATCGCGGCATCATCCAAAGGGCGCAGCGTGTGCATGTCGAGCACCCGTGCCTGAATCCCCTCTTCTGCCAATATCAAGGCGGCATCCAGCGCTACTGCGACCATCAAACCACAGGCAATAATGGTAACATCCTTGCCTTGCCGCAGCAAATTGGCTTTTCCAATCGCAAATGGCGCATTTTCATCGTAAATATAGGGCATTGCCTCGCGACTGGAGCGAATAAATACTGGACCAACATGCTCCACCGCCGCTTTGACCGCTTTGCGCATCATGATTGGGTCGCTGGGCACCAGAATGGTAAATGTCGGCAATCCTCCAAGCAGAGAAAAATCCTCAATGCTCATCGAAGAAGGTCCCTCACGCCCAGTCGTCAGTCCGCTGTGGCTACCAGCCAGCTTGACGTTCAAACCAGCAATCGCCACACTCAGGCGAATCTGATCATAGGCATTACACAAAAGAAAAGTCGTCAGGCTGGTGGCAAAAGGAATATATCCGCAGGCGGCCAGTCCGGCGCTCACACTCACCATGTTGCTCTCCGCAATCCCCATATTGAAAAACCGTTCAGGAAAAGCCTCGCGCACCGTGCTGGCGCCCGTCGAGTTGCTCAAATCACCATCCAGAACGACCACTTGCGGGTTTTCACGTGCTGCCTCTAGCAACGCTTCACCCAGATATTTGCGCATCTGTTCGGCAGGTTTTAGCCCTGATCTTTCTCCTAGTGGCATAGTATCTCCTCGCGCGCTTTTTCAAGCTGCTCTTTGTTCAATGCTTTTCCATGAAACGTGTAGTCTTTCTCGACAAAGGACACCCCCTTGCCTTTAACGGTATGGGCAATGATGATCGAAGGTTTGTCATTCACCTGTTGTAAAGCCCGCAAAGCCCGTAACAGATCCATCACATCGTGTCCATCTGCCTCCTCAACATGCCAGCCAAAACTTTGCCATTTCTCCGCAAAAGGCGTAAAGGACATCTCACGGCTGATGGGGCCCGTCTGCTGGTATTTGTTATGGTCAACAATCGCCACAAGGTTCGCAGTTTTGAAATGCGCCGCCGCCATTGCCGCTTCCCAAACCTGCCCCTCCTGACATTCCCCATCGCCCATAATCACATAGACACGGTAATCCAGCTTGCTCAACCGCGCCGCCAGCGCCTGCCCAAAGCCAAACGAAAGCCCTTGCCCCAGCGAACCGCTGGTGAACTCCACTCCAGGCAACGCATCCTGCACCGGATGCCCATGAAAACCGGTATCAAGCATACGAAACTTGCTCAATTCGCTGATTGGGAAATAGCCAGCATGCGCCAGAATCGTATAAAAACCAGGCGCGGCATGACCTTTACTGAGAATGACCCGGTCGCGTTCAGACCAGTGCGGCTGTTCGGGACGATAGCGAACAATGCCGCCGAAATACAGAGCAACCATGATCTCAACGGCTGAAAAACAACTGGATACATGCCCGCCAGGCCGCAGGGTGATTTCCAGAATATCCAGACGCACCCGCCGCGCAATATCCCTGTAACGCTCAGCGTCATTACCAACACATTGTTCACTCTTCGATGATGTTGTTACCACATAACCTCCAAATTTTTTCGACGGTCAACCTCGTAATTCATTGTACAACTCGTACCGGTCACCACGATGGTAAAGATGCAAAAACTCGGCTGGTATATTCTCTTGTGTATAAGAGATTCTCTCGATATATAGGACTGCGCTTTTTGGGGGAATTGCCAGCAGCTTTGCCAGGTCCGCAGGAGCGTTCACTGCCCGGATCACCTGGCTGGCACGCTCCCAACGGATGCCATAACGCGTCTCAAGCAACCTGCGCAACGGGTTTCGTACCACATCCTCATCCAGCAAGCCGGGCACCAGGCGGTGAATCAGATATGTGTCCTCCACACTCATTGGGTCACCATTCCCCAGACGCAGACGTTTGATGTTGACCAGTTCCTCGCCGGGTTCAATCTGCAACTTGGCGGCAATATCCGCAGGCGCAGGCACAATACCCGCAGAGACCAGACGCGTGCTGGGTTCAATCCCGCGCTGAAGCATATCATCAGTGAATGTTACAATGCGCATCAACGCCTGATCAACGCGGGGAAGCGCGACAAACGTCCCGCGCCCGCGCTCGCGATAAATCAAGCCCTCCTGCACCAGCATATCCAACACCTGACGCACGGTGATGCGGCTGACCTGATACTGGTTCACCAACTCAGATTCAGGGGGAATCATATCGCCCGGCTGCCACTCGCGGCGCGTGATCTTGCTGCGCAGAATCTCATAGAGTTGCTGATACAGCGGCAGCTTGCTGTTGCGGTAAATACGGTCAGTTTGCCCAGCACCCATTGCCATCATCCGCCATTCTCCTGCAGAAACCTCTCCACGCGCTCAGCTGTGGGCAAGGCTGGAATAACTCCGCGCGCCAGCGCCGTCACTGCGCCCACCGCATTGGCATAACGGAAAACTCGCCTTAGATTGTCAACCGAAAGGCGGCTACGCCAGTCATCTTCTTTGACAAGCTGGCAGATCAGACCTGCCACAAACGCATCGCCGCATCCCACCGCATCCACCGTAGGAACCCGAAACGGCGGCACAAACTCCACCGCCTGCGCCGTGCAAAAATAGCTTCCATACTGCCCTAGCGTTACAGCAATCAACTGTGGCCCATCCTTAAGGAGTGTGGGGACAGCCCGTTCCACATCCCGGCTGCCGGTCAGCAGTTCCAATTCGGTTTCATTGACCTTAAGCACATCAACCCTGGAAAGCATCTCCATAATCACCTGGCGCGCTTCCTGCAGGTCAGACCATAACGCCGGGCGATAATTGACGTCAAAAGAAATCAGCGCCCCTGCCGCCCTGGCAATCTCCACCGCCGCATAATGCGCTGTACGAGCCGGTTCGTGCGTCAGGCTGAGCGAGCCACCATGCAAGGCGCGCGCATTCTCCAGCAAAGTCCGGTCAAGTTCATCCTCACGCAAGCAGTGATCTGCGCCGGGGTTACGGTAAAAGATAACCTCATACGTATTGGCATCCGGCATTCCAATAAACGCCAGCGTGGTACGCACTTGTGGATCGCGCAACACCCCGCGCGTCTCGACCCCGTTCTCTTTAAGCACATTCACCAGCATCTCCCCAAACATTTCACTGCCTACCTTGCCGATAAAAGCGCTGCGATATCCCAAGCGCACCGCCGCCACCGCCACATTTGCCGGAGCGCCGCCAGGAGTTGGCAGAAATGCCCGAACCTGATCCAGCCTGCAGCCCACTTCGGCAGGGAACATGTCAACCAGAACCTCTCCCAAGGTAACTAAATGAAACTCTTTTGTGCCCATAGTGAAAACTACACCGCAATGCTAACCCATTTTTGACTGACGGACGACTCGGTAACTGCGTCCAGCACCTGCTGGCAACGCCAGCCATCAAAGAAATCAGGCGTGACAGGTTTCTTCTCAGCAATACCCTGCAGGAAATCTTTCACCTCATGAATAAATGTATGTTCCCAGCCAATAATGTGTCCAGGAGGCCACCAGGCATTAATATAAGGGTGTTTGTTTTCGGTTACAATCACGTTACGAAAGCCCTGCGCCAGCCCTTCATCGGTGCGTGAGTAATATTCCAATTCATTCATGCGCTCCAGATTAAAGACCAGGGCACCTTCACTGCCAAAAAGCTCTATCCGCAAATAATTTTTGCGCCCGGTTGCGAAACGAGTGGAAAGAAAAGAACCCAATGCCCCATTCTGGAAACGGGAGATAAAGTAAGTAGCATCATCGGCTGTCACTGGCAGCATTTTTCCATCCGTGGAGGGTCGCTCCTTGACAAATATTTCCTGCACGCCGTTGACAGCTTCAAACTCACCAACCAGATAGCGCGCCAGGTCAACCGTGTGCGCGCTCATATCGCCATGTGCACCCGAACCGCCCTCTTTGACATCATGCCGCCAGACATAAGGAAACCCGGGATCCACCAGCCAATCTTGATAGTAAACCGCGTTGAAATGGCGGATGGTGCCGATTTTTCCCTGCTCGATCAGCTGTTTTGCAAGCGCAATTGCCGGGGCGCGGCGGTAGTTAAACGCCACCATGTGCGTTATGCCGGACTCCTGCGCTGCGTCCAGCATACGGCGTGCCTCATCAGCGTTCATGGCAATTGGTTTTTCACACAAGACATGCTTGCCTTTTTTTGCCGCTGCAACCGCGATCGGCATGTGGGTTACGTTAGATGTGCAGATATCTATCAAATCAATGTCATCGCGCGCCACCAGCTTCTCCCACGCGGTTTCGGTTGACTGCCAACCAAAGTTACGCGCAAACGCCTTCAGAGATTCTGCATCACGACCACAGGCTGCTTTCAAGACAGGTTTAAAGGGAACGTCAAAAAAGTGGGGCACATCAATATACGCATTGCTATGAGCACGCCCCATGAACTTGGTACCCACAATTCCAACATTGATCTCTCTCATTTACTAGCTCCTTAATCCTCTGTGAGAAAAAGTTACGGATGTCTGTGGAAATCGCCAGGTTATCTAGTTGATAGATATTATAATATTATAACAATATAATGTCAACCTTCTTTAATTGCGTAAAACTGCCTGGCTCTTGTGCCAAAAAACCGGTGAAAACAAAACCCCACCCCCCTCACTTCTAGATGGGAAAGATGGCTGCCCCCTTATCACTAAATAAAATAAACCGGTGTACAGTGGAGAACACCGGTTTATTTGCTGTGAGCGCGGGGAGGCTCGAACTCCCAACCAATGGCTTAAAAGGCCACTGCTCTACCATTGAGCTACGCGCCCCCGGACGACTGCATTGTATCACGCGCCACACAGACCGTCAACAAAAACAGATAACTTTTTGCCTTCAAAATGATATAATGATAACAAGGTTTTCCCGAAGGAGATACAATCCATGCGTGAACAAATCGAGTTTGTCACCAACTACAACGATCTCAGCACGGATAAAGGCTTTCAATTTGAGTTCCAGTGTGACCGTTGCGGAAGCGGCTTCCGAACCCGCTTTCAACCTTCGGTAACCGGGACAATCTCTGGGGCGCTGGATGCAGCCAGCAGCGTGTTTGGCGGCATCCTTGGCACCGCCGCCAATCTCAGCGAACGGGTGCACTCTGCCGCTTGGGAAAAAGCGCACGATAACGCCTTTGCCACTGCCGTGGCGGAATTAAAACCGCTGTTTGCCCAATGCCCGCGCTGCTCTTCCTGGGTATGCCGTAAAAGCTGCTGGAACACCCGTCGCGGATTGTGCAAAAACTGCGCCCCTGATATCGGCGTCGAAATGTCCGCTGCACAGGCTTCCCGATCGGTTGAAGAAGTCTGGGCACATGCCAAAATGGCTGAAGAGGACAAAAAACTGGCTGAGGGCAACTGGCGTCAAACCATCCGCGCCACCTGCCCACAATGCGAAGCCCCGCTGGATACCAACGCCAAGTTCTGTCCCAACTGCGGCGCCAAACTCAAAGTCGAAACCACCTGTGTCAAGTGCGGCGCCAAGCTACTGCCAGGTGCAAAGTTCTGCGCAGAGTGCGGCAACAAAGTTTCCTGAAAGCGCACGCAAAACGCCATCACGGAAGGAGATGTCCTATCGGCAATCGTGTTCTTATCGTGGATGATGAAAAAGACCTGGCAGATTATCTAGCAGATGAGCTGCGCATGGAAGGCTACCAGACTGCCAGTGTGTATGATGGTGTGGAGGCAGTCATCACTGCGATTGAAAGCGATTGGGATGCTCTCTTAATGGATATCCGTATGCCCAATCTGGACGGCATCAGCGCGCTAAAGATTATCCGACGCGTCAAGCCCAAACTGCCAATCATCATGCTCACCGGACAAGCCAGACAGAGTGAGACGATTGCTTCGCTGCACTTGGGCGCCTATGCCTGTCTGTTTAAACCCATCAAAACCGACCAGTTACTCAAAACCCTTAACGACCTACTTAACCAAAAACCCGCCTGATTACAGATACACAGATGCAAGACGCTCCTCATCAAAAACATCCCCCGGACATACAAGATGGCGATATACAAAACGCCAATGGTATTCAGGAAAAAAGCCTTCCCGACCATCCGCACACCACAAGCCTTGCCTGGATTAAATGGCTGATTATCATCCTTGCACTGGCAACCATCGCTTTTCTCATCTGGTGGTTTTTCCCACTGATGCAGCAATGGCTAAGAAGCGCTCAACAACCCACCCCATCTTTCCCTACCATCACCCCCCTGCCAACCCGAACGCCTCGCCCGACCAGCACGCCGACCATTGAGCCAACTCCCACCATGACCTCCATGCCGCCTTCGGCGTATGTGGTTGCAGACATAGCCCTGCTGGACCCGCCCCTACCCGGATTGTTTAATCCCCCAATCGTGCTCAACGAAGACAAAAATGTCATTGCCAGCCCCGATTTCACCCATCCGCAGTGGTACTCTTCGGCGCGTATCGCGGAGCAGCTTGGTAACATTGAATTCCCTGAGGCTTACTATGCTACCTTCGGTGCGGGGCAGGTGGCATGGGTAATGGATGTCCCGCTCGCCAGTGGTCTGTACGAAATCTACGTGCTCGACACGCTATATAGTTCTGCCGGCAGCCTGGATTTTAAAGTCAGACTGGGAAGCAGAGACCTGCAGCCGTTACTTGGACAGCCGCGCCTCAATTATCGCAGCAGCCAAGGAGAAAACGCCCAGTACAGCGACTTGTGGCGCAGCATTGGGGTATATTACCTGGACAACAACTTCGACATTCTGTCTATCTATACCGAGTGGACAGTACGGGATGAATTTTCTATCGTTGCGATTGATCGTGTGCTGATTGAACCCCTGCCTGCATCTGCCGCGTCCATGTTGGCTTCACTGCCAGCTGACCGTCTCAAGTATCTGGTAGATGACCTGAACGCCAGCATTGACGGCGCAGAACTTATCCTGCCAGTTCAAGACGCGCTGGCATGGGGAGACCAATTTCAGATTGCCACCAACCCAAACAAGGACATCAAGGTAACCTGGAAACTAGAGGAAGCCCTGCCGCTTGGCAAATACGAGGTCATTGCCTGGATACCATCTGCGCACAACAAAGCTGGTGTTACCTACCGTGTCCTGGCAAACGACCAGTTTCTCGAAGGCGAGCCCATTCTGATTAACCAAGTCAATTACCCGGGACAATGGGTGTCGCTCAAAGTATGGGACGCCAGCAGCCCGGTTTATGGCAATTCCGTAAACCTATCGGCGCAAATGGACATCAAAGGGGGAACTCTGGGCGACATCGCTATTGATGCGATTGGTTTCATTCAGCAGGACTGACCCGCCGTGTATTGTATATAAAATTTGTTAATAATTTCCCCTGCTGCTTGACGCAGGTCAACAGGCATGGTATTATCATGTACAGATTTTTAGCACTCTAAACAAGAGAGTGCTAAAAGGCGCAAAAGAAAATGGAAGAGCTAACCGAACGTCAAAAGCTGATTTTGACCCTGATCATTCACGAGTACGCCCGCACGGCAACACCAGTAGGCTCCAAAGGGCTGGTTGACCAGTACCGGCTGGAAATGAGCTCCGCCACCGTGCGCAACGAGATGGCATCTTTGACCGAGCGCGGCTATCTGCGGCAGCCCCACACCTCAGCCGGGCGTGTGCCGACTGAAGAGGGCTACCGCTTCTTTGTCGGCAGACTGCTGCACCAGACCGATCTGCCCGACTCAACGCAGCGGATGATCAGCCACCAGTTTTATCAGACGCGGCGCGATGTCGAGCAGTGGATGCGCTTAGCCGCTTCGGTGCTTGCCCACCAATCACATGCCGCCTCGATGATAACCGCCCCGCATCCTGAACGGGCGCGTGTAAAACACATTGAATTGATCTCCACGCGCGGGCGGCAGGTGTTGATTGTAGTCGTTATGGTGGGAGGCGAAATCCACCAGCGGCTGGTTACCCTCAGCGAACCGGTCAGCCAAGCGCAGCTCTCAGCCACCGCCGACCGCATCAATCAGCTTTGTCAGGGAAAAGACTTCGAGGATGTATATTCCTCACGTTCCACTCTGCCCTCACTCGAGCAAGATGTCATCAGCTGGGTTAAAGAAGAAATCGAGCATAAGGATACGCTGGCAGCCGGAGAAATCTACCTGGACGGAATTGCCAACATTATGTCCCAACCCGAGTTTTCAGGTACGGAAGACGGACGCCGCACCTTGCGCATTCTCGAAGAACGCAGCCTTCTCCAAAACGTGCTCACCCGTACACTGATGCACAGCTCTTTTGGCGGCGTAGAAGTCCTCATCGGCGGCGAGGGCACCTGGGAAGAACTACGTCAGTGCGCCATTGTCCTTTCGCGCTACGGTGTTCCGGGGTTAGCCTCCGGCACTCTGGGTGTGCTTGGTCCAATGCGCATGTCCTACGGGCGTACCATATCCACTGTTCGTTTCATGTCTAGCCTTTTGAGCGATTTAGTTAGTGAAACCCTGGTCGAATAACCACACAAACGAGGTAACCTCATGGCGAAAGCAAAAGAGAGAATCCCTAAAGACAAAATGGAAGAGGCAAACAGTCCTCCCGAAACACCTGCCGAGATGTCAAAATCTGGCAAGGAAATTGCTTCTGAAAGAAAAGAAGAGCAACCAATGATTGCATTAACCATCAGTGAATACGAGAAAATGCAGCAGGATGTCGAGCAGATGCGCAAAGAAGCGCAGGAACATCTCGAATCCTGGCAACGTGAGCGCGCTGATTTCAAAAACTACAAAAACCGCATCGAGCGCGAACAGGAAACGCTCAGACAAACACTGAGCGGAGGAATTATCAAAAAATACCTTGTCATTCTCGATGACATGGAGCGCGCCCTTAAAAACCGTCCCACACAGGGAGAAGGCTCATCCTGGGCAGACGGGATTGAGCTGATTTTTCGCAAATTGCAAAACATCCTCGAGTCCGAAGGGGTCACGCGTATTCCAGCAGAAGAAGAGCTTTTTGACCCTAATCGGCACGAGGCGATCTCTCACGAAGAGAGCAAAGACCATAAAAGTGGTGAGATTATCGAGGTTATTCAACAAGGCTATCTGATCGGCGATCGCGTTCTGCGCCCGGCGCTGGTGCGGGTAGCAAAATAAGGAGGATACCATGGGTAAAATTGTAGGCATTGATTTGGGAACGACAAATTCTGTTGTAGCCGTCATGATGGGCGGCGAACCGGTTGTCATCTCCACATCAGAAGGCGAGCGTCTATGCCCTTCAGTTGTGGCAGTTAATAAAAATCACGAACGGCTTGTCGGGCGCGTGGCGCGCAATCAGGCAATCACCAATCCAGAAAACACCATCTTTTCAATTAAGCGTTTTATGGGACGCAAATACGATGACCCCGAAGTCAAAAAGGCGATGGGGCGCATCCCTTACAAGGTTACCAAAGCCCCCAACGGCGATGTGCGCGTCCTTCTGGACCAAAAAGAATACTCGCCGCCCGAAATCTCAGCGATGATCTTGTCCAAACTAAAAGCCGATGCAGAGGCGTATCTGGGCGAACCGGTTACTCAGGCGGTCATCACCGTGCCCGCTTACTTCAACGATGCCCAACGCAACGCCACCAAGGATGCCGGAAAAATCGCCGGTTTGGAAGTGTTACGGATTATCAATGAGCCGACAGCTTCTTCGCTGGCTTATGGACTGGACAAGAAGAAGAATGAGATTATTGCCGTCTATGACCTTGGCGGTGGCACCTTTGATATCTCCATTCTCGACGTAGGCGAAGGCGTTTTTCAGGTGCGCTCCACCTCGGGTGATACTTACCTCGGTGGTGATGATTTTGACCAGCGTTTGATGGATTACCTCATTGAAGAGTTCAAAAAGCAGACCGGTATTGACCTACGTCAGGACCGCCAGGCACTCCAGCGTCTGCGCGAGGCATCCGAAAAAGCTAAAATCGAGCTTTCCAGCGTCATGCAGACCGAAATTAACCTGCCCTATATCACAGCAGATGCCTCTGGCCCAAAGCATCTTGTCATGCCCATCACACGCGCCAAACTAGAGCAGCTCACCGCAGACCTGATCCAACGCACCCTTGACCCTGTCCAGCGCGCCCTTTCGGATGCTGGCATCAAAGCCTCCGATGTCAACGAGGTCGTCCTGGTAGGTGGTATGACACGTATGCCCGCCGTGCAGGAGGCTGTACGCAAATTGTTCGGCAAAGAACCCCACAAGGGAGTCAACCCAGATGAGGTTGTCGCTGTCGGTGCAGCGATTCAGGCTGGTGTGTTGGGCGGCGAAGTTAAAGACATCCTCCTGCTGGATGTTACCCCGCTGACACTATCCGTAGAAACTCTTGGGGCAGTTGCCACCCCGATTATTGAGCGCAACACCACCATCCCGACCCGCAAAAGCCAAATTTTTTCCACCGCGGCTGATAACCAGACACAGGTCGAGATTCACGTTTTGCAGGGTGAGCGCCCCATGGCAGCAGACAACAAATCACTGGGCAGGTTTATCCTGGATGGTATCCCACCGGCGCCGCGTGGCATTCCACAGATTGAAGTTACCTTTGATATTGACGCCAACGGCATCCTCAAGGTAACCGCTCTGGATAAAGCTACCCAGCGCAGTCAACATATCACCATCACTGCATCCTCTGGACTTTCGGAGGCTGAAGTAGAACGAATGCGCAAGGAAGCCGAAATCCACGCTGAGGAAGACCGTCGCCGCAAGGAGTTGATCGAGTCCCGCAACCACGCTGATAATATGATTTACACCACCGAAAAAACGCTGCGCGATTATGGCGATAAAATCCCTGCCGAGGTCAAGTCGCGGGCTGAAGAAGGCATCAAAAAACTGCGTGATGTGATGAACGGTGAAGATATTGACGCTATCCGCAAAGCCACTGAAGAACTGGGGCAGGTGGTGCAACAGGTTGGCGCCAGCATGTACCAGCAGACAGGTGAACAGACAACCGCAGGCGGGGCCAGCACACAAGGGCAAACACCACCACCCTCCGACGGCGATGTTGTTGACGGTGAGTTCAAAAGCGCCTAAGCGTGATACAATATGCCTCGTGAATTTTTCGGGGGCGCACCAGCTTGTGCGCCCCTTCCTGAATGCAAGTAAAAGTGTATGACCACTTCTGGCGACTACTACGAGATCCTGGGTGTGCCGCGCACAGCCTCCGCAGAAGAGCTTAAGTCTGCTTTTCGTAAGCGCGCCCGCGAATACCATCCTGACGTCAACAAATCTCCAGATGCAGAGGAACGCTTCAAGGAGATCAATGAAGCCTACGCGGTGCTCTCCGACCCGGAAAAACGTTCCCTCTACGATCGCTACGGACGGGAAGGCCTCAACAGCATGGGCGGAATGCCTGATTGGTCCACCATGGACTTCAGTGATCTCTTTGAGGACTTGTTCGCCGGTTTTGGGTTTGGCGGCTTTGGCACAACCGGCAGCGGGCGCCGCCGCTCGCGCAATACCCCGCGGCGCGGGGCTGACCTCAGCTACCGGCTGCAGATAGAATTCGAGGAAGCTGTCTTTGGCGCCGAAAAAGAAATTGAAATCACCCGCGATGAAATCTGCTCCACCTGCCGGGGGACAGGATCGGAGCCAGGCACCTCACCAATACGCTGCTCGACTTGCAACGGGCAGGGAGAAGTGCGCACAGTGCGGCAGACTTTTCTCGGTTCTATGGTGCAGGTATCCACCTGTCCCACTTGCAATGGTCAGGGAGAGGTCATCTCGTCGCCGTGCCACACCTGCCGCGGGCGCGGGCTGGAACGCCGCACCGTCCGCAAGATTGTGAGCATCCCGGCAGGGGTTGACAACGGTACACAGATTCGCCTGGCTGGCGAAGGACAGCCGGGATCCAATAATGGCCCGAACGGCAATTTGTATATTGAACTACAGGTCAAGCCGCACAAATTTTTCCGCCGCCACAACGACGACATTATCCTTGATCTGAATATCAACATTGCCCAGGCTGCGCTGGGTGCTGATATTGAGGTGCCAACCATAGACGGAACAACAAACCTGAAAATCGCCCCAGGCACGCAACCCGGCAAGATGTTCACACTTAAAGGCAAAGGGGTACCGCATTTGCGTAACGGCGGGCGCGGCGATCAACACGTTGTGGTCAATGTGGACATCCCAACCCGTCTTTCTGCCGAACAACGCAAATTGTTTGAGGAACTGGCACAAACTTTGGGCAGCGAGGTAAAACCGCAAGAGCGCGGCTTCTTTGACCGGCTTAAGGAAGTGCTCGGTGGATGAAGCGCGCTGGCTCGAAGTCTCGCTCACCGTGAACAATGAGCTGGCAGAAGCCGTTGCCGAAGTTCTCGGTCGTTTTATACCCAACGGGGTTGTGGTTGAAAGCAGTGTTGCTTTCCTCAACGAAGATGACACGGGAACACCGCTGGACACTGTGCGCGTATATGGATATATCCCAATTGACGAACACATCGAAGCAACACGCCAGCGCCTGAATGAAGCGTTATGGCACCTCAGCCAGATACAGCCGCTTCCCGAACCTGTTTACCGTCCCCTCCATGACCAGGATTGGATGACAGCCTGGAAACAACATTATCATCCTATCCCTATTGGCAATAAATTACTGATTTTGCCCGCCTGGATAGAACGGCAAGATGCCACCCGCATCCCCGTGCGCATTGACCCCGGCATGGCATTCGGTACCGGAACACATCCCAGCACACAGCTCTGTCTGGAAATGCTTGAGACGTATGTTCACCCCGAACAACCTGTCATTGATATTGGCTGTGGATCGGGAATTCTTTCGATTGCAGCTGTCAAGCTTGGCAGCCGCCATGCCCTGGCGGTAGATATTGACCCTGCTGCGCTGCGCGGCACACGCGAAAATGCCGCCGCTAACGGCGTCGAAAAACAGATTGAAGTTGGTCAGGGTTCACTCCAAGATATCCTGAACGGCTGCTTCTCTATACGACGAGCACCTCTTGTTCTGGCAAACATCCTTGCCCCAATATTGATTGAAATGCTGGGACAGGGATTGGAACGAACCCTCTCGCCGGGAGGAACTTTAATTCTGGCAGGCATCCTGGATGAGCAAATCCACAGGGTGGATGCCAGCGCACAGCGCGCCAGCTTGCACCTGATCGAAAAACGCCAGATCAACGACTGGGTAGCACTGGCTTACCAAACGCGCTGAAGATTGGGGTTATCACAGGGCTGGCGACCTACTTTCGCCAAATCAATCCATTCGTCATGCACCTTCACCCGCACCACATCCGCGGTGTAATCTGTCACTGTTGCTGCATGGTTATCAAACAATGACGATCCCACCGCATAAATATCCGCAGGAACGCTCAAGCGCTCAAAACGACGGATTTTCTCCGGGTCAAACCCGCCCGAGACAACAATCTTGACTGCACGGCAATATTGCTCCGCTGCCTCGCACCATTTCTTGGGAATATCCCAGCTTTCCCAGGCAGAATCTAAAGCCTGCCGCACTGCAAAAACCAAGCGCGGTGTAACCCCCAAATCCAGTTCGGCATCACCCAGCGGCGGGACGGAAAGGTCGCGCAGGTTTTTGCCGGTATCCAGACGCACCCCATAGAGACGATAACGCTCTGCTTCTGCAGCCTGACCATCCTCCATCAATTGGTAATAGCGATCAAACATGGCGCGACAGGTACGCAGTGAATCATTGACGCAATCATTGTTAAAATCCACCAGCGCGATGCGGGGGATTTCTACCGGCAGCACTTGTGCAAAGGCAATCATCGCCTCGGCAGTATCGCCCAAAAAACAGGCTATCGCCGAGTGAGAAATCGTCCCACCCCCAGCGCCGCCCCACCAGTCCCCCTGTGCATCTGTCGAGACAAATGGACCAAGTTCGCTGGCATGATCCAGATTAAACCGCTCAACCGCAATATTATAGGCATATCCATCTGCTGCCTGTACCTCGTGTAAATCAAAACGCGCCGGGAAGAACAGAACCGGCTTGCCACGCGCCGCAACCAGCGTGTTATAGACATTGGTCGCCACACGGCTGGCGCGCGTCAGAATGCCCAGTGTAGGGGTCTCCAGAATGGCAAAATCTCGATAGCGTCCCCTCACTTTAAGCACCGGCTGTACATTCTTGGGGTCGCCATCCCCAAAAACAACACACCCATCTTCCACCGCCCACACCATCAACCGATCCGCTGTGTTGACAAACTGGCTACCATTCCAATAACCGGTGCAGTGCCGCAACATCTCGAGTGCCTTATCCACCCCCACCACAATCGTCTTTCCCAGACGGCGTGTGAACCATTGCATCTCCACTTCCAAATCGCCGCAAGCGATCCCTTCCGGGGAGACGCCAGGCGGCAAACGATGCTTTTGCCCCTGATACACATAGCCACGCTCGGATAACACAGCCAGCATACTGGCAATATTAGTAAAGTACTTATCGGTGTACCAACCCTTGCGCATCCGCTCAACATCGAGCTTAAAAGTGGTATCGGTTAACCGCTGATGATCAAAAATGCTCATCTTTCACCGCCTGATAAAATTCTGTGGCATCTGCCAGGCTCTAAACATGATCCAGCCGCTTTTGATTATGATAGGAAAAATATTATACACCCTGCGGCAAATCTTTCCCATTCGCTTTTTCAAACAAGCGCGCAGCCAGCACCGACAGCGAAAGCACCGCCAGCGGCAGCAGGTGTATGCTCCAGCGCGGCGGCGTAGCGGTAGGCTTAAAAAACAGATAAGGCAACAGCAGGGCAACCAGCATGATAGCCAGACTGAGGTTATAGCGCGCTAGCGCCCCCCTGCGCCACACCAACGCAATCACCCCCGCCAACGTCCCAGCCCAGAGAACCAGCGCCACAAACACCAGACCCGGCGAAAAGAAATCCGCCGACAGACCACTATTCAGAATCAGCAAAACGCCGCCAATCCGCTCGCCCAGGCTATGATACCAGCCCGAAGTCGTGTTCTGGGTTTGATTGACAACAAACATGCCCCCTATTGCATAATTGCGCAACGCCTGAAGCAAAAGCCCGCCAAGGATGGCAATCCCTGGGATCAAGACCGTCTTCCATTGCCGGATCATCTGCGTAAAAAGCATCGCCCACACCCAACGTAGACTGCCCTGCAGAGGTTCAATTGCCAGCAGCGCCGCCGCACCCAGCACACCCAAATGGTCATTGCGCAAAAGCAGCCCGCATACGCCACACAGACTGGTCAGGAGAATTTTCTGCCATCCTAAAAATGCCCTCTGCGCCGCCGACCATGCCGTTAACATGACAAACAGCATGGCGGCATATTCCTGCATCCCCGCTCCCAACAGCACATTGAATTGTGTAAGCCACCCAATCGCAAGATACAGAACAGCGCCCGCCAGCGAAAAGACTGGTGCAATCTGCAGCCATCCCCCCAGCGAAACCAGCGCCATCATCGCCCCAATCACTGACCAGACATCCAGCATATTCTGCGCTGCCGAGGACTGCCCAAACAACAGGTGCAGCAGCCCAGCAAAATAGCGATACAACGGCTGATACGCATATACCGCATCTGCCCTGTGCCAAAAATCCCCTTCCACAAAAATTTGGCGGGCAAAAACTTGATAGGTCAGCGGATCGCTCCCCGTTGTGTAAATCTGAATTCTCCCCACCTCGCTCGCCAGATTGCCTGCATAGAAAGACAACAGTGGCGCGCCAAGCACGAGCAGTGCAACCGCTGGCAGGTTTTGCATACCTGCCTCCTTTGTCAAACCAATACGCAAACGCCTGAACAGCCAGAGGATCAAAAGCGCGCCAGTTATCAGCAGACTCACCCCAAGCACAGGAACTGCGCTTTTGGATGAAAAAAATGGCTTAAGGACTTGCAGCATCCAGCAACCCGCAATGGCAAGCAGGATGACCGCATGATCCAAATCACGCTGCAACATCCGCTGCCGCAGACCCCAGATAAGCCACAACAGCAAGAAGATCACCAAACTCACATCAAGGATGCGCCCAATCATACGCAACGCCATATCCACCCATTGTGGCATTGCCGCTCCCTCCGCCGTCTGCCACATCACCCCTCGTCCATGCAAATCTCCCAATGTGCCACCCGGAAACACAAAAACCGGCTGCAGAGACCAATTTCCCTCACCATACACCAAGAACACGTTGACCCGTACCACCGTAGCGGGGAGTGTTTCGTAAGACATCTGCGCCGCGCTTTCGAGACTGTTCACAATGGGAATTTCCCATTCCTCACCCGAAACAGTGACTGCCTTTGCCCAACCGTCTTCCAGACCAGTGGCGACAATTGCCAAATGTGTATCGGGTGGAAGACGCACAAAACCAGTCAAAGCCACCCCCAGATACGGCTTCTCCGACTCGTAGCCATAGACTGTTTTCCATTCAATAGGGAACTCAAGCCGATGGCGTAACGGGGATCGAAAAATCTCAGAGAGATGCGGATACATCAGCGTTGTGTAGGTACGCTGCCAGTCGTTCTGTGCCATTGCCTCAGGTGAGGCATACACATACATATTCCAGCCGCTGCACGGCGCATAAAAGGCAAGCCCCAGTTTAACCACCAGCAGTGCCGCCAGCGTAATGATCACCGCCCTGCGGCAAAGAAAGCGCCACGCGAACAAAGCCAGAAAGGGAAAAGCTGCCGCCAGTGCCAGAAATTCAAGAGGCTGCGACCACGGTAAGCCATCAAACCACGCCTCGACGCCAGAAGGCAAAATCATCACAGCCAGAAACATAAGCAGTGACAAGATTGCTCCCCATTTATGTCTTATGCCTGCAGAGTCTTCTCCAACATGCCCACCATCCAGAAAAGAAGCAACCCCTGCATATCTCTGGCTAAAGGAAACCAGAAACAGCGTTTGTACTCCCAGCAACCCCGTCCAAACCAAGTACGGCTTCAAGCGATCAATATATGCCCGATAACCCTCAAACCACCCCACCGGCGCAATCAGAACCAGCAACACGGCAAGTACTAGCACCTTGGAACACCAGACAATCATCGAGCGCCATCTCCCCTGATTCAACAACGCCACCGCCAGGCGCTCACCACGAGCAGGGTTACGCCACACATGCCATAGCGCCCAAAAGCAAATCAGCAGCTGCGCCAGGATTATTATCACCATAAAAATACGCGGCAGCGAATACCCCAACACAAGACGGCTGCGTTCCTCGCTTGGGATGGACAAGGTGAAGAATAAAGTCAACACCCCTTCCACAACCGCCAACAGGAAGTAAAATAGAAGCAGGTTCGAGAACCTTTTGTAAAAACCCATCAGTCCCCTATCATATCACTACTTCGGGGAACACAAAGAAAATAAACATTGCATTAGATTGGCACAATCGAACAAACAAGGACAAAAAATGACCCTTATTGCACCCGTTATCCTGATTGGGCTTCTTGGCGGAATGGCTGTGGGGCTGCAGGGGCCGCTCTCCAGCATGATCAGCCAACGACTTGGCATCATTGAAAGTGTCTTCATCATCCACCTTGGGGGCAGTCTTGCTTCTTTTCTACTCATCCTGTCCAAAGGCGGCGGCAACCTGGCAGAATGGCGCAGTGTGCCATGGTACGCGCTGGCTGGCGGTGTACTTGGGCTGGCGGTGATCAGCGCCATTTCCTTCACCATCCCGCGCGTTGGGGTGGCATCCTCAATACTGGTGATTGTGGCTGGGCAGCTCGTTGTCAGCGCGTTGCTCGACCACTTTGGGCTGCTTGGCGCGGCGATACGCCCTCTCGACCTGCCACGCCTGGCAGGCTTTCTCATCGTTTTTGCTGGTGTATGGCTGGTTATCCGTCCATAACAGCAAAAAAGCCTGTTTCTCTTCAGAAACCGCAAAGACAGGCTGCTAAAGGCTACATGCTATAATTTGGATTAGCAGATTATGCGCTCAAGATGCCAGAAACCGCAATGGAACATCACGAGATCAGCCAAAAACCGGAAGAAAACGAAACCTCTATCACGGTTGGCAAGTCAAAACTGACCATCCGCGCCGAGATACCTGCTGGCACGCGTCTTTCCATCACAGTGGAAGCGCGCGAAGCGGGCAACGTCTCCGTTGTGTCAAAATCTTATGCGCCGATTGCCGAAGAGCAAACGGCTCCCTCAACAGATGCCATGTACGCTGCTGCCAGCACAATTAAGTGGCAGAAAATCAGCGCCAGCGTACGGAATCGGCTACAAATCAGAACCAAAAAGCAAATTTCTGAAGGGGTTTTGTTTGCGCTGGCTCTGGCGCTGTATCTCATCACACGCCTGGTAGGATTGACCGACTTCCCAATTTATTTCTTTACCGATGAAGCCGCACAGACCGTGCTGGCGGCAGACCTGGTGCGCGATGGATTTTACAACGCCCAGAAGGTATTCTTCCCCACATATTTTTACAATGGCTATCAATACAATCTGAGCACTTCCGTGTATGTCCAGCTCATTCCTTACCTTCTGTTTGGAAAATCCATCTGGGTCACTCGCGGGGTGTGTGTGTTGATCACATTACTGGCAGCCATCTGTGTGGGGTTAACCATCCACCGCATTTTCCGTCTGCCGCATGGGTGGGCAGCGACTCTGCTGCTTTCCACCACGCCGGTCTGGTTTCTACATTCGCGCACCGCATTTGAAACCGGGCTGGCAACGACTTTCTTTGCGGTCTTCATTTACTTTTACCTTTTGTACCGCACTTCCTCGCCGCATTACCTCTTCCCCGCCATCCTTTTTGCAGCCCTGACGTTTTATAGCTATAGTCCAGCGCGCGTGGTCATTGCCCTCACCGCCGTGCTGCTACTGCTATCTGATCTGCGCTACCACTGGCAACAGCGCCGCATAATTTTTGTAGGTATCGGCTTTGCCCTTCTCCTGGCTTTGCCATTCATCCGCTTCGAAATCGAATATCAGGGCGAAGACATCCAACACCTCAAGGTGCTGAGCTCCTACTGGGTCAGCGACATCCCCTTACACAAGAAACTGGCAACCTACCTGCTTGAATACGGACGTGGTTTCAACCCGTTTTACTGGTATCTTCCCAACCGGCTGGAGATGGACCGCCACACCATGAAAGGCTACGGACACCTCTCGATACTGACACTGCCATTTTTCCTGCTTGGTTTGGGATTGGCCATCCGTTACATCAAACAACCCGCCTACCGCACACTGCTGATTGCCCTACTGGTTGCGCCCAGCGGCGCTGCACTGGTGGCAATTGGCGTTACCCGTGCCCTTTTCATTGTGGTTGCCACCAGTCTGTTGGCTGCGCTGGGCATTTGCAGCCTGGCGCAATGGCTGCAAATGCGATGGCAGCGCGCCCATACGCTAATTGCCTTGATAATCTTCTGTCCTCTAGCAATATTTAACATCTGGATGACACGCGACGCACTTGTCAATGGACCGCTGTGGTACACAGATTACGGTCTGGGTGGTATGCAGTATGGCGCAAAGCAGCTTTTTGGAGAAATCAAAACATATCTCAAGGAACACCCCGACACAGAAATGATCGTCTCCCCTTCGTGGGCGAACGGCACAGATACCATTGCCCGCTTCTTTTTTGACTACCCTTTCCCGTTCCAGATGGGCAGCATCGTGGGGCACATTACCGAGCTTAAACCCCTGAGCGAAAAAACTCTCTTTGTCGTTATCCCCGAGGAACTTCAACAGATCTACGCAAGCGGCAAATTCACCGATATCCGCATTGAAAAGACGTTGCCTTATCCCAACGGCAAACCCGGCTTTTACTTCATGCGCTTGCGTTATGTGGATAACATTGAAGAAATACTCGCCCAAGAAAAAGCCGCCCGCTTGATACTACAGGAAGGTAAGGTGCTCATTAACAACCAGCCAGTAAAGGTGAAATATTCCTTTCTGGATATGGGCAGCATTGACAACGTCTTTGACGGAGACCCTGAAACACTGATGCGCACCGCAGAAGCCAACCCTTTGGAAATCCAGTTGGAATTCACCCAGCCACAAACTGTTCAGGCTGCCGATGTGCGTATTGGCGGTGTACCCACGCGGGTTACATTTGAACTCTATTTGCAGGGGCAGAAAACACCTCTGCTCTTTACACAGGAGGCGGAGGAAACTCCCGACCCGCGCACAATCACATTGAACTTCCGCAGGAGTCTGTCGATCGAGCGGGCGAACATCCTGATACACAGCATACGCGACCGCGAACCTGCTCATGTTCACCTCTGGGAAATCTCATTCAAACCATGAAAACCTCTCGCAGCTTTGCTCTACAGCTTCTGATATACGGGCTTCTGGCTTCTGCATTGTTCGGTTTTTTGCGTTTACAACAGAGCATTGCCTACTGGCAACGGCTGGCCCAACTCGACGCATGGCAGGCTATCTATCGGGCTGTCAGCGGCGCTGTATGCGCTGCGCTGAGCCTATCAGCCGCCTTGAGCCTCTGGCGAGGGCTTGTATGGTCCGTCCCACTGACCCGTTGGGGCGTTTTAGGGCTGTTCGCCTGGTACTGGCTGGAGCGCCTATTGCTATGGCGCTCGGAGGTCAGCCAGGTCAATCAGCCTTTTTGCGCTGCGCTGAGCGTGATATGCCTGCTCTACACGCTGAGCGTGCTGGGGATAAAAGACGCGCGCCTTCATTTCTCAGATCGAGGAGCAAACCATGAACGAACAGGAAATTGAGGTCAAGTTTTATCTGCACGATCTGGCGCGTCTTGAAGAGCGTCTGCAAATACTGGGAGCAGAACGCATCACCCCGCGCGTGCACGAGGTGAACCTGCGTTTTGATCTGCCAGACGGGTCATTAACCAAAAGCCACCGCGTCGTGCGTCTGCGCCAGGACCACACTGCACGTCTGACCTACAAAGGGCCGCAGCAAAGCAGTCTCGTCAGCGTGCGACAGGAAATTGAGTTTGAGGTCAGCAGTTTTGAAGCCGCCAAGCACTTTTTGGAAGCGCTCGGCTATCAGGTCAGCGTCATGTATGAGAAATACCGCACAACCTACGAAATTGCAGAAGCTCAGATTGTGCTGGATGAGATGCCTTACGGAAACTTTGTCGAAATCGAAGCGCCTGACGCCACCAGCATCGAAATTCTTGCTGCCGCGCTGGGTCTCAACTGGCAAGCGCGCTGCACCGAAAGCTATTTAGCGCTCTTTGAACGCCTGCAACAGCAGGGTAAAACAGATGCTCAGCACCTCAGCTTTGAGGCGTTTAAAGGGATGCACATAACACCGCAGGATTTAGGGATGATCGCCGCAGATTCGTGATCACCTCTTCCCCAAAGACGCAGCATAGATAGCAAACAACCGCTCGCCATCCACCCCAACAGCCGCGTTGAGCTTATCATCGTCATACGCCGCAATCGCGCACACGCCGCAGCCGATTGCCTCCGCCGCCAGATACAGATTCTGACACACATGCCCAGCATCCAGCAGCATATAGCGGTAGCCGCGCTCCGTATAGCGCCAGAACATACGCTCCGCCACTGCCACCCAGACAAAAGTAACTGCGCTGGTAAGCACATGGTTCTGTCTGAGACAGCCCTCCGTCACTCTCTCAGCAATTTCAGGCGAGGCGTCCATCTCAACCAGTACATTCTCCAGTGCCGCCCAGCGGTAAAGACCCGCAGTAACACCCTTAACCCGATTGACCAGCAAATAGGTCTCAAAAGCATGACGCGCCCCTGCCGAAGGTACCGTGCGAAAGCTGATGCCCTTATCGCTGATGCGCCGCACACCCTGTGTGCACCAGAGCAGAAAGGTCAACTCCTCCATCTTGAGCGGCACATCTTTGTAGTGGCGCAACGTTTCGCGTCGCTCGATTGCCGCACGAAGATCAATCGAAGGCATGTGGCAAATTGATGGGTCTGGCAAATGAACCAGCCGCGCCCCCGTAGGTATAGGGATTTGCAGCGGCGGCATAGGAACGCCCTGCTTCTGCGGCGGCTCTGAAAGATATTCGTAACGCGTTTTGCGCATAAATTCAATCCCAATGTGATCAGACATGCGTGCCTCCTGGAAATTGGAAAGTACGAGCGATATCAAATTCTAGCACAGAGTCCTTTTTCTGGTAAAATCTTCAAATATATTGAGAAACACCTTTTTCTGAGCGCCTGGCGTTCACAACATCTGCTAGAAACAGAATAAAGAGGTGGATCAAATTGTTACGAAAAATCAAAGTCCCTTTTGAAGTTTTTTTGCTGCTCGTCGTCGTCCTGGCAAACATCTATGTCGTCTTTACCCCCGCTAACAGTCTGATGAACTGGTATCAGACCGACGATGCTTTCTATTATTTCAAGGTGGCGCAAAACGTCAGTGAAGGGCGCGGTTTTACCTTTGACGGCATTGCCACTTCAAGCGGCTTTCATCCACTCTGGATGCTGGTCTGTATCCCTATCTTCTATCTGGCGCGTTTTGATCTCATTCTTCCTTTGCGCGTGCTGGCATGTATCTCTATCCTGCTCAATGCGGGGACAGCTGTCCTGCTGTACCGCTTGCTGGCAAAGGCAGTCTCAAAAGAAGCCTCTGCACTGATGGCTTTCTTCTGGGCACTTTACCCCGGCATTCACGCTGTAACCACCATGCTGGGAATGGAGTCTGGCATCAGCGCCTTTTTTATCGTCCTGCTACTTTACCAAACCGCCCGCTATGAAAGCGACTATCCTTCTTCGGAAGATAGCCCAAATCGTTTAAGCTGGCTGGGCATTATTGCCGTTCTCGCCATATTGAGCCGTCTGGATAACCTGTTTCTGGCTGGGATGATTGGCATCTGGCTTGTCCTGCGGCGTGCCAACAATCTTCGGTATCTATTGCTGTGCGATTTGATTTTGGTCGCCGCCAGTGTTTTCGTCAGCTACTTTCTGCGTCTGGGTTTCAAAGACATCTATCTACAGTACTCTCAAACCGCATTTGTCATGCTTGGGCTGGCATTGGTGATTAAACCGGTGATTTTCTACGCCGCAGGGCTGTATGGACATACCCCGCAGAGCAGCTGGCTGCGGCAACTGCTACGATGGCTGGTTGCCATCAGCCTGCCTACTGTCATTATCGCCGTCATGATGATTGCCCTCTCCCTGCTGAGGGTATTCCACGGCTTCCCCCGTATGGTGATACTCTACGACTGGGGGATCACATTGGTATTGATCTTTGTCTCAAGGGCAATTTTTCGTCTGGTCGCCAGAACCCGCTCATTCTTCCCGCCTGCCAGCGCAGAAAGCAGCCTGCGCCGCAACTGGAAGCCCTGGCTGGCAATTGCCCTGAGTTATGGGATACCCATCGCCACTGTGCTGGGTATTTACATGTTTACCAGCTTTCTCTATTTTGGCACCCCCACACCCGTCAGCGGTCAAATCAAGCATTGGTGGGGCACGCTTTATACCGTCTATGGGCGCCCTGTGGAAACTTTTTGGCAGTTTTTTGGCTTTCCCGAAAACCTCAAAGGTGGCGCCTGGGGGTTGGCGATGGCTTTATCCAATGACATCGGATACGCTCGTCTCAAAACAATCGGGGTCGAGGATGACACCATCTTCAAGAATACTGTCATGCTGTGGAACGCCATCTTTGGCGCAATCGCCCTGATCCTGGTTTCTTTGAACTGGAAAAAGGTGAAACGCTCAGCCCACCACTTGGGCATTTACCCTTTGTTTGCATCCAACTTGGCGCACCTGTTTTACTACAACGGCACCTACTATGTCAATACCCGCCACTGGTACTGGATCAGCGAAATGGTCTGCATTACCCTGTTTGGCGCCATCCTCGTAGAATGCGCCTATAATCTCCTGCGCCGTCTGCGCCTGGAAGACCTCATCCCCAAAGCCATCAGCGCCGCGCTGATATGTGTGCTGCTCATCAGCTTCTTGAGAACACTGGTGCCGCTCATCCCTCCTACCATCCCACCCGAAAATGAAACCGCCTATGTAGATGGGATTCGCGCTTTGGAGGAAGTTACCGAACCCGGCGCTATCATTGGTTCCACTGGCGGCGGGGTGATCGCATACTTTATCAAGGATAGAACCATCGTCAACCTGGACGGGTTAATGAACAGCTATGAGTATTTTATGGCTATGAAAAACCGTGACATTCAGCCATACCTCGACCGCATCGGGCTGGATTACGTGTATGGCAACGCCTATATGGTTACTGAAAGTGAGCCGTATGTGTTTCTCTTCAAGGGGCGTCTCAGCGAACTGATGCATGTAGGCGGGGCAACACTCTTTCGATATGAAACCAATAAGTAATGGCTGATATCCTCGCTCATATCTTTACCCGCAGAAGTATCCGCAAATTCACCACCCAGAGCGTCCCTGAAGAAGTCATAGACCGGCTGCTTCAGGCAGGCATGGCAGCGCCCTCTGCCACCAACGCCAAACCCTGGGAGTTTATTGTCATCACCAATCCATCCAGGCTGGCGCAGGTGCAGAATCTTCTGCCATTTGGAAAGCACAATGCCCCACTAACCATTATCGTCTGCGGTAATCCGGCAATAGCCAAAAACAGAATTGTGGCGGAAAAGTTCTGGGTGCAGGATTGCAGCGCCGCCACCGAAAATATCCTTCTGGCAGCTGCCGGGCTGGGACTGGGCGCGTGTTGGGTGGGTATCTATCCTATTTACAACCTGGTCAAACGCATTTCAAGCGCGCTCGACCTGCCAGCGGGGGTTACCCCACTCTGCGCCATCAATATCGGCTACCCAATGGAGCAAAAAACGCCGCGCACACAGTATGACCCGGCGCGCATTCACTATCAGACCTATGGAAGCGGGCTGAGGGCGGCGCGCTCACCCGATTCCCGACAACGCATTGCTGCCCTTTGGGGAGTCGTTCTAGATTACCTCAGATGGCTGCTAAAAACAAACTGACACAGACCATGTCCTTCAAAAAAACAAACGTCATCCTCCGTCTGTTTGCCACTTTGTTGCTCATTGCACTTGTGTGGGGTGTCATTCAGAATGTCTCTGCACGCCACCTGGAACTTATGCCCCACGGCGGCAGACTACCACCTTCGCTGCTAGCTGTGCTGATGCTGACTGCCACCATCTCCCTGGCGGGACTGACACAAATCTGGTTCGACCGACATCTGCGCCCCCTGCGGCTTCTGCGCAATCGTCTAGGCTGGATACGCTGGGTCATTGTCTGTATCGTAGCGCTGGCTCCCTGCTGGTTTTATCTGTACACCCACTGGAACACTAATTTTCAAGGCACATTCATCCGTCTGATGATTTACCTCACTGCGCTGGCTCTCGCAGCATGGCTTGCCGCCGACCAGCAAGCTTCGTTCAGTTGGAAAGGGCTGTATGCCGCCATCGTGGTATATGGTAGTATCTTTGCGCTTGCGAATGCCTTTCGCAACACCACCAGTTATCCTTTTAGTTTGTACTGGTCAGAGGGCAACCGTCTGTGGGATTACTCTGTCCTGTTTGGGCGGCGATTGTATGACTACCCTGCAAATCAGCCCATCAACGCCTTTATTGATCTGGGTAGGCAGAGCCTCTGGGGGCTGCCCTTCCTGATACCTGGAATCAGCATCTGGTGGGTGCGTTTTTGGAGTGCCTTTGTCTTCAGTGTGCCCTACATTCTGCTTGGCTGGGCAATACTGCCCTTACGCAAGCAGTACCGCTTTGGCTGGCTGCTGTTCGGGTTGTGGTCTTTGCTTTTCCTCAACCAGGGTCCAATCTACACCCCTTTGGTGCTATCCGCCATCCTGGTCGCGCTCACCCGCCGCACTCCGCTGTGGCTTGGCTTCATCTTGATGGTGATAACAGGGTACGCCACGCGTATGAGCCGCTTTACCTGGCTCTTTGCCCCCAGCATCTGGGCAGCAATGCTCGCCCTGGTCGAAGCACCACCGCTGACAGCTCATTCATTACGGGAGTTTATTGTAGCTCTGGGAAAAAACTTCTGGCAAACGCTGTGGCGCACATCTCAACAAAAGCTCACAGCCAGCACGGGGTGGCAAAGAGCTATTGTTTTAGCTATCGGAGGAGTTGTTGGTGGCTACGGTATTGTTGATCTTCTGCCGCAGATTCGCGCCGCGCTGGCAGGCGCCAGCAGCGGCCCAAGCGCTGTCAGTGTGGAAGGTATCACCAATGTTGTCAACCGGCAGCCTTTGCTCTGGGATCGTTTGCTGCCAAATAATACCTACCCGCCCGGCATTTTGCTCGGTTTGTTGATGGCAACCGCTCCTCTTATCACCTTGTTGTTCCTTTTTGCCATTCGCCAACGTTGGCAATTAGATATCTGGCAAAAACTGGCTTTGCTGTCCTCTTCTGCCGCATTCCTGGTCGTTGGCATCATCATCAGTGTCAAAATTGGCGGCGGCAGCAATCTACACAATCTGGATATGTTCCTCATTACACTGTTATTCGCCGCTGCCCTGGCATGGGAAGCAGGGGCGTTTAACTGGCTGCTCCATCCCGAAAAACAGCCGTGGTGGCTGCGCCTGTTGCTGCTCATTGCTCTGGCCATTCCTGCCTCACAAGGGATGATGAAAGCCTCCCCGCTTACGCTGCCAGCGCAAAGCAGAATTGACGAAGTGCTTGGCGATACCCGTCTGGCAGTTGCGCAAGCCAAAGACACAGGAGAGGTGCTCTTCATCGATCAGCGGCAGCTGCTCACCTTTGGCTTCGTCAAGGATGTCCCCTTAGTGCCGGAGTACGAAAAAAAGCTGCTCATGGATCAGGCAATGGCAGACAACCGCGCCTATTTTGAGCCCTTTTATAAAGACCTCGCCGCTCACCGTTTTTCATTGATCATCAGCGAGCCGCTGTGGATCAACTTCCAGGCGGATCAGTACCATTTTGGCAACGAGAACAACGCCTGGGTGAATTACGTCTCCATACCTGTTTTATGCTACTACCAACCAACCGCCACCTATATGGATGTTGGTCTGCAACTCCTCGTCCCTAAGCCTAAATCCCCTCCTGCTGCCGGGCTTTCCTGTCCCTGAAGCCTCGACACACTGCGAATAAAACTTCTCCGAATTTTGACCATGAACCTGCGCTATTTCACTCTACGGATGATACGCCACTTTATGCCCTTGTGGCTGACAAGGTTTTTATTACGCCGAGGCTGGATCATCCGCCCTGGGTTGGAAACAGATGCCCCTCTCGAAGCGGCGGAGCGTTACCGACAAGCTCTCAAAGCCGCTGGTTGCCATTTGGAGGGCAAGCGCGTGCTCATTCTGGGGTATGGTGGGCGGTATGCAGTGGGATGTGCTCTGCTGGAAATGGGGGCGCGCCAGGTAGTGCTTTGTGAGGCAGACCTTGCGCCAGACACCCCTTACAACCGAACCCTTCTGCCCCGCTATGGCGCATGGTTGGAAGAAAAGGATGGCAATATCATCCCCCATCAAGACGCGTTACGGGTCATCAACGGAGACATCCGCAAGCTGGTAAAGGGACATCGCATGGAAACAATGGACATTGTCCTGACCTCATCTGTGTATGAGCACCTGGAAGATGTGGAGGGGATCACTCAGGCTTTAGCTGCTATCACCGCGCCTGAGGGTATCCACCTGCATTATATCGATCTGCGCGACCACTACTTTAAATATCCCTTCGAGATGCTGAAATATTCCCCAAGTGTCTGGCACAAACTGCTCAACCCCACTAGCAACCTCAACCGCTACCGCCTGTGGCAATACCGCCAGATATTTGAGCGGCGCTTCAAAAACGTAACAGTGGAGATACTTGAGAGCAACCCGCGCGCTTTTCAAATAGCGCAGAAACATATACGCCCTGAGTTCCTCAGCGGGGATATACAGGTCGATTCGGCTACCCTGATTAAAGTGATCGCGCAGCAACCCATCCTGTGATGTCATTCGATTGGAGATCAGCATGGATAATACATTTCTGGGAGTACCTTACTTCAACTGGGGTCTCCTTTGCATCGTTATTGCAATTCTTTATGTCTTCATTAAGCCCCGCGAGAGAAACCCGCAAGCCGCAAAACGTCGCAGCCCATGGCGCAAAATCATTCTGCGCTGGTTCCACCCACTGGTATGGTTTTTTTTGGCTTCCACCAGCTTCTTTCGGGCAGCAACCCCTCCGCTTTCTCCCATTTTCATGGGGATTACCGGGACGTTTGCCCTGGGCACCTACCTGGTATATATCTACACCTACTTTAGTGAAAACCGCAGAAAGTAGGGGCAATGCCGCAAACGATCTTCTTATCACAGCATGAACTATGATATGATGGCTTTTGATACTCCGCAACGACAGCGAGTGCAGACCTGGACTGAGCGAGTGACCCTGTGTTATCCAAAACCTTGACAGAAGTACTTCCCGTAGCCCTTTGGGCAGCGCTGTGGACAGTTGGCGGGTGGTGGCTTGTGCGGCGGGCATTTCACCTGCGTCCCAACGAGCAGGCGCTAGCTGGTCTGGGGGTAGGCTTGATTCTACAAACCTGGCTGGCGAACCTGCTCGCCCAGATCACCCCGCTCTTGCCAGCTTGCTGGCTGGCAGCCGCAACTGTGTTTGTGCTTGGGCTTGCCCTCTCCTTCCCTTTGCAAAGGGATAGCTGGCGTGAGCTTTTCAGCATTCAAATCCGCCCGCTTCAGTGGATCACACTAGCGCTACTGGCTTATGTATTTATTGTGGTAGGGCGCGGGCTGGCTATTCTGGACGACTATCAGAATCTACCTATTGTCTCATTGATAGCCACTGGCGATATACCACCCCGCTTTGCCCTCGACCCCAAAGTCAGTTTTAGCTATCACTATTTCACCGCCCTGTTTGCCGCTCAACTGGTGCAGCTGGGAAATCTATATGTGTGGACAGCGCTGGATGTGGCGCGCGGCTTTGGTTTTGCGCTTTCGATCCTTCTGACGGGGCTTTGGGTGCAGCGCATTACCGGCAATATGCTGGCTGCCTATCTGGGCGGCTTGATGGCAACGTTTGCGGGCGGGACACGCTGGCTGCTGCTCATTTTTCCGCAATCCATTATCGAGAGAATCTCAGCTCAGGTGCAAATGATCGGGTCAGGCGCAGGCAGCGGTGAAAACCTGGCAGCGGCTTTGCTCAACCCGTGGGCGTCTTTTGGGGGCGGGCCCTACCCATTTCCATTTGCTTATGTCAACGGCTTCAACGCCACACCGGTAATGACCTACCATGCTGGCGCAGGCGGTTTGCCAGGGGTCATCGGAGGAGTGCTGTTTTTGGCGCACAACCGCTGGCACGGCTGGCGCGCTGGCGTTCTGCTGAGCGCGCTTCTGGCAGCCTCAGCCCTGGCAAATGAGGTCACATTTGCCACACTAGGATTGGGATATCTGCTTGTCATTCTGCTCGAAGCGCTACGCAGGCGGTCTCTGCGTCTGCCTCCCAGTCTTGCACGCTGGCTAGGCATTCTCCTGCCTGCTGGTGTTATCTCGCTGTTTCAGGGCGGGGTGATCACCGGGCTGGCTCAGGGATGGCTGGCAAAACTCAGCGGTGCTGCCAGCGGACCCGCTTACTTCGATTTCAAATTTTCGCTCTTTTGGCCCCCCGCCGTGCTCTCCAGTCATCTTGGGTATTTGACCCTGACCAACCCCTGGCAGGCATTCCTCGCCCTGCTGGAAATCGGGCCAATTATTATTGTCCTTCCACTGGTCATCGTCTGGGGTAGCAAAGCGCTGCGGTATCAGCGCTGGTTTGAAGCCAGCTTGATTGGTATCAGCATTGCCAGCCTTGTGTTGAGCTTTGTCGAGCTTTCCAGCAAGGCAGGCATCACCGCCCTGACACGCGCCCAGGGTATGATCGTGGGGATATGCAGCAGTTTTGCAGTGCCCGCGTTGTGGTTATGGGGACGCAAACGTTCTGAGGGCCTTAAGATTTGGATTGGGCTTCTCCTGTTTATCACCATGCTGGGCGGTATGGTTCTGTTTGGCATCCAGATGATCGCTGCTCCATTGCCAGTGTATTCGAATTTTCTCAACCAGCTCGATGCACAAGCAACCCGCGATTACTGGAATCGGCTTGAGCCACAAGCGCTGATCTTTGATCCGGTTGACCACCGCGCTCCAGTGGTATTTGGACGCCCAACCGATTCTTCGCTCGGATTGTATACGCGCAAGCCGGAATGGGAAAAGCTGGTCGAAGACCCCGTTCCTTCCAAATTGCACGCTTATGGGTTTGACTATGCCTATCTGGACTTAAAATACTGGGATAGTTTGCCCATCGAAACCCAAAAAATGCTCGAAACCTCCTGCATGAGATTGATTCGCGAATATAAGCAGGAATTCCCGCCTGACTTTCGCCGTCTATATAATTTGCAAGAATGCCAATAACACACCATGAGACAACCAGGCTTCCTTTTTCTCCTTTGCATCACACTGACAATCATTGCCTGTTCAGGCAGCGGGCTGGCGCTGTCTCATCAACCGTCCACTGGTATGGACGCTTCAACGCCAACACCCTTCCAGCCTGCTGCGACCGTGCCGCGTCCCCTGCCCACCTGGAATGGGCAGGGAAGCGATACGCCCGAGGGCATCCCGCCAGAAGCCCTGAGCACCTCCGATGGAGCATACCCCGAAACGCCGGAGAAAGTCGCCCAGGCTTTTCTGATCGCCTCGCAGGTTGCACCAGCTGAGATGGAACAATACCTGAGTGAGTCTCTCAAAAAACAGCTAAACGGCAGCAATCCCCTCAGTCTGTTGGGTTTCAATGCCCCCATTGAAGGCTTTGCCCTTCAGACCGGCTCCGTCTCGCTTGAAACGGGCAGCGCCAGCGTGGATTTTGGTTTGCAGATTGGCGGCGAACTCACCCGGCGCAAATTCAATCTAACATTTGAAAATGAGCGCTGGGTTATCAGCGGTGTGGAAATCTATTAACTTTTGCTATTCCGCCCGCAAAAAATAGACTTCGTACGCACCAAGTGTCAGATTTCCAAAAGGCACTTCACCCCCACGAAAAAGGTCGACGAAGCGATAGCTTAAACCATACAATCTGAGAAGATCAGCTGAAACCTGCTGCTCTGTTTCACCAAAATTTGCCAATATAAGAACATGCTCCCCTTGATAGCTGCGGACATACCCCAGCACCTGATCGTTACCTGTCTCAAACACCCGCATTTCCTGTCCGCAAAAAGCAGACGTCGTCTTGCGCAAAGATATCAAGCGCTGGATTGCCCCGTATATTTGCCCCTCTAATGTATGTGGGGCATGCCGCCTGTCCATCTTACGCCAGTCAATAAAGGGGCGATGCACCCACCGGCTATCATTTGATTTCGCCGGATCACGGCGATACGAGTAGTCATTTAACGTGCCGACCTCGTCACCAAGATAGATAAGGGGGATCCCCCCAATAGTCAGGATGATCGCGTGCAACAAAACAATCCGGCGTACAGCAAGCCTTTGTTCGATTTCTGTTTCCTCATAGATAGCCTTTTCCAATCCCGCCAGTGATGCACAGGTGCCTGAAACACGCATGTCTCCCGTTCGGGGATTCTCTTGAAAAAACAACCCGCGCGCAAAGCTCCCCGGAAAACGCCCCGTGTAAAACGCGTTGAGAAACTTGCGGTGATCAAATCCGTTAATGCCCAACCTGATCGCATCCTCGTCAGAAAACGTCCAGCCAATATCATCATGGCAACGCACATAATTTACCCAGGAACAACCAGAAGGCAATTCAAAGCGTTCCTGCAACGCCAGTCTGAGAAGACGCACCTCGCGCGTGGCAAGTGAGTTCCAAAGCAATGCCATCAGCAAGGGGTTATAAGACAACTGACATTCACCGGGCGAGATATAACGGATCACTTCATCAGGATGCACAATCGCCTCAGACTTGAATGTCAGGCTTGGCACTGCAACCCGCGCCACCATATTAAAAGCCTGAATGATAAGATGGGCTTCGGGCAAGTTCTCGCAATTTGTGCCCATGCGTTTCCATATAAACGCAACCGCATCCAGACGCAGCACTTCAACACCGATGTTAGCCAAAAAGAGCATTTCTTTCACCATGCTCACAAAAACCGCCGGGTTTTGATAATTCAAATCCCACTGGTAGGAATGAAATGTTGTCCAAACCCACTTTTTCATCTCCGGAACATAGGTAAACGCACCGGGGTGTTCTTCGGGAAATATCTCTCGAAGATGCGGCTGATACAAATCGGGTAAACTACGATCAGGAAAGATAAAGAAATACTCCTGATATTCAGGATCACCCGCCCGTGCTTTTGTAGCCCACTCATGCTCATTGGAAGTGTGGTTGAAGACAAAATCCAGCACCAAACTGATACCATTGTGTCTCAGCTCCTGTGCCAGAGACTGCAACTCCTCCACTGTCCCCAAATCAGCGCGCACCTCTCGATAGCTGCTGACAGCATAACCGCCATCATTTTCTCTTGAAGGACATTGAAACAGAGGCATTAGGTGCAGATAGGTCAACCCCAGCTCTTTGAAGTAAGGTATCTTTTCACAAATGCCCCTCAATTTGCCAGCAAAAAGATCAACGTAACAGACACCTCCAAGCATCTGGTTCGACTGAAACCAATGTGGGTTCTGCTCACGTTCGGCATCCAGATCTTTCAACTCGCGCGAACGCTGTTCCCATGCCTCTGCCATGCAAATCAGCAGCTGTTCGAGATAATAATAAAAATCATAGACATTGCCATAAAGCTGATACAAAATCCCAAAAAGCGGCTCAAAATGCCTTTCAAGACGGCACGTGAACGCTTTCCATTCATCAGGCTGGTTGACAGCAAAAGAGGCAAAATGTTCCTCTAAAGAGGGATAAAGCCGCTGAAAGGTTCGTTTAGCATGGTAAGAGAGATCCATTATTCCCAAAACCCATTTTCGGAAATAACCGCTTTATACCAGTGGTAGCTGCGCTTTGGAAACCGCTCAAGGGTGTCGTAATCCACCCGCACTAACCCAAAACGCGGCTCGTATCCCAGCGCCCATTCAAAGTTATCCAGCAAGCTCCATACAAAATACCCCCTAAGGTTACACCCTTCCTGTATCGCCTCATGCACCGCCATAAGATGCCGCCGCAGAAAATCAACCCGTTCGGTATCATCTACGCTGCCATTCGTGCCAACGACCTCCTTTGTAGCACATCCATTTTCGGTGATGTAAAGAGGAATATTGCCATAGCGGTTCTGTATATTTCTGACTACCTCCTTAATGCCTGGAGGATACACCCCCCAACCAATTTCGGTGTGTCCCCACATGGGCATTGTACGCCACTGCACCTTGCATTTGAGATGTCCACCATGTGCATCAAACGAGATCAATGAACTGCGATAATAATTAATACCCAAGAAATCAACAGGCGTCGAGATAATTTCCATATCGCCCGGCAATATACGCGGCGACATCGGGCCAAGCCAATCCATCAACGAAGATGGATATTCACCTTTAAACAACGCATCCGCAAAAAGACCCGTATCTTGCTCGTAATATCGCTGCCATGCCGCATAATCGGCATCGCGATCACTGGCAGGCACTGAATTTTCGCTATCAAGAATAATCCCTATCTGTCCCTTACATCCGCTCTGACGAAACGCCTGCACAGCTTTACCATGTGCCAGAAGAAGATGATGCGCCACTTGATAGGCTGCGCTGTAATCGGCAATGCCAGGGGCAAAAACACCATCCCCATAGCCCAGAAACGCAGCCACACGCGGCTCATTATGTGTATCCCAGAAAGCTACCCTGTCCCCCAGCGCCTCATACATCTGCAGCGCATATTCCACAAACCAATCTGTTGTATCGCGATTTAACCATCCCCCTTTTTGCTGCAGTGCTTGCGGCAAATCCCAGTGATACAACGCCAGAGCTGGCTGAACACCAGCGGAACACAATTGATCTATCAGGCGGTTGTAGAAATCGAGACCCTTTGAATTCACCTGTCCATAGCCCTCTGGGAAAACGCGCGACCACGAGGCGGAAAACCTGTAAACTTTGAGCCCCAAATCTCGAATTAGCTGCACATCTTGCGGCATACGGTGATAATGATCACAGGCAACGTCCCCATTATCACCATTGTTGATATGATGTGCCTGATGAGTATAGACATCCCAGATACTTTCACCTTTGCCATCCTCATTCCAGGCGCCTTCAATCTGGTACGCCGAAGTTGCAGCGCCCCACAAAAAATCATCTGGGAAACGTATAAAAGCCATCAATTCTCCTTTTCCAGTATCCACCAAGCGTATTGGTAGCCTTCGAGGTTAAAAACTATATCCGCGTCTGGGACAACCTGCCTGACACAACCTGTACAGGCATCTCGCAGACAAGAAACCCGCCAATCAGAAAGGTCAACCTCAACACGCTGCGGTTGAGAAGATAAATTGTTCAGCACCAGCAAGTTTCCTGTTTCATGGGATCGAACATACGCCAAAACTGCACGATTTGCCGGGCGGAGCAAGTGAAGTTTTCCTTCTCCAAAAGCCAGATGCTGCTTTCGTACCTGTAGCATGGTACGCATCCAATTGAGAAGCGAACCCGGATCGTCAAGCTGCAAATCCACATTGACCTTCAAATACCCAAAATCCCCCTCCGATATCACTGGTCTTTCCAGTTTTTCGGCAGGAGCAGTTGAAAAACCGGCATTTGTGGTACTGTTCCATTGCATGGGCGTTCGCAAGCCGTCGCGGTCTTCCAACCAGATATTGTCCCCCATGCCAATTTCATCGCCATAATAAATAACAGGCGAACCGATAAAGGATAGCAAAATAGAATTTGCCAGACGAATGCGGCGCGGGTCATTGTCCAACAACGGGGCAAGGCGGCGGCGAATCCCAAGGTTGAGGCGCATACGCTCTTCCGGGGCGTAATACTCCCACATAAAACTACGCTCTTCTGGCGTAACCATTTCAAGCGTCAACTCATCATGACAACGCAGAAAGACCCCCCACTGACAAATATCCGGCAGATCAGGGGTGCGCGCCATGATTGCTTCAATAGGGGTTCGATCTTCCTTTGCCAAAGCCATAAAAATGCGTGGCATGAGTGGAAAATGGAAATTCATGTGAAACTCATCCCCATCCCCAAAGTAAGCTCGCACATCTTCGGGCCACTGGTTTGCCTCTGCTAGCAACATCGTGCCGGGAGCATAGGCATCCACAAAAGCCCGCAGACGTTTGTAGTAAGCATGTGTTTCGGGTAGATTTTCACAATTTGTGCCCTCTCGTTCATACAAATAGGGGGGAGCATCAACACGGATGGCATCTGCCCCCTGATCGATCCAGAACTGGATCACACGCATCATGGCGCGCTGTACCTGTGGGTTATCATAGTTGAGATCGGGCTGGTGTGCATAGAAACGATGCCAGTAATATGCCTTCCTTAGCGGATCGTAAGCCCAGTTGGACGTTTCAAAGTCAAGAAAAATGATGCGTGCATCTCGATAGCGCTGATCCGTCTCGCTCCACACATAAAAATCTCGATAGACTGCATGTTCGGGGTGCGCTGGATCGCGTGAGGCTTGAAACCAGGGATGCTGATCTGAAGTGTGGTTTGGTATCAACTCCACCATAATCTTCAGATCGCGCTGATGTGCCGCATCTACCAACTGTCGAAAATCGGACAACGTGCCCACATCGGGATGGATAGCATAATAATCACTGACATCGTACCCCCCATCCCTCAATGGCGAAAGCGTGATGGGTAACAGCCAAATTGTATCCACCCCCAAGTCTTGTAGATAATCCAGCTTGGCAAGAACGCCGCGTAAATCGCCAACCCCATCCTCATTGGCGTCATAAAACGTGCGCACGTTTAGCTCGTAAAAGACCGAGCGCTTATACCATGTGGGTGGCTTTGTCAATTGAGTGCCTGTCATTAACCTTTAACGGATCCAGCAAGCAAACCGCGCACAAAATACCGTTGAAGAGCAAAAAACACCGTCAGCGGCAAGATCATACTGACAAACGCCCCAGCGGTCAGCAAATGCCAGTCCTGACCTTTCTCACCTACAATGGATGCCAGCGCATAGGTAACTACCCGAGCCTTATCACCAAGAAAGACCAGCGCCACCAGGTAATCATTCCATACCCAGAGAAACTGGAAGATGGCAAAGGAAGCCAGCGCAGGAATTGACAGGGGGAGAATCAGGCTCGTAAAAATTGTGAAGTTCGAAGCCCCATCAATAAACGCCGATTCGAGCAAATCCCGCGGCAGACTGCTGATGTAATTAAACAGTAAATACACTGCCAGCGGCAAACCAAAGCCGGTATGTGCCATCCACATTGCCAGGAATGTTCCGTTCAAGTTAAGGCGGGTATAATCCTGCAAAATAGGAACCAGGGCTATCTGCAGCGGCACGACCAACAAGGCAACAACTATTGTGAAAAACAACTTTCTACCTGGAAAATTCAGCCAGGCAAAACCATAGGCGGCAAAGGCAGCGATAAGAATGGGAATGATCGTAGATGGAATCGTCACTGCCAGCGAATTCAAAAAAGCGCCGCCAAGATTGTTTCCCTTACGGATAATCTCCTGACCGCTGCCATCCTTGAAACTAATTTCTTTCCCGGTTAAGACATCCCTGTAATTTTTGAGCGTCAGGCTGGTCTCAAATCCCTGCCACTTAAGCTCAGAAACCTTGATCAAACGGGTACGCTTATTGCCATACCAGGTCAGCTTGCGTCCATCAGGAAGCATGACACCATTACGCAACTCCTCAAACGTGGTATTGATCCCTTCAATGCTGATGATGCCATTAACATCCACCGATTTGTCCAATTTGATTTCCCCAGTTTCAACATACATGCGGTGTGGGAACACCGTCCACCAGCCAGAACGAAACAGGTTTTCGCTGTTACGGAAAGAAGTGATAAAAACACCCAATGCAGGGATGATCCAGATCAGACAAATCACAGCCAACACGCCATTCACCAAAAGGCTGGAAAACAACTTTTGTCGTTTAAAGCCAGTTTTTGCGCTCATCAGAAAGCCTTCCTTTCGCGGAACTGCCGCAGGTTATAAACCATGATTGGAATAACTGCAATGAGCAAAATGATGGCGATTGCAGAAGCCCGTCCGGTATGTCCATAAGTAAAACGCTGCAGGTAAAATTCATTGGCAATAACATTCGTGCCATTATTCCCTCCGGTCATTACACGGACAATATCAAACAACTTCAGGCTGAAGATAAGTATCGTGGTGGTAACTGTGATAAGTGTGCCTTTGATGGACGGGATAATAATGCTGAAAAATATCCTGATCTCATTGGCACCATCTACACGCGCCGCCTCCAGCAACTCACTTTGGATGCCCTTAATCGCAGAAGAGATGATCACCATTGCATACCCTGTCTGCAGCCAGATCATAATCACGATCAGAAACAGGTTATTCCAGGGTGGAATGAGCAGCCAGGGTTGCGACTTCCCGCCTAATGCCAGCACAATGGCATTCAGCAGACCAATTTCTGCGATACCCGTACCCTCGCCTTTATACGTGTAGATGAACTTCCAGATCACCCCTGCACCAACGAACGAAATTGCCATCGGCATAAAGATGATCGCTTTGTAAATGGTCTCAAACCGGCTGCGATCTGCCAAAACTGCAATCAGAAGCCCCAAACTAACACAGAAGAAAGTCCCTACGATCATCCAAAGCAGATTGTTGCGAAAAGCCTCAAGCATCACACGGTCGGTCAATGCAAAAACATAGTTCTCAATTCCTGTAAACGTGGTGCTGGTTTCATCTTGGAAACTCAACAGCAGGGTGCGGATGGTAGGGATGGCAAGATACCAGAAGAGGATAGCAATGGCTGGCCCAACAAAAACAAATGGCTGTAACCGGCGCGTCCACGCCTGCGGCAATTGCTCAATCACCCAGTTGGATGCCAGATAGAGCAAGGCAACACCGCCCACGCCCCAAATAATCGCTACCACAACAATCACCAATTGAGGCGCCTGGCTGTCTCGCAGGAAAATAAAACCCCGCCACAAAACAAGAAAGGTAACAAATGGGACAAATACCGAAATCAAGATACGCCCAATGTTGGTGACAAACCACCCAACAACACCGCCCGATCGCTCCTTAGGGGCAAAAGAAGCCTGCATGACCCAAACCTCCTTTCCTACTTACAACCGCATGGATAAAGAGAGGCAGGAAAATCGGTTCTCACCATCATTCCCTGCCTCTTCATTCTACATCATGTAGCGGCTTAATGAAACAACCATGTTGCTGCCACTACCTGGGCCAGGAAGCGTCAATCTCCTTGAGGGCAGTATCCAAATCAATCGAACCGGACACATACGAGGTCATCGACTTCCAGAACGAACCCGCTCCTACCGCCCCAGGCATCAAGTCCGACCCGTCAAATCGCACTGAGTCCGCATTCAAAATGATCTCCGCTACCCCGCGATCCACCGCATTCGAGTACCAGTCTAAACTCGAGTCCCTGTGCGGTGAGATCGCTCCTCCTGCCTTCACCCAGCCTTCTACCGACGCCGCCGTCGAGAAGTATTGCATCAACGCTCGTACCTCCGGCCGGTCATTGAACATCGCATAGATGTCCCCTGCTACCAGCACCGGCTTCCCATACGCCGTGTCTATCGGCGGCAGGTAGAAGAAGTCATAGTCCTTCCCCGCCTCTAATCCCTCCGGGAAAAAGCTCGTGATGAAGTTGCCCTGCTTGTGCAGCCAGCACTTCGGCGGCTTCTCAAACATCGGCTTGGGCGCATCACCAAAGAACGTCGTCGGTATCGCTTTCCGCCCACCATACACGTACGCATCGTTGAACCAGATGTCCGTTACATACTTCACCGCCTTGCGTACCTCCGGCGAGTCAAACTTCAACTCCCCAGCTACCCACTTGTCGTAATTCTCCAACGACGTCGTCCGCAGCATCGTCTCTTCTATCCAGTCCGTCATCGCCCAGCCCGTCGCTGCTCCAGACTCAATCCCTACACACCAGGCTGTGTCTCCATCTTCCGCTATCTGCTGCGTCAACGCCATCAGCTCTTCCCACGTCTTCGGTACTTCATACCCGGCTGCCTCAAATTCCGCCTTCGGATACCACACCAGACTCTTCCCATTCACACGCCCCCATACACCAGCCATGATCTCCCCACTCGGACCTTCCATCCTCGCCATGTCCAGCCAGCTCTGGTTGTAGTTCTGCTTCAGCCAATCCTGGTTCACGACCTTCGTCAAATCAACTACTTTGCCTTTCTTCACAAACGTGTTCAGCAAACCAGGTTGCGGAAAGTCTACAATGTCCGGCGCATTCCCACCTTCTACACGTATCGATATCGAGGCTTCAAATTCCTTCGACCCTTCATACTGTACGTCAATCCCCGTCTTCGCCTCAAAATCTTTCATCGACTCGTCAAACTTCACCGCATCATTGTCCGTGAACGGCCCAGCCATCGTCACAACCGTCCCTTTGTACTTCCCCGCCATCGCCTCCGCTAACTCAGCACCGGCGGTATACGCCCCTGTTTGTGGAGCAGCGGGCTGCTGTTCCGCAGGAGCCTGGGCAGGGGGTTGTTCAACTGCTGGTTGAGCCGGTTGAGCCGGTTGAGCCGGTTCAGCGGTTTTCGTTGGCCCACATGCTGTTAACATCACAGCAGCCACAACCAAAATAGCCATCAAACGCCAAAAGGTATTCATAGTCTCCTCCAGTCGAGTATCTAAAGCTCACTTGTTCTGTTCTAACAAAAGAAACGATCCGAATTTTCTGATAGGTCAAGTATCAATCGCTGAATATCTCCTCCTTTCTTACGCCGTTTCCCGTTCTACAATGCTCAAGGGCAATTGAATATGTTGTATAGAGCGATCCGGGTTGTCAAGCCGGGAAAGCAGCAACTCTGTTGCAATACATCCTGATTCATCCAGTGGTTGACGTATCGTCGTCAAGCCAACATACTCCGCCATATCAATATCATCAAAACCGATGATTGCCACATCGCGGGGAGATTTGAGTCCCATCTTGCGTATTTCTTTAAGCAAAACGATTGCCTGCAAGTCGGTTGCCGCAAAAATTGCCAATGGCAAGCCCTTTTTGACCAATTTAGTCAGTATAGTTTGAGGCTCCTTGACAATCTTAAAAATCGATTCCTGCGGCAAATCCACCCCTGCCTCCGCCAGAGCCATACAGAACCCCCTCATGCGCCCGTCAATCGGGTCATGACCAAATTCCGGCAAATCTGACCCGCCAACAAAGGCAAACCGGTGGTGCCCCTTTTTGAGCAAATACTGTGCCGCCATACGTCCGCCAGCCACATCATCAATCAGCAGCGTGGGGAAGCGAGGATCAAAATGTTCAATGACCACTGTTTGCAAGCCATTCTCCAACAGGCGGGTTCCTACTTTCTGATCAAATGCCTGAGAGACAATGATCAACCCATCAATATTGCGATTAAGAGGCAGTGTTTCCAAATAGCTTAACATGCGCGCCCGGTTATCTACCGGAAACACAACCAGCTCATAATCTCGCCGACTCAACACAGACGCAATACCACGCAAACGTTGCACAAACGAAGGGGCAGTAAAAAACGGTATCAGAACGCCAATGCGTCCTATACTCATCCGCGCCCGGTCGCGCGATTCAGCCTTCGGAACAAAACCCAGACGGTCTATAGCCTCAAGCACAGATGAACGGGTCTTTGGGTTCACCTTGTGAGGTGTGTTGAGTACACGCGAGACGGTAGCAATGCTAACGCCCGCCTCTTTGGCAACATCATATATCGTAGGGGGATTTCCCGGCATCTTGATTTCTTATTTTCGGGGTTGTAAGTAATGTAACTGCTTTTATGAAAGCACTTACATTATCCGTCATTTTGAATCAAAAGTCAAGTACCCCCAGTCGGATTAAGACGAATGTCATATCAAGGGTTCGAATATTCCCCCCATACAATCCAGCGGGGCGCTTTTTACAGACGCCCCGCTGGACAAGGTTGCTGCAACGGTCTATGACTCGCGAAATTCGCCTTCGACCACATCCTGCTCTGACGTTCTATCATCACTGGCTGAAGAGGCTTGCGGTGCGCCCACCTGGGCACTTATCTGGCGCACTTCCTCTGTCAAGCTGCGGATTTGCTCAATATCATCGCCTGTCATTGCCTGCCGCAGAGACCTGATTTTCTCCTGTGCGTTGGTACGCAGATCACCAGACACCTGCCCATTGCTCTGCTGCAACAGCTTTTCTAATTCGTAAGCTGCATGATCTGCCATGTTCCTGGCTTCAGCCAATTCACGGCGGCGGTTATCCTCCGCCTGGTTCTGTTGCGCCTCGCGGATCAGACGTTCAATATCGCTTTTCTGCAAATTGGTCGAAGCCTGAATGGTAACACGCTGCTCACGCCCGGTGCTTTTATCCATGGCAGTTACATCCAGAATGCCATTGGCGTCAATATCAAAGGTAACTTCAATTTGCGGCAATCCGCGCGGCGCAGGCGGAATGCCCTCCAGGCGGAAACGTCCCAGACTGATATTATCCGCAGCCATCGGACGCTCTCCCTGCAAGACATGGATATCCACTGCTGTCTGATTATCCTCAGCTGTCGAAAAAATTTGCGACTTGCGTACTGGGATGGTCGTGTTGCGCTCAATCAAAGTGGTCATGACGCCTCCCATCGTCTCAACACCCAGCGAGAGCGGGGTAACGTCCAGCAACAACACATCTTTTACTTCACCAGCCAGAACACCTGCCTGGATTGCCGCTCCAACCGCTACCACCTCGTCCGGATTAACGCCCTTATGCGGCTCCTTACCTGTCAACTTGCGCACCAGGTCTTGCACCATCGGCATCCGCGTTGCGCCGCCTACCAAAACCACCTCATCAATGTCCTCCACACGCATACCGGCATCTCGCAAAGCAGCATTGAAAGGTTCGGTAAGACGTTTTACTAAATGCGCGCTCATCTGTTCAAACTGAGAGCGGGTTAGTTTCATCTGCAGATGTTTCGGCCCATTGGCATCCGCGGTGATGTAGGGCAAATTGATCTCGGTCTCAAAGACGCTGGACAATTCTACCTTTGCCTTCTCAGCCGCCTCACGCAGCCTTTGCAATGCCTGAGGGTCTTTGCGCAGATCAATCCCTTGTTCGCGCTGAAAAACGTCAGACGCCCAGTTGACAATCAGTTCATCCCAATCGTCGCCGCCAAGGTGTGTATCGCCGCTGGTCGCTTTGACCTCAAAGACACCATCACCCACTTCCAGTATACTGACATCAAATGTGCCTCCACCCAGATCAAAGACCAGAATCTTCTCGTTCTGCTTCTTATCCAGACCATAAGCCAAAGCTGAAGCTGTCGGTTCATTGATAATACGCAACACCTCAAGCCCGGCAATCCTCCCCGCATCTTTGGTAGCTTGCCGTTGGCTATCATTGAAATACGCGGGGACGGTGATCACTGCCTTTGTTACTTTCTCACCCAGATAAGCCTCAGCGTCTGCTTTGAGCTTCGCCAGAATCATCGCTGAAATCTCCTGCGGCGTGTACTCGCGCTTCATATTGGGGATATATACGCGCACATCGCCTGCCGATCCCTTGCGAACTTCATAGGGTACCATACTGCGCTCCTGGACAGTATCTTCAAAACGGCGCCCCATAAACCGTTTGATGGATTGGACTGTATTTTGGGCATTCACCACCGCTTGCCGTTTGGCAGGTAAGCCGACCAAACGCTCGCCATTTTTGCTGAAGCCAACCACCGAAGGGCACAGGCGAGAGCCCTCTGCTGTAGTAATCACCGTTGGGTCTCCACCCTCCAAAACGGCCGCGACACTATTGGTTGTACCCAGATCAATACCGATAATCTTGCTCATCTTACACACTCCTTACAGATATAGTTTTCGATATAATACCGTGCCAATTCTACAAAGGCTGTACAAGAATGTCATTAACGCCCCGTTAGATTTTTATCAGACCTGACAAAATTTCGGCTTCCTCCCCGGCAAACAAACCTCATACAATCAAAAACACTATTGAAACCGCCCACCCAAAGGACTATAATTACCCCACCATGAGAACAAAACGCATATTCTATCTGTGCCTGTTATGGCTACAGCTTTTTTTCCTTCCACTCTCTTCAGCCTTTGCCCAGGAAGAGGACACACAACCTCTGGCAATTGTTCTGACAGCCAAGGGGCCAGTTACCCCTATCATGGCTGAGTACCTTGAACGCGGGTTGCAGATTGCCGCCGAAAGACAGGCAAACGTCGTTATCTTCCAACTGGATACACCCGGCGGGAGCGTGGACGTGATGAACCGCATGGTGCAAAGCATCCGCGCCAGCCGCATACCGGTGGTGGTGTATGTATCTCCCAACAATGCCATTGCTGGCAGCGCGGGAACCATTATCACGCTGGCGGGGCATCTTGCCGCTATGGCGCCTGAAACCACCATCGGCGCCGCCAGCCCTGTGGGGGCGCAGGGAGAAGATATCAGCGAAACCATGCAAAGCAAAGTCAAAGAAGTGCTTAAAGCCTCGGTGCGCAACCTGACCAGAAGGCGTGGCGAAGAAGCCATGCGTCTGGCAGAAGAAACCATCGAAAGCGCCAAAGCCGTTACCGTCGAAGAAGCCCTGCAAGCAGGGCTGGTAGACTTTCAGGCAAATGACGTAAGCAGCCTTCTGGAGAAAATCCACAACCAAACGGTTACCCTTGAAAACGGAGAAGAAGTTACCTTGAAAACGCGCAACGCAAGGGTTTCGGCTGTTACCCCCACTTTTATTGAGGATTTGCTTCAACTTCTCGTCAACCCCAATTTGGTTTTCCTGCTGCTTTCTATTGGTGTGCAAGCCATCCTGATTGAACTCTCGAGTCCAGGCGGGTGGGTGGCTGGATTCATTGGGGTCGTCTGTCTGTTATTAGCCATTTACGGGCTGGGTGTGCTACCGGTTAACTGGTTTGGCATCCTCTTCATCGTTGTCGCCTTTGTCCTCTTTATTCTGGAATTGAAGGCTGCCACACATGGTGCTTTGACTGTGGCTGGCGCGATCTCCTTCATTGTCGGGGCGCTGGTGCTATTTAACTCTGTCAGCATGCCCGGCTTTCCCAAAGTGTCATTGCCGCTCGTGATTGGCACAGGGGTTTTTATCGCTGCCACATTTTTGATTGTCGTTACCATTGCATTGAGGGCACAGCGAACCCCTGTGCTTGTGGGTCAGCAAACCCTTGTTGGGCAAATTGGCGAGGCACGCAGCGCCATCAACCCCCGCGGTGCTGTCCAAATTGCTGGTGAGCTGTGGGGCGCTGAACTGGCTGATGGGGAGTCTCCTATCGCAGAAGGGGAGCGCGTGGTGGTTACAGAACTGCGTGGGCTGGCAATCGTGGTTAAAAAAGCACAAAAGTCATCAAGATGACGCCCTCTATACCACCTGCAACACGCGCCACAGCAGGTTGACAGCAAAATATGCCAGGAAAACACCACACAGAATATTCACCCAGCGAAAAAAAGCAGGCGTGATATAACGCTGCCCCCAAGCAACCAGGGCAGCCAACAGAAACGCCCAGAAGACCGCCCCTAGCATAAAGGCAACAAAGAAGAAAAGCAAGTGAATGCTCTGGGGATTTTCCACGCGGGCAAAAACCGCCGAACTGCCCACTCCCAGCCAGAACGCAATGTTAAACGGATTGCTCAACGAGAGAAACACACCGCTGACAAATTCTCCTCTTGTCCCGTCAGTCATTCCTTGTGGCAATCCGCCTTTTGCGGCATCGCGCATGGCGGTAAACGCCAGATACGATAAAAACAAGCTCCCCAACAATCCCAAAATGATACGCACAATGCCATTTTCGAATATCAATGCCAAACCGGTCAGCGCCAGCGTCGCCCACGTTGCATCGCCAATCAGCGAACCAAGCTGCACCGAAAGTGCCGGTTTAAAACCACGGTTAAGACCGCGCCGCAATGTCTCTGCCGTGATGACACCTGGCGGAGCACAAAAAGCAATGCCCAGCAAAAAAGAAGAAAACAAAAAACCTGCCATCACCTGCTGCCCAGCACTTTCGTCAGTGCCCCAAGCGCCTCAGCAAAGTTTTTTCTTCCCAAACCAACGCGAAAATGATTACCCGAATAATCAAACATACTGTCTGGAACAATCATCACCTGCGCCTTTTCCAGCATTTGGCGACAGAACTCCTCCACAGGCATCTCAAGTGCAAGACGCGGAAAGGCAACCGACCCAGCAACAGGGGGTATCCACTCAAACATGGTCTTAAATTCATCAAAAAACTGCGCGGCTGCCGTCAGGTTATTCTGAACAATTTGGAGATTGCGCTTGACAATGCGTTCCCTGGCACGCAGCGCAATCAATCCCAGAATTTCACTGGGGGCGCTGTTACAGATCGTAGTATAATCCTTATAGATTGCCCAATCTTGATAAACCTGCCGATCATGGGTCACCAGCCAGCCAATCCGCAAACCTGGCAAGGCAAAAGCCTTGGATAATCCGCCGAGCACAATGGCTTTGGGGTACACGTCTACCAACGAAGGCAGACGAGCATCCTCTGAATATTCGAGATAACGATACATCTCATCACTGAACACATACAAGTTATATGCGCGGGCAAGATCAACGACCCGTTGCCACTCAGCCAATGTTGGATGAAAGCCGGTTGGATTATGAGGAAAATTAATCACCAGCAAGCGCGTCTGTGGTGTGATGCTTTTCTCCAGCTCCTCTATATCTAAAAACCAACGTCCATCTCTCAGCTGTACCCGCCACGGAGTCACACGGCAGCCAATTGATCGGGCAATCTCATGCAAAGACTGATAAGCAGGAAAAATCGCAACGACATGATCCCCTGGTTTCAAAAGCGTCTGAAAGGCAATCAATATGCCTTCCTCAGGTACCAACACGATGACTTCATCCGTGGAGACGCTTTGATAGAGCTTTGCAATCTCAGACCGCAAAAGCGGATGCCCCTGCGACTCGGTATATCCCAGATTCAGTTCATCCCAAAGTATCTGACACTCGCCATCAGCCATTGCCAGCAAGGCATGCAAGGGAATACTCTCGCAATCTGACGGCGATAACAGATAGCGTGTGTTAAACTCATACATCGCAAAATAGCGCTCAAGCTTGAAGGGTGTAATCGGGTCGCTCATGATGAACTGTTGTTAGTCAACTCCTTTACAAAAAACATTCCTCAAAGGTTCATCTTCTCCCCAACGCCTACCCCAAGGGAATGCGCCAGATATGAGAGCATCGCAACACGCCTCACATTGGTAACATTGTACTTAAAACACAACGATTGTCAATAAAAGTGCGACTTACCCGCATCGTTTTTTGCAAACAAAAAAACGCCCATTAAATAAAAATATGCCGAGAGACAGGATCGAACTGTCGACACCGCAATTTTCAGTCGCGTGCTCTACCAACTGAGCTATCTCGGCATGTGCATCGGATTTTAACTGCATCCTCTCCACTTGTCAAGCTGCGATTTTTGGATGTTAAAATGTGATCAGCTTTCGCAGTGTTTGACAATCCTGCCATGCAAGACTACAATTGATACGCTTAGGTGCGCTGGGAATGCCAATTATACATCTTTAGGAGTTATTGTGAGCAAGTGGGCGGGTAAGTTTATTATTGGTCTAACCGGTAACATCGCAACGGGAAAAAGCGTCGTGCGAAAGATGCTGGAGCAACTCGGCGCGTATGGTATTGATGCGGATGCGCTTGCCCATCGCGCAATCAGCAAAGGCGCGCCGGGGTTTCAACCCGTTCTAGATACTTTTGGGAATTGGCTGCTCGCCCCAGATGGAGAGATTGACCGCTCTAAACTGGGCAAAGTTGTGTTTTCCGATCCGGAAGCTTTAAAAAAACTCGAACAGATCATTCACCCGCTGGTGATCCAGGCGGTGGACTATCTGATTCGGCGCATCAAGCAACAGGTGGTTGTGATTGAGGCAATCAAGCTGATCGAATCGGGGATGGGAGCATTGTGTGACAGCATTTGGGTCACCTATTCCCCCTCAGATGTCCAGCTCAACCGTTTGATGAGCTTCCGCAAGATGAGTGAACTGGAAGCCCGCCAAAGGATGGATGCACAGCCGTCTCAAGAGCTAAAGTTATCTGCCGCCCATGTGGTCATCAATAATGAGAAGGATATCGAGGATACCTGGCGTCAGGTGGCTGCGGCGTGGGAAAGGTTATCACCCTCGCTAGACAACGGCCCATCCACATTGGTTTTTCGGCGACCGGCAGCGCCCGGAGCGGAGGCAATGAACGTGCTACGCGCCAAACCCCGTCATGCAAAGGAAATTGCAGATTTCCTTAACCGCACACGAACACCAGCCCGAATGTATCAGCCGGGCGACATTTTGATTGCCTATGGCGAAAAAGCTTTTTTGTTGCTCGAGATGGGGCAAAAACTTGTGGGATTGATCGGCTGGCAGGTGGAGAACCTGGTTGCGCGCACGATGGACATGGTGATTTCTCCACAAGTGGCGGCAACCGAAGCTATTCCCGTGCTGATCAATGAAATGGAGCGCGCCTCACAGGATTTGCAATGTGAGGCGTCGCTGGTATTTGTCCCATCAATGTATCAACAGCTTGCTGATGTGTGGCAAACTCTTGGTTACGAGCGCCGCGAGATCGAAGCTCTGGACGTGCAAGCCTGGCAAGAGGCAGCGCGCGAATCTTTTCAACCTGACACTGTGTTATATTTCAAGCAGCTTCGTCAGGATCGCGTTTTAAGACCGATTTAGTGATATGGATATCTTGGGAGATATTTCCTTTCTCTTTCAGCGCCTCACATGGTTGAGTGTGCTGGACATCCTGCTGGTAGCGTCCATCTTCTTTGCATTGTTATGGGTTGTGCGTGAAACGCAAGCGATGACCCTCTTGCGCGGGGTGATCTTTCTGGTGATTGTGCTCGGTCTGCTCTCTAACCTGGCGCCCCTGCCCGGTTTTTCCTGGTTGATACGAACCACTCTCCCTGCGTTGCTTCTGGCAATTCCGGTAATTTTTGCACCTGAGATTCGCCGCGGACTCGAAAAACTTGGCAGAGCGGGTGCAGAACCCTTTGTAAAAATCAACGCGCCCACCACGCAGGAAATGCTCAACACCATCAAGGCAGTGGTTGCTGCTTCTGGAAGGCTGGCTTCTCGTCAGCACGGCGCACTAATTGTTTTGCAGCGCGGCGACTCGCTCAGAGACTATATTAAAACTGGTGTGCGGCTGGATGCTCGCGTAACCCCGGAGCTTTTGTTGCAAATCTTTTACCCCAACACACCTTTACATGACGGTGCAGTGATTGTGTCCGACATGAAGGTGGCAGCAGCTTCGTGTGTGATGCCGCTCTCTGCGAGCGGCATCCTCAACCGCACCCCTGACCGGCAGATGGGGCTACGTCACCGTGCTGCGCTGGGTATTTCCGAAGCCAGCGATGCCATCGCGGTGGTTGTTTCCGAAGAGACCGGCTCAATTTCGGTAGCACATGGGGGGCGTATGATCCGACGCCTGGATACCGAGCGGCTTGAAAATATCCTTCTGGCGTTCTACCGCTCGCCAGCCGCATCTCAGCCAACACCGGGTATCTTTGGCAGGATATTTCGCAATCATCAGCAAAATTATCGTCAGGAGGGTAAGAGTTGAGAGTATTCCGTTTTATTTTCCGTGTCTTGCCAACGGTTATACTTTCACTCATCATGGCAATAGCCGTTTGGGTTACGGCTGTTACTGCCTCCGATCCGACCCAGGAGCGCGTGTATCCGCGCCCGGTGCCTATCGAGATCATTGGTCAGGATTCGGGGCTGGTCATCACCGGGCAAATACCAGAACAAGTCAATCTAACATTAAGTGCCCCCAACTCTGTTTGGAACCGTCTTCTGCGCGAACAGACACCCATCCGGGCGATTCTTGACCTTTCTGGGCTGGAAGCCGGTTTACACAGGGTTAATGTCCAGATACAGATTGGCGTACGCCCAATCGAAATTGTTACCTGTACACCTTGCACGCTGAATGTAACCCTGGAGGCAATTGCTAACCGCACCATGCCAGTGCGTTTGCTACGGGTTGGTGAAGTTGCCATTGGTTTTGAGACAGATACGCCCTATTTGAGCCAGACCAGCGTTATCATCACGGGTCCCGAATCGCTTGTGCGTCAGGTGCAGGAAGTGCGTGCCGAGTTAAATATCAGCCAGGCAAACTCCACCATCAGCCGATCCATAGACCTCAAGGCTGTGGATGCCAATGAACGCGAGGTTAAAGATATCTCCATTACCCCCAAGTCAGTCAATGTTACCTTGAACATCAAACAGCGCGGCGGTTATCGCAATGTGGTTGTCAAAGCGGTGCTCGGCGGACAGCTGGCAACTGGCTATCGTGTAACCAACATTTCGGTCTTCCCACCTGCCGTAACGGTGTTTTCCTCCGACCCAAAGCTGGTCGAACAACTCCCCGGCTATGTGGAAACAGCTACCCTCGACTTGAGTGGCGCAAAGGACGACCTGGATGCCAACATGCCACTTAACCTGCCGCCAGGGGTTTCGGTGGTGGGCGAGTCGCTGGTTCAGGTTCAAGTGGGGATTGCCACCATTGAGGGCAGCCTGACCATCGAGAACATACCCGTTGAAATTGTTGGCGTACCCGAAGACAAAACTATCAAAATCTCTCCTGAGACTGTAGATGTTATTCTCTCTGGTCCTTTACCTGTTCTAGACACCCTCATGGCAAGAGATATTCGAGTGTTTATCAATATGGCAGATCAGGGTACAGGCACATTCCAGCGCATTCCTATTGTGGAACTTAAGCAAAAGGATGTGAAGGTTGACTCGATTTTGCCCGCCTCCATCGAAATAGTGATTCAGGAAGCCACGCCTACACCGAAGCCAAAGTAAAACATTATGAATAAACCAGTCGTTGCCCTGCTTGGGCGCCCAAATGTCGGCAAAAGCACCCTGTTTAATCGTTTAGCAGGTGAGCCTCTTGCAATTGTAGATGACATCCCTGGCACAACCCGCGACCGCCTGTTTGCTCAGACAGAATGGAATGGCATCCCCTTTGATCTCATAGACACCGGGGGAATTGACCCCACAGGCGGCGGCAAGACACCGTTGTCCTTGGGATCTGCTGACTATATCCGCCAGATTCGCCTGCAGGCAGAGCTTGCCATCGAAGAAGCGGATGTTGTGCTTTTTATGACGGATGCAACAGCAGGAGTCACGCCAGCAGATAAAGAGATCGCACAAATCCTGCGCAGCAAACAGCGTAAAGAGGGGGGCAAGCTTTTCCCGCCAGTTATTCTGGTGGTTAACAAAGTGGATAACGAGTATCTGCGTCAGCAAGTGGCACAGTTTTACGAACTGGGAATGGGGGATCCTTATCCCATTTCTGCCCTGCACGGAATGGAAACAGGGGATTTGTTGGATGCGCTGGTCAGCAGCTTTGTTCCCCGGTTAGAAGCGCCTGAAGATGCCGCCGTCAAAATTGCAATCGTAGGCAAGCCGAATGTGGGGAAATCCAGTCTGTTAAACCGACTGGCTGGCGAGGAACGCGCCATTGTTAGCCCAATTGCTGGCACCACCCGTGACGCGGTTGATACCCGTATCGAGTACAATGGTATGCCTGTCTTGCTGATTGATACAGCCGGGATACGCAGGCGCGGCAAGATTGCACAGGGCGTTGAAAAGTACAGCGTGATACGCTCCATGCGCGCCATTGAGCGGGCAGATGTTACTTTGCTATTGGTTGATGCCATTGAAGGGATTACGGCACAAGACGCACACATCGCAGGGTTTATTCTGGAAGCCTGGAAAAGCGCTGTGGTGGTTGTCAACAAGTGGGATGCAATTGCCAAAGACACACACACGATGACACAGTATACTGAACGCATTCGCCAGGAACTGAATTTTATGAGCTATGTGCCAGTTCTCTTTATCTCCGCAAAGACGGGGCAGCGGGTGGATCAGGTGTTGCCGATGGCGTTGCGCGTGCAGGAAGAACGTCTGATACGCCTGAGCACCTCGCAGCTGAACCGCATTCTTCACAGCGCTCAGGATAAGCACGCCCCCACTTCGCGCACAGGGCGTTCATTGCGGGTGTATTACGGCACTCAGGTGCGCAACGATCCCCCGACGTTTCTGGTATATGTCAACGATCCACAGCTGGCACATTTTACATACCTTCGCTTTCTGGAAAACGAAATTCGCAAAGAATATCCTTTCATTGGTACTCCTATCCGCATTGTGCTCAAGCCGCGCCGTTAAAATAAGCCCTTGTCCGAAACCCTATCCGGATTTATAATGACGGTACGATTACAGGTTGTGCTCTCCGGAGATTGTAATTTGCGATTTAAAACAGAAGATATCAGAATGTCCGAACAGCCCACACGGCCAAGAACCTCATCTGTGCGGGGGTTTATCCTTGAAACCCTGCAAACGCTGATTCTGGCTGTTGTGCTCTATTTTCTAATTGATACGGTTGTCGCCCGGGTACGCGTGGAAAATATCAGCATGCAGCCAACTTTACAGCCCGGGGAGTTCATTCTAGTTAACAAGTTCGCCTACCGGCTGGGAGAGGTGCGCCGGGGGGACATTATTGTTTTTCAGTATCCGCAAAACCCACAGGAAGATTTTATCAAACGGGTTATTGGGTTACCAGGCGACCATATCCAGATTGATGAAGGGCGATTGATTGTCAATAACCATCTCATCAGCGAAGATTACATTTCATCCCCACCTGCCTATAGCGGTGAATGGGTGGTGCCAGAAAACAACCTCTTTGTGCTGGGAGATAACCGTCCTCAGTCCTCCGATTCACACAGCTGGGGATTCGTGCCAATGGAGAATGTCATCGGGCGCGCCCTGATGATCTACTGGCCGCTAGATGAAATGCGAGTACTTAACACAACGCTGGTCGTCAGCGCGGCAAACGAGTGATACAGTGATACGAAGAAGTGTACCAAAATCCAACCTAAGCGAGAGCATCATTCCCTGTCGTGAATGTCAGGCAGGGCAAATGCACCGCCGCTATGTGACATACTTCACCTGGCTGGGTGAGGAGTTGGTAACGGTGCCTGACTTTCCGGCATGGATTTGTGATGTTTGTGGACGCCGCGAATATGATCCTCAAGCGCTCAATCATCTCAGCCTGTTGCTGAGCCCCAATGCTGGAAGCGCCCACAAACGCCCGCGTAAGACATCACCTCCCCCCGATATAGAAAAGCCCTCCCCGCGCCGCCCAAGACCATAACCCCTTTAGAAGCGAGTGTAAGCCCGCCATCCAGGCAAGTTGATTAATAAGGAAAAGATCATGGACGAAGCTGTTCAGGAATTTTTGAAATGCAGGCGCATGGCAGTGGTGGGCGTCTCGCGAAGCGGGAAAAAGTTTGGCAACGAAATTTACAAAGAACTAAAAGGGCGCGGATACGAGGTTTATGCGGTACACCCTGAAATGGACGAGATCAATGGCGACCCCTGTTATAAGGATGTGCTTTCTTTACAGGGAAAAGTGGAAGGAGTCGTTGTCTGCGTTCCACCGCAAAAAGGCGAAGCCGTTGTGCGTCAGGTTGGGCAAGCCGGAATTCGCCATCTATGGCTGCAAATGGGTGCCGATTCACCGCAACTTGTTTCACTGGCACACCAGCTGGGAATAAACGTGGTTGCAGGCAAATGTATCCTGCTCTATGAGGAGCCGGTGCGCTCCTTTCACAGCTTTCACCGCTTTTTTGCCAGACTTTTTGGAAGACTATAGGGCAGTTAACAAAAATGGGTGGGGCTGTTGCCCCACCCAAAGACGTCTGATTTAGTACTCCGGCATGGGAGGCGGAGCGGGTTTTTCCTTTTCAGGAATCTCAGTGATCAGCGCTTCGGTCGTCAGGATCATGGCTGCGATGGAAGCGGCATTTTCCAGCGCGCCGCGGGTTACTTTGGCGGGGTCAATCACACCGCCCTTGACCATGTCGGTATATTCTTCAGTCAGGACATTGTAACCAACGGTGCTCTTCTTTTCCTTTTCCTGGCGCTGGCGGACGTTCTCGACAATTACCGAACCGTCCTTGCCTGCATTTTCGGCAATCTTGCGCATGGGCACTTCAAGCGCTTTGCGCACAATGTTGACACCGATCTGCTCATCATCGTAGTCCATCTTGATTTTGTCCAGGGCAGGCATACAGTTGATCAACGCAACACCGCCGCCTGGTACAATGCCTTCTTCCACTGCCGCGCGTGTAGCGGAGAGGGCATCCTCGACACGGTGCTTCTTCTCTTTCAGCTCAGTCTCGGTTGCGGCACCCACGCGGATGATTGCCACACCACCAGAGAGCTTGGCAAGGCGTTCCTGCAATTTTTCGCGATCATAATCGCTGGTGGTTTTTTCGATTTCGACGCGAATCTGCTCAATGCGTCCTTTGATCTGTTTCTCATCGCCTTTACCGCCGATGATGGTGGTGTTATCTTTATCGGAGACAACCTTTTCGGCGCGGCCAAGGTCCGCCACAGCCACCGACTCGAGTTTGCGACCAGTTTCCTCAGAGATAAGCTGTGCGCCGGTCAGGATCGAAATATCCTGCAGCATGGCTTTGCGGCGATCGCCAAAACCGGGGGCTTTGACAGCCAGCACGTTGAGCATGCCGCGCAGCTTGTTCAGCACCAGGGTTGCCAGTGCTTCACCGTCCACATCTTCGCAGATGATCACCAAATCGCGCTTGCCAATCTGCACCAGTTTCTCCAGCACGGGCACAATGTCCTGCGCAGCAGAAATCTTCTTGTCATAGACCAGGATATAGGGCTCGCTGATGACGGCTTCCATGTGCTCAGGATCGGTGATGAAGTAGGGCGAAATGTAGCCGCGGTCAAACTGCATACCCTCAACATACTCCTGCTCAAACTCAAGACCCTTTGACTCTTCGACCGTGATGACACCGTCTTTTCCAACTTTGTCCATCACTTCTGCAATCAGATCACCAATCGCGCGGTCTTGCGCCGAGATGGTAGCCACATTGGCAATCTCTTCTTTGGTCGTAATCTTAATAGCTTGTTTTTTGATTTCCTCTGCCACAGTTTTGGAAGCAGCTTCGATACCGCGCTTGAGTAGCATCGGATTGGCGCCTGCTGCCAGAGTCTTGAGCCCTTCGGTAACGATGGAATGCGCCAGAACGGTGGAGGTAGTTGTGCCGTCACCGGCGATGTCATTGGTTTTGGTGGCTGCTTCTTTGAGAAGCTGCGCTCCCATGTTCTCAAAGGGGTCTTGCAGTTCAATTTCTTTTGCAACGGTAACCCCATCGTGGGTAATGGTAGGGGAGCCAAACTTGCGATCAATGGCTACGTTGCGCCCCTTGGGGCCCAGCGTGGTGGCTACAGCATTTGCCACAAGGTCAATACCGTTCTTGAGACGGCGTCGTGCATCTTCTGCAAAAACGAGTTGTTTTGCTGCCATAATTAATTACTCCTTATCATTCTAAAAATAGCATTATTCACTGACGATTGCGAGCAGATCGCTTTCGCGCAGGATAAGATACTTTTTGCCATCGATTTTTACTTCAGTGCCGCCATACTTTTGGAACAGTACAACATCGCCCACATTGACATCCATTGGGATGCGCTTCCCGCTCTCATCGCGGTCACCAGGCCCAACAGAAATGACTTTGCCCTTCATCGGTTTTTCCTTGGCGGTCTCGGGCAGGACAATGCCGCCAGCGGTGACCTCTTCTTGCTCAATCGGGTCAACAACAACACGAGCGCCTAAAGGTTTAAGTGATAGTGCCATATATTCCTCCAAATTGTTAGGATTGTGTTTGGTTTGTGCAATATTTTAGCACTCCACATTCATGAGTGCTAACTAACCCAAATGATACCCGCCTTTAGAAGCAAAGTCAAGGGGTATACACAAATTCTTATAAATTTCTGATGTATTGTGAATTACTTGCGGGTAATGCCAAACGCGGCACAGATGTTTTCGCTTTCCTGAACAATGCTCATCACCAGCGCATCGCCCCCAAAGCCATCGCGCACCTCACCGAGTATCTGGACAGCCTCACTGCATTTGTCATCATAAGGGCGGTGCAATGCAGCCAGCACAGAACCATAGGTATAGTAATAGACCACAGTATTGGGGCTTAGCGGCATGCCTTCTATCTCAATAGCAGGGTCTACGGCTGGGTCACAGTTGCGAATACTGCACGTCTCATCAGCTGTACAGCCTTTGGTGGCGCACTTGAGCGGCAGAATAGAGCCCTCATAATTTTTGGCTTTGAAATAGACAATACCCAGCTGCCCGTATACATCTGGGCTGTACGGGTTAAACTGCAATGCTTTTTCCATATTGCGAGAGGCAATAAAGAACTCTCCCATTTGGGAATACGTTTTGCCAATGGCAATATAAGGGATAGGGTCACGGATGCCAAGCTGTTCATTAATATTCGCCGCTTTGGCAAAATATTCCAGCGCCATTTCAAACTGTTTCAGCACACGGTAATTGAGACCAATGCTGATATAGAGCATGGTCAGGTTTGGGGTAATCGCTATGGCTTTTTTGTACTCTTCGATGGCACCGCCATAGTTGCCAAGCGATTCCTGCACATAAGCGCTGATTCGATGCACATCCATCAATGTGGGGTCTTTCTCAACTGCCTGGCGTATGTACTGCTCTGCTTGAAGCCATTTTTGCTGATCATTCAAAATTTCAGCATAGTATGCCAGCGCCAGCGTGTTCTGGTTATCCAGCTGCAAAGCGCGCACAGCCTCTTGATCTGCCTCGGTGATGTACGCCGCTGCTTCCTTTCCGCTCAGTGCTGGATTGGCACTCCAATTGAGGGCAAAGGCGCGGATGGCATGGACGGTGCTTTCTTCCGGTGCCAGCTCTACTGCTTTATCAGCAGATTGGAGTGCCTCTTGCAGGCGGGCGCGCTTCTCCGTATCGCTGGTGAGCAATGCCGATGAATATGTCTGGATACGAGACAATTCTGCCCACAAAAGGGCATTGTTCGGATCCACTTCCAGCGCGCGTTGATAGACGGCAATGGCTTGATCCAGGTCGCCTGCCATAAAGTGCGCCTCAGCCTGCATCTTGAGAGAACTGATATTACGGGTAGGAACAGGTGTGGGGTGAAAAGGGGAAACAATTTGCTCGGTTTCAATTGCCCGCAACATAAACAGGCTGCCAAGCAACACAAACAGCAAAGCCAGAACACGATAAGGGTTGGAAGAATTGCGTTTACGAAAAGAGAATTCTTTACCGTTAAGATTCATTTACAGTCATCAAGGGGAGGGGGTGATTAAATTGTCTTGAGGCGTTTCTGTCGCTTCTGGCGGCGGGGTGGGCGGGTTCTCGATCATCTGCTTACAGATGGTGGTGATCTCTTGGGCATTGAAAAGAGAAATTTCATCATTGGGCACCCCGCGTGCCAGTGCCTGCGAGATTTCAATAGCCTCTCGGCAGTTACCTGTGCGCGCCAGTACCAGCCCGTAGGTGGAATAATATTCGGCTACCCGTCCATAATTGAGCGGCAGCCCCTCGACCGGCGTGCCATCCTCTGCCGTGCCACCGCGCACCGCCAGCCGCAAAGCTTGCACCGCACTTTCGTTCTCGAGGTTGCGGGCATACATCACCCCCAAATTGCCATGCCAGTAAGGGTTGCTGGGCTCGTCTTTAACTGCCTGCTGAGCATACTGAATGGCTTTGGCAAACTCGCCCACGGTGGCATACGTGCGCGAAGCATACACATCTGGCAACGGGTCGGCTGGGTTCAATGCATTAGAGTAGTTGAATTCTTCCACCGCGCGGTCGTATTGTTCAAGATAACGGTAATTGCGCCCCAGGGCAAGGTGAAGATCGGCTACATTGGGATTGATAGCAATCGCCGCTTCAAACTCGCGCGCAGCCTCTGTATAGTTTCCAGTCAGTTCAAGCACCAACCCGCGCGCGCGGTGTGTTTCCAAAGCGGTAGGGTCAAGCTCCATCGCTTTACGTGAAGCGTCAATGGCTTTGTCCATGGTGCCAAGATCACCCAAACCAGCCTGCGCCTGGAGTGCAAGCACCTCAGCATAATACGCATACGCAATGGCATTGTTGGGTTCAAGCTCAATAGCCCGTTTGAGCGCGGCAACGGCATTCAAATATTCTTCCTGAAGCCCCAGCGCATAACCGCGCACAGCATGCGCCATCGAGTTGTTCGGGTTGAGCAACAAAGCATTTTCAGCGTTGGTCAGTGCTTCTTGATATTTACCCAGACTCATCTGCAAGCGCGCCAGGGTGAGAAAGAGCGTGCCGTTTTTAGGATTCGCCTGAATTGCCAGTTCATACGCTTGAATGGCTTGCTGCGTCTTGCCCTCTTTGAGCAAGTTTTCCGCGTCGGTGATAAAAGATTCGGGCGAGCGGGTTGGTGTGGGCGTTGGAACAAATAATGGAGGCGTCGCAGGTACAACAACCTGGTTAAAATACAACGCTGCCACAACCAGAAGCGCCAGAACGATGATCCGCCATGGATTCGAGCGCTTTCTGCGGCGCATCATTGACCATTTACTGCCTTTTAAGTACATACCTGCATCTTACCCCATCTAAATAGCTCCGTCAAGCCGCCTTGTGCATGCCCCTGCTTCTTCATCCTCGCATTATCTGATACAATCAACCCGGATGGATAAGAAATCGGGTTATTTTCTTGCCCTCGGCTTAGTTCTTTTGGGGTTGTCTCTGGTTTTTCTGGGGCTTATGCGCCCGGTAACCATTTACCTGGATGGCTACCCGTTGACCGTTCAAACCCGTGCCTTGACTGTCAACGGTATATTGCGCTCGGCGGGGATAGAGATTAGCAACAACGATGCACTGTTTCCCCCACGTAGCCATCTGCCGGAATGGAATGCCGTCATCCGGCTTGACCATGCGGCGCAGGTCAGCATCTGGACACCGCAAGGGCTTCAGCCTTCGTTCTTCAGCACACAACGTTTACCTGCCAACCTGCTGTTTCAAGCTGGCGTCCGCTTATATCCTGCAGACCGCATTCTCTGGAACGGCCAGGACATCCGTCTGGATCAGCCACTGCCATTTTCTCCCACGCTGGCGCTGCAATACATTCCGGCAACTGCGCTGAGATTACAACAAGGCACTTCTTCGACCACAATTCACACCTCTGCCAGCAGTGTGGGCGAAGCGCTCTGGGCGACGGGCGTCAGACTCTCGGCCGCTGACAGCACCAATGTCCCGCTTAACCAAAAACCAGACCCTTCACAACAGGTGCTCATCCGGCGTGCCCAAACGCTATCCATACAGACCCCAGCAGGAACGGTCCTCACTCGTGCGGCATCTGACAGCGTGGGAGAAGCACTGGCAATAGCTGGCATGACACTACAGGGCAGCGATTACAGCATCCCTGCCGAGGATCAACCCCTGCCCGAAAGCGGTGAAATCCGCGTCATACGCGTTAGCGAGACTTTTGTTCTCGAACAGGAAGTGCTCCCCTTTGAAAACGAGTACATTGCTGACGCCAGCCTGCCGCTTGACCAGAGAAAAGTCATCGAAACGGGACGGCAAGGGCTAAAGGTGAAAAAGGTGCGGACGCGCTATGAAGATGATGTGGAAACGCAACAACTGGTTGAAGATGAATGGATCGCCGTGCCGCCTGTGAATCAAAAAATCGGTTACGGCACCCAGGTGAATATCCAGGAAATTGCCACCCCCGATGGAGTGTTTCAATACTGGCGGGCAATCACCGTATATGCTACGTCGTATTCCCCTTGCCGATCAGGAACTTCCAAATGTCACTACGGAACCGCCAGCGGGCTGCCAGTCAAAAAAGGTGTTGTAGGGGTAACCCCTGCCTGGTTCAGACTGATGGCTGGGCAACAGGTGTATATCCCTGGTTATGGGCTGGCGGTAATTGCCGACACCGGTGGAGGGATCCCCGGCAAGCAATGGATCGATCTGGGTTTTAGTGACGAGGATTTTGTGTCCTGGCACTCAAACGTCACCATGTACTTTCTGACGCCCGTACCAGCAGCCATTCCATACATTTTGCCATGAATCTGCCCCCGCTTGATATTCACCGCCTGCTCAAAAAGTACGCCCAGAAACCCAAGAAAAGCCTCGGGCAGAACTTTCTCATGGACTCCACTGCGCTAGAGAAAATTGTCAGGTTAGCAGAAATCCCTCCAAAGGCAACCGTCCTCGAGATTGGCCCTGGTCTGGGCAGTTTAACGCGCTACCTGTGCCAGCATGCCAAGCGGGTGAAAGCTGTGGAAATAGATGGGAGATTTATTCCTATATTGGAAGAGGTGCTGGCAGAGTTCGAGAACGTGGAAGTCATCCATGCAGATATCTTAAAAGTCGACCCGGCAACCCTGATTGCGGAACCAGGCTACCTGGTGGTGGCTAATATCCCCTACTATATCACCTCAGCGGTGATACGCCATCTATTGGAGTCAGATAATAAGCCCTCCCGTTTGGTGCTGACAGTACAAAAAGAAGTCGCCGCTCGGATTTGCGCGCAGCCAGGCAAGATGAACCTGCTGGCACTGAGCGTGCAGGTATATGGAAAACCTCATGCCATGCTGCGCATACCAGCTGGTGCATTTTATCCACCGCCCAAAGTTGATTCGGTTGTTGTGCGGGTAGATTTGCATCCGCAGCCGCTGATCCCCTGCGAACATCTGGATACATTTTTTAAACTGGCAAAAGCCGGCTTTGGACAAAAGCGCAAAACGCTGCGCAATGCGCTGGCTGCCGGGTTGCAGATCACCAACCAAATGGCTGCCGCCCTGTTGGAACAGGCAGGAATTGACCCACAGCGCCGGGCTGAGACGTTGAGTCTATCAGAGTGGGACAAACTGGTGTCAAAACTTTGAAAACTGCCCGCAGCGTCAGCGCGCCAGGATACTTACCCTGATACCCTGCTGCGCGTTAAGTCACGATACAGCCACAGCAGCTGCCAAACGCGAATGGCGGCCTCCACCTGGATGCGAAAATTCATCTTGGACTTACCCCAGCGCCGGTCGGCAAAATAAATGGGGATTTCCCGTATCTTGAACCCCAAGCGGTGGGCAATATACGCCATTTCGACCTGGAAGTTATACCCATTTGAGCGCACACGATGCAACGGCATCGCCTCCAATGTGCTACGCCGCCACATGCGAAAACCCCCGGTCACATCTCTTAAAGGTAGCCCTAAAATCGTTCGAGCATAGAAATTTCCCCATGCAGAAAGCGCCTTGCGCCACACAGGCCAACGTTCATCCAGCGCGCCGCCAGCAACATAACGGGAACCCAGCGCCATATCGCACTGCTGTAATGTCTCCAACAACTCAAGCACCTTCTGCGGCTGGTGCGAAAAATCTGCATCCATTTGCCCAATTGCCTCAGCCCCCTGCTGCATTGCATAGTTAAACCCCTGAATATAGGCTGTTCCCAAACCCATCTTCCCAGGCCGGTGCAGCACCTGAACGCGCCCATCCATTTTACGTCCAAGCTCCTCGCCAATTTCCCCTGTACCATCCGGGCTATTATCATCCACAATTAGAAGAGTAAACTCAGGAATGTTTAAATCAAACAAAGCCGGGGCGATCTTGGTAATATTCTCTGCCTCGTTATACGTAGGAATAACAACCGTAACTTTCAATGACACCTCTTTGAAGTTAATATATGGGTCTTCCGATAAAAAGCAGGAAGCGGAAGATTATGAGATAGGCTCCTTATAAACCTGAAAATCACAGGTTGCATCCCCAGAGGACTTTGCGGCAACTTGCACTACCTTGAACTCATTCCCACCCGAAACCCACTTCATGCTTTCGAGCAGTAACCCCGTAGCGATATTGCAGGCCGGTTTGTCTGTCTTGCGCCCCCAGCAAACCGGGCACTTGTGAATTGTATAAACAAAGTGATCATCTTTCTCTTCCACTGTAGAAAGCTGATCGCTGATCTGGCTGAAAATTTTGGCTTCCGCTGCCAGTCCCAGCCGCATTTTGGTATGCAGAGGAAGTACTTTGAAAGCCAGATCGCCAACCCCAGAGAGAGCGCCAAAATTGCGCAGCACGTCTTTGAATGTAGCCCGCCCAGCGCGCAAAGCCAATCCGCGCCCTCCGCGTGGTCCATACATTGTCTCAAGAGCGCCGTTAATCATCGAAAAATCGGCAAAATCAAACTGGCGTTCAAGATTATCAGGGGGGTAATTGTCAATTAAATTGGGCAGGTTTGCCAGCGTAAGAATGGCGTTTAAGCCATTCTTCCCCATGACTTCTTCCAGGGTCATCAACGCAATGCGCGCTGCTTTATTGGGATAATACAATCCGCTTTTAGGTATGATTTCCATTTTTCGATCAGATCAACTTTACCAGGTCCTCAGCCGCTCTCCGCATATCCAGGAAAATCAACCCCAGTTTTGCCTGTTCTCTGGCAAGAGCGGTTAACACTGCCTCTTCCCCAACGGACATCAAAACCACATATCCTTTTTCACCCTTGATGTACACCTGTTCAAGCGAACCTCGCCCAAGCTCACCAGCAATCCGCTCCCCCAGCGAAAGCATGGCGGCCGACATTGCCGACACCCGATCCTCTTCTACTCCTTGAGGGAGCGCAGACGCGATCGTCAAGCCATCCACACTGACCACCGCCGAAGCCTCCACATCCGGCGAAGAGGCTTGAAACTCCCTCAATCGCTCAACCATCAGTTGCGTGCGTGATTTCGTCAAGGCTGCACTCCTTATTGATGGAATCAAAAACCGGTAGAGTTATTATACCCCAAAATTCAACATGGACAAAAACAAACCAGAAAAATTTCGTTAAAATGTGTCACAACCTGCTTTTCATCCTTGCTCCACCATGCCAAAGAGCAGATCAATTCATAACATCTGGCGCTGTCTTTCCAACCACAATTGCCCGTTGTGTGTATCCCTGTGCAAAGCGCGCTGCAGGGATCAGAGCATTTGCCTGCAACTCGGTTCTGCGCCCCGACGGGTTATGGATCATCAGTGCTTCAACTTCGCCATCCCAGCAATCAGCGCCAATGACCACCACTAAATGCCCGCCTTTTTTGGTTACCGGTAAAGCATCCCCTACTTCATAAGACACTGACGCAATGATCATCATCCCCTCACGGATATATGCGGGCATTTGGTCTATCAAAACTTGCCGCGGCCGTGCATAAAACCCCTCGCGCTGTATCAATTCTGCAAGGCTTTGGTGTACCCAGCCAATTTCTCGGCGCTCCCCATTGGCATCTTCGCCAATCAGATAGCCACCAATAGCCAGTGCCTGCCTAATCCACTCCATCAGTGGACGCTTACTGCCACCTAGAGCTTCCACACACATCTTAAGGCAGGCGATCCCGCAGGCGCGTTCAACCCAGTATGCATATTCCTGAGGAGTTTCCGCGCCAGTCTCTGCCCAGCGCGGATCCAGGGCGGGATCAAGACCTTCCACAAAAATCCGTGTTGCCAAATCTGGGGATGCAATCTGTGCATAGTATGGCACCGCGTATGAAAGCCGAAAACGCTTAATGTGATTCATTGGTTTTTCCAGTATACGTTCTGCAATGATACAGTATAATACAAACGTCAAGATTTATCTGGGCAGGTGACAAAGGTGAATACATCCTCATATCCGACATGGCTTGAAATTAATCTCTCGGCAATCGAAGCCAATACACATTACTTCATCGAGTTGACCCGCACTCCGCTTATGGGAGTTATCAAAGCCAACGCTTATGGGTTTGGCAGCGTTGAGGTTGGCAAAACTTTGCTTCAGGCAGGAGCGGAGTGGCTGGCAGTGGCACGCTATGCCGAAGCGCAGACACTGCGTGAGGCAGGCATCACCGCCCCCATCCTGGTCTTTGGGCTGACAATGCCCGAAGAGGTTGACGCTGCCATTGCCAATGACATCACCCTCAGCATGTATAGCTTTGAAATCGCTAACATCTACGCTCAACGCACCAAAGCCATTGGAAAGCCTCTTAAGGTACACCTCAAAGTAGATACAGGCTTGGGGAGGCTGGGTGTATATGCAGATGAGGTTTTAAGCCTGGCGCGTTTTGCACTGGAAAAAGGCAAGATTGAAATTGACGGCATCTACAGCCATCTGGCAATGGTTGATGAAGGCGATTTTCCAGAAACTGAACATCAAACTGTTCTCTTTTCAAACGTCGTTCAAGCACTGTCAGAAAACGGCATCCGACCCCGCTGGATACACCTCGCCGGGTCATCCGGGGCGATTTATGCCCCGGCGACGCGCTTCAACTTGGTCAGGTCAGGGTGTGCCCTGCTGGGAATTGCCCCGCGTAACACCGCGCCCATCCCAAAAGAGCTGCGGCGCGTATTGAGCTGGAAAGCACATCTCGCCTCTTGCAAGATGATCCCAATGGGCTGCGGGGTTGGCTACGGACATGCCTACGTTACAAGCAACGAGGAAATTATTGGTGTTCTCCCCATTGGTTACTCTGACGGGTTCCGCCGTCTTCCAGGCAACGAAGTTATCATTGACGGTAAAAAGGTGCCTGTGGTGGGGAAAATGTGCATGGATATGGCTATGGTGCGGCTGCCAAAGATTTATCCGATGGGAACAGAAGCAGTGATTATCGGATCTCAGGGCAAAGCTACTATTGACCTTGAAGACCTGGCAAACCGTTGGAAAATTGGCGAAGTGGATGTTGTTTCCAACATCAGTCTGCGCGTACCGCGTGTGTATACTCGCGACTAAAACCTGCCCCTGAGGATGCCCCGCATCGGAATGAAGAAACGCCGAAACTTAACGGGAGGTCGTACGCGGGTCAAATGCATCGCGCACACCATCGCCAAAAAAGTTGTAACCCAAAACAACCGAAAGCATTGCAAGACCGGGAAAAGTAGTCATCCACCAGTTATAAAATTTATACCGCCCGGTTGAAATCATTGCCCCCCATTCTGGCGTAGGCGGCACGGCGCCCAACCCAATGAAGCTTAACGCAGCAATATTCAATATGGCGCTGCCTGCATCCAGTGACGCCTTGACCAGAATCGGTCCAAAGGTGTTGGGAAGAATATGGCGCATAAGAATACGCCAGTTTGGAACCCCCAGAACAACAGCCGCAGTAACATACTCGTTATTCTTTACGCTCAACACCTGACCACGCATTAGACGGGCATACTCAGGCCACCAGACAAGAATCATAGCGATTAAAGCATTGGTTAACCCTGGGCCAAGAACAGCGGCGATCGCTAGCGCCAGAACAATCGAGGGAAATGCCAGGGTAATATCCGCCAGGCGCATGATCAGCAAATCATAAACCCCACCAATGTAGCCCGCCGAAGCGCCAATCAGCGACCCTACCACCATGGCAAACACAATCACAATCAAACCAATCGGCAGAGAAATCCGCGCCCCGTACACCACACGGCTGAACACATCCCTGCCCAATTCATCTGTCCCAAAGAAGTGTTCCGCCGAAGGAGCCGCCAAACGCTGATCAATTTTTTGTTCCAGCGGGTCAAAGGGCGCAATGCGGTCGGCAAAAAGTGCGACCAGCGCCCAAAACAGGATAATCGCCAGACCAATCATTGCCATCGGGTTATGCAACAGAGAGCGCCAGCGCCGTACCCATGGGGCTTCTGACCGTGCCAGAGAGACAGTGTTATTTGTCTTTTTTCCCATCACCAACACCCACAATCAGGCCTCGCGTATACGCGGGTCAATTACCGCATACATCAAATCCACCAGCAAATTGACCATCATATAAATCACAGCAATCAATAGGGTAACACCCATAATCGAAGGATAGTCCAGGTTAGCTGATGACTCCACAGCATAACGTCCGATGCCGGGCCAGGCAAAGATGGTCTCAGTCATAATCGCGCCGCTCATCAGCCCGGCAAAAGCCAGCCCAAGCACCGTTACCAGAGGAATCAACGCATTGCGCAATGCATGACGCATAATCACAAACCACTCTTTCATCCCTTTGGCGCGTGCGGTGCGGATATAATCCAACCCCAAAACTTCCAGCAGGGAGGAGCGGGTAATGCGCGCAATCAATGCCAGGCTGAACCATCCCAGCACAATGGAAGGCAGAACGAGATGCGACAGCGCGCTCCAAAACTGATTCATGTTGCCCGCTACCAGTGAATCAATCAAAAACAGACCAGTAACCGTCGGGGGGGAGCCAATGCGCGCATCAATCCGTCCCGGGCCAGGAAACCACTTCAGTTTGTAATAAAGCGCAAAAAGAAGGATCAAACCCGACCAGAACGGCGGCATGGATGCGCCCAACAGCGAAATCAGGCGCGTGAAGTGATCCACAAAACTGTTGGATTTGATAGCAGAAAGAATGCCTAGCGGAAGCCCCAATAAAAGGGCAAAGATAAACGAACCGATTGCCAGCTCGATGGTCGCTGGAAGAAATTTTCGCAAATCCTGCGCAACAGGATTTTTCGTCTTGAAAGACGTCCCCAGCTCGCCTTGAGCCAGATTTTTTAAGTAAATCCAATACTGCTCTGGCAACGGCTTATCCAATCCCCAGCGATTGATCGCTGCCTGAACAACCTCGGGGTTATCCATTGACTTTTCGGTGAGGATAACCGACAAAGGATTGACGGGCACAATGCGGGTAACGATGAAAAGCAAGAGTGTGATTCCGATCAACATCGGAATCATGAGAAGCAGACGGCGGGCAAGATGGGTCAGAAAGCTCATTTTCTACAATCACACGATAAGATTTGAAAATCAGCAAAAACCACGTGCACACAGCCCCTCCCTTCCCGCTCCCCATACAGACGGGGAACGGGAAGGGCAAAAGTCTCGGTTTGAGCCAGTTCAGCGAAAAGCTATTTACTCAATTCAAAGAAATCAAAGAACCAGACAGGATGATAGGCATATCCCTTCAACTCTGCCCGGTGGGCAACCACGCGCTGTGTTTGATAGAGCATGGTATAGGGCATTTCCTCAATGAGGATATCCTGCAAATCGCTGATGGCTTTGGCGCGCTCGTCGCCGTCTGGCAAAACCTGGATTTGCCGCGCCAGTTCTTGCGCCTCAGCGTTATCAAACCACATACGGCGTGCAATACCGCGATCGGGGAAAGCGAAGTAATCCGTCCACATAGTCGGGTCAAGATAGTCCGGTGTCCAGCCGCCAAAGGCAGTGGGCAGTTTTTGCGCACGCATTTCGGTCAGATACACGCTCTGCTCCATTGGGTTGAGGGTTACATCAATCCCCACTTCAGCCAGGTCGCTTTTAATCTTGGCAGCAATCGTATCGCGGGTGGGGTTGGAAGCATAGTACAGATCAATCTTCACACCACCTTCAAGTCCCATCTCTTTGAGCAGGGCTTTGGACTTTTCAACATCGCGTCCCCAGACTTTGTTGGGGTCAACACCCAGCACACCCAGCGGAATGATGCTTGGGGCGCGCACACCATACCCATTCAGCACCGACTTGATCAATCCTTCATAATCAATAGCATAAGCAATCGCCTTGCGCATGCGTTTATCGCAAACATATTTGGCGGTCTCTGGGCCAATTTCAGTGTCACATTTTGAGGTCATGGCAAGATAATTCTGATCCAGCGTTTGACCAATATCCACCACCAGGTCAGGATTCGCCTTTGCCTGCTCCACCAGGTCATAATCCAGCGTGTCAATGATGTCCACCTCGCCTGTTTCCAACATCTGCAACTTGGTCGTGGGATCCTCAACATGCTTGATAATGACCTTGCTGACCTTCGGAGCGCCCTTCCAATAGTTCATGTTGGCTTCAAAGACCAGTTCCGACTTTGGCGCCCAGCTGGTAAGGATAAACGGGCCACTGCCAGCGGAATTCTGATCCAGCCATTCTTTAGCTTTGTCGGTCTGATCTGCATCCGCTGCATCGGTGCCGCCATGCTCCTTGACCACTTTGCTGTCCTGAATGCCCAGGCTTGGGTTTGCCGCACTCGCCAGGAAGGAGGGGTTGGGTTCTTTCATGGTTACCTTGACCGTCAGCGGATCCACCACTTCAATCTTGTCCACCAGTTCAAGGTTGAACGAAGGTGCCCCTTTGAGGTTAATCAAACGCATCCACGAGAAGCGCACATCCTCCGCCGTAACCGGATTTCCTGAAGCAAACTTGATATCTGGTTTAAGCTTGAAGGTGTATACCATGCTGTCTTCCGAAATCTCCCAGGATTCAGCCAGGCGCGGCACCTTTTTGGTCAGGTCCTGAGGTCGGATATCCACCAGTGTATCATAGGTGTTAATATGCACCATCAGGTTGGTCGTCTCACCCGCCCAGCCGGGATCCAGTGTAACCACATCGTCCAGGTTCATTGCCATCACCAATACCGGCAATTCCTCTGCGGCAGGTGCAGGCGGCGGAGCTTCTGTCGGTGCAGCCGCCGGTTCAGCTGGGGCAGCCGGTTCAGCCGGGGCAGCTGGCGACTCAACAGCAGGCGCTTCTGTAGGTTTTGGGGCAGGCGCACACCCAAAAAGGCTTACACCTAACATTAGCGCCAGGACAACCACAACAAACAGCCGATAGCATTTCATATCGTTCTTCCTCCTTATTGAAAGATAATATTACCGTTGTGGACACGGTTTTAGAAAGGACAAGTATTACTGCAAGAAGGGAAATTTATTTTTCAATAGATGAGACGCAACGCAACTGCCCGATTATCGTACATCACCACTGAAATACATTCTACTATAAACTTCTATGTTTTTGCAACCTAAAAGGCAAAATTTTAAAAACGCGTTTCTCTTGACACATGACGCGCTGCGTTATAAAATAGGTGTATGCTCAAGCAAATTTTAATTACAGAGACACTTATGCTCATCTTACGGAGGCAGATAATGAACAAAAAGGTTGAAGAAAAAGTGGAAGAAGAAAGCGAAGAGAAGAAACAAACCATCGCCTCAAACCTGTACGAAATCTCACGCAAAGTACTGCTGGCAGCCGTCGGTGCAGCCGCAATTGCACAGGACGAAGTAGACAGCTTCGTTTCAAAATTAGCCGAGCGCGGCGAAATAGCCGAGAAGGATGCTCGCCGGTTGGTTAAAGAGGTACTTGACCGCCGCGAAAAACTAGAAGAGGAAAAACGCGCCGAGCGCGAGAAAAAGCATCCCTCAGCAGCCACCAAAGCCGATATTGAAGCGCTGGCTGCGCGCCTGAATGAGCTCAACAAAAAGATTGATGACCTCATCGCCAAGAAAAGTGAATGACGGTCATTAAACGGTATTCCAACCGTAAGCTATACGACACCGAGGCACGTCAGTATATCACGCTGGATGAAATCGGAGACCTGATCCAGCAGGGCAAAGAAATCAAGGTGATTGACCATAGTAGCGGCGCCGACCTGACTGCGATTACCCTGGCACAAATCATCTTTGAGCAGGAAAGGCGTATCGGCGGTCTGCTTCCAGCAGCAATATTGACGCGTCTGATCCGCACTGGCGGCAATACGCTCAACAGCCTGCGCGATTCGATCTACGCTTTTCTCGATCCCGCTCAGCACGTCGAGAATGAAATCCGCTACCGCATAGACGTTTTGGTAAGAGAGGGCAAGCTGAGCAAAGCGGACAGCGACCTTCTCACAAAGCACCTTCTGGACAAGCGTTTTCGAACCCCAACAAAAGCAGATGACGCAGCATTGCAAGCCGCCAGTCAGAGCCAGATCGCGGCACTGTTACGTCAGGTAGAAGAAATCGAGCGCAAAATAGAAACGCTGCAAGACAAAAAGCGATAAAGCTGACGGAAATGGTCATTGCCCCAAGGGGCTCAACGCTATCCTTGTTTCCCCCACACGGGTGTCCGCATCAACCGCGCGGATGTCAACCGTCCATTCAGTCCACTGCTGTGGCAAAGAAAATGCCAGCGTTGCCACTCCGTTGGCATCAGTAAACAAAGAGGCATTCCAGTAAACCATACCGCCGTATCCCACAGGACACAAAGTAGATGCGCGGTTGCTTTCATCTGTAGCGGCATCCGGCACGACTTGCGGCTGGTAGCTTGATTCGGCGAATAGGGGTATCGCTGTAACAATGCCACGCGGCTGAGTTGCGTAAAACGCTTCTTGCATAGGCTGGGTTTGCCAACAGCCTGCAAACAGCGCATGTTTCTCAACCACTGCCACAGAAAGCTCTGCCTGCACAGGCAAACTGGCAGAATCAGTAACCCGCAGCGCCATGGCGATATCCTGACCTGGGAGAGGCTGCTTTGGCGAATAAATAGCCGCCACATGCAACTCTTCTGATGTCGGCTGCACATTCAAAGCCACATGCCCATATCGCATATCGGCTTTACCCCCAGGGGAAACACCTATCATAACTACAGACACAAACACGTTTGGTGCATCATCAGCAGAAAGTTTTATCGGATACTCCAAACCTGTGCCGCTCACCGCAACGACCCTTGGCTGGCGCTGGAGCTGCTGGCGCTCTACCGTGATCAGCGCCAGAGAGGCGTGGAAAGCATTGGGGATAAACAAATACGCCTCCTCGCCTGCCCGAAAACTGGTTTTCTGAACAAACAACGGTAGGCGCTTGCCAGGCAAATATGGCAGAGAGACGCCCGTCCTGCCATTTACCCAAATAAAAATTGAAGACGCTGCCCCCTCACCGCTGACCAAAAGGCGGTACATTCCCGCTTCTGCCATACGAAACGCCAGACGTGCCTGTCCTTCTTCATCAGTCCCAAAATCCACTGTGCTGATCAGCTGATACTGCGCCTGCGGAGACTTTGGTGAACCCACATCTGCTTGAGTCGTCCAGCTCACCTTTTCAAGTGTGGCGCTCAACAGATGTGCAGGAGAAACCGCCTTGCGCCAGTCTATGGTCTGAACGGCAAGACCAAGCTCTGCTCCGCTTTCCACAACCCAACGATCCGGGCGCAGGGCAATATAGAATGCTGAGGGGTGTAAGACAACGCTGGCTTGTCTGACACAAAGGGGAGTTGCCCCCTCTCCTGCCGATACCTCAACTACCAACCGCCGCCTCATCGAAAATGTTAGTTTTTGCGCAAGCTCATCAGCGGAAACATCTATCATGATATTGCCGCGCCCATCGCTTCTGCCAACGCCTTGCGCAATGACTTCGCCTGCGCTCTCCGCCGGGCGTTCCATCCAGCTTGGCTGCTGAATGCCCGCCACAAACCCCTCCGGTAAATCAAAGGTCAGCGGATAAGCATACAAACGCCAGCGATATGGCAGCAGCGCGACAGGAATACCAGAACTGTATTGAAAAGAACCATTCACCCGCAAGTTGTCACCGGGCTGCAATTCTGTTTTAAGCGCAGCCAGCGTAATTTCGGCAGCCCGCCCCCTGTATTCCAACACCCGAAAACAACTCTGTTCGCCTGACCCTTGCACGCTCAGACAATACACCCCAGGTAGCAAATCGGCAGGCACATCGTAAAAAGTCGAAGCCGTGCCAAGAGACGATAACGGGATGGGAAGAGTTGCAACTGGGTTGTCAGGCTGAGCGCCCGCTTTATCAGCAACAGGCTTAATGGTCAGCATTGCCGATTGAGCATCCGGCAAACGATAACGCCCATTCTCCAGCAAGCGCACCACCGCCTTGACATGCACACGCTCCCCGGGCAAATACGATTGCCGATCGGTATACAGGTAAGCAAACAACCTTTGTCCTTCAAGTTGGGGAAGCGACTCAATCCCATTTGGCGGAGACGCCCACGCGTCCGTCGCCATAGCAAAATACGGGCTGCCGGGCTCTCCCATCACCACATAAACTGGAGAATCCCTGTCAACCGGTTTTGAAAAAACTGCCTGGCACAGACCTTCGCGATCCGTCTGACAGGAAGCCACCTGAACAAAATCACTGTCATAGATGACCAGTTCCCCTTTAGATACCGGTTTATTATTTTCAAGATTAACTGCCCAAACCAGCACACCTTCAAATGAACGTTTTATCGTCAGATGGATTCGGCTGGAAACAACCAGAAAAGGAATGGGTTGCGCCTTCGAGATACCGTCAGCGGGAATGCCAAGCAGACGATAATAGTACAAACCGGACGGCAACCGAATGTAAGCGGGGGAAAGGCGCACATCCACCATTTGCGGGCGCTCAGCAGAAAGTTGCAAAGGTTGCCGCAAAACGTCTGCAATCACTGGGTTGTAATCCAAGAGTTGATCAGCCGATTTCGCCAGGAGCACAAAATCGCGCAGCCGCAGTGGTAGCGAGGCAATCTCTATCGCTTGCAGACTCTGCGCCATCACCGGGAGGACAGGTTGGCTGGGCAAAACAAACAGCAAGGGCGAAGTATTCTCCAGTCGCGGCACAGTAAGGGAAGGAACTGACGCGGCGGTGAAGAAAGAGAATGCAGCGGGCGACTCTGCCGCAAGGGGCTGATGCCAGATATCCTGCAAAGAAGGCGATACGCTCAAGGTATACTGCGTATTGGCACGCAAATCTGCCGAGACCTGAAGCACTTGAGCGTCGTCAGAAAGACGAAAATTAACCTTTTCTACCGGCGGGTCAAAACCGATCAGGGAGGCAAAATCCTGATCTGCCACCGGGTTGTTAAAGCGAATGACAAAGCTGCCAGAGCCGTTGCTCAGTGCCAGCCCCGCGGTAGGGTCAATATCAACGCTTTGTATGCTAAGTGCAGGGCAAACAACATACGTTGCGATCATGTCTTCGCCCAGCGGCTCTCCAGCCAGCGTACGCGTTTGGGCGGCGATCACCAGCGAATAATTCGCACCGCGGGGCAAAAGCTCATCTGGCACAAAGGTCAGCTTGGTGAGCAAGCCATCCCAGGTAATCTTGCCAGCCACGGGTATCCCCGCATCCTGATTCATCAATTGAAAGTTCTCGGCAACACTCTGAATATCCATCGGATGGGAAAAGGAAATCTCAAACGTACTGTTCGGCGGGATAACCGTCTGAGGTTGGGGAATAATCTCATCCACGCCCGCTTTCGATGTGGTGAACGTCCATTCCAATGGCTCATCCTGCGCCAGGCGGCTGCCATCCACCGCGCCAAGCCCAGAATTGAGCGTTACCGTAAAAGTGGACTGCCCGGCAAGTGGCTGCATGGGATAAAAGACAAATGTGTATGGGTTGACCCAACCTCCGTCCCCTTGAATTTCCGGGGTGATCTTAAAAGGCGCCTGCTCTGAGCTTACAACAGGGCGGTCAAAGTGCACTGCCACCGGCGAGAGCGGGCTGACGCCCTGCGCCGACGGCTCAGGCAGGCGCTCCAAAACATGCAATACTGCACTGGCGGGCTGCGGGGATGGGGGGTGAGCAGAGTCAATTTGAGGGGAGAGCAACGCAGTGGGCTGCAAGGGCAGCGGAGAGGACATTGGCTGCACAGGCTCAATAGAACCCTCTCTGCCCGTGACGGGTACCATCAGTTTCTGCACATCTGACACCTGACAGGCAAGCGTCAGCAGCAACCAAAGGACAACCAACCGCAAGCCAGATGAAATGTTCCGCATCAGCACACCCCTTTTAATATATCACAAACCCCAGAAACAACGGCGGCGCGGCAAGACTGGCTTTCTCACCCGCTCTCTCAAAACGGGAAAAGCACAGCTTTTTCTCTCAAAAATACATTAACTTGCTGAACCGCCGCGCAAGCGCGGATCAAGCGCATCGCGCAGCCCATCACCCAAAAGATTAAAGGAAAGTACCGTCATGGTAATTGCCAAACCAGGAAAAATAAGCAGATGCGGAGCATTAAAAACACTGTTTTTCTCCTCGCCCATCATCAGGCCCCATTCTGGACGAGGCGGCTCTGCCCCCAGACCAAGAAACGACAGGGCAGCCGCGTCGATGATGGCAGTGGCAATGCCCAAGGTACCCTGAACGATGAGCGGAGTGAATGCATTGGGTAGAATACGCACGACAAGAAGACGCAAAGGCGAAGCCCCCAAGGCGCGCGACGCCTGCACAAATTCCATTTCTTTGACTGATAAGATCGTAGCGCGTATCAGACGTGCATATCGAGGAATCGACACAATGCCGATTGCCAGTAGCGCATTAATCAGCCCCGTGCCAAGCACGGTAACAATCGCTATCGCCAGCAACATGCTGGGGAATGCCATGAGCACATCCATAATGCGCATGATGATGTTATCTGTCCAGCCCCCAACATAACCAGAGACAGCGCCGATGACACCCCCCACCAGAATAGCAAAACCTATTGAAGCAATGCCCACCTGTAAAGAAAGCCTGGAGCCAAAGACAACCCGCGAAAACAGATCGCGCGTGTTGCTGTCCAGTCCAAAGATATGCTGCGGTTGATCCTTTGGGCATCCCAACAGATGAATGCAGGGTGGCGTGCGCCGTTTGGATTCTTTGATAATTTTTGTTGGGTCGTAGGGTGAAATCTGTTCGGCAAAAATTGCCACAAAAATCAACAATCCCAGCAACGCCATTCCGACCTGGGCAGAGCGATGCCGCAGCAAACGCCGCAATGCTTCACGCGCGGGAGATTGACGTTCGTAGATCGCTTCAGCTTTTTGGGAAATCACGCCTGTTTGCGCCATTGATGTTCATTCCATTCCGCATTTATTCAAGTCGTATGCGTGGGTCTAGATAGGCATACGAAAGATCAACCACCAAATTGACCACCACAAAAATAATTGCAATGACCAGAGTAAACCCTTGTACCACCGGATAATCGCGCGCCAGAATTGATTGCACCAGCATGGTACCCACACCGGGGAGAGAAAAGACTGTCTCTGTCAGCACTGCCCCAGAGAGCAAACTGCCCGTCTCAATGCCAATGATCGTTACAATGGGTATCATTGCATTGCGCATAGCATGGCGCGAAATCACCAGACGTTCCACCAAACCCTTTGCCCGCGCAGTACGCACATAATCCAGCCCGAGAACTTCAAGCAGACTGGAACGCGTCATGCGGGCAATGACTGCCATCGGGATGGTGCCAACCGCCAGCGAAGGAAGGATCAGATGCTTCACCCCGTCCCAGTATGCCTTCCAGTTACCCGTAATCAACGCGTTGGTCAGCGCCAGATTGGAAAGAAAGTCAATCAAGAACTTCTTGACACCCGTTACATCCTTAAGATTCCAAAACTTGATCAACGATTCTAACCCAATCCCAGCGGTGAACCGCGCCGAGGGGGGCAAGGTGAACGGTGTATCTTTTAGCAGCAAAGCGAAAACATACGCCAGCATCAGCCCCAGCCAGAAAACCGGCATGGAAATACCCATGTTTGCCAGGATCATTGTCGCTGTATCCACAATACTGTTGCGTTTAAGCGCCGAGAGCAGACCCAACAATATCCCCACAATCGTCGAGAAGATCATGGCGCCAATTGTCAGTTCAATGGTCATAGGCAAACGCTCCGCCACAATATCCACCACCGGGCGGGTAAAGCGGATTGACGTGCCAAAATCACCTGTCGCCATGTTGGCAATGTAACGAACAAACTGGACAGCCACATTGTCATTCAACCCATAGCGCTCTTTGAATGCCTCGCACTTTGCCTGGGTGGCTCTTTCACCCAACATGGCTTTGCATGGGTCGCCGGGGATCAAACGCACAATCAGAAATGTGACCAGCAAAATGCCGATCATGACCGGAAGAAGCAAGATAAGACGGCGGGCTAAAAATTGCAGCATCTCACACAACTATCATTAACAAAAAGTGGGGCGGGTCTATGCCAGCGGGGAAATTATACCACTTCCCACACCCATAGACCCGTCCTTTTTGAATGGATGGGTGCCCTTAATCTCCAGGGCACCCATAGGCAGGTCATCAGTTTTACTTCGGGGCGTTGATAAACGTGCCAAAGAACGCCGTGAAGTACTCGAAGTTGCCCGTGCGGCCAACATGGTTGGGGCTAGAGGCATCCCACAAGGAAGCATAGGTAGCCACCACATCATTGGCATCCAGCGTTGCGCCATTATGGAACTTCACATCCTTGCGCAGGGTGAAAGTCCACTCGGTCAAATCTTCGTTGGATTCGTACGTTTCCGCCAGCGCAGGTTCAACCTCGGCACCGCCTACGACAAAGCTCAGCAGTGGCTCATACACCTGTTCACAGGCACGCAGACTCTCGCCATCGGTTTCATCCGAACACCACAGCGCAGCCGGTTCGCCATTTTGCACCCAGACCAGCTGGTCTGTACCAGTTTCCATGACGGAGAAACGCTCATTGCCCAGCGGGCTGGAATGTGCGCCCTTAACACTGGCTTTGAAGGCTGTCCCCGATCCGCCATGCGCGACGGGGATCATCGGCACGTGCTCCTTGAGCAGTTCATTGACCTTGGTGTAGTGCATCTGACGCTCGTCTGGGTCGGCGGTTTGCCCACCAGCGCGAATTTCCTTGACAATATCCTCAAACAGAGTACCAAATTGGAGGTTGGTCTCTGCAGCAAAGTGATAGTCAAAGAAGTTAGAGGCATCTGGGTAATCAGCATTCCAGCCAAGCAGGTAGAAAGGCTTCTCGCCTGCAGCAGTGGCATCCAGGAAGGTTGTGGATTCCATTTCGTTCAGTTTGACTTTAACCCCGATTTCAGCCAGTTGCGCCTGAATTTCCTGACCAACTACCACCGGGTTGGGCAAATAGGCACGCACGACATTGCGGTATGAGAGTTCGATTTCCTGATTGAAATCAAAACCGGCTTCTTCCAGCATGGCTTTGGCTTTTTGCGGGTCATAATCATACCAGGGAACATCCGGGCTGGCGCCAGGCACCAACGCAGGCGGGACAAAGTTGACAGCTACTGTGGAACCCTTGGGATAATACTGATCCACAATACGCTGGCGGTCAATCGCCATGGCAAATGCCTGACGTACCTTCTCATCTTTGAAAGGATCCAAATCGTGGTTGAATCCGATGTAGAAGATGTTCATCCCATCACGGGGATACAGTTTGAGATTGGCATCACTCTCAATGGCTTCCCAGTCCTCTGTAGCGGGGTTATCAATACCATCCGCCGTGCCAGACTGCAATTCAAGAAAGCGCTGGGCTGCTTCGGCGGACCAGCGGAAGATCAAAGTTTTTGTCTTGGCTTTTTCACCCCAGTAATCGGGATATGCTTCAAAGGTGATGCTGTCGCCGCGTTTCCACTCGGTAACTTTGTACGGACCAGTGCCATTGGGCTGATCGCTCATTTTGACAGAGTCACCCTGGTTAGCATCCAGGTAATCTTTATCCTGAATTGAAAAGACCGAGAAAGCCACCTTTGATGGGAAAGCCGGGTCAGGATAGCAGAGAGTGAACTTCACCGTATGCTCATCCAGCGCCTCAATGGATTTGAACTCGCCACCATAATCACAATTTTCAGCGGAGACAACCATTGGTTCATAAGCGGGAGCAGCCGGTGCCTCAGTGGGGGGGGCAGCCGGTGCCTCAGTGGGAGGGGCAGCCGGTGCTTCGGTGGGCGGAGCAGCGGGCGCCTCCGTCGCTGGTGCCGGTGGCTGGCAGGACGCCAACATCATGCTAAACAGCACAACAGCCGTAAACAATACAAACGTAAATCTGTGTTTCATTTTCTTTCTTCTCCTTCTCAAAGAAATGATGGATTTTTTGAAAATACACGTTTTTTGCTGCAAATGCCTTTTCTAAATCACCTCCTTCATCAGGTGGTCTCTGCCTTGCGAAAATGTAATGGATACGTTATTATACGCCCAGTTTTTACGGGTTGTCAATCACAACAGGCTGGCATGGTCTAAAACATCTGTGTATCACTTCATCACTGTCCTCACAGAATTTGACGAAAGACTCTCCCAGCGCCTGCGCATTGCACGCCAGAACCGTCCGACATGGACGCTGGCTGTGTTCCTGGCGCACTCGGGCGATTCGTGGTTCTGGTTAATCGGGCTGATCCTGGTGTGGCTTTTTGGCAGCACATTGTGGCACAACTTGGCCGCCTTCATGGCAATCAGCCTGACTGCCGAAGCTGTCCTGGTGCTGGCTATCAAATTCATGGTGCGCCGCAGTCGCCCGCCTGGCGAGTGGGGCGCCATCTACCGCAACACGGACCCGCATTCGTTCCCCTCCGGGCACGCAGCGCGCGCCTGTCTGCTGGCAGTAATCAGCGCCGCCCTCGCCCCTGCATGGTTTGGTTGGCTGCTCATCCTCTGGGCGCCGCTGGTTTGCCTTTCGCGGGTTGCACTGGGCGTGCATTACCTTTCTGATATCCTTGTTGGAATGATCATCGGGCTAATCTCCGGCTGGGTAGCCGTAGCGCTGCATCCGACCATCATCGCCAACATTCCGCTTTTGTTCCGCTGAAAACGCGCGCATCAGCGTTTGTTTGTCTGACGCGAAAGCCTCCAGCGCTGAACGATTTGAAGCAGCTGGCTGGTATACCGTCTGCGCAGCAAAGGGTTATCCTTTTCACCTTCTGCTACCAAAAGTGCCTTGCGCAATTCCTCTGCCAGACCCTCTGTCAAGCCATTTTCGTTCACATTTTGTGTCCACTGATTTTTCTTTTCGGGTGCGACTGGCAGACGCTCAATTAGCTTTAATAACTCTCGCTCCTCAGCAGATAAACGACTGGTCATTACATCCTCCAAATTTTCTTGCCATTTTTGTCATTATATCAAATAACCACGCCCCGTCTGACAAAGGGAAAAAAGCCTCGCCTTCTCCGCAAAAAATTGCCAACTACCCCATTGCTTTTCTGTTTCTGTTTTGGTGTACAATATTAAAATATTTTTTACACTTTTGCGCATAACCCCTGGGCGAGGTGATCTTATGAGAATTAGACCCCTTATGTACGTTGCACTGATATTATCGCTGCTGTTCTTCAACGCCTGTGCTTTGTTTCCTAGCCCCACACCGGATGCTGCATTGATCCAGCAAACCGTGAACGCCGCCGCTCAGCAGACTCTAGATGCCAAAGCACAAGAAGCCAGCCCTACCCAGCCATCCTCCACGCCCACAGAAACGGAAACACCAACCGCCACGCAAACAGCTACCCCTGAACCGACCCTTACCGATACGCCTACCCCCACCGATACCCCCATCCCCACCATGACAGATACCCCCACGCCGGAAATGGTCTTCCCAACCGCTCTGCCGGGCATGGCAACCAAAGACCCGGTTGCCAAGACACAGGATATGCAATCGCGCATTAAGACCGCCAATATTCTCATTTTTGAAGATGTGGCTGACGGCGGGGAGACAGAGCTGGTTGGACGCATTGACCGTGTTATCGAATATATGGGCATCACCGGCGGCAAAGTGGTCAACGCGCATGAAAGAGTGGCTACTTTTGAAAGATTCCTGAAAGACGGCACGCCCTGGGATTTGATCATCATTGCAAACGAAAGCCGAAGGTCATTTAACACCAACCTGATCACCTTAACCATCCCCTTCTTAAAGCAAAAAACCGCCCTGATTGTTGAGGCATGGAACCTGGACGAGGACTACAACACCGGCGCCTCCTTCATTATGGACTACTGCGGCATCCGCGTCGAAAAGAATTGGTACCGCAGTGAAGATTACAAACCAGAACAATTTCTATTCTACAACTTTGCCCAAAACGAACCGTTGTTCTTCTATCCCAACCGCATCAACATCCCGGTGCGTCCGACCGTGTACTGGATGGGTGATGTCGGCGACCTGATGAACCTTTACCCAGGCAGCAGATCACGTTTTGCGGGCGGACTGATCTCAAATGACCCCAGCCGGTACGGCATCATCACCGTATGCGACGAGGGCAGGGTCATCGTGCAGACCTTCTCAACACATGACTACAGCTACTGGGATACTATCACTCTCTGGGAAAATTACATCACCCATGTATTGAGTAATCATTTCAACGTCAAACCATAGCGCGAACATGTCCAAAATTGCCGTCGTCACCGACAGCACCGCCGATATTCCTGAGGAAATCGCCGCAGGCAAGCCAATTTTCAAGATACCCCTGCAAATCGTCTGGGATGGGGTAACGTTCCAGGACGGGGTGGACATCAACCCCGTTGAGTTTTACGCCCGTCTGCGTAGTGGGAAAACCCTGCCAACCACTTCGCAGCCCTCGCCAGAAAAATTCAAAGCGTTATATTCCCAGCTGCTGGAAAAAGGTTACGAGATACTAAGCGTTCACATTTCATCGCGGCTGTCGGGCACCATCAACGCTGCGCTGCAAGCCAAAGGCATGCTGGCTGGCGCGCCGATCGAAGTGGTCGATTCGCTCACCTCTTCCATCGCGCTTGGTATGCAGGTGTTAACCGCTGCCGAGGCTGCCCTGCGCGGCGACTCATTGCTTGCCTGCAAAACGCTGGTGGAACAGGCACGCGAACGCGCAGGCATCTTCTTTGTTCTTGAGACACTGGAGTATCTGCGCCGCGGCGGGAGAATTGGCGGCGCGGCTGCTTTTCTTGGCGCGCTGCTCAACATACACCCCATTCTTGAAACGCGCAATGGCATCATTGACGCCGTTGACCGTACCCGTTCTCTCAGAAAAGGGTTAAATAGGGTGATTGATCTACTGGAAAAGCGCGTTGAACAGGCACGTTCGATCAACTTGGCAGTGGTCCATGCAAACACACCGGTTGAGGCACAGGCTTTTTTGGATCAGGCAGTGCAGAGATTGCGCAGATTCAACATCCAGTCCTCTTTTTGCACGTATGTCAGCCCGGTTCTTGCCACCCACACCGGCCCGGCAGGCCTGGGCTTAGCCTTTTTATACGAATAAGAGGTGCCATCATGCTTAATGTTATTGAATTGGATACAACTTCCAAACCGCAGGTCAACGAGTTTGTTAATTATCCATTTAAGCTGTATGCAAACTGCCCTCAGTGGGTGCCACCCATCATTGGCGATGTCAAGAAGATGCTCAATCCAAAACAGCACCCACTATATGAACATTCTGATGCCACCTTCTTTCTTGCCCGCCGCAACGGCGAGGTGGTTGGGCGCATTGCGGTCATGGAAAATAAGCCCTATAACCGCGTTCATGACTCCAGAACCGCATTTTTCTCGCTTTTTGAGTGTAATGATGACCAGGAAGCCGCCAATAGCCTTTTTGAGCGCGTTTTCGACTGGGCACACCAGCGCAAGCTTAATAAGGTGGTTGGCACCAAAGGCTTTGGCGCTTTTGATGGCTATGGAATTCTGATCGAGGGCTTTGAACACCGCGCCATGATGACCATGGTGCCCTATAACTACCCATATTACAGCCGCCTGTTGGAAACTCTGGGGTTTGAGAAAGAGGTTGATTTTGTATCCTGCATGTTGACCAAAGAGAACCTGTCACTCCCGGAAAAGGTTCACCGTGTGGCAGAGCGTGTTAAGCAAAGAAAATCATTTGAGGTGATCAACCTGCAGAATAGAGGCGACCTCAAAAAGTGGGCGCGCCGTATTGGAGAAGCCTACAACAAGACTTTTATCAACAATTGGGAGTACTACCCCATCTCAGACCGTGAAATTGACCAGTTGGTGAGCGACCTGCTGACCATCGCAGACCCACATCTGATGAAAGTGATTGCCCGCAACAATGAAGTGGTGGGATTCCTTATGGCATTTGCCGATATTACCCCAGCGCTGCAACGGATGCGCGGCAGAATCACCCCCTGGGCAATCGTAGACCTGCTGCTGGAACGCCAGCGCGCCAAGTGGGTCACCTTCAATGGCATGGGTGTTCTGCCCGAATATCAGGGCTTGGGCAGCACAGCGTTGATGTACACCGAGGTCGAAAAGACTATCAAGAAATACAAATTCGATTATGTGGATATGCCGCAGGTTGCAGAGACAGCCACACAGATGCGCAAAGAACTGGTCAATCTTGGCGGCAAGGAATACCGCAATCACCGGGTGTACCGGAAGTTGATATGATTGTGGATGACAGCTGGTATCAGAAACCGGTTGGGGTGCAAGAGCGCACCTCATCCGGCGGCATTGTAATCCGCTGGGATGGAAAACCCTATATCATTCTTGTGCGCGAGAACGGCTTTTCGCACTACTGGCTGCCAAAGGGCGGTGTGGAGAAAGGCGAAAGTTTGGAGGAAGCTGCCAGACGTGAAATTGCCGAAGAGGCTGGCATTTTTGATCTCACTCTCATCTGCCCGCTGGGTAGCTATGCGCGCCTCAACTTTCAGAAAAATCGCTGGATTACCACGCACTATTTTTTATTTACAACCACACAAACCGGCGCACTGCCAAGCGACAGTCATCACGATTATATCAGCGCCTGGTTTGCGTTGGACGCGCTCCCGCCCATGTTATGGCGTGAGCAGGAAACGCTGATCAGGGAGAACACAGAGCGGATTTGGAAATTATTTTCCCACCTGCTTTGATGCAGAAGAAAGCAGCTTCTCAAAAAAGCGAAGGCGTTCTGCTTCTTTCTCTGCCTGATCAATCCGTTTAGCAATCGCTTCTCGCTCCACACGCACGCCGCGCATTCGGTAGGCAAATTCGCGTATCTCTTCCGCATGGTCGAGGACATTGTTCTCAGTATTGGGCAAGCGGAGAAGAAAATCAAATTCTGAGCCTATAAAATCCGTATCGTCATATCCGAGAATGACCGGTAGCCCGTATGCCAGCGCCTCGCGCACCTTGAGACTGGAAGCCTCCTGCATGTTTTTGCGGTGAAGCGCCAGCGTGCCAAAAGCAACATCACAATGCGCCAGCACCTGCCGCACCTTGTCAGGGGGCAAATAGCCATGCCACCTCATATTTGGAGGCGCATCCAAAAATTCCTCTTTGCGATAGCCAACGATTTCAAAGCGCAGTTCGGGAAACTGCGCCGCCAGCGGAGGGAGTTTATCCACGCCATGCCAGCTGCGCCCAGGAGAACCGACAAAAGCCAAAACCGGCACAGGATTGCACGGTGCTGAAAGGGGCGCGAACTCCCGCAAATCAATCCCATTGGAGAGGATAATCTGCGGTTTCGTGTACCTGCTGTTCTCCGGCAAACGCGCGATCTCATGACTGACCGGCATCAAAGCTTTGGCAGGTTGCAAAATCAGTCTGCGCGTCAGCCGGTTGATGTGATAAAACATCATCCCGCGCGTGCGGTATTCTGCCACATCATCGGTGTTAATCTCAACAGCCACAGGCGCAATCTGATACATTGCCTGAAGCGGATATGCAAACAAGCCATAACGCAAATAGATGATATCCGGACGATACACCTGAAGATGTCGGATTAAGTCCCCCAACGCCGCGCTGCGCGAGAGTTCGCGCGCCAACACATTCGCCTGCTGGCGATAGGTAAACAGCGCAATCGGTTGGCTTCCCCAGTCTAGTTCGGAAATATCCGGCGTGTGCAAAAACAGGCATGTCTCGTGCCCCATCTCCTGCCAGAGCCTCATCTGGGTTCGGATCTTAATGCCCACGCCAGAATGGATATACATTCTCCCCAGATGCAAAGCTACATAAGCAATGCGCACGACTTATCCTCCCTCTTGCGCCATGGCAATGCGCCGGTGAAGCGCCGGGTGGGAATGCAGCAGAAACTCGACCCAAAGTTCGGGGTCAACCTCCGCCAGGTTCTGATTGGCAAGACGGGTTAACGCTGCAGCATAGGCTTTTCCATTGCCCGTCAACCGCAACGCATAGCGGTCTGCCATCCTCTCGCGCCAGCGCGAATAGGTATTGCTGAGAGGCGTGGTAATCAGAGCGTACAGCCCCATGACAAGAACAAAAATGGGGATGGCAGCCACATCGGCAAGCGATTCAAAGCCAAAATATGTCACCCCCCAGCGCAAACCCAATGAGGCAAGATATAAACCACCCAGCGTGAGAACGCTCCCCACCGCTATCCCCAGCGGAATATCACGATTGACCTGATGACCAAGCTCATGCGCCATGATCGTTTCAATCTCTTCAACGGTGAACTCATTGAGCAAAGTATCCCCCAGAATAATCCGCCGCGTCCTGCCCAAACCGGTAAGCGCCGCATTCGCCGAGCGGGTGCGGCGGCTCATATCGAACATATACACTCCCTCGACACGTGTCCCGGCGCGCTCTGCCAATGCGATAAGACGCTCCGACAATTCCTTGCGCTCATCCCCCAAGGGGACAAATTTATTAAAAAGGGGAAAAAGCAAAATCGGCGCCAGGCTCGTTAGAACCACATTGAAAAACAAGAGAGCAAAACCAGCCCACAACCACCAGGTCTGCGGGACAACGCGCAAAACCGCATAAATGATTTCCAGCAGCAAAACGCCAAGCAGCCCTGTTACAACCGCCCCTTTGATCTGATCAACAACCCAGCCCCTGACCGTCTGCGTAGATTGCCCAAAGCGATGGGGAAGCACAAAACCCTCATAATACGCCAGCGGCAGATTGATAAGAGAATACACCCCGCCAAAAACAACCGCAAAACCCGCAACCAGCAGCCATGAGCTGCCGGTAAATGTCAACAGGACATCCCTTAAACCTGCCGACCAGCCAAATAACAACCATGCAAGTGTATACACGCCGGTTATCGCCAGATCAACGAGCAAAAGACGGCGGCTGATGCGCGCGTACTGTTTAGCTTTCTGCTGCCGCTGCGCATCCAGCGTTATGGTGTTCTCTCCCATAACGGCAATTATATCACCGCAAAATTCGCGGGCGCTGAACCATACTATAATAAGCTCATGCCGAAGCGTTTCCGCTCATTCCTTATGGTATTACTCCTCCTGTTTTTATCTTTTGCCTGTCGCTCAATAGGAAAACAACCCCCGCAGCTGCCGACCTCCTCCCCCACTCCTCCTATTCTGACGGTGACGGCAACGCGCTCCCCGACCCATACCCCCACAGCAACGCTCTCACCTACACCTGTTATCACCTCCACACCCACACCAGCCCTCCTGGCTGGAGCAGGTGATATCAGCATTTGCGGGCACGACGGTGACGAACAGACAGCGCAATTGCTGGCTAATTTCCCCACAGCAATCATCTTCACCAGCGGCGACAACTCCAACGAAGACGGAACGCTGCTCCAATACCAAAAATGCTTTGCGCCATCGTGGGGAAAATTTCTCGATCGTCTGCGCCCCAGCCCAGGCAATCATGATCTAAAAGATGGCAATGACATGGGGTATTACGCCTTTTTTGGCGGCGCAGCTGGAGAGTCCGGCAAAGGATATTACAGTTTTGATCTGGGTGCATGGCATATCATTGCGCTTAACAGCAACTGCGACTGGGCTGGTGGCTGCGGAATCAATTCGCCACAGCTCGCCTGGCTGCAATCCGACCTGGAAGCGCACCCAACAGCCTGCACACTGGCGTACTGGCATCATCCGCGCTGGAGCTCTGGCTTTGCAGGTAACGACGGACGGCTGGCGCCCATTTGGCGAACCTTGTACGACCATGGGGTGGAGATCGTCGTCAACGGTCATGAACACCATTATGAACGCTTTGCCCCTCAAGATGCAGAGGGCAACCCCGACCCCCAAAAAGGCATTCGCCAGTTTGTTGTCGGTACTGGCGGCGCATACCTGGTTGGATTCTCGCAACCACAGCCAAACAGTGAAATACGCGATAGCAGCAGTTTTGGAATCATTCTTTTTAGCCTCCACCCGCAAAGTTATACATGGGAATTTATCCCCGCAGAGGGTGGAACATTCCGCGACCAGGGTGCTGGTGACTGCCACTAAAAAGCGCCGCCTGGGCAACAAGAATCCTCTGTCTGTTGCCACAGCGATCATAGACCGGCAGAGAATCTGTTACTGGCAAGAACCTGCAAATATTATTAAAATGTATCCATCCATCACAACAAGGAGATGCTATGTCCCAAGACATTGCTGAACGCATCGTACGCGCCGGAAGACTGATGTTTGAACGCCACCTGACAGACCTGGCGGGCGGCAACATCACTGTGCGCCATGAAGATGTCCTCTACTGCTCACCGCGCTATGCTGGTACCCGCCATCACTGGAATCTGCGCCCCGAGGACATCGTTATCGGGCCGTTATACGGCGATGACCTGGTCAACCATCCACGTTTCACCCGCGAGGGGCTTTCTCACCTGGCAATCTACCGCGCTTATCCCTTCGTGCGCGCTGTCATTCACGCCCACCCGCGTCACGTCCTCCCCTTCTGCGCCTTTGAAAAGCCCATCCACCCCGTGCTGCGCGGCACACAAAAATACGGGGTGATCGGCTTTATTGACCACGCCCCCAACTATTCCCAGCAGCAAGCCGATAGCATTGTCGCAAAGCTGCAGGGGCAGGAGGAACGTATGCAGTCCAGCGCCGCCGCCCTACTCATGCCACAGCATGGCATCATCCTGGCTGGTGTCGAACTCGAAACCGTGCTCGACGCCCTCGAACGCATTGACACCAACGCCTGGTGCATCCTGGCAGGGCAGACTATCCCTCCCCTATGATCCTCACTGTAACCCTGCACACCGCTCTCGACAAAGTCATCTTCATTGACGAATGGACACCTGGCTTGCCCATGCGCACCAACCGCGTGCTGACATGCGTGGGTGGCAAAGGGCTGGATTCCTCCATCGTTCTCAGCCAGATGGGCGTCGCCACCAGTGGGCTGTGTTTTGTAGCGGGCAAAACCGGCGCCGATCTGATTGATCTTGTCCACACCTACGGCGCCGCCACACTCCCCATCTGGGTGAATGGCGAGACGCGCACCGCCCACGTGATTGTGGAAACACGTCACAACCGCCATTCCCATCTCATCACTGGCGCTCTTGAGATTGCCCCATCGCACTGGCAGCAACTGCTGGATGCCTTCGACCGCAACGTGCCGCTGGCAGATTGGGTTATCTGCGCCGGTTCGCTGCCTGCCAATATGCCCGATGACTTCTTTGCCACCCTCACCCACCATGCCCACAGCGTCTCTGTCCCAATCCTGATCGATTCTTCCACGCACGGTATCCGCTCGGCGCTGCCAGCCCGTCCCGATATTCTCAAAATGAACCGCGACGAGTTCAGCGAGGCGTTTGGCACGCGTGCTTCCAGTCTTGAGGAACTGGTCACTCAGGCGCAATCCGCCCGACGCCAGTTTGACCTGCCTGCTCTGGTCATCACCTGCGGCGTGGACGGCATCCTGGCATTTACCTCAGAAGAAAGCATCCACGCCGCCGCCCCACCACAACAGGCGGTCAACGCCGCCGGTGCTGGTGATGCCGCCTCCGCTGCGCTTGCCTGGAGGCGTTCACTGGGTGAAGACTGGCAGCAAGCCCTGCGCTGGGCAGCCGCTGTCAGCGCCGCCGCTGTTCTCACCGAGGGCACTGCCGAAATTCGGCAAAGGGACGTCCACGATATTCTCCCTCAGGTGCTGGTACGCCGCATATCAACAAACTCCCCTTAGATACTGGCATCATAGAACAAGCCGGTCTCACACCAGATTCACCCACCACAAGTGTGAACGCTTCTTGCCGCAAAGCAATATTGCCTATGGCACGCACTGTAATTCAGAAAAGACACGTTGGGTAGCTTCCTGGCGCGCTGCACTGGAAGGAGTATCTTGCAAAAGCCTGTTCCAATGCGTGCAAAAACGAGGCGCGTATTTTAGAACTTCCACGTAAGCTGACGCCAACGTCAGTTCCTCTGCGTCTTCCCAACGCCCAACACGGGCATACCCTTCAATGAAAGGTAGCCACTCATGGGGCGGCTTGTAGCGTCCATCATCAGGACGGTAGCCTTGGCTTCTGACATGGTCAGCCAATTCTGCTATCTGTTCCCACGCACCAAACTGGCGCGCCAATTCAGCTTTTTGGTAGTAATAGCACCAGCTTTGTATACTTCGGTTGCCAAACAAATCGGGCGGTGGGTATTGGGTTGAAACTGGCTGACCTCGAATGCGTTCTAATTTTGATAGCTGCAGCAGTTCGCGAGTCAACGAGGATATATCTGGGTCGTCTATATCACGCCTGGGATCAAGCAGCCACAGACAGTCTGTACGTTGAGGGTCAAAATGCACCAAGAGCGCGCTTGACGTTGTTCCCTCAAAAACTAGCGAGCGAAACTGTGTATACAAAGGGATATCAAAAGGGTTTTTGGCAGCATAGGTTAATTTTGGGCGCAGCCCAAAATGCCAGTAAGCAAGAAGCTGAGGACGCCTTTCGGGCTGGGGGTAAAGAAGATTGATCGCTGCCGAAGTTGAGAAACGCCCCTGATTGGGGAACAACTCGTCATCCGAAAAGATCGCCGTTTGCGGCTCAATATAGGGCGCGCGCCAGTAAAGCTGCCAGTAAAAATCAAGCTGGTTCTTCCAGATTTGGCGATATTCATCCGCAACGCGCAGATGGAGAATTACTGCCAGTCCAATCAGCGCTGCCAGAACGATCGCCTTCTGCAACTTGCGGCGGCAAAACCATCCCAGGAGTGCAACGGTCAGCAGGCTGCCACCAAACATGGCTGGCAACGCATAACGATTGGCGTGAAAGTCTTCTACCACTCTGCGCCCGGTGATCCAGGCAGGAATACAGCCAAAAAGCGCCGCCAGCAGCCCAACCAGCATCGCTTCATAAACCCAGCCAACAGTGTTTTCCCCATTATCAACCGCTGAAGCGTCATCCAGTCTGAATAAATATACAAACACAAGCAGCGCACACACAAGACCAATGCCCCAGGCAAGAAAAACAAAGCGGGGTATCAAATTGGATAAACCAATATTCAGAGCATCTGCCCAGCTGGCAACCAACACGTAAAAAGAATCGACAACAACGACCTTAAGCAAATCAACCAGCGTCGCCAGGGGGCTTTCAAAGAAAGCATACAGGGTATTGGCACGGTAAGGGTCTTCCCCAGAAAGCTGAATAAAAAACAGACGCCAGACCACATAGACAACCAGCACCAGCAAATAGGGCAGGTATATCTTGAACGTCGTCAACAAACGGCGGCGCAAAGAAGGAGCATTTGCGGCGAGCATCACCCATATCACCAGTGGACGGATTAACTCAACACCCACAAAATACTCGGTAATCGAAAGCTGCAACAGCAAAGCCGCCAGCGCAACTACCGTCCACAGGTAAAAGCGGTGAGCGCAACGATATGCCCGCATCATAGCGCCCATAGAAACAAAAAACAGCACATACTGCATCCACTGCTGATGGAAAGTTACCGCAGCAGCCTGTTGCTTGAAAACCGGATACACCAGGAATAGAAAAGCGGCAAAAGCTGCTTCACGCTGCGCCCTGGGCCACAGCTGGCGCAAACACCACCACATCCCGCAGGCGCTCAGCCAGCGCAGCAACAGCACGAAAACATGCCATGCAAGCGGTGTATTGCCCAGAACAGGCGTCAGCAGGATATGCGTCCATGCAGAGAGCGGGCGGTCTTCGGCATAATAACTCCAGTAGCCCTCTAGCCCCCAGATGCGGCTGACCAGAATCTTTGACCAATCATCCCAGTAAAAACCTAGCTGGGGAATCAGCAGACCAAAACTAACCAGCGCGAGAAGAAACAGCCCAATGGGCACCGTCCAAGCCGGGAATCTGACGTGTTTAATGTGCGCTATCATATACCGGCAATTCTAACACTTTTCCAACAACCATCTTGAAACAGCCCCCATCATTCCTCTGGCATAGTGAAGGTAAAACGCCAAGCGTCCTCTTGCTGCTGCACACCTGTGGGGATACTCATCACCTCAAACCAGGTCTGTCCGGGTTTGAAAGGGAAATATGTTCCATCCTCACGCACCAGGGTCAAGACATCATCGTCTTCCTCACGCACCCAAAAAACCCTGTACATGCGCCCATCGCGGGCAATATAGGCTTCTCCTTTCCCTGTCAGGAGAATATCAAACACCCCTGGCGTAACAACAAAGTTTTCCGCCAGGATCATCACCACATTATCCGCTGCCACCGGCTCGTCGGTTAAGCGGTCGCTGAGCTGAACGTATGTCTCTTTCTGCGGTGTCGCAGCATTCCCCTCATCCACAAAACGCAGATACCGCCCGCTGGCAGGGTCATAGTCCCAGCGGTTATAAATTGCCGCCGAGTAGCGCACATAGACCCGGCTGGCAGGCTCTCCCGGCGCATCGACAATGGAAGCAAAATGCATCCCGTCCAGCTCCGGCGGGTGATTATCAATACCGTAACGATCAATCACAGTCTGAAGTTCATTCATGTTTAGCAGCAGCAAATTCTTCCCCTGCGGTTCATAGCGGTACAGGGCTGGGGCGGTATTGGGACCCTCCAGCACAAGACGATCTTTGAAATCTTGTTCAAACAGGTGTTTGAGCAGATCACGGTAGGCACTGCCAAAGACAAAAATGGGTTTGTACATCTGAATCAGACGAACATCAAAAAACCGCGCCGAGCGGATCGGGCCCACCTTTTCAGCGTTGTTTCCGTAAAAGAGGGCAGCAAAACGGGTGCTGCCCTCTTCGGTATGGTACTCATAGACAATATCCGCCAGGGTCAAGCCAAATTGCGGGCGATGTTCACGGGGGAGATTCTCCACCTTGACCAAAACCGGGCGGCGCGCAAGCATCAGCGCATTCTCCACTGGCAGTCCAGTTAAGGGGTTAACAGCCTCTGTGTGTCCCAAGGGAGACAGTGTAGAAGTTGCTGTTGCTCTTGGCGTAGCCGTCCAAGGTACAACAATCGTTATTCCCGGCGTGGGGGTGGAGGGTAACGCGACAGATCCACTGCAGGCTGAAAACAACCAGCAAAGCAGTGCAAAGAGAACAAATCTCACCCAACGAAGAAAATGAAAAGGTCTCAAGATGAATCTTATCATATCATACAAGAGTGACCAGCCCACAAATAATTATGCTTATTGAAAATCGCGTGCTGCTATTTTATACTGAGATCATGAAAATCAACTTTCTGCAAATTGGTATGCCAATCTGCCTTCTCTTCTTCGCTGCCTGTGCTCCGCCAAAAGCCACCCCAGAGATCACAATGACCAGCGAATATTTCACCGCTGAGGAGGAGGAAAACTTTACCCGTTTGCGCAACATGATGGTGGATATGACCATTGTCTCGCGCGGCGTCAAAGACGAAGCCGTTCTGCAAGCAATGCGCAGTGTGCCGCGCCATCAATTTGTCCCCAAGGATAAGCTGCCCATGGCATACAACGACCATCCTTTGCCCATCGGCTATGGGCAAACCATCTCGCAGCCTTATATTGTCGCCTGGATGACAGAACTGGTGGAAATTCAACCAGGTGATAAGGTATTGGAGATCGGCACCGGATCCGGATATCAGGCTGCCATCCTGGCTGAAATGGGCAACATTGGTGTGTACAGCATTGAAATTATTCCAGAGCTTGCAGAAGAGGCAGCGCAGCGGTTAAAGCGGCTGGGATATGACAGCGTAAAACTCAAACAAGGTGACGGCTATTACGGCTGGGAAGAATACGCCCCGTACGATGCCATCATTGTTACCGCCGCGCCGGACCATTTGCCGCAGCCCTTGGTGCAGCAGCTCAAGATTGGCGGAAAACTGGTCATACCGATTGGACCGCCGGGAGGATATCAGTCGCTGTGGCTGTTTGTGAAAGAGGCAGATGAGAGCGTCAAAGGGTATAATCAGGGCGGGGTGGCTTTTGTTCCATTGACGGGTTCGGGAGTGCTTTCACAGAAAACAAAATCCCCCTGATGATCCACCATGCAAGCAGATAGCAAACAGCACCGATCAATAAAACCGCCCGATAGCCAAAACTGATTGCCAGCAACGCGGCCAGAACAGAAGAAACCACCGAGGCAGCACCGTTAATTGCCCACATCCACGCCACCCAATCCCGGGCGTGTCTCTCCACCAGGGCGATACCGCGCGGGAACATGCTGCCCATTAACACCCCCAGTGGAGCAATGACCAACAGTGTAAGAACCAGCCGCAATGGCAGTGCAAAACCCAAAGCGAAGCCAAACAGCCCGCGCAGCAACAAAGGAAAGACAGCCAGCAGCAAAGCCAGAAAACCCACATAACTGACAGAGATGCGGGCGCTGAAACGGCTGCCCAGCGCTGAGAACAACAATAGCGAAAACAAAACTGCCGACATGGCATATACCGGGCGCCCCAGAAAAAGGATGAAGGATTGTATCAGAGGAATCTCCACCAGCAAATAGCCCAGTCCAATCAGGGCAAAATATCCCCCAAATTGCCACCCAAGCCAGCTGCGGGTGAGCCAAAAAACCGATTGCGCCTCTCTGCGCAACACCAGCAAAGGGGCAAAAATCATCACAGCCGATAAAAGCAACGCCACCGCCAGCAGCAACAACGGAATAAAATATCCCGCTCCGCCAAACGGCTGCCAGGTTTTTCCAAACTCTGCCAGCACCTGGGGCGTTTGCGACCACTTAAAGAAGTGCCCAAAGAACGGATGGTCATCTGTTGGCGGACGCACATCATACGGGTATTGCTGATACCAGCTAGCAGGCTGCGGAGCGGTCAAAAGCCCGCTGAACGCCTCATAATACATCGGTTCCTGCAAAACATTCTGGCGGTTTGTTTCCTCTGCCAAGATGCCCGGCGCGTAGATCATATCAAACGCGCGTTGCTCAGCAAACCTTCGTACAGTCGCCACCTCCTCTTGTGAGAAAGGTTGCCGCTTAATCAGCAGCGTGGCAGTGTTAAAACTGCGCAACGCCACAACTTGTTGCGCTGCATTCATGCCCATATTTCGCAAAGCGGTAACAGCCACAGCAAAAGCGCGCAACTCTTCGCTGGGCGGAACCTGCAGCCAACGGGTAACAACCAGCACTCCATCCGGCGAGAGGCGTGATAGTGCCGATTCGAAAGCCTCAACCGTATAGCGGTAATCCTCTGCCAGGCTGTAAGCCCCCGAACGCACAGGGTGATAACTGCTGGTCAGCGCAAAGACAATAACATCAAATGTCTCACCGCCGCGGCTTAGGTAACCGCGCCCGCTCTCCAAGAATGCGCGTACGCCAGGGGCATGATAAATGTGCGCTGCGGCTTCGACCACCAGCGGGTTATCCTCTACTGCAACCACGTGTTGCGCTCCCTGCGCCAGCGCAATCAAAACCTCCAATCCACCGCGACCATCCAGCACTAGAACGTTTGCAGCGGGGCGCAACTGGTATACCACTGCCGAAGGCATATGCGCGCTGAACCCCAGATCAGCACCCAGTTGAACAATCGGGGTGAGGTCATCCCCATCAATGGTCAAACCATCCTGAGGCGGCGGCAGTTGTGGGTAGAGATAGCTCAAACCAGGCAGCGATCGTATGGCAGAGCTTTTGACCACATCCACCCGCGAATATGCATTCCAGCGCTGGGAAATAACCCTGGCATCGGGATACTGAAGAACGTAAGACAGGCTTTTATACGGTGAAAGACGCAATTCTAAATAACGCAGAGGACGGCGATGTGCCAGCTGAAAATAGAGCGCCAACATACAAGCCACAAATATGACCAGCGAACACAAAGCCGATGCCAAAGTCTTCCAACGCAGCGGTCTTGCAGAGATTGCACGTTGCCATAACCCCGCAAACGAAGCCAGCGCCGCACTCAACACTACCGTCCCCTCCCCCTGTACAAGCGAAGGCGTCAGCAAAGCCGCAATGCACCCCAGCGCCGATCCCAGCAGATTAACAGCGTACAGTCGATGCGCCTGCTGGGGAAATGCCGCCAGAAGAAGCCCGATTGCTGCTCCACAGAACAGAAAGGGGATAGAGAGTGCAACATACTGCACCATCAACAGGGCAACCTGCCGCCAATCCCAGGCAATGCTGAACGAATCGAATGGCAGCCGATTGACCAATATGTAAGAACCAAGAATGCCCGCCGCTGTCCCGACGCAAAGCCAGCGCAGCGCTTGGTCGGGGTTTCTTCTGCCCAGTCGCGGAAAAATGGTCAACAGCGTGCCACTGGCGCCGAACCCCAGCAGCGCCAGGCTGACCACCATAAAAGCAAAGTGGTAAAACTGGGCTACCGAAAAGAGACGCGTCAAGATAACCTGATACGCCAGCACAGAGGCTGAGACCAGCAACAGGCTAAAAAAAGAACCGCGCAGGGGCTGTTCGGGTGCGGCTTCGCTCTCCATGCCGGCGTTCAGGGTGACATTTGCAAAGACTGCACCGTCACCATCAACTCGGTCAGAATCTGCTGGAATCGTTCTATCAGCATCTGGTTCCCTCGAACGATATTCTCCAGTTCAATGATACGCAGAATACTCCAAACCTGCGCCACCAGCAACAAGAAAACCAGAACCATCAGAAATATCAGCCAGCGCGCAATCGAAGGAGGAAGCTGGGAAAAAAAGCCGCGTTCGCTGCGCAGATTCAGGCGGATGCGCGCCGCGGTAGCTAAGTCATCCATATCCGGGTAAGAGAAAGGTGCTTCATCACGCAGACGAGGAGCAGCCTGCCCCTCAGGTTGCATTTCCTCTCCCCCTGCCACTGCAAGCGGAGTTTCGGTCTCTGTTCCATCATCTTCAGGCAAAAGCTCAATAGAATCGTCCTGTGCCGCAAGCAGGTCAGGAGTTTCCGGCGCATCCGATTGCGCCTGACCGTGCAGTGTATCAATCAATTCAGACAGCACGGCATCTACCACCGCTTCTTGCTCAAGAGTAGTTTCAGCTGGTAATGGCGAAGAAGCCTCAAAGGAAACACCGCTGAAGGGAGGTTCGGGCAAAGCTTTGCTGGTTTTTGGGCAGAATAACGCCCGCGCCGGGTGCTGCTCTCCACACCACGGGCAGGTAATCATCATTGGCAATGCCGGTTTGTCAACACCGGAGGGTTTCACCCTTGAGAGCGGTTTCATCCCAGCTTTGCGCTCAGCCTCTTGTAACGGTTCAGAAAGCGCAGAGCCGGATTCTGCTGATATGACAATCAACTTCCCGGTCGTTGGGCAGGTTCTGGCGCGCCCGGCATGTTCCTTGCCGCAGTGAGGACAGATCACGTTTTCCTCCGCTCTCTAGTATAGTCCATGCCTTCGTCAGCGTCAAACCCGGCAAAGAGATAATCCGCACACGTCTGAGTAGATTTACTAACGCGCTCGATGCCAAAGATAAACCCCGGCGACCAAGATTGCAATACCCAATGCAAGACCGCCAAAATTGCTGATCAAGTCACTAACCAGTTCCCATTGCGTTCCAAAGAGATATCCCAACCCTCCATAAACAATCAGCCAAGTTGCCTCCCCAAAAACATCATATAAGAGAAATCGGGGAAACGAATAACCGCTCGTGCCCGCAATCAGGTTGATCGGCAGAGCTAATGCAGTCAGAAGAAAGCGAGTCAGATAAATCGCCAGTCCACCGCGGCGATGAAAAATTACTTCTGCCCGATGCCAAGACACCAACCCACCAAATCGCCGCAGCACCCAGCGGCGCCCATAACGCCCCGCCCAAAAATCTAAGCTGTCACCCAGAATCGCCCCCACCAATCCCAGCAAAAAAGCAGGAAGACCATCAAAGATACCTTGCTGGCTGAATGCGCCAGCCGCTACAACAAGAAATGTGGTCGGCAACGGGACGCCTGCTGCTGCTACCAGCAGTGTCAACCCAAACACAGGCGCGCCATAGGTAACAACGTTACTTAAAAGAAACTCTGTTAGGGCGCTCATGGTGTTATCGCAGGGGCATGTTCTGGCAAAGAATGCTCACGCTGAAACTGCAAAATTGCCTGTTTTAGTTTTTCGATCACGTACCCTTTTACCCCGGGTTTAATTTCCCGGTTGATAATCTGCAGGCTCTTATGGCGATTTTCCGCAGGTGAGATATTCAATACCTGAAAAAGATAGTCCTCCGGAACAGCATACATCTTTGCCACCTGCGGAACCGTCATCCAGGGACGCAGCTCTTCGACATCCGTAGCCACATGAGGGCTTCGCCGATCGGGATGGAGGGCAAAAGGTCGAACACCAGCTTCATGAATGCGCCTGTAGGAATGCAAACTGCGCAAACCAAACAAAATCACCATGCCGGCCCCAATTGCGAGAAGGATAATGATCCAGATGCGCGTAGGTTCTCTACTTTTCAGAACAATTGAATCTTCAGGTTTTTCTTCCATACGCCGTCTCGCATTGACAAACAAGCCTCGTGATCTTCTCTATTCTTTCAAACATTCAGATGGATGTGGAGTTGCGCAGGGTCAAGCACCTTCAGCGCCTCTGCGCGTTCAACGCCGCCTCTTTCTCCGCATTGCCGTTCCGTTTTTGTCAATTTCTCAAGCAATGCTCTCATATCCATATCAGTGAACTGCATGCAGTAAGTCTGCAAAGCATGATGTTTGATTTCCACTGTGCTGCTAATATCATAAAATATATTCGGCGCATGCGTGAGATAAAAAACCACTCCTCTTAACACATGCAACTGATACGCAGCGTCCACTTCAGGCAGAGTTTTAAAACGCGGCAGATGATAGAGGATTGCTGCCTCAGCCACTGCCCTGCCGGTCAGAATATGATCCTGATGCGCCTCATACGGCAGCCACGGGTCAACGGTGAAAACATAATCCGGGCGCAGCCGACGGATGTAAGCCGCAATGTCTCTACGAAGCGCATAATAATCTATTGGTCCAGCATCCGCATATTCCAGCCAATAATGCTGCTGCACGCCAATAATCTCGCCTGCCCTTCGCTGTTCCTCCCTGAGCCTTTGCCGCGCCTCATCCTCCGCAAGGCTGGCATCCAGTACACCCACCAGATCATCGGTTACAGTCAAATAAACAACCGAGACGCCAGCCGCACTGAGCGCGGCAATGGTTCCGCCAGCACCAATATCGTTATCGTCATAGTGTGGCTGAACACAAAGGACACATTGGGCATTACACAAATTGTGCAAAGGTATACCCTTCTAAAAGAAAAGCAAGCAAGGCTGACTGAAGTATAGCACACGCTGCGCCTTGCCGCGTTGCGCAAACGTTTTTCATCATTGCACCTTGTTTTTCGTAAACGTTTACAATATAATTAAACTATCTATATTTCGCCAGCATGTCAAAAAGGAGGTTTCTATGCCCGGTCCGGGAACATTTTTCTTTGGTGACGAAGAGCGTCAGGAAGTCATGGAGGTCATGCAGAGCGGTTATCTATGCCGCTACGGCAGCGACGACGACCCCAACTTCAAACAAAAGGTGTACACGCTGGAACGTGAATTCGCCAGGTTCACCGGCGCGCAGTACTGCGTGGCGGTCAATTCGGGCACCAGTGCCCTGATGGCTGCGCTGGTTGCGCTGGGTATCCGCCCGGGCGACGAAGTTCTGGTGCCAGGTTACACATTCATCGCTTCGATGTCCGCAGTACTGGCTGTCGGCGGGGTGCCCGTCTTGACCGAGATTGACGAATCTTTAACAATGGATGCGGTAGATGCGGAAAACAAGATCTCCCCGCGCACCCGCTTCATCCTTCCGGTGCACATGCTGGGCAACCCCTGCGATATGACCCGCATCATGGCGCTGGCAAAAAAATACAACCTGCATGTCGTTGAAGACTGCTGTCAGGCGCTTGGCGGCGGGTATCAGGGAAGGAAACTGGGAACCATCGGTGCGCTGGGTGCTTTCTCCCTCAATATCTATAAAGTTATCAATGCCGGAGACGGCGGGATGCTGATTACAAACGACCAAACGCTGTATCAAAGAGCCTTTGCGTTTCACGACCAGGGGCATTTGCCCCTGCGCAAAGGAGTAGAAATCGGCAATCGAACGCTGATTGGGCTCAATATGCGCATGAATGAATTAACTGGCGCTTATGCGCTTGGGCAGCTGCGCAAACTGGAGCGCATATTAAATACTCTGCGCGCCAAAAAAGCACTGTTCAAACAGGCAATTCAGGCAGGCGGTCTGGAAGGCATAACCTTCCGGCGCATCCATGACCCTGAAGAATGCGCCACATTGCTCACCGTTCAGTTTGAAACAGAAGAGCTTGCCGCACAGGCTGCCCGAGCGCTTAACAGCAAAGTGGTTTTCAACAGCGGGTGGCATGTATATCACAACATGGAACAACTCCTTGAATATCGTACGGCTGATGGGAGGCAACCCTACCACAAAAATATGCTGCCGCGCACAGATTCTATCCTAAAGCGCAGCATCAACCTCAGTGTGGGCGTCATTGACCCCGGTCTGGGTGCAGATTTCGGTATCACCCCGCTTTCCACAGAAGCGGAAATTCATCAAAAAGCTGAGGAGTTTGTTCGCATCGTCAAACCGATTTGTGGATAACCGACATGCCCGTTACCATCAAAGACATTGCCCGCCAACTCGGTATCTCTTATGCCACCGTCTCGCGGGCACTGAATAACAAGTACGGTGTCGATCCGCAAACACGCCAGCAGGTGCTTGAGACCGCGCAGAGTCTGCATTACCGCCGCAACGACCTGGCGCGCGGGCTGGTCAAACAACGCACTGCTACCATCGGTCTTATCGTTCCGGATATTACCAACCCTTTCTACCCAGAGGTGGCGCGCGGTGTAGAAGAAGCCGCTCACGAGGCAGGCTATAGCGTCTTCCTATGCAACACAGCTTGGGAGCAGGAACGCGAGCTGCTTTATGTGCGCCTGCTGGCAGAAAAGCGCGTGGAAGGGTTAATCATCGCCCCTACCGCACAAACCGCTGAAACAATAGAAACGCTGCTCACTGGACAAATCCCCGTCATATACGTCAGCGACACTCAGAACAACCTGCATAGCAGTTTCATTGCTATTGACAATGTGCGCGGAGGATATCTGGCAACCGAACACCTTATTCAGAAAGGATACTACCCCATCGCATACCTCGGTGCGCTCGAAGATTCGCTGACCAACGAAGAGCGCTGCACCGGGTACATCCAGGCATTGAAACAATATAACTTTTCAGAAGAGCCATTGTTGTATATAGGCAGTTACCACTCGCAAACTGCTTACCAGATCATGTGCGAGAGAATCGCCGAGAGCAATGTGCCAAGAGCGGTATTTGCGGTCAATGATCTGTTTGCCTTGGGAGCAATGCAGGCGGTGCGAGAACACGGACTGCGCATCCCCCAAGATGTGGCAATTGTCGGCTTTGACGATATCCCTCTAGCGTCCTTTCCTGAAATCCAGCTCACCACCGTAGCACAGCCCAAGCGCGAGATGGGGCAACTGGCTTTTGCCATGCTGCAACAAAGGATGACTTCCCCCACTTCGCCGCCGCAGCGCACCCTCCTCGAGCCGCATTTGGTGATCCGCAAAAGCAGCTGACCTTCCTGTAACCGAGAAATTCAAAACACGAGCGCTTGAACCAAATTCGGCAAAAGATCAGATGTGGTCATAGAATTCTGCCGGTTTCAGCTCGTCAAAATCCCCTTTCTCCACCAGGTGGCGGCGCACATCCACGCACAAATGACATTTGCCCACATATCCTTCTTCGCGCGCGGCATAGCCATATTGGCTGCAAGCCAGACAATACAGCCCATACGGCCCCTCCTCTATCAACGTGCGGATCAGAGTGGAATACCGCCCCGCTAAGAAGTTGTCCTTCAAGGTGGGCAAATCGTGCCAGTTGCCAACCGAAAGCCCGCCGCAGAAGCCAGGGATGAAATTGCCATACAGGTCAAAATGCGAATGGGGGGCATACAGGATTTCATAACGGCACACCGCTGAAGAAAAATATTGCGGCGGGTGACCAGCAACCAAATCTCCCAGCCGGTAGCCGCTGCGCCCGCCGGAGATCAAACCGTAACGCCGCCAGAAAAGCGCTGCCGTTTCCGCCCTGCCATACGTGCGTGTGTATTCCTCCAATGAAACCGGGCGGTCTATGCTAAAAGTAGATATCATCTTTAACCACTCCGGCAGATAAACCATGACTCTTGTCGCGCCAAAGACCTCGCTTGCCACACGCATCGCCAAAAGCGTGCGTTTAAGAGGAACATGCGCCGCATGAAAAGGTGAGCAACTGATAAGTACCGCCTGCAATCCCTCCCGATACAGTTCCGAAAAACGCTGCTCAGTCAGCCGTTCATTCACACACCAGGCAGCATTGGTCTCCACATACACAGGAATCCCCAGCCTGGCAGCCACCTGAACCGCTCGTTTGAGCAGATCAAAACGCAGAAACGGCTCGCCGCCGGTGATATGCACCTGGAAAGGGCTGCCAAAGTTGAGCGCTGACCGCAGCGCCAAGGTGATCTCATGCTCGGCAATCCAGTCCCGCCAGTCCGGCCCACAGTTATAAATGCAGTGGGCACAACGACACTGGCAACGATATGAAAGGATCAGCCCCAGGTCAGAAGGACACAACGCTTCGGCATCCATCGGCAACTAAACTCCCTTGGGTATTATAACGCACAGGTGCGGATATCCATCTCGTCATGGAAAAATAGCGATAAGCAAGGGTATAATAGCTCCATGAGCGAACAACCCGAACCACAACGGCGCAAATGGCTCAAATTAGCAATTCCCTCGGCGGCCTTACTGGTGCTGTTGACCTGGCTGTATTACACCCCGCCAGGGTTGCTGGGCAAAGCAGATGCCATTGGTTATGCTGTCTGCCACCGCATTTCCACGCGTTCTTTTTTTCTTGATGAGCGGCAGCTTCCGCTGTGCGCGCGCTGCTCAGGAATGCACCTGGGAGCGCTACTGGGAATGCTTTATCAGCTACGCATGGGAAAGAGCGGCGCAATGCCGCCCCGTAAAATTGCTATTCTGTTAGCTATCTTTCTATTGGCTTTTGCCATTGACGGCACAAACTCTTACCTGCATCTGTTTCCCAATGCCCCCTCGCTTTATGAGCCCAACAATATTCTGCGTCTGACCACGGGCACACTGCTGGGAATTGGCATCGCCGCAGTGTTGTACCCGGTTTTCAACCAGACCGTGTGGGCAGAATACAGCCCCCTGCCTGCGCTCAGCAAATACCGTCAGATGTTGGAATTGCTTGGCATTGCAGCGTTGATAGACCTGGCTGTGATTTCCCAGAATCCGTTGTTGCTGTATCCCCTGTCACTGCTCAGTGCAGCCAATGTGCTGCTCGTGTTGGGATTGATCTATACTATCATCTGGGTCTTGATTTTAAAACGCGAGAATCGCTATAATACCATCAGAGAACTCTGGTTTTTGCTGACGGCAGGTCTTGCTACAGCCGTATTGCAAATTGCTATCATGGATGTGGGGCGCTTTTTGCTCACAGGCAGCTGGGAGAGTTTTCTCAGTTAGCAGTTGCATTTTCACAACAAAATTATCGCTCTTTTGATCACTTTCAGGAGAAAACACAATGAGCAATGTAGATTACCCCCAGTCAGCACCTGCCCGAAGCAGCAGCTGGGCAATCGTCAGTCTGATCTGCGGTATACTGGCATGGCTTGGCGTATTCGGATTAGGTGGTTTGCTGGCTGTCATTTTTGGTCACATTGCCAAAAAGGAAATCCGCGAGGCAAATGGCACAGTGAGCGGAGATGGTCTGGCAACCATCGGGCTGATACTGGGATATGTTAACATTGCCATTTCGCTAATTGGCATCTGTCTAGGGATTCTTTTCTTTGCTGGATTGCTGGCGACGCCAGCTTGTTTAATTCCCTTTATGAACGATTTCAATACCAGCTTTACCACCACATTTTAGGAGGCAGTTATGTCTAATGAGATTCCCCCCAGTTCCTCAGAAGAAACCTTCGTTGCCAGCCCCAATATTCCCCCGGCTCTGGAAGCAATGCCCGAGCCTGAAAACAAAAGCAAGAAAAAGACCTGGTTGATTGTTTTGATTGTTGTTTTGGTGCTTTGTTGCTGTCTTGTGGTGGTGGCTGCGATTGTGGTATGGGTTGCCTCACAGGGTGGTGGCGAGTTCAATTGGGAGTTTGACCTGAGCTGGCTGTTGCCGACTCTGGCTTAGCAGTTCACCACTTTCTCTCTGGCAATAATAACCGACAGGCAGAAGAAGAAGTTCTCCACTTGTCAGCCTGTCGGTTATTGTGATTAATCGCGAGCGATTTACGGCTTTTTACTTTTTATAGGGGGGCACTTTTTCTTTTTCCAGTTTCTTCAAGCAGAAGAACCAGTCATAACATTTGACATCCGGGTCTTTGCTCTCCATGCGTTCCTTAGCAACCCCACAGGAACCAGGCGGCGGGACAATGACATCATCGCCCGGCTGCCAGTCTGCTGGCGTGGCAATGGCATATTTGTCTGCCGTCTGCATGGCAATCAACAAACGCTTAACCTCATCGAAATTGCGACCATTGGAAAGCGGGTAATAGATCAGAGCGCGCACTTTGCTATCCGGGTCAATAAAGAAAACCGCTCGTACCGCCTTCGTATCACTAGCGCTTTCCTGAAGCATCCCATACTTCTTGGCTACTTCCATCTTCAAATCTGCAATGACCGGAAAATTGACCTCCACGTTCTTCATACCCTTGTATTCCAGCCTCTCCTTGATAGCACGCAGCCAGGCAATATGGCTGTAAATGCTGTCAATTGAAAGACCGATTAGCTTGCAGTTGAGCGCTTCAAGTTCGGGTTGTATTTTGGCAAACGTCATGAATTCAGTAGTGCACACGGGGGTAAAATCCGCCGGATGACTAAAAAGAATGACCCACTTACCTTTGTAATCTTCTGGAAAGTGTATCACACCCTGTGTTGTTTCAGCCACAAAGGATGGGGCGGTTTCGCCGATCAAGGGTACACGGGTTGTTTGAGCTTCGACAGTTTCTTGAGACATAGGTATAACCTCCTGAGATATACGTTGTTAAGGATAATAATTATCAACTGATAAATATTATACAATATGACTTTGACTTTGACAAGAGGGAATTCCCGACTCTTTGGTTTCAGATAAAGCCCCCTTTTCAACCCTCTCTGGCTATGCGCGGGTTTTTTCTGAGGCAGCACCCCATCGTATGAGAGAAATTACAGCACCAAATACGGCCAGCCCAGCTGCCACGACAAACCCCCAGTGAATTGCTGGAAAGAGCGCCTGCTCTGCCTGGTACGCCGGATAACGGGCTAGTACTGAGGTGAAGATTGCCCCTGCCAACCCAACCCCCAGAACCATGCCCATGTTGCGCGCCATTGCCAGAATCCCAGAAGCAATACCCTGCCGGGCGCGGGGTGCAGCTCCCAGCAAGGTGTTATTGTTCGGCGAGACAAAAAGCCCTATGCCCAACCCGCAAACTGCCAGTGAGAGCGCAACTTGCTGGATGGGGGAACCGGCTTCAAGAAGTGCAAGTAGCCATAGCCCTACGGCCAAAATCAACATACCAGCTGTTGCCAGCGGACGAGCAGGGATACGGTCAGAAAGGGTCCCACTGATAGGCGCCACAACCATCATCACCGCTGGCTGGGCAGTCAAAATCAAACCTGCCTGGGCAGGCGAAAGCTGACGGCCCTGAATCAGATAAAAGGGGAGTAAAAACGCAATGCTGTACAAACACACATAGTTCAGCAACGCCGCGGCAACAGATGAAGAGAAATCGGAACGGCGAAACAAACCTAAATCGAGCATTGGCGCAGGAGTATGTTGCTCTATCCAGATGAAAAATGCCAACAGGAAAAGCGACGACAAAACCAAAAGTATGATGCGCGGCGAAGCCCAACCCCAGGCATGTCCCTGATTAAGCGCAAAAAGCAACGTAACCAGCCCGGCAGTGAAAACCAGTGCGCCTTTCCAATCAAACGTTTCGTTGATAGCGTGATCGCGGTCGTCAGGGATAAAACGAAGACAGGCAAGCAATCCAAAAATTCCAACCGGCACGTTGATATAAAAAATCGCCCGCCAGCCAAACAGATGTGCCAGCCAGCCACCCAGTGAAGGACCAACCGTAAGCCCCAGATACGTCAGCGTTGCCTGCATACCCAGAGCCTGCCCGCGCTGAGTGGGGGGAAAATTCCCCGTCAGTATGGCGGGCGAATTGGCAAAAAGCATCGCCGCGCCAATTGCCTGCATACCGCGAAAGATAATCAATGCCTCAGGGCTGGGTGAAAGCCCGCATAGGGCAGAGGAAAAAATGAAAATAACGTATCCTGTAATATAGACCCGTTTGTGCCCACGCAAATCCCCCAGCCTACCAAATGAAAGCAACAGACCGCTGACAACCAGGAGATAAACAACCACCACCCATTCGATGACTGCTACTGTACTGTCAAAATATGCAGTGATCACCGGCAGGTTGGCATTGACCACGCTCCCATCCAGAGCGGACATAAACGTGCCAATGCCAACCGAAAGCAAAACCCACCACTTGCGGGCAAAAAAGGGCGCCGATGTGTGTTCAGCGTTTTCCACACAATCCTTCTGCGAAGATATCTCCAAACAACCAGCAAGTTTAACTTAAGCGATCCGCTTTATCAAGGTTTCTGTATCGCCAGCGAGAAAGGCAATGGGAGGCACCTCAAACATCGTATATGCTCCAGGTGCAAGCCGCGTGCAGGCGCGCGCCGATGCCGCCATCACCTGAGCAGTCGAAGCCGGATTGTGAAACGTGGTCTCAAATGTTAAAATCTGATTATCCACCCCGCTTGACCCGCCTTTACGGAAGATATGGATACGGTGTCCCATATCTACCATTGGGGTTACATCATCCACAAAAAAGACGCGCACATCATCATGCGAAAAATATGGGTCTGCCAGAATCGCCGACTTAACCGCCGCCCTATCAGCGCCTGGCTGTAGCACGAGGTACAGATCGCGCTTATGGCAGCCAGGGTCACCGGGACGCGTGATGGAAAGTGCATCTTTAACTCCATCATAGGACTTCGCCGCCACCGTGTGCCCCATGCTCATGCCTGGTCCATAGCTGACATAGCTCATTCCCGTCGGTGCCCAAATCTCAAACAACGCACGTACAATGGTGCTGACGCCAGGATCAACACCGCTCCCCATAATCGCCGCTACCTTGCCCTTGACCGCTGCAGCTTGCAGGCTTTCACGCAAATGAAGGAATGGGTCACCGTGCATATCAAAGCAGTCCACTGTATGAATGCCTGCTTCTAGAAGCTTCGGCGCCAATTCCTCAACCGTGCGGGTCGGTACGGCAAGAATAGCCGCCTCGGGTTTTTCGGGCAAGGCAAACACATCGGTAGTTACCGGCACCTGCGGCAACGCCTGGCGAACCTTCTCCAGGCTACGTGGGGTTGCAACCACACCGCAAAGCTCCATGTCGGGCGCCAGCAAAACCGCACGGGCAGCAAAAGACCCAATATGCCCATATCCTATAACAACCACCTTTAATTTCTTTTGGTACATACCAGCCTCCTTGAGATGATAGAATTAAATAATAGTCTGCCAGTTCCTTTTTCCATGCACAAAGACAAAGACAATTTCATCATCGGGCTTCAGACCCAATTCATAGCCAGTGCGCAGGTCACCTTTTACCTGGACAATCATATTCATGTGATTCGGCAGGTGCGAAAAATCGTACCCCGCCAGATAACCGATCAATTTGCCATTTACCTCAACCCGATCTCCCACCCAAAGCATCCCGCTTTGCAAAAGCTCAAAAAAACACAGATACGAGATGTTATTAACTGTCTTCCCAGGTGCAGCATCCTCGGTGGTCAAAATTAGTTCATGGATTTCGTGCTTGAGCACTGCACGCGAAGGAAAAGGGCACAGCTCCAAGCCGCGCGCAGCCGACCTGGCATGCAGCACACAACTGACCTTTGCCCTGACAGGCAATTTATCCTTGCAGGGCAAATCCTGATCCAGCAGCTTATCAACATAAGGATCTGGTGACATCTGGCAACTCCGCAAAATAATTGATCAAGGAAATAACATCCGGAAATGGCGGCTGAAAAATATCTAGAACTGGGATTTCAGAAATGCGGTTGCACGCAGCCGCGAGCAGTTCCCGTTTATCCACATAAGCCGCCTCATACATCCCGTTTCGATCAAGATAGCGCGGGTAAAACGGGTTTACTGTCATAAAAAAAACCTGTGGGGTTTGCAAACTGCTCGGCTGAATATCTGTGGCCTCAAGCAAAGGGAATATCTCCTTCCAGAGCAACGGGTCGCCACTGGCAACCAGATGCAGGGGACTGCGAAACAGCATCAGCGCACCGCGCAACAAATCTGCTTTTTGGTCAATCAACAGCTTCAAAAGATGCGGATCGCAGGCACCGGGAATATAAATTTTCTTGACAGGTGCAATCAGGGTGCGCAAAAGGGTATCGAGCAGGTTTTTTCCGATCAGAGACCCATACCCTAAAACACATGATGTCTGATCTTTAAACTCCACCCACAGCCCGCTATTAACAGGCACCTCATCTCGGATAACTGGCATACGCAACAGGCGCAGCAAGGCGCCAGCGTGTTCAACCACATGAGATATGCGCTGATCAAACGCCGCCCCGGTGGACAGCACCAGCCCATCTACACACGTCATTGGCACCAGGCGGTTTAGCGCCCCATCCACCAGGGCAAGATTGCATCCCAACGAGGTAAAGATATCAAAGACATGTTGCAGGTCCGAACTGCGGTTAGGGCCTGCCAGCAAAACTGTGCCGGGATACGTTACTTCTCCCACCACAACCTGTCCAAAAATGGTGTGAATGGGGGTTTCCTCAATAGCCCGAACAATTGCAGTGCTCGAACGCAGACAGGTTGATCCAGTAGCCACCAACATCCCGGGTTGCAGGGTATAGCGCGGCTTGGGCAGACCAGTCACATTGTCGCGGTTCTCGCCATCATACCCGATGCTGGTCAGCGCCAAACGCAGCCCAGCCTCTTTGCCAGCCTGAAGGACATGCAGGGCGGTGGTTGTCTTCCCGGTGTTTTTTGCCGTACCTGCAAATCCGACCGTTTTCACAAGCGCCCACCTGATACTGTACCTGCACCTATCCGCCCAGGATACAACCCATCTTCCTCATTGCCCAGCAGCCCTTCGCAAATCGAAGCAACAAAATCCCCACGTTCGGCAACGGTTTTTAGTACCTCACATATCCCATCGTGGATTTCATCTGCCAGCGTCAACGCTCGTGGAGTGGGTGTCAATTGGACGCTTCCCTGAAAGCGCAAAGCATCCCTGACAGCACGCAGTGTATCCACCCGCGCCGCAGCCGAAATAGGCCCCTTTGAGTAAGCTTCGTCTGAAGAGGCGATTGTTACTGCATCAACCCCCATACTGCTCGCCAGCGCAGCATGCACAGCGGTCATCATGGAAGACTGCACCCGTTCGGGTGAATGCGTCATAAAACCAACTGGCTCTCCGGGCCAGACAGGCGCGTCCACAATCTCCCGCCACACCATCAGCTTGGCAATATTCATGTCAATCATGTTGTCATCCATCCTGCCATAAATGGTCATATAGGGCGAGTAGCACAACAGGGGTTTAGGAATGGGCTTTGCGCCGAGCTTCAAACCCAGCGCCACCATGATCAAAATACCAGCAAAAGTCTTAAAAGGCGGCACCCCGCTCAACTCATCATTGCCGGGAATATCAAACGGGATGCCATACTCAGCCGCCAAACGCAGCGAATAGACACCATCCACCGTCAGCCGTTGCGGGTCAGTGCCCCCCGCCGTGCTGCCATAAGGAATATTAATCTTAAAAAGGTCTGCTCCGGCAGCATGGCCCAGCACCTGCGTTTCCGGCGTGTTCAACCCGCGATGCCCGCGCACATTCCAAAGTGTGGCTGGCTCCTGCGCATGACGGATAAACTTGAGGTTTTCCAGGGTCAGGATTGTGCCGTCGTGCTCATGCGAGAGATACCCCTCCAACAAACCCTCGCATTGTGCGCCCCAGGAAGGATCAAAGTGCAAAACCCCATCTACCCCCCATGCTTCAGCTACCTTGATGTGCATAACATCCATCACCGGGCAGCCTGTGCCATATTGAGAGAAAAAGAGGGGCTTTTCGCCCACATGACGGAGTGGGCTGTAGCGCGCCTTAGCAGAGCCAAGAAGATTCTCCATTGCCTCAATTTCAGCGGCGGCAAGCCAGCGCACCCCGGCGGGCAGTTTATCTGTCAGGTAAAAAGCCCGGATGGTATCATCACAAAGCGCAAGATACTGCTCGCGCAAGCGCTGCTGCGTCAAAGAGACCTTTGCCGGGCTGCGCAGTGAAATGCCCTCTGCCAGCATCTCGGCACGCAGCTTTGCTCTTTCGATACCAGGCGAGGTCTTTCCCTTCACCCACTCCAAAATCTGGTCAACAATGCCATCCAGTAAAGTTTCGATTTCTTTATCCTTAAATGCATAGGTGAAACCCTGCACAATATTCGGCTTTTGCCTTTCGGCAACTGCGTTTCCTGCAGTTTGCAGACCAACCGGTTTTCCTTCCAGAAAGGCAAGCACCTCCGTCATATTTAGCTCGCCAGTAAAACAAGCATCAAAACCCAGCTCGCCGCCGGTCTCTTTGGTAATCGCCATTCCCCCTACACCTAAGCGGGTCATCTCACGCAAACCAGAAGCTTCTGCCAGGTCAACCAGCCGCCCCAGCGTCTCAGCAACCTTATAACCCAGCGTGCGGCTGACGAGGATGGCAATCGGGCGTTCCTCTAGCGCTTTCTCAATCACCTCTTCGCTGGTGGTGCCGGGGCGCATGGCAATGGCATCATAACCGGCTTCACTCAACTTGCGTTTGAGCAGTTTGACAGCATTATCATGAACAGGGTCAAGAGGAGCAAGAAGAACTTTTTTCATTTGGAAGAACCCCTCTCAAGCCAGCGATAGCGGTCGCCAGGGTGATGGATATAACTGCGAATACGCACTCTGGCGCCAAAGCCCTTGTACTCCAAGAAAACAACGTCCCCATGTGGCAAGTTAAGCTCCGCTGCCAGCTGTTCCGCCAGAGACCTAGCTTCTTCCTCATCCGCAGCGTAGAGAAAGGTCTCAACATCCAGCGCATCAACCACACGATCAAGAGCTTTTTGCATCATGGCTATCCTCTATTCAAAAACAAAGACGCAGGGAAAGACAAAAGAGACATGATGTTCTTTGCAATCCCTGCGACCTATCTTTCTCACAACGGATATACTATCACCCTAGCAACCCGGCATAGCGAGCAATGACTTCAAGTGATTTAAACATGGCACGCACAGCCAGGCGGGTCGGTCTTTCCAACAAACGCCCCTCGTCATCTAGATTGCCAACGCCATTTGAAACCATGATATTGGCGTCATAACCGATGGTCGGCACCATACCCATCTGGGACATGCAGTTCTGTATAATATTACTTCCAGCGTACATATCCTCAATGGAGAAAATAGGCAGCCCCATTTCCCCATTTTTCCAGCTATCTGCATAGTTCAATTCCACTGCCAGACAGTTGACCGATTTGTAAATAGACCACCCGTTTTTGAGTGCTTTAGGCATGGCTTCGAACTCTTCCATCACAATCTTATACAAATCGTCCAGGGCTGACAGGGCAATCTGCGGACGGTCTTTCAAAATCTTCATTGCCGCAATGGCGCCCGCCAGCGCTTCCTTGCCAGGATCATAACCCACATAGGCTGCCTTTCCATGCGATGCAAGGGTGCCATAGCGCGCTCCGTGGATACCCAGACCCCGACGCACCAGCACCATCGCCTCTTCTTTCCCAATAATCAACCCTGAGGTTGGTGCTCCAGAAGCTTTATCCATCGAGTACATGATGACATCACACCCCAGTTTGCGAATATCCGCCCCAATAAACGGTACGCCCCAGGCATTGTCCACGATATAGGGGACATCATACGTAGCCGCCAGCTTTGCCATGCCTGTCTGCAACAGCGGCGTCCCCTCGCGATCTTTCTCACCATACCCATAGCCGGGCGTGTCATATCCGAGAGAAGCAAAACCGACCAGTGTATCAGCGTGACGGGCAGCCACCTCCGCCATATATGCAACGGTTTTCTTGCTATCCACGTGCAGCATATTGGGAATAGGGTTGTACTTAATTCCATGACAGTCATAGGTGGCGCCCACCGGTTTGACAAAAATGGTATCCAGGTTATCCACTCTTTTCCCCTGCACGCCATACTCACCCGCTGCTTCACCCCGTTCAGCATTGACTTCCTTATAGCGCGGTGGGAAGGGACGGCCATAACCGCCCTGATGATGCATGTGGCGCTCATAGGGGGCAATATAACGCCCGCGATAGCGATCACCCCGCCCAGTGGAAGGCGGCATGCACAGCGTTTCGTAACAAATGTGCAAAGCGGCTTCGCAAGTATTGGTTAAAGCCGCATCATATTCATCGCCATAATATTCCTTGACAATTTCGCGCACTTTCTCATCCAGCGTCATCCCATGAATGACCTTACGAGAGACATCCCGCATCGCTTCTTCTACTTCACGCGTTAATAAGCCATGACAGCCCGAAACAGCCCCTGTGAGCCCCAGGTTACCTTTCAAATCCCCCGTAATTCCAATATCCTCAGCAATCTGACGCACTTCGGCATAGATTGCCTGAGCATTCGCCTGAAGATGTTTATACAACTGGTATTTAAACTTGAATTTGTTGGGCATGACACCACTCCTTGTTGATTAGATATCTCTTATCATATATCATATATCATAACAAACTATTGGTGTTTTGTCAAATGCGATTGCTCCGAAATCAACAAAATCACAACCGCCTCACTCACAAACACATTATGCGATATTTACATTCTTTACAACCAAAGCGATATGGCTGTTCTCAAACACCTTCCCAAAATAGAACAACTGACCTTTCTCAAACGCCCTGCAAGATCGTTTTATCTCGGCGTTGCTTCACCCCTCTTCGGCAATGCGTTTGATAATTTCATCAAAGTCATGCAATTGAACCAGGTCGTTCAACACACTCATCAAATGTTCACGCATAGCTTTCTCAGCGCCCTCCGCGTCGCCGCGCCGTATGGCATCCAGAACAAGCTGATGCTCCTTGATGGATTTATCCATCCGATCCCCCTGGAAGCTGGATATCATGCGATAACGCCGCAAATGATCTTCCAAATTAGCCAGAATATCTTTTAACCACTGATTGGGAGTTTTGCAAATAACCAGCTCGTGAAACAGCCGATTAACCCGCGAGGCTTCACGTACATCACCGGCTGCCAGCGCAGCAGCCTGGGCATCAATCAATTTCTGGGCTTCTTTTGTTTCTTCTGCTGTGATTAGGGGTGTTGCTAGATAGACTGCCAGCCCCTCCAGTGCAGCGCGAATCTCAAAAATCTCTTCCATTTTCCGCTGGTTCAATTCCGCCACAGATGCCCCTTTATATAAGGCTCGATTGACCAGCCCCTCTCTCTCCAGGCGTAGCAAGGCATCTCGCACTGGCGTTTTACTGATGCCTAACTGACCCGCAAGTTCATTCTCCACCAGGCTCTGACCAGGCTTCAGTCTGAAAGTAAGTATCGCTTCTTTAATGCGCTCATAGGCTTGTTGCTCACGCGAAACCGGGGTCGAAATTGGAGAAAGGGAAGCTACCATGTCATTATCCTGTCAGGCAATCACTAGATGAACTCTTACCGGCTGATATTTCATTTGCTCGTTATACACACATTGTACATCATAACAGAAGCCAAATAACAAAACGCTCAAAGATTTTTCTCAACCGATAAACTTCTCTCAATCCACTCTGTACTATCTCCCGTGCCCAACGTTAAAGCAATTGACCCGCATACGCATACAGCGCGGCTGCCCCACCTGTATGCCAGAAGAGTATCGTCTCTGAACTGCCAAACTCTCCTTTGCGAATGAGATCAATTAAGCCAGCCATCGCACGCCCAGTATAAACTGGATCAAGCAAAATGCCCTCATGGCGGGCTAACAATGTGATCGCTTCGCGTTCCGGCTCTCCCATAATAGAGTACCCGCCGCCCAAATAGCCATCAAAAACGACTACTTCCTGCGGCGAAAAGGTCATTTCTATGCCCAAACGGGCGATTGTGGCATTTGCTATCTGAGCAACCTCCTCCTGAAGCTCAGCTTGGGTGCTATCAATGGCAATCGCAGCGATCTGTGCAGGAATGCCAAGAGCTTTTGCACCTACACACATCCCTGCCTGGGTACCGGCAGAACTGCTACCTAAAACGATGCGATCAATTCTGAGCTTTTGTTCCTCTATCTGAGATGCCAGCTCTTCCATTGCCGCGACAAAGCCAACCGCGCCCACCGCATCAGAAGCGCCCAGAGGGATAAAAAACGGATGATGGCCAGCCGCGCGCTGCTCTTCGACTACTCTTTCCGCCACCTCTTCACGCGTGGCATCACCAGCAAAGACCACTTCTGCCCCCAGCAAATAGTCCAGGAGCAAGTTGCCCGTTATCAGCGAAGGTGCATGTCCGCGTATCACTATAATACAACGCAACCCATAGCGGGCAGCAGCGGCAGCCGTTTGGCGGCAATGATTCGACTGCACCGCCCCTAAAGTAATTAGTGTATCTGCCCCCTGCCGCAACGCCTCCGCCACGCTAAACTCCAGTTTACGGGTCTTATTGCCGCCAGTTGCCAACCCGGTCTGATCATCGCGCTTAATCAACAAACGCGGGCCGCCCAACAACTTGCTCAGGCGCGGCAATTCATGAATAGGAGTCGGGAAAAAACCCAATGGCACACGGGGTAAATGCTCCGTTAACATGGTTCTTTACCCTCCAAAATCACTTCTTTATGCTGGCTCACACCCAGATAAGCTGCCTGCACCGCCGGGTCATTCAACAGCTCCTGACCAGTACCAGTACGCACGATACAGCCAACCTCAAGCACATAAGCGCGGTGAGCAATGGCAAGAGACTTCTTTGCATTCTGCTCCACTAACAAAATGGTTGTTCCCTGCCGCGAAATCTCTTGTATTGTTTCAAAAATCTGATTTACCAAAATGGGTGCCAAGCCCAGCGAAGGTTCGTCCATCAGGAGCAGCTTGGGACGAGACATCAAACCACGCGCGGTCGCCACCATCTGCTGCTGACCACCCGAAAGCGTACCGGCATACTGGTTGAGTCTTTCCTTCAAAATAGGAAAGAGCGAGAAGATATATTCAAGATCTTTTTGAACAGCACCGCGATCACCGCGCAAATAAGCGCCCATCATCAGATTTTCGCGCACCGTCAGATTGGGAAACAAACGGCGGCGCTCAGGCACCAGCGCCATTCCGGCCGATACAACTGCATGAGGCACGGGCTTCATGACCTCGCCGCGAAAAGTGATTTTTCCGGAGCGCGGCTTCAATTGCCCAATCAGCGTCCACATCAGCGTCGACTTGCCTGCGCCGTTTGCGCCGATAATTGACAAAATCTCCCCTTCTTGCACTTCAAAGCTGACGTTGCGCAGCGCATGCACAGCTTCGCCATAGTATACATTTAAATCTTCAACTCGCAACAACATCTTCCACCTTCTCTCCCAGATAAGCCTCCAAAACCAGCGGGTCGTTTTGAATCTGTTCTGGAGCGCCCTCTGCAATCTTCTTGCCAAAATTAATGACCGCAATGCGCTGACATAGATTCATCACCACATCCATGTGATGCTCAATCAACAGAATGGTTAAGTCCTTTGCGACATGGATGCGGCGTATCAACTCGACCAACTCTTGAGATTCCTGAGGGTTCATACCTGCCGCAGGCTCATCCAACATCAAAAGTCTGGGGCGCAGCGCCAGCGCGCGGGCAATTTCCAGCTTACGCTGTAAACCATAGGGGAGCGTATTGGCAACCCGGTCAGCATACTCTTCTAGCTCGACCAGTTTCAGCAGCTCCATCGCCGTTTCTTTCAACCGCTCTTCCGTTGCGCGCACTGTCCACGGCCATTGCACAAAAGCCTCAAGTAAGCTGTAGTTGCTGGCATCATGCAGAGCTGTGGTGACATTTTGCAGCACCGTCATACTTGAAAACAGACGAATGTTCTGAAACGTACGCGAAATACCGCCCAAAACAATTGCTGTGGGAGCTTTTTTGGTCAGATCCTCTCCGCGGTAAGTAATTGTGCCGCCGCTTACAGGATAGTAACCGCTAATGAGGTTAAATACTGTGGTTTTCCCCGAGCCGTTTGGCCCAATCAACCCAACCAGTTCACCCTCATAAACATCCAAATCAAATTCATCCACCGCCACCACGCCGCCAAAACGTTTGCTTAGACTTTTGATGCTCAGCACGGGCTCTTTGCGTGAGTTTTGAGCGGAGACCATCCGCGACGGTTCAACTACCATGTTCATCAGTTCTCTCAATTTGGGCAAATCGCGGTTACGGAAACACACCGCCTTATCCTGCAAAGTCTGTACGATATGGTTGTAACCGCTCCCCAACATCTGCCCGAAACTGCCAAAAGGCGATCGTAGCCATTTGGCAAGCAGTTTTCCCAAATAGCCTAAAGCAACGGTTAGCGCCAAAGCAACCAGCGCTGCAATCAAAATGGCCGGGACTCTTCCTAACGTAGCAGAGAACATTTTCGCCAGACTGGCAGCAATGGTCAAACCAATGGTTAAACCAATAATTGTGAACAGCTTGGGCAAATTATCAAAATTCAACTCTTCGTAACCAAAAAGCCCTTTAGGGCGAAAGTTGATAATGATCACCAGAACCACACCATAAAGTACCAAACGCCACAATGCTAGCCCACGGAACAATTCAGGAATGACAATAAATAAGGCAATTGCCACAATGGGACCCGTCAGGCTACCCATACCACCCGCCACAACGCCAGCTGTCAGCAAACTTGAGAGATCCATGCTGAAAATGGCGGGCTGAATAAAGGTGATGTAATGGGCTAATAGACCTCCCGAAAGCCCTGAAAATGCTGCGCTGATTGCCAGCGAAAGCACTTGGTTGGGAAGCAGCTTAATGCCGATCATCTCAGCTGCGACGGGGTCTTGCCCAATGGCAATGATTTTGCGTCCGTATGTGCTGTTAAGAAAATTACGACATAGAACAACCGTAATTATCAGAAACACCGCCGTATTGAGAGGGCCAGCCAGCTTTTCAATACCAGGCAAACCGCGCGAAGCCTGCGTGAGTTGCAGGTTCTCCAAGAGCACTTTCACAGCCTCGCCAAAACCCAGCGTGGCAATAGCAAAATAGTCCGAACGCAGTTTGGCGCGCAGTGTCGGATAACCAATCACCAAACTTACCAGCACAGCCGCCACCACACCCACCGCTAGTGCAGGGATGAGCGACCAGCCCAAAAAGTACGTCAGGATAGCAGCCGCGTAGCCCCCAACAGCCATAAAAGCGGCATGTCCAAGACTGAATAAGCCTGTGTGACCCGTAAAAATCGCCAGCCCCAAGGCGGCAATGACATAAATTGCAGCATTGGTAAAGATTGCTTGTGCGTATTGCATGTCAACAGCCTCCTAGAGTTTCTCTTCCACGTGGCGACCGAACAGACCCGTGGGGCGAAAGACAAGCAACAAAACCAGGATACCAAAGCTAAACACATCACGAAAAGTGGAAAGGTGCACTGAGCCAATCACTGTTACCGAGACAAGGGATTCAAGCAAACCCAGCAGAATACCGCCCACAATCGCACCTGGCAGACTGCCCAGCCCACCTATCACCGCGCCAATGTAGGCTTTATTGGTAATCCAGCCCATGCTGGGGTATACCATATACTTTATCCCCATAAACACCCCAGCCATGCCTCCCAAACTGCCTGCCAGCAAGAAAAGCACCGCTACAAGCACATCAAGGTTAACGCCTAATACCGAAACCATCTCAGAGTCATACGAAGCGGCGCGGATAGCTGTACCCACTTTAGTATAGTTGAGCACAATGGTCAATAGTGCAATCGCAATGACCGAAAAGACAAAGGCAAAAATATCCATACGGCTGATCGTCGCGGCACCAATGCTAAAAGTATCCTGAGTGAAAATCGGTGGGAGGGCATACAAGTTGGCGCCTACAGTCGCATACAGCACATTCTGCAAAGCGATTGCCACACCCATTGCACTAATCATCAAAAACAACGATGGGGCGCGGCGATGCCGCAATGTGCTGTACGCAATGCGTTCGACAAAAAAAGCAATGATACCAGCACCAAGCATAGATAACAGCAAAGCGGGGAAAAAAGACATTTTGAATACAGAAACCATCAAAGCCCAGGCAATGTAAGCCCCTAATGTAATGACCGCGCCATGTGCAAAATTGGAAAAGTTAAGCACTGAAAACACCAACGAATAGCCGACCGCCATCAGCGCATAGATACTGCCAATTGAAAGCCCAGTAATAATGGTTTGGAAGATCAACGCAACCTCCATCTATTTATGACAGATGTCATAAACTCTGTGTTAAAACCTTTTTCAGACATTCGTACACACCAAAGAGGATCAGGGATGAGATAACCCTGATCCTCTCATACGTGCAACTCTAAAAATTAGTCTGTGGTAACAAACGTCTTGACATAGACAAACTTACCATCCTTGCACTGCTGAATGACTGCCGGTTTGTTCAACGGATTATGCGTAGCCGGGTCAATGGTGAGTTTGCCAGTCAGCACCTGCAAATCTTTTGTGGCTTCAAGGGCTGCTTTGAGCTTCTCGCCGCCTTCACCACCGGTGGATTTGAGGGCATTTGCCAGCCAAAGAGCAGCATCATAGCCAAGCACAGGATTGGGCATGACAGGGTCAGCATTGTATTTGGCGCGATAATCTGCCAGGAAACCCTGAATAGCGGGGTCTTCCATAGCAGTAATATTGACAAAATAGCCGCCTTCAATTGCGCCGCCAGAAAGCTCAAAGATGTCTGGGGAACCCCAGCCATCGCCGCCCATCAACGTCGCAGTAATGCCAAGGTCGCGCGCCTGCTTGGCAGCTAACGCGGCTTCTTTCTGCATAGTGGGGATGAAGATGACATCCGGGTTGGCATCTTTGATCTTGCCCAACTGGGCACGGAAGTCCAACTCGCCAGAGCGGAATGCTTCGTTCGCCACAATCTTGCCGCCCTTCTTTTCAAATGCTTCAACGAAATACTGCCCCAGGAACTGGGAGTATTCATCGCCTACATCATACAGAATCGCGGCAGTCTTGGCGCCCAAATCGGCAATGGCAAACTGTCCAGCCACCGTTCCCTGAAAAGGATCAATAAAGCAGACACGGAAGGTATAGGGCACAACCGAGCCATCATCCGCCACAGTCACCTTTGGATTGGTGGCAGTCGTAGCAATCAAGGGCACTTTGGCAGAGTTGTTGACTTCGCGCACAGCATTGGCAACGCCGGACTGTCCGGGGCCAATAATCGCCACGACTTTGTCCTGCTCAACCATGCGCTTGACAACATTGACCGCCTCCAACTTATCGGCGCGGGAATCGTAGGCAATGATTTCTATCTTCTTGCCATTGATTCCGCCCTCGCTGTTGATCTTCTCAACAGCCATCGTAACAGCATTGGCTTCCGACTGTCCCCAGGTTGCGCTGGGACCGGTTAAAGCCACCAGATGCCCAATCTTGATTGTCTGGGGTTGAGACGGAGCGCAGGCAGTCAAAACACTGCCCAGCAACATAATAACGACCAGCAAACTCAAATACAACTTAATCTTCATAACACTCTCCTTTTCTTTAAAAAATGAATATGGATTTTATCACACAATGGGGGTGAGTTTGAACGTCTTGCACACATGACAAATGGTCACGCCGCGCATAAAATATATTATACTCAATATATAATACATAATGTATTTTGTCAACATTACATTCTTGAAATTCAGACATGAGTTGGGACAGATGGCTGAACAATGGTAGTGAAAGCAGACAAAGCGTCAGTGATGATCAAGCGCCACTCCTTGAGAGGCAGCGACCATTTCTGGCACAACAAGACAAATAA
>JABLWW010000007.1 GCA_013178295.1 Anaerolineae bacterium | reverse complement strand
TGGGATAGACCTTTAGCCCCAGCAGTTCGGAAGCGCCGGGGTTGATGGGGTAGATAGCGCCTTTATAGCCATCTTTGATGAGACGTTCGGTAACGGTATAGCCGATCTTGCCGGGTTTGGTCGAGGCACCGACCACGGCAATGGATTGGGGTTGGAAAAGCGCATCGAGTAATGTTTTGTTCACGTGAATGTTCCTCCAAAAAATAAAAAGTTCACATCTTGTGTATGATGTTATGTTTGATCGCGCATTGATTGCAGGTATGGCAATGGATCGAGCAGATCATCCGGCTTATCGGGTGAGAAAAAGTTGCCTCCAAGATATTTTTCTTGTGTACTTGGCGGCGTGCGGTACATTTCAAAGTGCAGCATTGAAGGGCTGCCGCTGTGCTTGAGACGCTGAATATAGGCAGGAGAGCGGTGGTCAATTTTGTTCAGGTCAAGGACCGTGCCCACGTGTCCCAGTACCTGCCCAGCAGCAACGCGGTCTCCTTTTTTGACGGTTACATCTCCCATTTCGGCATAGCGAAAGACCATGCCTTCGGCATTCTGTAGCAGAACGCAATAGGTGGTGTTCCAGTACGGCAAACGTTCGGGGGAAGTGAATATGGAAACATCAAGCACAACACCGTCTTCAGTGGCAACCACTTCACTGCCAGCCGGGGCGTAGATGTCAACACCTGCGTGTCTGCGGTCTCCCCGGTCTTCCCAGAACGAACCGGCTTGACCGGGCAGCGGCAGTTGATCATTTTGGCTGTTTGGAACCGGCCAGTGCTTTTGCTTCAAAATAACCACTCCATCATCGGAGCTTATTTTATCTGCTTTTACAGAAACAAACGTCCCCTTTTTGAGGTTATCTTTTTCTCTAGTTTACAGGTTCTATGGTTACGACATTGCCAAAGCCGTCAATGGTCAATTTCCATTGGCTTCCAATGACTGCTTGTGAGAAAAGCGCAGAATTATCTGTTCTGTACAGATACTCGTTCTTATCGCTACTGAAAATGATTAGATACTGCTCTTGACGCTGCCCTGGACGCTGATTCTGGGTGAGCGCGGGCTGCGGCCATTGTGGGTTGAGATCATTGCCGCGCAGGACGGCTGTATCAATAACCGACCATTCGTTGACAGTGTATTGACAGAAGTCGAGATAGATGCGGTATTCGCAGTCCTGCACAACTTCTGCCACCCCGCTGCCTTTATCGATTGTGTATGGGGTGCCGCATACTTCCTCGCTTTGGGCATTTGGGTCTGGCTGGGGCTGGGTGTGGTGGAATTTTTGCGTGCATTGGGCGATGACCGCTTCGGCGGGGATATTTTCTTTCCAATCTTCACGTTTTACCGGTCCATATTGTTCAATCTCGATGGCGCGCTCCCATGAGATGGACTGGACGCTGGCAGTCAGGCTGTCGCGCTGCATGGATTTGCCGATAGCCCAGGACGCCAGCCCGCAAATCGCCAATGCGATAACTGCGGCAATGAAAATGAGCACCCAGTTGGTTTTTTTGGGCGGGGCGGCAGGTGCGGCTGGTATGCGTTTAGAGGGCAGCCCTGCGCCGCACTGCTGGCAGTTGAGCGCGGTATCGGGGTTGGGCGCACCGCAGGTTGGGCAGGTGATGGCTTTTACTGCACCGGGCTGAAAAGCGCCTAATACCTGACCGCTGGCGCGCTGTTTGCCTTCTTTGAGATCGCCGCCGCACTGCGAACAAACAGATGCGTTGTATGGGTTGCGCGTGCCGCAAAAGCCGCAATGGATATCTGCCTGAGAGGTTTTGGCTTTAGTGATTTCTTCCTGGTCTGTGATCAGTTCCTCGCGCTCGGGGTGTTCAAATTGCACATCTTCGGGCTGCGGGGCACCGCAGTTGCTGCAAGTTTTTTGGTCGCCTGGGTTTCTCGATTGACACGCCGGGCATGTCCATACCAGCTTCATATATCCGATCGTTTTTTTTGCCATTTGAACTCCTTATATTGTTGAGACCAGGTTATGTTTCTGCCGCTGGTGGATGGGGGGAAGGTCTCTGATGGCGTTAATCGAGAGCGGCTTCGATGATATTTTGGATACGGGCGATCATGCCTGTTGGGTCTGGGTGTAACCCCTCAACTAAAAGGGCATTTTCGTAGATTTGTTCAATGATCTGCTGCCCCAGCGGGTGATCTGCCGGGAGTGTACTCAGCTTTTTGATAATGGCATGTTTGGGATTGATTTCCAGTGCTTTTTTGGGTATCTCGACCTCGCGCCCAAGCATACGGTAAAGCCGCTGCATTTCGATTGAGGTGGATGCACCGCCGCTGTCAATCAGCCGAGCGGGTGATTCGATCAGACGATCGCTGACACGGATATCGGTGACGCGCTCGCCCAGAACTGTCTTGAAGCGATTAATAATTTGCTCAATCGCATTCTCTTGCAGTGTTGAAGCCTCTTCGCCGGGCGTCTGCTCTTCGGCGGGCAGCTTCAGCTCTTCTGAGGCTGCATTGGCAAGCGGAAACTCTTTGTAGCTCTGAAGTCTGAGCAGCATGAAGGGGTCAAGGGGGTCAGTGAGGAGCAAGACATCGTACCCGAAATGTTTGAACACTTCGAGATGCGGGCTTTTTTGAAGCGAACGTTCATCTTCTCCCAAGATGTAATAGATTTTCTTCTGATCGGGTTTCATCTCGCTGACGTAGCTATCCAGCGTGATAAGCTCTTCGGGGTTGAAAAGCGTCTTAAAGCGTAGCAAAGGCAGCAGAGAATCATGATATTCGTCACTGGTTGCCACGCCCTCCTTGATGTACTGGCGGAAGTTTTTCCAGAACTTCTTGTAATCTTCGGGTTTCTCTTGGGAGATGTTCTTAAGAAGGTCAATGACTTTGGATGTGATCAGACGCTTGAGCTGCGCCATGATTTTGGTGGAATGGATGGTCTCACGGGAAACGTTGAGGGGGAGATCTTCAGAATCAACAACGCCCTGGACAAAACGCAGGAATTCGGGCAGAAGGTCTTTGCAATATTCTTGGATGAGGATTTTGCGGGCAAACAGTTCCAGCCCGTCTTCCCTGCGCAGCGAAAACAGGCTGCGTTCAGCAGAAGCGGGGATGTAAAGCACGGCGTAGAGTTGAACAGGGGCATCAACTGATAGGTGCGTGTAGGCGATGGGCGGCTCAATGTCCAGCGTGAACTGCTTGTAGAACTCGTGGTATTCTTTTTCCTCAATTTTTTGAGGGGGCTGCCGCCATAAAGCGGTTTGCTGATTGGCTACTTTTTTCTCTTTTCCCAGATAAATTGGGAATGGGATGTAATTGGAATGTTTTTTGATGATGCTGCTCAGCCTGTACTCATCGGCGAACTCATGCGCATCTTCTTTAAGCTGGATGGTAATTTCCGTGCCGCGGTCGGCTTTGTCATCCTCAACAATTGTATAGGTATCGTCTCCGCTGGAGAACCAGCTTGCTCCCTTGGCGTCTGGGCGATAGGAACGCGATCGCACACGTATCCACTCGGCGACCATGAAGGCGGAGTAAAACCCCACTCCAAACTGCCCGATAATATCCGCTGAGAGCTGCGCGTTGCCTTTCATGGAAGCTTCGAGAAAGGCGCGCGCACCTGAGTGGGCAATGGTGCCCAGGTTTTCAGCCAGTTCTTCGCTGGTCATGCCGATACCGCTGTCGCGTATGATCAGTTGCTTTTTTTCGTTGTCCGCTTCGATCCAGATTGCCAGCTCAGCTTCGGGATCGAGGATTTGTTGGTTGGTCAGCTGCTCAAAGCGGATACGGGTCAGGGCGTCAGATGCGTTTGAGATCAGTTCGCGCAGAAAAACTTCGCGATTGGCGTATAGCGAATGGATCAGGATATTGAGCAACTGGCGGGTTTCAGCTTTGAATGTAACCGATTGCGTCGTGTGATTGGATATTGAGTCGTTCATAACCAACCTCGCAGCGATTTCAAAGATTTACTGTGTGGCATAGCGCTGTTTGATTGCCGGGATAAGAAATTCATCAAAGGCGCGTTCGCGGTCGTAATCCGGCCGCCATCCCCAGTCTTTTCTTGCGTCCAGATCGTCCACATCTGCAGGCCAGCTGTCTACAATGGACTGACGTTTTGTATCTACCTGAAATGTAATTTCGGCATTTGGAAAATGTTTTTTGACCACATTGTGGATTTCCTGAGCGGACATGCTGAAACTGGTAACGTTATAAACCAGTTGTGAAAGAGATTTTTTGGGTGCGGCTTCAAGTTTGATGAGTGCGCGGATGGCGTCCGGCATGGTCATGAAGGGAAGAACAGTATCCGGGCGGACAAAGCAAGCGTAGGGGATGTTTTGTGCGGCGTGGTGCAGCATTTCTGGCCCGTAGTCGCTGGTGCCGCCGCTGGGGATTGTTTCGGCGCTAATCAAGCCAGGGAAGCGCAGACAGCGAAAGTCAATGGATACAGAGGCACGGTCAGCCGCCAGCTGGCGGTAGTAATTGTTGTAATATCGCCCAAGATGCTCGCAATAGAGCTTGTTACAGCCGTACATGGTGGTAGGTTGAAGCCACTGTTCTTCTTTGACCTTTCCTGCTTTCATTTTTGTCTCCAGATCGGGCAGTCCATAGGCAGCGATGGAACTGGGGTAAAGAAACTTAACGGTTTTTCCCTGCCACTGTGCCTGTTCGACTGCAAGACGTAACAGGTTGAGGGTACCCTCCACGTTGATACGGTGAGCAGTTTCAGGGTTGTATTCGGCTTTGGTGGAGAGGATGGAGGCAAGGTGATAGATGGTGCGGATTTCGTACTCGACCACCAGTCTGCCAAGCAGCATGTTGTCGAGAATATCGCCCTGGATACAGCTGTAGCAGTAGTCGCGCAGCTGTCTGTCCAGCGGTTGGACGTCCAAAGCCAGTACCAGAACCTGCTCCTGTTCAGCCAGATGTCTAATCAAGCCATGTCCAATTTCACCATTTGCACCTGAAACCAGCACGACTTCTCTTCTCATTTTCTGCTCCTGAGGCTAGGAATGATCTTAATCGGCTATTGTATTGTATCAACAGAGGCGATTTTTGTAAAAACAAAAAATATCTGGGCTTTTTTGCGCCAGATATTTTTTGCAGTTTCACGTTTTTATGCAGGGATGGGTTTCTTTCCTTTGAACCATCGCTGCCATTCTTTGTTTTCCCAAATCACCAGCACCGGGGCGGCGATAAAAATCGAGGAGTATGTACCCATGAATAACCCAATGAGCAGGATGACCGAAAACTCGCGCAGGGTGACGCCGCCCAAGAAGGCTAATGCCAGAAGCAGAAATTCAGAAGTCATCAGCTGTGTGTTGATGGAGCGCTGTAATGTTTGCACAATAGAGTGATTTGCCAGTTTTTCAAATTCCAGACGGCGGTAAATGCTGCTGTTTTCGCGGATGCGGTCAAAGACCACAATCTTATCCTGCACCGAAAAGCCAATGACAGTCAGAAAGGCAGTCAAAAAGAGGGTGTCAAATTGCCAGCCAAAGAAACGCCCGCCAATGGCAGAGACGCTGAGCACGACGAGAAAGTCATGCAGCATGGCGATAATAGCGCATAACCCATAGCGCGCGGCATGTTGAACCCCGCGAAAAGCATACGTGATATAGATGACAACGCCCAGCGCTGCGATGGCGACTGCCAGAGCGGCATTTCGCGTTACTTCCTTGCCAATGGTAGGTCCTACTATGTCATAACGCAGGACGATCGGCTCGCTGCCATATTTCTGGCTCAGGCTGTCAATGATCTGGGTCTTGAGGTCTTCTTCAAAGAGGGCGGAGCGGATTAAGAAGATGTCTGTCCCGCTGGTTTGAACCTGGACATCTGAAATTCCCAGATCATTGTACAGTTTGATGATCTCTGAGGGGGTGGGCATTGCACCGGAGGTGAATTGGAGTTCTAACAGGGCGCCGCCAGTAAAATCAATGGAGAAAGGCAACCCGTAAATTGCCAGGACAATGATTCCGGGGATGATAATGAGTGCCGAAACCGCAAAGAAAATGTAACGTTTTCCAAGAATGTTGAGCATCGTTATCTACCTTTCTAAAGACCAAACCAGCGTGAATAGTTGGTGGGTTTGGCGATGTTTAACACTTCGTTTAGAAATGCTCGCGTAACGACTAAAGCGCCGAACAGGCTGACGACAATCCCAAGCGCAAGAGTCAGAGCAAAACCTTTAACGATGCTGGCGCCAAAAGCGGAGCCAAACATGAAAATGATGATACTGGTAATCAATGTAGCGATGTTTGAATCGCGAATGGAGGGCCAAGCACGCCGCCAGCCAATGGTCAATGCCTGTTCCAGTTTGCGACCGGCGCGCAACTCTTCTTTGAAACGTTCGAAGATCAGGATGTTGGCGTCCAAGGCACCACCAGTGCTAAGCATCAGACCGGCAATGCCGGGGAGTGTGAGGGTAACGGGCAGCAGTTTGTAAATCGCCAGTGTGATGACCCCATAAGTAACCAGTGCAAGGATGGCAACAAAACCGGGCAGACGGTAGTAGAACAGCATGAAGAGTGAAATGAGGATAAACCCGACAACACCAGCGATCATGCTTTTCTTGAGAGAATCCTGACCGAGGGTGGGACCAATCACACGGCTCTGAATGACTTTGAGCGGAATGGGCAGCGAACCGTAGCGCAGCTGCACTGCCAGGTTATTGGCGCTTTCGGTTGTGAACTCGCCAGTGATGGTGCCTTCTCCCTTGGTAATAGGTTCCTGTACGCGCGGGGCAGAGATAATGCGTTTATCCAGAGCAATGCCCAGTATTTTATTGACGTTGGCAGTGGTGTATTCGGCAAAGATTTTTGTGCCTTCTTCTTTGAGGGTAAAGGCGATGATGGGCTTTCCGAGCTGATCGGTCTGAACTCCTACCTGTTTGATCTGATCCCCGGTCATGACAGTGTGCCAGATTTTATCTTCTTGCGGCTGTGTATCGGTTCCCTCGGTGGTGGCAGTGGGTGTTGGGGAGATGGGCTGGGCGGAGGAGCCACCATGGTCTGTTTTGATGATGGTGCCTTCTGGCAGCCAGGTGTCTCCCAGATCGACAAATTCGAGCTGCCCGGTTTCTTTGAGCACGGCAACCACTTCGTCGGTTTTGGTTAGACCAGGGAATTCGCCTACAATGCGGCGGTTACCGGCGACCTGAAAAGAAACTTCGCTGACACCCAAACCATTGCTGCGGTTTTCGAGAATTTTGCGGGCGTTTTCAAGTGCGTCGGCATCTATGGTCTGGTCTTCGGGCAAATCGGCTTCAAGTAGCACCTGCATACCACCCTGTAAGTCCAATCCCAGGACAGTTTTTAGATCGCGTTGAAACTCGCCGATGTGGATACCGCCGTTGTTGGGAATGTTGATCCAGATGGCGAAGATCAGTATTACCGCGATGATAACAAGACGAACTATTCTTTGACTCATCCTTATTAAAGCCTCCAGTTTATACAAATGCCAGCCGCTGGCTGGCGCACCCTCGCATTATACTCTTGTTGTCTTACAATGAGTAGAGGAAAAGAAAGGCTTTATCCGGTTGTCTCGGGCTGGGTGACGGTAACGACCCTTTTCAATCACTGCCAGTGAAATGCTGTTCAAAAGGAATATACACAGTCATTCTGCGCAGGGGTTTTGTGTGATGGGGAACGATGCGCAAAACCATGATGCTCATATCATCATTGGGTCTTGACTGGTCCAGACGGACAGCTTCGAGAAGGATCGTGTCGGCGATCAGCTGTGGGGAGGGATGTTGGTCTTCCAAAAACGATTCGAGCAACGTGCGGGCATCGATAGGTTGTCCATAAGCCCTTCCTGCATTTTGGACACCGTCTGTATATACCATAACGGTGATATCTGTTTCAAGGGGTATTTCTGTGACAGAAGGGCGGATGTTGCGTGAAAGACCAATGGGCGTGCCTGCACCGCTAAGGCTTTCAATGCAACATTCACCTCGAGCGATTAAAGCTGGGGTGGGGTTGTTGCGCGTAATGACGATGGTATCGCTTTGCAGATCAACCGATATGATATCGAGATAAGCAGCATAGTTGCCTCCTTTCTCGGTGAAGAGATAATCGGATGCGGCTCGGGCGGCGGCGCTATCGCGCACGCCTTCTGCCAGCAAACTGGCTGCTTTGCGCACCACGCCGGAGGATAACGCTTTGGCTTCTCTGCCTGAAGTCTGTGCATCTGCCATGACGACAGAAACGCCGCCATTGGGACGTTCGACAAATTCCAGTGTATCGCCACTCTCGATAGAGTCGTATTTGGGTACTTTGGCTATGCCAATCTGAATTTCCATAGGCGGAATTTTACTTCAAATTTGAAATTTTTACACAGTAATAAAAGCAAAGGTTAAAAATTTCTTTTTGTTGTTGACAGGCGTTTTTGTGATATAATCGCTCTGCTTTTAACAAAGAGGTGTCTTCTGGTTAACATAAAGAGAGGTCTAAATGGTACCGCACCCAAAACGCAAGCTTTCTAAGGGTCGCCGTGACCGACGTCGCGCGCAGGATGCGTTGCAGGCTTTGAATCTTGTGCAGTGTAACAACTGTGGTGAGATGCGTCTGTCGCATACGGTTTGTCCGAATTGTGGGCATTACCAGGGTCGGGAAGTGATCAGTAAAGAAAGCAAAAAGAAGTAAGACAAACGGGCTCAGGAAGCCCGTTTGTTCTTTATGCTATAGCGCCCATGCTAACATGAACCCAAGAATTGCTATGACGATACCCAGATGCAACAAGAGATCGCTGGTACTCAGCCAGCCCGGTACCCACAGACGCAAGATTAAATTCAGGATGACCAGTAGAATTCCCAGCATGGGCAGCAAGCCTTTTCGATGGGCAAAGAAATTGGCAAGGTATTCGAGTATAGCTGCGAATGTTTTATTCATAATTCGTTTTCCTGTTGGTGAGGGGTGTCCGACTCTATGTAAGGTTGAAAACCCGCGAGAAGTCTTCCGGGCAAAAGACCTTTGATCAGCACGTTGTTTCTGCTGTGTTCGATACGTTCTACCTGGCCCTGTTCGTGAAACAAAGAGATTAGCTGCCCCTGCTGATATGGCAAACGCACTGTGATCGAAGAATAGGTCTCAAAGAGATGTTTTTCAATGGCTTCTAACAGCCTGGGAATGCCTGTACCCGTTTTTGCGGAGATGGGAATGGCTGCGTTACCCAGCTGGTGGATGGCAAGCGCAATTTGACGCTCGGATAGCAGGTCAATTTTGTTGAGGGCGGTGATGATGGGTATCTGACTGGCTTCGATCTGTTCGAGCGTTTGCTCTACTGATTTCCACTGGGCAGAAGCATTGGGGTGGGTAATATCCACCATGTGGATCAGAAGGTCGGCTTCAGAAATTTCTTCGAGAGTGGCGCGGAAGGCAGCTACAAGCTGTGTGGGGAGTTTCTGGATGAAGCCCACTGTATCGGTGAGCAGACAAACATGCCCTTTGGGCAGGATGATCCGCCTCGTGGTTGGGTCGAGGGTGGCGAAGAGCCTGTCAGCGACGTAGACATTGGCTTTGCAGAGGTAGTTGAGCAGGGTTGATTTTCCGGCGTTGGTATAGCCAACCAGGGCAATGATAGGAATTTGGGATTTCTTACGCTTGGCGCGGTAGCGCATACGGTGCGAGCGGACTTTTTCCAACTCGGCTTTGAGTACGCTGATGCGGCGGCGGATTTCACGCCGGTCAACTTCCAGCTGGGTTTCACCAGGACCGCGCAGACCGACTCCGCCAACATTGCCTGTTCTGCCGCCCCCGCCGCCTGCCTGACGTGCAAGGTGAGTCCAAGCGCGGGTCAGCCGGGGCAGACGGTATTCATACTGGGCAAGTTCAACCTGCAGACTGCCTTCGCGGGTGTGGGCATGCTGGGCAAAAATATCCAGAATCAACGCGGTGCGATCAATTACTTGCACAGATGCCCCAAGTTTTTTCTCCAGTTCGCGCTGATGGCGTGGTGAGAGTTCGGTATCAAATATGACGACTTCGGACAGAGTTTCTTCGACCAGAGCTTTGATCTCTTCCACCTTTCCAGAGCCAATAAGGGTGTCAGCGTTTGGCTGGTCAAGATGCTGTTTTGCTTCACCAACCACGTTGAGACCGGCTGTTTCTGCCAGCAGAGCCAGCTCGCCTAGCGAATCCTCCAATGTGAGCAGCGAAGCTGTCTTGCGGAAGTCAATACCTACCAGGAAGGCGCGCGCCTGGGGCAATTGCGTTGGTTCGGGGGGTTTCTTTGGCATAGATTACTTAAAACTTCACCCTTGCCGACGCATCCATGAACTCTTTGGCCAGATTTGCTGGTTTTTCCTTGAGCATGGGTAACAGCAGATGAAACGTTGAACCAGGAAGCTTTTGCTCATCGTATCCTGGGGATTCGACCCAAATAGAGCCGCCATGTGCTTCGATGATGCCTTTGGCAATGTGCAACCCCAGCCCAGGACCACCGCCTTTATATTTTGTCTTTCCGCTGGAATGAAGGGCAGTATTGCCTATCCGGAAGAATTTCTCAAAAATAACGGGCTGCATATCTGGATCAATACCAATACCGGTATCAGATATGATGACCTCGATAAAACCGGGCAGTTTTCGCCCATCGACCATAATGCGCCCACCGTCGGGCGTAAATTTGATGGCATTCAGAAGCACATTACGGAAAGCCTGCATCAATCTTTCCGGGTCACCATAGATCATCTCGTCGCAGCCAGGGAATTGGTTGAAGGTGAAAGTCTGTCGTCGTTCAAGAAAATCCTTTTCCAGCTCGGCATGCAGCGATTTGATAATTTGCTGAATCCAGGTTGGCTGGAAGTTTACCTCGAGCAGATTGTTATCAATCAGCGAGACATCAATCATGTTGTCCACAATGGACTGCAAACGGGCTACGCCAGTCAGGATGCCATCCACAAGCATTTTGTACTCGGGGGCGCTCCCTTTTTGTTCCAGGTTTTCGTAGAGCATGGCGGTATAGCCATTAATAAGTGTCAGTGGTGTTTTCAGTTCATGCGCTGCAACAGTGATAAAGTCTGACTTGCTCTGATTGAGCTTCTCCAGGTTGTTTTGAACCTGGGTGAGCTTTTTGGTGGTGAACTCGACCTGGTTATCAATCTCGTATTGAGCGGCTTTTTCGGTGGCATACGCATAAGCGGGCATTAGAGCTTCGATGAGTTTCAGTGCATCGGCTTCACCTAGCCGTTCGCGGCATGCGCTAAAAATTAGCAGCATGATCTGGTTGATAAATTGGGTTAGATTGCTGTTGCTGATTTCCAGATCGGTCTGTGTGAGCGATGTGGCGTATAAATGCAGCATTGTGTCCATCCAGCTTAGCTCGCCGGTTTCGATGACTTGCTCGACAGAGTCAAAAAAGCGCTCAAGCTCATTACGGAAGTCATCACGGACGTTTTCTCCCCTGGCTACTTTTTGTACGACTTTGCTAAGCCATATTGGGCGGATGCTGCGGAGGAGGTCAATTTCGCTCATTGGTTTAAGTGTACGTCACAATTCAGGTTTTGCCAATTATCTTTGCTTCTCAAGCCATTTGACCAGAGTCTCGCCAATGGCTTGCAAACTCTGCGGGCTGACCTTGTCGGCGGTGTCTTGCGTGGTGTGCCAGTATGGGTAATCGAAATCAATTATGTCTATGGCTCGAATTCCCTTCTCTAGAAAGGGCGTGTGATCGTCCAGTATTGAAAATTTGTAAGTTGGGACGAAGTTTTTGGAATATCCTATCTCGTCTGCTGTGTTCCAGATTTGCTCTGTGAGCGCCTGGTCTGAGTTGTGTTCCATGTAGATGTTGAGATCCGCATCGCCGATCATATCAATAATGATGACCGCATCCGGCTTGTCTTGGAGTTGGCTGGCAAAATAGCGTGATCCAAGAATCCAGTCCCAATTGTCAATCCTGCCCTGGTCTTCGGCGTCAAAGAAAACCAGCCATATTTGGGGGTGCTCCTGTTTGGGTAAAACTCGGGATAATTCCAGCAGAACGGCAACTCCTGAAGCACTGTCGTTTGCCCCTGGCACGGGGAGGCTACGCTTGCTTGCATCAGGGTCTTTGTCGGCAAACATTCTGCAATCGTAATGCGCCCCGATGATGATCCATGGGCTGCCTGCGCCCCGGCGCGCAATAATGTTTTGAATGGGTTTGCCTATCTGCGTACCCTTCTGGATGTCCACCTGCCAACGATTTTTCTGCAACGTTGAGGAAATCCATTGAATGGTCTGCGCGTGTGCCTGGCTTCCTGGGGTTCTTGCCCCCAGACTCATCTGATGCTGGACAAGAGCATAAGCACGCTGACCGTCGAATTGCACAGGTGGGGTAAATAGCCAGTAGGCAGTCAACACAATGACAAAGATAATGACCAAAGGAAGGGTGATGTATAGGATACTTTTGAAGCTAAATGAGCTTTGCATGATTTATATTTCCGCAAGAGTGAGGAGGTATTGATTCATTGCATTTTGGGCGCGCTGGAGGTGTTGTTGAATACGCTGTTGTTTGTGACGGATGGGGGAATCCAACGGCGGAAGTATTCCAAAGTTGGCTTTCATAGGCTGAAAACAGGAAGTTTCTGCGTGAGTGATATATTGCAAAAGGGCGCCGATCATGGTGGCAGGGGGTGTGGGGATGATAGGTTTTCCCAGCAGCCAGTGTGCCGCGTTGATCCCAGCGATCAGCCCTGTTGCAATGTTGCCCATATATCCCTCTATCCCAGTAATTTGCCCGGCAAAAAACAGATCAGGCTGGTAGCGGAACTGAAGCGTTGGCAGGAGCAATGCCGGTGAAAGGATGAAAGTGTTGCGGTGCATTTGCCCAAAACGGACAAATTCGGCGTTTTCCAGGGCGGGAATAGTGCGAAAAACGCGTTGTTGCTCAGCGTAGGTCAGGTTAGTTTGAAACCCTACCATGTTGTAAAGGGTAGCAGCAAGGTTATCCTGCCGTAGCTGCACAACAGCGTAGGGACGTTTATGGGTGTTGGGGTTGTAGAGCCCGGTTGGGCGCATAGGACCATAAGCCAGAGCGTCCTTTCCGCGGCTGGCAAGTACCTCTATGGGCAAGCAGCCTTCAAAGTACCGCGCAGAATTGGTTTTGACCCCTGTCTGGATTTCATTTTCGAAATCCCTGAGCCGAATTCGCTCTGCACTGAGGAGCGCTTCAACGAAGGCTTCGTATTCATCCTTGTTGAGGGGGCAGTTGATGTAATCCCCTGCTGTGTTATCTTCAGCGTAACGCGAAGCCTTGAAAGCGATGTTCATGTTGATTGACTCTGCGCTGACGATGGGGGCAATGGCATCAAAAAAGAACAGGTTGTCTTGCCCGCAGAGTGTCTGGATGGATGATGCGAGGTGCTCTGAGGTCAGGGGGCCGGAGGCGATCACAGCAGGTTGCTGTGGGATTTCGGTAATTTCCTGCCGTACAATGCGGATCTTGGGATGTGTGCTGATTTTCTCAGTGATCAGCGTGGCAAAGGCGGCACGGTCTACCGCCAGCGCACCTCCGGCGGGCAAAGCTGTTTGCTTGGCGCATTGCAATACCAGGGAGTCTAGTTTACTGAGTTCTTCCATCAGTAACCCGGAGGCGTGATGGATATCTTTTGCCCCCAGCGAATTGGAACATACCAGCTCAGCCAGAAAACTGGTGGTGTGTGCTGGTGTGGTGGTGTGAGGGCGCATTTCGTATAATGTAACATTAATACCGCGCGCGGCGGCCTGCCATGCAGCTTCACACCCTGCCAGTCCACCACCAATGATGATCAGTTCAGACATCTGTTGAATGTTTTTCTTATCCCTGTTTGCAGAAGAATTGTACATGATTTTGGCGTAAAAGGACAATAAAACCCTGGCATAAAACTTGCATCTTAAGGTGTATCGCACTATACTTATTTGGACAGGTGGCAAAAGATGTTTCAGATTCAGTCTCATTCTCTCCGTCCTCTGACGACAACAGCTCATCTTGCCCAGACGATGACATTGTTGAGCCTGACGATCGAGGAACTTAAGCAGCAAATTGACTCGGAATTGGCTTCCAATCCTGCTCTTGAATTTATTGAAGAGCGGCGCTGCCCTACCTGCCATCGCCTGCTACCGGAGCGTGGTTTTTGCCCGGTTTGTAGCCGTCCGCTGAATCAGTATTCCGATGACCCGGTGGTTTTTATTTCACCTCGTGATGACTTTCACCCTGTGCGGCAGGATGTGGAAGGTTTCTTGCCCGAAGAGCATGACTATTCGCCGGTGGAGGATGCCCTGCCAACCTATGTTCTCAGGCAGATTGCTCCTGATTTGGCAATAGAGGATCGCAAGCTAGCGGCTTACTTACTTGCCCATTTGGATGAAGATGGACTGCTGACCATCGAACTGGTTGAAGTGGCTTCTTACTACCACGTTTCTCTTGAACGCGTCAAAGCCGTTCAACGCCTGATTCAAAAGGCTGATCCCGTTGGTGTTGGGTCGCGGTCGACGCAGGAAGCCTTGCTCGTTCAGCTTGAGGTCCTTTCGGAGACGAGATCAGTGCCCGATCTGGCGCAGTGCATTGTGGAGAATTCGGTGGATTTACTCTTCCGCCGTCAGTATGCCGAGCTTGCCCGTCTGTACAATGTGCCGCAGCGTAGAATAGAACAAATTGTGCATTTTATCAGTGAGAACCTCAATCCCTTTCCGGCGCGTTCACACTGGGGTGATGTACGCCAACCTTCTGCAGCCGATGTTCAGGTGTATCACCGCCCGGATATTATTATCAGCTATATGAATGATGATCCGCAGAATCCTTTGATTGTGGAGATTATTATGCCGCTGTCTGGCACATTGCGGGTCAATCCCCTGTTCCGTCAAGCACTGCAACAGGCAGAAGGCGAGCAGCGTTCTGCCTGGCGTGAGGATATTGAAAAAGCTTCGCTTTTTGTGAAGTGCTTGCAACAGCGCAATCACACCATGCAGCGTCTGATGCAGTGTGTGGTCAAGTCGCAAAAGGACTATATCATGTACGGGGACAAACATCTTAAGCCGGTTACTCGCGTCAGTGTCTCACGTGAGCTTGGCGTGCATGAGTCGACGATTTCACGCGCAGTGGCTGGAAAGACGGTACAATTACCCAATAAACGCATTGTGCCACTTTCCTCGTTTTTCGATCGTAGTTTGAACATTCGTACCCTGCTCAAAGATATGATTGCCAGGGAAGCCCGTCCGCTAAGCGATGCTGAATTGGTGGATATGCTTTCGCGAGAGGGGATTGATGTGGCGCGGCGAACCGTTGCCAAGTACCGTGCAATGGAGGGAATTTTACCCGCTCACCTCAGGAGATCACTGTCCCAGGTTTCATGACACCTTCTGCAGTTACCCCCCCTCTCAATGTTGCTGGACGCGGGCGTATAGCAATTTTGCCAGAGTTTAACGCCCTGCTTAACCTCTTGCCAGAAGCCTGTATGCTGGTCGAGCGCCCTTCGGGAGTGGTGATACAGGTCAACAGCGCTTTGCTCAAGCTCACGGCATTCTCTTCGGATGAGCTGTGTGGCAATCCCCTGATCAATTTTATCCCCGATGAGACAATCTCCCGCTTAATGCCGGGAGAGGAGAGCCAGGTGCTGCTGAATCGCCGCAATCGCAGCCCGATTGCTGTGGTTGTGCAAACCAGCTATCTGGATGTTGAAGGGCAGTGGTCTTTGCTCAGTGTGGTGCCAGCCCAAAGACACCAGCAGAGCGTTTTGCAGAAACAAGAGACGATGTTCCAGGTGCTTTTAGACCTGGCGCGTTTGACTGAACCTCCTGACCTGGAGCAGTGTTTTGAGAAAGCTTTGCTGCTGGCGCAGTCCTTGCTGGGTACACAGCTGGTGTGTATTTATCAGGCAGATACGCAGACGCCTCAGTTAACGAAAATTGCTTCAATTGAGCCTGTGGCGGTATTTCCAGAGGTTATTCCTTCGACGGACTTTATCCGGCTTGCCAGGTTGTCTGTTTGGGCGCCCGGAAAACGTGTCTTGACCGAGATTCACCGTGCCGGGAGAATTGAGAATCTGGCTTACGTGGCTTCGGTGCCGTTGGGTCAAGAGGGGGCGTTAATGGGAATGCTGGTGGCAGGCGCCCGTGAGGACCACCCGGATGAACAGCAGATACGCTTTCTGGAAATACTGGGGGCGCATATCAGCGGGGCGATCCTTCACTACATCCTGGTTGGCAATTTGGGCGACAGGATACGGGAACAGGAAAGCCTGCTGGCAGTGGGCAGTGACATTATGGAAAACGCTCAGGAAGGCATTGTGGTGCTGGATGAGGGGTTTCGTATTGCGCAGATCAATGCCGCGGCTGAGGTGATGTTGGGGTATGCTGATACGGAAGTGCGTGGACAGCCTGTGGACAATATTCTGATTGGTGCTGACGCATTGGCGACTGCGCTGGAGAATGCCTTACATGGCATCGCCACGCATGATTTGGGTAATGTCCATCTGCACCGGCGGAATGGACAGTCGTTTCCGGCACATATTCAGGTGATACCTGCACAGCGCGATCAGGGTCTTTTGGCTTTACTGGTTTTTGTCCGTGATGTAACGGAATACGAGCAAATTCGCGTTCGTACACAACAATTAGAACACCGGGCTTTGCTGGGTGAATTCACCGCTGTTTTTGCGCATGAGGTGCGTAACCCAATTAATAATATTTCCACCGGCTTGCAGCTTTTGTCTAGCAGGCTTGCTCATGATGATCCCAACCAAGAGCTGATTGGGCGTATGCGGGATGACTGTATCCGTCTTCATCATTTGATGGAGTCGGTGCTTTCATTTTCGAGACCCGGAGAGACAAAGTTCGAACCTATTGTCATGGACATTTTTCTGCAGCGTATTCTGGACCGCTGGCGGCCACGCCTTGCGAAAGTTAATGTGGAGCCATATTTTCAAGCGGAAGAAAATTTGCCCAGGATTTTGGGGGATCCGCGAACCCTGGAACAGGTTTTTACCAACCTGATCAGTAATTCGATTGACGCAATGAGTGTTTCGGGGGGGATGCTGGCGATACGTGTCTCAAGGAATAATGAGGTCTCCAACAATCCTCAGGTACAGATTACAGTCTCTGATAATGGTCCTGGTATTCCGGATGATATTCGTGAACGCGTATTTGAGCCTTTTGTAACCAATAAACCTAGGGGAACCGGTCTGGGGTTAGCCATTACCAAGAGCATTGTTACAGCACATAGAGGGAGCATCAGTCTAAATACATTTCCCGGCGGGACAGTATTTACGATTAATCTGCCAGCATATACCAATGGAGAATGAACATGGCAATTACGATCTTGATAGTGGATGATGAGGAAAACGCGCGCAGAAATATTGGTGATTTTTTGCTCAGCAAGGGATTTGAGGTTATTGGTGTTCCCACACTGGGGGAAGCGCGAACTTGTTTGCAGCGGGGCGATGGGGATGTTGTCTTGCTGGATGTCCGTCTTCCGGATGGCTATGGACCTAATCTGCTGTATGAGACGGCAAATTTTCCATATCGCCCCCCGATCATTCTTATCACGGCTTATGGGGATATTGAGATGGCGGTAGATGCCATGAAAAATGGCGCTCATGACTTTCTGACCAAGCCAATTGAGTTTGAGCAGTTGGAAAAATCTATTCAACGTGCAGTTGAAATTGTGATGATGCGCAGGGAGTTGGCGCACCTTCGGCAGGCGCAGTCTCAGAGGACGCAGTTTATTGTGGGGGCTTCCAAAGCGATGGAATTGGTAGTCTCGCAAGCGCAGCGTGCTGCGGCGGCCTCTGTCTCTGTATTGATCACTGGTGAGACGGGGACAGGCAAAGAAGTGCTGGCGAACTTTATTCATCGCAGCGGCCCCCGCTCGGCAAAACCGTTTATTGCTATTAATTGTGCTGCGATTCAAAACACCATGCTTGAATCTGAATTATTTGGTTACGAAGCCGGGGCGTTTACCAGCGCCGAGAAACGCAAACACGGTCTGATGGAAACAGCTGACGGCGGGGTTTTGTTTTTGGATGAAATATCCTCTATGCCTATGGATACCCAGGCAAAGTTGCTACGCGCCATTGAAGAGCGCGCTTTTCGCCGCGTGGGTGGCACCAATTTGATCCATGTGGATGTTCAGATATTGGCAGCGTCTAATCGCGATTTGCCCGCAATGATTAAAGAGCAACAATTCCGAGAGGATTTGTACTATCGGCTTAAAGTGGTTGATTTGCATCTTCCACCCTTACGGGAACGCAGTGCGGATATCCCAGAGCTGGTGGGGTTCTTCGTGCGCAACAATAACGCGCGTTTGGGGATGAACGTGACGGATGTTACCCCGCGCGCCATGCAAGCTCTGATGAATTATCATTGGCCGGGCAACATTCGCGAGTTGAGCAATGCCATTGAGCGCGCCATGCTTTTCTGTGATGGTGCGGCCATTGACCTTGAACATCTTCCTAGAGATGTTGCCCGCCTGACATAACCAAGCCAGGCACATTTCTTGCAACATTACCTCCTATATACTCTTTGTATTTCGGGAGGTAAAATGTTCCCTTTGACAGTAAATGATTTGCTTCTTCTCATCGCCGCCTGTCTTTTTCTGGTTGGATTGGGATGTATTGGCGCTGGTGTGGTCATCCTTGTTTCTCGGGTCATGGGGGAGGACTTCCGTCTGATTTCTACCCAGACGGCTCAACTGGCAAGGAAAGGAATTGCAGAAGAGGTAAGCGGTCTGGTGGGCAACGCTTCGGCATTGATTGATTCGCTCAATGACCTGATAAAAACTTCCTCAGGCATTGGTGTCTTTCTTATTCTGGTGGGGTTTGTTCTTATCACATCAGCGTATTACTTGCTGCTTCAAATTAAATAGAGCGCTCTGTTGTGCCCCCAATGTTCGTTTTGCCTTGTATTGAGATAGAGGAGCAACCATGAACCTTGCTGAAGTGCTGGCTGAGATGCAGAAAGTGTTGTCTTCCGCGGATATTTCACGTGTTGTAGCGGCCCTGCGGCAGGACGCGTTGATTTGGGATACTTTGCAGAATGATGATATTTTTCGGGAAGCGGTCACCCGTTGTGGAAAAAATGCCGAGCAGTGGTGCCCTGCAAATCTGGCATTGATTGCCGTGGGGCAGAGCCTGAAGGTCGCTGTGCCAAAGGCAGGAGAGCGGGTTGCACTTAGTGAAGACGTTCGTCAGCAAGCACAGAGTGTATATGAAAAGATGTTGCGCTCCAGGCAACCTCCCGTAACACTGGCAGAGGCGGGTTTGTCTGCTATTGCCCTGCGGGAGCGCCGCGCGGCATCGGCTTCCTGGGAGGGGCTTTTTGACGAGGCGCTGGCAGATAAGGGGGGCGGTTTACAGTTGTCCATCTGGCAAACACCTTTGGCGTGTCTTTTTGGCATGGTAGAGGACTATGGAGACATGTTATGGAACTTGCTGAGCGGACAGGTAACCCAATCCCATTTGCTGCTGGTGTCTCAGGTCATTCTTAGCAACCCGTTGAGCGCTCAAGAGCGGTTGAAAACTTTTCTTGAGGTCATGGATGCTCTTTCGTTATCGCAGCAGTTGACCTGGCTGCGTTTGATGAACTTCCAGGGACACACAGAACTGGTGATTCAATTATCAGACAAGCTGTTGACCGATGCAAAAGCTGCTGAGTCTGGAGTTCTACGCGAGATGCACTCGGATAACGATCTGAATAGAATTGTGGGCAGCGCATTGACATTGCAGCAGCTTGCCGGGCTGTATCAGTTATCTGGGCAGCCAGAAAAAGCTGCACAGCTTCTTCACCGTTCAAAAGAGGCTATTCTTTACTACATGACCGGGGTGCATCTTCAATTGCTTGATGTAGCTTCTCAGGAGGGGCAGATGGAGGAGGCGCTGGCGGCAATCAAGAAATCTATTGCTGCCTTGCCTGAGGCGGATAGTCTATATGCCGAGATAGCCTTGTTGTTTGACCACACTGAAAGGGCAAAACAGGTGCAAATCCCTGAAATGGGAAAATCTGACGATCCTTTTATACAGCTTTGGCAGGCAGCGCGGCTTGCTGGGAAGGGAGATCGGTCTAAGGCGCAGGCTCTGGGGCGCAGGGCGGTTGCTGTGTTGGTGGAAAGAGCGGCAAAAGGGGAGCAGCTATTTCGTGCACAATTTCTATTGAACTGGCAGCCAATCTCGTGGGTAGAGGCATTATTGGGGTTGGACTTGACACAGGAAGCGCTGCAACTGGCTTTGCTTTTCTTACAGGTGCGTCCGGCAGATGTGGAGCTTCTTGAACTGGTCAGTTTAATTCTCCAGAAATTGGGAGATAATGATCAGGCGCTGGGTTATGCGCAAGTGTGTGCCATTCTCAAGCCTGATGCGCCTGATCTGCTGCGCAAGATTGCAGAATTGTGGGAGAAACACGGCGATTGGAAAAAGTCATTTGAGCACAGACATCGTGTGGCAAAGCTGTTACAACAACCAGCGGTTGAGGATTGGGTTGCACTGGCACGAAGTGCAGTAGGTGCAGAAAAACCCCGCCATGCGGTGGAGGCATGTGCCAAAGTGATGGAGCAGCAACCAAATCACCTGGAGGCTATTGCATTGATGGGGAAGGCGCTGGCGCTACTGGGCAGGAAAGACGACGCTGCTCAATATCTTAAGAAAGCCATTTCGCTTGCACCCACTGAAAAAGAGAGCTGGCTGGTACTGGCAGATTTGCAGAGGAAAAATGGTGAAGTCCAGCAAAGTCTGGAGACTTTGCATTTGGCGGTTAACGCAGTTCCCGATTGTGTGGAGGTTCACAGACAGATCGCAGAAATCTGGGAGACGCTTAACGAATGGCACAAAGCGTTCGATCATCGCAACCATGTGGTGTATTTATCACCCGATCCAGAAGACAGGGATTTGCTTGCCTATGCGCGCAGTGCGTATGAAACCAAGAATTACCGGCAGACGCTGGAGGCATGCGAGAGGGTGCTGCAGGCAAAAGGGGAGGATGGCATGGCAAAGTCCATGATGGGGTGGGCTTTGTATCAGCTGGGCGAGTTTGAAAAATCAGCCCAGTGTGTTAAGGAGGCAATTGCTCTAAAACCAGATGTCGCTGAGAACTGGATTGTGCTAACCAATTTGCAGGAAAGGGAGGGAGACACATCCGGCGCGCTGGACACGCTGCAGTCAGCGGCGGAGGTTTTGCCACAGGATGTTAACATTCAGCGCCGTTTGGCGGAAAAGCTTGAGCAGAGTGAGAATTGGGTGCGAGCATTTGTTCATCGCGAAAATGTTTTACGTTTTTCTCTTTCATCGCAACCATCGGATGTGATGGCTTATGCTCGCTGTGCTTTACATGTTGGTCAACCCGAGGTAACCATTCGTGTTTGTGAGACAGTCCTTGATAAGGATGCTGACAATGGCATGGCAAACTCTCTGTTTGGCCAGGCGTTTTATCAATTGGGGGAAGATGAAAAAGCTAAGCATTACCTTAGCCGTGCCACATTGCTGGCGCCGGATGTGGCGGATAACTGGCTATTATTGTCGGAACTGTATAAGCGGGATGGGGACGATCAGCGCAGCTTGGAAACTCTTCGCGCTGCGGTTTTGGCTGTGCCTGATTCGGTTAAGGTGAATCTGGCACTGGCAGAGGCAAGCATGGCAGCGGGGTTGACAAGCCAGGCACTGCCGTTTTTGCAACAGGCTGCAAGACTGGCACCCGAATCAGTTGAAGTCTCGCTTCGGCTGGGCAACGCGCTTTTCTCCTTGAAGCAGTATGAGGAAGCGCGCTTAAGCCTTGAGCAGGCTGTTCAAAAGTGGCCACAAAATGCTGACCTGGTGTTAATCTATGCCCGCGTCATGCTGGCTTTGGGAAAAACCGATGAAGCATTGCCGGGGTTGGAGCTGGTTGTTCAAGGGGGTAATGCCGACTTTGATGTTCTGAACATGTATGTCAAAGCTTTGTTGGGAGATAAGAATGTTTTTCTGTGCGACGCACCGTGCCCGGATTTTAGCAGGCTTGTTAATGCACGCTACGCTTTGGAGAAAGCCCGGCAGATCAAGCCAGAAGACTTTGAAATCAGCCTTCTGTATGCTGAAGTTCTTGCTGCCCAGGCGGAGTGGCAGTTGGCATTCGAATGCTACCAGCAGCTTGTTGACCACCCGTTGGCTGGTTCACCTGAGTGGCACTGGCGGGTGATGGGAGGGCTGGGAAAAGTCGCTCTTCAACAGCAAGAAGTCGAAACAGCATTGGCTGTTTTGAAGGAAGCAGTTCAGGCTCGCCCCGAGAACATTCTTTTGCAAAGACTTCTGGCAGAGGCGCTATTGCTGGCGCAGCTCAGGGATGAAGCAATGCAGACAGCGCGTACGATTTTGAAACTTGCCTCAAATGATATCCACGTGCTGCTATGGTTTGCCGACATTGCAATCAGGCTCGAAGAAGACGGGGAGGCGATAGAGGCATTAACCTGTGTTACCGAGCTTGACGCAACCAGCCCTGAAAACTGGCTCCTGTTAGCTGAGGCTTGCGTACGCACTGGTAACGAGGAGGAGGCGCGTCGGGCGCTATCCTCTCTGCTCAAATTTGAGCAGTTATCGGGAGATCATTGGAGACGGGTGGCATACGTGTTTCTTGAGTTGAACGACAAGGCTTCTGCTCTTTCCAGTCTTGGGCAGGCGTTGGTGCAGGAGGATAGCCAATCCGTTGATTTTCTCTTTGAGCTATCCTGCTTGCAGGCGGCTATGGGAGACGCCGAAGCGGCTTTGTATTCTGTGCAAAAGGCAATAGGGTTTGCCCCCTCTGATGCTGTGTTACAGGTTTTTGAAGCCGACTTGCTTTTGAAGTTAGACCGCCCTCAGGCAGCACAGGCGTGTCTGGAACGCGCCCTTGCGATTTTGGACATGGGCTTCGCAGTGGCACCTCGTGATCACTTCTATAGACTGATTAAGTCGGGACTGATGGCAGAACAATGGCTGGAGACGGTGCGTTCCAAAGCGGGCATTCATATTCGTATTGCCCATCTTCTGCGCATGGGGGGCAATCTTTCATCAGCGCTATACCATGCTCAGAAAGCGGCGGAGTTGTTGCCCGACAACCTTGTCTGCCGCTTTTTTGCCTTTGATATTGCTCTGGCGCTTCTGCAGGGTGATGGCGTGCTCCAATCTTTGATGGCGCTTGAAGGGGAAGATCAGCAGACAAGCGCCGAAAGGGAGAGGACGCCCCATGCCTGGATGTCTTTGCTTTGTGCCCGTGCGGAGCGTACTCTTGAGAAGGGTGATGAGATGGCGGCAGCGGAGCTGGTACGCCAGGGGCTGGAGTTTGACCCCGATGCCGTGCGTCTTCAGGCAATACAGGCGCGCTTGCTTATCAGACAGGGGCAATTGAAAGCAGCTGAGGAGATTTACAGCAAGCTGGCGGAGGTTGTTGCGGGGCATGAAGCTGTTGAAATTGAGACAGTGAGCGACTTCTTTGGTGATGCGCTGGTTTTATACTGGCAACGGGAGAGCTATCTCTGGCTGGCGCAAGTGGCTTTTGAGCTTTGTCTATGGGATCAGGCACTTCGGTTTTTTGAGTTGACCCTGACGCGCCATGCAAACAATGGATATGTGATGCTTCAATATGCAAAAGCATTGGTGATGTGTGCTGAAAAGCAGCGTTTGTTTGACGAGGTTGGCTGTGTGTCACATGCCCCTGGGCGGGAAAGTCTCTCAAAGGAGACGTTTGCCAAACTAGAGAGAGCGCTGGCAAGTGCGTGGCAAATTAGCAACAGTAAAGAGGTGAAACGCTGGCATGCCAGAGGGCATCTGGCATTTGATTTGACAGTGCAAAGCATTGAGGTGTTGGACAAACTTTCGGAAGCATTGGATGATAAAGCCGCGATCGTGGCAGCTTTGCGGCAGTTGAAGAACCCGAAACTGGCACTGGAGTTAGCTTTAAGACTCCCGGAGAAAGCAGACTATCTTATTCAGAGAGCATTATGTTATCGGGCAAATGGTGCTGAAGTTGGTCTGGAGTATGCGCGTCAGGCGGTTGAGGATCGCCCTGCTGACCCGGTGTACAATGTGGTTGTGGCTCTGCTAGCCTGGGAGGCTGGTCTTCCTGATCAGGCGTTGGGGGCGTTGCAAACGGCATTGCGGACTTGGGGTGATGAACCGGAATGGCATGCCAGTGCAGCCCGCATTGCTTTGCAAATCGGGATGAATGAAGAGAGTTTGTACCACTGGAAACAGGCATTCTCGTTGCAGCCCACAAAAGTCGAGTACGGTCTGGCGCTTGGGGAGGTGTATCTTGAGCAGAATGACCCCAACAAGGCGATACAGGTTCTGCGCAACATCTCGCAGATCAGTGCGAATCAGGTCAAAACCTGGTTTTTGCTGTCCGAAGCCTATCAGCGCGTTGGAAATTTACTGGAAGCGCTGGAATGTGCCCGCATGGCAGATCAGCTGGATAGTACGTCTTCTGCCGCGGCGTTGCTGTGCGGCAGAATTTGCTTGCAAATGAAAGATTATCAGACGGCGTATCAGTATGCTCAGGAGGGGCTGAAGCGTCAATCACAATCGCAGGAAGCCTGGCTTTTGATGTCTCATATTCTTGAGGAGCAGGGTAAATTGCAGGAAGCGCTTGATGTGCTGGATGGCATGCCGCAGGAATACCAGTTATCCAAGTCTGTGCTCTATGCACGTGTCAGGTTGACGCGCCAGCGGTATGATGCGCAGGCGGCTTTGCCACTTGCACAAAAACTTGAGGAACTTTACCCCAATCAGCCAGATGTGTTAGGGTTGCTGGCGATGGTTTTGGCAGATTGTGGCGAGTTTGCCGATGCCGAACGTGCCGCGCTGGCTGCTTTGCGTTTGCAACCAGAGAATGCTGAACTCAATTTGCTGCTGGGGCGCTTGATGCGCAAATCGGGTCAGCTGGACACGGCAATTCACCACCTGAGCCAGGCAATTGTCCAGTCGCCACAAATGTTTGAAGCCTACCAGGAACTGGGCGCGACATACCAGGAACGCCGTGAGTTGTTGCAGGCGCTGCAAGTGTATGAGATGGGAATTAAGGTGTTGCCCGATGAGCCTCGTCTGTTTTATGCGGCTGCTTTGGTGATGCGCGAGATAAAGGATTACGTGGGGGCTGAGGCGATGCTGCGCAGGGCATCGGAACTTTCTCCGGATGATCTGAATATTCGACGTCAACTTGGCGCGGTTATTGCACTAAACCTTGTACATAACCCTCAGGAGGCTAATTCGTATCTATGAGCGAGCATGATCAAGGCAACCAAAGTGTGGTCAATGTAATTTCACGGCATCGGTTTATGCTGGTGCTTAACGCAGCGTTGGAAAGCCAGTCATTCCGTTTTGCCAGACAAATTGCCCAAAATTGGCTGGTTTCATTTCCCGGCGACTTGCAGGTGAGCTTCCTGTTAGCCAAAGCTTTGTTGGCAGAGGGGAATAAGTCACAGGCGGTAGAGATTCTTGCACGCATCAGTCAGCTTGAGCCTGAGTTTGCAGAGGTGCAGGAGGCGCTGGCGTATGATGCTGATCGCGGTTCAGGGCAGGCGCTGGAAGCTGCGGGCTGTGCTTATGCCTTGGGCAAGTCTTTGTATGCAATCACTTTGCCTGCCTGGGCAACCTTGTTACGACAGGCTTATAGTTTATTCAATGAGGGCAAGCTGGATGAAGCCGAAGCGCTGGTGCATCAGTCTATCGGTATGGACTCTAATTTGCTGTTGGCAGCTGTGTTGCATCTGAAAATTACCATTGCCAGGGGAGAGCTACTGCAGACGTATCAGCTGGCGAATCTGTATCATACCCGTTGGCCTGATTGTCTGCAGTTTAAGCTTTGTCTGGCAGATGCAAAGATGGAGATGGGGGATGAGACCAATGGGGTTAATCTGCTGCATCAATGTGTCGCGGCGGATGCCATTGGGTTGGCGGCGATACGTCTGTGGGGAAGCGATTTTCGCTATCGTCCTCTCTATCCCGATAATTTTGAAATTCCATTTGATTATGCCATTCCCGCTGCTGCAGCGGCTATTTTAGGGTGGAACAAATTACCTGCTGGTGAGATAGATATCGCTTCCAGTACACAGCCGATGGCTACGAATGCGGATTTGACGCCTCAGGAAACTGTGCCAGATGCCGTGCCGCAGACTCCTCAAACTCAAAAAGGGTCTGTTCCTTCGGACAGCCAGGCTGCCACCTGGAGGACGACGGCGAATGAGGAATTGAAGTCGGTGGAAGAGGCATTTGCCCGTATTGCGAAGAAATTGAACCGTCCTTCCATTGGCAGGTCGGACGGTCGTTATCCAATTTACGTCATTTTGTCTACCAAGTCCGGTTTGATCAAGCAATATGGGCAGCAAACGGCAGCAGTTGTGATGACTGAGCTTGACCGTTTGGCTGATCTGATTGCTCAGCAACCGCGTTGGGGCTCGTTGGTATTCTATCCGGATGATGTGCAGAACCTCAAGGATTTGCATATTGAGCCGGTCGACTCAATTGACCCCTGGAAGATTAAACTTGCGTTGACAGACCTGGATGCGGTATTAGCCAAAAAGGGAGAGATGATTGGGGCACTTTTGATTGTGGGCGGGCCAGAGGTGGTGCCCTTTCATCAGTTGCCAAACCCGACAGATGACACAGACCTCAATGTGCTTTCGGATAACCCATACGCTTCGCTTGACTCGAATTATTTTATTACTGAATGGCCTGTTGGGCGTGTGCCGGGCGAAGCAGGCTCGGATGCGGGATTACTACTGGAGCAATTGCGCAAGATTATTCAGTATCATACCCCCACTTCCACTTCACAAAAGGCGGTCAGTTTTCTTTCTTCCTTGATCAATGGGGGAAATATCATCCAGGCTATTCTGCGCTTGCTGTTTGGCAGCAAGCCGCCATTCAGTCTGGGATATACTGCGGCTGTGTGGAAGCAATCCTCACAGGCAGTGTATAAGCAGCTAGGAGATACTGATACCTTGCTGATATCTCCACCTGAGTACTCTGGCAGCTTTGCCAACAATAAGATTACAGACTCGCAGTATGGCTACTACAATCTGCATGGTTTGGTTGACTCGCCGGACTGGTATGGACAAAAGGAAGCGGCTGTAACCGATTCAATGCAGGACTATCCTGTGGCGCTTTCGCCAAAGGATTTGATCAAGAATGGGAAGGCGCCGCGGGTGGTGTTTACGGAGTCATGCTTTGGGGCAAATGTTGTCAACAAAAGGGAGATGGATGCACTGGCTTTGAAGTTCATCTCAATTGGCACGCTGGCATTTGTTGGGTCAACCTGCGTTTCTTACGGCTCCGTCAGTGCGCCTCTGATAGGCGCTGATTTACTGGGGTATTTTTTCTGGAAGCATCTTCGCTCCGGTTGCTCTGCTGGCGAGGCGTTGATGCAGGCAAAAGTGGAACTTGTCCGTGAGATGGATCAACGGCAGGGTTTTCTGGATGGTGAGGATCAGAAGACATTGCTCTCGTTTGTCCTCTATGGGGACCCGCTGGTAACTGATGAAACGGGTGGTATGCGTGCCAAAACTGTGATGCGTATGAAAAGCTTACCGCGAGTCAGAACCATCTGCGATCATCAGGTATCTGAGCTTTCTGCGAATCGGTTATCGGATCAAGTCATCAAAGAGGTGAAGCAAATCGTTTCATCTTACCTGCCTGGTCTTGAAGATGCGCGGGTGGCTATCAGCCAGCAGCAGCTGGTAGAGGAGGATAAGCAGGATAGCGGGAAAGATAGCCAGGGGAAACAGAAAAAGGTGGCTGCGGATGGGCGTGTAGTGGTTACCATCAGCAAACAGGTGCGCGGGTCGCAGCATACACACCAGCATTATGCCCGTGCCACACTCAACGCGCAAGGCAAGGTGGTTAAGCTTGCCATTTCGCGCTAGTACGCGTTTTGTGAACCCGTTGCGCAACCTCCTTCTCTCACCGGGTAAAAGAGAGGGAGGTTGTTTTATCATTTTGTTGCAGTCATTGTATTCCTCGCGTATAATGTACGCTTAGCGCCAGCGAATCGAGCAATTGGGAAACATCTACGCCAATTTTAGATGGCAGCTTTCATCATAAGCAGTTTTCTTTTTTTATTTTCGCAGGTAAAAAACGTTTGGGAGATATGTAAATGAGTAAACTTACCGGTGCCCAGATACGCCAATCTTTTGTGGATTTTTTTGTTGAGCGGGGGCATACCCATGTTCCTTCTGCGTCGCTTGTACCCGGCGGTGATCAGACCTTGCTGTTTACCAACGCTGGCATGGTGCAGTTTAAGGAGGTTTTTCTTGGCACGGATACTCGCCCTTATACTAGGGCAGTTGATTCCCAAAAGTGTATGCGGGTAGCGGGAAAACATAATGATCTTGATGATGTGGGCAGGGATAACTCTCACCACACTTTTTTTGAGATGCTGGGAAACTGGTCGTTCGGAGACTACTACAAGAAGGAAGCTATTGAGTGGGCATGGGAGTTGTTAACGGGGGTCTGGGGGCTGGAAAAAAGCCGCTTGTGGTTTACCTGCTTCAAAGATGAGAAGGGCGAAATTCCTGCGGATGATGAGGCAGCAAATTACTGGCGTCAGCAGCCCGGCGCCGATCCGCAGCATGTCCTGTTTTTTGGACGCAAAGATAATTTTTGGGAGATGGCAGAAACAGGTCCATGCGGACCGTGCAGCGAGATTCATATTGATCTGGGGGAAGAGTTCTGCGACCGTAAAGAAGAACCTGGACACCAGTGCGCGGTGAATGGGAACTGTAAGCGCTTCCTTGAATTATGGAACCTGGTGTTCATTCAGTATAACCGTTTGTCTCCCACGCAGCTGGAGCGGCTGCCCGCCTGCCATGTGGATACCGGTATGGGGCTGGAACGTATTGTTGCCGTGTTGCAGGGCACGTACTCGAACTATAAGACCGATTTGCTGTTGCCGCTGATGGATACGGTTTTGGGGCTGACCGGGCAGACTGAGGAAGAACGCGAGGCAAACCTTACACCGTACCGTGTGATTGCCGATCATGGTCGGGCGGCAACTTTTTTGATTGCGGATGGAGTTGTCCCTGGCAATGTGGGGCGCAATTACGTTTGCCGGATGATCATTCGGCGCGCTGCCCAATTTGGCAGAAAGATAGGTTTGTATGAGCCGTTTCTGGCAAAAGTAGCGGATACTGTCATTCAGGAGTACGGTGATTTCTATCCGGAGTTGCGACGCAATGCAGAAACCATTCGAGATAACCTGACCAGGGAGGAAGAACGCTTTCGCCGTACGGTCGATGCCGGTATGGAGCATCTCTATGAGCTGATTGCTGAGACAAAGGGGGAAGGCAAAAGAATTCTGGATGGTAAGAAAACCTTTGGCTTATATGCCACACATGGTTTACCTTTGGAGATCAGCCGCGATGTGGCATTGGAGGAAGGACTTGAAGTTGACCAGGGTGGGTTTCATCAGGCGATGGAGGAACACCGCTTTGCCTCCGGGGCGGGTAAAGAATTTGGTCCGCTTGGTGGCGAGGATGTCAACGTGTACCGCTCGATATTTGAGCAGCTTGTTTCTCAGGGAAAGCTGGGGGCACAGGGTGTGGTGTATGACCCATATCACCAACTCAATGCGCAGGGTGAAGTGTTATCTCTGGTAAGAGATGGTGAGGCGGTTGATGTGGTTGAGGTTGGCAACACGGTTGAGGTGGTTTTGCCTTCCACCGGTTTTTATGTTGAGTCGGGTGGCCAGGTGTCTGATACAGGCAGCATCTGTTCTATACAGTCACCACAGTGGGAAATTAAAGTCGAAAGCGTGTACCGGCCTGCGGCGGGTGTTATTGCGCATGTGGGGCAGGTGGTCGCTGGGCAGCCGCATGTGGGGGATATGTGTGTGGCAGCGGTGGATATTCACAGACGCAGGAATATTATGCGCAACCATACTGCCACCCATCTGCTTCATGCTGAATTGCAAAAGGTGCTTGGCAAACACGCCCGTCAAGCGGGTTCGCTGGTGGCACCAGACCGTTTGCGGTTTGATTTTACGCATCCCGAGGCGTTGACGGATGCTCAGTTGGAGCAAATTGAAGCTGGCGTCAATCAGGCGATTCTGCAGAACTACTCCTTGAAAATTGCCCACAAGCCTCTCAATGAAGCGATTTCAGAAGGCGCCATGGCGCTGTTTGGCGAGAAGTATGCGGATGTGGTGCGCACGATTACTATCGGTGATGAAGATATTCTTTCCTACGAACTTTGCGGCGGGACGCATGTGAGCGAGACAGGGGATATAGGCGTATTCATTATCGTGAGTGAGGGCAGTGCTGCAGCGGGGATACGCCGCATCGAGGCAATCACCGGAGAGGGTGCGTATGGTTTTATTCAGAAGCGCTTCCGTGTGCTCAAGGAGTGTGCGGCGCTGCTTAGCTGTTCTCAGGATGAGGTAGCTGATAAAGCGCGGGTTTTACAGCATGAGATTGAACAGGCGCGTAAACAGATATCACGTTTGCGTCAGGAACTGGTGGCGGCTGAGTTCCACCGCCATTTGCAGAGTGTGTCCGAAGTACATGGCATCCCAGTGCTATCGCTTGTTTTGCCCAATGCGAATGCTGATACTCTGCGTCAGATGACCGACCGTTTCCGCCAGAAATACCCGAGTGGTGTGGTTGTTTTGGGGACGGTGGAAGAAGACGGTCGTCCTGTGATTATCGCCGCAGTGACAGAAGACCTGGTAAAACGCGGAGTGCATGCCGGGGAACTGGTCAAAACAATTGCGGTGTTAATGGAAGGTAGTGGCGGCGGACGTCCCACACTGGCACAAGCAGGCGGCAAAGCTCCGGCACGGCTGCAGGATGCCATTGATCAGGTTGTGCCACATCTTAAGCGTGTTCTGACATCTGGAAATGGGTAGGGCGTTGTCAGTTATGCTTGGAAAAGGAGTTTCCAATGGATAGCGACTATATCTACCTGGCTGTGGGAGTGGTTTTTGGCGTTTCTGCACTGATGCTGATTATCTATTTGGTCTATCGGCGCGGATTGGCGATCAAGATCATGGCGTTGATGCTGGCTTTTGTGATTTTGCCTGCGGTTGCGGCTTTTGTTTTGGGAAAGGAGGGGATTACGCTTGGGCGGCTAGCAGTGGCAATGGCGGTGTGTTTGCCAATTATGTTTTTTATCGTCTACATATTACTGCGGCAGATTATTTACCCGATTAAGGAGATCACCCGACAGGCGCAAAAAATTGCCATAGGTGAGGTGGATGGCGCGGTTATGTTCTCTTCTAATGACGAAATAGGGGATATGTCAACCGCGTTTCGCGACATGATTGCTTATCTACGAAGCCTTGCTAACGCCAGCCAGTCTTTGGCATCAGGCAACTTAACGGTGCAGGTAGTTCCTCGTTCGAGCGGCGATGTTCTGGGGATGGCGATGGCAGATATGCTTGGAAGCCTGCGCGGGCTGGTTGCACAGCTAAAGGAGAGTGCGCTCGATCTTGCGAAGTTCGCCCGGCAACTGGCAGAGGTGGTTCAGATTTCGGAAGGGGCCGCTCTGCAGATTTCTGATACCATGCAGCAGATTGCGCAGGGGGCTGCCCAACAGTCGGAAAATATTAATGTGGTAACGCATTCCATCCAATCAATTGCTCTGGCTGTTGAGCGTGTGGCGCAGGGGGCGCGGGAACAGTCGCAAGCTGTGACGCAAACATCGGATGTAACCGTTCAAATGGGTGCGGCGGCAGAGCAAGTGTCTGAAAACACGGCGGCAGTTGCTCTGCAAGTGGCTGCGATGACCGAAGCTGCGCAAGGTGGTAAAACCTCGATGGATGAGATGTTGTCTGAGATTCGGGATATGGAAAGGAAAGTGCAGCTTTCCGCGGAAAAAGTGCGCGACATGGGAAACCGTTCCAAAGAAATTGGCGTCATTGTGGAGACCATCGGTGATATTGCAGCACAGACCAATCTGTTGGCACTTAACGCCGCGATTGAGGCAGCGCGGGCTGGTGAGCATGGGAAGGGGTTTGCTGTGGTAGCGGATGAGGTGCGCAAACTGGCTGAGCGATCTGCCATTGCCACTAAGGAAATTGGCAGTTTGGTGGCAGATATTCTCAGGACGGTTGAGGAAGCTGTGCAAACCATGCAGGAGAGCGCAAACCGAGTTGCCGACGGCGTGGGGCGTGCTGAGCAGACGGGGCAAGCGCTTTTGCAAATTCTTGAAGTGGCAGAAAAGGTAAACGCTCTGGCGAGCCAGGCGGATAGAGCGGTGCAGCACATGAAAACCTCAACACAGCACCTGGTAGATTCAATGGATGTGGTTTCGGCAGTTGTTGAGGAGTATCTTGCAGCAACTAATGCCATGACGGGTGGCGTCAGCGAGGTGAATAGGAAGATTGAAGATGTGGCTGGTGTGAGTGAAGAAAACAGCGCTGCTATTGAGCAAGTTTCAGCGGCTGCCGAAGAATTGAATGCCCAGGTGAAGGAAGTCTCAACGCTATCGCGCTCTTTAGCTTCTATGGCTGGCAATTTGGAAACGGCGGTTGACCGCTTCACTTTGTAAAGGGTATTTTTGTGTCCAGGCTAAAGATTATTGCCCAAGGGGTGTTCTGGATATTGCTTTATCTGGCGTTTACCCTGCTGCCGCTGTTTATTATGCTGGTTGGACCTGAAAGACCTGCAGGGCGAGCATTTCTACGCGAGTTTTCGGTAGCGCTGGGTTTTGCTGGTCTTTCAATGATGGCGTTACAGTTTGCGCTGACAGCGCGGTTTAAGGTGGTAAAGTCGCCCTACGGCAGTGACATTGTCTATTATTTTCACCGCCAGATTTCGCTGGCGGCTTTTGTGATGATTCTGGCGCACCCGCTTTTGCTGATTATCGAGCGGGTGGATACATTAAGGCTATTGAATCTATTTGCCGCCCCCTGGCGTGCGCGGGCTGGGGTTACCTCTGTTGTGGCGCTTGTTTTGCTGATCGTATTTTCGTTGTGGAGGAAACAGCTCAAGATTAACTACACAAAGTGGCGTATCTGGCACGGCGTCCTGGCGACTCTGGCGGTGCTTTTGGCGTTAGTGCACGTGGAGCTGGTGGGACATTACGTCAATACTCCATGGAAGCGCATTTTATGGCTGGTATATGCGTTGTTTTGGGTTGGGCTGTTGCTATATACACGCGTCATCAAACCTCTATGGCTGATGCGCAAGCCATACCGGGTGGTGGATGTTCGTCAGGAGCGGGGCAATTGCTGGACGCTGGTGGTTGAACCGGTTTCTCATCGTGGCTTGAATTTTATGAGCGGACAGTTTGCCTGGCTTTCGATAGGCGATTCTCCTTATGCGCATCATGAACATCCTTTCTCTTTCTCCTCCAGCGCCATGCAGCCGGAGAGGATTGCGTTTACTATCAAGGAGCTTGGCGATTTTACCGCGACGATCAAACATGTTGCCCTGGGAGAAAGAGTGTATATTGATGGACCTTTCGGGGCATTTTCAGTGGACAGGCATCCTCACGCAAAGAGCTATGTTTTTGTCGCCGGGGGTGTGGGTGTTACGCCGATCATGAGTATGTTGCGGACGCTTGCTGACCGGAGGGATACAAGACCATTGTTACTGATTGACGCAAATCCTGACTGGGAAAGCGTGGTTTTTCGCGAAGAAATAGATGAGCTGAAAAATCGACTCAACTTGAAAGTCGTGCATGTTCTGGAACGCCCGCCAGAAGGTTGGCAAGGTGAAAGCGGATATGTTACCATGGAAATTCTGGAGCGGTATCTGCCGCCAGTGCGACAGGCAAACGAATTTGAAGTTTTCATTTGTGGTCCAAAACCAATGATGGATTCGGTTGAACGTTCCCTTGCACAGATGGGGATTTTTCCTGGCGACTATCATTCTGAGCGTTTCGATCTGGTGTAGCTGGAGGGTGATGTGCGTCAAAAACTGGCTTTAGGCGTGGTGATCTTGATTGCGTTTTTGACGGTGCTTCTGGCAGTGATCTTTGCAATCGTGCAGAGCGGAGGTTAGGATACGCCGTACACAGGCAAATTGGCACTTCCGAAAAAGAACATTTGTTCTATAATGTGATGAAAATCATTCCTTTTGGAGGTGCCAGATGCATTTGATGATTGCATATTGTGGGTTGAACTGTATGACGTGCGAGGCATATCAGGTAACACAGGCAAACGATGAGCCTGGAAAACAGCGTCTTGTGGAAAAGTGGCGTATTGAGTACAACGCTCCTGAGATTGACGTGGCGGGGGTTACTTGTGATGGATGCCACGCTTCGAGTGGCAGGTTGGGAGCGCATTGCTACGAATGTGAAATTCGCGCCTGCGGGTTGGGGCGTGGACTGGCAAATTGTGCGTATTGTGGTGACTATGAGACGTGCGGGATACTATCCAATTTTTTTAATATGGTGCCGCATGTCAAAATCACATTGGATGGGATTCGGACGGGGCGCTCGGTTTGATGGTGGAGCATTTGCATACAATTGATTTTGTAAAAAACCTTGCAGGAAATGCCGAAACATGATATAGTGCACCTTGTTGTTGGATGCAATTTGGTTTATGTTCGCCTCAAGCAAGTGAAGACAAAACCCCAGGTGCATTAACCTGGGGTTTGTTGGTAAGGCGGAACCCTTTTGCCTCCTGTGTCATTTCAGTAAAAGTTTTATAAGGAGTATTGTCAAATGTCAGAACGCACCGTCGGTACCGTAAAGTGGTTCAATGGTACAAAAGGCTATGGTTTTCTTTCCCGCGAGGGGGGGGAAGATGTCTTTGTGCACTATTCAGCCATTCAGAGCGAGGGTTACCGCAATTTGGTCGAGGGTCAGAAAGTCGAGTTTTCGATCGAGCGCGGGGCTAAGGGCTACCAGGCTACAAATGTCGTAATTCTTTAGAGAAAATCATATATGATGTTTTTCCCCTCCGTGTTTACGGAGGGGTTTTTTTCTTGACGTATATGCCAAAGGCGGATAAAATCAGTCTTCGTTGTTTGGGAGAGGCGTCCGCGCTCCCAAAAACAGTTAAATACCACGGCGGAAGCCGAAACTAAATCAGGGTGAAGGTAACCCCAAGCAGGGGTGAGAGGCGCCCGAAGGATGGAAAAGATGGAAAAAGTAGTACTACATGCCACCCGGCGATCAGTTAAGGGCAAACAGGTTGGGACGCTGCGCAGACAGGGACAATTACCAGCAGTGATTTACGGTCGGCATATTGACCAACCGATAGCAGTCATGCTTGACTTGCATTCGACAGCTAAAGCGCTGCAGCATCTGTCATCATCTACGCTGGTTACTGTTGACCTGGACGGCAAAGAATATCCAACGCTGGTACGGGAAAAGCAGCGCAACTTTATCACAGGCAAGTTGTTACATGTGGATTTTCAGGCTGTGTCTTTAAGCGAGAAGCTGCGTACTATGGTTGGAGTTGAACTGGTGGGTGTTGCCCCGGCAGTGAAGGACTTTAACGGAGTTCTGGTGAGCGGGATTAATCAGGTTGAGGTTGAAGCGCTGCCGCAGGACTTGCCGGAGAGATTTGTGGTGGACATTTCTGTGTTGAAGTCCATTGGGGATAGTATTTTTGTCCGTGATCTTGCTGTGCCTGACAAAGTGCAAATTCTTTCCGACCCGGATGAAATGATTGCGGTCGTCACCGCTGCTGGCGCCGAAGAGGTGGTGGAAGAAGTTGAAGGCGCTATGGCTGAGCCTGAAGTGATTGAAAAGGGCAAGAAGGAAGAAGAGGTCGAGGACTGATTCTCTTGTAAGAGATACAACGGGCAGCCTTGGCGAAAACCGTGCTGCCCGTTATTGCTTTTTTAAGCCAGTTCAAGCACCTGCAGAAGTTTCAAAGTAATTCTGGCGGTGATTCCCCATACCTCTTCTCCGTTGTAGGGTTTGTAATACAGCACATCCGGTATGACACGTCCGTCGGGCAGTATCATGCTTCTCTCTTCCAGGTGGTCGGGATTTGCCAACCAGCTCAGAGGAATGGTGAAGACCCGGCTTACCTCGTCTGCTGAGATTTTGAGTTGAACTGGCCATGGGATGCGTCCCACGATGGGGGTAATGACAAATCCGGTGGATGCGGTATATACATCATCTAGCTGTCCGAGAATTTTTATTTTTTCTGGAGGGATACCAATTTCCTCGTATGTTTCGCGCAATGCTGTTGCAATTGGCCCATTGTCCTGGGGCTCAATCAGCCCTCCGGGAAAGGAAACCTGCCCTTTATGGCTGTTGACCATTTCAGTTCTGCGGGTAAAAAGCAGATGGCATTTGCCGTTTTCGATAAGTAAGGGAGTGAGAACAGCAGCCATGCGGAATGCGCTGTCCCACTCAACAGGAGCTCTTTTTGCTGCATGGTTTTGCAGAAGCTGGATAATCTTTTTTTCTGTGAGAAACATGTTAGCTTACAAGAGCTTATGCGGCTGAGCTACCCTGTTCGATTTCGTCTAAAAGAGAGATGGTTTCGGAGGTGTCGGTGACAGGTAAGATGGGGCGAGCAAAGATCAGAAACCCGGTGTGTGCTACCATCCGATCAACTGGCCGGAAACGCAATGGGTCCGACTTATAATACCGTAACAGCAGTTCGCAAACATCCAAAAAGGCAAACTTGTGCTGGTGTAGAGCGATCAGGAGTTTTTCAATCTGGTTGACGGTGGGCAGAATGCAACCAAAAAAGCCACCGGGCTTGAGCGCCTGACGTACCTGTGCGATGTAATCATAGGGATTGGGTACATCTAGAAAAATTGCGTCCACGTCTGTTTCTTCAAAGCCTTCGCCAATATCGCGGGTTTTGAATACAACGCGGTCTATGAGACCTGTACGTTCCAGATTCTTGACTGCCACGCGCTGTAAGTCGGGGCGATTATCGTATGAAATAACCTTTCCGCTTGAACCCACAGCATATGCCAGGGCAGTGGTCATTGCGCCAGAGCCGCTGCCTGCCTCGATCACATAGTGTCCGTTTCCGACACCCAACTGGATAAGGATAAAACCGATGTCTTTTGGGTAGAGTATCTGTGAATTGCGCGGCATTTCGCGGATCACATCTCCCAGTGATGGTTGTAGCAAGAAGAAGGGGCTGCCCAAGTGGCTGAAGACCTGACTGCCCCAGGGCTTGCCGATCAGGTCGTTGTGTGCAATGACACCTCTGTGGGTGTGCAAGGTGGAATCCGCTTTGAGCTCAAAGATAAAATATTTGTGGCTCAAACCAACCAGTTCCACCAAATCACCTTCTCTGGCATGGGTGCCGTGCAATGACCAGGTCAACCATTTTCTCCTTTTGAGTAGGCTTTTTCTCCGATTATACCCAATCCTCTGCGTTTGGTGGATTTTGAACAACGAAAATGCCACCTTCCAAAAAACCGTAGTTTGTGATAAACTAGCGCCCGATAGTCGGCACGATGGTTGTGGTGCTGTCTTTCCGCCTCTGGCTCGTCAACGGCGATGACCAGGGGCAAACCCGAGGAAAGGAGGTCTTCCCAAATGCATAAGTATGAAGTCATGTTCATTATCCAGGCTGACCTGGACGAGGCATCCACGCAAGGTGTTATCGAAAAGGTTACAGGCTGGATCACTGAATCTGGCGGCACAGTTGAGAAAGTGGACAACTGGGGCAAGCGGCAGCTTGCTTACCGCATCCGCAAGCAGCGAGAAGGCGTGTATGTGCTCCTGCATGTGAATATGCCGCCAGCATTCAGCGCCGAACTGGAACGCAACCTGCGCTTTTTGGAGCCTGTGCTGCGTTTTCTGATTATTGCTGTTGATTAAGGGTGCATATTGTGTTTGCACAAGGAGTATGAATCATGGGGCGGGATCTAAATAAGGTGATGATCATTGGTCATCTCGGACGTGATCCGGAAATGCGCTATACGCCCTCAGGGAGACCGGTAACCACGTTTACGGTGGCAACGAGCCGAACCTGGAACACGGCGGATGGAGACCGACGTACGGAGACCGAGTGGTTTAATGTCGTTGCCTGGGGTAACCTGGCGGAGATTTGTAAACAATGCTTGAGCAAAGGTCAACAGGTTTATGTAGAAGGACGTTTGCAAACACGCCGCTGGGAAGATACCGAAGGGGTCAAGCATACCAGCGTTGAAGTTGTTGCCTCTGAGATGATGATTTTAGGCGACCGGCGTGAACAGATTCCTAACCATGATGCAGATATTCCCGCTTCATTTCAAGGTGAAGAAGAATATCCGTTTTAGTATGGAGAAATAAAGAATGACAGATCAGGTAAATAATGAAGTTCCGCAGTACGGCGGACGTAAATATATCGCACGGCCCAAGTTTTGCCAGTTTTGTGCGGATAAGGCAGTTGATATTGATTATAAGCAGGTGGATATGCTTCAGCGCTTCATTACCGAAGACGGTAAGATAAGACCACGCCGTCAGACGGGAACTTGCGCCCGCCATCAGCGTTTGCTGGCGCGCGCCATTAAGCGTGCCCGTCATATCGCGCTTTTGCCTTTTGTCCCTGTGCCCTGGCAGGACATGATTGATTAAGAGCGTGTTCATGATAACTATTTGCATCGCGTCCAGGCTTTAGGCGTTTGGCTGGATGTTCTGGTTGGTATAGAGAGACAATATGGCAAAATCACCAAAACAGAAGGTTCTATCTAAGAAACATTTAGACCGTGTTACGCTTGAAAGAAGGCAAAGGCGTTGGGTTTTAATTGCCACAGTCAGCACTGCGGTAATTGTCATTGGAGTGGTTATCTTTGGTTTGCTGGATCAATTTGTTTTTCAGCCGCGGCGGCCGGTTGCCAAAGTGGGTGAGGAGAAGATTTCTCTTCAGCAATTCCAGGAAGGCGTACGGTTTGAGCGCAATAAGATTCTTCAGCAGTACATGCAGACTTTGCAGTTTAAACAATATTTTGGGAGCGATCCAAATTTTAGCGCCCAGTTTGACCAGTCTTTGCGCGAGTACGAGTTCAAAATGAGCGCGGCGTATGCCGACAGTCTGGGCGCTGAGGTGCTTGATCAGATGGTTGATAATTTGGTGATCGCTCAGGAAGCGCGCAAAATGGGCATCTCGGTGAGCGATAAAGAAATAGAGGCAGAGCTGCAGGCATTGTTTAACTTTTACCCTGATGGCAAGCCGACACCCACGCTGACCGCTACTGCTTTTTCGACTTCGACTCTTTCGCCAGAGCAGCTCGCTATTGTTACTCTTACGCCCACTCCGACCGAAGCCCCTACTGCTACTTTGCTGCCCACAGAGGTGAGCCAGCCTGAGGCAACCCCAATGTCCGAAATATCAGCGACTCCTGAGGAGGATGTCTCACAACCTTCCCCCGCTCCTGAGGCTACGGCTACCCCTTACACGCTTGAAGAGTATCAGAAGCAATTGAAATCCTTTGAGGAAGAACTGGTTAAAAGCAGCACATCGCTGGAGATGTTCCGGGTAGATATCCGCAATCGGCTGTTGCGCGAGAAGGTGTTGAATCAGATTACGTCTGATATGAAGCCAGAAGAGGAACAGGTCTGGGCAAGACATATCCTGGTTGCTGAAGAATCAACAGCCAACGAGGTGTATGCTCAAATTAAAAATGGCGCTGATTTTGCCCAGCTTGCTGCCGAAAAGTCACTGGACACCAGCAACAAAGACCGCGGGGGTGATCTGGGCTGGTTTGGAAAGGGTAAAATGGTAGCTGAGTTTGAGACCGCCGCTTTTGGACTGGCGATCGGTGAGATCAGCCAACCGGTGAAGACCGAATTTGGATGGCATATCATCCAGGTTCTGGGGCATGAGATTCGCCCAATTTCTCAAACCCAGTTTGATAATTTGCGCCAGAAAAAATTTGATGAGTGGCTGGAAAAAACGCGCGCACAATATTCGATCGAAAAATTCGATCACTGGAAGGGAAAAGTTCCGCTAGAGCCAGCCCTCCAACAATAAGGTTCGGTTTTGCACGAGAAAGCCCTGGCTGTATATTGACACCAGGGCTTTTTTTATTTCCGTGGCAGATGTTAGCTGATTTTTTCTATTTGACCACTTTGTCAACTTCGTCTAACTTTAGACTGATCACCTGGCTGGTGGAGTCATGCCCCATGGTGACACCGTAAATGACCTCGGAGGTCTGGACGGTATTGCGGTTATGGGTAATGATGATAAATTGTGTGTTTTGACTCAGCTCACGCAACAGTTCGCAGAATCTTCCCACGTTGGCTTCATCGAGCATGGCATCGACTTCATCCAGCACACAGAAGGGCGTGGGCGAGACTTTGAGAAGGGAGAAAATGAGCGCAACGGCTGTCAGGCTGCGCTCTCCACCTGAAAGGAGGAGCAAACCCTGCTCTCGACGACCAGGTAGACGGGTTTCGATTTCGATACCTGTTTCTGAAAGGTTATCCTCATCGACCAGAACAAGACGTGCTGTGCCACCGCCGAACAGTCTGGTAAATGTGCGGCGAAACTCAGCCGCTACTGCGTTGAACGTTTTGCGAAATTCTCTACGCATCAGGTCGTCCAACTCGCTGATGATTTTTCTCAGGTCTGCTTCAGCTTTGCGCAGGTCTTGAATCTGGGCGGAGAGGTACTCATATCTCTCCTTGACGGTGTTATATTCTGCCTGCGCTTCAAGGTTGACTGCGCCCATGCGGCGCAACTGGGCTCTATGGCGCGAGACGTTCTCCTCAATTTCGGGGGAGAGGGTAACCACTTTGGGCAATTGCTGCACCATGCCCTCTAATGGCAAAGGTGTCGGCCCGAGCACATCTGTGGTGTATTGGAAAGCTACCAAACCAAAGTCATCCTCGATACGCCGACGCAGCGAGTCCAGCGCTTCGCGGTGTTTGCTTACCTCAATTTGCGCCTGTGCGACATATCGTTCTGCTACGGTAACTGCCTGCTGCGCAGTGATCTGTTGGTTTTGCTTTTCGGAAAAGCTTTTTTCCAGCAGGCTGAGTTCTTGCTCGTGCGGCTCTATTTGCGCCTGTAGGGCGTGGAGTTTTTGATTGAGGCTATTTTCTTGCTCGAGCAGGGCAGCCTTTTCGGTTTCCAGCTGGCGCATGGCGACGTTGAGGTTATCCAGGCGTTGATTAAAGGTTTGCAGTTGCAAAACGTCTGCCTGCATGCTGGCTTGATATTCTTCACGTTGAGCTTTTTTATTCTCGATGCTCTTTTCAAGTACAGCATAAGCGGTGTTCCAGTGTGCCAGCTGCGTTTGCAGTTCTTCCAGCGAAAGCTCCGCCAGTTGCCGATTTAGGACACGGATGCCAGATTGCAGGTCTTGTAGCAGAACGTCGGCTTGCCTGTTTTCCACGTCAATATTTTTAAGGGTCTCTGTTCCCTGGGTGATTTGCTCAACGGTTTGTTCTAGCTGGTGGCGCTGAAATGCAACCCGTTGCCGTACCTGTTCTACCTCTAGATTTGCTTTTTGATATTTTTGTTGAGCAGCAGAGTTTTCCTGTTGTCGTGTTTGGTATTCGCTCTGCAGGCGTTTTTCAATAAGACGTTGTTCCTCAAGATTCTTGCGCAACTCCTGGATATGCTTTTGCGTTTGTTGTATCTCTTCGCTTGCTTTATTAATGGCATCTTGCAGTTCGCGCTTTTGCCGTGGGCGTCCGATGATTCCGGCGCGGTTATCCTGCCCTGCGGTGATGACACCGTTGCCCCAGAAAATTTCGCCCTTGAGCGTTACCACTTTTGCCTGCGTTGGAAGGTTTTTCACCAGCTTGCGGGCTGTCTGGCGATCCTGTACCACGATTGCATTTCCCAAAAGCAGCTGCATCACTGGCTGCAAGTGGGGCTCAACCTTGACAAGGTCGGATGCCAAACCGATGATGTCTTTATTTGCCGGGTAAGCGAGATTGGGTATATCATGCCGCAGCGTTGGCGGGAGCAGCACTGCGCGCCCTTTGGCGTCTGCGGAAAGCCAGTCGAGCGCTGAATCTGCATCAGCCGGGTCGCCGAGAAGGATGGAATCGAGATACTCTCCCAACACTGCGGCGATAGCAACCTCATAATCTTTGGGGACATCCATCAGATGGCTCAGGGCAAGAAACTTGCCGCGCAGCTGTCCCTTGCGCGAGGCTTCGAGAAGAGATTGTGCTCCCTGGTTCAATCCACTCAGCGATCGTTCTGCCTGTTCTAAAACTTCAAGCTGGGCTTGCAGGCGTGCTTTGGTTGCGCTCATTTCTGCCAGTTTGTCATTGAGAGACTTTAGGTTTTCTTCTATCTGTGCCGATTGTTTGCGCTGGAGGTTGAGATCATCTTCTGCATGTTTTAGAGCCTGTTCACTCTTGTCTCTCTGCTCCTGGCAGAGCTTGATGTGCTCCTCAGCCGCTTTTTGCAATGCAAGATCATTCTGTAACGTTTTTTCAAGATTTTCGTGCATCTTGCGGAGAGTTTCAAAACGTTCTTCAAGCTCTCTCTGACGTGCAGCAAGTTCAACTTTGTGTTTCTCGGCGCTGATAAGTTGCTGCCGCGTTTCACGCAGGGTTTTCTCCAGCTGTTCTCGTTTTGTCTGTTGCCCATTCAACTCGTTTTGTGCCTGCTGCCGTTGGACTTGAACGTCGTTTAGCTCTTCCAGCAACTCTTGTTCTTCCTGTTTAAGGGCTTCCAGGCGAGCGCAGCGTGACTGGTATTCGCCTTCCAGCCGCAGACGATCCGTTTGCAGACTTTTGTGTTGATCAAGCAGCGAGCGCTGACGTTCTTCGAGCACGGCAAGGTTGCGGCTGACTTTTTCGCGCTGGGCGTGTAACTCGCCGGTTTCGATGTGCATTGTGTTAAGCCGTTGGCGCAAGTCCTGCAGTGTTTTGCGTTGGTGTTCCAGATCATCACTGACTTCGCTCAGTCGTTTGCGGGCTTCGGTCAACCGCTGTTGTTGTGCGCTTTGCACAGTGTGTGCATTGCTCAGCTCGGCCTGGGTGCGGTTCCAGTGATACCCGTACCATTCGCGCAGGAGCACTTGCAGGTCTGCCTTGATGCGTTCGTATTCCTGGGCGCGCTGCGCTTGTTTTTCCAGGCTGCGTAAGCGTGGCTCCAGTTCCAGAATAATATCGTGCAAACGTTCCAGGTTGCGGCGGGTGTCTTCGAGACGGCTCAAAGCTTCTTCTCTGCGGCTGCGGTATAGCCCGATGCCAGCGGCTTCTTCAAAAAAACGCCGCCTCTCTTCCGGTTTTAGAGAGAGAGCTGCATCTACCAGCCCTTGCCCAATAATGGTATATGTGCGCTGCCCTAGACCTGACTGCGCCAGCAGTTCGGAAATCTCTTTAAGGCGGACACGCTGTCCATTGAGAAAGTATTCGTTTTGCCCGTCTCGATATGCACGGCGTGAAATGGTTACTTCCGAAAAGTCAATGGGAAGCCATTTGTCCTCGTTATCCATGGTCAGGGTGACCTGGGTCATACTGGCGCGTGCGCGTTGTTCTGAGCCAGAAAAGATCATATCTTCCGTTTTGCGGCCGCGCAACAGGCTGAAGGATTGTTCTCCTAAGACCCAGCGCAACGCGTCGGCAATGTTGGATTTTCCTGACCCATTTGGCCCAACAATTGTGGTGATCTGAGCCGGATATTCAAACACAGTGCGGTTGGCAAAGGTTTTGAAGCCATGCAACTCCAATGTTTTTAGTTTTGATTTCATAGCGATTCAGAAACCTTTGCCCAGGTTTTCTCGCGCATTGCCTGCAATCCCAAGACGGTTCAATGCATCCTGCGCGGCGGACTTTGCCGCGGCTTGTTTGCTGGCGCCCTTGCCGCAGCCGTAGCTCTCGCCGTTTACGATCACTTCCACCTCAAACTCTCTGCAATGATCAGGGCCACTTACATTGCGGGTGACATACTTGGGTGTGCAAAAGAGTTTTGCCTGTGCCCATTCCTGGAAAAGACTTTTGGGGTCGTCAATCTTTTGATTGATCAGCAGGTCATCCGCTGCTTCTTCGAGAAATGGCTCGATGAAGCCGCGGACGGTTTCCATACCCCCGTCCAGATAGAGGGCGCCGATCAGCGCCTCAAAAGTGTCACAAAGAAGCGCATCGCGCTGGTTGCCGCCATTTTGCGCTTCACCGCGCCCAAGACGCATGGCGTTGCCTAGCCCAATGGCACGGGCAAAATCCGCCAGTTTTTCGGTGTGCACCAGCGCCGAACGCATACGTGTCAGGTCGCCTTCGGACATCTCTGGATACTGGTTATACAGCCAGGCGCCTACCATAAAGTCCAGAACAGCATCTCCCAGAAATTCCAAGCGTTCGTTATCTTCGAGCGCGTCCGGGTGTTCATTTAGGTAAGAGCGATGTGTGAGTGCTCGGTTGAGCAGGAGAATATCGTTGAATTTCAGCCCTAACCGCCTCGACAGGTCCTCAGCACTTTCGTGCCGGGGGGGGGTGGAGTTTTGATTCACAGAAGTTCCTCCCCAGAACCCAGGGTGCGCAAGCCACTCATCATGTCAGTGGCTGGCGTACCACAAGTTCTGGTTTAAATAAGATATAAAAAGTTTTGATTTTGAATATGCTGTCAAAACAGCGTATAGTATACCATCTATGTTAGCTATTGTGCCGAAGATTTGGCGTTTATTCAGTTTCTGTTGGGTTTGTCGGGGGTTATTCGTCTTCGTGAGGGATGTAATTGCCCTCTATCCAGCTTTCGCCATTTGCGCCGCACTCCTTTTTCCAAATGGGGACGACTTGCTTGAGGCGGTCTATGCCGTAGCGGGCAGCCTCGAATACACCTGTGTCGCGGTGCTCTGCGGCGCATAATACCGCAACACTGGGTTCACCGGGTTGCAGCGTTCCAATCCGTTGCACAATGGCAATCCCCTGTATCGTTGTCCAGCGTTGGCGTATTTCACCGGCAATCTGTGCTAGCTTTTCTTCAGCCATAGGGATATAGGCTTCGTATTCCAGATGCAGGGTGGTTTTATTTTCGCGCCGGGTTATACCGCGTACGATTCCGGTAAAACAACACACTGCGCCGGTTGTGGGTTGTGTGATGGCTGCGGTTAGTGCGTTCAAATCAAGCGGTTCGTATGTTACCTTGACCAAAGTTGGCGAATCCGTACCCCCGCTGACTGGCGGGAAGAAAGCCACCTCCGCATCAGGTGGAATATTTTCTTTTGCGGATGCAAATTTGTGGTTGATGGCGGTAATACATCTGTTCAACAGAGGCTGTAATTGGGGGTAACTGGCAGTGAGAACCTCTTTCAACGCAGCGGTGCTTGTTCCTTCAGGGATATCAAGGATGAGGCGCGGGCATCCGGCAGCATCTTTTAGGGAGGCAAAAAAGAGAATGGTGACTTTCAATGTGTTACTTTCTACTCGTCATGACAAACCTTAGCAGGCTACGCATTGACAATATCTCCGCTTTGACCGCCGTGTTTTTCAAGCAGACGGATGTTCTGAATGCGGCAAGTTTTCTCCACGGCTTTGATCATATCGTACACGGTCAACGCAGCAATGGATACGGCTGTCAGCGCTTCCATCTCGACGCCCGTACGGTCAAAGGTACGCGCTGTTGCCTGAATGTTCACGGCTGAGAGCGATTCGTCAATTGCCAGTGTAACATCAATGTGGGTTAGTGGAATGGGATGGCACAGGGGGATTAGATCGGAGGTGCGTTTCGCTGCCAGAATACCTGCTACCTGGGCTACGGTCAAAACGTCCCCTTTTTTTGCCAACCCCTGACGAATCAAATCCAGTGTTGCCTTGCTCAAATGCACTTCGCCTGCGGCAATTGCCACGCGCTCGGTCGGCGGCTTTTTGCCCACATTGACCATGCGCGCCTGTCCGTGTTCATCAAGATGAGAAAGCTGTTTCGAGGGCATGAGGCAATTATATCAGATCATCTCATGCAGCTTTGTGTTGCTCTGTTATAATACCTCGCGATGCGTTCATTGTTAGCCAGCCGACAAACCGAAGGATATCGTGTCAACACAGAGGTTTACAGCGGCCCATTAGACTTGCTTTTACAGCTGATTGAGCGTGCCGAGCTGGATATTACCCGTCTTGCGCTGGCTCAAGTCACCGATCAGTATATTGCATACATGCGCTGCTTGCAGGAGCAGGATGTTGCTGAAGTTTCAGCCTTTCTGGTGATTGCCGCGCGGTTATTGCAGATCAAGTCCTCGGCTCTTCTGCCACGCCCTATTGTGTTTGAGGAAGTCGAGGAAGAAGATGCGGGCGACGCTCTTGTGCGCCAGCTCATTGAATACAGAAAGTTTAAGCGTGTTGCCGATGTTCTTGCGCAACGGGAAGCGGCTGGGTTGCGCACGTATTTGCGCATGGTGCCCCCTCCTCTGATGGTGGAAGCCAAACTTGATTTGGAGGGTATCAATCTGGATGATGTGATTTTGGCTGCGCGGCAGATTTTTATCACTCTCAGTCTTCCGCCTTTGGCGGTAATGATGTCTCCGCAGCGTATCACCATTCGTGAAAAGATTCATACAATCCTGGATACGTTGCGCAAACGTTCAAGCGCTTCTTTTCGTACCGTTTTGCAGACTGGCACGCGTTTGGAGGTGGTGGTTACTTTTCTGGCTTTGCTGGAGTTGATTAAACGACATGTGGTGGTGGCACAGCAGCCCTCTCTTTTCGATGAGATCGAAATGCGCTCGGTTGGAGAAATTGATGAGCAGACGATGGAACTGGAATTTGAGGAGTGATAATGATTAAGAAGAATGACGCTTGACTTTTTAACTTGGCGTCTTTAGAATTACAGAAGTAGCCAGCCAATCGGCAAATCTTATGCAATCCCAAATTTTCAGGAGAAAAAATTTATGACAACACCTGCTAATCTCAAATTCATGACGTCTGATGAATGGGTCAAGTTGGAAGGAAATGTTGCTACGGTGGGCATTTCGGACTATGCCCAGAACCAGCTGTCAGATATTGTCTTTGTCGAAATTACGGTTGCGGTGGGCGATCAGGTAAAGAAAAACGCGGTTGGTGCAACGATTGAGTCTGTGAAAGCTGCCGCAGATGTAAATATCCCTGTTTCCGGCAAAGTGGTTGAGATCAATGAAGCAATTTCTCAGTCGCCTGAGGTGATCAACAGCGATCCTTATGGAGCAGGATGGCTCTTTAAGATCGAGCTGGCTAACCCTGGTGAGTTGGATACACTGATGGACGCAGCTGCTTATGACCAATATTGTGCGGAGCGCAGTCACTGATGTTCACACCTCATACGGAACAAGAAGTTAAGGAAATGCTTCAGGCGATTGGCGTGAAGCAGATCGAAGACCTCTTTCAAGACATTCCTGCGCAATATCGTTTTCCAAAGCTCAATATCCCCGAGGGGCTAAGTGAGATGGAGACTGTGCAGCAGTTGCAGGAGATGTCTGAGGCGAATGAAAGCACAAATGAGTTGATTTGTTTTCTGGGGGCTGGAGCATATCATCACTACACACCAGCTGCGGTGGATGCACTTATTCGCCGGGGTGAATTTTTGACTGCTTATACACCCTATCAGCCAGAAATCTCACAGGGTACATTGCAAGCTATCTTTGAATACCAAAGTCTGATAGCGGCGTTGACCGGGATGGAAGTGTGCAATGCTTCACATTACGACGGTGCCACAGCGCTTGCTGAGGCAGGTGTAATGGCATATCACCACTTTCGCGGAAAGCGTTGCAAATTTGTGGTCTCTCCATGTGTTCATCCTCAATATCGTCAGACGCTGCGTACGTACATGAGTGGTTATGATTGCATGTATGTTCTAGGTGACCAGCCCGAGAATGTCGCCGAGAAGCCAGAAAGTCTGGCAGCGTTTATTGATGATGAGACTGCGATGGTAGCAGTGCAGTACCCTGACTTTTTTGGGCGCGTTTATGACTATTCGGCGCTGGAGAAAATCGTTCATGAACGGGGAGCACTGTTCGTGGTGGTGGTGAACCCCCTCTCGCTGGGCTTGCTTAAACCTCCCGGCGAGTTTGGCGCTGATGTCGTCGTGGGTGAGGGACAATCGTTGGGTCTGCCGCTTTCTTTTGGCGGTCCGTATCTGGGAATTTTTGCCACAAGGCAGGAATATGTGCGTAAAATTGCTGGCAGGCTGGTGGGTGAGACGGTAGACCGCGATGGAAGAAAGGGCTATGTACTTACACTGACAGCGCGCGAGCAGCATATTCGGCGGGAAAAAGCGACTTCGAATATCTGCACCAATCAAGGGCTGATGGCTCTGGCATCGGCAATTTACCTCAGCCTGCTGGGAAAACATGGCTTACGTCAGGTGGCAGAGCTTTGTTATCACAAGGCGCATTATGCTGCCAAGAAAATTGGCCAGATCCCCGGCTATGCGCTGGCTTTCAGCGAACCGTTCTTTCATGAGTTTGTTGTTCGCTGCCCTCAATCGGTAAGCGAGATTAATGATCATCTGCTTGAGCATGGAATCCTGGGAGGATATGATTTGGGAGCAGACTACCCCATGTTGAAGGATCATGTTCTGTTTGCTGTTACAGAAATGAACACCCGTGAACAGATTGACGCGCTGTGCGCAGCGCTGGAGGAGGTATCTCATCATGACTGAACCCACTGTGTTTGAGATGTCCTCTCCTGGGCGGTGCGGTTTCAAGTTTCCTGCCCCTGATGTTCCTGCGGCGCCGCTGCCGCAGGGGTTTGTGCGTCAGAGCTTGAATCTGCCAGAGCTTTCAGAAGTTGATGTCATTCGCCATTTTACACATCTTTCGCAGCTGAACTACTCGATTGATGGCGGTTTTTATCCGCTTGGGTCGTGCACGATGAAGTATAACCCAAAGGTTAATGAGGAGACTGCCCGCCTGCCTGGGTTTGCCCATGCGCACCCCTTACAGCCAATCGAAACTGTACAGGGTTGTTTGGCGCTGATGTTTGAATTGCAGGAATGGCTGAAAGAAATTGGCGGTTTTGCGGGTGTCAGCTTGCAGCCATCAGCCGGGGCGCAGGGCGAGTTGACCGGGGTTTTAATCATACGTGCCTATCATCGTTCACGCGGTGATACAAGGCGCAATAAAATGCTCTTGCCCGATTCGGCACATGGCACGAACCCGGCGACCACTGCGATGGCTGGCTTTGAGGTTATTCCCTTGCCTACCGATGCTCGCGGCAACGTTGATTTGCAGGTGCTGTTATCCCACTGTGATGATACCCTGGCAGGTTTGATGTTGACCAACCCAAATACACTGGGGTTATTCGATGAAAATCTGTTAGAGGTTGTTGAGGCGGTGCACAAAGCCGGAGGCTTGGTGTATGGCGATGGCGCTAATCTCAATGCCCTGGTTGGTGTTGCCCGCCCGGGTGATCTGGGAATTGATGTCATGCACTATAACCTGCACAAGACATTTTCCACGCCGCATGGCGGGGGTGGGCCTGGCTCTGGTCCGGTAGGGGTAGCTGAGCATCTTGTGGATTTTCTGCCTGGCCCTCTGGTCAAGATTGTAGAGGAAGCCACCGAAGAGATGCCGCCATTATATGGGCTGGTCATGCCGCCCTATACCATAGGGCGTGTCAAATCTTTTTATGGGCAGTTTGGTGTCCTGGTCAGGGCGTACACATATATCAACATGCTTGGTCCTGATGGGCTTAGAAAAGTGGCGGAGTATGCTGTGCTGAATGCCAATTATCTGCTTTCAAAGCTGAAGGGTAAGTACAGCCTTCCCTATGACCGGGTGTGCATGCATGAATTTGTGCTGGAAGGCAAATGGGATGACTGTCCTGAGATCCACGCGCTGGATATTGCCAAGCGTTTGATGGATTACGGATTTCATCCGCCAACGAATTACTTCCCGCTAATTGTGCATGAAGCCTTGATGATTGAGCCTACAGAAACCGAGAGCAAGCAGACTCTGGATGCCTTTGCAGACGCGCTGTTGAAAATTGCTGAGGAGGCGCGGGCGAATCCACAGGTGCTTAAAGATGCTCCTCACTCTACGCCAGTTAGACGGCTGGACGAGGTCAAAGCAGCACGTGACCTTGTCCTGTGTTGCTGGACGCCAGGTCAATAGCGCAATATTTTAGGTAAAATCTCTCCGCTCTATATTTGAGCGGAGAGATTTTTTTGCGATAAGGCAGTGAGAACTGCGAGCTAGAAAACGGCGATGCGCCGCGTTGATGATGGCTGATTCTGATGGAGAGGCGAAGAGATGTTACGGGTGACTGTGCCGCACGCGCCCGGTGTATAACCTGACGGGGATACCGCCATTGACCAGGGAAAGGGAGGTGAGCAATTGTAATTTGGTATGCCCGATGAGGTAGTCGCTGTTGCACAAAATGGCAACGTTCCAGCCTGGACATTTTGCCCGTAGCACATTGCCTATCTGGCTGTATAAATCCCTCAGGTCATGTGAGGAACGGATGCGTTTGCCATAGGGTGGGTTGCTGATGATCCACCCCGTCTGGGCGGGAGGATCAATGGCAGAAAGTGCGCGATGTTCAAAAATAATATCTTGGGAAACTCTGGCGCGGGAAGCATTGCTTTGAGCGATGTGGATGCCACCGGCATCGCGGTCGGAGGCGAGTATTGGACAGGTGGCTGAGGGGAGTTCCTGTGCAGCAGCTTCATCGGTTAGTTCTTGCCAGAGACGAGGGTCAAATGTGCTCCATTGCATAAAGGCAAAACGACGATTTTTTCCTGGCGCAATGCGACGCGTCAGCAGGGCAGCTTCAATCGGGATGGTGCCCGATCCACAAAAAGGATCGATAAGCGGGGAAGTACCCTTCCAGCCGGAAGCAATTAAGATACCTGCGGCAAGGGTTTCGCGCAGGGGGGCTTTGGCAGTCTCTTGACGGTAGCCGCGGTGATGCAGTGGAGCGCCCGACGAGTCAATGCTGATGGTGCAGATGTCATGATCAAGGCGAGCTATGATCAGCGCAGATGGGGTTGGGGTGTTTTCGTCAAAGCGTGCCAACGTGGTGGGGGTTCGCATGTGTTCGGAGATGGCTGCGGCGATGCGTTCGGCAACGCCGTCCGAGTGATAGAGACGTGACTTATGGCAGGTAACCCGGATCGCAACAGGTTGTCCTGGCTGAAGATGCAATTTCCAGGGCAGCCGGGCAGCTTTTTGGCGCAATTCGGCAAAGCTAAGTGTTTTAAAGCTCCCCAAACGTAGCAGGATGCGGCTCGCTGTACGAAGGTGTAGATTGAGGCGGTACAGGTCGCTCAGCGTGGCAGTAAGTTCTACACCGCCAGTTTCCCAGCCTGTGCTGGCTGGCAGGCTGTTTTGAAAAGGGGGAGGCACAGATAAACCCAATCCCGTTAACTCTTTGTGCAGGCAGTCTTCGAGACCTGGCGCAACAACGATAAACAGACGGCATGTCATGGCTTTTTCTTTTGTGTCTTTGGGCGCAAATTTGAGCGTTTTTGCGTCTTTGGAGTTGGTTTTCTCAGAAGAATAGCTTTTTGGTGTTGACGACGCGCTGGGTCTTTCTCAACAAACAGAGGCTGGCGGGTAAACGGATCCAGTCCGGTGCAGTACATGATGCTGGAATACGTGGAGGGTGCGGGGGTGAATATTTGCACCTGTTCGGGGCGGATGCCCAACTCGTGGCTGGCGAACCTGCTCAGTTGCTGCATATCCGTCTCGGTGCATCCTGGGTGAGCGGCAATGAGGTAATAGGTGAGGAACTGCTTTTTGCCTGATTCTTTTGAAAGCTGGTCAAATTTTTTCTTGAACTTGAGCAGAATGTCTTGGGGCGGCTTGCCCATTTTCTGCAAGACATGCGCTGCGTTATGTTCCGGGGCGACTTTCAGTTGCCCGGAGACGTGGTGGTTCACAATTTGCCTTAGATAATTCCCACCCTGTTTTTGGTCTGTCATGACCAGATCATAACGTATCCCTGAGGCGACAAACACTTTTTTGACACCGGGGATTTGGCGAATCCGCCGTAACATTTCGATCTGGGGGGTGTGGTCGGGGTTCAGAGAGGGGCATATCATGGGGTAAAGACAGCGTTTGTCCTGACATGCCCCTTGCTGGATTTTTTTGGAACATTCAAAGCCATACATATTGGCAGTTGGGCCGCCGACATCCAGGATATATCCCTTAAATCCTGGCAGATGGGTCAGTATTTCGGCCTCCTTAAGGATTGAATCCATGCTGCGCCAGCGCACAGTACGTCCCTCGTGAACGGCAATAGCGCAAAAGTTGCATTCGCCGTAACAACCGCGATGGGTGCTGATAGAGAAACGGATAGTTTCCAATGCCTTGACCTTTCCCAGGGTCTCATAATAGGGATGTTGTGCGCGTTCAAAAGGCAGAGCAAAAATTTTGTCCAACTCTGTCTGGGGCAGGTAAGGGGCAGGAGGATTCTGCACAAGAAAACGGTCGCCGTGTTGCTGGCACAGTCCCTGAGCGGTGGCGGGTTCGTTGTTGCGGTAGAAGATGTGAAACATATCTATCAGGTTATCAGGGCTTGCAGCGACCGTTTCGTAGGGCGGCAGAAGCAGATAGTGTGCTGGGGGTTGTTTGCTAATATAGCACACACCGCGCACATTGGCCGGACTGACGCCCGTCTGTATTGCGCGGGCAAATTCGAGTACGCTTTGCTCTGCCATACCATAAAGCAGATAATCAGCTTTGGCGTCAAAAAGAATGGAACGGCGTATGGTATTGCTCCAGAAGTCGTAATGGGCGATACGTCTCAAGGATGCCTCAATTCCGCCCAGCACAATGGGGCGGGTATTTTTGAAATAGCGGCGGATCAGGTTGGCATAGGCGATCACGGCTCTGTCGGGGCGGCGGTTGTTGATGCCGCCGGGAGTATAGTCATCGGTTTTGCGCCGTTTTTTGCTGGCAGTGTAGTTGGCGATCATTGAATCAACACTGCCGCCACTGATACCCCAGAACAGAGCGGGTTCGCCTAGCCGTGTGATATCCTGTGGTGAGGTCATATCTGGTTGCGCAATCACAGCGACGCGAAATCCAGATGCTTCCAGCATTCTGCCAATGACTGCTACACCGATGAAAGGGCTATCAATGTAACTATCGCCAGTAACCAGGATAATATCGGGTTGCTGCCAGCCAAGCGCCTGTATTTCCTGTGGGGTGGTTGGTAAGAATGCCATTGTGATTAAAAGTCTTTTGGCGTGGGCAATCGGAGCCTGCCAATGATTTGGCTGGGTTGGGGAAAAACAGCATTAAACCAAATCAGCCAGCGTCTTGATTTGGTTGCGCAAACTGCTGATGATTTCATCGTAGTTGACTTCATTTCCCATGCGCTTTTGCTGATGTTTTTTATGCACCAGTTCACTGCATAACTGAAAGAAGCGGCTTGTGAGGCGGAATTTTCTTTTGGGAATGGCTCTAAACAGCGCAGCACTACGGGCGTGCCCAGAACAGGTAACTTGATACTGTGAGGCAGTGATGATGCCTAGTTCAACTTCTTCCTTCAAGTAAAGGATATTGAGTTTCTTTTCATTGTGTGCAACGTAAATGATGAATACAAACATGAGTATCCAGCCAGACCAGTCCAGGATGCTGCCGAAGATGCATAATACCTGTGAACCCAGCCCCGACAGCGTATTGTGGAGTGAGTGCGCAAAGATGGCGATGAAATAGCCGATGAGTGGAGCACCGATGCGGATTAGCCAATTGCGGTTGAGTCTGGCAAGCGCAAGACCAATGCCGATGAAAGAGGTGTAAAAAGGATGCTGCCAGGGAACCACCAGATTGCGTAGTATGGTCATACGCATCAGACCATCCCAACCGCCTTGCTGATAACCGTAAGTGTAGATATAAAAAGTGTTCTCACTGGCAGCAAAACCCAGTGCGGTAATGGCAGCGTAAACGATCCCATCCAGGATGGAATCAAACTCTTTATAGAATGCCATAAAGACCAGCAGAACGGCAAAGCCTTTGAGTGACTCCTCAACCAGCGGCGCTACCAGGGAGCCGGTTGTCAGGCTGGTTGCGCTCTCGGATTGGGTTACGATATATACGCCTATCCCAATGAATGTGTTGACAATGTATGCAAAGGCGGCAGCTACAACTGCTCCCCAAAGGAACACACCTCCCAGCAGCGCTTTTGGCTCTTTCTCGTAGCGGTCTAGCCAGTAGATAAAGCCAGCCAATAGAAACATGGGGATGAACCCCAAAAGGAGAGAAGCAAGAAAGCCCATTATTTTAACAGCCCTTTCGGCTTATGTAAAAGCCAAAGCGGAGATACTTTTTATTATAGAGGATGCTCTGGTTTTTGGTGCACATTGTGTTCTTCCAAAAGCAGGCGGATGCGCTCAATGCGGCTGGAGAAAGGATCGATTTCAAGTGCGTCCAGCACTTCTTCTGGTCTTCCGGTGGCGCTGGGACGCGCTACCAGGGTCATTTGAAGACGTAAAGGGTGGTTGTTATTTGATTGGATAAGGCATATATCCAGAACCAATGGTCGCAGGTCGTAATGCTTGCCGCGCCTCTGACGGGGCAAGGTTTGGGCGGCAAGCAGTAGCTGTATCCTTTCTGCCAAAGTCTCATCATGAACGTGGGCAGGTAGCTCCGCTACATAGACCGCCGCAAGCACCTGATTTGTCAGCGATGGGGAGCGCAGGTCAACTGCTTCCACCGTTTTCAGGGTGATACCAGGGGGGAGCGAGCGCTGCAAGGCGGTTTGCACTTCTGCAATTGAGAGGTCACTTTCGAGCCACAGGTCAATGATTTCTGCCTGACTGGTGAACCCGAGCGGCAGCGGACAAGCCTGCACCAGACGTGGTTGGGGGTGAAATCCCTGACTGTAGGCAATGGGGAGAGAGGCGCGGCGCAGCGTGCGCTCCCAGATTTTCTGCATGTCCAGGTTGCTGGTGTAACGGAGAGGATGGGTCTTGGCATACGCGATGCGAATGCGCATCATGGGCATCTCCAGTCTGTGTTGGGCGAGGTGCGACGCAGCCCGGCAAACGTGGCGCTGATGCCACAAGCGGTGCATGTTTCACGGCAATCAGCCAGCAGCTCACCGCGCAGGCTGCGGCGGTATTCGGCAAGCAGAAAGCTTTTGTTGACTCCAGTGTGGATGTGATCCCACGGGAATAATTCTTTCTCATCACGCGGGCGGTAGGTGTAGAAATCTGGATCAAGCCCGCTTTGTTTGAAAGCCGTTTCCCAAAACTCGAGGGTGGATTGATCCTGCCAGGCATCGAACTTTGCCCCCAGCTTCCAGGCTGTGAAGATGACCTGTCCCAGGCGGCGGTCGCCGCGCGACAACCAGGCTTCAAGCAGGGTCTTTTTGGGGTCTGTCCAGCTCAGTTTAATACCGCTGTTTTTGAGTTCCCTCTGCAGAAGGGCGATTTTGGCGTCAATCTGTTCGATGCTATCACAGGCAACCCACTGGAAGGGCGTGTGTGGTTTGGGTACAAATGTACTGACGCTGACATGCAGGGCAACGCGCCTGCCAGCGGCTTTACGCCCTTCAGCCATGACAGTTTTACATAATTCGGCGATGGCGTGGACGTCCTCGAGAGTCTCGTGGGGGTGACCGATCATAAAGTAGAGCTTGAGGGTCGGCCATTTGCGGGCATAAATCTCGCGTGCGGTGTCAATGAGAAGCTGAGAGGAGATAGGCTTGTTGATGATATTGCGCATACGTTCGGTGGCAGCTTCGGGGGCGAGGGTAAAATTTCCGCTGCGGGCAGTGCGCAGTTTTTCCATTAGATGCACAGAGAAGGTGTCAATGCGCAGAGATGGCAGCGAGACTTTGAGATTACGGTCGGCAAAATTTTTGCCAAGCACTTCAACCAGTTCGTCGATATGCGCGTAATCTGAGGAGGACAGGGAGAGAAGAGCTATTTCTTCAAATCCAGTATTTTGCAATGCTGTCTGAATGATATTTACGATCTCCTCAACGGAGCGTTCGCGAATGGGGCGGTTGACCATTCCGGCGTGACAAAAGCGGCATCCACGCGTGCAGCCGCGCATGATTTCAATGGGGATGCGGTTGTGGACAATATCAATGGAGGGGACAATCAAATGGGTGGGCGCGGGCGGCAGGCAGGCGACGATCCGCTTGGTTACTGTTTTCGGAACGTCATCGAACAGTGGGTTTATCGAGGCGAGCGTGCCATCCTGGCGATATTGGGGTTCGTAGAGCACGGGGACGTACACACCCCATATATGAGCAAGATTCTTGAGCAGGACCGCGCGCGGCTGTTTATTACGCTTCCAGGTTTGATAGCAGTTGACAATCTCGTGGATGACTTCCTCGCCTTCGCCGATGACAAAGGCATCTATAAAGTCTGACATCGGCTCGGGGTTGAAAGCGGCGTGCCCTCCGGCAATGATCAATGGGTGATTTTCTGTTCGCTGATGAGAAAACAGTGGAATTCCTGACAGATCAAGGATGTTCAGCGCGTTGGTATAGAGCGTCTCATACGGCAGGCTGATGCCAATAATGTCAAAAGCGGCTAAAGGGTGAAAGGTTTCTAGCGAGTAGAGAGGAATATCGTTTTCGCGCAGCAGCGTTTCCATGTCTACCCAGGGAGCATACGCCCGCTCAGCCAGAACATCCGACCGCTGGTTAAGGAGTTCGTACAGAGCAGCCAGCCCGAGATTGGGCAGCCCAATGTCATAGATATCGGGAAAGACCAAAGCCAGCCTGGTTTGCACATTGTCCCATTCTTTGACAACCTGGTTTAGCTCACCGCCGACATAGCGCCCAGGTTTCTGGACGCGCAACAGAAGACGTTCAAGGCGGGACTGGATGTCTGCGGGGGTGGGCAGCATCTGGCTAGAACATTCCCTTATACATTCCGCCATCAACGCTGAGCATGATGCCGGTAATATAGGAAGCAGCTGGCGAAACAAGAAAAGCGGCAACGTTGGCAAATTCCTGCGGTTGAGCCAGTCTCTTGAAGGGCGAATCCTGTGCCTGTTTTTTAATTTCCTCTTCGACGGTGGTGTTGTTTGTTTTGGCGCGATATTGCATCAAATCTATAACTCTTTCTGTTTCAGTCCAACCAGGCAGAATGGAGTTAAACCGGATGCCCTCATGCCCCAATTCCAGTGCCAGACTTTTTGTTAGCCCGGCGGTGGCGGAGCGAATACTGTTCGATAGGATCAGGTTGGGGACGGGCTGCTTTACAGCAATTGAAGTAACCGTCAGTACGGCGGCTGAAGAGGATTTGCGCAGAAAGGGCAGGGCAGCACGAATCAGGCGCACCTGACTGAGAAAACAAAGCTCCACAGCTTTTTGCCAGGTGTCATCATCAAAGGTTTCAAAAGGTCCTGTGGGGGGGCCTCCGGCATTGGCAATGAGAATGTCTAATCCTCCATAATGGCTGACGGTCTGTTGAATGATTTGCGCTGGGATGTTGGGATGGCTGACATCACCAGGGAGCGGGTACACATCCGCGCCCGTTTTGAGCGCGATTTGTTGTGCGGCTTTGTTGAGCTTTTGAGGGTCGCGGCTGTTGAGGGCAATCTTTGCTCCTTCAGCCGCTAAGGTGTGAGCGGTGGCGTATCCAAGCCCGCGGCTGGCGCCGGTGACTAACGCGATTTTGTCTTTTAACTTGAGATCCATGATTTTGCTCCTAGAATACTTCGATTTGGTGATTGACGAGTTGAACATCCGGAAAAGATGCTTCGGCGAATCTTGTAACCCTGTCAAGGGTGCTCTGGACAAACGACGGATTGTTGTTGATAAGACAGCAGGAGATGACAGCCTCTTGCCATCTGTCTTGCAGGTCGGTTTCCGCTACAGAAAGGTTGAATTGTTTGTGCAAGCGCGCCAGAACGGGCTTAATCCGCCCGCGCTTTTCTTTGAGCGACTGGCAGCCAGGCAGATGTAAATGCAGGGTTAATACTCCGAGTGCGGTCATGAGCCTAACTTTAATCTATCCCGTTCAAGGAGTCAATAATCCCCTGTGATTCCTCTTGCGTTACGCGTTTGCGGTGGTACAATGCTGTGGATTGGAGAATTGAATGGATGAATGATGCTGAAATTGCTTATCAAGAGGCATTGGACTATATCTACAGCTTTGTAGATTACAGCCTGACGCGCACTTTTCGGTATACGGCAGATAAATTTGATCTTGATCGTGTACGTGCGCTGCTTGCCCGTTTGGGAAACCCTCACCAGAAATACGCTGTTATTCATGTTACCGGCACCAAAGGGAAGGGTTCTGTATCTGCCATGCTGGCATCTGCTTTACGGGCGGGGGGGTATCGCACGGGTTTTTATACCTCACCGCATTTGTCGGATTTCTGTGAGCGTATACAATTCAATGGGCAAGTGATTGCACATGCCGATCTGGTGCGGCTGGTGGAGGCGCTGCGCCCGCATGTGGCTGAGATTGAACATTTGACATCATTTGAGATTACCACAGCGTTGGCGTTCTTGTATTTTGCGCAGTGCAATGCAGAAATTGCAGTGATTGAAGTTGGGCTTGGCGGTCGTCTCGATGCAACCAATGTGGTTGATCCACTTGTCTCTGTAATTACATCCATTTCTTATGACCATACCAATGTGCTGGGGAACACGTTAAGCGCCATTGCGAGTGAAAAGGCGGGCATTATCAAACCTGGAAAGCCAGTCGTTGTGGCACCACAGAGAGATGAAGCCCGACAGGTCATTGAACAGACAGCCTTGCAGCGCGGCGCGCCACTTATTCGGGTAGAGCAGGCATATTGTTTTACCCCATGGAAGCAATCGCTAGATGGACAAACCTTTCTGATTTGGCATACTTCCAAAGAAAAGCGTTGCAAAGCTTCAAGTTCGTATACTGACCGGCAGGTATTGCATTCAACCTGTCTGGAGATACCTTTGCTGGGGTATCATCAGGTGGAAAATGCGGCAACAGCGTATGCTGCCCTGCAGGTTGCGCGCCAGCGCGGATTGTATCTTATCGAAAAGGATATTCAGCGTGGCTTCTCACAGGTCTTTTGGCCGGCACGTTTTGAGATATTGCGCCGTAACCCCTTGTTTGTCGTGGATTGTGCCCACAATCGTGATTCTGCGCTGAAGCTTCGCCTGACTATTGAGGAGTATTTTCCCAGTGTTCCTTTCCTTCTTTTGTTTGGTGCCTCGGAGGATAAAGATGTGGATGGAATGCTGGAAGAATTGTTGCCTTATGCTCAACGGGTTATCTTTACGCAATCTGTTCATCCGCGGGCGATGGATGCCGATAAGCTGGTAGAATTAGCACGGAAATATCCTGTTGAGGCAGAGTCTGTTGTGCCTGTGGAAAGGGCGCTGGAGTGCGCTCTGGAGGTTTCCGGGCATGATGAGGTGGCAGTTGTTGTAGCAGGCAGCCTGTTTGTTGCTGCGGCGGTACGTGAAACCTGGCAAAAGCTGGGGCTACCCCTGCGTAATTTTGAAAATGCGCTGTACTATGGTGGAATTCAGGAGTGGTAATGCGATCTGATGATTGGTTTTCTCGTCAGGAAGATATGGAAGATTTTCCTGCTTCACTTCACCAGAGAACGGAGGAACTTTATCAGATTCCGGACAGCGAACCGGATGAGTTTGGCATTATTGAATGCCCGGCGATCGCAATGCGCGATATGGTGGTGTTCCCGCGCATGATTTCGCCCATTTTTGTTACGCCGGGGGCGAACTTGCTGGCAATCCAGGAAAGCCAGTACAACTATCAGACGCTGGTTGGGCTGGTGCAGCAAGACCCTGAGATTGATGACCCCAAGCCCAAGGACTTTATGAAAGTTGGGGTTGAGATGGCAGTCGGGCGGCTGTTGACGCTCCCAGATGGCAATAACTCGGCGCTGGTGCAGGGGCGGCGGCGGCTGGAAATCCTGGAATTCACGCAGAAAAAACCCTATTTTCGCGTGCGGGCGCGGATCATTGACGATGAGCGCCCACTGGATCGTAATATCGAAGCATTGATGCGCACTTCGCGGGATTTGTTTGAGCGCTGTGTTCAGCTAGATCGCAGTCTTCCTGAGGAAGCTCATCTCTTTTCACTAAACATATCTGAACCAGGCTGGCTGGCAGATATGATCGCCACCGCAATTTCTTTACCTTTCAACGAACGTCAAGAGCTGCTTGCTATGGTGGACCCAGTTGAGCGTCTCAAGCGGCTTAACTGGCTGCTTGCTCAGGAATTGGATGTTTTGCAGCTGGAAGATGATATTCATACCCGCGTGCAGAGTGAAGTGGATCGCAGTCAGCGGGAATTTTACCTGCGTGAACAGATGAAAGCCATCCAAACCGAATTGGGGGAAGGGGATATCTGGTCACGCGAAATTGAAGAGCTTAAGGCAAAGATAGATAAGGCGGGGCTGCCCAAAGAAGTGCTGGCAACAGCACAAAAGGAGGTGGAGCGTCTTGCGCAGATGCCGGCGATGTCGCCCGAGGTGGGCATGTTGCGCGCTTATATTGACTGGATACTCGATTTACCCTGGACACAGGAGACGGAAGACAATCTGGATGTAGTGCATGCCTCGCAGGTGCTGGATCAGTATCATTTTGGGCTTGGAAAAGCCAAAGACCGTATTTTGGAATATATTGCTGTGCGTAGTTTGAAGCCCAAAAAGGCGCGCCAGCCGATTTTGTGCTTTGTCGGTCCTCCCGGTACGGGGAAGACTTCGCTAGGGCGTTCAATTGCTGAGGCGCTGGGAAGAAAATTTGTGCGGGTTTCGCTCGGGGGGGTGCGCGATGAGGCGGAAATTCGCGGACATCGCCGTACGTATATTGGAGCGTTGCCGGGGCGTATTTTGCAAACCATGCGCCGCGCCGGGACGGTCAATCCGCTGTTTATGTTAGATGAAATTGACAAGCTGGGAACGGATTTTCGCGGTGATCCTTCTTCGGCGCTTCTGGAGGTGCTTGACCCTGAGCAAAACTTTGCTTTTTCGGATCATTATCTTGAACTGCCTTATGATCTCTCGAAAGTGTTGTTCATCACCACTGCCAATACGTTGATGTCTATTCCGCCTGCCTTGGTGGATCGTGTTGAGGTGATTGACTTTCCAGGCTATATTGAAGAGGAAAAGCTGGAGATTGCCCGCCGTTTTCTGATTCCCCGCCAAGTTGAAGAGAGCGGACTGGAGATATCGGAAATCACTTTCCTGGATAAGGCGGTCAGCAAGATTATTCATGAATATACCTATGAAGCTGGGGTGCGAAACCTAGAGCGCGAGATAGGACGCGTTTGTCGCAAAGTAGCGCGCCTTAAGTCGGAACATAAACATTTTCCGGCCCGTATCACCGCGGCGACGATCGAACGCTTTCTTGGGCCTCCACAGTATTTTTCGCTTGAAGCCGAAATGCAGGATGAAGTTGGCGTTGCAACTGCGGTTGCCTGGACTGAAAATGGGGGGGAGATAATGCCTGTGGAAGTGCTGATCATGGATGGCAAAGGGAACATGCAAATCACCGGACAAATTGGCGAGGTGATGCAGGAATCAGCCCAGGCAGCGCTTTCTTACTTGAAGTCCAGGTCGCAGGTTTTGGGCATCAACCCTGAGATTTATGAGCGTCTGGATGTTCATATTCATATCCCCGAAGGGGCAATACCTAAGGATGGTCCCAGCGCGGGGATCACCATTGCCACTGCGCTGGTTTCTGCTTTTACCGAGCGCCCGGTCAGACGCGAGGTGGGGATGACTGGTGAGATTACCCTGCGTGGGCGGGTGCTGCAGGTGGGCGGAGTGCGGGAGAAAGTTTTGGCGGCGCACCGCGCCGGTTTGAAGACGGTGCTATTACCTGAGCGAAATTTGAAGGACCTTGTGGACGTGCCTAAAAAGGTCAAGGACAGTCTGAAGATTATCCCGGTGACTCACATGGATCAGGTTCTGGAAGCAGCGTTGCACCCTGAGGCTGTTAAGACCGACAAACCGCGCGCCGCCCATGCGAAAAAGCCCAGAGAGAAAGAGAATGGGAAAGAAGAGGAGACACATAACCCTCCTTTGGAATAAAAAGCGCTCTAGCATAGGTTTTCAATATCTATATCAGCCCGCTGATTGACAGTGTGGTAGGGGTGGAGAAAATGAGCTTGACGAATATGACATATAGTCATATAATTATTCACAATATGAATAGTTATATTTTGGATATATAATGCCTGAAGATACCTTTTTGTCGCTTCAACCTGCGTTATTGGGCTTTTTTATCAATGCGCCAAGATATGCCTATGACCTGAGCCGTGAGTTTGAACACGATCTGGGACGTGTCTGGCGGCTGGGGCGAAGTTTGATGTATGCCCAGCTCAAGGAATTGGCTGAGCAGGGCTATCTGGCAATGGATGTGGTGACGCAGCCGAATCGCCCGGCGCGCAAGATATATTATCTGACGGATGCTGGACGTATCAGATTTGCCCAGTGGTTAAACCAGCCGACGATGCATATCCGCAACATTCGTGTTGAGTTTCTTGTGCGTTTGTATTTCTTTCGCACCTTGAATTTGCCTGGTTTGCAGGAACTGGTAACAAAGCAGAAGGCGGTGCTCGGTGAGATGGAAGATGCTTTGGAGAAAAATGCTGGCGATATCCAGGATGATTACTGGCGTCTGGTGGTTGACTTCCGTTTGGGGCAGATACGTGCAGTACAGCAGTGGTTGGAACTCTGTCTGCAAACGGTTTGATGGAAACAAGTTTCAAAATTATCTATAAAAGGAGTGTGTTAATGAAGACCCAAAATATTATTGTACTATTTGCTTTTGTCATTTCTTTGTTGGCGGCGGCTTGCACAGCGCAGCCTGTGATCCCCACACTGGCGCCAACTGAGCCACCGCCTGCTCCTATGCAGCCAACTGCAGAGCCGACAGAGACTGTTCAGCCTGCGACATCCTCACCGACGGGGATAACGGTAGTAGATGCGCTGGGGCGCGAGGTGCAGTTTGCCGTACCGCCGCAGCGCGTGGCGCTGGCAGGAAAAGGATCGGTGCTGATATTTGATGCCTTGTATTTGTTTCCGGAGGCTAAAACGCGTCTGGTCACGCTTGGGCAGGGCGCCCAGGGCAAAGAAAATTTTATTGCCGTTATTGACCCCGATCATGCCAGCAAACCAATACTGCCCCCGGATGTTTCCCCTGAGCAGTTATTGGCATTGAAACCGGACGTGGTCGTGCTAAAAAGCTATTTATCTGAGACAGTGGGTAAGCCGCTGGAGAGTGTGGGTACGGCGGTGGTTTATGTGGACTTTGAAACGCCGGATCAGTACTGGCGCGATATCAGGAATATTGGTCAGCTTTTTAATAATACCGCGCGGGCGGAAGAGATCGTCAGTTACTTTCAGGCCCGCATAGATCAAGTTGATCAATCGCTGGCGGGGGTGGATGATTCTCAAAAACCGCGCGTGCTGTTGTTGTACTATTCGGAGAAAGACGGGCAGGTAGCATTTAATGTACCCCCAGTCAGTTGGCTTCAAACGCTTCTGGTGAATATGGCAGGTGGAATTCCGGTCTGGACGGATATTCAGCTGGAAAAAGGCTGGACAAAGGTTAACTTGGAACAGATTGCTGCTTGGGATGCTGACCAGATTTATATTATTGACTATTTCGGTGATGTGGACAAGACAGTCGCAGGGTTGCAAGCCAGCAGCGAGTGGCAGCAATTACGCGCTGTCAAAGAGGGGAAGCTCTATGCTTTTCCTAAGGATTTTGTCAGCTGGGATCAGCCTACGCCGCGTTGGATACTTGGTCTGCAATGGCTCGCAACCAAAATCCATCCTGAGCTTTTTGGCAATCTGGATATGCAGCAGGAAATTCGCGGCTTCTATGATACAATGTATGGCTTGGATGACAAAGCCTATCAAGAGCATATCCAGCCGAAATTAAAGGGAAGTTTTGAATAGATTGGTGTATGCCTGATCAAACCTCAACCGCCGCTCCTGAACGCATCTTAAGAGTCCTTTTTGTACTTCTGGCAGGGGCGGCGGTTTTGTTTCTGTTTTTGGGGCGTTATCCATCGCTGGGCTTTGTATCACTGGAGCAGCTTGAGCAGGATAAACTTGCTCAGCAGCTGGTGCTTAATTTGCGTTTGCCGCGCCTTTTGGCTTCTATTTTGCTGGGTATGGCGCTCTCGGCTGCCGGCAGCGTGTTTCAAATGATCTTTTCGAACCCGCTGGTTGAGCCGGGGTTTCTGGGAGTATCGCAAGGTGCGGCTTTTGGAGCGGCTTTTGGGATCATTTTTCTCAGCAACAGTGTCTGGGTTGTACAGGCATCTGCTGCCGGTTTTGCTTTTTTGGGGTTGCTTCTGTCCTATTTTCTGGCGCGACGTGTTCGTTTTGGTGGATGGACATTGCGTCTTGTGCTTTCGGGGATAGCGATTTCGGCGCTCTATGCTTCTGGCGTGGGAATATTGAAGTATCTGGCTGACCCTCTCAGCCAGTTGCAGGAAATCACGTTCTGGTTGCTGGGCGGCTTATATGCGATTACCTGGGCAAAGCTGCGCTCAGTGGCGGTTGTGGTTTTGTTGAGCCTGTATGTACTTTACCGGGCACGCTGGCGCTTAAATCTGCTGGCGCTTAGTGATGAGACGGCTTTTTCTTTGGGCATTGCACCGGGACGCGAGCGCGCTTTGCTGCTGACCATGGCAACCCTGGCAACTGCGGCGATGGTTTCGGTGAGCGGCATGGTGGGATGGGTTGGCTTGATTATCCCGCACATCGCGCGGCGCATCTTTGGGGCAGATACGCGCTATGTGTTGCCAGCTTCGATGCTGATTGGTGCTATGTTCACTTTGATTTGTGATACGATGGGACGCACGCTTTTGAATGGTGAGATACCTTTGGGTATTCTCACCTCACTGATTGGTGCGGCGATTTTTATCCTTATGATGCTGATGAGAGGTATCCGGGCGCAGGCATGAGCGATGTTTTGTTGGCGCTACGAGATGTCAGTTATCGGTATGACACGCAGGAATCCCTGGCGCTGAAAGCATTTTCGCTGGATATTGTCAGGGGGTCTGTAACTGCCATTCTGGGCCCAAATGGGGCGGGTAAGACTACCCTGTTGCATTTGATCATGGGATGGTTGCGCCGTCAGGGTGGGAGTATTGATCTTGATGGTCGTCCTTTAGGCAGTTACACACGCCGCGCACTTGGTCAGATGATTGCATTGGTGCCGCAAAGTGAGCATGTTGTCTTTGAGTATTCGCTGATGGAGTATGTGCTTCTGGGGCGCGCTCCCTATCTCAAGCCGCTGGATATGCCTGGTGAGGAGGATTGCCGTATTGCACTTGCGGCGTTGGAACAGGTAGGTTTGGGGAATTTAAGAATGCGGGCGATTACCAGTCTGAGCGGCGGGGAGCGTCAGATGGTGCTGATGGCGCGCGCCCTGGCACAGCAGCCAAAGATTTTACTTCTGGATGAGCCGACATCTCATCTTGATTTGGGTAACAAGGGGCGGCTTTTGCGTTTGCTTGAACAGCTTGTACAGCAAGGGGTTACGGTGGTGTTGACAACACATGAACCTGAGGTGGCGGCCTCGATTGCAACACATCTGGTGCTTGTGCGCGATGGGCAGGTCAAGCATGTGGGACGTTTTGACGAAGTGTTTACTGCTGAGCAGCTGAGTGAGACTTATGGCGTGCCAGTGAAAGTTTGTGCAGTTGATGGTCAGCACGTGGTGCTGTGGCATGACATTCGCCAGCCCGCTTGATTTTTTGATTAATGAACAATAAGGATAAATTCCGCTTTGCGTTGTCCTACTTTTGCTTGCACTTCTGCTACGCAGCCGCGATAGACGCGCTCCTCTGGCAAGGTTAAGTCACAAGCCAGAGTGATATGTTGAGATTTACCAAACACTTTGGCAACTTCTGTTAACAATTTTGCCATGCGGTAGGGGGTGTCCATCAGGATGACAGGCATGTGCATTGCCTTAAGGCGTTTCAATTCGCTGAAGCGGGCTTCGTTTTCTCTGGGTAAAAAGCCGCCAAAGACGAATTTGTCAAGGGGTGTGTCGAGCACAGAAAGGGCAGCCATGAGTGAAGATGCTCCAGGCAACGCGGTGATAGGGATGCCGCTGTGCACAGCCTGATTGATCAGGTAGCTGCCGGGGTCGGCAAAAACCGGAGTACCGCAGTCTGAAATCAGCCCCATCGTTTGCCCATTCAGCAGACGCAGAATAATCTCGGGGGTCTGCGTTTGCTCATTATGCTCATTGAGGGTGATGATCTCTTTGTCCTTGATGCCAAGCTGGGAAAGCGTTTTTGCCCCCTGGCGTTTTTCCTCGCAAATGACTGCGTTTACCTCGCGCAGCGTCTTGAGGGCGCGCAGGGTAATATCTTCTGGGTTGCCGATGGGAGTGGCAATGATATACAGACAGCCTTTTTGGTTCATGTCTGGGTTTTAATCACAGGTGTCTGTTTCATGAAGCGGACGAGGGCGGCGGAGATTGAGCCATGCCCACAGGTAACCGCGTTGTGGAGCAAGCAGAAACGTCAGAATAAAGATGAAGGTGGCGGTCAGCACGACGGCTGACCCAGAGGCAATGCCAGCGTAAAAACTAATATACAGCCCGATCAGGCTGGAGAAAGCTCCAATGCAGGCAGCAATCAGCATCATTGAGGGCAGCCTTTTGGTCAACAAATAGGCGCTGGCAGCAGGGGTTACCAGCATGGCGGCTGCCAGTGCCACTCCCACTGTCTGAATGGAGACGACAATGGTCAGGGAAAGAAGTATCAGCATGAAAGTACGCAGTAACTCTACCGGGAGGCGCAGCGTTGCAGCGTGTATGGGGTCAAAGGATATCAACAGAAAGGGTCTATAAAAGATGAGGATTGCAAAGAGCACGGCGACTCCCAACCCGCCAATGAGCCACAGGTCGGCGTTGCTTACCCCTAGCATGTTACCAAACAGGATATGGCTGAGATCAACAGCGTATGTGCGGATGCTGCTAATGAGTGCCACGCCAAGCGCCAGTGCGGCGGTAAACATGATCCCAATAGCTGTATCTTCCTTGATTGCGCCGCGCCGCGAGAAGATGCCAACGCCGAGGGCAACGATGACCGCAGCGATCAGAGCACCAATGACCAGGTTGCCCTTAAGCAGATAGGCGATGGCTACCCCTGGCAGAATAGCGTGCGCCAGAGCATCACCTAGAAAAGCCATTGAGCGGAGCACGACATAGCAGCCAATAATTGAGCATAAGATGCCCACCATGATGCCAGCCGCAAGCCCGCGTACCATAAAAGCGTAGTTGAAGGGTGCAATCAGCCATTCGAACATGATCACACCTCACGCAGGTGAATGTCATCTGGCGGGCAGCATTGATCAACCACAACAGCGCCACCGATGTGAAGAATCTGTCCGCTAAAAGCCTGATGCAGGTTTTCGTGAGAGAAGACTTGCTCAGCGCTGCCATAAGCGATTAAGGAATGGTTGATGAGTAAAACGCGGTCAAAGCGGCGCGCTGCCAAATCCAAATCGTGTGTGGAAACCAGAACGGTTACATCCGCTTTACGCAGCTGATCCAGCAATTCAAGGGTGGCTTGTTGGGTGATGGCATCCACGCCGGTAAAAGGCTCGTCGAGGAGCATAATGTGCGGTTGCTGGGCTATGGAGCGTGCCAGAAAAACGCGCTGTTGCTGCCCACCTGACAGATCGCCAATGGCGCGACATGCCAAATCGGAGATCCCCATCTGTTCAAGGGCGCGTTGGACGGCCTCATTATCGCTTTTATCTGGTTTCTGCAGCCAGCCCAACCGCCCGTAACGCCCCATCAGCACCACATCTCTGACGGTAACTGGAAAGCGCCAGTCCACTTCTTCGCGTTGAGGGACATAAGCGACACAATCCAGATGATGTCCTAATGGTTTACCGTGGATCAATATTTTGCCTTCCTGCAGAGGCAGCAAGCCAACCAGAGCTTTGAATAGAGTGGATTTTCCCGCTCCGTTGGGACCAACGATAGCGATTTGCTCACCATGTGGGACATCGAAGGAGAGATTCTTGAGAGCCGGGCGGTCGCCATAAGCGACACTGATGTTGATCACTTCCAGGCGGGCTGGCTCGTCCGGGCGTTGCTCAAAGAAACTGCTGGGGTTATTGATTTTATCACCTCAAAAAAGTAAACTCGACTTTTAATTGTATCATGCCTGATGATGAGCGAAGTTGTTTCTGTGGGGAAAGACTTTGGAGATGTTGACCGCACTCTGGCAATCGGCTACAATACTGGCAATGCAGATGACACGTCTGACGCGCATATCTATTCTTCTTGCCGTTTTTTTTGCGCTTGATAAAGTTGCCGCGCTTGTGCGGCAAGTTTTAATTGCACGCGTGTTTGGGCTTTCGGCTGAGCTGGATGCCTTTAATGTTGCAAATAATATCCCAGACCTGTTGTTTGCTTTGATTTCCGGTGGGGCGTTGGCGATAGCATTCATCCCGGTCTTATCTGAGACGATGACAAAGGAAGGACGTGAGAAAGCCTGGGTTCTATTTTCGCGTGTGGCGAATCTGGCATTTATTGTAACGGCGTTTTTGGCAGTTCTGGTAGCCATCTTTGCTGATGCCATGGTGGGATGGGAGTTGGGGATAGCGCCGGGTTTCAGTGAAGCCCAACGCGGTCTGGTGGTGTCGCTGATGCGGCTCAATCTGATCGCCACGTTGATTTTTTCTATCAGCGGGTTGGTGATGGCTGGGTTGCAAGCCAATCAGCATTTTTTGCTGCCAGCTATGGCGCCCTTGTTGTATAACATCGGGCAGATCTTCGGCGCTCTGATTTTGTCGCCGGAGAGGGGAATAACGATTGGGGGCTTTACCCTGCCAGCGTTTGGTTTGGGCGTGCATGGGTTGGTGTATGGTGTAATGCTGGGCGCTCTGCTTCATCTTGGGATACAGATTCCGGGATTAATCAAATATCAGTTCCAATGGGCAGCGTCTCTCAATATCCGCGACCAGGCGGTTCAGAAAGTTTTGCGGCTGATGGGACCGCGTGTGCTCAATATTTTTATTATCCAGCTTATTTTTCTGGTTCGCGATAACCTGGCATCGCGGCTGACGGAAGGCTCTGTTACTGCGCTGGCGTATGGCTGGATGATACAACAGTTGCCGGAGACACTGATTGGCACAGCAATTGGGACGGCGTTGCTGCCAACCCTGTCTGAACAGGTGGCGCGCCATGAAGGGCAGGTTTTTAAGGAGACCGTTGAGCGGGCAATGAAAGTGCTTGTGGCGTTAACAATGCCCTTGATTGCCATCATTGGGCTGGGCATCCAGCCGCTTTTGTACCTCGCTTTTGGTTTTGATCAAGCGGGAACAGACCTGTTGCTGTGGGTTACGCGCGGATATCTGGTAGGGTTGACGGGACACTGTTTGTTGGAGCTGGCGGCGCGTGCCTTCTATGCGCGCCAAAATGCCCTGATTCCTCTGGCAGGTTCGATACTCAATGTGATTGTCTATATTGCGTTGGGGTCGCAGCTATTTCGTCCTCTGGGGGCAGCGGGGATCAGTCTGACGGATTCGGTTGCTTTTACCTGTCAGGCGTTTTTTTTGATTGTGATGCTCAATCGTCAGCTCGTTGAAAAGTTCTCCATCGGTGGGGCGTTTGTTCATGGATTGTTTGCCATGTTGACCAGCGGTGTTGTGATGTTTGTGTTGATGACTCTGTCTGATGGAACCTCGCTGCTTGTCCTGTCTGCTATGGCGGTGGGCGGCATGGCTTTGGCAAGCCTGATGGCTATTCCCTGGGTTTGGCGTGAGATGCGGATGTTGCTGCGGCTGTAAGAAGAGCATCTTGCTGGTATAATTGCGGCATGAAAAACATGAATGACGAAAAAGATATTCCTTTTGAGCAAGATACCCCGAGGGAATTTCCTGAAGGACAAACCGTACCGGTTCCGGTATCGAAAAATCAATCTGTGAATCACGGCAATACGCTACCCGTTCCTGTCCCAGTGCCTGAAGAAAGTTCTTCGCCTAGTATGGAACATACCATGCCGGTTGATACGGATGCCGCTTTCTGGTCGGGGCAGGACATTGCACCTACCAGACCAACTGAGGTGAGCGTTGCTGTACCGCTGCAGCCAGGCCAGCAAAAAGCTGGAGGGGTGAAGAAAAGAAAAAACATGCGGCGCTGGTTGTGGGGGGTGGCTGGGTTGGCGCTGATTGTTCTGGTGGCAGCCTTGGGTTCGTGGATGGGCTATAACACCGCCATCCAGCAGCGTGTTGAAAGGTTAAACAGCCAGCGGGTTATCGCTGCTATGGAGCAGTTTCAACTTGGCTTGCAGGATCAGGCAGCGGGCAGGCTCGACTCGGCGCGCCAGCGGTTTGAGTATGTCATCAAACTTGACCCAGCTTTCCCAGGAGCAGCTGAGAAGTTGACAGAGGTCATGCTGGCGATAGCCACTGTTTCTGCACCCACATCTGTACCCACAGCCCGACCGACGCCAACGCCTGATACACGCGGCAAAGATGGCTACCTGGCATCGGCACAGGCGTATTTGCAGAATGGTCAATGGGATGCCGCTATCCAGTCAATTGAACTGTTGCGCAAAGAGGATCAGTACTATCGCGCCTTGGAGGCGGATGGTTTGCTGTATATTGCGCTACGCAATCGCGGTGTGGAGCGCATCTATAATTCCCGCCTTGAGGCAGGTATTGCCGATTTGCTGGTAGCCGAGCGCATGGCGCCCCTGGATAAAGAGGCTTATAACCTGCGCCAGGCTGCGCAATATTATTTGATTGGCGCCAGCTTTTGGCAAATTGACTGGTCACAAGCTATCTATTATTTGGGGCAGGTGTATCCGGCTTTGGCGAATTTGAGGGATAGTTCGATGACAGCAGCGGAGCGTTACCGCTACTCTCTCATCGGATTGGCAGATCAACAAGCGGCGCAGGGGGATTATTGCGGGGCGGAGCAAAATTACCGCGCTGCGCTTCAGATGGGCGGTAATGACCCCGTGCTGGGAGCAACTGCTACAGCAGTGTATCTGATTTGTTACCCGCCGACGGCTACCCCTGAGCCAACGCAGATATTTATCCCACCCACAAGCCCACCCGACGCTACCCCGCAGCCGACACCGGATGTGATGCAAACACAGGCTGCGTATCAGGCACTTTGCTGCCCGGCGCCAGTTCCTGGTCAGGAAACCTATTGTGCAGATGGGTTGAGCGCAGGGCTATATTCCTGTCCCTAAGGGCTATCAGCGGACAGGAGCGTTGGCGCTTTTGCTGTATTTCCCAATCAGATCGTGTGGCATGGCGCCCGTGATTTGGATGGGGTATAGTTTCCCAATGGACATCTCCTGGTTGATGAAAACCAGTCCATCAATTTCGGGCGCGTCGCGATAAGTGCGCCCAACTGCCAGACCATCGCCGCTACCTTCGATGAGCACGTCCAGGGTTTTGCCAACCAGGCGTCGATTGTTCTGTAGAGATATCTTTTTCTGAAGTTCCATCAAAATTTCCAAGCGTTGCTGTTTGATTTCTGGAGGGATGGGGTCGCCCAAAGCTGCTCCGGGTGTGCCCGGCTCAAACGAGTAAACAAATGCGCCAAGGTGGTCAAACCGGATGTCAGACACAAAGTCCAGCAGTGTCTGGAATTCTTTTTGCGTTTCGCCTGGGTAGCCTACAATGAAGGTCGTTCTCAAGGTAAGCTCTGGCAGGCTGCCACGCATCTTTTGTAGTGTTTTATGAACCCAGTCTACGTTGTGGGGTCGGTTCATCCGGCGTAACACCCCAGGATGAGCGTGCTGCAGAGGGATGTCGAGGTACTTGAGTATTTGTGGGTGTTGAACCATGCAGGCAACCAGATGTTCAATGGCGGGGCTTGGATATGTGTACAGCACGCGTATCCATGGAATATCGGGTACGCGTTCAACAAGACGTTCTAGCAGGTAGATAAGCCCGTTCTTGATGCCTAGATCATGTCCATAATCTGTGGTGTCTTGCGCAATTAAATTAATCTCACACACTCCCATCTTTTGAAGAGCTTCTGCATCTTTCAGAATTGCCTCAGGAGGTCTGCTGACGGCGTTTCCCTTAATCAGGGGAATGGAGCAAAAAGCACAGGCGCGTCGGCAGCCGTCGGCAATTTTGAGATATGCACTGGCGCCTTGCTGTGCGGCGCGTAGGACACTGTCTTCTACCAGTGGGTCAATCGCTCTGGCAGAATGTCGTTGGGTGCGTTGGGGGGATGCTTTTGCCAGTGTATCTTCTACCACTTTGGGAATATCCATCCAGCGGCGTGTACTGATAAAGCTGTCAATCCCAGGTATGGCATTGCGAAGCATCTGATGGTGAAGTTCGACCATACAGCCAGCGGCAATCAGCACCTGATTGGCTTTTTTGCGTTGGGCAAGCTCATTCAAGACCTGGATGGATTCCTGACGGGCGGGTTGAATGAAACCGCAGGTGTTGACAATCAGAATGGCAGCCGAATTTGGCTTTTCTACGGGGGTGTAGCCTGCCTGTTGCAGCAGCTCGGTCATGGAGTGGGTATCTACAGTGTTTTTTGCGCAACCAAGAGAAACGATATGAAATGTTTTGCTGCGCATATTTAGGGGATCAATGGGGTGACGCTGGGTAAGGGCATGGTGGGGGTAGGAGGAGCTGTCAGGCTTGGCGTAGGGGTGACGGCTGGGGTCTGGGTTGCGCTGGGTGTGGGAGTGATGACACCATTGGGGGTGAAGATGAGACGCACTACCTGTCCGGTGCTGCCCAGTGTGCCCAGGTCGTTTTGGTTGTAAAATATTTGCAGCGCGGCAGCGTTACCGGCGGTCAGCTCAATGGTGTTGTTTGCGGCAAAGGGGTAGGCGTTACCAGGAACGACACGTCCGTTAAACTCGGTTTTGCCATCCACACTTACACGCATAAAAGCGCGTTGGCGGGCAACGACATACACCTGCAACCTGCCCTCAGCTACTTGAGGCATAGATATAGGAACCTCAGAAAGAAGGGGAAGAGCAGGGCTTGCTTGGGGTGCATTGCCTTCCTCCGGGTTGGCTCTGCTAGCGGTTACCTCACCGCTTGGTGTTGGGAAAGGCGTGGCGAGAGAGAGCACCTGCGAAAATGGCGGTGCAGTTGCTTCGAAGTCTCTGGTGTTGGCAGAACTTATCCGCGAGGCTGCCCATATCGTGAAACTGACCAGAAGTACAATCACTGCGCCGCCGATCAGGAGGTCGGGGGTAAAGAGACGCCAGAGCCGCGTTCTCTGCTGGGCAGGTTCTTTTGAGGTAACAGCCTGGCGGGTATTAGGAGCAGAGCGCTGTGCGAACTGTATTTGGATTGCATCAGCAAACTTGAGCAAAAGAGCTTCTGTGTCTGCTTCCAGGAAATGGGCATAATTGTTTAACATGCCACGCGCCTGCACCAGTGAAGGCAGCTCATTGAATTTACCTTCTTCCAATAGTTTCAAATAATGCAAGCGGACGTGGGTATAGTGTTCGATATCTTTTAAGGCAAGCCCCAGATTTTCACGTTGTTGGCGAAGGGTTGCGCCAATTTCGCGAAACAATTCATCTGCCTTGGGCAATGCTGATGGTGCATTTTGGGCGCTTGCGGGTATTGTTTCAGGGAATTCTGTTTCTATAGAGGCTGGGGCGTCATTGATCTCTATAGAGGGAAGGGGTTTCTCAGGCGGGCGGGTTGGCGAGGTCTCGATAGAAACTGGCGGCTGGTCGGGTTGTGAAGCTTTACCATCCCACAGGTCGAGTAGAGGCTGAACGGGCAAGCTCAAATAGTCCGCATAGAGCCGCAGGAAACCACGCCCCTGCACTTCAGAGGGAAGCTGGTCAAGCAGGTCGTTTTCGAGGGCTTCCAGGTAGTGTAAACGGATATGGGTGGCGGTTGATACCTGTTCGAGGCTTACTTTGCGCTCTTTGCGTGTCCTGCGTAGAATTTCGCCGACAGTTTCAGACATACCTGCCATAAGTATATCGCATGTTTCAAGGAAAAGCCGGCTTAACCAGCGTCAGGGCTGATTCTCACCGGCAATATTTGATCAGATAAGCGATGGTTCTAGTTGCTGCTTATTGTTTCAGCTGCATCATTGCTGGGGGGAGGAGGGGTCTCTTGCAGCTCGTCGCTGGCTTCAGCGACGGCAGGAGTTTCGGGCAGGTCAATGCTTTCTCCCTCGCGATGAACAAGAATTTTGACGACCGGAATAAGATCAACGGTTAGACGGATGGAAGCCTTGTGTTCTCCAAGTGTGCGAATGGGTTGAATATCCACAATGTGCCGGTCAATTTTGGTTCCGTATTTTGCGTTCAGCGCATCGGCAATCATTTGTGGGGTGATCGAACCGTACAGTTTGCCTGTTTCTCCAGCTTTGCTAGCAAATGTGAGAAAAGCCCCATCAATTTTAGCAGCTACACCGCTCAGTTCGGTATTCATTGCCTCACGTGCAGCGTTGGCTCTGGCGCGAATGTTTTCTGCCTGCTTGATTGCTCCGGGTGTGGCGAGCATGGCAAGCCCCTGGGGAATGAGGTAGTTACGTCCATAACCATCGGCGACCTTTTTGATGTCGCCAGCCCGTCCAAGTTTGTGTACGTCTTTAACTAATAGCACTTTCATTTTTTACAAGCCCTTTTCTTTTTTATAGTTTATTTGTCTATGATGCCTGAGCGAAGGGTACAACGCTGCAGGCGGAGGGATTTTACCAGATGTCTGGTGAGGCGTCAAACAAAATTAGGAGTTTTGTCAAAGCATGGTGGTAAATAACTCACTTTCAAAACCGCTGGGCGTGTTGTATACTAAGGGACGTGATTTTTACCATCAAAATCTATCTGAGATCGAGGGAATCATGAATCTAGCTGATGAATTTAAACGATGGGACGAAAAGGTGTACCAACCGGCTGTGCAAAAGTTCCCAGAAAGAAAAGCGGGTTTTGAGACACTTTCGGGGATTACACTGCCGGTGATTTGTTTGCCGGAAGAGATGGACTATATGGCAAAGCTTGGGATGCCGGGCGAATATCCGTTTACGCGCGGTATCCAGCCAAATATGTACCGTGGGCGTTTGTGGACAATGCGTCAGTATGCAGGTTTTGCGACGGCTGAAGAATCCAATAAACGTTATCGCTATCTTTTACAACAGGGACAAACGGGGCTTTCGGTTGCTTTCGACTTGCCTACGCAGATAGGGTATGACTCCGATGACCCGATAGCCACAGGTGAGGTGGGCAAAGTGGGGGTGGCAATATCCTCGATAGAGGATATGGAGACGTTGTTCCAGGAGATTCCGTTGGACAAGGTTTCGACCAGCATGACAATTAACGCGCCGGCATCTATCTTGCTTGCGATGTATATTGCCGTGGCAAAGAAGCAGGGTGTTGAACTCAAGGATTTGCGTGGCACAATTCAGAATGATATTTTGAAAGAGTACGTTGCGCGCGGTACATATATCTTCCCGCCAAAGCCTTCGATGCGCCTGATTACGGATATCTTCAAATATTGCAAAGAAGCGGTGCCGAACTGGAACACAATTAGCATTAGCGGCTACCATATTCGTGAGGCAGGCTCTACTGCGGTACAGGAGGTGGCATTTACACTGGCAAATGCAATTGCCTATGTCCAGGCAGCGATTGATTCGGGGTTGGAGGTGGACGAGTTTGCCAGTCAGCTTTCGTTTTTCTTCAATGCGCACAACAATTTTTTGGAAGAAGTGGCAAAATTTCGAGCGGCACGCCGCCTGTGGGCACAGATAATGAAAGATCGTTTTGGGGCGCAGAAAAAAGCCTCTATGATGCTGCGTTTTCATACTCAGACAGCAGGCTCGACGCTGACCGCGCAGCAACCCGAGAACAATGTGGTGCGGGTGGCGCTTCAGGCGCTGGCTGCTGTGCTGGGAGGGACGCAGTCTCTGCATACCAACAGTATGGATGAGGCGTTGTGGCTACCGACAGAGAAATCTGTTCGTGTGGCTTTGCGCACGCAGCAAATCATTGCTTATGAGTCGGGCGTTGCAGATACAGTTGACCCATTGGCGGGTTCTTATTTGATTGAGCATCTGACTGATGAGATAGCCAATCGGGCAATGGAATATATCCGAAAGATTGATGATCTTGGCGGTGCGCTGGCAGCGATTGAGCGTGGTTTTATGCAAAGTGAGATACAGGATGCTGCTTACCGCTATCAGAAAGCTGTTGAAAGCGAAGAGCAGGTCGTTGTTGGTGTGAATAAGTTTCAGGTCAAAGACACAGTTGAATTGGAACGCCTGGCGGTTGATCCGGCAGTAGAAGCCGGACAGAGAAAGCGTTTGGCTGACTTGCGTTCCAGACGCGATAACGGGAAAGTGCAGGAGTTATTGACGCATCTTGAGCAGGCTGCTCAGGGCGCGGATAACCTGATGCCGCTGTTTGTAGAGTGTGTTGAAAATTATGTAACTTTGGGTGAAATTTGCGGGACGCTGCGCAGAGTATGGGGTGAATATCAACCACCAGCCTGGCTGTGAAATGACGAATACAAAACCATTTTGATTAAGGAGTTTCATGATGGCAAAGGCAACAAAGGTTAACCATGTCGCAATTGTGGTGAGTGATATTGAGCAGGGGCTCAATTTTTGGCGGGATCAACTTGGTTTGCATTTTGATCATGTAGAGGATGTCCCCAGCCAAAAGGTAGAAGTGGCATTTTTGCATGTTGGCGAATCACATGTCGAACTGGTCAAGCCGACAACAGATGATTCGGGAACAGCCAAGTTCCTGGCTGAGAAGGGGCCAGGTATTCATCATCTCTGCATTGAGGTGGACGATATTGACAGTATGCTGGCAGATTTAAAACAAAAAGGCGTACGCCTCATTGACGAGACTGCCCGCGAACTTCCCGGTCGAAAAATGGCATTTATTCATCCTAAGGCAACAGGCGGCGTTCTTCTTGAACTCTACCAGCTGACGGGCAAGTAAGTTTGCGTCAGAGATGTTACAATCGCTGGGGGTATCCCCCTCCAGCGATTGAGGTTTTTAAACTGGACAATCGGCTGGCTTTCGTGTATCATTTGTGCATAGCTATAGGGGCAGGGCAATTTATTCCAAAAGAATAACCAGGAGGCTTAATGTCTGACCAGATTATACAGGAGCTCACTTCTGATCTGCATCAAAGGATTTCGGCGTTTCAACCTGAGTATGAAGTCAGAGATGTTGGTGTTGTCATCGAGGCGGGAGATGGAATTGCCAGAGCAGAAGGGTTGGCAACGGTTCGTTCACAGGAGTTGGTGCGTTTTGCCAATGGTGTCATGGGGGTCGCTTTCAATCTTGAAGAGGATAAGGTCGGCATTACGATTCTGGGGGATTATTCTGAGATTACAGAAGGCATGTTGGTGCACTCTACCGGACGGATTGCCTCTGTGCCTGTGGGGGAGGGGCTGATTGGGCGCGTGGTCAATGCACTGGGCGAGCCGGTGGATGGCAAAGGGGCAATTAAATTTGATCGCTACCGTCCAATTGAACGCATTGCCTATGGGGTTGTCGAGCGTCAGGATGTGGATACACCAGTACAGACGGGGATTAAAGCGATTGACTCAATGATCCCCATTGGACGTGGTCAACGCGAACTGATCATTGGGGATCGTCAAACGGGAAAGACAGCCCTGGCGATTGATACGATTATCAATCAGAAAGGGAAAGACTTGATTTGTGTGTATGTCGCTATCGGGCAGAAAAAGGCTGCGGTGGCGCGCACGATTGCTTTGCTGCAACAATATGGGGCGATGGAACACACCATTGTTGTTGTTGCCTCAGCGGATGAAGCGGCTACACTGCAATATATTGCCCCATACAGCGGGTGTGCAATTGGGGAGGAGTTCATGGAAAATGGGCGGGATGCCCTGGTGATTTATGATGATCTCTCCAAACACGCGTGGGCTTATCGTCAGGTATCTCTGTTGTTGCGCCGCCCGCCGGGGCGCGAAGCATATCCTGGTGACGTTTTCTATCTCCATTCGCGCTTATTGGAGCGTGCTTCGCGTCTGGCGAATCATTATGTCATTGTGCCAAAGGACTTTTCATCTCCCCAAGCAGAAGCCAGCGATGCAGTTAATGGTGTTGTCTATAAAGGTGTGCAGTCATATCACGAAGCTGAAACTGATCTGGCAGCCATGCAACAGCCTGAACAGTATAAGATTGTGAAGGTAAAGGGCAGCGGCGGTTCGTTGACGGCTTTACCTATCATTGAAACCCTTCTGGGGGATGTTTCGGCATATATCCCGACCAATGTGATTTCAATTACAGATGGGCAGATATATTTGGAAAGCAATCTTTTTAACGCAGGTATCCGCCCCGCAATCAATGTTGGTATTTCTGTCAGCCGGGTTGGCGGTTCGGCGCAAACAAAAGCAATGCGCCAGGTAGCTGCTCGCCTGCGTTTGGATATGGCGGCTTATCGTGAACTGGCAGCTTTTGCCCAGTTTGGCTCGGATTTGGATAAAGCCACGCAGGCGCAGCTTAATCGTGGACAGCGTTTGCAGGAGATCCTTAAACAAGTGCAGTACGAGCCGATGTCTTTGGAACATCAGGTGATTGTGCTGTTTGCGGGTACCAATGGCTATGCTGATCAGGTGGCAGTTGATCGGATGAGAAGCTGGGAGCAGAGCTTGCTGCGCTATATGGACACTTCGCATCCTGAAATCGGCAAGGATATCGCGTTGAGGAAGGTGATTACCCCTGAAAATGAAGCCAAGCTGCGCGAGGCGCTTGAGAATTTCAACCGCACCTGGCTGTAAAGGGAATTTTTGACGGGGTAATGGGATGAGGAAACGATATGGCGTCATTGCGTGAAATGCGGATGCGGATAAAAAGTGTGCGGAATATCGCACAGGTTACCCGCGCGTTGGAAACAGTTAGTGCCAGCAAGGTGAGAAAAGCGACACAGGCAGTCCAGGCGACACGTCCCTATGCAGAAAAAGCATGGCAGGTGCTTTTGCACTTGGTGAACCAGCCAGGGGGGCACCGTCTGCATCCGTTGTTGTTTGAGAGGCAGACCATCCAAAAAAGTCTGGTCTTAATGATCAGCAGTGATCGGGGTTTGGCTGGCTCGTATAATGTGAATATTGTGCGCTATTGTTTGCTGCAGAGTGCGGCGTTGACTAACCCCGTTTACGTAACGGTTGGACGCAAAGGGCGCGATATGTTACTGCGGCGGGGCAAAAATATTCTGGCAGAATTTAGCAATCTCCCTTCTCCTCCGTCTTTTATGGATGTGTCAGCTATTGGGCGGCTGGTGGTTGAGGACTTTTTGGAAGGGATTGTAGATGAAGTGTATCTGGCTTACACGGATTTTAGAAATATGATGCTCCAGGTTCCAGTTTTTCAAAAACTGCTTCCCCTGGAGGTTATTGTTTCGCCAGAGGACGCACAGGGTTATAACGCGGTGCCTGAGGCTTCTCATGCGGTTTTCTTTTATGAGCCGGATCAGATTACTGTGTTGAATCAGACGGTGCCAAGATTTACAGCGTTACAGATCTATAAGGCAATTTTGTCTTCACAGGCAAGTGAACATGCTGCCCGTATGGTTGCCATGCGCAATGCAACGGATAATGCGCAGGAATTGATAACACACTTACAGTTGGAATATAACAAAGCCCGTCAGCAGGCAATCACCAGTGATATGCTGGACATTGTGGGCGGCGCAGAGGCGCTGGCGGCTGTAATGGGGCTGTAGTTCTTTATAACAAAATGGACTTCTGGAGGAATGGATGAAAGAAGCGAGCGGTCGGGTTGTGCAGATCCTGGGCGGAGTGGTGGATGTGGAATTTCCGGCAGACGATTTGCCTGAAGTGTATGAGGGTTTGCAGGTTTTATCGCAGGAAGGGCAAAAAGTGGTGCTTGAGGTTGAAAAGCACTTGGGAGGCAACCGGGTTCGCAGTGTGGCAATGGCTTCCACAGACGGGTTGCAGCGCGGGTTGCCTGTTCGCCGCACATACAGTCCGATCAAGGTGCCGGTTGGGCCTGCAACACTGGGGCGGATTTTCAATGTGCTGGGAGAGCCGGTTGATCAAAAAGCAGCGGTCGATTCAGATGTGTATTACCCAATCCATCGCCCGGCGCCGTCTTTTGATCAACAGTCGACGCGGGTGGAAGTCTTTGAGACCGGTCTTAAAGTGATTGACCTGATTGCCCCGTTTACGAAGGGCGGGAAGACAGGAATTTTTGGTGGCGCGGGCGTGGGGAAAACCGTTATCATTATGGAGCTGATTCGCTCGATTGCCACAGTACATCATGGGAAGTCGGTTTTTGCAGGCGTGGGCGAACGGACACGCGAAGGCACCCAGCTCTATCGCGAGATGCTTGAATCGGGGGTAATGAAGGATACGGTAATGGTGTTTGGGCAGATGAATGAACCGCCCGGGGTGCGTCTGCGGGTTGCACTGACTGCCCTTTCGATGGCGGAGTATTTCCGTGATCAGGGAATGGACGTATTGCTCTTCATCGATAATATCTTCCGCTTTACCATGTCTGGTGCTGAGGTGTCGGCGTTATTGGGACGCATGCCTTCAGCTGTTGGCTATCAGCCAACGCTGGCTACCGAGATGGGGGAGTTACAGGAGCGGATCACCTCGACTCGACAGGGTTCGATTACCTCGATGCAGGCTGTATATGTGCCAGCGGATGACTATTCCGACCCAGCACCTGTGGCGACCTTTACCCATTTGGATGCGACGGTGGCGTTGGAACGTTCAATTGTTGAAAAAGGTATTTATCCTGCTGTAGATCCGCTGGCATCCACCTCGCGCATTCTGGACCCGCGCATTGTAGGGGTTGAGCATTACACGACGGCGCGAGAAGTGCAACGTGTCTTACAGCGTTATAAAGACTTACAGGATATTATTGCAATTTTAGGGATAGACGAACTCAGCGAGGATGACAAATTGATTGTCTCCAGAGCGCGGAAGATCGAACGTTTCTTCTCACAGCCGATGTTTGTTGCCCAGCAGTTCACTGGCTTAGAGGGGCGCTATGTAACCCTGCGCGATACGGTGCGCGGTTTTCGCGAGCTGTTGGACGGAAAGTGCGATGATATGCCCGAGCAGGCTTTTCTCATGGTGGGCACAATTGAGGATGCACGTGAGAAGGCGAAAAAGCTGGCAGAAGGCGCCATCGCATAAGGAGGCTTAAAAGTGCCGATCCGTTGTGAGATTATTTCGCAAGACCGCATTGTGTTTCAGGGGGATGCAGATATTGTCGTTCTTCCTGGAGAAGATGGTGTGATGGGCATCTTGCCGCACCATTCTCCTGTGTTGACGGTCTTAAAGTATGGAATCATCACCATCCGCTCAAAGGGGGTGGAGGAGAACTACACAGTAGCCGGTGGGATTGCAGAGGTTTTGCCGGATCAGGTAACTGTACTGGCGGATGCAGCGGAAAATGTGGCAGAGATTGATCTTCAACGGGCGCAGGAAGCTCGCCGCAGGGCTGAAGAAATGCTGAAAAGCGGCGCTGCGCAAAAAGACCCGGATGAGTACCTGGCGATACAGGCAGCCCTCAGGCGCTCCAATTTGCGTGTAGATGCTGCCAGGCGTTATCGCAAGGATACGCGCACACGCTGATTTAGATATTTGTAAAACATAGAGAATATTATGCCCGTTTTAACGCGAGAATTGGGAATTGATCTTGGCACTGTCAACATGGTGATTGCTGAGGGGAATCAGATTCTGTTACAAGAGCCAACGACTGTGGCAATTGTCATCGAGGAACAGAAAATGGTTGAATGGGGGCAGGCCGCAAAGGACATGGATGGGCGTGTTCCAGATATTATCGAAGTGGTGCGCCCGCTGCGCAATGGTGTGATTGCTGAGTATGAGATTACCGAAAAGCTGCTGGGTTATATTATCAAGAAAATCTGCGGTCCAATGCTGATTTTCCGCCCAGTGGCAATGATTACAGCGCCTTATGGGATAACCAGTGTGGAGACGCGCGCCGTCCATGAAGCCGGTCTTGGCGCAGGTTGCCGGGAAGTCACTTTGATCCAACAGCCCCTTGCGGCAGCCATAGGTGTGGATTTGCCCATTGCTACTCCTACTGGGAATATGATTGTTTATCTGGGCGGCGGGACGAATCAAGCGGCGGTTCTGGCAATGCATGGCATTGTTGTGGCGGAGACGGCACGCACGGGGGGATTGGCTCTTGATGATGCAATTATTTCTTATGTGCGCAGAAAATTTGGCGTGATCATCGGGCAGCCTACGGCTGAACAGCTTAAGATTAAAATTGGGGCAGCGATACCTCAAGAGATGCAGCAGGTGATGGAAGTGCAGGGGCAGGATCAGGTATCTGGTTTACCCAAGCCGGTGCACCTGACCACTGATGATATCGTTGAGGCGTTGCAAGAGCCTCTGACGGATATGGTGGCTGTTGCCAGGCGTGTTCTGGAACGAACCCCACCAGAACTGATTTCAGATATTATTGACCGCGGTGTGGCAATTTGCGGAGGCGGTGCTCTGCTGCGTGGTGTGGATAAATACCTAACCAAGGCGCTGGGGATTCCGGCGTATCTGGTGGATAACCCTTTGACCTGCACAGCCCAAGGCGCGGCGCGGGCTTTGGGGATGCGGGAAATTTTGAGGCGCAGCCTGATTCGGCTGTAAGGCTGTTTTATTGGGGAAGAATAAAGACCTTGAAGCTTCCTGATGAGGTGATATAAAACACTTTCAGCGGGTATGGTAGGTAATGCCCTGGCGGGTATTCACTGTTGGGGTTTTCAGCTTTGCTCATCCACTGCCTCGAGTCCCAGCAGGTTATTGCCCTGTATTCTGCATCGGAAAGGACGAGTTCAGGGTATAGGTCTTCCTCATTTTTGCTGAGGGGGTAGCGAGGGATTGGCAACGATACCATAGGGATGATGGTCTCAATGGGCATGGGAGCCTGATATTCGACCTGAAGACCTTTGCCCTGTATTGAGAAGATTTTTTGAATATTGCTCTCCTGATCGGTGAAGATAATCTGGTTATGGGAAGCTTGTGTGTGGTAAACCTTTACTGGCAGTGATTCATCCGCGAAAGCAGCGGGAATTTCATTAGGATCAGTTAGTTTGCCGTTTTCAATTTTCCAGTCAGCAGGGTCGCTCAGACCGATGGCAAGCTGGGAGAGGGGTGCAGCCCACTGCCATGCGCCTGCTGGGCTCAGGCTTGCGCCGATCAGCAAACGGGCACCGGGTTTTTCGAGATATGCAAAAGTTTCCTCTGAAGCCAGTATGCAGGCATCAGGATCGAACGAAAGCGCACAGCTTGAATAGGCTACGGGTTTTTGCGCCCAATGGGCTGCAATAATCAGGCGCTCAAGATGTTTGAGATGGGTCATGCGTAATTCCCACAGCCTTTCATCCTGGCTTGGAGAAGTCAGGTCATGGTAATACCGCCAGGCGTTCTCGGTCAATTGTCCCTCGGGGAGTTCTTTGAGTTGCTCGAGTAGGGGTTTGATCTGATTGGCGGTGTTTTCGGGTATGTATGATGGAATCTCGGTGGTGGTGGAACGGGGGTTAATTTCTTTAGAAAGCATTTGCAAGTCATAGTGATCCAGTACGTTAATCCAGGGGTGATTAGCAAAATACTGGAATGCAGAAGGCGCAATGGAGGATTCGCCCCACAGGCTGTGGGGAAGGCTTCCACCCAGAATGAGCGTGTGTCGCTGGGGTGAAAACGCATTGCTAATGAGAGCCTGTTTTAGCTCTGGGGTGATGCCTTCTCGGCTTAATGGCTTCATCATCTGTGGGGTGGTGTCTGTTACTGCGAGTGTTTCAAGGCGCATTGTATTAAGATGGGTAAGCGGGTCAGTGAACTCTGCCAGAATCAGCATACGCTGCGCTTCGAGTTGACGAATGAAGCTAATATGCCCCATATACTCAAGCGCTTTGTAACTCTGAGGTTGCTTGAGGTCGAGCAAAAGCAGCGGAATTTGTGCTTGTGAAGCGGCTTTGAGAAGATGATAAAGACCATGGCGTTGACCAAGCGGCCCGGCATGGGCGCCATTCCAATGGCGCAATGCCAGTGCCGGGGTTTGGGCTGGGAGAGTATCCCAGAATACAAACGCAACGCGGGAACGGTTTAGGGGAGGAGCGCCATCCAGGTGAAAAATATTGAGCTGGTCGGCGACAGTATTGCTGCCAGCGGCACCGATGAATACTTGAAATGCAATATGTTTTGTTGCATCTTGAAACGCAGCGTTGGGCAGGCGTACTGTGAGGTAGTCGTTCTCGCTATCCCAATTGATCAAGGGGTTAAGTTCGGGCAGGGGTTGATTTTGGGTATTCAATGCAATGGAGGAGTGGGCGTTTTTCAAAATGAACAGGATGTCCCATTGTAGCCGGGGGATGGTTTGTGGGATGCTTAATTGGGGGATACTCTGAGCGCCGCCAGGTTGTGTGTCCATGGCAATATAGATATCGGCAAGCGGTTGTATGTCGGCTTCAAGCAAGTCCAGACGTATCTCGAGGTGCTCGCTTGTCTGACGTGCGTAGGCAGCAATGCCATCCAGGGCAGGGTTGGGAGCGTCCGGCGGGTCTAACAGGCGCAGGTCACCATAGCGCCATGGGGTATTGGTATCAGATGAAGAAGAGGAGGGAAGAGGAGAACAAAGGGCTAATGAGAGTGATACAAAAAGAAATGTCAGAATTTTTGAGAGTGCGAGGATATTTGGGCGGTCACGGCTGATCAATTTGTTGCTGCTGCCGCTTTTCGGTTTGTATGGTGCGGATGCCATTTCGTACCTGGCCAAGATAGCGCTCCAGTTCCAGTTCGATTTGCGAAAGGGTATTAAGTACATAGTCATCCGCCTCGCGGCGTATTCTTTCTGCCTCAATGCGGGCTTGTTCTATGATTTGTTCTGCCCGTGCGTGAGCCGCCTGTGCGATTTCGCTGTTGTTGATGAGTTGTTCAGACTTCTCGCGTGCCAGTGCAATGGTGCGGTTTCCCTCTTCTTGAGCCTGGGCGAGGAGGCGATCGCGCTGCGCCAGCAGTTGCTGCGCTTTTTTGATTTCTTCAGGGATGGAAACGCGCATCTGGTCAATGATATCCAACATGCGGTCCTCATCAACGATTACGCTGTGTGTGAAAGGAAAGGAGCGGCTTTCGTTAAAAAGCTCCTCCAGGCGGTCTACAAGATGTAAAATATCCATGCGCCAGCCTCCGAAAAAGTTTTTAAAGCAAATCGTTGCAAGTGATAGACCAATTTTGCCTTATTTTGGAACAAAAGTCAATCGCGCAACGAACTGATGGGCGTGACCTTTCTTTCATCGCCTAACTCGAAATACCGTCTTTTTAGCGCTTCTGCCACCTCGGGCGGCACCATATCACTGACGTTGCCGCCCAGACAGGCAATCTCGCGCACTGTTGTGGAAGACAGAAAAGTGTGTTTCTCGCTGGTGATCAGTGCAATGACGTCAATATCTGGGGCAAGGTGGTGATTGGCGAGCGCCATGCGGAATTCATGTTCAAAGTCGGAGAAGACGCGCAGCCCGCGCACAATTACCTGAGCGTTGATCTTACGGCAGAAATCCACTGTCAAACCATCATACCCCATGACGGTGATATTGGATGTATTATTAAAAGCCGCGCGTACCAGGTGCAGACGCTCTTCAGGGGAAAAGATCAGGTTCTTTAGCGGCCGGTCGTAGACGGCGATGATCAGCTCATCAAAAAGGCGTGCGGCGCGCTGGGCAATGTCAATATGCCCATAGTGAATGGGGTCAAAGGTTCCGGGAAAGACAGCACGTACCATGGGTCAACTAATATCTCCTCTTCCACCTTCCCAAAAGCGGCGTACCATTTTTGCCAATGCATAATGCTTTGGGTCAGAAAAGTGTGGGTCTGTTTTGAACAATGCCTGAGCCTGCTGACGGGCTTTTTCAATTAGGCGGATGTTGGTAAGGTTTGCCATACGCAGCTCGGAATAGCCGGACTGGCGGGTGCCCAAGAATTCGCCGGGTCCGCGCTGTTCCAAATCGCGTTCTGCGAGCACAAAACCGTCGTTGGTCTCTGCCATGACTGCCAGCCGTTCATTGTCAAGGCTGTTTTCTGTATCAGGGATGAGAAGACAGTATGAATGTTCCTGCCCGCGCCCGACACGGCCGCGCAGCTGATGAAGCTGCGCCAAACCGAAACGATTAGCGCCTTCAATCAACATGACGGTTGCGTTGGGCACATCTACACCAACTTCAACCACAGAGGTTGAGACAAGGATATGAAAATCCCCTTTGCGAAAACGGCTCATGGTTCGGTCTTTTTCTTCCTGACGCAAGCGTCCATGTAGTAGCCCTAACTTGAGGTCTGGGAAAATTTCCTTCTGCAGGTAGTGATGCTCCTGGACGGCGGCTTTGACCTCGTCGGTCTCGCCCTGATTGACCAGCGGATATATGATAAATGCCTGTTGCCCCAGTTTTATCTGCGAGCGTATCAGATGATATGCCCTTTCGCGCTCAGAGGGGTGGAGAATATACGTTTCAACAGGCTTACGCCCGGCAGGCATCTCGTCTATGACGGTAAGGTCAAGATCGCCGTAAACCGTAAGCGCCAGTGAGCGTGGGATGGGGGTTGCTGTCATGACCAGCAAGTGCGGGTTCTTGCCCTTGATCCGTAAGGCAGATCGTTGTGCAACCCCAAAACGGTGTTGCTCATCAATTACTACGAATTGCAAATCCTGGAAGGTGACCGGGTCTTCGATCAGCGCGTGGGTGCCAATGACGACTTTGATCTGACCATCAGCGAGTCTGGCGCGGATTTCCTGTTTCTCGTTTTCTGGTGTATCGCCGATCATCAGGCAGATTTGCTCCGGCTTGATGATCGGTTCCGGGTTTTGCTCGATGAGCAGTTTGCTGAGGCTGCGGTAATGCTGTTCGGCAAGGATACTGGTTGGCGCCATAAAGGCAGCCTGAGCACCCTGTCTTATAACAATCATGGCAGCAAGCGCAGCAACCACAGTTTTTCCTGAGCCAACATCACCCTGCAACAGACGGTTCATAGGATGCCCACTGGCAAGGTCAGCGCAGATATCTTCGATTGCACGGCGTTGTGCATTGGTAAGAGCAAAAGGCAGGTGTGCAATCTGCTGTTCCAGCCACCCGTCAGGCGCGGTAAATACCTGCGCTTCGGCAGACTGCCAGCTTTGCTTTTGTCCGAGAACACCAAGCTGAAGCAGAAAGATCTCATCAAAAGCCAGGCGGGCACGTGCAGCGTGTAACTGTTCCATGCTATCTGGCATGTGGATTTGTAACAACGCAGTGGGCAGGTCCAACAAGCCGGTCTCCTGCCGTACTGATTCGGGCAGGTAATCGGGAATGCGCGGTGCCCAGAAGCGGACCGCCTGGAACATGCGGGCACGTAACCATTTTTGGCTGATGCCAGCGGTGAGAGGGTAAACAGGCACAATACGATTGGTGTGAAGGTGCTCTGCTTCCAGAAGCTCCCAATCCGGGTTGGACATCGAAAGACGCCCCAGGTAGGCTTCCACTTTACCGGACAGTGAAACTTGTGTTTTAGGTGGGAGACGGGTTTCAATCCAGGGTTGGTTAAACCAGTTAATACGCAGAAAGCCTGTGCCGTCATATAACACAGCTTCGGTAATCTGTGCGGGTTTTCCTCTAATAGAAATTTGGCGGGTGCTAATATTTTGGATTGTTCCGATAACGGTTAGTTCTTCGCCATATTGCAAGCGGTTGATGGTTTTCAATTGGCTGTAGTCGTCGTAGCGTCTGGGAAAGTAATACAACAGGTCGCCAAGGGTATAGAGACCAATCTCCTTGAGCCTTTTGGCATTTCCCGGACCGACACCTGTCAGGGTTGTCAGCGGGGAGTCCAGTCCAGGTGGGCTTTCAGTGGGCAGTTTGGAAAATCTGCTGCTCGGCTTCTGGGAAGTTGTCTTTTTCTCAAAGGTTGGCTGGCGGTTGACGGGTTGCTCGGCTTGCACTGAGTTGGCATACTTTTGATCTTGCATGCTGCCCTGCGCTGAGTTTGTGCCTTGAAGTGGGTCAAGTAATTTATTGATTTCGGTGATTATCTTTTGTCGTTCTTGCGCATCAGCTTGCGGATAGCGGTAAAGATGTGTAGCAACTTGCTGAATGAGATCCTCAGCCAGATGGGATTCTCGAGCTTCGCTTTCCCAGGAGGGAATGATTTTGTCTATTCCCCCTAAAACGGCTCTGTTGTCATAGTTTCGTTCGCTTTCGAGTTTGAAGATCTTCTGTAATTTATTAATGGGCAATAGCATGATGTTATTTTACCGCAAAGTCAATTGAGGTATGTAAATTGGCGCCAAAAAGCTGTGGCTTCAGTGTAATCTGGGATTTTCGGCTTCTACAATGAACATGCCAAGACAGGTGGGACCAAACAGCATCGCTGTGGGCAGATTGATAATGTGCTCTGAATAGACGGGTTTTGACAGGACGTTTAGAAGAAAACCGGAGCCCTGTCGTGGCTCATTGTAAACGATCAGAGGGCTTTTGATCACTGAGATGTGTTTGACATGCTCAAATTCTTCAAGAAATTCCTGGAAGAAGGTTATAGCCTGGCGATAGCTGCGCACTTTTTCTATTGGCAGTAATTTATCGCTTTCCAGAGTGAAAATGGGATATAGGCCGAGCATTTCCCCGATCATCGCCTGCCCATGATCAACAAAACCATTATGATGAAGGTACGAGATTGCAGGGGCGCAAATGAGGGAGTAGGTGATGGCACATAGGTTACGCACTTTGCGGTCAATTTCTGAGGCGGACAGCCCCTGAGCGGCGGCATCGAGCGCACACTGCACCAGATATCCTAGTCCTACTGAGAACGTTTGTGTGTCGATCAAAAAGATTTCAACTTTGCCTTGATAGTCCTTAGAGGCTTTCTGGGCGTTGTCATAACAACTGCCGAGCAAGCTTGATGAAAATATTCCCACAATGCTTTCAAATCTTTTTGAGAGATGTGAAAAAAGCGCGGCAATGCGTTCAACGGTAGGGGCAGTGAGATGAAAGGGAAACCCACAGGTTGCTTGCGGCGGCAGGTCACTGACCTTCAGACTTTCTCCATTGACAGGGTGGATTCCGCTGGTTTTTATTTCCCATTGGATTATTTCAAGCTGCGTCTGCGGGGCGGGGGCAGCGCCCCTGACCATCTGGCAGGTACTGTCAGTGACGATACAAATAGAACCCATGCTTATTCAAGGGCAATGATGAAATGATAATATGGCTGTCCGCCTTCGTGCAGTTCAATCTCGTGCTCGGGGTATTGGCTTTTTATCAAATTTGTGATTTGATCAACGTCATTCCCGTTGATGTTGTTGCCGTAGAACAGCGTAATACGTTCTTTATCTTCGATATTTGCCTGGCTGAGCATACCCAAGCAGGCTTTCTCTAATGTATCAGTAGCTTCAACAAGTTTGCCGTCCAACATGGCAATAAAGCTGCCTTCTTTGACCTGGACACCGTTTATGACCGCGTCGCGTGTGGCGTATGTGATTTCGCCAGTGCTGACATCTTTGAGGGCATTGTTCATGTTCTTGACAACCTGGTCGAAGTTTCCGTCTGGTATAAGATGCAGAATGGCACTTAATCCTTGTGGGATGCTGCGGCTGGGGATAACAGCGACCTGCTTATCCGAAGCGCTTGCAGCCGTCTGAGCGGTCATAATGATGTTTTTGTTGTTGGGAAGGATAATCACCTTGTCGGTGGGCAGGTCTTTAAAAGACTTCAAAATCTCTTCTGTGCTGGGGTTCATGGTTTGTCCGCCTTCAACGATTGCTGCGGCGCCAAGACTGGCAAAGATACGGGATAAACCCAATCCGGGCGAGACTGCAACAACGGCGATTTGCCCTTCCTCTACTGGTGCAAGGTTAATTTCAGGAGGGGTAAGTTTCTTGCCGCTGCTATTCATTTGCTCAATAAGATTTTCGATTTGCACGCGGGTGATTGTCCCTAAACTCATCACGTAGTCAATCGGTTCATAGCGTTTCTCTGTAGGGACATGAATGTGCATACGGTACATACCGTCCCCTTCACCCATCTGAATGGAAGTGCCGATTTCCGTCAGACGGTTATAGAACCTATCCAGATCAAAAGTGTCCATTGGCTTGAAATCAATTACCACTTCATAATCCTGACCAGGTTCTATAGTTTCCATGACTTCTTCGGTCTGTGCCAAAACCGATAGCGGTTGAACTACGGTTTGAGGCATATCCAGCGGCATCCCTTTTAGGAAACGCAACATACCTTCCAGAATAAAGACCAATCCTTTGCCGCCAGCGTCAACAACGTTTGCTTGTTTGAGGATGGGTAACAGGTCGGGGGTTCGCTTGACAGATTCTTCTCCAGCCTGTGTAATCTTTTCAAGGATGATAAGCATATCGTCTGTTTCAAGAACAGCCTGGCTGGCTTCGATGGAAATATCTTTGGCAACAGTGAGGATGGTACCTTCCACTGGGCGTACAACCCCTTTGTAGGCTGTTGTGCGTGCTTCGTTCAAAGATTCGACCAGCATCTGCGCGTTCATAGTTTCGTAGTTGTCAAGGGTGCGCGCAAAACCTCTCAAAAGCTGAGAAAGGATAACCCCGGAGTTGCCCCGTGCCCCCATCAAGGCTCCCTGAGCAATCTGGTGGGCAATTTTTCCGATGTTTGTTTCCTGTGTTCCCGCAATCTCGTTTAAGGCAGCCTGGAGAGTCAACACCATATTTGTGCCGGTATCGCCGTCGGGAACGGGGAACACGTTTAGGGAGTTGACATATTGCTGATTTGCCTTTAACCACGCCAGCGCGGCGGCAATGAGCGTTTTCAGGTCTTGACCGTCAATATTGCGGGTGTCTTTGATTTGTTTTTCTGTGGCGGATTGAAAATGTGTGTTGTTATCCATACTACTCCCGTAAATGTGGCGCTGTCGGCATATACTGAATCAATCCGTGTTGCTGATGCGCAAGCCGCGCACGTGTACATTAACCTCTTTAACATTTATGCCGAGAGCCTTTTCAACCTGAAAGCGTACATTGCTTGCCACGCTTGAGGCAACGGAGGTGATACGGGTGCCATATTCGATGATAATGTATAAATCAATAGAGATAGCCTGACCATCATAATGGACTTCAACGCCGAGCGTAGGGTCTTTGGTGAGGACGTTGCTAATGCCAGCGAAGATGTTTTTTGCTGCCAACCCAACTACGCCGTAAGACTCCAGGGCGGATTGATGTGCGATTGTACCAATGGCTCGATGAGAGATGTAAATATTCCCCAATTGGTTTGTCGTTCTGCTCATATTCATCATCCTTTACAGGTGTTAAAACAGTTCTTCTTGTAAATAGATACGGTTTATGGTAAAATGCATATTTGCTGTTATGTTGGAATCATCAAGGTGTTTGAAAGGAAGTTTATCAATGGCAAAGTGTGAGGCTTGTGGAAAGACAACAACTTTTGGGCATAACCGCAGTTTTTCAATGCGGGCAACCAACCGCGCATTTCGCCCCAATTTGCAGCGGGTGACGATGTTGGTGAATGGGCGCAAGGTACGCAAGACGTTGTGTGCAAAGTGCATTCGGACATTAGTCAAGAGTGTTTAGTGTTTCATAGAATATTGCACAGGCAAAAATCGCAGTATTGGCTGCGGTTTTTGTTTTTAACGGATTGAATCTCGCAAGGCTTGAACTGCGGCATGAATACCAGCCGGATGTTTGAAAATAGACGTTGCTGCCACGATCACCCGTGCACCGTTTTTATAAACGGTGGGGAGTGTTTCAGCGCTGATGCCGCCATCTACTTGTATCAGGGTTTTTAGATTTTTGGATTGAATCAGGTCACTGACCTGAGCAATTTTTGAAACGGTGTTTGGCAAAAAGACCTGGCCAGAGAAACCTGGGTTGACTGTCATAACCAGCACCATATCCACCATATCCAGAACAGCCTCAATGCTGCCTGCCGGTGTTCCTGGGTTGATGGCGACTGCCGGACGGCATCCCAGATCTCGTATTTGCTGCAGGGTGCGGTGGATATTTGGGTTGCACTCGATATGGATGCTGATAAGAGATGCGCCGGCTTCGGCAAAAGCCTGGATGTGACGTTCGGGCTGATGAATCATAAGATGCACATCGAGTGGGAGTCTGGTGATTCGCTGGCAGGTGCTGACAATAAACGGTCCCATGGTGATGTTGGGCACGAAAACGCCGTCCATCACGTCAATGTGTATCCAATCAGCGCCAGCCTCTTCTACAGCGCGGATCTGGTTTTCCAAATGGGCAAAATCTGCAGACAGAATGGATGGGGACAAGATAAAGGTGTTTGGAGTGGCGTTGTGCATGACGTGATAGCTTTTTAGTTTAATGATCTGAGGCGCAGGAAAACGGTCAGCCAGAGAGGCACCAAACCGCCAACTGCCAGCAGGGCAACCAATCCAAGTCCGATGGTGAGCCAGTCGAGTTCTTCCTGTTTGGGGGCAGCTGCTGGGTGGGTGTGGTGAACAGGAGGTGGTGAGGAAGACGGGACGCGTGTGTAAACGGTTTGTTTTTGAGGTGGTTGGACAGCAGGGCGTGGTGTGGTGGGAAATGCTGAAGGGAAATCGGGAATGATGGTATCCAGTGTTTCCGGGAGACGGCTGAAGCTGACCAGTATCCTTCCCATCTGGTCGGCAGTACGGTAGCGTAAAGATGGTTCTTTGGAAAGTGTTTTGAAGAGTATCTGTTCCAGTTCAGGAGAGATTTCCGGGTTCAAACGCCGCGGGGGGATGGGGGGGACATCGCGGTGCATGCGTGCCAGTTCTGATGGCGAGTCTGAATGGAAAGGGAGCTTGCCTGTGAGCATTTCGTACAGGATAACGCCTAGAGAGTAGACATCCGAAGCAGGAGAGGGCGCCAGACCGGCAGCCTGTTCTGGCGAAAAATATTGCGGTGATCCCCACACAATATCGCTTTTTTCATCTGGTTTGATCGTGGAAAGGGCGCGTGCAATGCCAAAGTCAGTAACCTTGAGCCGCCGGTCAGGGGTAACAAGCATATTGTGTGGTTTGACATCGCAGTGAACAAGACCGGCGCGATGCGCATAGCCGATACCGGCACAAGCCTGGATGATGAGCGGTAGCGCTTCTTCTGGCGTGTAGCGCCCGTGCTCTTTAATCAGCGACTTAAGGTCTTTTCCAGGGATATATTCCATAACGATGAATAATCTGCCACTGTCAAAGCCAAAATCGTGAACGGTAACAATGTTGGGATGCGACAGGTTGGCGGCTGCTTTAGCTTCCTGGCGGAAACGCTCGCGAAAAGCGCTGTCCTTCGAAAAATCTTGCCGAAGCACTTTAATTGCCACAGGACGTTCCAGCATCAGGTCACGGGCTTGGTACACAATAGACATTCCACCCGTTCCCAGCGTTGCCTGTATCTGGTAACGGTTACCCAACAGTGAGGTGAAGGACATCCCTTTCTCCATAGCCCTGCGTCATTATAACATACCAAAGCTATCGCAGATGCGTAGTTTTAGTATAATTGACATTTGTTCATGAGAATGTGAGGAGCTAGTGGTGAATAAAAAGTCGAAGGTTCTCCAGTTTTTTAGCGCTGACCCTATGAAGGTGTTGCTGCTTGCGTTACCGCTTGCCTTGTGGGCGCATTTGGGGCATTGGGGGGAGATTTGGGTTTTTGCCTTCTCGGCGGCGGGGGTGGTGCCGCTAGCAGGATATATTGGCAGCGCGACGGAGACGCTGGCAGCTTATACTGGCCCAAAGATTGGCGGGCTACTTAACGCAACGCTGGGGAACGCCGCCGAATTGATTATCACGCTTGTAGCGGTGCGGGCGGGGCTTTTGGAATTAGTCAAGGCGTCTATCACGGGTTCTATTTTGGGGAACATCTTGCTGGTACTTGGTTTTTCGATGCTCTTGGGTGGGTTGAAAAATGGGGTGCAGCATTTTGACAAAAAACAGGCAACCAATCATGCCATATTGCTGACGCTTGCAACACTGGCGTTGGTTATCCCTTCTTTGTTCAGCCATTCGATTGGATTGGAGGGGAGTATGCGGGTTGAGGCGCTCAGTCTGGGCGTTGCCGTTGTGATGATTCTGCTGTACGCGTTGGGATTGATTTATAGCCTGAAGGTGCTGCCAAGCCCAATCACGCACCCATCTGTAGAGGCGCATGAGAAGCCGCGTTGGTCACTGATGACGGCGCTTGTCATCCTGACGCTTTCAACGGCAGGCATTGTCTGGTTGAGCGAGATGCTGGTGGGCGCTGTCGAAGTGGTGGTGGCAGATTTTGGCCTTTCCGAGTTCTTTCTTGGTATTATCTTGATACCTATTGTGGGCAATGCTGCCGAGCATCTGGTGGCTGTAACAGTGGCAAGGCGGAATCAGATGGATTTGAGCGTTGAGATTGCCATTTCGTCCAGTCTGCAAGTTGCTCTTCTGGTTGCGCCGTTCCTTGTTTTTATTAGTCTTTTGATGGGGCATCCGCTGACGTTGATTTTTAACCAGTTTGAGTTGATTGCCATTGGGGCAGGTGTTTTGATTACGGTGTTGGTTTCTTCGGACGGCGAATCAAACTGGCTGGAAGGCGCAGCGTTGTTAGCAGTGTATGCCATTCTGGGGTTAGCCTTTTTCTTGATGCCGGCTTAGGTAGAGTGTTATGTGGCGTTCTTGGTTAAGCGCACGGATCAATCGCTGGGTCATTTTGGGGGCCGTAGCAATTGCTGTGGTTTTGTGCTTATTTTTGGTGTTTGTTGCCTGGCTTAGTGCTCCCTATCAGGACGGGCGCGCTACATTTCCAACTGCGGTGATTACGTTGGTTTTTATGCCCACTGATGCTCCAACACCTGTACCGGTTGTTTCTGCTACCGCTCCATTGCCTACTTCAACACCGAGCAGTATTGCAAAAGGTGTCTTTGTCAAGGTTTATGGCACCGGCGGTGAGGGGCTGCGCCTGAGGTCGGCACCAGGGGTTGGAAACCGCCCCAAATTTCTGGGTTCGGAGGGGGAAGTATTCCAGGTGATGGATGGGGCTGCCCTGGCGGATGGGTATACGTGGTGGTATCTTGTATCGCCAAATGACGCTGGACGCTCGGGGTGGGCGGTTGAGGATTTCCTGGTGATAACTGCTTATCCGCAGTAGTGCTCAACCCGGGTATTTTTCAAACAGTTGCCCCCATGGGCTTTCGCGCTTCCATTTTTGCACTACTTTTACGCCGTTCTGTGGGTACCAGAAATGATCGTGATAATATTCGCTGGCGAAGATGAAGAGGTTAACCAAGGGGGTGCGGAATAATAGTTTTTGAAATATTCTCAGGGGAGAACGCCAGAGTAGCATACCCGTTCCTGTGCCAAGATTGACACCTACTTTGAAATTCCAACGCTCGTTGGCAATTTCGGGCATGCCAACAATTTCTATATTTTTGGGGTTTCCTTCGCCTAGCCCCCGTTCTGTGGCGTGGGCAATGTATTGTATCTTCATTGGGTCAAAACCCATGATAGATGCAGCGACGGCGTCAATCGCCACCTGGTCGCTGGATGCCAGAATGACGTCCTTTTGGTGTGGCAGCAATGTCCGTGGTCCAGGCCCGCTACCGGCTGTGGTGCCGTCCATCGTGGCAAATATGCCGGTGTGAATTTCTTTCTGGATCGCCAGCAGATCCACCAGCGTATCATGAATCCAGGTATGTGTATAGTGGCGGTTTGTGTTTAGCAATCCCCCAAAGGCATTTTTCATTGCACCAGTGGTGACCGTGTAGCTATGGGTCTTGACAGTGGGTAAATGCACGATGTTTTTGCCAATGAAGTAATCGGGAATGTAGATTCCATCTGGAAAGATCATGTCCAAGACAGCCATTTTTGCCTTGGGTTTGTAGTTGATCCAGGTCATATCCTGGGGGAGGAAATTATACTTTTTGGGTATTCCATATTTTTCCAGAATTGGACCGAATTTATTGTAGCGGTCTCCCAGGTCGGCAATTGTTACGACGGTTTTGTTGTGGACATCTACAAGGTCGTTGAAACCATTTTTTAACAAAGCCTGGATAGTACCTTCTAGTTGCCAGGGTGTTGTGTTGGAGCTGGGGTACAGCAGATGCCAGCTGATATTGTCTTTGAGAATGGTTGTAGCTTTCGGGTCAAGTGCTTCTTTGATCCCTGCAAGATCACACAGCCGCTGATAATCTTCTAGCACGGTTTCTGGTTTTGTGCGCAAAATTGCCACTTTGGAACGTTGCATTCCCGGATCTCCTTTTGGAAAGCAGAAGTATGTGCGTGATTCTACTTCATTCGGCGGTTTGAGTCCAGTTGGGTTGTATAATGTTTGGTAACGATCAAGCGATAGAGGAGAAAGGTTGCAAAACAGGTGTTTGAGCTTATAATTTAATGTGGTGGCATCAAGGTTTAACATAGAGGTATGATTTGAGCATTGAGAGCGTGCCGCTAAGCACGGGTTCTGTTGATAAGGCTACTCGAAGACTCCCCCCCGGTTTTGTCCTGGTTAATCGTTATGCAATACAGGAGGTTATTGGCATGGGTGGGATGGGGGCGGTGTATTGCGCGCGGGATATGCACTTTCCTAATGTGGAGAAACTTGTGGCGGTTAAGGAGATGCTCAATCTGGCTGTTGACCCGTTGGTACGTAGAACAATTGTCGAAAACTTTGAAAGGGAAGCGCATATTCTCGCTACGCTAACACATCCTTCCATTCCAAAAATATTTGACTATTTTACCTATGATGAGCGTTCGTACCTTGTGCTGGAATATATAGATGGTGAAGACCTGGAGTTGATGCTGGATGAAGAGGAAGGCTTTTTCCCGGTTGAGAAGGTGGTTGATTGGGGAATAGAGCTGTGTGATGTTTTGCGCTACCTGCATGCGCATCAGCCGGAGCCGATTATTTTTCGTGATATGAAACCCTCGAACGTGATGATTAATCGCGAGGGGCATGTGGTACTGGTGGATTTTGGCATTGCAAAGAATTTCCGCACGGGGCAGAAGGGGACGATGATAGGGACAGAGGGATATTCTCCGCCCGAACAATATCGGGGTGAAGCCACCCCGCAGGCGGATGTGTATGCGCTGGGGGCGACATTGCACCACCTATTAACACGGGTCGATCCGCGTAGCCAGCCGCCTTTCACCTTTGCTGAGCGCCCGGTCCGGCAGTACAACCCGCAGGTATCTGAAGAGTTGGAAGGGGTGATTTCTAAAGCCTTGCAATATAATGCGGCGGATCGTTATCCGTCCATTGAGGCGATGATGGAAGCTTTGATTGCCGTGAAGGCGGGGCTTGGTTCTGGAAGCAAGATTTCTCTCAAAGTCAATGCTCAGGCGGTTGCAGGAGAAGGGGCAGAGAAGGTGCTTTGGAGATTCGATTGTCAGGACGAGATCAGAGGCTCACCGTTTTATTTCGAGGGGGTGGTTTATGTGGGTTCGTATGATGGATGTTTATACGCTGTGGATGCGCGCGATGGGAGTTTGATGTGGAAGTACGCATCCGAAGGGGGAATCGCAGGCAGACCGGTTGTTTGGGAAAGCGATGTCTATTTTGGCTCTGAAGACCGCCGGGTGTATGCGGTTTCATTGCGAACAGGGAAGCTTTCCTGGCTGTATGAGACTGGGGCGCCTGTTCGTAATACCCCGCGCCTTGCAGAGGGGCATTTGTTTATTGGTTCTGATGATGGGTATCTGTATGCTATTAATACAGCCTCAACGCGCCCTGTCTGGCGTGTGGATGCTGGAAGCGCCATACGCTCCACTCCTTGCCTAGCGGAAGGAATGATTGTCGTGGGCAGCGAGGCGGGAGATGTTTTTTGCATTGATTTTCGCGGTCAGATACGCTGGCGTTTTAAAGCCAAAAGGGGAGTTACATCCTCGCCGACGATTGAAGGTGGCATGGTGTACTTTGCTTCGCTGGATGCGATGGTCTATGCGTTGGATGTAAAAACGGGCTGGGTGACTTGGCGTTTCCGTATGGAAAAAGGTACGGTCAGTTCGCCGTGTTGCTTTGAGAAGAAGATTTATATAGGGTCGGCTGATGGGTATATTTATTGTCTGGATGTGAACGGGCGAGAAATATGGAAATACCGTGTTGGTCATCAGGTAAGCGGGTCGCCAGTGGTTTGTAAAGGGTTTGTCTATTGCGGGGCTGCGGACGGAAATCTTTACTGTTTGGATTGCCGGAATGGCAAGATGCGCTGGAAATTTTCTTCAGCAGCGGCGATTACCGGCGCGCCCTGTGTTCACGATGATGTCATCTATATTGGGTCGCACGATCACTATTTGTATGCGATAATGGATTGATAATTTGTCTGTATGAGGCAAAGATTTTTTGTGGAGGCGATGATTGGGAAATATTGTTAATAAGTTTTTCAAGAAGCCGCTTAACCCTGTACAGGAAGAGGCAAGGATAAGACGTCCAGCGGCTGGTGAGGGCGCAGATGAAACCATTGTTTACCTTCCCCCACAGCTTGTAGCTGGTAGTGCGCAGTCAGTGGGCAAGCTACGCGATCACAATGAGGATGCGTTGTTCGCAATGACATCGGTAATTGCCGAAGGCGACCGGCAGCTACCCTTTGGCATTTTCATTGTTGCTGATGGCATGGGGGGGCATCAGCATGGGGAAGTGGCAAGCGGCATGGCAACGCGGGCATTGGTGGAGTATCTGGTTGCCCGTCTTTATCCGCCTTTGATGGGTTTGAGGGCGGTGGAGCAGGAAGAAAGTCTCCACGAGGTCATTGAAATGGGGATAGAGGAAGCGCAGAAGAACGTCTTGCGCAAAGCACCGGGCGGAGGCACAACACTGACGGTGGCAGTGGTGATTGGCAATCAGGTTACGCTTGCGCATGTAGGCGATAGCAGAGCGTATTTTATAGAACCTGACGCGAAGGTTGAACTGTTGACTAAAGATCACTCTTTGGTGGGGCGGTTGGTTGAATTGGGACAGATTACCGAAGAAGAGGCGGCAGTGCATCCCCAGCGTAACGTTCTTTATCGGGCGCTTGGACAGCTTGAACCCATTAAGCCTGACATTAATACCCATGTTTTTCCAGATAACGGATACCTTTTGTTGTGTAGTGATGGTCTTTGGGGGGTGGTGCCGCAGGAGGAGATTGTAGAAGTGGTTTTGTCGGCTGGAAACCTCTCGCGTGCCTGCTCCAGGCTGGTTGAAGCGGCGAATCGCGCTGGTGGACCGGATAATATCAGTGTGGTTCTTGTGCGATACTTGTAAGGCTTTTTCGGTTATGGCAGATTGATGTCTTTAAAGAGGTTGGACGATGATTTCTGTAATTATTCATATACACAACGAGGATCCCATTTTGGGTGAGGTGGATCAACTTCCTTCTCCTGCGGATGGTTTGATTGTTGTCAAAAACCCGAGACGGCGCGATGGCAAGGATCTTACATATTTGGATTCGAGTGTTACAACGGTTATCTGGCCGATCACGAGGATTAACTTTATAGAAGTGCTTCCAGGGGAGGAGGAAGAGGAAGAAATCATTTCGTTTGTGCGGGAGACGTAAAAATGCCGACGGATCAGTTTGCCAATCAGACTATTCTTGTGGTAGATGATGAAGAGCGCATGGCGCGTTTTATTCGTTTGAATTTGGAACATGACGGGTTTCGTGTTGTTGAGGCGTATCGCGGTGTTCAGGCAATGGATGCCCTGCGCAAAGAAATGCCAGCGCTGATTTTGCTGGACGTGATGCTGCCTGATATTGATGGTTTTGAGGTCTTGCGTATGGTGCGGGAAATCAGCTCGGTGCCAGTCATTATGCTGACGGCAAAAGGGGAGGAAGATGATCGCGTTAGAGGTTTGGAACTCGGTGCGGATGACTATGTAACCAAGCCGTTCAGCCCAAGAGAGCTGGTTAGCCGCGTGCGTGCAGTGTTAAGACGTACCGAGGCGGCAGGCGAAGTCTCAAAGGACTATGTTGAGGTGGATGAAAGGTTGAAGATTGATTTTGGCAGGCGCGAGGTCTGGCTGGATGGGAAATTGGTCAAACTGCGCCCGACGGAGTACCGTCTGTTATATCATTTGGTTCAGAATGCGGGGTGGGTGCTGACCTATGATCAACTGCTGACCAAGGTGTGGGGCTATGAATACCGCGACGAGCCGCATTATGTACGTCTATATATCAACTATTTGCGTCAGAAATTGGAAAAGGACCCTGCCAATCCGAAATATATTCTGACCGAGCGGGGGGTGGGTTATCGTTTTGTGGACTTTCGACGCCGACAGGGATGAGATGCATGAGTGTCTGTGGGCAATTTTCCGCAAAATGGTGCAAATTGTGTAAAATGAGAAACGTTGGACAAAACAGATTTTTCAAGGAGAAATCATGAGCGATACGCCTGTACATGTTTCAGATGCTGAGTTTGAGAGTGTGGTTTTAAATGCTGAGTTACCGGTGATCGTTGATTTTTGGGCGCCATGGTGCGGCCCATGCCGAATGGTTGCCCCAATTCTGGATAAGGTGGCGAAAGAATACGCGGGCAAATTACTGGTTGCAAAGGTCAATACAGACGAGAACCCCAAATGGGCGCAGGAATTTGGGGTTCAGGGTATACCAACGATGCTATTTCTCTATCGGGGCAAAGTGGCGCACACTCAAGTGGGCGCCCTGCCAGAAGGGATGTTAAGAGAAATCCTGACTGAGTTTTTGGATGTGATCAAGGAGTAAAAAAAACGGCGTTGGAGGTTTAACCGGAGACACGCTGTATTTTTGCTCCGAGTGCAGAAAGTTTTAAGTCCACTTTTTCATAGCCGCGATCTATTTGCCCGATATTGCGGATGGTTGACTGCCCTTTAGCAGAAAGCGCCGCCAGCAGCAGAGCCATGCCAGCGCGGATATCAGGACTTTCCATTTTCTCGCCATAAAGTTTGCTGGGACCCTGCACAATACAGCGGTGCGGGTCGCACAGCACAATTCTGGCACCCATTCCCACCAGTTTATCGGTGAAGAACATGCGGCTGGGATACATCCAGTCGTGGAAGAGGACGGTGCCTTTGGATTGTGTTGCGATGACGATAGCGATACTCATCAGGTCGGTTGGAAAGGCAGGCCATGGCATGACGCTGATTTCGGGGATGATGTCTCCGAGATCAGGCTCAATTTCAAGTGGCTGTGTGGCAGGCACGATAATATCTTCACCATCCATTTCCCATACCACCCCTAGCCTTCCAAGAACCAGACGAATCATGTCCAAATATTGTATTCCAGCGTTACGGATTCTGATAGAACCGTGGGTTACAACTGCTGCGCCAATAAAGCTAACTACTTCGAGGTAGTCAGGCCCAATGGTGAATTCTCCACCCTTGAGTTTTGGCACGCCGCGAATGTGCAGGGTGTTTGAGCCAATATTTTCGATATTTGCACCAAGAAGGTTGAGAAAGTGACATAGTTCCTGGATGTGCGGTTCGGAGGCTGCATTGCGGATGGTCGAGTCTCCCTGAGCAGTAACAGCTGCCATGATAGCATTTTCGGTTGCGGTAACACTGGCTTCATCCAGCAGGATGTTAGCGCCTTTCAGGGTCTTAGCTTTGAAGATAAATGAACGGTCGTAGGTGATGTCAGCACCAAGCTGTCGCAGTGCCAGAAGGTGCGTATCGACGCGGCGTCTGCCGATCACGTCCCCGCCGGGGGGATACAGACGCAGCTCTTTGCAGCGAGCGGTCATTGGCCCGGCGAGGAGGATAGAGGCACGTATCGCGCGGCATAGGTCAGGGTCGAGATCGGTTGGGCGAACCTGTTTCGCCTGTATGCGCCAGGTATGTTCGTCAATATCTGTAAATTCCACCCCCAAACTTTCCAAGAGGGAACGCATGGCGCGCACGTCGAGAATGGCGGGCACATTGTGTAGGGTAATAGGTTGGTCGGTCAGCAGGCAGGCAGAGAGCAGCGGTAAGGCTGCATTTTTGTTGCCAGAAGGCGTAACTTCCCCCGATAATGGTATGCTGCCTTCGATGATAAACTTTTCCATTATTTCCTCCGGAAAGATGCATTTGGATTATAATGTCGGGGCGATCTGAGTCTTTGGGCACGCGCTTATATTATAACGGCAAGTGAATGTCTTTGTTTGAATGCTGTGCGTGAAGAAATTCTGCGCAATCTTTCGCTGGAGGTGATTGATGATCACATACTACAAAAATGATGAAACAGGCCTCAAGCGACTGGAGGGTCTTACAAAGGGTTGCTGGGTCAATGTTTTTGATCCGACAACCAATGAGATTGAGCAGCTTGCCGATTTGGGTTTTCCGCAAGACTTTATTACCTACCCATTGGATATTGATGAGCTGGCGCGTAGTGAGCGGGATGATGAGGGTACATTGTTTATTCTGCTACGCATCCCATATTATCAGGGGGCAAAGATGGATGTACCCTATGTTACGATCCCCTTGGGGATTATTTTGACGGAAGACTATATCATCACAGTGTGCCGTTGGGAGAATGATATTCTCCGTGAGCTTGCTTCTGGCAGAATCAGGGGACTTTCGACTGCCAAGCACAATCGTTTTCTTTTGCAGATTCTGCTCAGTACGGCAACCAAGTATCTTACTTACTTGCGGGAGATCAACAAGGCGGTAGATATATTGGAAGATAAGTTACAGCTTTCAATGCAAAACCGTGAAATGCTGGAGCTTTTAAAGCACCAGAAAAGTCTTGTCTATTTCACCACTGCGCTCAAGTCAAATGAATTGATGCTTGAGCGTTTGCAGCGCAGCCAGCTATTTCGCATGTATCCGGAAGATGAGGATTTGCTGGAAGATGTGATTACTGAGAACCGGCAGGCTATTGAGATGAGCAATATCTCCAGCAACATTCTCAGTTCCATGATGGATGCTTTTGCTTCAATTATTTCAAACAACCTGAACTTTGTGATGAAGTTTCTGGCTTCGATTACTGTGGTGCTGAGTATCCCCACCATTGTTACCAGCTTCTTTGGGATGAATGTGGATTTTCCCACGCTGTTTGAACAGGAGACGTCATACCTGATTGTTACAGGTATGATTGCTCTCATTTCTGTTCTTGTCATTGCGATATTTGCCAGGCGTAACTGGTTTTAAACGTAAAATGGGCGGTATAGGACTCGAACCTACGACCCCATCCGTGTAAGGGAGAACGGCTGAAGGACGCGGTTGTCTGGCAAAAACATACTCATTACTTCGACAGGTTTTTGTAATGGTATCGTTTTTTAAATGTGCACAATTGCAAAGGATGTGATTGTTAATACATTCCGATTTTTAACGTTCTCGTTGCGGGTTGTCCGCATAACTCAAATTAATTGTCAGACTTTGCAAACCTGTCTCATACGAAGATTTATCTAGAATGATTAATCCTCTTTCCTGATGTCTTTCCGTGCTGACGTTTTGTTCAAGGTGATTGTTGAAGCGTGCCGCCAGGTCTTCATAATGTAATTCTACCTGCTCGCCGTATACGCAGGCGATTTGATCTAATCTATGAGAAAGCCAGCGAACACTGGCTTCAGAGATACAAATACCACCTAACACAAAATAATCTTCGTTTGGATTACCAGGAGAACCGGAATCATCAAGATAGAGCAAATACATGTTCTCTCCCCACTTAAAAAAGAATGCAGCCGAGTCGCCTGCGCGAACGAACCGCCTTCTGCAGCTCTCCCGACCGCAATTTCATTATAAACGTTTTGAGCATTCTGTCAATATACAAACGTTCTAGTGTTTGTCCCAAAAATGGTTGGCGACTTTTTAACTGAACTGCGCAAAGTGCTCGGAACGACGTTGAGCCGTGCGCTGACCATTGCTCGTACAGAAACACTGAGAGGGCATCGTGAAGCCACCCGCGCCAGTTACCAGGCGAACAGCGACATTGTCAGAGGATGGGTTTGGCACAGCGCGGCAGATGAGCGGACGTGCGCGGCGTGCTGGGCAATGCACGGGACGTTTCACACGCTGGATGAGAGGCTGGATGATCATCCCAATGGACGCTGTGCGATGGTGCCGAAGACAAAGACCTGGGCGGAAATTGGGAAACAGTACGGAATTGACCTGTCTGATGTTCCAGACACGAATTCGGAAATTGAACCAGGCGTGCTTCTGTTTGATAAATTGCCGGCGGAGAAGCAGATCGGGATTTTGGGGCCGGCGAAGTGGGCGGCGTGGAAGGATGATCAATTTACGTTGAGTGATCTTGTTGGGCAAACAGAGTCAACAATATGGGGGACGTACCGGTATGAGAAGAGCCTTGAACAAGTGTTAGGAGAGGAGAAAGCGAAAGGGTATACGCGCCTGGCGCTGATGGGTGCAGCGAGGAATGCGGGGCAATACTCCGTATCGGATTTGATTCGAGCGGTTGGATTTGGATTGCGCGAATTGAGCAATGATGAATTGCAAAAAATCGTTGAAAAGGTTGCAAAGGCAGGATTCAATCGGGAACATACCAGTTTAGTAAAACCAGAAATGGCTGGGCTTGTTTGGAAGGGGAAACCTCTGGAGGTTGGAGAGCGTTTACCGGCGGATGAATGGCATTTTGTCAAGCACGTTTTAGCAAGACAGGAATGGCCAGAAGGGACATCACTGGATGAATATCTTGAAAGTTTGCGCACCGTTATTCGAAGTCCTGAGAATGGTATAATGATTTCAAAGTATCAATGTGTTTACTGGCAAATCGCTTTCATTGCAGATAGTGGTCAATGGCGTGGGGTTGGTGGTAGTGATTTTATTTTGGTTGAATACCGAGATGGTTATGGTTTCTGGGTAACGGGTTTTCAACCAGTTGATTTGCAAAAACAGTTACAAGTTCATCGGAGCGAAATACGATGGCTACGCAAGATGAAATAAATCGGGCAGATATTTTTTTACGAACAATTGCTGGTCAGATTGAAACACTCAAACAAGAACTTTACGATTTGAGTGATGAAACTGGTTTTTATGCTTTGGCTACAGATTGGCAGGAAACCATGAGCATGGTCGAGGTATTGAAGAAGAATCAGTATCTGTTGACGCCAGAGCAAAAAGAGCGGTTTGATGATTTACTTGACGAGTTAGAAAAAGTCAAGCCAATCGCTGAGAGGTTGAATCTGATTTAAAATTTATGCTATAATATGAGTTGAAAATACTGCTCACGAGGTACGAGCCCGGAGCAATGCCGAAAGGTGTTGCATCCGGGTTTTTTGTTTTGGCATGATGAGAAGTCTTTTCGTTCTGGATACTGAGTGTTTGTGGACGTGGAAACGGATGTTAGCAATGACTTACGTTTACTACGGAGGTTTTTGGGTAATCAGTTTGAACTGAGGTGTGGACATGACTATCAGTGATAAGCCCTGGTCACGATTTAGCGAGAGCGATTACAGCGATGAACAGTGGTACGAGGCGTGCCTGATCAAACCGGCGAAGTCAGAGTACACAGCGAGAGCGCAGGCGAAGTTGCCCGTGCGCGAGCCGGACGGCACGCTGAATCGGAATGGTGTACATGCGGCGGCGGCAGCCCTGGCCGGTGCTCGTGGTGGGGTGAAAGCCTCGCCGGAAGAGAAGCGCAAGGCGGCGCGGGCGCTGATTCGCTTGTATCGTGAACTGGATGAAGAGCCTCCAGAGTCTATTAAGAGGTTAGCGGAGTAAAAAATGGACGAAGAAAAACAGACCCAGACGGTCACAGATGGCGCAACCCAGGAGGTTGCACAGCGGCCCGAAGCCCAGGCGGCGGAGGAAGAACGTTTTGATACTGAGTATGTGCGCAAACTGCGAGCCGAAGCAGCTGAGTACCGCAAGCGTCTGCGCGAGTTGGAGAGCAAGGTCAAGGCAGATGAGGAGGCCAAGATGACCGAACAAGAGCGTCTCCAAAAGCGGCTTGCGGAGCTAGAGCGCAAAGAGATCGAGTATCAGCAGTCTCTCCAGGCGAGGACGCTGGAGTACGAGGTCAAACTGCACGCCGCGCGTCTTGGCGTGGTTGATCCAGAGGCGGCGTATCGTCTGCTTGATCTCAAACAGATTGAGTTTGACGAAGACGGCAAGCCGGCGAATCTGGAAAAGGTGCTGAAAGAGCTGGTTGCTAAAAAGCCGTATCTTGCTGGACAGCAATCGGTTATTTCACCCACCAACCCGGCGCAGGGAAGAGTTTCAGGTCAGCAAGTCTTCACGCGCTCGCAGTTGCGTGATCCAGGATTCTTTGCTGCCAACCGCGATGCCATCATGCAGGCAATGCGGGAGGGACGTATTTTAGAAGATTGAAAGAGGTGTAACTATGGCTAATATTACGACTACGACTGCTGCGGCTTTCATCCCAGAAATCTGGGCGCAGAAAGCACTTGAAGTTTTACGTTCAAATGTTGTATTGGCGAAACTGGTAACTAAAGATACTGATGTTGCTACGTTCCAGGTAGGTGATGTTCTGCACATTCCATATCCTGGAACTTTCACAGCACAAGACAAGTCAGCCAATACTGCTGTAACTTTGCAAACTCCAAGCGGCGGGGCTGATCTGTCTGTAACCCTGAACAAACACAAAGAAGTTTCTTTTCTGATCGAAGACCCGGCGCGTGCGCAGGCGAACCAGGATTTGATGGATCGCTATATCAATTCAGCTGTTCCGGCAATTGCCGAGGCGATTGAGAACGATTTGTTTGCCCTGTATGCTGGGTTGTCCGGTTCGGTGGGAACCAGTGGTACCGACATCACTGCCGCTACTATCCGCTCGGCGCGCAAGGCGCTGGGGACAACGCTGAGCCGGGCGCTGAGGATTGCACGGACGGAGACGCTGCGGGCGCACCGTGAGGCGACACGGGCGAGTTACCAGGCAAACAGCGATTTGGTGGATGGGTGGATTTGGCACAGCGCGCTGGGGGAGCGTACATGTGCGGCGTGCTGGGCGATGCACGGGACGTTTCACACGCTGGATGAGCGGCTGGATGATCATCCCAACGGGCGGTGTGCGATGGTGCCAGCGACCAGGTCGTGGGCGGAGCTTGGGCGCAAGTATGGTTTGGATTTTGGCGATGTTGAGGAGACTCCGCCAAAGATAACGCTTGGCGTTGACCTGTTTGAGCGACTGCCTGTTGAGACACAGATCAAGATTTTGGGACCGGCGAAGTATGCGGCGTGGGAGGATGGGAAGTTTGCGCTGGGGGATGTAGTTGGGCGCAAACGGTCGCGTGAGTGGGGGACGCATCGGTATGAGAAGAGCCTGGTGGAGTTGCTGGGTGCAGAAAAGGCGAAAGGGTACACGCGCCTGGCGTTGATGGGCGCGGCGAAGAATGCCGGTCAATACTCAGCAGACGATTTGATTCGAGTAGCGGGGTTGGGATTGCGGGAGTTGACGCATGGAGAGTTGGAACGGGTGGCGCGGCATGTGGCGAATGCGGGGTTCAGTTCAACAGAGATGATGCGGGTTAGAACATCAATACGTGGACAGGTTTGGGATGGGAAAAAGCTGGAAATTGGTGATACGATTCCAACTGATGTTGGGCATTATCTCAAGCACGTTGTTGTTAACCAAGAATGGCCGGATGGCACCACGTTGGAGGATTACAAACGGAGTCTAGAAGAGGTTATTCTTGATCAAGATTCTGATGTATTTGTATCCAGATATAATGATGCATGGCAGATTGGATTTGTCCGAGGGAGTCGAGATTGGCGTGGAAGCAATGGGGGTGATTTTATTTTTGTGGAATATAAAGTACAATATGGTTATCTGGTGACCGGGTATCAACCCGAAGATGTTATCATTCAATTGACTAAAAAACGGGAAAGTTTTCGATGGATACGAAACAAGAGATTTCATTAAAAATTATCGAGGGTCAAATTAATGATTTAATGGATTCTGATATTGTTTCTGACTTGATGAATGACCCGAATCAGTTAACAACTTTTTCGCTTGAATGGACAGATGGTATTGCGAGATATTTGCATTACCGAGATTGGTTTACTCCGGAAGAAAATGCCAGAATACTCGAAGGATTTGCGATAGTCAAACCAATTGCCGAGAAGCTTAAATTAACATGGTATGAATAATAAAACAGGTTTACCGTCTACGCTATTGCGTCATATAGCGACATAAGGCGACATAAGGCGACATAAGGCGACATAAGTAGGAGTTGCAAAAGGTCAGTCCAATTATTGAGAGATTTGGGCTGGCGTGGCTTGACAACCGAGATTTTATGCTATAATCTAATTAACTGAATACGCGGTATTTTGTTGGTTTCCGCCCAACACCATGAAAAGGTGTGGGCGGTTTTTCGTTTACAAACTTTTGGAGGTGAAAAAATGGATTTAAACTCTTTGCTTACTCAATGGGGGGCTTTGGCAGGATTTGCGGCATTGATTGCTGCGATTATCAATATCCTCAAGACTGCTGGATTAGTCAAAGATGGGCAGGCACAAGCCTGGTCAGCGGCGCTCAACCTGATTGGGTTGGCTGTGCTGCTGTTTCTCAATGTGTACCAGCCAGCGGTTGACATTGTGTTTTTGGACAAGCAAGCCGGGCAGATCGCCAATGTGCTGCTGGTCGTCTTTGGCTACATTGTGCAACTTGGTGGTGCGAAGCTGGCGCACTCGATTCTGCTCGGTCTGCCGATCATCGGTAAGAGTTATTCGGCGAAGTGAGCGATGGCGACAAGTGTTGGCGCACTACAGGCGCAGATTGATCATCTGGCAGAACGTCTCACAGCAGAGTTTTCAGAGATGAAAGTCATCATGCACGGTATCGAAGATCGTGTCCGCAAAATGGAGCAGACGGAGGCGGGATGCTTTCCGGTTGTCAATGCAAAGCTGGAGCAGGTGTTTCGGAAGCTCGAAGATCACGATACACGGATCGGGATTTTAGAGAAGGCGGTAGCAGAGATTTCGATGACGAACAAGATATTGCGCTGGATACTAAGTATTCTGACGGGTGTGATGGTAGCGCTGTTGGTTGCGGTGGTAACAGGTAAAGCAACGTTTATGTTTCGATAGGAGGCGAGATGCCTGAGGAACAAGGTAATCAAAATGAGAGCAATTCTCATGAGTCACAGAATGAGACATTCGAGACATGGCTTGATAAGCAGGATGAGAAAGTTAAAGCTCTTTATTCGGCGCATATCACGGGGTTGAAAAACACAGTGAGTGCGACGCGCCAGGAACGGGATGAACTGGCGAAACAAATCAGAGAACTTGCCGGGAAGGCTGAGAAGGGCAGTGAAGCCGAGAAGGCTTTGAAGGATATTAGTGCCCGATTGGAGGCTGCTGAGCGACGAGCGGCTTTTTTGGAAGAGGCGTCAAAGCCAGAGATTGGCTGTCGAAATCCGAAAGCGGCTTACGCGGTGGCAATTGCAGAAGGATTGTTTAATAGCAAAACGGGACTGCCAGACTGGGAAACGCTGAAGAAAATTGCTCCGGAGTTCTTTGGAGTGAAACCTGCTGGAAGTGGGAATGCTGGAGATGGCGCCGGTGGAAACGCAGAAGGCAAGTTTGATATGAATGCGGCGATTCGCAGAGCGGCAGGAAGATAAATTTGAAAGGAGTTTGAAATGCCTACTTATAACACTGATATTAATCGAACTGATGTTGCCGGACTTGTGCCGGTGGAATACTCGAATGAAATTGCGCGCGGCGTAGCTGCCGAGCAGAGCGCAGTAATGCGCTTGGGACGTAGATTGCGCGATATGGCGCGCTATCAGACGAAACTGCCGGTGATGAGCGCTCTGGCGACGGCGTATTTTGTAAGCGGAGATACTGGATTGAAGCAGACCAGTGAGGTGAACTGGCAGGACGTCACGATTACTGCTGAGGAGTTAGCAGTGATTGTGCCGATTCCGCAAGCGGTGTTGGATGACAGCTCTGCACCGATCTGGGATATGGTATTGCCTGATATACAGACTGCGCTTGGTCAGGCAATTGATATGGCGGTGCTGTTTGGCACGAACAAACCGGCGAGCTGGCCGGCGGCGATTGTCACGGCGGCAAATTCCGCTGGCAATGCGGTTGCAATTGGCACCGGCGCTGACCTCTATGAGGATATTCTTGGCGAGAATGGCGTTGTTGCGAAGATTGAAGCAGATGGTTTCATGATGAGCGGTTCAATCGCGCATATGACAATGCGCGGTAAGCTACGCGGTGTACGCACAACCGACGGGCAGTTGATTTTCCAACCTTCAATGCAGACACCTGGTCAATATACGTTGGATGGAGCGCCAATTCTATTTCCAACAAATGGAGCAATGAATTCGTCTTATCCACTGATTGTTGGGCAATGGGATCAGCTGGTGTATTCCATACGGCAGGATATGAACTGGAAGGTGTTTGATACTGGCGTCATTCAGGATGGCAGCGGTGTAATCGTCTATAACCTGTTGCAACAGGACATGGTTGCGCTACGGGTAACGATGCGGCTTGGTTTCGCTGTTCCTAATCCCGCAAACCGTGTTCAACCATCCAGCGGTAACCGGTATCCATTTGGTGTACTGACAGTGTAATTGCTGAAAAGAGGTGCGTGATGGGATACTATCCGTATAAAACGGAACCAGCAAAGCCGCTGCAAGGAGATGGTGGCAAGGCAGTAACCGGTCTGACGCTTGGTGTTGTGGCAGTTTATGAGATTACACCTGCTACGTCTGGCAGTGCATCAATTTTGCCAATGACGCCGGTAAGTGGCAGCCAGATTTTGACCAGTGGGTTTAGTCAGCCAGATGTTCCGCGTGTTTTGAATGCGATAGGCTCTGATGCTGGAACGAGCGGTAGTGTTGTTGTGCAGGGAAAAGATATTGCAGATCAGACGATCAGTGATGTATTGTACGTGAGTGGATCGGTGTCTGCTGGCGAAGGCTCAAAAGCGTTCAAGTCGGTGTTGCAGATTACACTACCAGCTACAAGTGGTTCGATTGCGGTTGGAACGACAGATAAATTTGGAATACCACATCTGATCGAGAGCGGCTCTGCTTTGGTGCTGAAACAAGTATTTGACAATCAGGCAGATTCTGGATCGTGGGTATGTAGCTCTGGGTCGCTAAGTGCCAACATGTACATACCAGCAGGAACGCCGAATGGGTCAAAGAAGCTGAAGCTGGTATACATAGTTGAATAGTGGGAGGTTTCGATGACAGCGACAGCGGCAGATATAGCGAAATTGCGGCGGATGATTGCTGAATCGACATCTGCAACATATAGCGATGACGTGCTAAAGGCTGTCATCGAAACATATCCTACGATAGATGCTGCTGGAAATTCGCCGTTATTAAAAGATGGAACGGTTAACAGTGCATGGGCAGCAACGTATGATCTAGCTGCGGCAGCGGCACATATCTGGCTGGAGAAGGCAGCTGCGTTGGCAGGAAATTTCGATTTCAATGCAGATGGAGCAAGCTATCAACGCAGTCAGGCGTACATCAATGCTGTAGCGCAAAGCCGAATATGGAATGCGCGGCGTAAGCCTGGAACACTCACCTTGCAAGTTGAACCAAAGCCACCGGCAGACTTAACCGGCGAAGAGATCATGTATGGTCTTGGCTCGTGGACTATCAATCTGTGAGGACATTATGCTATCCGCAACCGAGATACTCAGTATGCGCAGTGGGCAGGCGAGTGCTCTGCCGGACGTGTGCATACTCATGAGCGGCTCGGCAGTTACAGATGACACGGGCGGGCGGATTGTAACGTACGTGTCATCTGGCAGCGTGATGGGGCGTTTGTCGTGGAGTGGATTTCATCCGGTTGAGAAGGTGGCGGCTGAACGGCTGGGTATCTCAGTGCCGTATGTCGTCACATTACCGGCGGGGACGGAGGTCAACGAAAGCCAACGGATTGTGATCAACGGGCGGACGTTTGAGGTCAAGGCGGTACTGTGCGGCGGTGAATGGGAAACGGCGCGGCGTGTGCTGTGCGCGGAGGTTCTATGAGCGGCGCAATCAGGATCACGTTTGACAGGCTACCGGAGATCGCTGCAAAGCTGCCACAGGTAACCAGTATGGTTGTGCGCAAGGCGGCTTTTGACGTTGAGGCGCAGGCGAAAAGTGAGCTGTATGAGGGGCACGGTGTTGATACCGGCTTGCTGAAGAGCAGCATCCAGACTGATATGGAAGGTGACCTGCGAGCCATCGTTGCCCCACATACTGAGTACGCGAGCTACGTTGAGTTTGGGCATCACTCGTTCACTGGTTATCACTATATGACGCAGGCGGCTGAGCGGGTGCGCCCGGCGTTTCTTGAGGCGATGCGCCGATTGGAGGCGATGCTGCGATGACAAGCGTGTTGACCGCAGAGCGCTGGGTCGTTGGGCTGCTGAGGGAAGATGCGACCATGCAGTCTCTGGTTGCCGGGCGCATCTACAGCGGGGTTGTACCGCAAAGTGCAGTCTATCCGTTTGTGCTGGTGCAACGGGTGAGCAGCCGTACAGTGATGGGTGTTGGTACGGCGGTCATCATGTGGGACGAGCTTGTGATGGTTAAAGGTGTTGACAAAGCTGAAAGCTACAGCACGCTGGAAACGATCATGAACCGCGTCCGCGGTGTACTGCATGGCGCAAGCGGGGATGTGACAAACGGCATTGTGATTGGGTGCGTGGAAGAGCGGACAATTATGTATCCAGAAGTTGTTGATGGCGTCCAGTACCGGCATCTTGGAATCGAGTTCCGGGTGTGGACGCAATAGAGAAAGGAGTTTGAAATGGCAGAACGTGCGAGTGTTTTTCAGGGCGTACAGATCGGGGTGGAAACATCCGGGAGTGTTGCGGCGGACAAGAAGCTAAACTCTTTGAGCATCGAGCCTGGTATTAAGGCGGAAGTGGAGATGTTCCGTCCAATGGGGAGTAAGTATCCAACTCTCTCTGCATTGGGCAAGGAATGGGTTGAGGCAAAGCTCAGCGGGCAGCCGACATACAGCGAGATCATCTATCCGTTGTCGAGCCTGGTCAATGCGACGAGCGGGTCTGTGGTGGCGGTTTCTGGCAGCCCGGTGATTTGGGATTTCAGCAGTGCAAATGCGTCTGCGGATACAACCAAAACGTTCAGCATCGAGCAGGGCGACAGTACACGGGCGCACCGCATTGTCGGAGCGCAGGTCAACAGCCTTAAGCTGAGCTTCAGCCGCAGTAAGATCGAGCTTGACGGGAGTTTATTTGGCAAGACGCTGACGGATGGGATTACGATGACAAGCAGCCCAACAAGCATCGAGCAAGTGCCCGTGTTGCCAACACAGGTAAGTTACTATATAGACGATACGTATGCGGCTTTGGGCACAACGAAACTTGATAGGGTGCTTGAGGTGGTGTGGGAGCTTTCCGACCGTTTCAATCCGCTGTGGGTATTGGATGCGTCTGAGTCGTCTTATGTGGCAACAGTTGAGACTGCGCCAAAGCTGAGCTGTAATGTGCTTGTGGAGGCAAATGCGGCCGGGATGGGGCTGCTGACTCCATTGCGTGCAGGTGATACCAAATTTATGCGGATCAAAGCTCAAGGCGCACTGATTGGCAGCACATACTACTACCTGCTGCAGATTGACATGGCGGTTAAGGTTGCGAATGTGTCGGAGTTCAAAGATACGGATGGTGTCTTCGCCGTTGAGTATGAGATGCAGGGTGTGTATGATGCGTCTTGGGGCAAGGCGTTCACGATCCGCGTGGTCAACAAGCAGCAGACGCTATGATCAGTTGAGGTTTTTGCTTATGTTGGTCAGAAGTGAAGCAACACAGGCAACAGAAGCAACACAGGCAACAGAAGCAACAGAAGCAACAGAAGCAACAGATGATCCATGTTGAAGTTTTTGCGCTTATGCCGGTCAAACTGACGTTTGACGCTGAGGTTGGGCAATGCCAGGCGGTGGAGACTGGCGATAAGCTGCGCTGGCTCAGCGAGACTGTTATTGGTGGAGAGGTGCGGTTTGATGCGCTGACGCCAGATGATCTCGACCGGCTGATCGAGCATATTGGGCATGTTGGAGAGGCAGAGCGACTAAAACGCATCCGATTTGATTATCTGTGAGGTGTGCATGGCGATACGATACAAAGATTTAAACGCAAAGACCAGGACAATCACGGTCTATTACGATGGCGAGAGTCTGGATGTGACGTACAGGCTGAATGCGATCACTCCGGCGGCGTTGCGAGAACTGCGCGGTTTGGAGAGCGCAGAGAGTTTAGCAGCGCAAGTTGGGATGGTGGTGGAAAGCTGGGATGTGCTGGACGACAAAGGGCAGCGGATCAAACCGACGCGTGAGTTTGCAGAGAAGCTGCCGGTGGATTTTTTGGCGGCGGTGATCACGGGAATTGTTGACGATGTGCGCGCACCTGACGGCGAGGAAAAAAAAGACTGAGGCGGTGGCTGGCGAGCAACGGGCGCACACTGCCACCGCCGGACTGGATTGTGGAGGTGTGGAATCTGTACCAGCTTGCCAAGCGGATGGGTGTGCCGGTGTGGGAGTTGGCGGAGCGCCCGGCGCATTGGGCAGAGTGGGGCAGGTTTTTTGAAGAGATCGAGTGCGAAATCAGGAACACCGATAGAGGACAAGAAGCAGAAAAATGATCACAATCCAGATGGTCAGTGAAAGAGAGCGATAGAAGATGTCGGCAAGAAGGCGCATAATTCCTCCATATCTATTATACGATTTATGTCAATACGGGTTGTGAGATGGCGATAACAGCAGCACAGTTGATGGTCGTTGTTGAAGCGAAAACAAGCGCGGCTGAAAAAGGGCTGATGTCTGTCAGCAATCTGCTCAAGAAAGTTAGCGGAGATGGCAGAGGGCTGCAAGATGTGTTTGCCGGTGTGCTTGGTGCGAACCTGTTACAGCAGGCAATTGGCGGTCTGCGTAACTTGGGTGTGGAAGCAGTGAGGAGCTACGCCAGCTATGAGCGGCTTGGGATGAGTCTGCAAAGCCTGGCGGCGCGTGAGGCGTTGAGCAGCGGAGCGGCGCGCAACATGGCTGAGGCGATGGAGATGTCGGCGGGTCGGGCGAAAGACCTGCTGGGATGGACGCAGCAGCTTGCGATCAAAAGCCCGTTTACGCAGAGCGGGGTTGCGTCAGCGTTTCGCATGGCGCAGGCGTATGGGTTTACGAGCAAAGAGGCGCAGCGTCTGACGCAGGCGATGATTGATTTTGCGGCTGGTAGCGGGGCGAGTGAGGACACGATGGGGCGTATCGCGCTTGCTTTGGGGCAAGTACGTGCGGCTGGCAAACTGACAGGCATGGAGATGCGCCAACTAACAGAGGCAGGGCTGCCGGTGACGCAGATACTGGCTGATGCGTTTGGGATGACAACTGAGCAGGTGATTGACCTGCGCGAGAAGGGGCTGATACCGGCAAAGCAGGCGATTGAAGCAATTGTGCAGGCATTGGAAAGGGATTTTGGCGGTGCGGCGGCGCGGCAGTCCGAGACGTTTGCCGGGCTGATTAGCAGTTTGCAGGATATTAAGGATATTGGTTTGCGTGAGTTTTTCGAGGGGACGGCGGACGCAATCCGACCGCTGATGACAACGATGGTGGAGGCTTTTCAGACAAGAGAAGTACAGCAGAGAATCAAAGAGCTTGGAGCCGCGTTTGGGGAGTTTGTCGCGGATGTTGTCAGCAGAGGAAAGGACGTTGTTACCTGGTTTAGCGGGTTAAGCGATGGTGTAAGGAAAGCCGCGGTAGGTTTTGCCGGGCTAGTTGTTTTACGTCCTATGCTTTTTGGGCTGTTTGCTGATATTGCATCTGGGTTATCACTTGCAGTCAAGGGGTTCAGCGCGGCAGCGACGGCGCTGAGGGCGTATCAGAGCGGGCTAACGCTCACTAGCGCATTAGGCGCGGCTGGTATGGGAACGCTGGGAGCGACGGCGGCAAGTCTTGCACTGCAGCTTGCTCCGTTGGCGGCTGTTTTTGGTGCGTTGTACGCTGGGCAGAAAATAGTTACCGACGAGTTTGAGCGGCAGGCGCAGGCTGTACGCGCTACAGCAACCTCCTATACTGAGTATGCTGCGCAGATGGAGAATCTCGCGGCGAAATATGGGATGTTGATTGATGCTGAGGGGAATCTGTACCGCATACGCGGTGAGTACATGGGGCAGCAGGCGGTAGAGATCGTACGGCAACAGTGGTTGATGAATGATGCTACCTGGCAAGGCATTGAGGCACAGCGCGGGATGAACGATGTTGCGCAGCAGGGGATTACACACTTTGGCGATCTGCGGTCGGCGATGGACGAGCTTGCGGCATCACAGGCAAATAAGCTTGGTGTTACGCAGCAATCTGTCTCTGTTGACATGGAGGCGGCAATGGCGGCGCAGCAGCTGGTGCAGGCTGAACGTGAGGCGGCGCAGGCAATCATTGAACGGGCAACGGCGCAGACGCAGCTGGCAATGGAGTGGGTCAAGCCGCAAGATGTTGATCTAGCACGCCAGGCGCTGGCGGATTTGGGAACGCAGATGCAAAACGGGCAGATTACGGCGGAGCAGTATAAAACAGCGGTACAAAATATTGGGCTGGAGTTTGGATTAATGTCTCCGCAAAGTATTGCGCTGGCAGAGAATTTTAATATCTTGACTGCGGCGATTGGCAGTGGCGTGATACCGCTCACCCAGAGCGATGAGGCAATCAAGGCGCTGCGCGTGGATGCGGCGGATGGCTCTGTGGATATGTACAGTTTTCTGACCTCTATGGGAGCAACGTCTCTGGAAGCCAGCAACCTGATTGCATCAATGGGGAGCGCAGGCGAGGGGGTCAAGGTGCTGGGAAGGAGCGCGGGCGAAAGCAAGGAGGCTTTTACCGGTTCGATGAAAACGGTTACGGACAGTGCCAAGACAACGGCCGACTCTGTGGTGAAATCGCTGACAACGCCGGACTGGAAGGGGACAGGGACGAAGATTGGCAGTGGTATCCTGGATGGGGTAAAGCCGGGATTTACGGATACCGGCAAAGCGGCAGAAACGCTTGGCAAGAAGATTTGGACGGAGCTTGATAAGGACTGGTCAAAGCTTGGCTCCAAAGTTGGTACTGGCTTCAAACAAGGGCTTTTGGCGACGCAGGATGAAGCCTTTGCGGCGGCAAGGGCGTTTGTGAACCAGTTAAATGCGATCTTTGCAAAAATCCAATATCCATCGTTTGGGGGATGGAGCGGAGGAGGTGTGCCAAGCTATGCTCCAGGAACATCAACAAGCAACGAGAATCGGCCACAACGCGCATTAGGTGGATTTGTCTATAAAGACGAGGCTGTGTTGGTTGGTGAGCGCGGGCCGGAGTTGTTTTTGCCGCCATCAGATGGGTGGATCGTCTCGAACCGCGACAGCAAGAAGCTGCTGGCGGAGGCACAGGGAGGGACGACAATGGTTACATACGAGAATCACTTCTACTACCGCGACAGCAGTTTGACGGAGAGTGAGCTTGACCGCATCATGGAGAGGATGAGGCAGTATGTCTGAGCAGGTGGTATGGGTTGACGCGGACGGAGTACAGACCTCACTGCACAGCGGGTCTATTTTGTCATTGATTGACCGTATCGGCGATACTGTACCGCCTTATGAAACGCTGATGGAAGAAGTGCCAGGTGAAGCAGGCGGACGGGTGCGACTGGTGAAGGTCAAAATGCGCGAGATACAGCTGCCGATTGTTGTGCGCGAGAGCAGCCGTGCGGCATTGGTGGCGACACTGCGTACACTAGCATACGCGCTCAACCCATACAGGGGTGAGGGTGTGCTGGATTGCTCAGGCGGATGAGGACAGGACAAGGATTGTGGAGTAAGTGTGAATTTATGCGCTCTCGAAAGTAGCGTATAATAAAAGTGTGGGAAAGCTTTATTTTGGCGACAATCTAGGCATTTTGCGGGCGGAGATTGCGGATGAATGGGAAGCTTGGGTATCGGTGTCTGACAGGTTGAGGTAGTGGCGCACCATGTGGAGCGAGGAGTGCCCTAGCAGCCGTTGCAATGTGAACACATCTCCGCCATTGCGCAGGTACTGGATGGCGAAGGTATGACGGAAGCGGTGGGGGTGCACGTTCGGCACGTTGGCAGTTGATGCCAGACGGCGCAGAATATCTCTCACTGCGCAACGGTTGAGCGGCTTGCCGGTGTGTGTTGCAAAAAGTGGGGCATTAGCATACTCAGTATCGGGGCGGGATGATATGTACTGCCACAGGTAGCGGCGGGCGGTGGATCCAAGATATACAACACGCGGGCGTGATTTTTTGCCGGTTTGGAAGGGGTTGATCTTGACCATGCCGGTTGTTAGGTCAACGTCCAGGATGGTGAGGCGGCACATTTCTGAGACGCGCACGCCGCTGTCTAGCAGGAACATGATCATGGCACGGTTGCGTTTTGATTTGGTGGATTTGAGCAGAGCTTGAATATCTTGCTGAGAGAATGGGATGATGGCTTTGCTGACAGCAACAGGGGCTGGGATGTTTGCAGATGCGTCAGGAATGCCGATCTCAACAGACGCCCACTTGTAAAACGAGCGAATGATTTTCCAGTAGACTTGTTTTGTTGCGTTGCTGTGAGGGATTCCGGCGAGGAACTCGCGGAGTTGATCAGCGGTAATTGTCTCGACCGGAGGGTCTCCGAGAGCTTTCTGGATACGTCTTAGATTACCCTCATAGTATTGGATGGTAACCGAAGAATAGTTTGCACCGTTGAGGTAGAAGATGAAGCCCTGAATAGCCTTTGAGAATTGCATATATCATTCCATTAAAGTAAGGATGTGGTCTATGCTGTTAAAAAATAAAGACCACATTACGCGCGCACTGTCGAAGTAATGTGGTGTAAAATGGGCGGTATAGGACTCGAACCTACGACCCCATCCGTGTAAGGGATGTGCTCTGACCAACTGAGCTAACCGCCCGCAAGTTTTATTTTACCACGTATTTGGTGTGGCTAGGGCGTTTATAATAAGGTGGCAACAAAAGAAATCATTTTGTGAGGTTTTCCATGCGTTTTATTCGATTTACTTACCGTAATGGTGAGCCACAATATGGCTGGGTGTTGGAGAATATGGTGGGAAGGGTGGAAGGCAATCCATTTGGCGAATATCGCCGTATGGAAGCGCATATCCCGCTGAGCGAGATCAAGCTCTTACCTCCAGTGACGCCGAGCAAAGTCGTTGCTGTGGGACGCAATTATGCGGAACATGCGCGTGAACATGGGGCGGAAGTTCCTGAGACGCCGTTGATTTTTCTCAAGCCCTCTTCTTGTGTGATTGGCAATGGAGATGCCATTGTGCTCCCGCCGCAATCGCAGCAGGTGGAACATGAGGCAGAATTGGGGGTAGTGATTGGGAAAACGGGGCGCTGGATTGAACTGGACAAGGCGCTGGATTATGTATGGGGGTATACCTGTGGAAATGATGTAACTGCTCGCGACCTTCAGCAAAAAGATGGGCAGTGGACGCGCAGCAAGAGTTTTGATACGTTTTGCCCGCTTGGTCCGTGGGTTGAAACGGAACTGGATTTCGCCGATGTGTTGATTACTTGCCGGGTGAATGGGGAAATGCGCCAGATGGGTTCGACGCGGGACATGGTTTTCAGTGTACCGCAATTGGTGGTTTTTGTCTCGACGGTGATGACGCTATATCCGGGAGATGTCATCTTGACGGGAACACCAGCAGGAGTGTCACCTATTTTGCCGAAGGATGTGGTGGAAGTAACCATTGATGGGATTGGCACGTTATCGAACCCGGTTGTGCAGCAGACGCCGCAAGCGGTTTGATTTGGGGATATTGGATTGCATGGTATAATTTTTAACGATACGTCATAAAGGCAGAAATTTTACATCAGGAGTGATGCGTTATGTCAGGTCATTCAAAATGGGCGACGATTAAGCGAAAAAAGGGCGCAGCAGATGCAAAGAGAGGACAGCTGTTCACCCGCTTGACGCGTGAGATAGTAATTGCGGCGCGTGAGGGTGGCGGGGATCCAGAAACCAATTTCTCTTTACGCATTGCGGTGGAAAAAGCGCGCGCACAGAATATGCCCAAAGAGAACATTGAACGTGCCATCAAGCGGGGTACGGGAGAGAGTAAAGATGGGGCAGCTTTTGAAGAAGTGCTATATGAGGGTTATGCTCCGCATGGCGTTGCACTGATGATTGAGACGGTTACGGATAACCGCAATCGCTCAGTGGCGGAGATACGCCACATCTTGAGCCGTTCAGGCGGATCTATGGGTGCAGCGGGTTCGGTGGCATGGCAGTTTTCTCGTCAGGCTTTCTTTGTGATTCCTGCCAAAGGGCAAGATTTTGATAAGATTTTTGAACTGGCTGTAGAAGGCGGGGCAGATGATGTTACCCAGGATGATGACAGCATCGAGATTGTTGCCAAAGTTGAAGCGTACAAAGCACTGAGCGACCGTCTGCGCGCAGCGAAGATACCCATTGATGATGCCGGATTGCGTATGGTGCCCAATCAGGAAGTGCAGCTAAATGTAGAACAGACTTTACAGGTCATGCGAGCTATCGAAGCGCTTGAAGAGCTGGATGATGTGCAGAATGTCTATTCGAACTTGCATATCTCTGACGAAGCATTGGCCACGATGGCTGCGGAATGATTCTGTATGCTTGTTGTAGGCATAGACCCTGGTACGGCGACGACAGGGTATGCTTTTGTATCAGAAGCAGCAGAAGATGGTTGCTTGAGGGCTGTTGACTTTGGGGTCGTTTTGACGCCGAACACTTTGCCCCAGCAAGAGCGTTTGCTGATCATCTATCGAAAATTATCCGAATTGCTGGCTCTGCACCGACCGGCGTACGGTGCAGTAGAAAAGTTGTTTTTTCAGCGTAATGTGACCTCTGCCATCGCGGTAGGGCAAGCGCGCGGGGTTGCGCTGCTGGCGCTGGCTGAAGCAGGAGTGCAGGTCAATGAGTACTCGCCTTTGGAGGTGAAACAGGCGGTCGCTGGTTATGGCGCTGCGGACAAAAAACAGATGCAGCAAATGGTGCGTCTGTTACTTGGCTTGCAGGAGGTTCCACAACCGGATGATGCGGCGGATGCCCTTGCGCTGGCAATATGCCATCTACACACCAATGGCTGGTTGCAGGTGTCTCGCTGATTACCCTCTTATTTTTTAGATAGTGATGGCGCAGAATACTTCCCAAACCTTTGCAACAAGGGTTACCAGCCTTTCAAATGACCGTGTCAAAAATATTCGCAAGCTACGCGAGCGCAAGGAACGACAGGCAACGGGTTTGTTTTTTGTGGAAGGTTTGCGGATCGTAGGTGAAGCGGTTCAACAGGGGGCGCACGTAGAGCTTTTGATTGTGGCGCCCGATTTGTTGAGAAGCGATTTTGGGCATCAACTCGTTGCGGAACAGTGCCGGTTAGGGGTTGAAGTATTAGAAGTGAGCAAGCCAGTTTTTGAAAGCCTGGCGTTGAAAGAGGGCCCGCAGGGGATTGCTGCGGTTGTGCGGCAGAGGTGGAAAATGTTGAACAGTCTTTCGTTGGGAGAGGGCGATCTGTGGGTTGCGCTGGATTCCATTCAAGACCCTGGCAATCTGGGCACCGTCATGCGTACGCTGGATTCGGTGGGAGGGAAAGGGATCATTTTGCTGGATAACACAACAGATCCGTATGATCCTACAGCCTTACGCGCCAGTATGGGTGCTGTGTTTTCGCTGGATCTGGTTCGGTCGAGCTTTGATGATTTTGCTTCATGGAAGACAAAGAACCATCTTACACTTGTAGGCACTTCGGGGAGTGCCCATATGGATTATCATTATTTCGGTTATCCCCCTTGTTTGATATTATTAATGGGCAGCGAACGGCAGGGTTTGCAGACACATCATTTGCGATTGTGTGATGCGGTTGTGCGTATTCCAATGGTTGGACGCAGTGATTCGTTAAATCTGGCTGTTTCTACTGCAGTTGTCCTGTACGAAATTTTTAATCAACGTCGGGAAAGGCAGACAGGCGAGGTGAGGGTATGATTGCGTTAATACAGGGAGAGATATATGCGGTTAACGAAACCAGCCTGGTTATCATCGTTGGTGGGTTGGGCGTTGAAGTTTTTGTTACCAATGCGTTAAGGGAGCAGGTAAAAGTTGGAGAAACAATCACTTTACATACCTCCCTGGTAGTGCGCGAGGATTCTCTGACGCTGTACGGCTTTGAGAAGGAGGAAGAGCGTCAGTTTTTTGTTTTGCTTTTGGGGGTGAATGGCATAGGCCCGCGAATTGCGCTTTCGGTCTTGTCCCACCTGTCTGTTGATGCTATCCGTCGAGCAGTGTTGAGTGAGCAGGCAGATATTTTTAGCCGTGTGCCTGGTGTGGGCAGGAAAAATGCCCAGAAGATATTGCTACACCTTCAGGGGCGTGTAGGGGGCGAGATACCTTTTGCTACCCTGCAACGTATGGACGCCGATACAGCCGTATTGGAAGCCTTGACAGGGCTGGGATACAGCGTCGTGGAGGCTCAGGCAGCGCTACAATCCTTGCCTAAGGATGCTTCGGAGGATGTCGAGGAGCGTTTGCGGCTGGCACTCCGCTTTTTTGCAAGTTGAGGATATTAACCGACATCAGCCATCGCGACGCCTGACAGAGCAGCCTCTTCGGTTTCTGCCACGCGGATACCTTCTTCTTCATCAACTTTTTGAAGCAGTATTGCTCCAGCAATGAAAAAGATAATCAGCGATATCACGCTCATGCGGCTGCCACCCATCACCTTGCTGACAATGCCAAAAATCAGTGGGCCAACGGTACCTGCGATTTTTTCGCTGATGCTGAAGAAGCTGAAAAACTCTGCTGATTTGCTTTTGGGCATCATCCTTCCGCATAGGGAGCGGCTCAGTGCCTGACTTCCACCCTGTACTGTGGCGACAGCGAAGCCCAGTATCCAAAAATGTATCTCTTTTTGCAGGAAGTAGCCGCCAATGGCAATCAAGGTGTACACACCTAAACTGAGAAGAATGGCGGGTTTTGTGCCTATCTTTTTGGGCAGCCAGCCAAAAAGAAGAGCGAAGGGCATGGCAACAAACTGCACCATCAACAATGTGCCAATGGTCGTTGTGCTGCTAAACCCTAGTTCAGTGCCATAAATGGATGCCATATAGATAATTGTGCCAATGCCATTGTTGTATAACCAGAAAGCGATGATAAATTTCAGCAGCTGTCGGTATTTTTTTATCTCGCTAAAAGTATGCGCTAATCTTTTGATGCTGGCTTGAATGGGTGTAAAAGAGCCTTCGTCGGATAAAATGCGGCGCGGCGGCTCTTTGACGTGACGCCACAGGGGAATGGTGAATACCAGCCACCAGACCGCGACTGTCACAAAAGCCAGGCGGGTCATTTGGGCAGTCATTGACTCAGGTGAAAGCATAATCATTGCCAGGTTGACAGCCAGGAGTATCCCGCCACCCAAATAACCCATTGCAAAACCGCGTGAGGATACCTGGTCAATTTCATCTGGTCGTGCTACATGAGGGAGCAAAGAGTCATAGAAAACATTGGCGCCTGAAAAGCCGATGCTGCCGATGATGTAGAAAAGCGATGCCAGCAGCCAATCACCCGTGCGAATGAAATACAAGAGCGCAGTTCCAGTTACTCCAACCAAAACAAAAGCTGTCAGGAAGCGCTTTTTTGCGCCGCTGAAGTCCGCCATTGCGCCCAATATGGGGCCAAGTATGGCAACCAGGATGAGGGCAATTGTGGTGGTAAACGCCCAGTTGGCTGTGGCTTCGTTTGGCGCCAGACCTTGCGAGGCTACTTTGGAGTAATAGACTGGCAGTACGGCGGCGCCGACTGTAGTTACAAAAGCAGAGTTCGCCCAGTCGTACATGACCCAAGCGCGAATGGCTTGTTTGTGTTGGGTGGCTTCCATACGGGTTTCTCCTTGAAAAAATTATGATTTCTGATTGGGTGGTCCAGCTATGGGAAGGGTAAAGTAAAAAGAACTGCCTTTGCCTACTTCACTCCATTGGATGCCTATTCTTCCCCCATGCATTTCAATGAGCGATTTGCAAATGGATAAGCCCAAACCAGTTCCCCCACTTTTGCGTGTGGGCGAACCGTCTACCTGTGAGAAGGGCTGGAATAGCTTTTTCTGATCGTCTTGGGCGATGCCCGCTCCGGTATCAGTAACCCAAACGATGATTTCCCGGACGCCCTCAGGGCTTTGACCGTGTGCCGCTTCGATGGTGATTTCGCCCTGTTCGGTGAATTTTGCAGCATTTGAGACCAGGTTGAGTAACACCTGACGCACCCGCGTTGCATCAGCGGTGATGCTTGGGAGGTCATCAGGCACTTTTTGCACCAGCGTGATGGGCTTGTCCTTTATAAGACCAGAAGCGGTGGACATGACGCTTTCAATAACTTCTGCCATGTTGACTTCCCCGATGGATAATTCCATTTTTCCCGCCTCGATTTTGGAAAGGTCGAGGACATCATTGATGAGGTTGAGCAAGTGCTGACCGGAGTTGTAAATGGCGGTCAGGTCTTGGATTTGTGTCTCGTTGACGGGTCCATCAATACCTTTCATTATCACTCGTGAAAAACCAATGATTGAGTTCAGAGGGTTGCGCAGTTCGTGGCTCATGTTTGCCAGAAATTGGCTTTTGAGGCGGTCAAGTTCTTTGAGTTCGTTCAGCGATTCCTGAAGTTTTTCGAGCAGGCTGACATTTTCTAATGCTGCTGCTACCTGTGTTGCGATGGTGGAGAGCAATTCAAGGTGGATAAAGTTATAAGCGTTTTCCTTTTCAAAATCTTGCAGGATAATGGCGCCGATTGCTCGCTCTCCTGTAATCATGGGCACTGCCAGTAAGGACTGGGGAATTGTGTCTGGTGTTTGAATGCCCAGATTGTGGAGTTCTGCTTTTGCCTGACTGGTAATGAGCAGGGGGTTCCTTGTTCTCAGCACATACTCAGGGATACCATTCCCAAAAGCCCTTTCGAGCGGCGGGAGTAAAACGCCGCCTTCTGAATGCACCGGTATCCAGAGGAAGTTCTCCTCTTTGTATAGGGAAATAATCAAATTGCGGTTATCAATGAGTTGCTGCATCTGGTCAAAGACATATCTGAAAATCTCTTCCTGAGTGGAAAGCCTGCGTAGTTCTTGTCCAATCTGATTTAATCTAGCCAGTTCGACATTGCGTCTTAAGATTTCCTCTTCGGCGCGGGTTCTTTGCAATAGCTCTTGTTGGGCTACGTTATAGAGCAGCACGTTCTCCAGGGTGAGCGCCAGTTGTTTAACCACATCTTCGACAAGCAGCAGATCATCCTCATTCCAGATGCGATGGGTGTCTTCATCAATAATCTCCAATATTCCAGCGCCGTGTTCCCCAAAATAAAAGGGCACTGCGATAACAGCAGGAGATTTATTATGTGCGGATTGAAAAATGATTTTACGTTTGAGGGCGCTTTCCTGTCCGGCAGATGACCATATCTGTGTACTGGTTTGAATTTCTTCGCCTATGATGGAAATCCCTCGCACAGTTGTGTAGGTAACCGGTGCTGGCTCTCCATTTGTGGGTTCTGCATAGCCGCCAGTTTCAATTTCCGGCAGGACATGATCAAATTGCGCCAGCACCTTGTTGAAGCCGTGGTAACCTGTTTTTGCATCGCTTGAATCGCGGCGGCAAAAGAGGTGCATCCGCACAGGGACCCAGGCATTTTGAGCGGAAAGGAACGAAACGTCAACTTCCGCTGGGAAGGCATCTTGTTGAAAGATTTCTGAAAGGCGGTTGATGGAAGCGCTATCTAAGCGATAGGTGCGGAGATTCTGACCGACGACCTCATCGGGAGATATACCAAGGCAGGTTGAGATTTCGGGGCTGCAAACGGTATATACTCCTTCGTTAGAACATTCCCATGTCCAAATAGGGAGAGTTTCCAGGGGTTCAAATTCGGCAGATGTATCGCTCATCTAGATAAACTCTTCCAGTTTTTTATTCTCTTCGGAACGTTGCAGAATAATCTGTACCTGTTTAACCCCGAGCGCTTCTTTTAGTTCGCGCACCGCAATCTCAAGTACTTTGCTGATGTCATTTGCAGAGCGAAGTTTGCCGGTTATCTCGATGACTTTTTGCTCGCGTTCAACGCGATGAATGGTTTGTTCAAACAGACGGGCTTTTTCAAGCGCAAGGGCAATTTGATCGCAGAGTACCTGGAGGATGAGGATATACTGCGGTGAGAAGATGGATGGGAGCGTGCTTTGAATGTCCATTGCGCCCAGTACCCAGTTGCTAGATTTTAGCGGAATGACCAGCGCCGACCTGGAAGAGGGAAGTAAGTGTTCAACAGATTCGGGGGGATGATGGGTGCTCTCATCAATAAGAATTATCTCTGCATTGGCAATTGCCTTTGCAATAACGGATGGGGATGGGATGACGATTTTTTGCTGAGGGGCAACGGGGATGTTTGAGGTGAACGGCTCCCTCAGGATGGCGTGTTGGCCTAAAGGATCAACAAGGTAGATGGCTACATGATGGAAGCCAAAACGCTCTTTTAAAAGGGCGGTGGAGTGGTTGATAATGTGGTCAATCTCAAGTGGGCCGGTTGTTTCGCGGGCAATTTCTGTTACGATTGCAAGCTGGCTGGCAAACAGATTCTGGTTTTCTTCTGCCTGCCTGGCACGGACAAAGGCGCCGATGACTTGACCAATGCCGCAGAAAGAATCCAGGTCTTCTTCAATGGGTAGAGGTGGTTCAAATTGCAGGACAATCAGCCCTAAAGCAGTTTTTCCGTGTGAAATTGGAAAGCCGAACCAGGCTTGTGAGTCGGTCTGTACACATTGGATGCCAGCGGGCAGTTCAGCGCTGCTTATCTGATTAATCAGGATGGGAGTAAGGTCGAAAAGCACCCGCGAGGTCAGATTGTCAGCGGGATGATTGCATGTTTGCCAGGTATCAACGCCATAAGGGGCGGCATAGACGGGAGTCACTATCCCGTGCTTTTGATCCACAAGGGCTGCGCAGAAAAGAAGATCTTTGCCAAAATGGGAGAAGAATTTCTGATAAAGGATCTCGTATAACTGCACTGGCTCGCAGCTTGCCGAGACCGCCTGGCAGATGCTGGAGAGAAGACTTGCTTTTTCCATTGGGTATCAGCTTAACTCCCAGACCGGTTCTCCAGATAGGATACGCTGGATTTGATCCGGAAAACGATCGGGGTCAAGAGGTTTTCCCAGAAAGCCGTCAAAACCAGCCTGTTTCGCTTTATTCATCTGACCGGGGCTGGCTTCTGCGGTGATAGCAACAATTTTGACATCCTTATGTATTGAGGACTGACGGATTTTTTCGAGGACGGCGTAACCATCTTCGTATGGCAGACGAATGTCAAGCAAAATAAGGTCTATGCGGGGAAGGGTATTGGCCGATTCCACAACCTGGTAGCCAGAAGTTTTCCATTCACAATGTACCCCAAGCACATTCAACATACGCGCAATAAGGACAAAGTTCAATACATTATCCTCAACGACAAGGACAATTGTCTGGTTAGAAGATTGTGGTGTTGTCTGGTTGCCTTTTATCGGTATATCTTCAGTATGTGGTGTGTTGGTTGGATTGGGGGAAGTTTCTTCTGCCATGTTTCGCCTCATGTATATATTGATTAATGATCTGGCTTAACGTGTCAACATTGATGGGTTTTTCGATGTATCCATTACAACCGGCAGCAATTGCTTTTTCCCGGTCGCCTTTTAATACTTTTGCACTCACTGCAATAATGGGGATGTTTTGGATCTTGGGCATTGTCTTTAGCCGTGTGGTGAGTGTGTATCCGTCAACATCTGGCATGTTGATATCCATCAGGATAATATCTGGTTGTTCTTTTTCGAGCATGAACAGTGCCTGGCTGGCGTTCTCTGCCTCGATGACCTTGTACCCTTCGGATTGAAGGATGCGGCGCACCAAAACGCGGTTACCGAGGTCATCTTCAACATACATAACAGTCGGGATGTCTGAAGTCATGATCTTTGCGCAGACCAATCAATGAGGGGATGGCTAAGCCGTATACATTATACCATTCTTAAAAAAGCAAACACCCAGCCCGATTTGTGTCAAAGGGCATCTGGGTGTTTTCTGTTGTTTGGCTAATCCGAATTGTCAGGGCGTCGTGGTGGGTTGAGCAGGCGGCGGGGTTGAGGTTGGCGGTTCACTGGTTGAGATGCTTTCTTGATTTCTTGCCTGGATCGTGGCGGTTTTATCGGGCAGGTTTTTGTTTTTGTCAAACACAAACATTGTAATGAGGGTAATCCCCGTTTTCAGGTTGGTGAAGCCATATCTGCGCTCCAGGTCGCTGATCATTTTATCATCCAGGTTGTCGATCAGGATTACCAGCAGTCCGCGGTCGCCGTTTTTCCACTCGCTCATTAGAATCGGTGGTGTACCGTTCCAGTCTGTGACCAGACGCCATTTTTGTTTGGGCAGGGCTTTATCTAGACGGTTGCGTACGGCGCTGCTAAGATCGTCTGACCATGATATTTCGAGGTCGTGTTTGAAAAGCAAATAACTCTTGTTGACGATCCCACTGCTAATGAAGGAGTCTTTGTCAGCGTTGCTCAGGCGGACTTTGGTCGCTTCGGGGTAGGTGGGGATACCGCTGAATACCCCTGTGCATCCTAAAAAGGTTAACACCATTCCTGCTAACAGACAAATAGCCACTGCCAGCGATAGGTAAAATTTCATATTTCTGCTCATCACGTATACCCTTTCACTAAAAAAGCAATGTTTGAGGTATTGTGTTACAAGAATGATGCCAGGAAAGGGAGGATGAGCTAAAAAGCTAAGGGATTTCGCCTATTTCGAGAGAGCGGTCTTCTGGTCTTCCATACAATTTAAGTTTGACACCATTGATTGTGGTAGTTTTAATGTCATCTGGTTCTCCAGATAACTTTGGCATCGTTTTTGCTACCCATGTATAGGCTTGTTCCGCTTCCCCGTTTTTATAGGGCAGCCTCGCAAGTTCTCCGAGATGCAAGACCGCTTGCTGGTCGGAGGGATTTTGAAACTGGGTGTAATTGGCATCTATGAGGTGTACGGATATTTTGTCTGTGGTGAAGATCGAAATAAGGAAACGAGCTGAGCTTGTCTTTTGTTCGCAAGTTAACCGCAAAAAGTCCTCATTGAACGTTTCGTATGTGTTGCAAGGGACGTTGTTTTGTGAAAGCGCGTTGATGATGTCTTGGGTTGTTATGCCGGGGATTGCTGTGATGCTTTCGGGTCTTTTTGCAACGGGGGAGTCGGCAGGTGTGGTTGGTTGACTTCTGGCGGAAAGCAGATAGCTAAAAAACAGAATGGCGATGATGGTTGCTGTGCCTAGAAGCGTGATAGAAAAAAGAAAGAATGCCTTGAATAGTTTTTGGCGGCTCATACAGAGGATTTTAACATAATATAAATTGAAATCCTTGATTAAAGAGAATATAATATACGCGCTATTATTGTTATAACGTTGTTTGACACTTGGAGGGATTATGGATGTTGACCCTATAAAGAATTTTTCGGCAGACTATCATATATATGGTCTGAATAATCCTTATCGTATTGCAAATCCCAATATCAAGTCCAATCCTGCTCATTTGCAGGAGGGTAAAGCGGTTGTGGATAGCCGCAAGCCTTCGGTAGCGCTTTCCCCATATAGAAATATCAGTCAAACAATTACAAGAACAATGAGCGAATTGAGCGGAGAACAAAGAAACTTTATTTTGGAACAGTATACGCGCACGGATGCGATCCTTGACAAGCTGGGATATTATCGGTAGTTTTGTGCGGGGAAGAGAAGGGTTGCGTTTATAAATCGTGTTTGCTGGAGTGAGGTATTGTATTTGTTTGAAGTGCGTGATGATTTAGCCGTTGGGGGAAAGTAGGTGATTATTCTTTGCTGTTTGTGTTGAAAATGAGTTTTTAGGAGAGATCAATGCTGCCAGTTGAAATGATGCCTGGTGTGTACTGGGTAGGCGTGAATGATTATATTACCCAAATGTTTGAAGGGTTATGGTCAATCAAACAGAGTGGGATTTGTTATAACAGTTATTTGGTTCGAAGGACGAAGACTGCTCTTATTGATTTAGCGAAATCTTTTCAGACGGAAGAACTGATTACGCAGATAAAGACGGTTGTTGATATTGGTATGTTGGACTATATCGTGTTGAATCACGTTGAACCTGACCATGCCGGGGCGTTGAATATCATTCGCCAACTTGCCCCTAAAGCGGTTCTTGTGGGCTCCAAGATCACCCAGAAAATGCTCAAGGCATTTTATGGGATTGATTTTGATATTCATGTTGTGTCCGATGGAGATGAGCTCTCGCTGGGAGATTCACAGTTGCGGTTTATCACAATGCCGTTTGTACACTGGCCGGAATCGATGATGACATATATGCCCGATGAACAGTTGTTGTTCTCAAATGATGCTTTTGGTGGCTATGGCTTGTTGCCGGGCGCAATTTATGCCGATCTGTATGACATTGAACACCTGAGGCAGGAAAATCTGCGTTATTTTGTTAACATTGTGGCGCATTATGAGAAGCCCGTCAGCAAGCTGTTGGCGAAGATTTCCGATGTGCCGGTGCGGATGATCGCTCCATCGCATGGGCCTATCTGGCGTGAGGGTGTAACGCGATTAGCATGCTGGTATCAGGAGTGGTTGGACTGTGCTTCTGGAAAGGCGCAAGAGGCAGTAACACTGATTTACGCTTCGATGTACCAGAATACGGAGCGCATGATGGAAGCGGTGGCGCAGGGGGTAGTATCGCAAAAGGTGCCTCTCAATGTTTTTAATGTATCCAATGTCCATGTCAGCTATATTTTGCCAAGCCTCCTGGAGCGCGGCGGGGTAATTGTGGGCAGCCCTACTTATGAGGGGGAATTGTTCCCACCGGTGGCGGAGGTGATCCGCTACGCCGCCGAAAAGAAGATACACCACCGGAAAGCGGCTTTTTTTGGCAGTTATGGGTGGGGCGGAGGTGCAAAAGATGGCTTTGTATGTCTGATTAAGCCAATGGCGTGGGAGTTAACAGACTCTCTTGAGGTGACTGGCGCACCGACAGAGCAGGATTTGCAAAGGGCTGAGCGGCTTGGCGCGCAATTTGCGCAGAGGATAAAGACATCTGAAAAATAAAACAAACGGTGTCTCGATTCCAGGCTCTGGGCTGTCCTTAAAAAATTTGAGCGGGTGATGGGACTCGAACCCACGAATGGCAACTTGGGAAGCTGCTGCCTTACCACTTGGCGACACCCGCAAACCGTGAAAGGGATTATAGCGATGTCTTGCAGGGATGTCAAGCAAAAAAGAATGGTTTTTATGCTAGAATCGTATCATCATGGACAATTCGGATCAGTGGCATAAGGAGCAAGACAGCACATCCTCCGGGTCGCCTTCCGAGGGGGCAAGCCGCTTGCGCAAGATACTCTCTGACGATGGGCAAATGGGGTTGTCGGCGAGCTACTTTGAGCCTTCCTCTCCAATGGAGAGGGACGGTCGCGCACAACAGGGATCGGAAATTGAACAGCCTGACGATGAGCCTATTGAGTCGGAAAAGTCAGCGACATTGCCTCCGTTGCCTCCTCACGAGTATACCCGTTCAGAGTATTTGGCACAGATGAATACCTCGAGCTTGGACGATTATGAGGATTCTGAGGAAGATCATGCGTGGTTGGAAATGCCTCTTCCTGGTGAGGTAAACGAAGGGGATGAGCTGGCTGGCTGGAAGGTGGAAAGTCTGGAGGAAGAACCACCTTTTATGGAACAGAGTCAGACGCCAGAGGAGACTAAAAAATCAGATTTTTCAGTCTCAGAAGGATGGAAAGAGACGGAGTATCCTGAGGAGCCTCCAGAAACACCTCTCATTTCCCCCCTTTCTGGCGGCAGAGGTACGCGTCGGCCGGCGACGGACAGAATTGGTGACACAAAACCGAACGCCATTAGCGGACAGACGCGCCCGGTGGTGGGCGGCGCTCCCAGACAACCTTTGCCGGAGTGGAAACCTGTTGTAGACAGGGGGGCTACGCGTGTAACCCCATCTGCTTATGGTATCCCTTCTCAACGCGTTCCCCCACCTTCTCCGCCACGTGGGGGTGGAGGTGGGTACGGCAGGCCTCTGTCACCGCGCCCGTCTTCCGGACAGCCACCTTCGGGGGGGGGTGAGAGCGGAATGAGTATTTGGGGATGTCTGTTGCGTCTTTTTATCGCTATTGTGTTTGTTGCTATTCTCTTTATGATTGTGGTTGTATCGGTGGCTGTTTTTCAATATTATTCTCTGGTGAACAGCCCGCAATTTCCTGACGTGCGTCATCTTAAAGAACACGCAGCGCAGTTTGAAACCACAAGGATTTTGGACCGCAACGGCAACCCGTTGTACGAGATTTTGGATCCCAGTGCCGGAAGGCGTACGTATATTGATTTGAAGCCTGGCACGATCTCGCCGTATATCATTGCAGCCACTATTGCCACAGAGGATAAGGAATATTACAACCATCCCGGCTATGATCCTGTGGCAATTGTGCGCGCTCTGTGGCAGAATTACACGACGGGGAAGATTGTCTCTGGGGCTTCGACCATTACCCAGCAGTTAGCCCGTGTTCTGTTGTTGTCGCCTGAGGAACGGGGGGAGAAAACAGTCCAGAGGAAGGCGCTGGAGATTGTGCTGGCGGCGGAAATTACTCGTTTGTATAGCAAAGAAGAGATTCTGGAGCTATATCTCAACCAGATATACTATGGGAATCTGGCGTATGGTATCGAAGCCGCGGCGCAGACGTACTTCCATACCAGCGCCAGCAGATTAACGCTGGCGCAGTCGGCGTTTTTGGCGGGCTTGCCTCAGGCGCCAGCGGTTTATGATATCTTTCAGAATCGTGAGGAAACGCTCAGGCGTTTTGAGCAGGTTCTCCGACTGATGTATGAAGCAAGTAGGGAGCAGGGTTGTATTTACGTCAGCACCAATATTGATAAAGTGTGCATTTCTGAAGCGGATGTTGCCCGTGCAAGGGAGGAAATTTACGCATATCGTTTTGAGTTGGATCAAAATGTTATGCGTTATCCGCATTGGGTTACCTATATCCAGTCTTTGCTTAGGGATCAATTTGGTTACACCGATCAGATGATCTACAGTTCAGGGCTGACCGTGTATACGACTCTTGATCCGGCATTTCAGGAAGTGGTGCAGAGAATTGTCAGTGAACATGTGCGGGGTCTGGCTGATAGAAATGTTAAGAATGGGGCACTGGTGGTGATTAAACCGGCAAGCGGTGAAATTTTGGCGATGGTTGGCTCCCCTGATTTTGACGATCCACAGACAGGGCAAATCAATATGGCGGTTGTGCCGCGCCAGCCGGGTTCAGCGATAAAGCCGCTTACGTACACGGCGGCGTTTGAGAAAGGGTGGACACCTGCCACGTTGATATGGGATATCCCCAGTCGCTTTCCGCCTTCGGGCGACCCCAATGATACACGCCCGCCTTATGAACCCAAGAATTATGACGATGAATTTCATGGACCCGTAACAGTACGGATAGCTCTGGCAAATTCTTATAATATCCCGGCTGTTAAAACGCTACAGTTTGTGGGAATATATGATAAGCCTGAAGTGCCGGGGGAGGATGGACTGGTTGCCTTTGCCCGCAGGCTGGGTATCAGCACGCTGACACGGCCGGATTATGGATTATCGCTGACGTTGGGCGGCGGGGAAGTGTCGCTGCTTGAATTGACAGCAGCCTATGCGGTATATGCGAATGGTGGCTGGCGTGTGCCGCCTGTGGCGATCACCAAGATATTAAACTATAAGAATGAAGTCTTGTATGAATATAAACCACCTGATCCATATCCAGCAGTGCAACCTAAACATGCCTATTTAATATCCTCTATTCTTTCAGATAATCAAGCACGGGAAGCAGAATTTGGCACGAACTCTGTGCTTAATTTGCCTTTCCAGGCGGCGGTTAAGACCGGTACAAGCAATGATTTCCGTGATAACTGGACGCTTGGTTATACGCCTGATATCGCGGTTGGAGTATGGGTGGGAAACGCAGATAACACGCCCATGCGCGGTACCAGTGGTGTGACGGGGGCTGGACCTATTTGGGCGGATAGTATGCGCACCATTATCAACACTTTTTATGGGGGAGTGTCGTCTCCCTTTGTGAAACCAAATGATGTTGTCGAGCGAACAATTTGTGCCATGTCCGGTACGGAACCTTCAGAGTGGTGCCCGTCGCAGCGGGTTGAGGTCTTTGCTGCAGACCAGCCACCGCTGCCAAAGGAATATGATTTCTGGCGCAAGGTGAAGGTGGATACCTGGACAGGCTTGTTGGCTTCTCATGACTGCTCCGAGTTTGTGCGCGAGGAGTTTGTCCTGAATGTCAGTGATCAAGAGGCAGTTGATTGGATCAAGAATACCGAGCAAGGTCGGCGGTGGGCTGCAGGGATTGGCTTTAATGAGCCGATTGCTTTGATACCGTCGCGAGAATGCCGCATTGATGATCCGCGCCCTATAGTGCGCTTTGAGGGTATTTTTGATGGTCAGACGATCACGTACAGCCCCCTTGATATCTACGGTATTGTGGATGCGACGGAGGGGTTTAAGGACTTTGTTTTGCAGTATGGTCTTGGGGATGAGCCTTCACAGTGGATTCAACTTGGCGATAAGGTGACTCAGCAGATTAAGTATCCGGACATACTTTATGTGTGGTTTCTTGATGGGACACAGAATGGCAGGGTCACGTTGCGTTTGTACTTAGCCAGCACTGAAGATGGGTATGCTGAGAAACGCATTCATCTGAACTTGCTTGCTCCCACTTCGACCCCGACGGTTACGCCAACGCTGACACCAACGCCTGTTCCAACGCAAACGCCGATACCGACTGAAATATTGATTCCTACGATTACGCCGCCTTAGCTTTCCTCTTCGGGGAACATTTTGATCTGTGTTGAATCTCCCCAGAGGGGAGGATCTTTGCTCAGTAAGGTATTCCACAACTGCTGATTGAGGTCGCTGCGCTTTGCAAGCTGACGCAGATGGCGGAATTTGAGAAAAAGCCAGCGGTCTTTGACTGCTTCCGCCAGCCGTGCATCTTGCTGTAGTTTTAGCGCAAGCAGCTTTGAACGGCTACCGGGAAGGACAATGACATTGTGCTTTGCGGTGGTGGGGCTGGGGTTAAATATGATTGGGCTGATGATGCTCGTTGCTGTGAAGTGGTAGCTATATTCCACCAAACCATCTTCGCTTTGCCAAAGCAAGGGATTTTCACCGTGTGGGTGAAACCCCAGCCGCTTGCCGACATCCGATAACAGAAGCCGGGATGTGTCCAGGTCGGTTTGCCTGCTTTGTTGTGTTTCCTGAGGGCGAAGGGTCCAATGATTGCTGGCCGGTTGCTGTTCGCAATAGGACTCAAGACAGGCATGGATGAACTCAGCGGAGGGTGTCAAGAGTCCTGGCATCAATGAGCATAAAGTTTGTTCGAGTTCGGGGACATGTATGGAAGGCGATAAAAATAGCTGTTCAATGATCTGCTTCTCTGTCCGATCCGAAAGAGTGATGGGTTGTGTGGCGACAGGCTCTTGTTGCAGCCACCATAAACCGCTTTCGATTTCCTTTGACTGGCTGTGGAATTTTCTTAAGAACTGGGCGTCACCAAAAATCTGTTCAATATTTACCTGTAACCTCTTAAGAGCATCATCTGGAGACTCTTCTGTATCAACAAAAAAGGAGTAGTCGGTTGAGATGTAAGCCAGACAAGCTGCATGCAGCTGCAAATATGGCATTGGCTCAAAGCAGTATGAGAGAAATTGCTCGATGGCTTCGCGAATCACTTTTGAATGCGACGTGTATTTTCTGCGGGTGTATTTACCAGTAATCCAATGGGCTTGTGTGGTGTCCTGCCCCTGACGGGTTGCAAGACCTGTAAATAACAAACCAGATGCCTCGGCGGCAACAAAGACCGAATTGAGAAAGACGGGGTCATGTTCCGCAAGGATACCGAACAATTTCAATCCTGGGGGTAATTCCTTGTTTAATACCCTTAAAACCTGGCTGACGGCGTTGGTATGCCATGTCCCATCGTATCTGCGGCGTTCCAATGCGCTTTTCATGGGGATTAGCGCCTCGTGTCCCCATAGCCAGGCAGACCAGATGGCAGAAAAGGTCCAGAATGCCTGGTTAGGTCTTGGGATCGCGGTGATGATGGCGTTGGGTTTTATCTCGTCGTTGGCAAGCGGGAGCAGGTTCTTGATTCGCCCCGGGAAGAGACAAATCCCCCCGCTTTTGGGTGGGGTGGCAGGGTATATTGTCAGGGGGACTGTGTGGGGAGCATTGCTCCACAGGCGGATAGAATTTTCAAGTGATTTCCACAAGTTGTGTTCGCAGTGTTGTGTTGGTGTGGTGATAACCCGCGGGCGATTGCGGCTTGTCAGGCTTTGCCATAGATTGTTGCCTTCATCGCAGGCACTGATGATAAGAGCCAGGAGCAGGTTGCGGCTTTTTTCTGAGATTGCGCTGGTTTCGATGCGGTTGAGTAGTGTGATTAGAAAATATAGAGGGCGAGGCAGATATGTCTGAAGGGCTTCCACAGCGCTTTCACGACTGATTTCATCGGTTAATCTTAAGAGTCCTAATGCGCGCGCGCGATGGAGTTGATCATTGCTCACCAAAGAGAGAGCTTCGGCATCCTCTGTCGTAATTGGTCGTTCCCCTTCATCGCCGCAATGTGGGCATTGATAGAGGCGTGATACAGGCGTTTTCTCCCCGCGCCGCCAGACGTATCCATCCGCATAGATGCTTTGTCCACAGGATGCACAGCGGGTTTTGTACAGTGACTGGAGATGCGTTTCCAGTCTTTCATCCCCGCGCCTGATGAGGGATAGCTCAGCCAATGCCGTTTGAAAGTCAGCGAATTCATAACCCCCCGCCAGTATCTTGATGATATATGCTGTGACGGGGTTGTTGACAACAGTCAGAATGCGATAACCATTTTGGGCAGCCTCCAGCGCTACAAGTGGAGATGCGCCAAAAGGGTCAATGACCCATTCACCTGGTGGGATTTCTCTTGCAAGCCAGCTGCTTATTGTTCCCGGTGCAATGGAGGGCAGATACCTGGAAAGCGGAAGGATTTTTGTTTCCCCTGTACCAACAATGAAAGGGTGGGCGAGACCATTCATGGGGCAACAAACAAATTTGTGGGAATTAAAGTAAGCTGATTGGATAAAGGTATAATAATATTATACGAAGATGTGAAGGTATGTGAAATGGATTTGAAAGAGCAAACGGTCTATGGCTGAAAACTGGTATGTGATGCACAGCCATCCACATAAAGAAGAACTGCTCTGGCGGCAATTGCTGCGTAGCGGATTAAACGTGTTTTATCCGCGTTTGCGGGTGAAACCCGTTAATCCGAGAGCGCGTAAGGTTGTACCTTATTTCCCTGGCTATTTGTTTGTTCGCGCTGATCTGGAGGTGATTGGTATTTCGACCCTGCAATACATGCCTTATGCTACAGGGCTGGTGGCATTTGGTGGAGAGCCAGCTGTGGTGCCAGAGGGATTTGTTAACTCTCTGCGACATAAAATTGGTAAATGGGATATCCTTGAACAGGATGATGGTAGCGGCCTGGAGGCTGGCGATAAAGTCATTATTCAGGATGGACCTTTTCGAGGGTATGAAGCATTGTTTGATGTGCGGATTTCTGGGTCGGATCGCGTGCGTGTGCTGTTGCAAATGTTGAGCGACCGCGCTCTGCTGCCGCTGGAACTGCGTGCGAATCAGATACAGAAGATAGCAAATTGACAAAGAGCAGCGAAGCTCGCCGCGCTGGAAGGATTGGTGAGAATATGGCACAAATTTCCCGTTTTTTTAGTCTGCGCCGTCTGGTGCGAAGAGATTTTGTTGTCAAGCAGGCGCTGGTTTACAGTCTTTTGCTTTTGTTACTGGCGTTGGGGTATGCCTTGATGGTAAGCGGGTTTGGCGTCATTTTTCACCAAATTTTCCCATATAGGAACCCTGTTCTGGTTGGAGTTGTTGTTTTTATTTTGGCGTTGCTTATTTTGCCTCTGCGTATGGAGCTTGAAAAGACGATTGACAAGTTATTTTTCCGTGGGGCAAAGGTATATCAGGAACGTTTGCAAGACTTCAGCTCTGATCTTACGGGAGCGGTTGGGCTAGCAGAGATTGTCAAGCTTGTGCGTCAGTATCTGGAGAAAACTCTGGCGCCCTCCATATTGCATATCTACCTGTATGATCCGCTTTGTGACGAATATGTTGCCACGTATGATGAGACGCGCAGCCCCACCAGCGATATACGTTTCTCGGCAAACAGTCAACTGGTGCAGCAATTGAGCTCGATGCGGGAGCCCTGGCGCATCTCTTTAGGAGCTTTGCCGAAAAATTTGCAGCCTGAGGCGAATCGCATTCGCCTCCTTGGCGCGCACATCTATACCCCGCTGGTCGGCCAGGAGAGGTTGGCAGGCTGGATTGCTCTTGGCCCTCATGTTACCGGTAGAGTGTATTCGCCTCGTGAAATAGTATTCCTGGATGCAATCAGTGATCAAGCCGCAGTGGCGATTGAGCGCGCACAGGTGATCGCGAGAATGGAAGAGCGCGTGCGTGAGATGAATGTGCTTGCGCTCGTTGCGCAAGGCATTAATGTTACACTGTCTTTGGATGATATTCTGGAGCTGATTTACGCTCAAACTTCGCAAATTATTCCATTGGACGATTTTCGTATTCTTTTGTCCGATGAACAGACGGGAGCTTTGACTCATATTTTTTACATTGAAAATGGAGAGCGCTTGCACCAGTTGGAGAACAAGCCGCTTGATGGCGGCGATCAACTATTGGAGCAGGAGGTAATACGTCAGCGGCGTTCGGTTATTACCGCGGACTATGCAAGAGAGTGCAAAGCGCGCGGTTTCCCGGTTGACCGCCCAGGTGTTCTAGCCTGGTTAGGGGTGCCCTTAAACGCTGGGGCAGAAACGATTGGCATGATGAACCTGGCTTCGCGGGATGTCGCGGTGCGTTATACGGCAGAGCAATTGAATCTGCTTCAGGCGATCGCCGACCAGGCGGCGGGCGCGATTATCAAAGCCCGGCTTTTGGAAGAAACCCAAAGACGTGAGCGTCACTTAAAAAGCTTGAACGAAGTCTCGCGCCAGCTGACATCTACGCTGGAGCTTGAACCCTTGCTGCAAAATATCATGCAGAGTGCCGTAGATATTCTTTCATGTGAAGCGGGCAGTTTGTTGTTGGTTGACGAACAGACGGGTGAGCTGGTTTTTCGAGTGGTGCTAGGCCCGGTAGCTCAGGATTTGATCAATCGCAGAATGGCACCCGGCAGTGGGCTGGTGGGGAAAGCAGTTGTGGAGAAAAGCCCTGTTATTGTAAATGATGTGCTATCTTCTTCGGAGTGGTTTTCAAAAACGGATCAGGAAACCGGTTTTGTAACCCGGGCGGTGCTGGTTGTGCCAATGATCTTGCTGGATAAAGTGGTAGGTGTGATTGAGGTGATCAACAAGAGAAACAGAGAACCTTTTTCACGCGAGGATCAGGATTTGCTCACAGCTTTTGCTGCCCAGGCGGTAGTGGCTATTCAAAATGCCAGACTATACACAATGACAGACCAGGCTTTGGCCTCGCGCGTTGAGGAACTCTCTGTTTTACAGCGCATCGGGCGTGAATTGAATACCAGCCTGGACGTTACGCGTGCGATGACCATTACGTTGGATTGGGCATTGAGGCAGACGGAGTTTCAGGCAGGCATGGTAGGGCTTATCGAAGGCGAATGTTTAAAAGTGATGGCTTTTCAGGGGTATACGGATGAACTTCATGCATTCCCGGATTTGCTGATTCCCGTTGACCAACGTCATTTGCAGGAGGTCGTTGCCGGGGGAGTTCCGCGGGAATTTTTGTTATCGTCTGAGCAGGAGGGGTTTTTATTGCAAGCAAAAACTCAGCTGATCACCCCAATTCAACGCGAGCAAAAGACGATAGGATTATTGGTGCTTGAGAGTGCATCTGTTGTAAACAGGGAAGATATGCTTGGCTTCTTACAACGCTTAAGCGATCAGGCTTCTATTGCGATTGCAAACGCGCAGCTGTATGCAGCTGTTCAGGCAGCAAATATGGCAAAAAGTGAGTTTGTCTCTTTTGTTTCACACGAGCTGAAAAACCCGATGACTTCCATCAAGGGGTATACTGAATTGCTAGCAGCTGGTGCGGTTGGGCCGGTAACCGAATCACAGGCGAATTTCTTAGCCACCATCAAGGCGAATGTAGAACGGATGGCAACCCTGGTATCTGATCTGGCAGATGTATCGCGGATTGAGGCGAACCGTTTACGCTTAGACTTTAAAGCACTCAAGCCGCGCGAGGTCCTGGATGAGGTTATTCGGTCAATGAGGCGGCAGATTGACGAGAAGAGTCAGGAATTGGTCATTGATTACCCGGACGATTTGCCTGATGTTTGGGCTGACCGCACGCGCTTGACGCAGGTGATGACCAATCTGGTCAGCAACGCGCATAAATATACCCCCACTGGCGGAAAGTTGTTTTTATCTGCTGAAGCATCTGACAATCGGTGGGATGAAAATGGCGCATCAAAGGTGGTTCATTTCTGGGTTACGGACACAGGGTATGGTATCAGCCCGGAGGACCAAAAGAAGATTTTTCAGAAGTTTTTCCGTTCTGAGGATCCGAAAGCGCGTGAGGCGCCCGGCACTGGGCTGGGGCTGAATATTACCAAAAGCCTGGTTGAGATGCAGGGCGGGCGTATCTGGTTTGAAAGTGAGTATCGTGTGGGGACAACCTTTCACTTTACTGTGCCGGTAGCCGGGTAAGGAGGTGGGATAGGTATGGTACAAGAGGTCTTTTGGGGTATGGGGCAGGGACTAGATGGTTATAAAGCTGCACGCGAAGCGTCAGAAAAGGCTCTTGGCAAGATGGGAACGGCGCGACCAACGTTGGCGGTAGCTTTTGTCTGTAAAGAATATGATATGAGAAGTGTTATGAGGGGGTTAAATGCTCTTTTGGGTGGTATTCCCCTTTGGGGGTTTTCTACCATTGCCCCTATTCTCTCAAATGGTGAACAGGATCGTTGTGTGGTGGTAGCGATCTTATGTGGGAGGGAATACAAGGTGCAGGTGGAGTGTGTTGGTAGAGATATGTTTGATGAAGTGGATGCGGTTGTTCGCGGGTTGCAGGAATCAGGAGACGTTAGTGGGATGCTTCTGGCAGCGGATGGTATTCAGCCTCCTCCGGATCGCGTTTACGAAGTTTTGGGTCAGTATGGTTTTCCAGTATGTGGAGGATTTGCCTGTGGTGATGATGAGCACGGGGCATATCAGATAGGGGGCGGTCATGTTGAGGAAGGCGCGATCTCATTTCTGGCGCTTGGCGGGCGTTGCGCAGTGGGCGCGGGGAATGGGCATGGCTGGCAGGAGACGGGCATGTTGTTTACTGTGGGGAGTGTTGTGGAGAGAAGTATCAAATCTTTGGATGGAGTTGCTGCTGTTGAAGTCTATTCACGGATATTTGGACGTCCTGTGGAAAACTGGGTGGTGCAGCCGTGGTCGGAACTTGTGCGCCTATATCCGCTGGGTGTTGAGCATTTTCCGGGCAGCAAAGCGCTACTGCTACGCTCACCGCTGGGGGTGAATCAGGACGGAAGTTTGCGAATGAATGCTTCAGTAGCTGAGGGACAGATAGCACACTTGCTGGTGGGTGATACACAAGCCTGCCTCGAAGCGGTCAAGTTGGCTGCCTTGCAGGCGCTTCAAGAACTGAGAGAAGCCAGCCCGGTTCTTGCGTTGTTGTTTGTTGATGTTGCCTGGCGGTATTTGTTTAATGATCGGCTTCAAAGTGTTATGGAACAGCTGCGCCAGGTTTTGGGGGAGATCCCCTTGATTGGCGCGTATACGTACGGGCAAATTCATCGTGAGGCATTATCTCAAGCACCGCAGGTGCTCAATCAACATTTACAGGTTGTTCTTATTGGCAGGCGGGGTGAATGAGTCGGCTCACGGGCTGGCGAGTCAGGAGTTCATTCTGACTTTCCAACGCACGTGAGCCGTACGAGAGAAGATATTTGGGTTTGTTTATGCCATGACTTCTACAACTGGCAATCTTTCCTTGAGTGTTGTAATGACCGACTCTGGCAGCGTGTCGTCCTGCAATCTTCCGCTGTTGAAAGCTTCATAAGCGCTGAGGTCGAAGTGCCCATGACCAGAGAGATTGAATAAAATCACGCGTTTTTCGCCTGTTTGGCGTGCCTGGAGAGCTTCATCAATGGCAGCGCGAATGGCGTGTGCTGACTCGGGGGCGGGGAGGATACCTTCGCTACGGGCAAACATGACACCAGCTTCAAACACGCTTACCTGTGAGACTGCTTTTGCCTCGATGTAACCGGCGTCGCAAAGCGCTGACAGGGTGGGCGCCATCCCATGGTAGCGCAAGCCGCCAGCATGGATTTTAGGCGGAATAAAATCGTGTCCTAATGTGTGCATCTTAACAACGGGTGCCATACGAGCTGTGTCACCGTAGTCAAAAGCATACATGCCTCTGGTGATGGAAGGTGCAGCCTGGGGTTCAACTGCCAAAAGGCGCGTACGGGCGCCGTTTTTCAGGTTCTCGCGCAGGAATGGGAAAGCGATACCGGAGAAGTTTGACCCTCCGCCAACACAACCGATGACCACATCGGGATATTCGCCAGCCATGTCCATTTGCTTGAGCGCCTCTTCCCCAATGACAGTTTGGTGTAGCAAAACATGGTTGAGGACGGAGCCGAGACTGTACTTTTTTGCCCCGTTGGATGTGGCAGCCATTTCTACAGCTTCGGAGATGGCGATGCCCAATGAACCAGGGCTGTCCGGGTCTTGGGCGCGGATGGCGCGCCCGGCCTGGGTGCGGTCGCTGGGACTGGCAAAGACCTGCGCGTTGTATGTCTCCATCAAATAGCGGCGGTAAGGCTTTTGCTCATAAGAAACTTTGACCATGTACACTTCCAATGCAATGTCAAAGAAAGCACATGCCATCGAGAGGGCAGAGCCCCATTGACCAGCACCGGTTTCGGTGGTGATTGCCTTTGTTCCGGCTGCCTTGTTGTAGAATGCCTGGGCTACAGCGGTATTGCTTTTGTGGCTTCCGGATGGGGAACCGCCTTCGTACTTGTAGTAAATATGCGCAGGAGTCTGTAACGCTTGTTCCAGACGGCGGGCGCGGATAAGCGGAGTGGGTCTCCATAGTTTGTAGATTTCGCGGACTTCTTCAGGAATTTCGATGTAGCGCTCTGTGCTGATTTCCTGAAGGATGAGCGACATGGGAAAGATAGCGGAGAGAAAGTCTGGTGTAACTGGCTCAAGGGTCATTGGATTGAGCACTGGGGCCGGGGGGATGGGGTTGTCGGCATTGATGTTGTACCAGTAGCGCGGGATATCCGCTTCGCCAAGTAAGAAACGAGTTTGTTGAGACATAGTTAACCTCCGTAAAAAATAAAAAATGATTAAAAAGGCACGGCGCTCATCCGCTATGGGACGAACGCCGTGTCCGTGGTGCCACCCAACTTAGGCTGTATGTTTTAATCAAAAATCCCTGGGTGCGACACACAGGGAAAAGCCAGCCTCACTCTTTTGAGTACGACAGCATTCACATCATGCTGTTTATACCCTTTGCCCTGATAACGGTGGCATCTCCGGCGCGGACTACTTGTTATTCACTTTTGCCCTGCAACTCCGAGGTCCATTCCACAGTACGGTGCGTGCAGGCTTTCACCTGATCCTGCTCTCTGTGCCGCCTGAGTACTGCGTACTCGTCCTCTTCACAGTCTTTCTGTATGCGATTGGGCTTATTATATGAACTTTGTTTCGTTTGTCAAGGGTTTTGCGAAAATTGGATTTCCTTTCGTCCCATTTCAAATGCTTTTTTGTTGAGCGCAAGATGTTTTTCGGGCACACGCCGGGCGATAGCTTGCAGCCATTGTTCTTCGGGAAGGGTAATAAAAGCCGATAGTGCTCCAAGAAGGACAACATTAGTGACCCGCGGGTTGCCCAGTTCCAAAGCGATTTTTTGCCCCTGCACCCAGTAGGCGTTTGAGGTGTAGCGAGCAATGGTTGCATGGATTGTCTGATCATCTGGATACTCGGCGTTGCCAGCGCTGACGGTGATCGGTGCAATACAGTGGTCGTTAATCAGGGCAAGCCCTCCAGGTTTGATGTAGTCAATAAAACGGACGGCTTCCAGCTTCTCAAAGGCAATGAGGATATCGCTGTCGCCTTTAGCAATCAAGGGTGAAAATACCTTGGGTGCCCATCGCACCTGTGAGGTAACGCTGCCGCCGCGTTGTGACATGCCGTGAACCTCTGCCTGTTTGGCATCCAGTCCTGCACCGATACCGACCTCGGCGATCACGTTGCTTGCCAAAATGGTACCCTGGCCGCCTACACCAGTGAGGAGAAAATTGACAGGAGCTGCTTTGGGATCAAATTTTATCGGGTTCATTTCTTTACCTCAGCTTGTTCGCGTTTTTCCTTTGCCTGTTGACGGAAGAGGATGGCATTGCGGGGACAGACCTGCGCGCAGATCTCGCAGCCGGTACAGAGAGAGGGATCAATTTTTGCCAGCGGGCGTTTGTAGACTTCATGAAGCTGTTCGGACTTTGAAATGGCAGGGCAGCCAATGCGGAAGCAGATGGTGCATCCGTTGCAGATCTCGGTGTTGACCTCTAAGGGATAATACCTCTGGCGAGCAGAGGGAAGCAGGGCGCATTCCTCTTTTGTAATCAGCACAGCGGGCTTATCCAGTTTCATCCACTCTTTGAGAGTTTTCTCAATGGCGGCAACGTCATAGGCGGACACGGTTTTGACCAGGTCAATGCCAATGGAACGTACCAATGCTTCAATATCCACTTCACAAGTTTCCTTGCCCTGCAGGGTTTTACCAGTCCCCGGGTTTTCCTGGTGTCCGGTCATTCCGGTAACGCGATTGTCCATGATGATGGTGATAACGTTGCTCTGGTTGTATGCCACATTCATCAGGGCGGGCACACCGGTGTGGAAAAAGGTGGAGTCGCCGATAACAGCTACATGACGTTCGCTATCTCCTGCAACAGCGGCGCCGTGAGCTACAGCGATGCTGGAACCCATCGCACCGATGGTGTGGATGGCGTTGAGAGGTGCAATGACGCCTAGTGAATAACAGCCGATATCACCGTTGACAGGTACTTTCAGTTTGTTGAGAAGATAAAATGTACTGCGGTGCGGGCATCCCGGACAGAGAACAGGTGGGCGCACCGGCAGATTAAGATCAACTGCTGCAGGGCGGTGGGTGGTAGGTGGCTCTAATAGCCCTGCTTTCTCGGCGCAGAAACGCACAATACCGGGGTCTAATTCCCCTGTGATTGGGAAAATGGATTTTGCGTTTGGCATACGGGTATCGCTGAGTGAGTCGACGCCTTCAAACAGATCGATACCCATCAGACGTAGTTCACTCTCGATAAAGGGGTCAAGCTCTTCCAGAACGATAAGTTTTTCGACTTTTTTGGCAAATTCCTTGATCAGCTTTCTTGGCAGGGGATAGCTCATTCCCAGATGCAGGATACTAGCTTCAGGGAAGACCTCGCGGGCGTATTGTGCTGCAACACCCGCAGTAACAATACCGAGGCGGTTTGATTTCATCTCAACAGTGTTGAAAGGGAAGGTTTCAGCATGTTCGCACAGGTCGCGAATACGCTGCTCAATGACCAGATGGCGTTTGCGCGCATTAGCGGGGATATCTACATACTTTTCGTAGTTGCGCGGATAAGGTTTTGGTCCTGGCGGCGGAAGACGCGTTTCGCTTACTTCGACAAGCGTGCTGGTGTGGCATAACCGCGTGGTCATCCGTAATAACACGGGGGTATCGAATTGCTCGCTGAGGTCGTAAGCGGCAATGGTCAAGTCTTTTGCTTGCTGGCTGTCTGATGGTTCCAGACATGGGATACGAGCAAACTTTGCATACTGGCGATTGTCCTGCTCATTTTGTGAAGAGTGCATGGCCGGGTCATCGGCGGATACAAGCACCAGGCCCGCTTCAATGCCGCTCATGGCGGCATAAAACAATGCATCTGCTGCAACATTGACGCCAACGTGTTTCATGGTGGCAAGAGCGCGCCGCCCGGCGTAGGCAGCACCGATTGCCACATCCAGTGCCACTTTTTCGTTGGGCGCCCATTCAGCATAGACACCCGGAAACCTGGCAAAGTGTTCCAGTATCTCTGTGCTGGGTGTTCCTGGGTAGGCGGAAGCCACAGCAACCCCGGCTACCCAGGCGCCATGTGCAACAGCCTCATTCCCCGACAGCAAGCGTTTCATTTTCAAGCTCCTTTTTGTCTGTTGTAAGATATTGTGCCAGTTCAGTCTTTAGCCGTATCTGACCGTAGCGATACTTTACCCATAGAACTGTTAATACACTCCCAATGCCTATGGCAAACAAACCGATCAGCCCAGCCTCGGGTCCAAAAGCCCCCCCGGTAATCAGATCATTGCCTTTTTGGTTGATGGCGATAAAGGAAACAATAGGGGTTGTTCCGCTCACGGGAAAGCCAAAAACATTTCCCTGAAAAAAGTTCCAGGTGATGTGTAGCCCAATGGGTATTGCCAGTTCACCTGTCAGGACAAAACCCAGACCTAAAAACAAACCGGCGACGACGAGATTCAGGGTGCTGATCCAGCTGGCATTGGGGTTGCCCGCATGCAAAGCGCCGAATATGGCGGATGATATTACCCATGCTAAGATCAAGGCATTGCGAGCGCCGATAAAGCGAAGATTTAGCCCCTCAGCCAAGTTGCGCAGCATATATCCCCTCGAGTAGAGTTCTTCGTAAATGCCGACGCTGATAAAAAGAATGACGGTTTGCAGTAGACCTGTTGCGAACGGTTGATCGGGATAGGAACTGTGCATTGTGCCGCGGATGGTGATCCACCCGCTTGCCCATTCAATCAGGAAGATAATTGTCATTAGAACCGCGCCCAAAGCCAGCCCAAAAGCGAAATCGGTGAAGTAACTGGAGTTGAAATGAAAACCGAAGGCTTTGAATTGCCTTCGGTCAAACCACTTGCCAGCCAGCCAGATACTGCTGGTAAAGGCGATCAGGGTGATCAAGGTGCTGATAATCATAAAGAGGGCAAAGCTTGGAGTTTCTGGCGTGCTGGCGTATAAGCGCGGGTCGAAACGCAGAATGGCTGCCAGCAAGATGCTGAGCACAGCAGAAATAATTGTCATCAGCAGAAGCTGCAACAGAAGACGGCAAATGGCGCGCAGGCGCTTTTCCTGATGGTTCCAAAAGATTTTGACAAAGAACTTGACAAAGGACATCGTATGCTCCTTGTTTGACTATATCTGGTGAAAATACCGGTTCTGGATGTCCTCCCATGTTTCATCGGTGCAGCGTTTGATATACGTTCCCAGGAGCGGAGTGGCACGTTGGATTTCTTCCGCCATGCGCTGTGCAATGCGACGCATGGCAAAGTGTGCATTTGGAGCAGTGCGAAGTGCGATGAGGTGAAAAGCAGTACGAAGGTTCATGGTGAGGAGAACACGGCGTTTAAACGCATTGGGCACGATATATGAGGCGATATAAGGATTATACTCTGCTAATTGGTAGTAAGTCTCCTTTGACATATCCATTGCACGGCGATATTCCTCTTCAAACCCGGCAGAAATGATCCGTTTGGGTATGGAATATCCCAGCTCAACGGTGAGCGGTTGGGGAGTTTGTGTCATCATGCGGTGACGTTTTAGCTCGAAATAAGCGCCTTGATCTAGGACAACATCAAAAGTGTAACAGGAGTGCTCCAGTTCGCGCAGGGGGATGTCATGATCTTGCAGTTCTCCCAACATTTTTTGCGCGATATCCTGGCGCTGTTGCGCTGAAAGCCCGCGTACTGTTGCAAGAGTATCTGCATAACTACGGCTACCAAACCGATATAGAACAGCTGCCAATATGTGTTCTTCGTTTTGGCTGTCATAAGAGACAAGACTGCACCAATCTTCCTCTTCCTGTGAGGCTTTAGTTTTGATGGGATATTCAGTTGTAAAGCTATTGCGGGTGTTAATCATGTAAGGGGAGGGATTGGCATATTTGACCAGGGTGGGCACTTCAGCCAGGCTAACTTTTTTGATTTCCTCGCCCAGCGTCCTTACCTCTTCCAGCGGGCTTGAGAGCATCTTACACAGCATGTGTTCCAGCGCTCTGGCGTTGATGGTTATTCCCACGTTTGCCAGAGATGCAGCTGGGAGCAGGTAACGGCAAACGTCAATGTACTCCGACCGCAGACGGCGTTCCCAGTCAGAATCCTTCTCATTTTCATGGCGTGGCATCTCTTTTGCTACCTGGTCTTTGATAATATTCAACGCCTGGGCGTAAGTTGTCAGCAGATGCCGGCAGGTTTTCTGATAAAGGCTTACAAGCGGATGATTTTTGATTTCGCTGGGAGTGTAAAAGCTATCCTGCTCCCATTTTTGATAGCGGGTGGATTTTTCTGTAAACGAAGCCAACCGATTGGATTCGACGGTTTCAATCGCCAGGCGGGATATATTTTCGACCGCAATGTGCAGCACTGCATGTTCAGCAACAGAAGAATGTCCATAGCCAACTACCCATTTTTCGTGAAACTGGGCGGATTTTTGATCGGTGAGTTCGGCGGCAATTTGGCTGAAAGATTCGGGAGAGCGAGAAGTTTTTGCAAAGGTAACTGCGATGGTTTCGGGAGGGAGTTCCTGGGGCTTAAGCAGGTATACTTGACGTTGAGGGGGCATGTTTGAGCACCTCACGAGATTGTTCTATGTCTAGGTTAATCTGTTCAATCAACGCCTGCTGGCTTGGATAGCGTTGCTCAGGACGGAGGAACTTGACAAACTGGATTTTCAGCGGCTGGTTGTAAATGTTTTGATTAAAATCGAGGATGAAAGTTTCTACGCGCGGTGTATTCAGTGAAGGTTCAAAAGTCGGACGTACGCCAATATTGGTTACACTGCGGTATTGCTGGCCAGCGACGTTTGCCCAGCAGGCGTAAATTCCATAAGCCGGAATCAGACGTTGCGGCGGGGGTTGTAAATTGGCTGTTGGGAAGCCAAGTGTGTGCCCGCGCTGGTCGCCTATGACTACAGTGCCGCTGAGGGCGTAGAAATATCCTAACATGCGGGCTGCCTGTTCAACATTACCCTCAGCCAGCAAAGTGCGGATGCGGCTGGATGAAACCGGATGCCCGGCGTGCATCAGCGGGGAAACTACATGTACCGAAAAGCCCATCTGGCTGCCTAATTCCTTTAACCTGGCTACATTGCCTTCGCGATTCTTTCCCAATGTAAAGTCATGCCCTACCCAAAGTTGCTTCAGATGAATGCCTTGGGATAGCATGAGAAAAAATTCAGTTGCGGTAAGGTTGGCGAGAGCAGGGGTGAATTCAAGTGTAATCACATAGTCAATTCCCAACTCTGCCAGAAGTTCGGCGCGCTCATCTGGCATGGTCAGATAGCCCAGAGAGAGATTGTTACGCAGCACAACGGAAGGGTGGGGAAAAAAGGTGATAACAACAGCTGGCGCGTTTTGCGTATGAGCTTCCCTGACCATATCCTGGATAATTGACCGATGCCCAATATGGACACCATCGAAGGAACCAATGGTGACCCAAGCATTTGTCAAGTGCAGATTATCCAGAGAACACAGGTGCAGCATTGGGCGGTGAGAAGAAAGGCTCGGAAAGGCTTTTTGGTCTTGCCGAGAGCATTAGTTTTCAGGAGAAAAATACTTTTTTGGGCTGATATTCATTCGTTTCCGGGTCGAATTGCATCAGAGCGACCAGTTCTCCTTGTTCACTAATGCCGCGCACCATTGCGCCTTTTTCGCCCGTGCGTGAGACGCGGTGCCCATGACGCACTGCTTCGACTTCCTCATGGCTCAATTCGATTGCGGGCCAGTCTGACAACGCCTCGGCTGCGGGTATCAGGTAGTGGTACCATGTGCCGGTATCGAAGGTCTCACGCAGTTTGCGCAGAGGGACGGCATCTCGCAACGTAAAACGCCCGCTTTTGGTGCGCCGTAAGCCAATCAGATGGGCGCCGCAGCCAAGCGCTTCGCCGAGGTCGTGGGCAAGAGAACGGACATAGGTTCCAGATGAGCAGTACACGTCAATAACCGCTTCGGGCGGTGCCCATTCAAGCAGGTCGAGACTGTAAACATGGATTTTACGCGGTTGCAGATCCACTTCCTCGCCTTCGCGTGCCATGTCATAAGCCTTGCGTCCCTTTACTTTAACAGCAGAGTAAGGAGGAGGGACTTGTTCAATTTCTCCAACGAATTTCTTGAGAGCTTCCTCAAATTCTTTTTCGGTAATATTGACCGCCGAACTGCTGGTAACCTGTCCTTCTGCATCGTATGTATCGGTGCTTGTGCCCAGCCGCAGAATTGCCTGATAGCGCTTGTCGGAAGCGGAGACGTATTCGCTCAAGCGCACGGCGGGTCCAATCAGGACAACCAGAACACCTGAAGCACGCGGGTCAAGTGTGCCTGTGTGACCGGCGCGGCGTATGTTTGTTCCCTTGCGGATAATCTGTACGACGTCATGAGATGTCAACCCTACCGGTTTATCCACGACCAGTACACCAGAAATTGCATTTTTAACGTCGAAATTACTATTTTGATTTTCCATCCTAAGCCTCTTGTTGGGCAGCCAAACTGCCCCCTTGTTGTAATTTATTTTTCTCCCATAATGCTAATTATAACTCGAATAATTTTCTGACGTGAGCAGCTCATTGGTCATTTGCAGCACTTGTTGTTGAACTTCTTCCAGCGTGCCAGCAATTTCGGCACCGGCGGCAGCTGGATGACCGCCACCTCCAAATTTCAACGCGACTTTTGCAACGTTCCAGCCGGGCTTTGCTCTCCAGCTGACTTTGATGCGTCCCGTTTTTTGTTCAATGAACACAATGGCAATTTCATAGTGGTTAATGGCTGAGAGAATATTGATTAAATCGGCATCGTCGTTGCCGGGGTAGAGCGCCTTTTTGCGGTCTTCGAGGGTAAGCGTAGTCCATACGATTTTGCCATTGCGTTGGATTTTCTGCAGCCCCATTCCCCAATAGTTGGCTGCCTCGAACGAGTTTTGTATCAAGATGAATTCATACAATTTTGCCAGGTTGGCGCCTTTCTCCATCAATGAAGCGCAAAGCCTGAGAACTTTTGGTGAGGTATTCGAGGTGCGAAATCCAAGTGTATCTCCCAGAATGCCACTCATCAGGGCAGTTGCTACTGGTTGACTGATGTCTAATCCCCAAAAGGGGAAACACTCTGTCAGCATCATTGAAGTGGCAGCCGATCGTGGTTCAACCAGGTTTAGGCGTGCAAATTTCAGATTGGTGATGTGATGGTCAATATTAACATCGGGCTGTTCTTCTTGGAGGGCATCCCCCACGCGCAGGAAATCGGAGCAATCCAAAACAATGGAAAGATCATAATCATTGCTGTCTGGTGTTTTGATTTGCTCGCTGCCTGGCAGGTATTGAAACTTCTCTGGTAGCCTGTCTGCAAGCACCATCTGAACTTTTTTCCCATTTTCCTGGAGGGCCAGACCTAACCCAAGCACGGAACCAACAGCATCCCAATCGGGGCGGATATGGGATGTGATGAGGATATTGTTTGCCTCTTCGAGTTTCTTGCCTATCTCTCGAACGATTGACTTATTCCTCATTGGGCTGGCTCTCCGTTGGTGATGATGACTGACGTATCTGTGCCAGAAGACGCTCGATATGGTCAGATCGTTCAGGTGTTGGGTCCCAGTGAAAGCGTAGGCGGGGAAAAACTCTTAATTCTACCCGATCGGCGAGAGCGCGCCGCAAGAAGCCAGAGGCATGGTTTAGTCCCTCAAGGATATCTTTGGCGCGAGCAGACCCTTCTACTGCGGAGACATAGATATCTGCGAATGAAAGCTCTCGATCGACGCGTACATCGGTGATGGAGACCCCGCTTAGACGGGGGTCACTCACCTCTTTGACAAGCATTTCCGACAGCTCTTCGCGCAGCCGGTCAGCTATTTTTTGAAGGCGAATTTTGGTTGGCATTCTTATACTTTTTTACGTTCTGTTGCTTATTGCGAGATGCGTTCTTTTATGTAGCATTCGATAATGTCGCCGATCTCATATTGGCTAAAGCCTTTAAGGGACAACCCGCACTCAAATCCCTGCCGCACTTCACGGACATCGTCTTTTTCGTGTTTTAGGGATGAAAACTCACCCTCATATATAACTTCATTATTGCGTTTTAGTCGCGCGTATCCATTACGTTGCAAGGTGCCTTGTATCACCTTGCAACCAGCGATCATGCCGACTTTGGAGATACGAAAAATTTGCAAGACTTCGGCAAGACCAAGGGTTGTTTCTTTGTATTCAGGTTCCAGCATCCCTTTTAGCGCTTTTTCGACATCTTCGATCAACCGATAAATGATGTTGTACAGTCTGATGGAGACTCCTTCAGCTTCTGCCAGCCGCCTGGCGGCTGTATCTGCCTGCACGTTGAAACCAATCACAATCGCTTTCGAGGCGGCTGCCAGCATCACGTCGCTCTCGGTGATATTTCCCGTTTCGGTGTGCAGGATGTTGATTTTGATGTCTCCCTGATTTAATTCCATCAGGGATTTGTTGATGGGCTCCAGGGAACCCTGTACATCTGCTTTGATAATAAGGGGAAGTTCGCGTGTTTCACCAGATTGAAAACGCTCAAAGATTTCTTCAAGAGTAGCCCTTGGGGCTGCAACAGCACGCTGTTGTTGTTTTCTTTCTTCAACAATGCAGCGGGCTTCTTTTTCGGACGGGTAGACCTGGAAAATATCCCCAGCCTCAGGGACATCGCTGAGACCTATGATACGCACAGGGGTAGAAGGACCCGCTTTGCGAATCTTTTTCCCGCGGAAATCAAACATGGCGCGGATACGGCCGCATGCTTTGCCAGCCACCACAACATCCCCATCCTGCAGGGTACCATTCTGCACCAGCAACGAGGCGACAACACCTTTGCTTTTATCCAGCTCAGCTTCAATGACGGTGCCGAATACCTTGCCCTCTGGGTTTGCCTGAATGGAGGTATTCTCAGCAACAAGGAGAATGGCTTCAAGCAGGTCATCTAACCCCTGTTTTTGTTTAGCGGATACTGGCACAACCAGCGTATCGCCATCCCAATCGTCGGGAACCAAACCGTTTTCCGCCAGCTGGCGTTTGACATAGTCTGGGTTTGCATCGGGGCGGTCAATTTTGTTGAGGGCGACAATGATCGGCACACGCGCCGCGCGGGCATGGGCAATTGCTTCGCGTGTCTGTGGCATCACGCCATCGTTGGCTGCGACGACCAGAATGACAATATCAGCGCCCTGCGCGCCCCGGGCGCGCATGGCAGTGAATGCCGCATGCCCGGGCGTGTCTAGAAAAGTGATTAACTTTCCCTTGTGTTCTACCTGATAAGCGCCGATATGCTGTGTAATACCCCCTACCTCGCCGCTAGCCACATCGGTGTGGCGAATCGCATCTAGCAGGGTGGTTTTGCCATGATCTACGTGCCCAAGAATGGTAACAACTGGAGGGCGCTGCACCAATTTTTTGGGGTTCTCACTAGCGATCAATTGTCGCCAGAGGGGTACCTCCCCTGTTTCTTGAGGTTCTTCTTCGGGGATGTATAACTTAACTTCAAAACCCAACTCGGAAGCTACTACCGCTGCCGTGTCGTAATCAATCATTTGATTGATATTTGCCATGACCCCATTGGACATGAGGATTTTAATAACCTGAATAGGACTGGCTTCAACACTTTGTGCCAGTTCACGAACGGTTATACTAGCTGGTAATTCAATCACTTTATCTTGTTTTTCACCCATATCATACCTCCTGAATTTGTAACCCAAGAGGTCTTATTCAGGCGAATTCTCAGGAAGGGTTGCTAAATAAGACTTTAGGTAATCAATATCATCACTGGTTAACTGAATTTTTAGGGAGTGTGCCAAAGCACCTTTAAGACCCTGCTCCCAGCAGCTTCGGCTGTTGTGCAGATAGGCTCCTCTGCCAGCGGTTTTTCCTGTTGGATCAATGCGCACACCTTGGGGTGTGCATACAATACGTATCAATGTGCGCTTTGCCAGCACTTGTTTGCAGCCCACACAGGTTCGCTGAGGAATGTGTTTGACCCTTTTTGTGGTCTTTGCGCTCATGCCAGCTCTCCGTGTCAAAAAATTACTCTTCCCAATCCCAACCGTCGCTACGCTTGTGTTTTTTACGCACAATCAGCAAATCTCTTTCCGGGTCGTAGGTTACCTCTTTCTGCTTTTTCTTTTTCTTTTGCTTTCCGGATTTGACTTTCGAGCTGTCTTCCTCTTCCTCTTCTTCAAAGTCGTCTGAAATCATGATTTCCGGTTTGAGGTTGAACAACTCGTCAAAGGATGGCTCGGGGATTTCTTCAATGCCAGACACGGGTTCTGCGGCAGCCTCTTCGCCTGTGTCTGTGGCTGGTTGTTCCTCATCTACCTCAAGAGCCGCTTCACTGGCGGGTTGGGCAGTTTCCAAGACCGCGCCAGTCTCAACCGGTGCTGCTTCAGCAGCTGGGAGGGTTTCAGCTTCCTCCTCTACAGGAGCGGGAGGTTGCGCTTCTGGCACTGTCTTCAGAGCCTCGTAGAACTCTACCAGGCGCTTAATTTCGGTCATTGCCTTGGGTCCAATACCTTGCAGACGGAAGACGGCGTCGGGATCAGATTTCATCTTCATCAGCAAGTCTCCGACTGAAGCAAAACCAGCTTCCTGCAAGATATAGGCTACATGTTCGGGCAAACTGCTATCCAGGATGTTGAGTTCGAACGCTTCTGCAGGTATGGTATCGCGCAACTCCTTATGTTCGGGTGACAGCTGATCCTTTTGTGGCTCCATCTGCATGAGGGTGCGTTTTTCGATGCGATCAACAAATTTGGCAATGCTGTCATATTCTTCCGGGGTTAGGGGACGCCCCTCAGCCTTCTTTGCCAGCATATTTTCGATATCTGCAATGTTCTCATCGCTGATCTGGATGATGTCCTTCATAGCCGGTTCTTGTTGAAGCTTGCGAAGGGCATCGCTGGCTGCCTCGCTGAGGCTCTTAATATCAATGCGCCAGTTAGTCAGCTTTGCCGCAAGGCGAGCGTTCTGCCCATCTCTGCCGATTGCCAGACTGAGCTGGTCTTCAGGGACAACAACGGTAGCTGTTTTGCCGCCAGGAGCTTTTTCATTCAGGTAGACACCCGTAACGCGCGCAGGGCTAATAGCCTTCATGATGAAGACGGCAGCGTCGGGGTTCCATTCAATCACATCTATTTTTTCGCTGTGCAGTTCGTGCACAATTGCCTGGATACGCACACCGCGAATACCAACACATGCCCCCACGGGGTCAATGCCTGTTTGAGAAGTGGACACGGCAACTTTGGCGCGCTCGCCTGGTTCTCTGGCGATAGAACGAATTTCTACAATGCCGTGGTAAATTTCCGGCACTTCGTTTTCCAGCAGGCGGCGAAGAAAGTCGCGGTGGGTGCGCGAGAGAACAATCTGTGGCCCGCGAGGGGTATCCTTTACTTCGGCTACTAGGGCACGTACGCGATCGTGGACATGGAATCTTTCACCGGGGATCATGTCCTTGCGAGCCATAAAGCCCTCGGCGCGCATCTCTAAGCCGATGGTCAATCCCTGTGAATTGACAGCCTGCACGATACCGCTGACAATTTCTCCCAATTGTTTCTCATAATAATTTATTTGCGCCTGACGTTCGGCATCCCGAATGCGTTGTTGAATGACCTGACGAGCCGTTTGGGCGGCTACCCGGCCAAAATCTGCCGGTGTACTTTCTACGACGATGGTCATTCCAAGTTCGGCATCAGGGCGTGTTTTTCTGGCTTCTTCCAGCGAGACTTCCGTGCGTTCGTCCTGTACGGATTCTACGACCTCTTTTTCGGCAAAGATGGTGACTTTGCCCGTTTCCGGGTCAATTTTTGACTCAATTAGCTGGGCGTTTGAGGCGTTGACCGCTTTGCGATAGGCGTGCACCATGGCAGATTCCAATGCCTGGAGGATGATCTCCTTGGGCAGTTGTTTTTCTTCCAGCACCTCATTGAATGCAAGAACAAATTCATTCTTCATAGCAAAACCTATTTCCAACAGTCTGGCTTTATACGCACGAAAAGTGGGGGGCTCCCACTTTTCGATGCACTCTAAAACGAATAACGGCTTACAGGCTAGATTTTAACACACAAGCATTGCAGTTGCAAGGTTTTGGGAAAACGTTAATAAATTGTTTATATATCGAGGTTTTTGACCTCTTTGGCATGCCCTTTGATAAACTCGTTGCGCGGCTTGACCGCTTCGCCCATCAGCATGTCAAAGGTTCTGTCGGCTACTGCGGCGTCTTCTATCGTTACCTGTAACAGTGTACGGTTTTCAGGGTTCATGGTAGTTTCCCAAAGCTGGCTTGGGTTCATCTCTCCAAGACCTTTGTAACGCTGGATGGACGCTTTTTCGGCTGATGTTCCTAGCTCTTTAAGCACTTTTTCCTTTTCATGCTCATTATAGACGTAACGCACTTGGTTTTTGTGAGCGATACGGTACAGTGGGGGTTGGGCAATAAAGAGATGGCCTTCTTCGATGAGCTTTGGCATGTATCGGAAGAAGAAAGTGAGCAAAAGGGCGCGGATGTGGCTGCCGTCAACGTCGGCGTCTGTCATGATAATGATTCTACCGTAACGCAGGTTACTCAAATCGAAGGTGTCGCCGATGCCAGTGCCGATAGCAGAAATGAGAGATTTGACCTCGTTATTGCCTAAAATCTTATCCAGACGGGCGCGTTCTGTATTGAGGATTTTGCCGCGCAACGGCAAAATGGCTTGAAAGTGCCGGTCGCGTCCCTGTTTGGCAGACCCGCCAGCGCTGTCGCCCTCAACGATGTAAAGCTCGCTACGCTCGCTATCTCTGCCAGAGCAGTCTGCCAGCTTGCCCGGCAGAGTCAGGCTTTCGAGAGCGGATTTTCTGATAACCAGGTCGCGTGCCTTGCGGGCGGCGTCTCTTGCCCTGGCGGAAGTCAGACATTTTTGGATAATTGCTTTAGCTGCCTGGGGGGTCTCTTCCAGGTAGGCGCTGAAGGCTTCGCCGACCACCTGCTGGACAAAAGTCTGCACCTCAGGGTTCATCAGTTTGACTTTTGTCTGGGATTCAAATTGCGGATCGGGGTGTTTGATGCTGATGATGGCGGTCAAGCCCTCACGTGTATCATCCCCGGTGAAGTTCGGGTCGCTGTCTTTGAGGAGATTGTTGCGTCTGGCGTAATCGTTGATGCTGCGCGTGATGGCGCCGCGCAAGCCGGTCAGGTGTGTGCCTCCATCCACCGTATTAATGGTATTGGCAAAGGCATAGATGGACTCAGTAAAAGCGTCTGTGAACTGGATGGCCGCCTCGATGCCAATTCCCTCTATCTCTTTCTCCACATGGACGACTTTTTCGTGCAGTGGTTCGCGATTGCGGTTGAGGAAATGTACAAAGGAAATAATTCCCCCTTCAAAGTAGAAGTTGATTTCTCGGTTGACTCTTTCATCTACCAAGCGTATTAGCACCTGGCGGGTAACGAATGCCATTTCGCGAAATCGCTGAGCAAGGGTTTCGAAGCGATATTCGATGTTATTGTCTTTGAAGATGCTTCGGTCGTACAGAAAGGTCGTCCGTGTACCAGTTTTACCACTTTCATCTTTGCCAATTTTCTGCACTGGGGTGACGGGATGACCGCGCTCGTATCTCTGCGAGTAAATATATCCATCCCGACGCACCTCGACGACACACCATTCTGATAAGGCATTTACTGCTGAGACGCCGACACCATGCAGTCCCCCCGAAACCTTATAGGCACCGTTCCCGAATTTTCCACCTGCATGGAGTGTGGTCATGACGACTTCCAGCGCAGGTTTTTTCTTTTCGGGGTGAATATCTACAGGAATACCGCGTCCATTGTCCTCCACAGTTACGCTGTTATCGGCGTGGATAGTTACCTCGATACGGTTGCATGCTCCTGCAAGTGCCTCATCAATTGAGTTATCAACCACTTCGTAAATCAGGTGATGCAGCGCTTTTTGGTCTGTGCCACCGACGTACATCCCCGGACGGCGGCGTACTGCCTCCAAGCCTTCCAATACCTGAATAGTGCTTGCTGTATAATCGCTTTGTTCAACTGTTCTATCCAAAGCGTCCTCCAGAAACTAATTTGGGTGATAAGAGATAATTTCTCACACTTTTGCCTGATTTGCCATTGCAAAATTTTGGACTTGATGCTCCATCCATCTCATGCCGCTCAGGTAGTATACAAAACTGGCAGCAATCAAGCTGGTATTGATAAACGCATGACCAAATATGCCTACCAGTGCCATCCAAGAGGTTTCTGGCGCTGTACGCCAAAGCATGTCCATGATGCGCGAAACGAACAGTACGGTTAGCACAAAAAGCCCTGTGCCCGGGAGAAAGAAACGAACCAAGCGAACACTGTTGAGCGTGGAGATCAAGATGTTTTGCTCGAATACAAAAATGCCATGCACAGAAAACACCAATGGGAATATCAGCCACAGGATCGACACGGTGATAACTACCAGGATGATTTGTGAGAGGAGTGGGTTAATCATGGCTGCAATGGTGAGAAGAAAGCTGATCGGTATGGAAATTATCAACAATAGAAAGATGAGCGCAAGGGTAAAAAAGACTACTTGCAGGTATTTCTTTCCAATTGAGGCAATCGAGTCCATCTTTTCTCTTTTGCTGGCAGAACGCGCAATTTCATTGAAGTAAATGCTTCCAAACATAATACCAGTCAGCCCCATGAGAATCCAGGTAGCGATAGCGCTGGTGATGGAAGGCATTTCAAAGATGCTGGCGTCCCCTATAGGAGTTTTTAGTGATCCTACTGAAGCAAACAGGCTGGGAATGCCTATGGGGTAGGTACGCAGGGCAGTGAAAATGTTGTAACGTTCAAGCGTTATTTGCCAGACGGTTTCTACCATTTTGATAAGATCAGAGAGTTCCGGCGCGCTTACTTCCGCAAGAGAGCGGATAATGTCGTTAACAAATGGTTGAAGCAGCGTTTTTATCCTGGCGCGCGGTCCCAGCCACAGAAACAGATCCAGGGCTACCGGAAACAGGATCAGATACACATGATTGGCTACAACGTTAAAGCCTGAAATGATCGTTGGGATTAGCCTGGGTGGGGCAATGTTTGTTGAATTTGCTGGTTGTTTGCTTTCCATACCGCAGGATATTTTACCACACCTGCCAGTGGTAAAATGGGGTTGTGATAAAGCCGCGCTATTTGCCTGACATCAGCCAGTTAAGCATATTGGCAGCCGTTATTCTGCTTACCTATGCCTTGACCCCCTATGTCAGTATTCCGGAGAGTGGGATAGCCTTGCCAGTGGCAGGGGCAGTTTTTACTTTTCGTTTTGGGTTTGTGCGTTTGGTCTCCTTTTTGCTTGCCGCAATGGCTGCTGTGGGGATGGAGTGGTTATTGCGCGCACATCCCAGCTGGGGCAAACACCGCTCTTTTCAACACTGGTTTTTGCCTGCTTTGACAGCCTGGGCAATCGGTTTTCCCTTAAGCGCGATTGCCGTGGGCCCCGGCTGGTGGGTTGTTTTTGGTTTGGGAAGTTTGCTTCTTGTTTTTGTTTTGGTGGCGGAATATGTTGTCTATGACTTCTCTGATATTTATTCTCCCCTGGCTATTGTTGGGCTCACAGCCGTTTCTTTTGCATTGTATCTTTACCTTGCGATTGCTTTGCGTGCTGAAGGGGTTCGTCTGTATGTGCTGCTACCCCTTTTGATTCCTACGGTGGCGCTGGCTTCTGTGCGGGCTATTTTTTTGCGCCTTTCGGGTGTTTGGAAGATTGATTGGGGGATTGCGGTTGCCGTCGTGGTTTCACAGCTTGCGATCGGCTTACAGTATTTACCGGTGCTGCCCCTGACTTATGGGCTGCTGCTGCTGGGTGCAGCATATTCCCTTACCAGCGCGGCGTGTTTGTTGGAGGAAGGAAAAACTGCGCGCAGGGTTGTGTTTGAGGCTTTAATTAGCTGGATGTTTTTTGCAGCACTTGGGCTTCTCTTCCAGTTTTTGGCAAAGTGATCGTATGGGATTGAAGTTAAGCGCTTCAACCTTAAAGGAGATGAAAGAACACGTCATTCGTTCTTTGCCGGAGGAGGCCTGCGGTTTGTTGGGTGGGAGAGGAGATGTGGTCGAGACGGTATTGCCCGTAACCAATATGCTGCACAGCGCAACTCGCTTTGAGATGGAACCTGCCGAACAATTAAAAGCCTTTCTTTATCTTGAGGAAAGACAAATGGACTTGGTCGGCATTTACCATTCGCATCCCAAAGGACCTGAGGTGCCCTCAGATACGGATATTGCTCACTTTTATTATCCTGGCGTTGTTTCGCTGATCTGGTCTTATAATGGGGTGGAATGGAAGGTTCGGGCTTTTGATATTTGTGAAAAAGGTTATAAGGAAGTCTTGCTGGTTTTTGAGTATGCGTAACGCCGAGAAGCGCTTTGGGTTATAATGAGTGTCTCATATTTCTTTTTGAGGAAGAGGAAAAGGATGATCGTAAAAGCAATCGCGATAATTGTATTGGCATATTTAATCGGTGCGATACCATCGGGATTGATTGTGGTTAAGATAGCCAATGGAAAAGATGTGCGCATGATCGAAAGCGGTAGAACAGGGGGGACAAATGCCATGCGCGCTGCGGGATGGTTTGCGGGAGTGATGACAGGGGCTTTGGACATTGTCAAAGGGGTTTCTTCTGGCTGGATTGTCTCGTGGATTATGCCAGGAAACGCGTGGATGCAGGTGCTGGCGGCGCTGTTTGTGATTATTGGACATAACTATTCGATTTTTCTGCTTGAGCGGGATGCGAGCGGCAGGGTGTGTTTGCGGGGTGGAGCAGGCGGCGCTTCCTGTTTTGGTGGTGCAATTGCGCTTTACCCGTTAAGCGGGTTGATCATTTTCCCGCTTTCGGCGGCGATTTTTATTTTTGTCGGATATGCTTCCCTTACCACAATGAGCGTGGCTTTTTTGGCAACGGTGATTTTCATCGTGCGGGCAATTACGGGCGCTTCGCCGTGGGCGTATGTCGTGTATGGGGTTGGCGCTCAGGTGCTCTTAATTTGGGCGCTGCGACCCAATATCATGCGCTTGATGAATGGCACCGAGCGCCTTGTGGGCTTGCGAGCGCGTTTGAAAAAAGTTCGGTTGGAGCGAAAACCTCTCGAGTCCATCAAGGAAAACTCCTGATGTCTGCCGGGTTTTAGATGGTCCTGTCGTTGCTGTCGGGAGTGTCTTCTGACTGGCTTTCAGGCGATGCTGCCATTTTTTTGTAGAGGGCGGCCAAGTTTCTTTTGTGCAGTTCGGCTGCCAAACCGCCTAGGGCTACCCGGCTTTTCTTGCAGCTTTCGATATCCACACTGTTGAGAAATTCAATGGGGTTTTTTCGCCGCAGGGCATTGCGTACCGCTTTGCGGAGTGCCGAGAGGTATGCCAGGTTTTCTTTTACGGCGTCTTCAATTTCACCGCGCAGGATGATATCTCCGTGGCCCTGCACAATGTTTTCGAGCCCCATTTTGCCAATATTCTTGATGGAACTTGCTAGTTGATCAATATCCCCATCTACGAAGTAAGGGAGAGGCAGGAAGGCGTCGCCAGCGAACAGGATGCGGTCTTCCTCCACAAGCACAGAGATTGAGTCGTGACTGTGACCTGGTGTAGGCAACAGGATAAGATTCTTTTTGCCAATACGCAGTGAAAGTTGTCCCTGGGTAAAGGTAAGATGAGGCAAAACCAGCTTTACCTGCTTAAAGATGGGGTTTTGCTGACGTGCGAGTTCCAAAGCGCTTTGCCCTTTTTCCTCAAACAGTTTTCGACAGAGCGCATGGGCGATCAGCGTTGCTCCTGGAAAAAAGCAATTTCCCCACGCATGATCAGCGTGGCTGTGGGTGTTGATGATGTAATGCACTGGCACATTTAGCTGTTCTTCGATGTACGTGCGCATTTCAAGTGTTTCTTCGGGTGTTGCCAGAGTGTCAATAATGGCTGCCCATTGTGGTCCTGTAACTACCCCGGCGGTAACCTGGGCGTAAATTTCAGATTGAAACCAATAAACGTTTTCAGAGATACGTTCGTGTTGAAGCTGCATGCATACCTTCCAGAAAAATAAGATAGATATGGGGTGCGTAAAAGCGTGATTCTAGTATAGAAGAATAGCATAAAAGCATCTAAAAGTCAAAAAAAGGTTTTTGCATGGTATACTTTTTTCATGCCCCTTGTTTTTAGTCTTAAGGATCGGTGGGCTTTTCTTAAGGAGAACGCCCGGCTTTTTCGCGTAGCGACGTTCTTTGAGGTAGTGTTGTGCCCGTTTGTTGTTACGCGGCTGGTTTGGCTATTAATTGGCTGGTTTTCTTTTTATTTTGTTCCACATCCCTCTTTTGATAAGTACATTGAACAAGGATGGTTTCTTTCCCCACATTTTTTGATCGACATGTGGTGCCGCTGGGATGCAAAATGGTATCTTTCCATTATTGAAGGTGGATACAGTGCTCCTTCTGACCTGGCAAAATATTTGAGTAATGTGGCATTTTACCCGTTTTATCCGTATCTCATCAAAGGTATTGCCTGGTTGTTACCAAATGCATGGGTCTCGCGCAGTGTATATCTTCTGATTGGTTTATTGATTTCAAATTTTTCATTTTTAGCGGGCGGTTGGCTCTTTTATCTTCTGGTTGAGCAGGTTAAGAAAGATGAGGCGCTGGCGCGGCGCTCTCTGGAGTTTCTTTTTGTTTTTCCCACTGCCTTTTTCTTCTCCTGCTTTTACACAGAAAGCCTGTTCTTGCTGTTATCGGTGGCTGTTGTTTTGGCAGGGCTGCGCGCAAAGTGGGTCATAGCCTGCGGTCTGGCAGCCATGGCAACGGTTACCCGTCCACAGGGGATATTGATTGTTGTCCCCCTGTTATGGATATATTTTGCGGGACGTGCGTGGAGGTTTCGCCAAATTCGTCTGGATTTAGCGTGGGTGTTGCTGGTGCCCTTATCAGCCGTGCTGCATTTCCTTGGGCTTTATAAAATCTCGGGGAGTTACTGGGCGCCAGTTATGGCGCAAAAGGCGTGGGAGAGGGGCGGGGGATTGTGGGCGAATTTGCAAGAAGTTTTTTCGACCCCGGTTGCAGATGTATACAAAATGGATGTGTTTTTGTGGGTGCTGTTTGCGCTTCTTTTGCTTTGGGGTTTTCGGAGGATATCTGCGGGCGGAATGCACATGTATGCGTTGTTGATGCTGATAGCGCCGGTAGCGACAGGCACGTTTTTTTCCGCGTCGCGGTTTTTGGTGGTTGTGTTTCCGATATTTATCCTGTTAGCTGAAAGGCTGGAACGGGGGTTTTGGCGCTGGCTAGTTCTGGCAGCGTTTTTTGCGCTGCAGACGCTATATTTTTTGGGCTGGGTGAATTATTATTGGATTGCTTGACCTACACCAGGTGCAATGGGTTGGTGTGACGGGGCTGTCGGTATGTCTCCTGAAATGGTTTTCCCCGCAGGAGTAGTTTTATGTTGATCGCTGGGCTTCGATCTCCAAGTCGAATCCTGGGATTCTACTCTTCCTGGAGATGTATTCTAAAATTGCCGTGAGGATAACGACCAGGATAAGATAGATTACGGCAACGGCAAGATATGCTCCAATGGGGTCATAGGTGCGGGTAGCAACCATTTTGGCTTTGGTCATCAGGTCGGGCACAGCGATGAGGAAAGCGATGGCGGTTGTTTTGAGGAGGGAGACCGGCTCGTTTGACCATGCAGGAATCACCAAGCGCATTGCCTGCGGAAGGATAATATTCCAAATGGCTTTGATACGGCTCATTCCGATTGCCCGGGCTGCCATCATCTGGTCGTGTCCAATTGCCTGGATAGCACTGCGGAAGTACTCTGCCTGATAAGCGCCGCTGTTGAGTCCTAAAGCAATAATGGCTGCCGGGATGCGGTCGAGAGTGATGCCCATGTCTGGCAAGCCGTAGTAGATGACAAATAGTTGCACCAGGGCGGGTGTGCCGCGAAACAATTCGATGTATCCAATTGCCAGCCAGCGGAGATATTTGCTGCCGTAGATGCGGATCACCGCGGCGGGTATGCCAAGAAGAAAGCCTATTCCCAGTCCTGTAGAGGTCAGCAGCAGGGTGATCAGCGTGCCTTTCCAGAATTCGGGCAGGCTGTTGCTGAATAAGGTGAACCATTCGCTCATGTTGATGTATCGCCCGGTTTTTCTTCGTCCTTATGTTTGCCGTATAGTTCGGTAATCTTCCAGAGGAATTCTCGTGTGCGCTCAAATTTTGGGCGGTAGAACAGTTCCGCTGGCGGACCCTCTTCCACGATGACGCCGTGCTCCATAAAGATGATACGGTCTGCAACTTCGCGTGCAAAGCCCATCTCATGGGTCACACATAACATGGTCATGCCTTCTTCAGCCAGTTTGCGCATGACCTCCAGCACCTCGCCGATGAGCTCCGGGTCGAGGGCAGAGGTGGGTTCATCGAACAGCATCACGCGCGGGTCCATTGCCAGAGCTCTAGCAATGGCAACTCTCTGCTGCTGTCCGCCGGAGAGTTGTCCGGGGTAATGGGAGGCGCGATCCGCCAACCCGACGCGCCTTAATTCTTGCATGGCTTTCTCTTTTGCCTGATTAGCGGGCATCTTGCGCACCTTAGTCAGCCCAATCATGACGTTATCGAGGGCTGTCAGGTGATTGAAAAGCAGGAAATTCTGAAATACCATTCCCACATGTTGACGCACTTCATCCTCGCTGACGTTCTTGGTAGTGATGTCTTTGCCGTCAAGCAATATCTTTCCTGTATCAATGCGGGTTAACAGGTTGATGCAGCGTAGTAAGGTGCTTTTTCCTGTCCCGCTTGGACCGATAATGACGACCGTATCACCCTCGCGAACGTTAAGTGAGATGTCTTTCAAGATGACATTTCCACCGTATCGTTTGGAGATGTTCTGGATTTCAAGGATGTATTTGTCCACTTATGGATCTCCTTATCTCACAAAGTGCTGTGGTGTGAGAAGCCCGGAATGCGGGTTTTTCGTTCAACGTAATCCAAAAGCCGGTTGGTTAAGAAAACGAGGATGAAGTAGATGAGTGCTGCTGTTAGAAAGGCAAGGAGAAACTTATATGTGCTTGCGCCAATGAGTTGAGATTTGCGTGTGATTTCGGCGACGCCTAGCGCTGATACAAGAGAAGAATCTTTGAGGACAACGGAGGCTTCATTTGACCAGGATGGAATAATCAGACGCAATGCCTGGGGCAGGATGATATAGCGGACGGCTTTTGCTCTGCTCATCCCAATGGCGCGGGCAGCGGTCATTTGAGTGCTGCCCACTGAACATAGTGCACCGCGAATGATTTCAAGCTGATACCCGCTGCTGACAACCCCTAGCGCCAGCGAGCCTGCCCAAAAGGGCGTCAAATTGATGACGCCGGAGATGATAAAGTATAGGACAAAGAGCAACACCAGAGGCGGAACGCCGCGCATGATGGTACTATACGCTGCCATGATGGCAGAGAGGAACTTTCCGCCGTAAACCCGCAATAGCGCAAATGTCAGCCCGAGAACAAACCCCATTGGAAGAGCTACCAGCGTTACCGCTATGGTGATAGCCATCCCGCTGAGAATGTATGTAGGTATCTGTGAAAGCATGTTTTTGGCGGAATCACTAAGGATACAAGGGGCACATGAAGAAATCTTGATATTTTCTTTGCATGTGCCCTTTGCTCATCCCTTAGAGAGATTTTTTGTCCAGGTTGTATGGGTGAAAGTTACCCACCGCCGCCAATATACTTGACTGCTAACTTATCTACAAAACCCTCTTCGAGCAGGGCTTTGATATGCTTGTTGATTTCTGCCTGTAACTCCTTGGCGCCTTCGGGTATGACCATCATCACAGGCCCGCTGGACAGTTCGGCTTCAAATGCCACCTTCATTCCGCCCAGCTGTTTGGCAAGGGCATCCACGACGGCGTTGTCTCCCATATAAACATCAATGCGTCCGGATTTAACGTCCAAGGCTGCCTGTTCGGCGCGGTCATAGTGGTAAAGGGCTTCAGCAGGCATCAGACCGGTATCTACCAGGTTTTCCTGCAGCCAGCCTTCCTGGGTGGTGCCAGTGCCAACGCCAATCTTGTATTTGGCAAAGTCTTCAGCTTTGGTGATGTTTTCGGAGAAGTCCTCCCGCACTAGAAAGCGATCTTTGGCATAGTAATAGGCGTCGGTGAAGTCCACATTTTTGTCGCGCTCTTCGGTGTAGTTGAAGGCAGAGATGGAGAGATCAATCTTGCCTTCCTGCACTGCCGCAATCAGGCTATCAAAGGGCATATCCACGATCTTGACCTTGACGCCCATGCGTTTGGCAATCTCGTTAATCAGCTCAATGTCAAAACCAGTGATTGCGCCAGCCGAGTCGACATATTCAAACGGCGGATAGTCGGGGGAGGTGCCGACGACCATTTCGCCTTTCTGCTTGATTTCTTCCAGCTTGTTTGCCGGTTTTCCACCACCACAGGCGGTGAGAAGGGACACGATAAGCATGACAAGCAGGCTAAGAAAGATAAAGCGTTTCATTTTCTTCTCCTTTTGCAGTTGAAATAGGATTTTCTTGTTTGAATTATTCTACCATGAAATTGGGGAGGGCATATTCAATCACATAAAATTTTGAAGGGTCATGTTTTTCTCAAGCGAAAATGCTAACAGACCGTTTGCTATCAGTTTTCAAGTTGTTCAGGTATCAGTCGGGAATCCAATTTAATCACTGTGCCGCGTGCCGGTTTTGGCGTGCTGCCGTTTTCAATGTTGCGGGCGCTGGCGCAGTCGAGTAAAGAGATACGCTTGAATATCGAGTTGATCAAGCGCACGGTGCGCGGGCTGGAATGGGATATTGTTTCCAAAGGCGACGGGGTGGATGGTTATCAGGTGGTTACCGAGCCGGTGGTGCGCTTTTTCGAGCAACCGGACGGAATAAATGATTTTGATTCATGGGTAAATCAGTTGCTGGAAACGCTGTTGACGATTGATGCAGTAACCATCTACCCAGATATGCAGGATGGCCGGCTGGTGTCTCTTGATCTGGTAGATGGGGCAACGATCCGTCCATTGCTGGATTTGCGCGGACGCATTCCACGACCGCCGCAGCCGGCATATTTACAGGTGCTATACGGGGCGCCAGTGACGCATTACGCGGCGGATCGGCTGATTTATGCGCCGCTCAATGCTAAGTCGCATACGCCATACGGGGAAAGCCCAATCGAGTGGGCATTGATGGCAATCAATACAGCGATCCACCATGACGCCGTGCGTTTGGGATGGTTTACGGAGGGAAACATTCCGGGCGTGCTGGTGAGCGTCTCGCCAGAGTGGACAACGGAACAGCTGAGCGTCTTCCAGGATTACTTTGAAGCTCTGGCAAAGGGGGATATTCACCGGGCAAGCAAAATCCTGTTCGTACCTGGCAACGGCGCGCAGTCAATCTTCCAGCCGCAGCAGGGGGATGCAGATAAGATCGAAGTAGATAAGTGGCTGATGCAGGTGATCTGCTGGGCGTTTGGGAATAACCCGGCAGAGTTTGGACTTGTGCCGTCTGCCGGTCTGGGCGGGTCTGGTTATGTGCAGGGGATGGAGAACGCACAGTACCGCTCAATGATTGGCCCAATCACAGGGTATCTCAAGGCATTGTTCGATAGGATTATCCGGGATTATTTCAAACGTGCGGATTTGGAATTCAAATGGATCGGGCTGGAGCCGCCGGAGGATGAATTGAGGCGGGCGCAGATTGACCAGGTATATCTCTCGATGGGGGTATACAGCCCGGCGTATGTGCAGGAGCGGCTGGGCGTGCCGATGGAGTTTCGGGGAGGAGCGTTGAGTACGCCGATGGTCGGGCTGCCTGCGCAGTATTCATCTTTGTTTGAGCGAGCGGCAAAGTACGAGCTGCACCGCTGGCGTCAGAATGCGGTGGCGTTGTTCAAGGGGAAGACGCGTGAGCAGTTCGTGAGTGAGGTTCTACCGCTGGATTTGCAGAATGAGGTTCGGGCGAGGCTGAATGTTTGCCGGACGGCGGATGAAGCCGCTGAAGTGTTCGACGCTTTTCTTAACGGCGGTTTGCAGAAGTGCCTTTTTCCCGCGCGGGAGGTCGGGAAAGCGCAGCCCTTTCGTTACCCATGAGTTGGAGAAACAGGTCGAGCCGTATCATCCCGAATATGCGGCGAACCGGGTGCAGAGCGCACTGGAGCGGGCTGAAGAAGAGCTGCGTCAGGCATTGATGCGCTGGTTTGCTGAATTTCTCGAAGACCTGACGGATGTTGAGAAGATGACGAAGGATGAACCGCTGCCGGGGTTTATTTTGGCGCGGTTGAACGATCAGGTGTGGTGGCGGATGTGGAGCGAGAGGCTGGCTGAGATTTTGACTTCCGTTTTATTGAACGCTTTGCAAGCGGGAGCGCAGACAGCGGGACGTCAATTGCAAGTGAAACTCTCTTGGGATTACATCCAACCGGTGGCACTGGCATGGGCGCGGGAGAACGCGAGCAAGCTGGTCACGGGTATCTTGCCGGATGTGCAGACGGGCATCGCGCAGATTGTTACCGGCGGTTTGAGCGAGGGAAAGACAATGTATCAGATTCGAGATGAAATTGCCGACCTGCGGAATGATGCGGAGCAGACCATTTTCCCGGAGTGGCGGGCGACGCGGATTGCTCGCACAGAGGTAATCCGTGCGCATGCACAGGGTGCGAAGTTAGGCTATCAGGAAAGCGGCGTGGTGCGCGGAATGCGCTGGCTAGACGGGCAGACAGGTGCTTGCCCGAAGTGCAGGGAATTGCATAACAAGACGGTGCGACTGGGTGAGCCGTTTTATCTCGATCCGAAGTTTGGGGACGGATTGCCGCCGCGACATCCGCATTGCCGCTGTGCGGTTGCGCCGGTGACGCTGGAGCAGGTGAAGTATCTACCAGCGGATCATCCGCTGAGGGACAACCGGAGAAATAGCATTGAAGAAGTTACGGATATACAGACTTATACTGAAATTGGAGGTGTACGGGTGACTGGTGAGCGCCTGCGCCATGCTCAGTTTGGACATCCAGAAGTAAAAGGATTTATTGAAAATATTGAACAGGCTTTACTATCTCCAACTTTTTTCAAAGATCGTGGTGAGTTGCGAGATTACTATTTGGACTTAAGACGGAAGTCACCAAGTGGGAGAAATTTTTATCTAAAGGTAGTTGTTAAGATGGACGAGAATCCTTTTTTGCTGACATCGTATTTAACAACGCAAAAATAAAAACTCCGGGTAACCTTACGCTAGGGTTACACCTCCCTTGCGGGTATGCTTTCCTGCGTGAATTACACCACCGGAGTTTTTACCTTATCGTTACGCTTGCCGGAGCGCCCACCATCCCGGTCTTCTCAAGGCGTGCTCTGGGCGACTACACCCCAAGCGCAATGTTATTTTAGCATAGATAAGAGGCAATTTCAATATGTCAACCAAAAAAGATTTGGTAATTGAGGGCTTGGAGAAAATTATAGAATTAATTGAGCAAAGCGGTGATTTGCGAGAGGATGTTTATTTTCCCATTCGCGATGCAATGGCACAAGCCGGCAAATTGCTGGAAGATCAAATTAAGCAGAACCTGACCGATAACGACAGCGTGGCTACCGGCGATTTGCGGGGAAGCGTGTCTTCCAGCGAGGTGCAGGTAACCAAAGAGGCAATATCCGTAGAAGTTGGCGCTGGGCGCGGGCTACCATACGCGCAGGCAGTGGAATATGGGACAAAGCCGCACACGCCGCCGCTTTCGATTACCGAGCCGGGGCAGCCGCTCTATGAATGGGTGCGGATTAAGCAGATCGCAGGCACATACTCAGTAAGAACGGGCAGACGGCTGGGGGGCAAAGCAAAGCAGATAGACGAGAACCGCCAAGTGGCACGGGCGATCTTGCTTGTGGCTGTCACCAATCAAGGGACGTATGTGCTGACGAAACGGTAGCCGCTATTGAGAAAGCAAGAGGTCTCTGGTCATGTGTTTCTCCTGGAGAAATGACAACCAGAGACCGCTTGCTTGTGGACTTTAGGTATGTATGTAGTCTATGGTCGGGGCGAGAGGATTTGAACCTCCGACCTCCTGCACCCCATGCAGGCACGCTAAACCGGTCTGCGCCACGCCCCGAATAAAGTCAATTATACCGCAGTTCTTCGATTTTGCAAATATTTGGCGTTGTGTTTATTTTTGCCCCCAGGCGTAAAATGTGGGTACAAAGAGGACGCGTTCGCCATGCTGCCAGGCAAGCGTCTCTTGGGTATGCAGTTCCTTCAGCCTTTCGGGGGAGAGCAGACCTTTGAGGTCATGTTGAAGAAATTTCCATTCGGAGGCGCGCTCCTCAGGCGCGGGCGGTTTGCTCCACTGCCCGCTTAATATGCCATAGTGAATATCTTTGAGACCGGCTTTATGAAACAAACCGGCAAGTTGACGTCCTATGTCGGGGTTGGCGCCTTGAGCAAGCAGTGCTTGGCGCTGTAATCTTCCCATTTCCTCAAGGCTGGGAGGATAATCTATACGACCGCCATAGTCCGGTTCGGCGAAAGCGACGACATAACCATCATGCCGAGTCACGCGGCACATTTCCTCCAGCGCAGCCAGAGGTGCATTCACCCATAGCAGAAAGAAATGCGTGTAGCATAAATCAAAGCTGTTTGAAGGATAAGGCAGGTGCAGTGCGTTGCCGCAGGTAAATGCTGCACCGGAGCAGTAAATCTTTGCCAGTTTGAGCACAGACAGGTCAATATCCAGGCCACATATCTGACTTTTGGATGTCAGGGATATGATGTCTGACAGCACTGCGCCGCTGCCACACCCCACCTCCAATATACGCTGGCGATGTTCTGGTTTGAACTTGGGGAGCAGATGACGCCGAAGATTGCTGGTCCAGGTTGCCTGTAAGCTGTAGCGCTCATGCCATTCCTGCGGATTGAGCGTCATTTTTTCTGCCAGATCTTCTCCCAGCTATCGTTTAGCAGGTTGCCCAGTGGTTCATAGGCGCCCTGAGCGGGCAGCACGTCCCCATCCGGCTCAACATACAACCAGGCTTTTCCGCTGCCATCAGGGAGTGTCTCTTCTTCCTCTTCTATTGTGACTGGGTTGAAGCGGGAGTACGGCACAGGCAGGTCTGAGACAAGTGTGAGGAAACGCTCGGCGGCTGCCTGGCTGGCTGCTTTGAGGTCGTCTTTGAGGGCAGGGGTTTCCGCGCTAAGCGAAAGATGCGTCGCTCCCATTTGTGACATGCGATCTAACAGTTTGGGCAAGCTGGGGGTGATGGCTTGGGTGATGGTAAGATGCACGGTCGTGTGGATATCTTCCGCCAGCAGGTCACGCAGCGCTTCCCAAGATTGCTCATTCGAGGGGTCAAGCAGAAGCATTGCATGATCCAGCCCTTCTTGCAGCAACTGATGCAGGTATTTGGGTTCTGTCAGGCGTAAGCCGTCTGTTAAGAGACCGGTTACCTGCCCAAGCTGCTCGGCGTGGGCGATAAGTTCCGGCAGGTCGGGACGCAATGTCGGTTCACCGCCGGTGAAAATGATGTGGGGAATACCTGCCTGCCAGGCTTTTTCCAGAATGGTTTTCCATTCCTCTGTCAGCAGTTCGCGCTTGACGCGATCCATAGGAGCGAGAGGGTGCGCTGTACTGTCTGGCACCTTGTAGGTGAGGGCGCAGTCCAGGCGGTAGGGTGCTGATAGCTGGGTGTCATACAGCTCGTGGCGTTCGATGCCCAAAAAGGTTTCGGGGTCAAGGTCGGGTGTTTCGATGAGCGAGTTGAGACGGTCCGTCAGGTCATGGTAATCATTGAGAGCCTGTTCCTTGCGCACGCGGTAGCGTTTTACCATGCTTTTTGCCACATCTTCGTCGGGTGTCTGTTTGATCAGGTGATATGCATACTCTGCCGCGGTCTGGTTCAGGTGAAGTACAGTACTAGCATTGACAATGAGTACCCCCTGACCATCAGGCTCCAGGCGCAGATGCAGGCGGTAAGGACGGGGTGAGTCTGGCGGCGACTGGTAGTGAAACATACCAGGGGGCAGTGGGTGAACGGGGGTCAGAAATTGCCTTAGTTTTTCGATCAGGTTCATGTTGCACCTTCCTCTTTATTTGGCAAAATGAGGGTGGATGGGGATAGGAACAGGATAGGTTGCGTTCTGGCGCGCCAGCGGACAGCCACCGCCGCATTCCTTCACATAGGCACACAGTTGACAATCTACCGGGAGATTGCTGCGCTGACGTAAAGCGCGGGCAAGTTCATGATTCCAAATGGATTCCCAATCTTGGTCAAGGATCTTCCCGAGCGACTGGTAATAGGACTGGCAGGGGATGACACTGCCGTCTGGCTCGATGCACATGTTATAGAGAGCGGCGGTGCAGCCTTTTACACCGAGTTCCATCTGAATAGGGTCAAAATGGCAGTACTGGGTTGGGGTATACCAGATAAGTTTTTGATGGTTTTCTTCAGTGATGCGGCGCGCCAGGTTGAGCAGTGGTGGCAATTGACTTTCAGGTAGCCCTGTTCCAACGTTTGCTCCCTGCCCAGCGTATATCAGAGCATTCAATCCAACTGTAGGGACACCCAGATCAGCCAAAAAGTGCAGCGTTTCGGCGAGATAGCGGCTGTTTTCCTGCAGAAGGGTCGTGTTGGTCATCACAAACAGGCGGTTGGATAGGGCATTTTGGATGCCTTTTACCGTGTCTTCCCATGCGCCGGGCGCAGCCACCATGTGATCGTGAATGGCGGGGTTATGGGATTCAAGCGTGATTTGTACATGATCAAGCCCCGCTTCGACAAGTTTTTGCACATAGGCTGGTTGTTTCAGCATACGCCCATTGGTGTTGATGCCGGTAATTTGCCCTAATTGTTCAGCGTGGGTAATAAGTTCTGGCAGGTCTGGGCGCAACGTGGGTTCTCCGCCGGTGAAAACAATGTGGGGGATGCTTAAATCCCAGAGACGGTCCAGAATGTTTTTCCATTTGGCTGTGCTTAGCTCTTCTCCATTGCGCGGGCGGGCGTTGTAGCAATGGGCGCAATTATTGTTGCAGCGGTAGGTGATTGCCAAATCCATGCGGTAAGGCGCTGAAGGATTTGCCGAGAAGGGGGCAAGCGTTTCCAGGTCGAGATCGCACACTGGACAGGGTCCATTGGGGTCAAGGATGGATTCAAGTTGTGGAAGAAATGCCTCCAAATGCTGACGCGCTTGTTGTGCTGAGACTTGATAGTAGCGCCTGATCGCGTTGACAATGTGGGAGGCGGGCAGATGTTGCAAGTGGAGATATGCGGTGTAAGCCGCTGTAGGGTTAAGATGGAAGATGTGGTTGGCATTGATGATCAGAAGCCCGTATCCATCAGCCTCAATGCGCAGGTGAACGCGGCTCTTGCCGCCATTGATGTTGAGTTGGTAGTGGTAGAGACCCGCTGCTGGTGGCGGCGGAGGGGTGTAAAAAACGCGTTTGAGAAAGCTGGTTCCCATGTGGCTGATTTTTTGGAATAACTATCTGCCACCGCCAGCGCAAGCGCAGGCGCAACCGGCACAGGCACAGGCACAGGCGCAGCTGCGCCCGCCGCCACCGCCGCGGTATCCCGAAGATTTGCTCACCGGGATAGGGTTGGTTTTGTTGGTAACCCCTCCAGTGAACGCGGCAAGGTTGCCTAACACACCCGCAGAGAAAGTCTGTGTGCTGTTAATGACCGAAGCGGCAAAATCGGAACCGGGCAGGCTGGGCATTGAGAAGGTTTGTCCGGCTGAGGGACGCCCTCCTGCAGAAGGTCCAGCCGTAGCGGTGGCTTGGCCGCTACCGAAAGAGGAGGAACGAAAGACCGGGTCGTAGCGCCCCCACCACATTGGGACGTACACTGGGCCGCTTCCAAAAGTCTCGCGTGTGCGCCCGCTGTACTCTTTGTCCAACATTGTCCAGTCCATAACCTCGTCATATTTTTGCGTCTTGACCTCGGGTGTATCAGCGGCTTGGACGTACTGCCAGGCTTTTTCCGTGATGCTTTTATAGTATTCAACCGTCTCTTTGCGGCTAAAGCCTTTCATCTTTTCAGTTACGCTCTTGACCAGATTGATCATCATTTCCTGAAGTTTGCTACGCTGTGCAGTTTGTTGGTCAGTCTCAAATGCCTCAAGAAATTCCTTTTCGTAATTATGCAGCCCTTCGGGTAGCGGTTTGGCGATTTCAAGCTTGAGCGGCTCTTTGCTGACAACGGTAGCAGCGCCTTTTTTGATGACTGAAAACAGGATCATGGTCATGATTTTATCCATAGGCTGTTCCATAAGGATGGCAGCTTCGACGGCAGTCAAACCGCGTTTGATGCCATGTCCTTCTACGGAGATTTTGGGCGGCAGGTATTTTAGTTTTCGCCTTTGAGCGCCGATTGTGCCTTGATAGATGCCCCAAATCCATGGGATCACAAAAAGAGCGCCAAAGCCAAAACAGCACAGATTTTCAAATACCAGGCTAAGCGCGCTGATGATGAAATCAAAGGGGCCTGTTTGAGGTGGGGCAACGATCGTTTCGGGTGGAACGAGACGCGCCGGAAACCCTGCGCCGAAAGTATATTGGGTGGAACCATTGGCTTCGCTGGATTGCCAGCGGTAAAAGACGCGCCCCTGTTCGTCAAAGCCACCCTCCGGCACACCTGATCCAGGCCAGTTTTTCGGTGGGTAATAGCGCGGTTCCGTTTCATTCATCCCTGCCGGGAGAAAGAGGGTAACCGTCATATCCGTTTTGCCGCGCACATATTCAGAGCCGAACCAGGTAGGCGAAAACTGAAAGCTGGCGTAGCTTTCAGCTTCTTCTTCTTCGCTGGGGTGGAGGATGCGGGTAACCCGCCCAATGAAGACATGCACGGTGGCAGTTTTTCCAGGCGGTATGGAAGCCGCGCCGAGATTAACAGCAATCCCTGGCGATACGTAAGGAGAGGTCTCAATGCTGTTGAGGGGCACCCCGTCAATATCTGCGGTAATACTACCCATTTCGTAGCTGGAATTGGGCAACCCAATATCTACTGCGTCAAGGGGAGAAGCACCCGGGTCATTTTTGAAAGTCAGGTAATATTCGATAGAGGCGCTGCCGTCGCTGTTGACAAAAAAGTTGACTACTGACTTTGTCAGCTCAAAGCGGTAGGTTTGAGCCGAAGCGGCGCTAAAGTTGAAGAATAGCAACAGAGCAAGCAAAATACAGCTGATGATTTTGTTTTTCATAAGGTCTCCTTCCAGGGGGGAGAAGGTTTTTACCACTTAGGTTCTTCGCTGAGCTGGTAGGTTGTGTGGCAATAAGGGCAGTTGACGACCGGCGCACCAGCCACCATGGTGATGTTATCTGAAGAGAGGACACCACCGCAGGATTGGCATTTGATTTGGCTTAGCGAAACGCTGCCGGGCAGTTCGACCTTGTAGGTAACTTTGCCTTCGCTTTCTTTGTCTTTTTTCGCACGGCGGAAGATAAGGAATGCCAACACGGCGGCCACAATCAGCAGGATGATGCCAATAATGAGCAGGAGAATGCCTGTTGGCAACCAGCTGGCGCTGCCAGATTGGCTGCCTGAACCAAGAATATACAGAAAGCCAAAAATGGAAAGCGCCGCACCGCCAACGCAGGCAAAAACGGCAATGATAATAGCGATAATGTAACCTATGGATTTCATTTGAACCTCCGCGTTTGTCAATAGTGTATCATTTATTTTGTGTACGGACAATCACATTACAGGTAGCAATTAGGGGGATTATGCCAGGAGGTGTCGTTTGAGTAACGAATGTAAAAAGAATCTAATCTTCCAAAAGGTGTTTTAACTCATAAGCCAATGTTTCCGTAATCCCTTTGATTTGCATCAGCTGGTCTATGCTGGCATTTTGTATGCCTTCGATAGAGCCAAAGCGCCGGAGCAGCTCACGGCGGCGTGCCGGTCCGATGCCTGGCACCTGTTCAAGACGAGATGCCATACCAAGTTTTGTCCTTTTATTGCGGTGTGCGGTGATGGCAAAACGATGGGCTTCATCACGGATGCGTTGGAGAAGGTATAACCCCTGTGAATGACGCGGGAGAACCAGAGGATCGCTTCTGCCTGGCAAGAAGAGCTCTTCCTGCTGTTTAGCTAAGCCTGCGACAGGAACCTTATCGCCCAAGCCAAATTGTTCAAGCACACTAACGGCGCGCCCAAGTTGTCCTTTACCCCCATCTACAATCAGCAAATCGGGGAGGAGCGCAAAAGAGGGATCGGGCGGTTTGCCCAGTTTGCTGGCTTCCTGGGCGCTTTGCCAGCGGCGAAAGCGGCGTGTGAGGACTTCTTCCATGCTGGCGAAGTCATCCGGACCGCAAACAGTCTGGATGTTGAAGCGGCGGTAGTATTTTTTGCTGGGGACACCCTGCTCGAAAACGACCATACTGGCAACCGCGGCAGTGCCCTGGGTGTTGGAAATGTCAAAACATTCGATACGGTTGGGCGGCTGTGGTAATGCCATAGCTTGCTGTAGTTCAGCCAGCGCCTGTGACTGACGATTGGTGTCGCTATCCCACTGCGCCCGCAGGGCGCGCAGCGTTTCGCGGGCGTTTTCAGCCGCCATCTGAATAAGCTCGCTGGGGGTGCCTTCTCTGGGGACGCTCAATTCGACTTTCTGACAGTTGCGTCTTGTGCGCAGCCATTCGCGGATGATGCGCGCCTCCTCAATTTCCTGCGGGAGGAGCAGTTGTTCAGGTACATTGGTTGCCTGATTGTAAAACTGGGTAATGAAGTGGGTGATGATCTCGCCATCCGCTTCCTGTTCGGTGCCTTCGAGAATGAAGTATTCGCGTCCCACTAGTTTACCACTGCGGATAAAAAAGATTTGCACACAAGCCTCGCCATTGCTGCGCGCCATGGCGATGACGTCCGAATTCATTTCTTCGCTGGAAATAACTTTTTGCTTTTCCACCACACGGTCAATTGCCTGAATGCGGTCGCGGATGACAGCGGCTTGCTCAAAACGCAATTCCTCGGCTGCCTGCTCCATCTCCTGCCGCAACCGCGACACGATCGGCTCAGTATGCCCCTGCAAAAATTGACAAAAGTCATCAATGATCTGCCGATAGCGAAGTTGGTCAATAGCACCAATACAGGGGCCTGAGCAAAGCTTGATATCGTAGTATAGACAGGCGCGAGCATCTTTTCCGGTAATCTGGCGATCGCAGGTCAGGTAGGGGAAAATGCGTCGCAAGACATCCAGCGTTTGATGAACAGCCCAGACGCTGGTGTAGGGGCCAAAATAGCGCGAGCCGTCATTTTCCATCTGACGGGTTACGGTGATTTTAGGATAGGGCATTGCCCAGTGCACTTTGATATATGGGTATCTTTTGTCATCCTTGAGGCGAATGTTGTAACGCGGGCGGTGCTTTTTGATCAGGTTCATCTCAAGGATCAGGGCTTCCAACTCTGACCCAACGATAATCCACTCAATGTCTGCGATCCGCTGAACAAGTTGAAGGGTTTTTATGTTGAGTTCTGTAGAGGCATGGAAGTAAGAGCGCACCCGGTTACGTAGGTTGACAGCCTTGCCGACATAGATGACTTCGCCAGCGGCGTTTTTCATAATGTAGCAGCCTGGCTTACTGGGCAGGGTTTTGAGAATACCCTGAAGGTGCTCTGAGAGTTCCTGCATATTTATGATTTTACATGTTTGGGATGCGTCAGGGGGATCATTCTACCAGAATGGAGTTGCCCTCGATGACCTGACCGACAATCCAGACAGGTTGTTGGAGCGTGGCAGCCTGCTTCTGGAAGATTGCCAGTTTTTGTGCTGGTATGGAAAGCAATAGCCCGCCGCTGGTTTGTGGGTCGAACAGAAGCATTTGCGAAGCCTCATCAATCTTTGGAGAAAAGGTTACATGCTGGCTAAAATGCAGACGGTTATCTGAAGCGCCGCCGGGAAACGTCCATGCCTGTGCATATTTTTGGGCGCAACTCACGAAAGGAATTTTATCAAATTCAATGCGCAAGCCCACCCGACTGGCATGTGCCATTTCCCAAGCGTGCCCAAGAAAGCTGTATCCGGTGATGTCAGTCGCAGCTTTAAGTTCGCAGGCAACGGCGATTTGGCTGGCTTTGTTGTTCAGCTCAGTCATCCAGCGTATCACTTCGGCGATATCTTCGTCGCTGGCTTTCTCGCGCTTGAGAGCGGTGGTGGTAACACCAAAACCGAGCGGTTTGGTTAGTGCTAGGAAATCGCCTGGTTTAGCGCCGCCCTTGGTAAGGATATGGTCCGGGTGTACAAATCCTAACACTGCCAGTCCGTATTTGGGCTCTTTATCCTGCACAGTGTGCCCACCAGCAATGATGACGCCTGCCTGGCGGGCTTTTTCAGCGCCGCCGCGGATGATTTGGCTGGTAATCTCTGCTGGCAGGTTAGGGGGCATGGCGGCGATATTGAGCGCCAGGAAGGGCTTCCCTCCCATCGCGTAGATATCTGAGAGGCTGTTGGCGGCGGCGATGCTACCGTAATCGTATGGATCGTCCACTACGGGGGTGAAAAAGTCGGTGGTCAATACAACGGCGCGCTGGTTGTCCAGACGCCACACAGCAGCGTCATCAGCACTATCCAGCCCTACCAGCAGGTCTGGATAATGGGTAGCCTGAAAGGTGTCCTTTACTGGCTGCAACACGTGCGCCAGCGCTTCCGCGCTCAGCTTGGAAGCTCAACCAGCGCAGCTGGACAGCGTTGTCAGGCGTATTTGTTTACCTGAAGTAACCATTTCGCTCATGAGTAAAATTATACCAGCGATTTCTAACGGCATTTTGCGGCTGTATTTGCCAGAGTGTACAAAAAACCGCTGATGTGGACACATGCAGCGGTTTTTTGTACGGTTTTGCTATTATTTATGCTCTATGGTGTTGCTGGAGTGGGTAGAGATTCAGGAACGGTGATTTGCGATTGCATTTCAGGCAATGGGAAGAGGAAGGGGGCATTGCTGGGAAGAAGCATTGCCTGAATGTTGGGTGAAAGCTTGGTGATGTACTGATAGGTGAGCAGGTCGGGGTTTTCTTTCAGCGCGGCGGCAATCTGCCGCAAGGCTTCAGCTTCTGCCTTTGCCTGGATAATGCGTGCGTCAGCATCGCCCTTGGCTTTGATTACGGCTGCATCTGCCAGACCCTGAGCGGTCTGACGGGCTTGCTCGGCTTCTTGTTTTTTCTGCTCTACAACGAATTTTGCCTGTTGTGCTTGCTGCTCGGCGATCTGTTTTTGCTCTACGGAGGCAGCGTATTCGGGGGAGAAGGTGATGTTGCGCAAGACGAAATCATCCAGGATAAGGCCGTTTTGGGCTAATGCCTCTGCCAGTGACTGGGTAATCAGATTGGTTATTTCAGTACGCTTGGTGGTGTTGACCTCTTCGACGCGGTATTGTGAGATGACATCGCGGATTGCCCCGCGTGCCTGGGCGCGCACCAGATCATTAGCGTAACGGTCTTGCCAGGTAATATGTACCTGGATGACTTGGGATGGGTTAACGCTGAAGATGACCGAAGCGTCAACATAAACTTGCTGCCCGTCTGCAGTACGTGCTGCGATGGAATCGTCACCCTGGATCTGCCCCTCAGAACTGGCGATGGACATGGTGTATGTTTGCTTTGAGATAGGATAACGCACAACCGACTCAGCGAAGGGGATAATCCAGCGCAGACCGGGCTCAAGGGCGGTTTCGCGATAGCCTTTGGGGGAGACAGCAGAAATGACCACACCGCGCTCTTGGGGAGCAATGAAAACCAGCCCGGAGCTGATGGAAGTGAGCAAGATCGCGCCGATGATTACAACCACAATGATTGTGCCACCTGCCTTGATGGGTCTGCCGCGCGAGGCGCGAAGCACAACAACAACAGCCACTGCAATGGCTGCTATCCAAGCTAGTGTGGCAAGCCCGCCAACTAATGTTGCAATACTCATTTTATTTTTCTCCTTATTGAACAACAAAAAGATGCAAGTTCATCACGTCATTATCTACGTATTAGATGTGTCTTTTGTTTCAACTGTTCTGATTATACCTAATTCAACCAGGCAGTTTATCCAAGTGCAACGTCCAAAAACATCATAATAGAGAAGCCAAGCATTGCGCCCAGTGTGGCAATATCGGTATTCTCGCCGCGCTGTGCCTCGGGAATCAGTTCCTCAATTACAACATAGATCATGGCGCCAGCGGCGAAACTGAGAGCATAGGGGAGAATAGGGCGCATTAGAAAAACAGCAGAAGCGCCGATGACACCCGCGATAGGTTCCACTACCCCAGATAATTGTCCATAGAAGAAACTTCTGGAACGCGATAACCCTTCTCCGCGCAGTGGCATAGAAACGGCGATTCCTTCAGGGAAGTTTTGCAAGCCAATGCCGATTGCCAGCGCCACCGCGCCAGCCAGTTCGGCAGATGGCAAACCGGCTGCTACAGCGCCAAATGCCACCCCGACGGCAAGTCCCTCGGGGAAGTTGTGCATGGTAATGGCAATGACCAACAGAATGCTGCGCTGCCAGCTTGTCTTGATGCCCTCCGCCTCTTTTATGGGCAACCCCAGGTGCAGGTGGGGGATCAATTTGTCGGCGCCATACAGGAATGCACCGCCTAATAAAAACCCAGTGACTGCTGGCAACCAGGCTGGTATGCCGATTTCCAGCGACATTTCAATTGCAGGGGCAAGGAGAGACCAATAACTGGCGGCAATCATCACACCGGCGGCAAACCCCAACATGCTGATAAGCACTTTGCGATTAACGCTTTTTGTAAAAAAAACGACGGCGGCCCCGCTAGCGGTTAATCCCCAAGTGAATAATGTGCCAAAGAGCGCTTGAATGATGGGGCTAAATTGTTCTAAAAAGCCAAACATAATTGCACCTCACACATGATATATACTGGTAGTTTTGTCGAGAGGACATATTGAGAGCAATGTGTTTTGTATTTTAACTTTTTGATGGTCTGTAAAGCCCTTCAGGGTTGACGCCTAACATGCCAGCCCTGTAGGTGAGATCGTCCATTGGGTAAAGATGTTGTGCCATTTCGACAGAGATGATCGGAATTGGTTTTAGCTGGTAAAGACGCTGCTCGATAAGGCCGACGCATTCGTCATTCGTTACCCATTCGTATCTATCGAACATGGCAAGGTGCAGGGGGCGGTTATATGCGCGCAGGGTCTTCTGCCCGCTGGAATTGTAAAACCAGTCAAAGTAAGACATAACCAGTTCGCGCAATGAGCGATACACTGGTTCACGGAAGCGCAGACAGGCGAAGTTGGATTTTGCCACTGCACCATAGCAGCCGTTGACTTTGTAGATTGCCAGAATGTGATCATCGTCTGTGTCCGGCTCGGGCAGCATGTCAAGGATGAAGGGGGGAAATCCCAGACAGCGGAGGGCAGCAGCAGCGAGAAGCGCACCGTCAAAGCAGTTGGCGCATTGATCCTGTATGACTCGTAATGGACAGCGATTGAAATCGTCTGTGGAATATGGTATCTGGTCGAGAAAAGCCTGGATTTTGTATGGATTATCCAGTGAGCGCCAGATTTGTAATTGTTCGGTATTGAGGTACTCTTCGATCTGTCTCATGAAGCTTTCTTAACTAATGATTAGCTCATCTAAGGAGCGTTTGGGGACGTGATGCACTCCCTGTTCGTCGCGCCAGTATTTGTAGTCTCCAGAGGCGGGCATTGTCTCGATCACTACTTCCTCTTTGGGCTTGCCCAGCGCCAGGACAAAAAGGATCTCATACTGCTCTGGCAGGTGAAGGGTCTGGCGCAGTCCGTCTTTGTTCTGGATGGAGGCAATAATACAGCCCCCGTAACCCTGTTCAACGGCATATAGTAGCATACTCTGAACGGCTATGCCATGATCAATGCCAAAAGACTGTGCCAGGTTTTTATCTCCAAGAACAATGATGTAAGCGGAAGGTCGCTCGCCTTCTTGTGGTCCTTCCCAATCGGTGAGATATGCCGCCCAGGCGAGATAGGGGAATATTTTTGCGTTGGTATCAGGGGTGCAGGATAGATAATATTTGAGCGGTTGCAGGTTTCTGGCTGATGGGGATAGACGCGCGCAGTTAACCATTTCTCGTAGTGTTTCCATGCTGATTGGAAAATCTTGGTAAAAGCGACGATAACTTCTGTTTTTACAAATCAGGTCTTTTAACATACGAATCCTCCATTTTATGCCGTTAATTATAGCGTGTACAAAGTTGATTTGGCAATAAAGGAGGGACTTTCTTTATGAAACCTCAAGGATTTGCGCGCATCATGGTTTTGCATAAATGGGCAAATCCTTGAGGTGCGTGGCGGGTGTCTAAATGGCGCCGAAGTCTTTGAGGTAAGCCTGATACAGCTTGTCTTCCCAGCCGTTGTCTGGCTGCAACTTGCCGAAGAAGAATCGCAATACTGGCGGTTCTTCGACAAATCTCAGCCCGCCGATCAATTTGCGATGTTTGTGTAACCACGACAGGCGGTCAACGGCGTATTCGACGTGAGACATGGTATACACACGGCGCGGCAGAGCAAGCCGGAGCAGTTCCAAATCGGCAAAGATTTCTTTTCCATCGGCGTCGCGGTCGGTGGAAATGGTGCCCCGTTCCATGCCTCTGATGCCTGAAACGAGGTAAAACGCGGCTGCCAGGGCGCCAGCGGGGTATGCCGATTGTGGCAGGTGAGGAAGAAAGCGCTGAGCGTCAATGTGGCAAGCCAGCCCTCCGGCAGGGGTAACGACCGGAACGCCGCTTTCTTCGAGCTTCTCCACAAAATATCTAACGAAGTCAACCGCGCTGCTGGCAACATCTATGTTGAGCATTTCGGTCAAGCCAACGCGCATCGCCTCGATCTCTTTTGTGGACATGCCGCCGTAGGTGGCAAAGCCTTCATAGACCGGCAGCCAGGGCAGTAGCTGATCATAAAGATTTTTGTGGTTTGTGGCAATTAGCCCGCCGCGCGCACCGGCGCATTTTCTTGCCGAAAGGTATAAGATATCCACCAGTTGCATCATTTCCAGAATGATCTCGTGAATGGATTTCTCGGCGTATTCTTTTTCGCGGGTTTTGATGAAGTATGCATTTTCAGCGATCAGACTGCCGTCAAACACAACAGGGATGCTATACTTTTCAGCTAATTGCTTGACAGCGCGCAGGTTACCCAACGAGAATGGCTGTCCGCCAATTAAGTTCGTTGTGGCTTCCATACGCACATAGGCAATATTTTCTGCCCCGTGGGTGTCAATGGCTTCCTGAAATTTGCTGAGGTCTAAATTGCCCTTGAAAGGGTTATCGCTTCTGGTTTGCAATGCGTCATCGTGAAAGATTTCGATGACCTTGCCGCCAGCAAGCTCCACGTGGGCGCGGCTGGTGGTGAAGTGATAGTTCATCAATACAATAGTGCCGGGTTTGACAAAAGCTTTTGCCAGAAGGTGTTCTGCTGCCCGCCCCTGATGTACAGGCATGGCGTATGACAGCCCGAAAACCTCTTTCACCGTTTCGGAAAGTCTGTAGAAGCTCTCACTACCGGCATAGGCGTCATCGGCAATCATCATTGCAGATAGCTGGTTATCGCTCATAGCGTTGGTGCCACTGTCGGTGAGCATATCGAGGAATACATCATTGGTGCGCAGCAAAAATGTATTGTATCCGGCTTCAGCGATGGCTTTTTTTCTCTGCACAAGGGGCGGTAAAGTGGTTTTCTGGATGATTCGAACCTTGTGCATTTCCAGGGGGATGGATTTTCCAGTAGAGAGAATGACGTTCATGATTGATAGTACCTTTCTTGTTGATGGTTTTTATATACAAAAAGCCACCCTTTGTTGGGTGGCTTTTTATTTTTGGGTATAGATTTGCTTTTAGATTTTGGTAATTTCCTGCCGTCCCATACAAAGCACTGCGCCACTATGGAAGCAGCTGTAATAATAATGGTAATAACGATAATATGGGAATAGCTGTTTCATGGTCAGGATGAGGGCAATTTTAATCGAAAGTTTTATTTTGTCAATTAAAAGTTAACTGTGAACATAATCCAGCCAGCCTTTTGAGAGGGGGTGTCTGCCTTGCACGACATCCATATATGTCTTTTGGATATTGCGTGTGATATTTCCCATTCTACCGCTGCCAATTGTGCGGAAGTCAATTTCTGTAACTGCAACACACTCGGCGGCAGTGCCGCACATGAATACTTCGTCGGCGCTGTAAAGCTGGTCGCGCGAAACGGGCTGCTCGGTAACGGTATATCCAAGCTCTCTAGCGATGGTGAGAATGGAGTCACGGGTGATCCCTTCGAGGATGGTAGCTGTGGGTGGTGTGTAGATGTTACCGTTGCGCACGACAAAGATGTTTTCCCCTGTGCATTCTGCCACATATCCCTGCGGGTCAAGCATGATGGCTTCGCCAAAACCAAGCCGGGCAGATTCTGTTCTTGCCAGCACGCTGTTAACATAATTGCCGCTGATTTTGGCTTTGGTCATCATCACATTGGGATGATGGCGAGTGAATGAAGACACGTTGGCGCGGATGCCTTTTTCCATAGCATCTTCGCCAAGGTAGTTTCCCCAATACCAGGTGGCAATGCCCACAGATGGTTTTCCGTTGTCCAAATTGAGCGATTTGCATGTCCCATCATGGTAAACCAGAGGGCGGATATAGCAGGAAGTGAAACCATTGGCGGCGATCGTCTTTTTGGTCGCTTCGCAAAGTTCTGCGACTGTATAGGGAAACTCTCGATACCCCATGATCAAGGCTGAATCAATCAGCCGTTTTATATGTTCTTTAAGGCGAAAGACTGCCGGCCCGCACTCTGTGTCATAGCAGCGGATGCCCTCAAATGCTCCTACGCCATAGTGCAGTGTGGAGGATAAAAAATGAATGGTCGCTTTTTCAAGTTCGACAAGCTCGCCATTGATCCAGATATATTTTCCATCGTCGCTCATAAAAGGTTCTCCTCATGGTCAAAAGAATTATGTTTTGCTAATATATTCTAAAACAACATCTGCCATTTGGCGAGTGGTGAGCGATCCACCTAGATCAGCAGTCAATTGCTGAGAAGAGATTACCTGGTCAACGGCTTTTTCAATCAGAGAGGCTTCCTCCTCAAGTTTGAGAGAATAGCGCAGCATCATTGCAACGCTTAATATCATTCCTACAGGGTTGGCAATGTCTTTGCCAGCAATATCGGGTGCGGAGCCGTGGATGGGCTCATACAACCCTAGGTTGCTATTGCCCAATGACGCCGAGGGGAGCATCCCCATGGAGCCTGCCAGAACAGAAGCTTCGTCTGTGAGGATGTCGCCAAACATATTTTCTGTGACAATTACGTCAAAGCTGGCGGGGCTGCTAATAAGCCGCATCGAAGCGGTATCTACCAGCATGTGACTGAGAGAAACCTGCGGGTATCTTTCGCCAACGCGCTGGGCAACCTGACGCCAGAGACGGGAGCTTTCCAGGACGTTGGCTTTATCTACAGAGGTAACCATTTTGCGACGTGTTGCTGCCAGCCTGAACGCCAGGTCAACGACTCTTTCGACTTCGAAGTCGTAGTATTCTAGAGTGTCTATTGCCCTTTCGCCTTGCGGAGTTTTTTCGCGAAGTCTGGGCTTGCCAAAATACAGCCCGCCAGTCAATTCGCGCACGACAATCATATCTACCCCTTGCAACTGTTGGGGTTTGAGCGGGGAGGCATGAACCAGCGCCGGGTGAACGCGCACAGGGCGCAGGTTGGCGTATACTCCAAGCTCTTTGCGCAGCATAAGCAGCCCTTGCTCTGGGCGGACAGATGCGGCAGGGTTATCCCATTTGGGTCCACCGACCGCCCCCAACAGGACAGCATCAGCTTTTTTGCATGCGTTGAGAGCTTCTTCGGTCAGCGCAACGCCAAAAGTGTCAATAGAACAGCCGCCAATCAGATATTCTTCAAAGTGCAGTTTGTGTCCGCGATGTTCGGCAACCATTTTGAGGATGCGCACAGCTGCGCTCATGACTTCAGGCCCAATGCCGTCGCCGGGCAATAATGCGATGCGTGCTTCCATGCAATCTCCTTGTCTTTTATTAAATTTATTGGTTAAAGCTTGCTTTCAAAGGCTGCGATTTTATCCTCAAGTGATAAAAGATACCCTAGCTCATCAACACCTTTGAGCAGACAAGTCTTTGAAAAGGGGTCTATCTCAAAATGTATGCTGTGGTGATCTTCAAGGGAAAGGGTTTGGTTTTCAAGGTCAATTGTAATTGTGGTTTTGGGGTTGACCTGATACAGTCTGCCAATTTTCTGGTAGGTATCAGCGTCAATTTTGACGGGCAACAGGCCATTCTTGAGGGCGTTGTTGTAAAAAATGTCAGCGAAGGACAGAGCGACAACGGCTTTGAGGCCAAAGCCTGTTAAAGCCCACGCGGCATGTTCACGCGAAGAACCGCAGCCAAAGTTTTTTCCAACCACCAGAATCTGGGCATTCTGCGCCTGGTTAATCACAAAATCCTCTTTTGGTGTTCCGTCAGGGTGATAACGCCAGCCTGCAAAGAGACCGGCTGCCACGCCTTCCTTGTTGGTGATCTTCAGATAGCTGGCGGGAATAATTTGATCGGTGTCAATGTCATCGATGGGCAGATATGCAATGGGTGATGTCAGGGTTAAGAATTGAGCCATTGTACATATTCCTGGAAGGTGGTTAGTTTTCTTACGTCAGATATCTTTCCATTGACAGCTGCTGCGGCGGCAGTAAGCGGGCTGGCAAGAAAGGTGCGCCCGCCTTTACCCTGCCGCCCTTCAAAGTTGCGGTTGCTGGTGCTGACGGCATACTGCCCGGGTTCAAGCTGATCGCCATTCATTGCCAGACACATACTGCACCCTGGCTCACGCCATTCCGCCCCGGCTTCAAGAAAGATGCGGTCAAGCCCCTCGATTTGTGCCAGGGTTTTAACTTGCTGTGAACCTGGCACAACCAGAACCCTTACACCTGGAGCTACTTTGCGCCCTTTGAACACGCTGGCAGCCATACGTAAATCGGATAAACGGCCGTTGGTGCAGCTTCCGATGAAAACCACATCAATTGGTTTCCCCAAAAGCTGTTCTCCGGGCCGCAAGCCCATGTACTCAAGAGATTTTTCCAGCGAAGCCCTTTGCGCCGAGTCGGTCAGCTCTTGTGGGGTGGGAATGTACCCGTCAATGGGGATGGTCATTGCAGGGTTTGTGCCGTATGTAATCATAGGGGAGAGCGTTGAAACATCCAGGGTGACGGTTTTGTCATAGAAGGCGCCTTCATCGCTGTGATACTGCCCCCACCTAACCAGAGCTTCGTTCCAGGCTGTGCCTTTTGGGGCATGTGGAGCATGAGCAAGATATTCTATTGTGGTGTCGTCCGGTTCGATCATCCCGGCACGTGCGCCCGCCTCGATAGACATGTTACAGATTGTCATCCGTCCTTCCATGCCAAGAGATTTGACTGCACTACCAGCGTACTCAAAAACGTAGCCCTGTCCACCGCTTACACCGATTTTTGAGATCAGCGCTAGGATGATATCTTTTGCAGTAACGCCTTCAGGAAGCTTGCCGTCAAGTTTTACAAGACAGGTTTTGGGCTGGTGCTGCAACAGACATTGTGTGGCAAGAACATGGGCGACTTCGCTGGTACCGATGCCAAAAGCCAGGGCGCCAAAGGCGCCGTGTGTGGCGGTGTGACTATCGCCACATACGATGGTCATCCCTGGCTGTGTGTAGCCCATTTCTGGCCCGATGACATGGACAATACCCTGATTGGGGCTATCCAGGCCAAACAATGTGATACCAAACTGGCGACAGTTCTCTTCCATTTGCAGAATTTGTTTGCGCCCCAGATCGTCGGCATATGCCAGGCGTCCGTGGGGGCTACCGTCTGTGGACAATGTGGGGATCGAGTGATCAACTGCGGCAATGCAGCGCTCGGGGCGGCGCACTTTTAGCCCCCGGGTACGCAATGTTTCAAAAGCCTGCGGTGAAGTTACCTCGTGAAGCAGGTGAAGGTCTATGTATAACACGGCAGGGCTGCCGGGTTCTTGGGCTACCAAATGACGGTTCCAAATCTTGTGGAATAGCGTTGTCGGTTTTTGCATTTTTGTATCAGTATCCGTTGTCGTAGTTTTTATCGAGAGGATCACTCCAGCCTTCAGGAACAGTTTTCATCTTCGGAAAGGCTTCGGGGGTTCTTTCAAACTGCGGAACCTCTTTCTTGGCTTTGGAAGAACTTTTTGCCTCTAACTTTCCTGTGGCTACCAGCAGTTTGTTGAGTGCTGAAAGATACGCTTTTGCACTGGCGACGATGATGTCCGAATCGGCGCCGTAGCCGCCAAATGTGCGGGATTGCTCAAATTCATCTGGCGCTTCAGCAGGGCGGTCTTTTTCGATGGCTTTGATTCTGACAGTAACCTCACCCAAAGCGTCAATCCCTTCTGTGAGCGCATGTACCACGAACTCAAGCAGCACGTTGGGGACTTTGACGATGGCGTCAATGGCTTTGTACGAGGCATCTACCGGGCCGGTGCCCAGGGCGGCGTGAACGTGCAGATTTTTATCGGGCCCACGCAGGCGGACGGTGGCAGTGGGTAATCCCATGGTGCCACAGGCAACCTGCAGTCCTTCGAGTGTGTAGTATTCGCGCGGCTGGTAGAGTTCATCGGAAACCAGCGCTTCGAGGTCAATGTCGGTAATACCTTTTTTCTTGTCTGCCAGAACTTTGAAGCGTTCAAACAGTTTTCCCAGCTCGGCATCAGAAAGAGAGTATCCGAGTGCTTCGAGATGTTTCTTGAGGGCATGACGCCCCGAGTGTTTTCCAAGCACCAGATGGCTTTGCTTAAGACCAATGGTCTCGGGACGCATGATCTCATAGGTGAGCTGATTTTTGAGAATGCCATCCTGGTGAATGCCGGATTCATGACTGAAAGCGTTGCTCCCAACGATTGCCTTGTTGGGCTGCACAGAGATGCCGGTGTAGTTGCTTACCAGTTTGCTGACGCGGGCGATCTGGGTAGTATCAATGCCAGTGGTCATGTTGTAAAAATGCGGACGAGTGTGGATTGCCATGACGACCTCTTCCAGAGCGGCATTTCCAGCTCTTTCACCGATGCCATTGACGGATACCTCAGCCTGCCGTGCGCCAGCCTGCAGCCCCGCTAATGTGTTGGCGGTAGCCAGCCCCAGATCATTATGGCAATGGGTCGAGACGATACACTTCTCGATGCCGGGGGTGTTCTGGATAATTCCAGCAATGAGTTTGGCATATTCATCAGGGGTTGTGTAGCCAACAGTATCTGGGATGTTGAGCGTTGTTGCACCGGCTTTGATTGCTTCGGCGAGAACCTGGTAAAGGAATTGAGGGTCGCTGCGGCCGGCGTCTTCTGGGCTAAACTCGATATCCGGGCATAGGCTGCGCGCGTAACTTACCATTTCCCTGACCTTTTCAATGACCTCCTGGCGGGTCATCTTTAACTTGTGCTCCATGTGGATATCGGATGTGGCAAGGAAGAGATGAATACGGGGATAGAGGGCGGGGGAGACGGCTTTCCAGCAGGCATCAATATCTTTTTTGGTGGAGCGCGCCAAGCCGCAGATGATGGGCGCCTTGGAGCCATCGGTGGGATTTCCGACTTCGCTGGCAATGCGCCGGACGGCTTCAAGGTCATCGGGGGAGGCAATTGGAAATCCAGCTTCAATGACATCTACACCCATTTTTGCCAGGGCGCGGGCGACTTCGAGTTTTTCGGCAGAAGTCATTGAGGCGCCAGGAGATTGTTCTCCATCTCTCAGGGTTGTGTCAAAAATGCGGATTTTGGGTTGATTGCTCATGATTTTCTCCAATTTTCTGGTCTTAAGGATCGAACGGTTTTTCCTGCACGCCACATTTCGGATTCGCGAATTTGTTTTAATTCTGCTTCCAGGCGTTCTTTATAGTCTGGTTTGCTGTTGGCTTCAATGACAATACGAGTTTCTTCTCCAGATGCCACTGAGGCGTAGAGCCGGTCAAATACGGGTGCTACTGCGTCGCGGAATACATCTTTCCAGTCCAATGCCCCACGCTGAGCGGTTGCGCTACAGTTGGCGTACATCCAGTCCATTCCGTTTTCAGCCACCAGGCGGATCAGACTTTGGGTGAGCTCTTCCACTGTTTCGTTGAAAGCCTCGCTGGGGGAGTGTCCGTTTTTGCGCAGGACGTTGTATTGGGCTTCCATGACGCCAGCCAATGCGCCCATTAGTATACCGCGTTCGCCTGTCAGGTCGCTGTACACCTCAAGCTGAAAAGTGGTTGGGAAAAGAAAACCTGAACCGATGGCGATACCACAGGCGAGCGTTCTTTCGAGAGCGCGTCCGGTATAATCCTGATGGACAGCGTAACTGCTGTTGATACCGCTGCCTGCCAGAAAGTTGGCGCGCACACTGCGCCCAGAGCCTTTTGGGGCAACCATGATGACATCAACATATTCAGGGGGGATCACATGGGTTTGATCCTTGTACACGATGGAGAAACCATGTGAAAAGTACAGAGCGTCGCCCTTTTTGAGACGAGGCTTGATCTCTGGCCACATAATCATCTGGGCAGCGTCCGAAACCAGGTACTGGATGATAGTGCCGCGCTCGGCGGCTTCCTGAAGTGAGAAAAGGGTTTTGCCCGGAACCCATCCATCCTGAATGGCTTTTTCCCAGTAACTGGTATCTTCTGGTTTTTGCCCCACAATCACGTTGATGCCGTTATCGCGCATGTTCAAAGCTTGCGCTGGACCCTGAACACCGTAACCGAGGACGGCAATGGTCTCATCTTTTAGCACCTGGCGGGCTTTTTCAAGAGGAAACTCATCTCTAGTTACAACTTCTTCTTCAACATCTCCAAACATATATTTTGCCATGATAATTTCTCTCCTTTGTGATGTAAAAATGTATTATATTACGCTGAAATCAGTTCGTTGAGTAGCTTTCCGTTGTTGCTAATCAGAGATGTGGCACCGCGCGCCATCGCAACCATGCCAGTGCGTACCATCTCAATAATTCCAAGAGGGCGCAGGACGTCAATAAAACCATTGATCTTTTCTTCATCACCAGTGATTTCGATAATGATCGAAGTGTTGCTGATATCAATGATGTGAGCGCGGAATATTTCCACATACTGCATGATTTCTGCGCGGTTCTCGGCAGAGGTGTTGACCTTGATCATTGCCAGGTCGCGGCTGACCATCGGTTTTGCGGTCAGGTCCTCGACCTGAATGACGTTAATCAGTTTGTACAAATATGCAGCAAGCCGTTTGGCGCTCTCCTGGTCGCAATCCATGACAATGGTCATGCGCGAGACGCCGGGTATATCGGTATGTCCAACGGTGAGTGATTCAATGTTAAAACCACGTCGGCGAAAAAGTGAGGCTACCCGATTCAGGGTACCAGGTTTATCTTCCACAAGTGTTACTAAAGTGTGTTGCATGTCAACCTCTCTTATGATGCTGAATACACGAGGAAATTGCTTTTCATTTGCACGACAATAAATTCCTACTTGGATGCTTCTGGGATGGGGCGGCGGATCATGTTGTCTAGGGAAGCACCGGCAGGCACCATGGGGTAAACAGCATCCTCCTTTTCTACACGGAAATCAATGACCACTGTTCCTTCGGTTTGCTGGGCTTTGCGCACAGCAGCTTCAACTTCGCTTCTTTGTGTTACTCGGATGCCTAGCAACCCATGCGCTTCAGCTATCTTGACAAAGTCGGGTCCGCGCATAGGAGTGGCGGCATAGCGGCGGTCGTAAAAGAACTCCTGCCATTGCCGCACCATGCCGAGATATCCGTTGTTGATGATAGCGACATTGACTTTGATGCCCTCCTGCGCGGCTGTAGACAGCTCTGCCTGTGTCATCTGGAAACCGCCATCGCCCGCGACCAGCCAGACCTCTTTTTCTGGGCAGGCAAACTTAGCACCAATGGCAGCGGGCAGCCCGAATCCCATTGTTCCTAACCCGCCTGATGTAATCAGGTTATATGGTTCATCATGGTGGTAGTATTGGGCAGTCCACATCTGATGCTGTCCAACGTCGGTAACGACCAGCGCCTTGCCATTTGTGATACGCCAGATGTCATTGATGACATGGGCAGCGTATAGATGTCCATTGTCGGGCAGATTCTGAATGTCACGCACGGCACTTTCCCCTTTCATCTCGTTGATAAGACTTAGCCATTCATCATGATTATTTTCCTTGAGGTGTGGCAGCATTGCCTGCAGTGTTTCTTTGAGATCAGCGACCAGTCCGATGTCCACTTTGACATTCTTGTTGATTTCGGTTAAGTCAATATCAATGTGCACCTTTTTTGCTTTCGGCGCGTAGGTGTGGGTGGTGCCTGTGGCGCGGTCATCAAAGCGCATACCAAAAGCAAGCAACAGGTCCGCCTGTTGAATAGCTTTATTTACCCATGCCTCGCCATGCATTCCCATCATCCCAAGGTTGAGGGGATGACTTGCCGGAAATGAACCAATGCCTAACAAGGTAACAGCGACTGGAATTTGTGCTTTTTCAGCAAACATGCGCAACTCTTGCATTGCTTTGCTGAGAAGAACACCGTGTCCGGCGAGAATGACTGGTCTTTTGGCTTCGTTGATCAGTTGTATTGCCTGTTCTACTTTATCGGGCATTGGAGAAGGGTGAGGGCGGTAGCCAGCCAGCTGAATAGGGCTGTCGTCTGGCGTCCAGTCAATGCTAGCCTGCTGGGCGTCTTTGGTGATATCTACCAGCACCGGGCCGGGGCGCCCGCTACGAGCGATGAAGATGGCTTCACGCAACACCCTGCCAATATCATGTGTGTTGGTAACCAGGTAATTATGCTTGGTGATAGGAAGTGTGACACCAGTCATGTCGGTTTCCTGGAAGGCGTCATAGCCAACAAAGCGGCTCATGACTTGCCCTGTGATGCATAGGATGGGAGACGAGTCCATCATTGCGGTTGCAATACCTGTGATCATGTTTGTCGCACCCGGTCCTGAAGTTGCCAGCGCGACCCCCAGTTTTTGCCCGGCGCGTGCATAGCCGTCAGCCATGTGGGTTATTCCCTGTTCATGTCTTCCAAGCACATGGCGAATAGGGTATTCAAGCATTGCATCGTGAATCGGTATTGTGTTACCACCGGGAAAGCCAAAGACAATTTCGACACCTTCTCGTATCAAAGTTTCCCAAATGATCTGAGCGCCTGTTCGTAACATTTTTCTATACTCCTCATATAAAACTATTGATAATAACAATCAATACTTCAGCACGGCGCCTGTATCCGCGCTGGTGACGAAATGAGCGTACCGCCTGAGCCAGGGGCTTTGTGTTCTGGGGGTGAAAGGAGGTAATGCTTTCAAGCGGGATTGAATTTCCTGGTCAGATAGCTGTACGTTGAGCGTGCGTTTTTCGAGGTCAATCTCGATGATGTCGCCGTTTCGGATGGCAGCAATAGGCCCACCAGCTGCTGCTTCAGGGGATACGTGCCCTACACATGCGCCGCGCGTTCCTCCCGAAAAGCGCCCATCAGTGATCAGTGCCACCTCATCTCCCAGTCCCATTCCCATGATGGCGCTGGTTGGGCTGAGCATCTCCTGCATCCCTGGACCGCCTTTTGGTCCTTCATAACGAATGACAACAACTTCACCTGCTTTGATCTCACCTGCCAGGATGCCTGACAAGGCTTCATCCTGTGATTCGTAAATATGAGCTGGCCCCGTAAAATGCCGCATGTTGGGGTTGACGCCGCCTGTTTTGACAACTGATCCGCAGGGTGCCAAGTTTCCGAACAGGATGGCAAGCCCACCCTGCGCGGAATGAGGATTGTTGAAGCGGCGAATGACCTCTTCATCCCTAATGTGCGCACCTGCAATGGACTGACTCAAGGTTTTTCCGCTGACGGTGAGGCGATCCATGTGCAGCGCACCACAACCGCTCTGGATTTCATTCAAGATGGCTGGGACACCTCCGGCGCGATGTACGTCTTCGATATGCCATTGACCAGACGGGCTGACCTTGCACAGATGGGGAATGCGCTGTGCGATGGCGCTGATGCGTTCAAGCGGATAGGAAATACCTCCTTCACTGGCAATTGCCAGAGTGTGCAAGACGGTATTGGTTGACCCGCCCATTGCCATATCAAGCGCAAATGCGTCGTCCAACGCTTCCTGAGTGATGATCTGACGGGGAGTGATTTGTTTGGCTATTAATTCCATAATCAGGCTACCAGCGTGAGCAGCCATCTGTTCACGTTCGGGTGAAAGAGCCAAAGCTGTGCCGTTGTATGGAAGGGCGATTCCCAGAGCTTCCATCAAACAGTTCATGCTGTTGGCAGTGAACAAGCCTGAGCACGATCCGCAGGCAGGACAGGCTACATCTTCAATGGCTTTAAGCTGTTCTGCATTGATTTTGCCGCTTTTGTAGGAGCCAACACCTTCAAAAACGGAGATGAGATCCACAATGCGCCCATCCGCCAGCCGTCCGGCGGGCATTGCGCCGCCCGAGACAAAAATAGCAGGGATGTTGAGGCGCATGGCTGCCATAAGCATGCCGGGAATGATCTTATCGCAGTTTGGGATGCAGACCATGCCATCAAACTGATGCGCCTCGATCATGGTTTCCACGCTGTCCGCAATAAGCTCCCGTGAAGGGAGTGAGAATTTCATCCCTGCATGTCCCATCGCAATACCGTCATCCACCCCAATGGTGTTGAATTCAAATGGGACGCCACCGGCGGCGCGGACGGCGTCTTTGACAATTTTGGCAAAGCTCTGCAAATGGACATGACCGGGAATGATGTCTGTATAAGAATTGACAATAGCAACAAAAGGCTTGGACATGTCCGCGTCGCTGACGCCGACGGCTTTAAGGAGTGAGCGGTGTGGTGCTCGTTCGATTCCAGTCTTAATGATGTTTGAGCGCATTGTGTTTCTCCTAGGTATTTGATGAGATACAAAAAAGCCACCCGTTTTGGTTGGGTGGCTTTTTGCAATTTTACGGATTACTGCTCTAAACTTTACCTCTGGCGACCGCTTCTGCCATCCCAACCGGTATTTGGCTCTCAAGAACGAGAACCACAATAATAAGGACAATAATAAGGGAGAGCAGAAAAGCGTTCATAAGGTAATAATTGCTCATTATTATAGCAAACAAGATGCAGTTTTGTCAATAAAAATTTCTGAATGTTAGTGCAAAGTAGTAGAATAGTCCTCTTTATAAGCCTGCTCAAAGGGTGGAGACCTCATAATTATGTTGGCGGACATGGGGCATGGGCTGGGGTATTGACACTTTGTGAAACCTTCGATATAAGAGGGTCATGTTAAGACGTGTATGCTTGCTTACAGCATTATTGGTTTTTTCCTTTGCTTGTACGTTTACCAACCCGATTGCGCCTCCCTTTGCAGGCGAGGGTGTTTCCTCTCCGCCTGAAGGTTCATCTAAATCACCTACGCCGCAACCAACGGCTACTCCTACACCGCTGCCCACGCCTCTTCCTGCTGTGCGGATTGAACAAGCCGACAGATATATTTTTTATGGGGATTATGAAAGGGCATTGCAGGAATATCAGATCGCTTATGAGGGCGCTGCCGATAGTGAGACAAGGGCGGCTGCATTGGTAGGAGTGGGACATGCAAATTACCTGCTCAGGAAATATCAGGAAGCCACGCAGGCGCTGATCACTGTGATCGAATATTATCCTGATAGCAGTCACCGTGCCAATGCGGCGTTCTTTTTGGGACAGTGTTTTTCTGCGCTTGGGAATCACCAGCAGGCAGCTGAAGCGTATGGAAATTATGCCAGCTTGAAGCCGGGTGTTCTGGATGCCTATGTGCTTGAACTACGCGGGGATGAATTTGCTGCAATGGGAGATTTGCAGAAAGCGATCGAAGCGTATGAGGCGGCTAAACTCGTCGCCAGTGGGGCAGCGCAGATTGGGCTGCAGATCAAGGTTGCAAATCAGTATGCGGCATTGGGGGATAACGAGAATGCCTTACGCAGGTATATGGATATTTATCAGAATACGACAGATGACTATACCAAAGCCCAGATGGACCTGCTTATGGGGCGCATATATCTGGCGTTGGGCGAAGCCGATCAAGCTTATGCCCGTTTTATGGATGCGGTTGAGAATTATCCCAAAGCGTATGACTCATATTCTGCGCTGGTGGCGCTGGTTGAGGCTGGCGTGCCAGTGGATGATATTGACCGCGGGCTGGTGAATTATTTTGCTCGACAGTATGGGCTGGCGATTGATGCGTTTAAGCGCTATCTGGATGCTACACCGGTGCATGATGGTACTGCCCATTACTATAAAGGGTTAGCTCATCAGGCAATTGGCGATTATGAGAGTGCCATTGTAGAGTGGAACGCGTTGATACAGGATCATGCGGGGGATCGTTTCTGGATTGATGCCTGGGAGGATAAGGTCTTCACATTGTGGTTTCACTTGCAGCGCTATCAGAGCGCTGCCAACGAACTTTTACAATTTGTTAGTTTGTATCCCACTGCCGATCAGGCTGGCTCGTTTTTGTATCAGGCAGGGCGTTTGCTGGAACGCGCTGGTAATCTGGCGGACGCAGCCGCTACTTGGGAGCGGATGATTACAGAGTACCCGGCAGATTCGTTAAGCTATCGGGGGCTGTTTCTGGCGGGCGTTACCCGTTATCGCTTGATGGAATATGGTCCGGCGCAAATCATCTTTCAGCGTGCACTGGTGCTGGCTACCGAGACAGGCGACTCTGCTGCAGCATATTACTGGATTGCTAAAACGCTGGATGCGCAGGGAGATATTGCCAATGCGCGTTCATATTGGGAAAAAGCTGCTCAGGCAGACCCGATGGGGTATTACAGCGAGCGGGCTGCGGAGGCTCTGGAAGGCAAAAAGCCATTCAGTCTTACCGAAAAATATAACTTGACGGTTGACTTGGATGAGGAACGCAAACAGGCAGAGAGCTGGTTTCGTTCGACATTTGTGCTTGAAGCTAATACAGACCTTTCTGGGCTGGGTGCTCTTGCCTCGGACAGACGTGTGCTGGCTGCAGATGCACTCTGGGAGCTGGGGATGTATCGAGAGGCGGATGCCCTGTTTGATCAATTGCGTGAGGAAATTAAAGGCGACCCGGTAAATTGCTACCGCCTGCTCAATCATGTGCTTGAGCTTGGGTTTTACCGTCAGGCAATTTTGCTGAGCCGGCAGATTCTTGATTTGGCTCAGGTTGGAGAAAACCGTCTGCTGGCTGCGCCGCTATATTTTAACCATATACGCTTTGGCTTGTACTATAAAGACATGGTGTTGGATGCAGCGAAACGCGAAAACTTTCATCCTTTTCTGCTTTTCGCACTCATTCGTCAGGAGAGCTTTTTTGATGGCTTTGCGGGGTCTGTTGCCGGGGCGCGCGGGGTCATGCAGATAATGCCTGCCACCGGGCAAGACATTGCGAGTAAGCTGGGCTACCCTGCAAACTTCACAGCAGACGATCTTGACCGTCCGAACGTCAGCATTCGCCTGGGGGTGTATTATCTGGCACAGCAGCGCACCATTTTTGGCGGGAATGTTTACAAAGCTCTTGCCGCATATAACGCCGGGGCAGGCAGGGAGATGCAAGAGTGGAGCGATATTGCCGGCGATGATCCCGATCTGTTTCTTGAGGTCATTCGCTATGCCGAAACGCGCCGATATGTTCAACAGATTGTTGAGTTTGCGTATATCTATCAGCACCTGTACGGCAATTGAGCCGCTGCGGTTGCCTAAATCAGAATTTGGAGCGGGTTTTCAATGTAGTATGCCAGCGTTTGTAAGAATTTTGCTGCTTCTGCCCCATCCGTGAGGCGATGGTCTGCGGAGAGGGTTGCTTTCAGGCGTGTGCCTACTTTTAGCTCGCCATTGACGACAACCGGTTGTTGGCGTGCAGAGCCAACTGCCAGAATGGCTGCTTCCGGCGGGTTGACGATAGCAATGAAATGTTCCACATCGTACATCCCCAGATTGCTGATGGAAAAGGTTGAGCCTTCGATTTCCTCCGGGCGCACTTTACCCTCTCGCGCTCTGGCAGCCATTTCTTTGACTTCTTGCGAAATCAGGCGCAACGGTTTTTGATCGGCGTCTCTGCACACCACCGTTATTAACCCATTTTCCAAGGAAACGGCAATGCCAATGTGGATATGCCCATGGCGGATAATTTGATCGTTTGATAGCGAAGCATTTAATGCTGGGAATTGGCGCAGGGAGAGGGCGGTTGCTTTAACGATGAAATCATTTACCGATACTTTTTGCTCGTCTGGGAGCGTGCGGTTAATTTCCTTGCGTAGATTCATGAGTGCTTCGACATCGTATTCATGGGTGATGTAGAAATGGGGAATTTGCTGCTTTGCTTGCTGCATTCTGCGGCTGATGGCACGGCGGAGTTTATCGGGCGTGATGATCTGATCGGCTGGCGGCTGAGAGATACTCGTAGCCATCGGTGGCGGCGGGGCTGATATGCCTGCTAATTCTTTTCGGACGGTTGCTGGTGCAGTCGAGCGGGCAACCAGATATTGTTCAATATCCCGGCGGACAACGCGCCCTCCTGGTCCGCTTCCCTTGATGGTGCGGATATCTAACTGGTTTTCGCGAGCCATTCTTTTTGCAAGAGGGGAAGCTGGCACAGTGGCAGCTGGTTCGGGGGAGGGGAGAGTTGTCTGTGATGGGATGGCGGCTTCATCTGGTGTTGCGGGCGGAGCACTTTCAGAAGGGGTGGGTGCAACAGGTGTATAAGCTTCTCCTTCGGCGGTAATGACGGCGATCGCTGCTCCCACAGGCACGATTGCTCCCTCCTCTACCAGATGTTGTGCCATGACCCCGCCGAAGGATGATTCAACCTCAACGGTGGCTTTGTCTGTTTCGATTTCGGCAAGCACATCTCCTTTTTGCACTGACTCACCAACAGACTTTACCCAGCGGACAAGTGTGCCTTCCGCCATGTCAAAGCCGAGCTTGGGCATGGTAACGGTTTCTGCCATTTTATAACACCTCCTTGACAGCATTGATGACATCTGCGACCTGCGGTAATGCCATTTGTTCGAGTGTACGGTTATAAGGAAGCGGCACTTCTTTTTGGGCTACCCGTTTGATGGGGGCGTCCACGTAATCAAAAGCCTCTTCGTAAATGCGGGCGCTGATTTCAGCGCCTACTCCGTACGAAAGCCAGCCTTCTTCAACGATGACGGCGCGGTTGGTTTTCTTGAAAGAAGCAATGACTGGTTCCATGTCTAGAGGGCGCAGAGTACGCAAATCAATGATTTCTGCTTCGATACCCTCTTTTGCCAGCTGGTCAGCGGCTTTTTGTGAAACTTCCAGCATTTTGCTGTAGGTGACAATGGTTACATCTTTTCCCTGCCGCTGAATGATGGATTTCCCAATGGGTATGGTGTAATCACCTTCGGGCACCTCTCCCCGTGTCTGATAGAGCGTGGCATGTTCAATGAAGAAGATCGGGTCATTGCTGCGAATCGAGGCTTTGAGCAATCCTTTTGCATCGGCGGGTGTTCCCGGTGCCACTACCTTGAGACCTGGAAAGTGAGCAAAGACAGCATCGGGGGTTTGCGAATGTGTGGCGGCGAGCTGACGTCCACCCCCGCCGACTGTGCGGATGACGAGCGGCAGAATCATTTGCCCGGCGAACATATAGTGCATTTTTGCCGCCTCGTTAACAATGTGATCCATGGCGGAAAATGCAAAGTTGATGGTCATCAGTTCAGCTACGGGGCGCAAGCCAGCCATGGCGGCACCGATTGCAGCGCCAACGATCACAGCCTCAGCAATTGGTGTGTCGCGGACACGATCAGCACCAAAGTGGTCGTAAAAGCCTTTGGTAACCGCATACGTGCCGCCCCAAACGCCGACTTCTTCCCCCAGGATGAAGACATCAGGGTCGCGTTCCATTTCTTCCCACAAAGCCTGAGAGATTGCTTCACGCATGGTCATGGTGGTCATAGTGGTATCTCCTTTCATGCCTCGCTGTAGATGTGTGCAAACAATTCTTCCGCGCCCGGTTCTGGGCTGGCTTCGGCAAATTCGACAGCGTCTTGAATCTCTGCTTCAGCACGACTGGTTTCTTCATCCAGTTCTTGCTCGGTTGCAATTTTGTGTTCGATGAGATAGCGTTGATAAATGCCGATGGGATCGTTTTCCTCCCATTTACGTACCTCTTCGGGTTTGCGGTAACGTTCTGGGTCGCCCATCGAGTGCCCGCGAAAACGATACGTGTTGATTTCCAGCAATTGAGGACCGCTGCCGTTGCGTATTTCCTCGAGGACGCGTAATGCTGTTTCCCTGACCTCGATGATATCCATGCCATTGACGCTGTCGTTTGGCATACGGTAGCCGCAGGCTTTCTGGCGTATTTCGGAAACGGCTGAAGCGCGTTCTACAGCGGTGCCCATACCGTACTGATTATTCTCACACACCCACAAGACGGGGAGATTCCAGACTTTGGAAAGATTTAGCGCCTCGTGAAAATATCCTATATTAGTGGCGCCATCGCCGAACATACAGATTGTTACAGCTGGCTGGCTTTTGTATGCATCTGCCAGCGCCAGCCCGACGGCAATCGGAAGGTGCGCTCCCACGATGGCATGTCCTCCCCAGAAGTTTTTGCTGACATCTGCCATGTGCATTGATCCGCCTTTGCCTCTCGAACAGCCGGTCGCTTTGCCCAGCAATTCAGCCATCACCTCGCGAGCTGAAAGCCCACAACTGATGGCAACACCATGGTCTCGATAGGCGGTGATGACGCGGTCGACTGGCTGGCGGGCAGAGATCAGTCCGGTGCAAACTGCTTCCTGACCAATGTACAGATGAAGAAAGCCGCCGATTTTCCCTTGCTGGTATAACTCGGCTGCACGTTCTTCCAAACGACGGATGACTACCATCTCATGGAAGAGCTTCAGATATTCGGATTTTTCCATAACTAAGTTAACCTCCTGACAATGTGTCTGCGACTTGTACAAAATGCTGTGGGGCGGAGCGTATTCAGATAATTTTTGTAATTATTGTACATTGTACCTGTATTTGTGTTTGTTTTCTATAAGATTTTGAAAAGGTTCTACGCTGAAAAAAAAGACCCAGAGGGTTGCATACTCTGGGTCTTTGTGGGGTGTTGTGCTGGTTATTTCTTATCTTTCAAGGCGGCATGAGCGGCTGCCAAGCGGGCAACGGGGACGCGGAAGGGCGAGCAGCTCACGTAGTTATTACCAATCATGTGGCAGAACTCGATGGAACTGGGGTCGCCGCCGTGTTCTCCGCAGATGCCAACTTCCAGGTCGGGGCGGGTTTGGCGTCCCTCTTCAACTGCCATACGCATCAGACGCCCGACGCCCTCGCGGTCAAGTTCCTGGAAGGGATTCTTGGGGAGGATACCTTCTTCAACATACTGGACAAGGAAGTTACGCTCAGCGTCGTCGCGGCTATACCCAAAGGTCATCTGGGTGAGGTCGTTGGTGCCAAAGGAGAAGAACTCTGCCAGCTTGGCAATTTCGCCAGCGGTCAGCGCCGCGCGGGGTATCTCAATCATGGTGCCGAATTTGTAGGGGAAGGAAACTTTCTTCTCTTCCATGACAGCCTTGGCAATCCGTTCGAGGCGGGGCTGTATCCATTCCAGCTCTTTGACGGTACCTGTCAGTGGGATCATGACTTCGGGTTTGACGTGGATGCCACGCAGGGTGCAATCGGCAGCAGCTTCAAAGATAGCGCGCACCTGCATTTCGACAATCTGAGGCATATAGATGGAAAGGCGGACGCCGCGCAGTCCCATCATGGGGTTCGACTCGTGCATTGAGCGGATGTTTGCCAGCAGTTTTTCTTTTTCTGCAAGCCCTTTGGTTTCACCTTTGACGCGCATGGTGATCACTTCTTCAAAAAGCTTTTCCTCATCCGGCATAAACTCATGCAGCGGCGGGTCAATGAGGCGGATAATGACCGGGTAGCCGTCCATCGCTTCAAAGAGGCCGTCAAAGTCAGAACGTTGATAGGGCAACAGTTCATTGAGCGCTTTCTCACGCTCTTCGATGGTTTCTGCCAGGATCATGCGCTGGACGATGGGCAGGCGTTCGGTTTCAAAGAACATGTGCTCGGTTCGGCAAAGACCGATACCAACCGCACCATAGCTGCGGGCACGACGGGCGTCTTTGGGGTAGTCGGCGTTGGTCCAGACCTGCAGGCGGGCAAACTGATCAGCCCAGCTCAGGAGAGTCATCAGGTCAGTCTGTTCTTCGATATTGACTTGACGCAAATCAATTTTTCCTACGAACACTTCGCCGCTGGTGCCATCTACTGAGATCCATTCGCCCTCCTTGACAGTGATACCATTGGAGGTCATCTGACGCTTTTCGAGGTCAATGCGAACAGCCGAAGCGCCAACAACGCAGGGCACGCCAAACTGACGGGCAACGACTGCAGCATGGGAAGTAGCACCGCCTTCACTGGTCAGAATACCCTTGGCTGCCAGCATACCGTGGACATCATCCGGTTTGGTGAAGGGGCGCACCATAATCACAGCCTGCTTTTCTTCTTTGGCTTTCTTTTCGGCGGTATCGGCATCAAAATAGACCTGCCCAACAGCTGCGCCAGGGGAGGCATTGACGCCGGTGGCATACAGACGGTTCTCTTTTTGGGCTTTCTTTTTGGCTTCGGGGTCAAATTGAGGGTGTAGCAATGCATCTACATCTGAAGGCTTGACGCGTTTCACGGCTTCCTCTTTGGTGATCAACCCTTCATTTGCCATTTGGACGGCGATGGAGATGGCAGCTTGGGCTGTGCGCTTGCCGTTGCGGGTCTGAAGCATCCACAACTTGCCGCGTTCAATCGTGAACTCAACGTCCTGCATATCGCGGTAGTGGCTTTCCAGTTTCTTGCAGATATCCAGGAATTGCTGGTAGGCTTCGGGGAGCTTTTCGCCCAGGGTATCTATCTTTTCGGTATTACGGATACCGGCAACAACATCTTCGCCCTGTGCATTGAGCAAATAATCGCCATACAGTTTCTTTTCTCCAGTCGAGGGGTTGCGGGTAAAGGCAACGCCGGTGCCCGAGTCCCATCCCATATTGCCAAAGACCATGGTAACGATGTTGACAGCGGTGCCTAGATCATCGGGGATATTGGTAGCGCGGCGATAGTCAATGGCGCGTTTACCGTTCCATGACTTGAAGACAGCCTCAGTAGCCAGTTCCATCTGTTTGAAGGGGTCTTGTGGGAAGTCGAACCCCTTTTCCCTTTTAACTACCGCTTTGAATTTCTCGGTTAACTCTTTTAGAGCTTCCGCATCAAGGTCTGTATCAACTTTGGCTCCTTTTTCGTGTTTATAGGCTTCAAGAACATCCTCGAAAGCCTCATCAGCAATACCAAGTACAACTGAGCCGAACATCTGAATTAGGCGGCGGTAGGAATCATAGACGAACCGTTCGTTGCCTGTCAACTTGACCATGCCTTTGGCAGTCTCATCATTGAGACCGATATTTAAGACAGTATCCATCATACCAGGCATTGAGAACTTGGCTCCAGATCGGCAGGAGACCAGCAATGGATTGGCGGGGTCGCCAAATTTCTTACCGGATGCCTTTTCGACAACATGCAGAGCTTCAAGAACCTGATCCCACATTCCTTCAGGAAACTTGCCGCCAGCTGCCAGATATGCATTGCAGGCTTCGGTAGTTACAGTAAAGAAAGGTGGAACAGGCACGCCGATGCGCGTCATTTCTGCCAGGTTGGCACCTTTGCCGCCCAGCAGGGCAAGAACGCCATCCCAATTGCCGCCAGCTTTGGCTTCGGCTTTATCCACTTCGTTAAAAAGATAAACCCATTTGTGTGACACGAGATAGTCCTCCTCAGATGAAATATTAATAATCCCAGTATAGGGAACAATTGCACATATCCCGACAGTTTATCATTGTACCACAAAGTAAGTAGGAACAATTGGCGGAAAACGACAAGTTGTATGAACAATCGCATCCATGGCGACAGGAATGCAAGGCGAATAGACTTGCAAAAAACGTCTCTTTTGAATTTTTTAAACGCTAAAAAGGATATAATAAAAGTGTCAGTGGTGTTGGCTTATCCCAATTGTGAGAGAGCATTGCTTAGAGGGAGTATGTTGCATGGCGAAGGTGATGATTCTTGGCTCTGGTTTTGCTGTTCCCGATGAAGTACAGGATAATACTCACTTGCTGGTTACACAGGGGGATCGTACCATTCTGGTAGATACTGCCAGCAACCCAATTCTTAAACTCCGTCGGGCTGGTGTGGCTTTTGATGCGCTGACTGACCTGGTGCTGACGCACTTTCACCCTGACCATGTGTCTGGTGTTCCCCTGCTGCTTATGGGGATGTGGCTGCTGGGCAGAAAACGCCCGCTGGATATCTATGGCTTGGAACACACGATTCGGCGTGTGCAAGCCATGTTGGATTTGTATGAGCTGCTCTCTTGGCCTAATTTCTATACGGTTTCTTTTCACGTTGTCGCGGATGGAGAAATGATGCCTGTTATCGAGCGGGAGGATTTGAGGATTTTAGCTTCTCCCGTACGTCATCTTATCCCCACGATGGGGTTGCGTTTTGAATTTATCCCTCAGTCTAAGGTGGTGGCATATTCCTGCGATACCGAGCCGTGTGAGGAGGTTGTACGGCTGGCATACAGGGCTGATATTCTTATTCATGAGGCTGCTGGAGCTTCTATAGGGCACACATCCCCTCAACAGGCAGCTGAAATTGCGCGGCGGGCAGAGACACGTGCGCTGTATTTGATACATTACTCGCAGATGAATGTCGCCTTGATGAAGGCACTGGATGAAGCACGCCAGATTTATCCCGAACCCATTTGCCTGACGCAGGACTTTTTGCCGCTTGACTTTGGATAGCTTTTGTGCAAGAGGTGACAGAGAGGGTTACCAGCCCAGCAGGTAGGTTTCCCATTCTGCATTTTCTTCCAGATAATGAGCGAAGAGGTAACGGGCTGAAAGAGGGGGTTCTTTGGGTTGTTTGATTGGTTTCATTCCCGCCTCAGCGGTGGTGCGTCCGCCTTTACGGTGGTTGCAGGCTGAGCAGGCAGTAACCACATTTTCCCACACATGTTGCCCGCCGAGGTGGCGTGGGATAACGTGGTCTATGGTCAAATTTTGGCTGTGTTTGCCGCAGTACTGACAGGTGTAGTGGTCGCGGCGGAAGATTTCCCGTCGGGTAAGTTTGACGCGTGGCCGCGGGCGGTGTACCATTGCGCGTAGTTGAATGATGGAGGGGCGAGGGAAGGATTGATTGCAGGATTTGATTTCTCCTCTGCCATCCAGCACCAGGGATGCTTTTTCGCTGAGGAGCAGCCCGATTGCTCTTCGCATATTACATACGTTGATAGGCTCAAAGTTTGTGTTGAGCACCAAAACGGTTTCGCTCATGCTGGCTCCAACAAGCTGATTATAGCACGCCTATTCAACTGTTTGGAAAAAGGACTTTATTAAGAACTTGTTAAGGTTTGCTTTTTATGATTAAATCATGTATGGGTGTTGATGATTGTCATCTGCTGAATGTTTTGAGAGGAGGTGTTTGATGAAAAAGGTAATTATTACGGGAGGCAGCGGGCTGATTGGCAGAGCTTTGAGCGCGCTGCTTCTGCAAAAGGGGTATGAGGTGGTGGTTTTGAGCCGCTTGCCGCAAAAGCTGACGTTGCCGCCGGGGATGCGCGTTTTGAAATGGGATGGGCGAACACCACAGGGCTGGCAGAATGAGGTAGAGGGGGCTTATGCGATTGTCAATCTAGCTGGGGAAAATATCGGTGCCGGACGATGGACAGGGGCGCGCAAGGAACGTATCCGCTCAAGCCGATTGGAAGCTGGCCAGGCTGTTGTGCAGGCGGTTGCATCAGCGCGCAAAAAGCCCACACCATATACAGCGATATACTGCCATTTATGCCGTAATAATTCCATATATGGCGGTATATATGCACACTCAAAACAAAAAAAGAACAGCAGCTTCCGAAACACGTTTTTTTAACATTAGCACTGTAGAGCTAAAAAACGCATGGACAGATTTTGTTCTATCGCGTGTCGCCATGCAATGCACACATGCCACACTCAAAAACTATCAAAAGATTTTAGGCAAGTTTATCAACTGGCTTGAAGCGCAAGGTGTTACCGCTCCGCATGAGCTAAACGCCCGCCTGGTGCGTGAGTATCTTGCCCTGTATGCCAGTAAATCCGATTGGTATCTCAATGGCATTGCCCGTTCAATCCGTACACTGGTTCGCTTTTGGCATTCAGAGGGTTATTTACCTTCACCCGTGATTTTTGCTATGCCAAAGGTAAGAGAAAAGCGATTGCCATTCCTCAATGGCGAACAGGTGAAAAAGCTGCTTTCTGTTTGCAGTTTGCGCGAAAAGGCAATCATCCTGCTTTTTATAGACTCTGGTTTGCGCCGCCAGGAATTTGTCAACCTCAATCGTGAAGATATTGATATGCAAACAGGCTTTATCCGCGTACGGCAAGGCAAAGGCAGAAAAGACCGTACAACCGCCATTGGTGCGACAACCCGCCGCGTACTACTCAAATACTGGCAGACATGCTCTAATCAATCACCTAATGCGCCCGCCATTCAGACAAATCAAGGTGAACGATTTTCGGCTGACGGCTTGAGTTCGCTCTTGTCAAGACTATCCAAAAAGGCAGGTGTACCGTTCAGCCCTCACGCTTTACGCAGGTCATTTGCCACTCTTGCCTTGAAAAGCGGTATGGATATTGTCTCCCTGCAAGCATTGTTAGGTCATTCAAACATTGACACCACGCGCAAATATGTTCAGTGGCTTGACGCCGATTTGCTTGAAGCCCACCGCAAAGCCAGCCCGATTGATAATCTCAAATAACTTTCTGTAATGGACATTACCATAAGTGATTTTTATCATTCCGCCGCTCATGTTAGAATGGCATCAGACATCATCACCAATTGACACACCCGCATAAAGACAAAAAAGACCTGGCTTCTCACCAGGTCTTTTGATACACCTATCACGAAAATCGCTTATTCTAGCCTATCCTGGCGTGTTCTACATACACCTTTTGAGCAGTTCTCACATCAGAACGGCAACAGACTATTCCTTACCTCTTTCGGCATTGGCTTGCCGCGCAAGCGGTACAAAAATTCAACATACTCGATTTCAGTCATCTTCTCACGCTTTGGCAAAATCCGCTTTGCTATTGCGTTGACCGACATTACCCACCACCAACGAAAATCGCCCGAATACCGCACCACAAAAAAAGGCAGTTTCGCCGCATCAGCCAGCCGCTCAATCGCCAAAATGGACGGATTGCCCGGCATAACTGGCTTTGCGTGTTCGCTTTTGTGCTCAATAATCGCAACCGGCTTGCAATCACTGTATTCTATCAATAAATGGTCAATGTCAGTGCATGGTGTATCATAACCGTACATCCTATGACGGATTGATAGTTCTACATCGCGCCAATAACTACGCTCTGGTGAGACTAATCGTTTATTTGCCATAGCATTTTGTAGACCGCCTGCTGTGTCATTTTGGAGCCAACTCCGCCGCCCTTGTTTATCGCCCTAACAAGATGTCCATCCTGAATACCCGACACCTGTAGCCAGTCCTTCACGAACGGGTCAGCATCCACTGGTACACGGTCGCCTACCATCATGTCCACTATCTTTGAAACTGGTACGCCACAAAATAGCAAGGCAAGTATCATCCTATCCCTGATGTGTTTTAGTGTTTCTCCCTGTACCATGCGCATCACGCGTTCAATATTCAACTCATTAGTTTCGTTTTCGTCCATAAACCTATTTTCTCCTGGTTCACTGGTGATTAAACTTATTCCTGGCAGAATTCTGGCTTCGGTTCGCCCTCTAGGCTATCCCGCGAGAGAGATTACGAAAAGGTGCATACCCTACCCTCTGACACCGCACTGACAACCGCCCGCCGCCGTACCGTACCGAGAGCAAGCCGACTGACGAACGCCTACACTGGATACGCCTTTGCCATGCGCTCAATGAACGACTTATCACTATCTGCTGGCTCGCCCGCGTCATGG
>JABLWW010000006.1 GCA_013178295.1 Anaerolineae bacterium | reverse complement strand
AAAGCCAAGAAGAGGAATATACTTGTACATGGGAGCCTCCTTGCCGATTTGTTATTCACAAAACGAAGTTTATCGGTTTTGAGGCTCCTTTCAATATCTCTTGTCCGATCTCATGTCCGAAGTTCAGTACATTCGTCTTAAATTTTTGTCAGGATAAAAAAAAGGGGGGGATCAAAATTGACAAACTCAGCAGACAAAGTTATAATATATTATATATAGTATATTATATACGTAATTTATCGTATACACCATCTTCCCCTGTAGAGGTTAGCATGAAATCGCACTCACTCACAATGGATGCTAATGAAGCCACAGCTTATACGGCTTACCGCACCAACGAAGTCATTGCCATTTACCCAATTACCCCTTCTTCGGGAATGGGCGAGCTCTCCGACGAATGGTCTGTCGCCGGCGTCAAAAATGTATGGGGGAACGTGCCGTTGGTAGCAGAAATGCAATCTGAAGGCGGCGCCGCCGGCGCAGTGCACGGATCGCTCCAAGCTGGCGCACTGACCACCACCTTTACTGCATCACAAGGGCTTTTGTTGATGATCCCAAACATGTACAAAATCGCCGGTGAGCTGACTTCCACCGTCTTCCATGTTTCGGCGCGGGCTCTTTCGTGTCAGGCAATCTCCATCTATGGGGATCACTCCGACGTGATGGCAACCAGAGCAACCGGCTTTGCTCTCATGGCCTCCCGCTCTGTCCAGGAGGCGCATGATATGGCGCTTATTTGCCAGGCGGCGAGTTTAGAGGCACGTGTGCCCTTTTTGCACTTCTTCGACGGCTTCCGCACTTCTCACGAGGTCAGCAAAATTGAGGTAATCAGTGACGAGGTCATGCGAACGCTCATTAGCGAGAAAATGATCGCCGCACACCGCCAGCGCGCCCTCAATCCTGAAAAAGCCATGATTCGCGGCACCTTGCAGAATCAGGATGTTTATTTTCAGGGGCGCGAGTCGGTTAATCCATACTACCTCCAATGCCCAGATATTGTCCAAAAGGTAATGGATCAATTTGCTCAGTTAACCGGGCGGCAATATCATCTGTTTGATTTTGCCGGTGCTCCCGATGCTGAACGCATCATCATCCTCATGGGTTCTGGCGCTGAAACAGCCGAGGAGACCGCTCTGTACCTTTCTGCCAGAGGGCAAAAAGTGGGTGTGATTACTGTCCATCTCTACCGCCCATTTTCAGTAAAACACTTCTTGCAATCGCTCCCATCCAGCGTAAGGTCAATTGCTGTGCTTGATCGCACCAAAGAACCAGGCGCCGGTGGCGAACCGCTTTATCTGGACGTGGTAGCTGCTGTCAATGAAGGTATCGCGGAAGGCAATGCACCCTTCAAAACTGCTCCGCGCATCGTTGGGGGCCGCTATGGTCTTGCCTCCAAAGAATTCACACCAGCTATGGTTAAAAGCATCTTTGAAGAATTGGAAAAAGACTATCCCAAAAACCACTTCACCATTGGCATTCACGACGATGTAACGCACACCAGCCTGTCTTACAACCCAGTCTTTTCTATTGAGGATGAAGAAACCGTGCGCTGTGTCTTTTTTGGTTTGGGAGCGGATGGCACCGTCGGCGCCAACAAAAACTCCATCAAAATCATCACAGAAGAAACGGACAACTACGGACAGGGATATTTCGTGTATGACTCCAAAAAATCGGGGTCGGTTACTGTGTCTCACCTGCGTTTTGGCCCCAAGCCTATCCGCGCCCCTTATCTTATCGGTGAAGGGGATGCCAATTTTGTCGCCTGTCACAATTTTTCCTTCCTTGAGCGTTTCGATATGCTCAAATATTCCAAACCCGGCAGTGTGTTCCTGCTGAATAGCATTTACCCTCCTGATCAGGTCTGGGAACATTTGCCCCGCGAAGTACAAGAGGCAATGATTGAGAAAAAACTCAAGTTCTACGTCATCAACGCTTTCGAAGTCGCCGAAAAGACTGGCATGGGCGGACGCATCAACACCATCATGCAAACCTGCTTCTTTGCCATCAGCGGCGTTTTGCCACGCGAACAGGCCATTGTCCAAATTAAGAAGAGCATCCAAAAAACCTACGGCAAACGTGGAGAGGCTGTCGTTCAGCAAAACTACGCCGCAGTAGACAATACGCTCGCCCACCTATTTGAGGTCAAAGTACCAGAAAAGATTACCAGTACAATCACGCGGCGCAAAGCCATGTCTGAAGATGCTCCAGCTTATGTCCGCGAGGTGTTAGGTGAGATACTGAATTTCAACGGAGATTCGCTGCCAGTCAGCAAAATGTCCCCTGATGGCACCTACCCCTCCGGCACAGCCCAATGGGAAAAACGCAACATCGCTCTGGAAATTCCAGTTTGGGAACCCGAGCTGTGTATTCAATGCGGTAAATGTTCGCTGGTTTGTCCACATGCCAGCATCCGTCAGAAAGTTTACCCGCCCAGCTGGCTTGAAAAAGCGCCCGCCTCTTTCAAATTCATTGACGCAAAATTCAACGAACTACCGGGCAGCAAATACACCGTGCAGGTTGCCCCCGAAGATTGCACTGGCTGCGGCGTGTGCGTTTCGGTGTGCCCAGCTAAAGACAAAACAAACACCGGACGCAAAGCGTTGAATATGGCAGAGCAACCACCTTTGCGTCAATCGGAAAGCCAAAACTGGAAATTCTTCCTCACCATACCCGATGTCGAGCGCCACAAAATCAGTGTCAACACTGTACGTAATTCGCAGCTGTTGCAGCCGCTTTTCGAGTTCTCCGGCGCATGCGCCGGCTGCGGAGAAACGCCTTATGTCAAACTGCTTAGCCAGCTATTTGGCGACCGTGCTATGATCGCTAATGCCACCGGGTGTTCCTCAGTATACGGCGGCAGCCTTCCGACCACACCATGGTCGGTCAACGCCGAGGGGCGCGGCCCAGCGTGGTCTAACTCTCTGTTTGAAGATAACGCCGAATTTGGCTTTGGGATGCGCCTGGCTGCGGAAAAACAGACCGCTATTGCCCGTGAATTGGTCACCAAATTTGCAGACGTCATTGGTACATCTCTGGTTGACGAGCTACTCAATGCAGACCAAAGCAGCGAAGAAGGAATCCGCGCCCAAAGAGAACGCGTCGCCATTCTAAAGCAAAAATTAGCCCCCAGCCAAAACCCACAGGCAGAGCTTCTGCTTCACAGTGCAGACGCTCTCATCCGCCGGAGCATCTGGATCATTGGCGGCGATGGCTGGGCTTATGACATCGGCTATGGCGGGCTTGACCATGTACTGGCATCCAATTACAACATCAATGCTCTGGTACTGGATACAGAGGTCTATTCCAACACTGGCGGGCAGGCTTCCAAAGCCACCCCGCGCGCTGCTGTTGCCAAATTCGCTGCCAATGGCAAAGGCATGGCAAAGAAAGACCTGGCAATGATTGCCATGACCTATGGCCATATCTACGTCGCCCGCGTGGCAATTGGCGCAAACGATGCGCAAACTTTACGCGCTTTTCTCGAAGCGGACGCCTACGATGGCCCTTCATTGATCATCGCTTACAGCCACTGTATTGCACATGGAATTGATATGAGCAAGGGGCTTGAACAACAAAAGTTGGCTGTCCAATCCGGCGTATGGCCACTCTTCCGCTACAACCCGGCATTAATGCGCGAGGGTAAGCCGCCCCTGACCATCGACTCAAAACCCCCCAGCATCCCAGTTGAAGCATACGCCTACAATGAGACCCGTTATCGGATGCTGACGCAAAGCAACGAGAGCCGTGCTGAAATGCTGATGCGGGAAGCCAACCAAGACGTCAAGCAACGTTGGCAACGTTTGGAAAAACTGGCTTCTGTATACGCTGAATTGAGTCAGGCAAAAACATAAACCTATCAGCATTGGTCTGTCTAGCCACTTCGCGGGTTTAGCCTTACTTTCTAGGCTATAATATCTCGTGTGCTTGATTCTCTACTGACAACCAAGCTATTCATCCCTCCGCTGCATTCAGGGGTTATCACGCGCCCACGCCTGGTGAACGACCTCCTCAAGGATATGCACCGGCGTCTCACGCTTATCTCTGCTCCCGCCGGTTTTGGGAAAACCACATTGCTCAATGAGTGGGTGCAGGCAATCCGCTCAAAGAAAGAGGACATCTCGCAAGTTGCCTGGCTAACGCTGGATGAGGACGATAACGATCTGATGCGGTTTTTTACATATTTTATCGCCGCCCTGCGTACGGCAAACCCATCTTTCGGAGAGGGGCTACTGGAAGGAGGTCAGATGGTGTCTGCCCTTCCAATTGAACCCTTCATGATTTCTCTCATCAACCAGATCAACAACCATTTTCCCAGCGCTGAGGGTAAGCCACCCCGCCTGGTGTTGATCCTGGATGATTATCATCTCATCAACGCACAACCTGTTCATGAGGCAATTGCTTTCCTTATCAAACATCAGCCGCCATCTTTGCATCTCGTGCTGGCAACCCGCGCAGATCCGCCGTTGCCGCTGGCACGGCTGCGCGCCCACGGGCAGATCAACGAACTGCGCGCGGCAGAACTGCGCTTTACACAAACAGAGATGGCTCTCTTCTTTCAATCCACTCTGGGCATCACATTTTCACCTGAGGATATTGACACCCTGGAAACGCGCACCGAAGGCTGGGCTGCCGCTCTGCAACTTCTTGCCCTGACGCTAGAGGCGAAAATCCTCTCCGGAAGCAAACCCTCTGACCTTATCGAGTTTGTCAACGCTTTCTCCGGCGACAACGAATATATTGCAGATTATCTCACCGGCGAGGTACTTAACCATCAGCCTGAGGCAATTCGCAATTTTTTAATGCACACCTCCATCTTGCAGCGTATGTGCGGGGATCTGTGCGTGGCTGTTTCCGGTCAACCCGACAGTCAGACAATTCTGGAAGAGTTAAAGTCCACAAATTTGTTCATTATTCCACTTGATGATGAACGCCGCTGGTACCGCTATCACACCCTTTTTCTCGATTTGCTGCGTCAGCGCCTTGGACAGACTGACCCACATATCCTGCCCGAGCTTCACCGCCGCGCCAGTCTCTGGTATGAGACCCATCACATGCTGGATGAAGCTATCTACCATGCCTTGCAGGAAAGGAACACCAGCCGGGCTGCAAACCTGATTGAAGTTTGGGCACCTACCGTGCTGATGAGCGGCGAGGTCAGCACGCTGATTGCACGGATCACGGCACTGCCGGAGGAGCTGCTCAACCAGAAACCCGAACTACACATCTATTATGCCTGGGCACTGCTGATTGCTGGAGAGCACGACGCTGCCGAAAAACGCTTTGACACCATTGAGTCGCAGCTCGGTATAGAAGACTTTGCCCAATTCGACAGCAGTCATCCGCAACAGGAGCTGATCGCCCAAATCATTGCCGCACATGCATATATTGCCATGCATCATGGGGATTTCAAACAAAGCATTTGGCTTGCCCGTCTCTTGATGGAGCGATTCTCCGCCCAGACCGAATTTGTCCGCAGTCTATCAAACTGGATTTTCGGGTTAAGCTATTATTTAGACCTGGACATAAACACCGCCGATCAGGCTTTTTTGCGCGTCATCGAATCTGGCAAGCAGACTGGAAACATGCTGCTCACGATGATGTCCATCAATGTGCTTGGGGTTACACAAATGCTCAAGGGAAATTTCCACAAAGCCCAGCGCGCATTTGAGCAGGGGTTACATTATGCCAGGCATGCACAGGAAAGCACAGGGCAGAAAAAATTGCCGCTGACCGTCAGCGTTATCTATCAGGGGCTGGGCGATCTGGCACGCCGAAAGAACGACCTGAAACTGGCAAACATGTATCTGGAAAAATGTCTGGAACTGTCCGAACTATGGGGCCACCCCGAAGTGCTGGCAGATACCTACGTCGCCATTGGTCATCTGCGTTACAGCCAGCAGAATCTGAACGGGATGGAAGAAATCATTGCAAAAATCACGAAGCTAATCGAGGACAGACAGGTCAGCCCAATGACCATACGCAACCTTGAGGCAGCCAGACTGCGCTTTCTAACCCTCTGCGGGAAACTGGAACACGCCGAGCTGCTCGCACGTCAGATAGAACTCAGCCGCACCGAACCCCCTTACACGGGAAATAGCCTTTCTGTCATCATGGATTTTGTCGAGCAGACCAGCCTGGCATGGCTTGACCTGACCCAGAAACGTTATCAGACAGCATTAGAGAGAACGTCATCCTTGCAACAGGCAGCGGTAAGCAACGGTCTGCAAGGTGTTCGCATCGAACCCCTCGTTTTACAAGCACAGGCGCTATCTAGTTTGGGACGCGAAAACGAGGCTTTGGATATCCTTGAGGAGGCACTTAATCTGTCAATGCCCGAAGAACAAAAACGCGTTTTTGTTGACTGCGGGCGCACCGTCCAGGAGATGCTCGTCCGCCTCACCCAAAAGCGTTCGCTCAGCGCCCCGCTGCGATCATTTGCGATGGATTTGCTGGGAATCTTCTCCGACAGGCGTGACAGCGAACTTGCCGCGCCCGCCCTGCTTCCCCAACACGACCAGGTGCTCAGCGAACGCGAAATGGAAGTGTTGCACTGGATTGCAACCGGTTTATCCAATGATGAAATCGCATCCCAACTCTGTCTGGCGATCAGCACAGTGAAAACGCATACGCGCAAGATTTACCAGAAACTGGGTGTTACCAAACGCACACAGGCAATTGCCCGGGCGCGGGAATTGAAACTGATCCACTGACCCTCGCGGCACGTTTGGTTGTATAATCATTGCAACAAAATCGCGCCAATTTGTCAACGGAGGGTTGCCATGCCCAATCTGGTTGGACAGGAATTAGGGCGTTATCGCCTGGTAGAACTGCTTGGACGTGGGGGAATGGCTACGGTGTACAAAGCTTTCGACAGCCGCCTGGAACGGTATGTAGCAGTCAAGGTCATCGACTCGCGTCTGGACGACCCCAGCTTTCTCAAGCGCTTTGAGCGCGAGGCAAAGTCGCTTGCACGGCTTTCGCACACCAATATCGTCAAGGTTCACGACTACGGCGAAGAAAACGGCTTGCCATACCTGGTCATGGAGTTCGTTCCCTCCGGCAGTCTGAAGTCGCTCCTCGGAAAGCCAATGCCCTACCAGAAAGCCATTGGGCTTTTGCTGCCGATTGCGCGCGCCTTGCAATATGCGCACAAGCTGGGTATTGTCCACCGCGACGTCAAACCCGGCAACATCTTGATCGACGCCGCCGGGCAGCCGATGCTTTCTGATTTTGGCATTGCAAAAATGATGGAAGCACCCGACAGCACCAGCCTGACCGGCACCGGCGTGGGAATAGGCACACCCGAGTACATGGCGCCAGAGCAGGGGCAGGGAGTAGGTGTTGACCAACGTGCCGATATTTATGCCTTGGGGATCGTTCTTTGCGAACTGATCACTGGCAGAACCCCCTACCAGGCGGACACCCCCATGGCGGTGGTGCTCAAACACATGCTTGATCCGCTGCCACCCATCAGCCAGCTTGCAGAGGGCATTCCCCCAGAAGTCGAAGCCGTCATCCACAAAGCGCTGGCAAAACGCCCCGAAGACCGTTACCAGGATATGGGCGAGTTTGCCAGCTGCCTGGAGGAACTCCTGCAGCGCACCAAAACACTGCAGGATGTCTCTTTAACACGCACCGTCGAGGAAACCCAGGCACCAAAGCTCAAAACCTCTTCCGCCTGGATGCTGTGGGGGGGATTGGGAGGAGTAGTTTTTATTGGTGTCTTGCTTGCCCTCGTTGTGGCAATTATTTTGCTAAGCCGCGTCCAATGGGGAACAGTGCTGGGCACGACTCCTTACCTTGCCAACCCGCAAGAATCCGAAGCGGCGGTCAACCGCAATGTGCGCGATATCGAAAAGCTCATCAACGGCTATGTGCCGCCCATGAGCCCCAAGGACGTGGATAAGCCATTCCATTATGAGATTAACCTCAACTATTCCGAACCGCTCATCTGGAATTTGAGCTGGTGCGCCGACTCAAAAGCGCTCCTTGACGATAATCTTAAAAAAATGAGGTTCTCTTTACAAATTAACCAAAAAGAAATTCCCCAAGATAGGCGCGCCGAAAAGTATTTCACATACGGAGGCAACCCATGTTACGCTGTCTATACCCTTCTGGATAAGTGGCCCAAAGGCACATTCCAGCTGTTCAGCGCCTATCAGTTTTTGGAAGATGTCAACGACGGTTGGGAAACCTACCCCCCCGGAAGCATCAGCTATACCCACACGGTGCATGTCGCCTCAAATGCCCTGGCGCCCGTTGAAGATGTCCTGGGCTGCGTCAACACCTTTGACACCGCCACGCTCAGCATCCTGGCAGGCATGAAGCCCGTCCTGTGTACCAACTTTGAGCAGGGAGATAACCGCTGGATCAGCGAGGACGATGACGAATATGCCCGCACCAGTTCAAAACTCGACGATGGGGCGCTGGAATATCGTATTGACGCCAAGAAGGGTGTCTATTTTCACCCCACCCTTCCACTACGCAGCAACCCACTGATGGATGAAATGGTCTTCGATAACTTTGGCATTAGCATCACCGCCCGCCGCAGGGGCACCAGCAGCGAAGGCATGTATGGCGTATACTTCCGCGAAACGGATAACGAGATGTTTGTCTTTGAAATCAACGATACCGCGCAAACATACAGCGTCTACATGCTCCTGCCCGGCACATGGCGTCCAATCAAGGAAAGCACCTCCAATCCGCATATCAAGCCGGGCGACTGGAACACCATCACCATGAAAGCCAACGTTGAGCAGTTTGTCTTCTACATCAATGGGCAGCCCGCCTATACCTTTGTGGATAGCCGTCTGCCGCGCGGCGGTGTGGGGCTGGCAATGGAAATGACCAACCCTAACGAGAGTGAGGTGTTTGAGTTTGATAAGCTGCTACTGGTTGCGCCTTAGAAAGACTGCTTGTTGATTTTGAGGGCTTTTTGCATTAAGGTGGGGATTTTTTATACTTGATTGCAAATTTAACCGTGTTATAATGGTATTCAATGGTTAATCAATACATTCGTCGCCAGTTGTTTGATGCGCTTAAGGAGCATCTCGAACAAAAAGAGATCAGTTTCATTGTTGGTCCGCGACAGGCGGGCAAAACCACACTGATGTTGCGCCTTTTGGAACTGCTGGAAGCGCGCGGTGAGAAAACCCTATTTCTCAATTTGGACATTGAAGCCGACCGTCAGTATTTTGCATCGCAGGAACAGCTTTTGCGCAAAATCAGACTCGAGTTTGGCAGCAGCCGCGGCTACGTTTTCATTGATGAGATACAACGCAAGGAAAATGCCGGGGTGTTCCTAAAGGGCATCTACGACATGAATCTGCCTTACAAGCTCATCGTCAGCGGTTCCGGATCGGTGGAGCTAAAAGAAAACATCCACGAATCTCTGGTGGGCAGAAAGCGCATCTTTGAACTGAGCACCCTCAGCTTTGTGGAGTTTGCCAATCACCGCACTTCTTACCAATACGCGGATCGCCTCGACGAATTCTTTGCCCTGGAATCCGCCTCCACACAGAAATTACTGGAAGAATATCTGTCCTTTGGCGGCTATCCGCGCGTGGTGATGGCAGACAGCCTGGCAGAAAAGAGACTGCTCATTGCCGAGCTTTATCAGAGCTACCTGGAGCGCGATCTGGTTTACCTTCTAGGAATCCAAAAACCCGAAAGCATCACAGCCCTGGCGCGCCTGATAGCATCTCAAATCGGGCAGTTGGTCAGCACCACTGAACTTGCCAATACGCTCAATATCAACATGGATACCGTTAATCGTTATCTCTGGTATATGGAAAAAACTTTTATCCTCAACCGGGTTACGCCGTTTTTCAAAAATATCCGTAAGGAGATCAGCAAGAGACCTGTTTTCTATTTTCACGATCTAGGGTTGCGCAATTATGCTCTCGGGGTCTTCGGCGCGCCCATCACCCCGACAGAGTGCGGATTCCTATTCCAGAACTTCGTTTACAATCTCCTGCGCGAGAAACATCGGAATACCCCATACCACATCCATTTCTGGAGAACCACCCATCAAGCAGAGGTTGATTTTGTGATTGACCAGACCACACACGTCATCCCTCTGGAAGTGAAATACCGCGCCCTGACAAAGCCAGAACTGACACGCTCTTTCCTCAGCTTTCTTGCAGCATACCACCCACAGCGCGCTTACGTTGTACATCTGGGCAAGGAGATCAGCCAGTGGGTAGATCATACACAGGTAAGCTTTATCCCATACTATCAGTTATTGTCCGATGCGTTATCGTGTGTGTAGCGTGACGTTGGGTTTCAGGGTAAAAATTGGTTATTTCAAGGACATTAGCCAACGCGCTTCCTTAGCTCAGCCCACAGGTGAACGCAGACACTGCAATTTACCAGCAAAAACGGTACGCGTTTTCAGGACACACAATCATCTTACGCACTGGTGTATACGTATCAAAGGCATTTGAGAAGGGGGCCCGGCCGCCGAGCGTCATCTGAAACGCCCAAAGCTCCTGTGAATGGACATCCTCCAAAACCAAGTCAATTTCATAACCCTGATAGGTGCGCCAGAAGTAGGCGTTATATGGGCGGCGGGCGTATAGATTGCGCTTGAGAATAGAAGCAATGACCTGGTTTTCAAACAGGGCGCCGCGATCCTCGCGTGTCTCCAATGGAGCAAAGCGATTGATAACCGCGTTGCGCACTCCTGTATCCCAGAAATACACCTTTTGTTTGGAATTGATCTCGCTGCGCAGATTGCGCTCGAACGGCGGCAGACGAAAAATCAGAAAGTATTTTTCCAGGATGCTAATATATTGTTCAACCGTGTTGCGCGAAATTCCTAATTGTGCCGCAAGCTCATTCACATTCACCAGATTACCAATCTGATATGCCAGTAAGGCAACCAGTTTGACCAGCGCCTGAGGGGCTTTGATATTTTCCATCAGGAAGATATCTTTATAAAGCACGCTCTCAACAATATCGCGCAATTTGCTCTCCTTCTCCATGCCCCCGCTACGCGCCACCACCTCGGGGTACGATCCATAGACCATGAACGACTGGACAATCTGGCTCAATTCGCCCTGACGCGTGATGTGTTCTGGAAAAGAGAAGAAATCCTCAATTGGAATGCCAGTATACTCGGCGAGCGTCAGGGGAAGCAATTCAATAAAGTATTTGCGCCCTGCCAAACTATCCGTCAGGTGGTTGAGCAGAAGCAAAGAAGACGAAGAGGTCGCAATGACCTTGACGTGCGGGAAATGGTCGTAGATCAGTTTGAGCAGCAAATCCACGCGCTCAAAGCCCTGGATTTCATCCAGCAACAAAACGCTGCGTTTTTCTAGGGTAAACCCTAGTTCAGTAAAAATACGACTGAGACGCGCTGTAGAGGGCTGATCAAATATCGCTTGGGCTGTGGGGTCATCCAAAGAGTAGAGAGCAGAAGGCTGCTGCGGGTGAAGACGCGCCTGAACTTGGTGAAGCAACGTGGTTTTTCCTGCCCGACGGGGTCCATAAACCACCAGGATTTCAGGCGAAGGAAACAAATCTTGCAAGGTTTTTTCGATCAGGCGAGTATACATGTTCCCAGTATAGATAAAACTGTAAATTTTGTCAATGAATTGAATGTTTTAATATTAAAATATTCAACAGAAACACAAAATTATACATCTGTGATAGTTGTTGTAATACATTCAGTCGTTGAGCGGCTGAAGCCCCTATGCCAAACCTGCCTGCGGCGCAAGCTCTTCCAAGACCCTCTCGACCAGCGGGGCAATGCTGGCTTCCACTTCGGGGGAGAGATTCTCAGTAAAATCAAGCTGCGCCCGAATCTCCACCGCAAAAATGACCATCTCTTTTGGCAGATCCGCCCCCAGCTCGCGCCCCAATTGCAACGCCGCCTTGAGCGAAGCGTCGTGCGGCGAATTGGCGTACAGCGTGGGCAAATCCTCCAGCGTCAGACGGTGAATTGTCCCCACTTTACCGCCCAGCCCCTGAATGGAATCGACAATGACGGCACGTTCATAGCCGATCAGCCGCTCCATCAGCGCAATTCCCCCGCGGTAAAAAGGCTCCACCTCCACATCCTCCCTGCCGCGCAAAGAGGCTGCCAGCGCTTCTGCCACGCGGCAGCCTACTGCATCATCGCCAAGGATGGGGTTGCCTAAACCAAGAACAATCGTGCGCAATTCAATCGCGCCGGATTGTGTCCACCACCTCGCCCTGCGCATTGCGGATGGTAACGATCATCGGCATTTGCCCAGGCAGGGAGTGGGTGGCGCAGCCAAAGCAGGGATCATACAGACGGAAAGCCATCTCAACACGGTTGAGCAGTCCCTCGGTAACGGTAACGCCCTGTTTGATAAAGTTTTGCGCCGCCTTTTTGATGGACATAGAAATCGGGGCGTAATTGTTCGTAGTGCCCACAATCAGATTGGCTTTGGTCACCACGCCGCGCTCATCCGTCCAATAATGATGGGTCAGCGTGCCGCGCGGAGCTTCAACAATGCCAACGCCTTCGGTGGGCTTTTCGGTCGGGACGGTATGGAAGTTATCAGATGTGATCTCGGGGTCAGTTGCTAACTCCACCCAGCGTTCGGCAGCATAGAGCAGCTCGATCAGGCGCGCCCAGTGTGTCGCCAGCCGCTGATGAACCGGCTTGCCGCCCAGCGTTTGATAAAACTTCTCATATTCCTCCTGCGCCAGCGGCGTTGCCATGCCGTCCGAGGCGTTGAGGCGCGCCAGCGGTGTGGCGCAATATACCCCCGAATCCTTGCCGTCCACAAATCCCTTCCAGCCGATTTGCTTAAGATAGGGGAACTTGAGATACGTCCAAGGCTCCACATGCTCCGCGATCCAGTCGGTATACTCGTGGGCGGCATATTTGCCCAAGCGCTTGCCCTCCGGGTCAACCACACTCACCTTACCGTCATAGAAATTGACCTTGTTGTTCTCATCCACCGTGCCGATGTAATAGGTCTTGTGGGTATAAATATCCCCGAGGATCAGGTCTAAATACGTCTTATTGCCCAAAACCATATCCGCAAAAAGCTTAAGCGAGAACTGTGCAAACTCGATTGCCCAGCGTCCCATCTTCTCGATTTCCTGACGCTGTTCCTCGGTAATCCCTTTTGTCAGACCGCCCGGAATGGACGTGCAGGGGTGCACCTTGCGCCCGCCGATGATCTCAACCACCGCATGTCCGTACTTGCGCGCCTGGATCACCTTCCCGCCGATCTCTAAGCCGACTTTGTGAATCACACCGAGGATGTTACGCTCGGCTACAGGCGCATCGGGTCCCATGACAAAGTCCGGACCCGCCAGAGCATAGAAGTGGGTGGTGTGGTCGGTAAAATAGAACGCGCTGTACAGTAATTCGCGCAGCTTTTTTGCCGCAGGGGGCGGGTCAACATGATAAACAGCATCTGCTGCCTTGGCTGCCGCCATGTGATGTGCTTCAGGGCACACGCCGCAAATGCGGTTGGTCAGCAAAGCCATCTCCTCGATGGGGCGTCCAACACAAAAGCGCTCAAACCCGCGCAGTTCGGGGATCAGCAGATAAGCATTCGCCACATTACCGGCTTCGTCCAGAAATATCTCGATCTTGCCATGCCCTTCCAGACGGGTGATGGGGTCAATGGAAATACGTTGTTTCATCTTCACCTCTCCTTTACCACTTCCATGCCGGTTTGCCAGCGCGCAGCAGCGAGCCTGCCAGATTGAAGCGGTAAAACTGCCCGGCAGGATCAACAATGCCATCCAGAATACGGCTGATTTCCTGCGGGTCTTTGGAATCAATGACCGAAGCGAAAGCGGTCATCAGACGGGCGCCAAAATCAACGACACCCTCCGCCGGACCATAACAGCCAATGCACTGCGCGCCCGCCGCAGGACAAAGCGCCCCGCACCCGCTGCGCGTGGCGGGCCCATTGCAAGGAATGCCTTGTTCCAGAAGACACAGTTCAGGATCAATTTCTTTGACATCCTGAATGCGGACAAACTTGCTGATCTTCTTTACGTTGCGTTTGCGATCACACTCGTCACAACAAGTAGAAACGCCAGCGCCAATGACACTGCCCTTAGGCGGCAACTGTGCTTTGCCCTGCAACACTTGAATGACCAGATCAATCACCGCCGCGATCTGATGCGATTCGGGCGGGCAGCCGGGCATGTAGTAATCCACCGGCACCACCTGATCCAGCGTCTTGAGTACCTTATACAGACGGGGGATGTGTAACTCACCCTCCGGCGCCTCATAAACAGGGGACGGGCGAAGGTTTTCGGGGTTATCGGTGCTTAGCGTGTCGTAGGCCGTTTCAAACAGTGAGTCCAGCGAACTGAGGTTTGCCAGTCCCGGAATCCCTCCCTCACAGGCGCAGGAGCCAAAAGCCACCAGAATCTGAGACTTGCGCCGCAACAGATGCGCCATTTCCTCGTTCTCATCATTGCGTATACCACCATTGAAGAGCGTAAGCAGAATGGCATTGTCTTCCAGCGCTTCAACATCCTTGACTTTGCCATCCATTGCTACCGGCCAAAAGACCGGCTCAAAGTTGGCATCAAAATCCAGCACTTTCTCATGGATGTTGAGGGTGGCAATTTCACAACCGCCGCAGGCGGCTGCCCAATACATTGCAAATTTCGGTTTGCCGTTTGCGCTCATACTGCCTCCTCGATAAGCTGGCGTGTCTCTTCCTTTTCCCACTTGGGCCAATTCAGCGGGCCAAGGGCGCGTACTGTCTCTACAAAATCGTTAATCTCATCCGCCAAAATCTGCCCCTCGGCAGCACTTGCCCACACCAGGCGAAGACGCTCCGGTTCCAATCCCATTTGCACCAGCGTGCGGCGCAGCAACTCGTAGCGGCGCATCGTCTTATAATTCTGGTCAATATAATGACAGTCGCCAGGGTGACAACCGGTGATCATGACCCCATCCGCTCCCTCGGCAAACGCCTTGAGAACAAACTGCGGATCAATACGCCCGGAACACATCACGCGGATCAGCCGCACATTGGGAGCGTACTTCATACGCCCCATCCCAGCCGCATCCGCCGCCCGGTAAGAACACCAGTTACAGGTAAAACCAACAATCACGGGTTCAAACGTTGTCTTTTCTGACATTCATTTACCTCCACGCCATGCCTATTCGCTTGGCTCGAAAGCCAAATCGAGCAGCCCTTCAATTTGCGCCATAATCTGCTGATTGCTGAAGTGCGTGCCCACAATTGCTCCCGCCGGACAAGCCGCCACGCAGGTGCCGCAGCCCTGACAGAGTGCCGGGTTAATCACGCTGACATTCTTTTCCTCATCGAACGTAATGGCGTTGAAGGGGCAAAGATCATTACAAATCCGGCAACCAGAACACTGTTCCTCGACCACACTGGCGCGCACCGGTTCGAGCAGGATGGACTTTTGCTGAATACGGCCGACCACCCGCGCCGCCGCTGCCGCGCCCTGAGAAACACAGGCTGGAATATCTTTGGGGCCCTGAGCGCAACCGGCAATATACACGCCTTCGGTCATGGTTGCCACCGGGTCGAGCTTAGGATGCCGCTCAATTAACCAACCATCTGCACTGCAGGAAATACCAAACAGTTTGCCGACCTCTTTGGCATCCCGGCGCGGCTCAAGACCCGCCGATAGGATGACCATATCCACCGGAATACGGCGCTGGATACCTGCCAGCGTATCATAGACCTGCACAATGAGCTTGCCTTCCTCTTCCGGCGTGCGGGCAAAGTCGGTCACCTCGCCCACCTTGCCGCGCACAAAGAATGTGCCCTCCTCCTGGATGCGGCGGTAAAACTCCTCATACGATTTTGCTGGAGTGCGGATATCAATGTAAAAGTTATACACCTTTGCGCCAGTTTTTTCGTGCGCCAAATGCGCAAACTTCAAGGACTGCATACAGCAAATTGAAGAACAATAGATGTTGTAGTTCTCATCGCGGCTGCCAACGCAGTGAATGATGCCAATGCTCTCCGGCACGCGCCCATCTTTGAGCAGCACCTTGCCGCCCGTCGGGCCTGAGGCATTGGTCAAACGCTCAAACTCCAGACTGGTAATCACATTATCCAGAACACCGTAACCATACTGGGGAATGCGCTTGCAGTCAAAAAGGTCATAACCGGTCGCCAGAATAATATTCCCCACCTGAACGGTGAGGATCTCATCCTCTTGGGCAAAATCAATGGCGTTCGTCGGGCAAACCTTTTCACATAAACGGCAGGCGCCTTTCTGGAAATAGAGACAGTTTTCGGTATCAATGACGGGATACTTTGGCACCGCCTGCGGAAAAGGCACATACACCGCCTTTCGCTTCGCCATACCCACCTCAAAGACATCGTCCACGATTTTCTTGGGGCATTTTTCCTGACATAACAGACAGCCCGTGCACAATTCCTCGTTGATCTTGCGCGCCCGCTTGCGGATGCGAACGGTGAAGTTTCCCACATAGCCATCCACTTTTTCCACTTCGCTGTAAGAAAGCAAGGTGATGTTGGGATGCGTGCCAGCAGAGTACATCTTTGGCGTCAGGATACAGGCGGAACAGTCGAGCGTGGGAAAGGTCTTATCAAACTGCGCCATGTGTCCGCCAATCGAAGGCTCCCGTTCCACCAGATAAACGTGATAGCCGCTGTCGGCAATCTCCAGAGCCGCCTGGATACCCGTGACACCTCCCCCTACAATCAACACATCCGGATGAATATCCACCGCGATCGGCTCCAGCGGTTCATGATAGACCACGCGGCGGATGGCACCTTCCACCAATGCCTTCGACTTCTGCGTGGCAATCTTGCGGTCAGTACTGACCCAGGACACCTGCTCACGAATGGAAGCCATCTCAAACAGAAACGGGTTTAACCCAGCCCGCTGACAGGCGCCTCGAAAAGTCGGTTCATGCAGATGTGGTGAGCAAGCCGCCACCACCACACGCGTTAACCCATGTTCCTTGATGTCATTCTCAATCAATTCCTGTCCAGGGCTGGAACACATGAACTTATAATCTCGGCTGATGGCGACCTCTGGGAAGGTTTCTTTTGCCCAGCGGGCAACCTCTTCCACATCCACCATACCAGCGATATTGCTGCCGCAGTGGCAAATATATACTCCGATTTTTTCGCTCATCGTTCTCCTCTTGTCGTTTTGCAAACCATTACAAGGCTTCGTATACCAGTTCGATCAAATCTTTAACCACCAGACGGTCTTCATGTCCAGTTGTTTTGACCGCGTCGCGGTACATGGTCGTATCCTTCGGGCAGGCAACCACAAAGACCTGAACACCTTCCAGCGCCACAGCTTCTTTGATGCGCGACTCGCTGGGGCGCTCTTTCATCTCCCCTTCCTCCATCCAAATACGCCCGCCGCCAGCGCCGCAGCACAATGCATGTTTGCGGCAGCGCGGCATCTCCACAATCTCACAGCCCGTTGCCTGAATGACCCGCCGCGGAGCGTCATATACGTTGTTATAACGCCCAAGATAACAGGGGTCATGATAAGTCACTTTATACCCCAGTTTTTTGGTAAGCCTGAGTTTGCCAGAGGCAATCAGTTGATCCAGCAATTCGGCGTAGTGAAGCACAGGGCGCCCGCCAACTGCATCTGCAGGATATTCGTTCTTGAGCGTATTATACGAATGCGGGTCTGTAGTAACAATTGCTTTGAACTCACTCTTGGCAAAAGCCATGCTGTTCTTCTCCACCAGCATCTCAAACAGACCTTCCTCGCCCACACGACGCACATCGTTACCCGCATTGCGTTCACCCTCATAGAGAATACCAAAATCCACACCCGCTTGCTGGAAAACTTCTGCCGTCTTAGCAGTAATATCAGTCAGAGCCGGGTTGTAGGAAGCATAATCGCCGACAAACCACAGATATTCAACAGGTTCTTTGCGCGCATCCTTGATCTTCGGTTCAAAGGCTTGCGCCCATTTGGCGCGTGCCCGTTCGGACTGCCCAAACGAGTTCCCATAACGTCCCAGATTGTTAAGGGCATCCTGCGCCATGGCGTCCAGCCGCCCCTCGCTGACCAGATAACGCCGCAGGTCAACGATGGTGCCAATATGCTCAATCAACACCGGACACTCGGCAACGCAAGCGCCACATGAGGTGCAGGACCAAAGGACTTCCTCGGTCAGACCGGTTTCGCCAACCAGCTCATGGACTTTATCCGGCTGACTGCAATCCAATGCGGGGCCATCACGATGGAGAACATTGCGCACCCCCAGGATCACCTGTTTGGGATTGAGCGGCTGACCGGCAGCATACGCCGGGCATGCCTCCTGACAGCGCCCGCACTCGGTGCAGGCATCGCCATTCAACAATTGACTCCAGGTTAGGTTACACAATGTGCGGCTGTAAATGGGAATCCCCTCTTTATCTGCGGGAATGGCTGCCAGCTGCCCGACTGGACGTGCCGGGTCCGAAAAGAAAATATTGATCGGCGTGGTAAAGATGTGCAATAGCGGCGTGCTGGGAAGCAGGATGAACGCCACCACCACCAGAAGGGGATGAAAGCCATAGAGGAAATAATACACTTGATACAGACCGGCTTCGGCGGCGCTTCCGCTGGGCAAAAGCAGTGAGATGAGATACCCCACCGGCGACCAGGGCGCCCATTCGGGCTTCTGCAATGCCAGTCGGTAGGCTTCGACCAGCGTCCCGGTAACCACGATCGCAAGCAACAGGAGCAACATCCAGGTAAATTTTGGCTCCAGGGTAAGACGTTTGGGTTTGACAACCCAGCGTCGGTATCCGGCAAGGGCAAAACCCAGCAGAAACACCGGCACAAACAAATCGAGCACAACCTCATAGAAAAGATAAATGCCACCCTTGAGAAAGACGTCTTTAAAGATGGGTTCGTATATGCGGGTATTCAAAACAGCAAAAGCCGTCCCCAGAAAAAAGATGAAAAAGGAACCGGCAATCGCAATGTGCATGACACCCGGGTATTTTTGCTCCAACACCCTTGTCTGAATACCTGCATACTGTATCACACGCCACAGACGCAGCAACGGTCTATCCCAACACAGCTTGACCTGACCCGCTTTCCACCACAAGCGCGCCTGAAGATAAAAGCGCACCAACATCACAACACCAGCACCAATTACGGTTACATAAATCAGAAGGTGCGCCCATTCCCAGGGAATGCCCCAGAAATCAATCCGTATCGGCATTTAGCCTCCTTTCGCCTTGCGCACCGCCTCGCTGAGCGCCGGCATGAGATCAAGCATATCCACTTCAGCGCCGTACTTGGCAAGATCGAAAATCGGCGCGGCGGGGTCGGTATTGACGGCAATGATCATCTCGCTGCCAGTGATCGTTTCGGTGTGTTCTGGCGCGCCGCTGATGCCCAGCGCAAGATACAGCTTGGGTTTAATCGCTTTGCCAGACTTGCCCACCAGACGGGTTGTCGGCAGCCAGCCCTGGTCAACTACCGGGCGGCTGGCGCAAACTGCACCGCCAAGCGCCTCTGCCAGCTCCTCTGCCAGCTCAAGATTATCGCCATTCTGCAAACCGCGTCCAACACCCACCAGAATCTTCTGTGTAGTAATGTCAATATCACCGCCCTCCGGTTCCACATACTGCTTAAAAGCAACCCGCACACCGCTGAGATCAGGAACGGGAGACGTCTTAATTTCAGGCGCTTTGGCTGCCTGACCCTGCTCGACCCTGAAACCTCCAGGAACCATCGCTACCAAAACAGGCTCGGCGGGCAATTCACCCTCAACCATCATCTTGCCGCCGCAAATCTTGGCGCTAAATTTTCCTCCTTTGATACTGACACAATTGCTGATCAAGGGCATCCCCAAACGCGCAGAAAGCACTCCAGCCACTTCTGCACCCATGGTGGTATCTCCCATGAGAACCGCCCGCGGCGATTTTTCCTTAATCAGCCCCGTCAGGGCGCTGGCATAGGCATCACAGGTATATTCTGCCAGCACTGGGGATTCGACGTGCAGCACCATATCTGCAGCGAGATTTTTGGACAGTTCGACAGCATTGCCGCCAAACAGCACGGCAATCACCTTTCCGCCTGTTTCCACCGCCAGCGACTGCGCCTGCGCCAGAGCAACATAGGTGATATCAGCAACCTGCCCGCGCAGGTGTTCAACAAGAACAAAGATATCCTGGTTCATCTCATTCCTCCTCAATTAGAGCAAACCCTGCTCTTGGATAATTGCAACAATCTTGGCAGCCACATCATCCACCTTGCCGGTGATCATGGTAGCACGCTCTGCGCTCTCAGGCGGCGACATGCGGGTAACCACAGCAGCCCCGCTCAGGTCAAGGTCACCAGCATCTTGCTCTTCTACCTTGCTGGTCTTCATCACCATGCGTATTTTGCTAATAGGCACATAGCGCGGCGCCGATTCGGCGGAAGAAACCCCCAACACTGCCGGAAGGGAAACCTCCATCTCGGCTTTCAGCCCGCCGGGGTAATCTTTGCTGATCAAAGCCTTGTTCCCCTGCACGGAAACACCAGAAACATACCCAATATATGGCATTTGCAGGTATTCCGCCAAAAGAGCGCCAATCGGACCATCCAGACCATTATGAGTCTGCACACCGGTCAAGACCAAGTCAGGGTTCATATCCTTGACCAATGGCTGCAAAGCGCGCGCCAGTGCATGGGCATTGAGACCGCTCTCAAAATCACCTGTGATCTTTACCAGCCGGTCAGCGCCTTTGGCAGCCGCAGCAAAAAGAACATCATCCACACCCTCAAAATCCGGTGCCAGGATAATCACCTCGCCGCCACTTTTTTCTTTCATGAGAATTGCCTGCTCAATGGCATGATCATCCGGCTCACTGATGATCCAGCGCACCGTATCTAAGTCAAGCGCTTTTCCGCTTTTGTCAACAACCAGTTCCTCTACCAGATCCGGTACAAGTTGAACGGGAACAACTATCTTCATGGCTATCACTCCTTATCAATTATTCCATCGCATCTGCCAACAGCTCGCTGAGGTCTTTCACCAGCAGTTTATCAGCCCCTTTGACCGTCTTGGTCGCATCCTCAAAGCGCGGCTTTTCATAGGGGCAGGCAACTGCCAGAATATCGGCGCCCGCCCGCACGGCTTCACGCACCCGCCACTCCGAAAGGCGCACGCCGGCTTTTTCCCACTGAAAACCGTCCATCCACATTCCCCCCCCTCCACCACCGCAGCACAGGCTGGTCGAACGGTTATGTACCATCTCCACCAGCGTTATGCCAGGAATGGCGCTCAGCAGAGCGCGCGGCTCGTCATACACACCGTTCACCCTGCCCAGATAACATGGGTCATGATAGGTAACCTTTGCCTGCAGTTCACGCTTGAGCAGCGGCTTGAGCTGCTCAAGCCGTTCAGCGAGAAACTGCGTGTAATGTTGAGCAGGGTAACGAATGTCCAGCTCAGGATAGGCATTCTTAAAGGCGTTATACGCATGGGGATCGGTGGTTACAATCATGTTGAATGTATACTTGCCAAAAGCGCGGGCATTCTTTTCTGCCAGCATCTCAAACAAACCACGCTCACCTGCCAGGCGCTGCGAGTCGCCATCGCTCTGCTCATCGTTGCCCAAGATGGCAAAATTGACCCCCAGTGCATTAAGCAAACGGGCAAAGGCGCGCGCCGTCGGCTGAACGCCCGTATGAAAAGAAGGATAGTCTCCCACAAACCAGAGAATATCCGCTTCGCGCGTATCCTTACCCATAAAGGGCACTTGATCGGTCTCCTGTATCCACTGCGTACGTTTACGCGGCGATTCCCCCATCGGGTTGCCGTAACGTTGCGAGTTTTCCAGAGCGGCCTGAAGCTCAGACGGGATATTACCCTCCAGCAATAGCTCCTCCTTCGTGCGCGACATCAGATTGACCGTAATCGGTATCTTAGTCGGGCAAGCTGTTGTACAGGCTGAACAGGCAATGCACATCCAAACTGTATCCGCAGCCATGACCTTCTGATAGGTCTCCGAACGTAAGGCTGCAATCATCTTACTGGGCGGAAAATCCATCAAATAGCCAAACGGGCAGATACCACTGCACGTGCCGCACTGGATACAATGCCAAAGCTCGGGATCGCCCAAAAGACCTTGGGCTGTAGCGTTAGGCGCAGTATCCAATACTGCTGCTCCACTCATAATCTACCTCCTGTGATTTTAAATGTGATCGAGGGCGTCTTCAGGCAATAAGGGACATTCAAAATAATTTCACCATTAACAGTAAAAAATGTACACAAACCCTACCAATTATAAAAGAATTATTTTTGCTATCGTAAGTGATAAATGTCATGTTTCAGCCATCCCTTACACTTCAAATGGGAAGTATAAACTGCCCTCCCAAGGCATTTAGACCGCTAAAGAGAGAGGGGAGCTTCACAAAATCTGTCAATGTGAAAGCGTGAGGCAGACAGAGACAAACAAGCAAAGAACATTCGCTGCTCACGCTTCTGCCTGCGGGAAAAGATTTTTGTATCATGGGTAGGATTGAGAGGCGCTGTGCCCATTGTCCTTGCTACTTACCCCAAGCTGGCAGGTATCCCAGGTTCAGATTTCTTCTTCAACATGGTTTTCTTTGTCGTGCTGACTTCGGTTTTGTTGCAGGGCACTTCGATACCGCTCGTGGCAAAGTGGTTAAACGTCAGCGCGCCAAGACGTGAAAAGCAGTTGTACCCCATTGAAAATATTGAGGGGCAAGGCTGGAAAAGCACTCTGATAGAAACCCGTATCCCCCCTTTTTCATGGGCAGTTGGCAGAGCTATTTACCAGTTGGGACTTCCTATGGATTATCTGATCGTGCTCATCAAACGTGGTGATGATTTTATCGTTCCCAATGGGGGCATTGTGATACAGCAAAACGACATTTTGCTAGGGCTGGCTGAACCCGACATCCATAAGAAAGTGGAAGAGCTGCTCAACAGCGCATCCCCCTCCATCAGCGTAGAGCCTATCCAGTACGAATGACTTCTTCACGCGCGCTTACCGTTATAGGATGACACCCGGGCGCTGTCCGCTTAGAACACCATCGCGCACTACCCATACACCATTGACCATCACAGACAAAATGCCCTGCGGGAATTGATGCGGCTGGGTAAATGTAGCCATATCGCGAATGGCAACCTCATCAAAAACCACCAAATCGGCAAAGTACCCCTCTTGCAAAAGCCCACGCTGTGCCAGTTTGAGTTTGCCTGCCGGTAAACCCGTCATTTTCCACACGGCCTCTTCCAGCGAGAAAAGCTCCTGCTCGCGGGCATAATACCCAAGCACGCGCGGGAAGGTGCCAAAATTGCGCGGATGGGGTTTCCCGCCAGAAAGGGGTCCCTCCTTTGCATACCCCGATCCATCCGTCCCTATGGCGACAAAATCCATTTGCAGCCCCATGGCGACATTTTCGTCCTTCATGGTGAACATGATGATGTCCACGTTGAGGCGATTTTCCACCAGCAGGTCCAAAGCCGTTCCCAGCGGGTCGTGACGGCGTGCGGCAGCAATTTGCTCAATCGTCTGACCCTCCAGTTGCGGGTTGGCAGGACAATACGAAATCATGATTTTATCCCAGAATCTGGGCTGGCTTACCTCTGGGTTATTCAGTTCCCGACAAATACGCTCACGCTCCCCCGCATCTGCCAGGCGGGCAAGCAACGCATCGCGCCCGCCCACATGCGCCCACGCAGGCACAATTGAAGTCAGCCCGGTGTTAGAAGCCGGATACGGGTACATGTCCGCCGATATATCCAGCCCACTGCGCCGCGCTTTTTCGATCATCTCTATCGCCTGCGGCATCTTATGCCAGTTGCGCGGTCCGGAGGCTTTCAAATGACTGATCTCAACGGGGATATCGGCGGCACGCCCAATTTCAACCGCTTCAGCAATGGCTTCCAGCAGCGTATCCCCCTCGCCGCGGATGTGCGATGTATAAATACCACCGAGTTTTCCCGCCACCTTTGCCAGTTCGACGATCTCCTCTGTTCGCGCATACAGGCTGGGCGTATAAATCAACCCGGTAGAAAGCCCTCTGGCGCCGCTTTCCATTGCCCTGCGGACTTCATCTTTCATTTCGCCCATCTGCTGTGGAGTGGGGACAGCATCTGTCATCCCCATCACTTTCTCCCGAATTGTACCGTGCCCGGCAAGTGCAAACACGTTGACCGATGTACCCTGTCGGCGCAGACGCTCAAAAAAGCCTGCAAAGGTATCCCAGTCCACATGTTTATGCCCACCTTCCTGCGCATAGGTTTCGTTCATCTCGTCTAACATTTGGCGGCTAAAAGGCGCCATGCTAAAGCCGCAATTTCCCACCACTTCCAGGGTAACACCCTGATGCACCTTACTGTCAGCAGTAGGCAAGAAAGGCAGCATCGAATCGCCGTGTGAATGCATGTCAATGAAACCCGGTGCAATGATCTTCCCGCTGGCATCCAAGACCTGGCGTGCAACAGCCGAAGACAGATCGCCAATTACCTCAACTCGATCGCCAAGAATGCCCACATCCGCTTTGCGGCGCGGGGCACGGCTACCATCTACCAGAGTCGCATTTCTGATGACAATATCTAACATTACGATTTCTCCTCGCCAAACATCTCCGCAAGCTCCTCTACCAACCGTTCCACACCTCTAACGACTGTCTCGGATACCTGCAACCCAAATCCCACCCGTTCCACCTGGACGGCGACAACCTGCACGCGGCACCCTAAATCAGCCTGCAAATATCCTGCCAGCACAGTAAGAGGCAAGGTGTGGGTAGAAGCGCTTACCCCGTCAATCTGCTCCACCTCCAACCAGGCGGATTGCCCCGGCGGCAAATCCATCTGCGCCGCGTCGATAAATAACACCTTGTCCGGCGCAAAACCGCGCAGAAGCGAAGTGAAATTTTCCGGTGCTGTGCCCGCGTCAATCAACAACACATCGGAGCGGTCAACCAGCCGTTGTTTGAGGGCGCGCAGCGCCAAAATGCCAGCAGCATCATCGCCATTCAATTCATTGCCAACCCCCACAATCGCCCAACGGGCACGCTCAGGAGGGTTCACAGGGTGTTTCTTCAGCGCCGGGCAGAGCGGCTTTCTCAAGCAAAAAGCGGATATCCTCATCGCGCCCGTAATACACCGTAAGCGGTTCAGCGCTCAAAGCAGCCAGTTCCCACTCTTCGCTGGATAAATCAAGACACTTAAAGCGGCAATTGACCACACACTGATCACAAAAAGTGCAACGCCCAATGTGATATTTCATCACAAAGCGTTTCGCCACCTTATCAATTGTGATCAGCTCAATTGCATTTGCCGGGCAATCCTTAACGCACAGCTGGCATCCGGTGCACTTTTCAGGGTTCCACACCAGTTTGCCGCGCAGCCTGGGCGGAGCCGGTCTGCGCTCGGCTGGGTATTTCTCTGTCGCCGGGCGCTTAAACAGCGAAGACAGCACATCCTTGATCATGGAGCCAAATTTCATAGCGCCACCTTTACCACCAGAATAATCAGCAACTGAATCAACGCCAGCAGAGCGCCCAGACGCCACCACAGACCAACCGTCTGATCAATGCGCAAACGGGCAAACAGCGATTGCAGCCCTGCCATCACCAGCAAAATTGCCAGCGTTTTGAGAATAAATTCCAGCGGGTTGGAAAGCCCGCCCAGATAAAAAGCCGCCACCAGAGTCAAGCCGATGACCAGCTCCACATCCTTGCCCAGGCGAAAAATGGCATACCCGCGCCCGCTGTATTCAGTCATCGCCCCAGAGACAATTTCGGTTTCCGCTTCAGGGGCATCAAAAGGCGGCAGTTCCAGCTTTCCCATCAAACCCACCAGCGCCACCACAAAACCGATGGGCTGGGTAACAATCAGCCACAGATTCTTGGCGGCATAGGCATTAATCTCGCCAATCTGCCAGGTGCCGACAATCAGACTTGGGCCCAACAGCGCCAGCAGAAAAGGCGCTTCATAGCTAAAAAGCTGGGTCAGTGTGCGTGTGGCGCCAACCAGCGAAAAGCGGTCGAGGGTGTTTGCCCCCGCCAAGCCCAGCGCCAGGGTGAGCACACTCAGCAGGTACACGGTTACAATCAGGTCGCCATTAAAGCTGTATGCTGGCGCAAACCCCACCATGGGCACATACAGGGCTGCGGTCAAAGCCGATGCCAGTCCAATCACCGGCAAGATGACAAAGAGACCACGATGGACACCATGCGGAACAATTTCTTCCTTTGCCAGAAGCTTGACCGTATCTGCCAGCGGCTGGAACAATCGTGGCCCAATGCGATTCTGGTAGCGCGCCACCAGTTTGCGATCCAGCCATTGATACAACAGACCAACCAGCAGCAGGAATAAACCGCCGGGGAATAATAAAAGGTGGATTAAGGACATACTCTTTTCCCTCGATAGTACTGTATACCATACTGGCGCAGGTCTTCCCAGGTCATTGTCTGGGCTGTGTCCTGTCTGCGCAGCGTCACAAGCCGGTCATTACAGGAAAAACAAGGGTCAATCCCGGCAAGCAACATGGGCATATCCGCCAATTTATGCCCCACTGCCAGACTTGCCACCGAAGCCCAGTTGCACAGGCTGGGCGTGCGCACCTTAACGCGCTCGGGCATTTCGCTGCCGTTGCTTTTCACATAATAATACAGCTCACCGCGCGGCGCTTCTACCCGCAGCACAATTTCACCCTCCGGGATGCGGCGGGGGACGCGTGTGCTCAGTTCACCCTTGGGCATGCGGCTTAGAATCTCACGGATCAGACGGAAGGACTCAAACAATTCAAGAATACGCACCGAAAAACGGGCTTCCAGATCGCCGCGGTCATCCAAAACCAGCACCACAGGATAATCGGCGTAACCGATATAGGGCGCTTCCAGACGCACATCGCGCGCCACACCCGAGGCGCGGGCGGTCGGTCCAACTGCCCCAAGTATCTCGGCTTCTCCGCGCGTCATTTTGCCAACACCGCGCGTGCGCCCCAAAAAGGTCTCATCACTCTCCACCACCTTGAGATAATATCTGGCGCGCTGGTCAAGAAAATCAATCCCCCGCAAGATGGCATCGCGCTGGCTGTCGTCAATATCAAATTTCACTCCGCCAATCAGGTTGGCGGAGTAGTTGACACGATTACCGGCAATTGTCTCGAGCAAATCCATCACCGTCTCACGATCACGCCAGCTATACATGAACAACGTATCAAAGCCCCCTTCATGCGCCGCCACACCCAGCCAGAGCATGTGGCTGTGAATGCGCTCCAGTTCGGCAACGATGGTGCGAATTGCCTGGGCACGCGGCGGTACGACAACCCCTGCCAGCTTTTCCACCGCTACCGCAAAGGCGGTGGCGTGAATGTGTGAGCAAATGCCACAAATGCGCTCAAACAGGTACAAGTCCTGGATGTAGTTTCGCTGTTCTGCCAGCTTCTCAATGCCGCGATGGACAAAACCCAGCCGAATGGAGGCGCCGGTAACCACCTCGCCATCCACGTCAAATTCAAAATGCCCTGGCTCCTTCAGCGCCGGGTGCTGCGGACCAATGGGAACAACAAAACGATTATCCGTTTTTATTTCGCTCTCCATACCAGTAAACTCCTATCTTGATTCCTGCGAAAAACCGGAAAACGTCTTGCGCATCGGATACACCCCTTCCGGCCAGTCGTCCGAGGTGACTAGCCGCTCCGTGCTGGGGGTATCATCCACCACCACCCCAAACAGTTCCATAAGCTCGCGTTCGTACAGTGTGGCGGATGGAATCCAGTTGCAAATGGTCGGCACGTGTGGATGGCTGTAAGGCACGCTGACGCGTAACCCCGCCACCGCCGCGTTGCGGCAAAAGTGATAGATCACTTCCAGCGAGCCTTCACTTTCCTGCCCATTTTCATCTTTGACTGGCGGATGATCAAGACAGGTGATGGCGCTCAGATAGCCCCATTGAGCAAGGAACAACGCTTCCACCGCCGCGTTGAGATTTTCAGCGCCCATCACAAAGTCAATCTGATGCTCCTGCGGGCGGCGCACTTCCGATGAAAACGGCTGCAGGATTTCTTCAACCTGCTTGAGGGCAAAATGATAATCCATCATCAACCCTTCTCCTGTTTGTTTTTAAGGCTTTCCAGCAAGGTCGCCACGCCATAGATGATGGCTTCGGGGCGCGGCGGGCAGCCGGGAATATAGGCATCCACCGGCAAAACCTCATCTATTCCCCCCACGATGTTATACGAACCATGAAACACACCACCTGAAAGCCCGCAGGAACCCACCGCCACCACAAACTTTGGTTCAGGCATTTGCGCATAGGTGCGCAGCAGGCGTTCTCTCGCCTGGCGTGTTACAGGACCAGTACAAATTAGAATATCGGCATGACGGGGACTGCCCTGCAGCTTGACCCCGATGCGTTCCAGGTCGTAGCGCGGGGTCAGCGTCGCCAAAATTTCAATATCGCAGCCGTTGCACGACCCGCTGTTGAAGTGTATCACCCAGGGAGAATTCACCCTTGCCCAGGTTTTTAAAGCCATCAAGGCTTTTTGCCAGACTGTAGGACACTCCACATCTACCGTACGTTCATGTTCCATTGCGCTCATATACATACCTGTCATATTATTTCAACGTCAACGCCACCAACGCCAGGATCAAACCAACCAGATACACCACCGAGACCAGCGTCAGGGTAGTGCTGCTCGCCAGCACCAGCATCCCCAGATGCAAAATGGCAAAGAAAAAGGCAACCAGGAAAAACGGTTGATAACCTGGGGCGGCAGGATGACCAGGCGCCTCCTCGCCGGAAGCGTACACGCTGCTCTTCATCGGATCGGGTTTTTCTGGCTCAGCCAGCACCCTGCCAAACAGCATCAGCAACAGCACCAGCCCTACATAGATCAAAAACGCCAGAGGAGGAGAAAGTAAAACATCCATTGTCATATTCTCCATCAGAGACCAAAAGCCGACAACAGGCTGACGGCTGCCGATTCTGTCAAGGCATTCACCAGCCCCGGCGCAAAACCGAGCACAACCACCGCCGCGCTGAGAACCAACAGCACCAAATTCATGGTAAAGGGAGCAGCTTTGCCCGCCAGCACAATATCGCTCGGCTGCTTGCGGTAGATGCGGTTGACCAGCGGGGCATAGTAGCCCAGCGAGAGCACGCTGTTGAGCGCGGCAAAAACCACCAGCCATTGCAGCAGCGGGCTTTGGGTTTGAAAACCGCCGACAAAGATCTGCCACTTTGACATAAAACCTGCCAGGGGCGGCAGGCCGCCCAACCCCAACACTGCCACGCTGAAAGCAAATGCCGCCAGCGGATAACGCCTGGCAGCTCCTGCCAGATCATCCACCGTCAGCGGCTCATGGCTACCGGCAGCAATGCGCAGACAATAGAGCAGCAGCCCCGCAGAGAGAAACGCCAGCCCTTTCATCAGCGCATGGGTCAAAATGTGGAAGAAACTTCCGCCTGCGCCGCTGGCAGCCCCAAAACCCAGCGCCGCTGCCAGACCAAGCAGCATATAGCCGATATGGCTGACGCTGGAGAAAGCCAGCAGCCGCTTGATCTGCGTCTGACGCAGCGCCATCAGATTGCCCACCAGCATATTCAACACGGCAAAAATCAACAGCAGCGTGGCAATCGGCGCACCCAGCCCAGAGAGCACACCCAACGAGCGCAGCAGCGCCACCAGCCCGGCTTCAATAACCACCCCCGAAAGCATGGCGCTGATGCCGCTGGGCGCCTGTGAATGCGCATCCGGCAGCCAGGTGTGCAAGGGCACCAGCGCGCTTTTGACGCCAAAGCCAACCACGAAAAAGACACCTGCCACCAACACCAGCGGTGCGGGCATGGCGATCTTTGCCGGAATCTGGAGCAAACCCAGCGAGCGGCTGTGGGTGAATACCAGCGCAATCCCCAGCACCACCAGCACAGACCCGCAGGCGCTCTGGATCACGTACTTAACGCCAGCTTCCAGCGCCCCGGGTTGATTGCGGTAAAAGGCAACCAGCAGATACGAGGTTACCGCCATGGCTTCAAACCACACCCACAGGTTAAACAAATCGGCGGCACAGCCCAGCCCAATAATGACGCCGCTCATCGCCAGCAGCAGCGCATAATATTTCTCTTCGCCCTCCTCACTGCCCACATAACGGTACGAAAAGAGCGTTACCGCAATTGCCAGCGCCAGCACAGTGCCCGATAACAACAACCCCACACCGTCCATGCGCAGGGTGATGGCGTTCAGCCTCAGAACAGGCATCTGCCCGGCAAGGACTTGCCCGCCCAGCTGGTACAGCGGAAGTACCATCACCAGCAACGCCAGCAACGCCATCCAAAAAGAAATGCTGGCTTTGGAAGCGCCCAACCGTTTGCCTGCCCTGCCAATCAGATAGATCAGCGGGAAGCCTGCCAGGGGGATCATCATCAGCCAGAGAAAAGGAGATGCAAACATCATGGTCTCACGCTCCCAGAACCAGAATGAGGGCAACAACGATCAGAGCGGCAAGGATACCCAGCACATTCCAGCTCAGAATGCCCGTCTGTGTGGGGCGCAGCGCCTCAGCCACGCTCTGCGTCCAACGCACCACGCCGCGGTTAACCGCCTCGAAACCAAAGCTGTCTTCGGCAAGCCTGGCAACCGCCCGCAGGGCATACAGCAGCCCCTTGAGGACGCCGCGCTGCCACCAGGCAAGCAACCCCAGCCCGACCACCGCCAGCGCCACCAGCGTGGCAGGCGCTGTAACCACCTCTTCGATCACCGACAGGGTTGTTTCAGCTTCCATCTCATGAAAAGGCAGAGTCTCCGCCAGAAGATGCCCAAACGCACCCGCCAGCAGCCAGGTTGTCAGCACACCAAACGCCAGGGGAGCCAGGGCAATGCGCATCGCCTTTCCTGCATCATGCACATGATGGTGCGTGGCTGGCGCGCCAAAGAAGACCATCCACACACAGCGCAGGGTGTAACAGGCGGTCAGCCCGGCTCCGATGAGCATGACAAGATACGCCCACAGCGGACCATGCGCCAGCCCGGCTTCCAGCACCAGCTCCTTGCTCCAAAAACCGTTGAGAATGGGGATGCCCGCCAGCGCCAGGGCGCCGATGATAAAGACATTGCGCACAAAGGGCATGTGTTTGCCCAGCGCCCCCATCTGACGCATATCGCGCGTCCCGGCAGCGTGGATCACCGCCCCGGCGCCCAAAAAGAGCAGCGCCTTGAACACCGAATGGCTCAAGAGATGAAACTGGCTGGCAAAGACACCCCCGGCGCCAATCGCATAGACCATATAGCCCAGCTGGCTGACGGTGGAGTATGCCAAAACACGCTTCAGGTCTGTTGCCACCAGCGCCATGATTGCCGAAAGGAACGCCGAGAGCAAACCAACCACTACCACCGCAGTCCGCCAGCCGGGAACAGCTTCGAATGCGGGGTAAAAGCGCGCCAGCAGATACACCCCGGCATTGACCATGGTCGCAGCATGGATCAGGGCGCTGATGGGGGTTGGGGCTTCCATGGCGTCCGGCAGCCAGGTTTGGAAAGGGAACTGCGCCGATTTTGCCGCCGCAGCAATGAGAAAGCCAAACGCCATCACCGTCAGCAAAGCGGCGGGCAGGGTATGCGCCTGCTGCATGAACACGTTAATATCGTAACTGCCCGTATGCGCATATACCAGCAGCGCGCCTGCCAGCAAGCCAATCCCCCCCAGCTGGGTCATGATCAGCGCCTTGATGCCGCCCGCCACAGCTTTGGGATCATCATTATTGAAGGAAATCAGCGCATACGAACACAGCGCCGTGATCTCCCAGAAGACAAAAACCAGCAGCAGATTGCTGGAAAGCACCAGCCCTGCCATAGCGCCGATGAAAAACAGCACCAGGGCATAATAGCGTCCCAGCTGTGCCTCACCGCGCATGTAATCCACCGAAAAGATGACCGCCAGAGAGCCAACCACCGTAGCGACCACCGCCAGAAACACCCCCAGCCCGTCGGCGACAAAGGTGAAATCCCCAAAAGCGCCGCCTACCGCAAAGGACAACGCCGTGCCGGGCTTTGCCAGCGGCAGCATCCCCAGCGCAGCCACCCCAGAAGCCAGGGCAAAACCCACCGCCACGGCGTTCTGCACAGTTGGGCGGTCATCGCCCACACGCCACACAACCAGCGCCCCCAGCCAGGGCAGAGCAATGGTAAGCAAAATCAACGTTTCAATCACGATATCACCTGCGCAATTTGGAAAGATGCCCAATATCCAGGCTGCCGATATGCCGCCGCACCTGCACTGCCAGCGCCAGCCCAATGACTGCCACAATCGTGTCCGCCACGATCAGGGTGATCGCCATACTGTCGCCAATGTAAATTTGACCGGCGAGTTCTCCCGCCAGCACCAGCGCCAGCATGGCACCCTTTGCCAGCACCTGCAGCGCCACCACCACTTTGATCAGATTGCGCACGATTAGCAATCCATAGAAGCCTATTCCCAGCAAGCCCAACACCACCACGATGACGATCATTGGAAAAGACCATTGCATACGTTCACTCCTCGTGCGGCGTGTGCGGCGGCGCGCCTTCCGCCAGCAGACCAAGCATCGCCAGCACACCGGCAAAAATAATCACGATTTGCAGGAGCATATCCACAGCGCGCTCCTCCCAGATGGCGGTGAAAAAGCGCCCGCTCTGGATTTCCGGCGGCTTGAGGTTGAAGACTGGCACCATAATCCAGCCCAGCAGCGCCAACACCGCAACCACCGCAACCACAGCCAGTGGTCTGGGCAGCAGAGAACGCAAATCCATCACCTCTTCGCCAGCAATGTTGATGGCGAACACAAACAGCACTGTCACCAGCCCGGCGCCCACGCTCAGCTCAATCACTGCCACCTGAGGCGCGCCCAGCAGATACATCATCAGCGCCACCAGCGCACTGCAGCCAGCCAGCCACAACGCCGCCATGAGCAGGCGCGAGGTGCGGATCGCCTGCAAGGCACACACCAGCACCCCGATGGCTACCAAAAGATATACAATCACCACACGCTACCTCCACGCAATATATCTGCACAAAAAGTCCTGGGCAAAAACAACCCAGGACCGCCAAAAGCGCCTACCAACCCAGAAATCAACCTCACAGCCACATACAAACCAATCATGTCCAACGCAAACCAGCTTATTATACCAGATGCTCCCTGCACGGGGACAAACGCGCAAATTATAAAAAACCATGCACGGCAAAAACAGTGATAAATGTCACCTTTTTGGGCGAGTTTGTGCGCCAGGCAGACAAACCCCAGCGTTCGTCAAGACGGGCTGGGGCTGGGATGCTAGAGGATGATATTGAGCGGCACCGGCGTGAAGGTGAGGAAAAAGATAAGCACGGCAGCCACCGCCAAAACCCGGCGGCGCGGGTCAAGGGTGGTGATCTGATCCAGCGGCTCGGCGTAGGCGCGCCCGAGAAAATACAGCAGCAGCGCCCACAGCCACCACCCGTTCCACACAAAACCCAGCAGCACCGCTGCGCCCAGCACAAAGGGGTAGATGCGGCGGATGGCGTTCTCCCCCAACAGCACATAGACAATATGCCCGCCGTCCAGCTGCCCGGCTGGCAGCAGATTGAGACCCGTAACCAGCAGCCCCGCCCAGCCCGCCCAGGCAACCGGCGAGATCATCACATCCATCCCGCCCAGCGGAAAGGGTCGCCCGGTGAAGAAGTAGCGCACCCAATAGAGCAAAGGCGAGATGCCGTAATCCGCTGGAACGGGCAGCAGCTTGCCAAACGCCAGATACTTCATCAGCAGGTAGAGCAGCGAGTTGCCCTCCATGGTGAGGCTGATGCCCTGCGGCACAGCCAGCGGGAGCGGCTCAATGTGCGACAGCTTGAGACCGATCCACAGCACCGGCAGCGCCACCAGCAGTCCTGAGAGAGGCCCGGCGATGCCCACATCCAGCAGCACACGCCGGTTTTTGGGGATGCCCTTCATGCTGATAAACGCCCCCAGCGTGCCAAACGGGCTGAAAGGGAAGGGGATAAAATAGGGCAGGGTAACGTGCAGCCCGTGAAAGCGTCCCGCCAGGTAGTGCCCAAACTCGTGCGCCCCAAGGATGAGCAGCATCGAGAGCGCAAACGGCCAGCCGCGCTGCACCAGCGCCAGCGCCGCGGCTGCCGGTTCGGCGGGCAGCGGCTCCTGCAGCCCATACAGCGCCCCGGTCACCAGCACGCTGAGCAGGGTTGCCACAAACAACCCCAGATTGACCCATGGGTTGGACGGTTTGGGCTGCGGTTTGCCCGGCACCAGCAGCACCGCATGCCGACCGCCATCCCAGCGGAAGAGCGGCGTGATGTGATAGGGTTTGAGCAGTTCCGCCAGCTGGTCATAGGCGGCGGCGCTGTCCTGGTTGTATAACCGCCCGCGGTAGCGCACGATAAAGTTGATCTGCGGCGCGCTGGCCGCCTGACGCGGGGCACGCCAGGGCGGCACCCCGCCGCGCTGGGCAGTGAAAAGCGGCGCTTCGGGCTGGGCATACGCCGCACCGCCCAGGGTGGTATCCTCAATGCGCAGCACCCGCCCCACCACCGCGCTTAACACGGCTTCATCGTAAGGTACTTTGACAGTCTCGTCCAATGCAACCTCCAATAAAAGGCGGGAATGGATGGGAGTCGAACCCACCGCTGCCCGCAAAGCGGCCAGCCACCGATTTTGAAGACCGGGGAGCCCACCGGAGCCCAGCCACCCCCGCCGTTAAGCATACCCCACAGCCGCAGGGATGTCAATTGCTTTGCCGCGCCCGCACTCTTACCTCTACAGCCAATAGCTACTGCCACTCCTAATTTCAGGCAGGCGCCTTACAAAATCCTGACAATTTTCACCACGGCTGACCACAGTTTGGTATACTATATGGAGAGGAAAAGGCGATGATCCAGGCGGTTTCTTCCATCTATGCGGGCTGGGCGTATGCGGCGCAGGTATACGCCGCAGGCGAAAACCAGTCCGCCCGCCGTCAGACGGGGCAGGGGAAGGAACAGGCACAGCCCAGTGGCAGCCCACAACCGGCTGCGGCACAGCCAGCCAGCGGCCAACAGTCAAAAGACCCGCTCACCGGTCTGGATAAGCAGCAGCAGGCAGAGGTCGAGACGCTCAAAAAGCGCGACCGCGAGGTGCGCGCCCACGAGCAGGCACACCTGGCGGCTGGCGGCAACCTGGTGCGCGGCGGGGCGGTTTTTGAGTACAAGACCGGGCCAGACGGCAAACGCTACGCCGTGGGGGGCGAGGTTTCGATTGACACCAGCGAGGTGCCCGATGACCCACAAGCCACCCTGCGCAAAGCGGCACAGATCAAGCGCGCTGCCCTCGCCCCAGCCCAGCCCTCCGCACAGGATTACCGTGTTGCCGCGCAGGCGTCGCAAATGGAAGCCCGCGCCGCCATGCAGCTAATGCGCCAGAATTACGCCAGCGCCTTTGGCGGCAAAGAAGCCGCCGCCATCTCCACCACCAGCTTTGGCGTCTGAATTGGTGCAGCCCAGGTTATTGACTTTTGGTTTTTTGTTTGCTATAATGTTAGCGTAAGTGGAACGCAGTTCCGCTATACGGAACACCCTTAAGCGGTTTTTCGTCCTTTTCACAACACACCGTATATCCCTTTTGACAAAAAAATTCAAATAATCCTCTTGCTCTACCAGCGTTATCTGTATTTTCAAGAACTTTGCTAACCCAAGTTATCTGTAAGGTGATTGTTCGAGAACGCCTTGAAATTGTGCAAGTCTGATGAGGAGTACCCAGCCCTTCACGCCGCCTCAGATTCCTTTGTGCCGCTTTGACACTTGAGGGAATGATGATCAATGCCTGTTGACTACCGCGCCAGACTCAAAGAGATTCCACTGTACCGCCCCGGCAAGCCGCCACTGACCTTTTTTGACAGCGACTTTTTGGATGAGCTGGAAAAGACCTGGGGGCGCCGCTGGGGCAGCCAGTCCAGTTATGCCCGTCTGCGCGCCGTGATTGTGCACCGCCCCGATGCTGAAGCGGCTTTTGGGGATGTGGATCCGGATTTTCTCAACCTTCCCAGCGGCTTGCCAAACCTGGCGCGCATGCAAGCCCAGCATGACGCGTTTGTCCGCCTGCTCAATGAAAACGGCGTTGAAACCCTCCCGTTATATGCCCCTCAGCCCCTGCACGGCACGTATGGCATTCCATTGAGGAGCGCTACCTACACCCATGAGACTCTGATGGTCAGAGGCGGGGCGATTGTGTGCCGCTGCGCCCCGGCATACAAACGCGGGCTGGAGTACTATCAGGCGCGCACGCTGGCTGGGTTGGGCTGCCCGATCCTGTACACCGTTCACGGAAAAGGGTTTTTTGAATCCAGCAATGCAGTCTGGCTGGATAAGAAAAGCATCGCCCTGGCGATCAGCCAGCGGGCAAATTTGGAAGGGGTCAACCAGGTTTCCTCGGTGCTGCGCGATTTTGGCGTCGAGGATATCCATATTGTCCACCTGCCTGGACCGCTGAACACGCGCAAAGCGCAAACCGGCGGTGGAGGCGGTGCCTTTCATCTGGATATGGTGTTCGGCGTGGCGGCAGAAAGGATTGGGGTGATCTATCCGCAGGGAGTTGGCTATGCGTTTATTGATTATCTTCTGCACCAAAAAGGTTTTGACCTGATTGAAATTCCAGAGGAAGAGGTGAACGGCTGCCCTTCAAACTTCCTGGTGGTGCAGCCCGGCAGGCTGATCATGCCTGCCGGGAATCCAATTGTCAGCGCTGAATTGCGTAAGCGGGGCATCGAAGTGATCGAGATTGATCTCAGCGAGTTTACCAACGCTGGGGGTGGTCCGACCTGTATGACGATGCCCTTGATACGCGATGACGAATAAGAGGTTTTTGTTGTACAACCTGTTTTTGCGTTGAGCAGGCGAAAGGAGGTGCACTGAGCGTTATTGTTATAAGGAGCGTGTTTTGTTTTCAGAGTTTTGTGTGTCGTCCAAGTTTTAGTCAGTCCTGCAAGGAGGAGCAATGTCTACAAAAGTTTTGAAAGTGTTATTTGTTGTTGTCATGGTGGGGATGATGGTCTTGAGCGCCTGCGGACCCGCACCAACCCCGCAAGTGGTTGAGAAACAAGTTGAAGTTACCCGCATTGTGGAAGGTCAAGTACAGGTGGTAACTGCCACGCCTGAGCCAGTGCAAAAAGCCGAACTGCCCAAGGAAATTGTGGTTGGTGTGGTGCAGCCGCTGACAGGCTGGGCAACTGTCTTTGGGCAAGAAGGCGTGATTGGCGCCGAGATGGCAATCAAGCACATCAACGATGCTGGCGGTATTAAATCGCTGGGCGGTCTCAAGCTGCGCATGGAAGTGGAAGATGCCGGTGACAAACCCGATACCGCCAAGCTGGCAACCGAAAGCATGATTAACAAGCACCACCCGGTGGCGATCTTGGGCATGTACATCAGCCGCTTTGTGATGGCTGCCTCTGAGGTTACCGACCGCGAGAAAGTGATCCTGATTGCTGACGCCCTGGTGCCGCAGGTTACCCAGATGGGACGCCAGTACCTGTTCCGCCCGGGACCCACAGCTTGGGATCATGGCGCGCTGGCGTACAAATTTGTCCGCGAGGTAGCTGCTGATAACGGCGTCGAGCTGAAAAACATGGCTGTGCTAAATGAAGACTCGGCAAACGGGCGCGCCAACACCCTGGGCGCCACCGAAGCCGCCCTGATGGATCAGTTCCCAGTCATTACCGCGCTTGAATATCCGTATGACATCACCGATGCTACTCAGATTGTGCAGCAATTAAAAGCTGCAAACCCGGATGTGATCATCCACACTCCCTATTTCAACGACGCCATTGTGTTTGGCAAGGCTTTCAAAGAGGTTGGCTACTGGCCAAAATTCCTCATGGGCGCTGGCGCCTGCGGCTATGTTGACCCCGCCTCGATTGAAGCCCTGGGCGAAACCGCTGAAGGGCTGGCGATGACCTTTAGCTACAATCCTGCCAAGAACACTCCGACCAACAAGAAATTCGTCGAGGAATATGTGGCGAAGTACGGCGTCATCCCAACTGAGGGTGCTGGCATGAACTACTACGGTGCCTGGGTGCTGGCAGAGGCACTGGAGAAATCCGGGCAGATGTTCCCCGATGACCCGCTGAAGCCCGAAAACCTGAGAGCCGCCTTCATGGCACTGGATTTGACCTCTGGCCCGGCGGTGGAATCCTATCCCAGCGACCACATCAAATTTGATGCGCTTGGCGATAACGAATATCCGGGTGTGATCGTTTTGCAGGTTCAGAACGGGAAACCAGTGGTTGTGTACCCGAAAGAAGTTGCAGAAGCGAAGCCGATCTTCCCCAATCCGCATTACAAACCATAAAAGTGTGAAGCGGTATTGAAAAGATGCCGGGGTAGGGGTAAGCCCGTTGAACACAACGAAACTTCAATTCCAAAAGGGCTGCCCCTGCCCGTTTTCTTATGCTATGCGGTGAGAAAAGAAGCAAGAGGAAGGAGTTTGGATGACAGAAACCGCAATACAAGGTATTATCACTGGTGTGTTGATGGGGATGATTTATGCGCTGATTGCTCTGGGCATTTCTATCATTTTCGGTGTGATGAACGTGGTCAACTTTGCCCACGGCGATTTCGTGATGTTCTCGATGTATTTATCGTACGTGTTAGGCACGGCACTGGTGTGGGATGCGGTGCAAACGCCATTGCTGACTTTCCCCATCCTGCTGATTTTTGGCTTAATCGTCTATTACCTGATCATTGACCGCACATTGCGCCAGCTGTATGTGGTGCAGCTGGCAGCTACGGTCGGTTTGCAAATTATGATGCGCGCTGCGGCGTTGGTGATCTGGCGCGGACAGCCGCGTGCCCTGCAGTATTCGTTTATTCAGGGCAATTTTGAAATCTTTGGTTTTCAGGTGTTGACCTCGCGGTTTGTGGCTGCGGTGATCAGCCTGATCTTCATTGCAGCCGTTGCTTACTTCATGAATAAGACCTGGGCGGGTGCAGCAATGCGCGCCGCTTCGGACGACCTGGACGCAGCCACCCTGATGGGCGTCAATTATCACCGTACGTATGCACTGACTTTTGCGCTTGGTTCTGCATTGACAGCAATTGCAGGCGGCTTATTGATGAGCTTTCAGCAAACCGACCCAGTGGGTGGGATCCGCTTTGGGTTCTTGAGCTGGTGCGTGCTGGCTTTGGCAGGTTTGGGTTCAATCCCGGGCTTGATCGCCGCGGGCGCCATTGTTGGGGTTGCCGAATCGCTACAGGTTACCTTTTTTAATCCACAGGGGCGTTTGCTGGCGGTGTATGCCATCTTTATTTTGGTGCTGTGGCTGAAACCAAGAGGACTTTTCGGGAGGAAATGAACATGAAGCGGCCCAAATTGCTGAATTCAAAAAACATCGCTATCCTGGTGGTCTTAGCCATTGCCATTGTGCTTCCCCTCTTTTTGCGCACCAATCAGTATGTGCTTTTCCTGGCAACCACGGTGCTGCTCTATGCTGTTCTGGCTTCGGCATGGAACATTATTGGCGGTATGGCGGGACAGCTTGATCTGGGAGCGGCGGCTTATGTTGGCTTGGGAGCTTTTACCACAGGCACATTGCTGATTCGTTTTAACCTAACGCCCTGGGTGGGAATGTTTATCGGCGCTTTGCTGGCAATGGGAATTGCCACCCTGATCGGTATCCCGCTGTTTGGCTTCAAGGTCAAAGAGGTCTGGTATGCGCTTTCCTCTTCGGCGTTGGTAGAAGTCTTCCGCGCCATCTTTATGATGTGGAACAAGGTCGGCGGTCCTACAGAACGCTATTTGCCCTTCAGCGCTGAGGGCCCACGCTCGTGGTATCTGATGCGTTTTAACACCTATGTGCCCTATTTCTACATCATGCTGGCTTTGCTGGTGGTGGTGTTTATCATCAATCATCGCATCCGATACTCCAAACTGGGGTACTCGCTGCTGGCGCTGGGAGAAGATGAGGATGCTGTGGAGGTGTTGGGGGTAGATTCTCGCCTGTGCAAGCTAAAAGCATTGATGATTTATTCGTTTGTCGCTGGGCTGGTTGGCGGCGTTTATGGCTGTATTTATGGGTATCTTCACCCCAGCTTCTTCAGCACAGATATGAGCCTGGAGGTAGTTATTCTGGGTATTGTGGGTGGAATGGGCGTCACCTACGGACCGCTGCTGGCGGCAATCTTCCTGGTCAGTTTTCGGGAATATCTGCGTGCGTCGCTTTCGGGTATGTTCCCAGGCAAGGGCTTGGAAGGTCTGTACTTGATGGTGTATGCCCTCATCCTGATTGTGGTTGCCCTTTTCCAGCCGCGCGGTATTGCTCCCCTCATCAAGCGTGGTTTTCTCAAGCTCAAATCCTTTGTGGGAGTGAAATAGCATGGATACAACTTCTATGTTGCAGGTCAGTAACCTCACTGTGCAATTTGGCAGTCTAAAAGCTGTGAACAATGTGAGCTTTGAAATCCAGCGCGGTGAAATCTTTGCGCTGATTGGCCCCAATGGGGCAGGGAAAACCACGGCGTTTAATGCCATCAGCGGGCTGCTTTTTCCTCAAGCGGGGCAGATTGTCTTCAAGGGAACGGATATCACCAAATTGATGCCGCACAAACGCTGTAAATTGGGAATGGCACGCACCTTCCAGGTGGTTCGGGCATTCAATTATATGACCGTTGAAGATGTCGTCCGCGTTGGGGCATATAACCGCCAAGGAGAAGATACGGTAGCCGCTAAAGTTGACCAGATGATAGAGCTGTGCGGGCTGGGCGAAGTGCGACAGCGTGTCTGCGGCGACCTGGGGCTGGCAACCCTGCGCAGGGTTGAGCTGGCGCGCGCATTAGCCACAGAACCCGAGCTGCTATTGCTGGATGAGAGCGGTGCAGGGTTAAACACCGCCGAGCTTGCTTCCTTCATGGACTTGCTGCGCAAGATTAACCGCGAGCAAAACATCACGTTGTGCATTGTGGAACATCTGATGCAAATGGTCATGGGACTTAGCCAGCGTATTGTTGTCCTCGATTCTGGCGAGGTGATCGCAACAGGCACCCCTCACGAAATCAGCAATAATCAGAAGGTGATAGAAGCCTATCTTGGAAAGCGGGTGACACAATGTTAATGCAAGTCAAAGGTCTCCATTCTGGGTATGGCAAAGTACCCATTCTGCATGACGTCAGCTTTCACATTGATGAAAGAGAGACAGTGGCAGTGATTGGTCCAAATGGGGCAGGCAAGAGCACACTGCTCAAGACGATTGCCGGGCTTGTCAAGCTGACCTCAGGTGAGCTGTATTTTGATGGACATAATATTACCGGGACATCCCCTGACCAGCTTGTGCGTTTGGGCATTGCGCTTGTGCCAGAAGGGGGGCGCCCATTTGCCAATATGAGCGTGATTGACAACCTGCGTATGGGAGCGTATTCAAAGCGTGAGGTGCTCAAAACAGGAGTGCTGGACGAGTTGTTTGAGATATTCCCGCGCCTGAAAGAAAGAGCCAAGCAGATGGCACGCACCCTCAGCGGCGGTGAGCGGCAGATGCTTGCCATTGCGCGCGGGCTTGTCTCGCGCCCCAAAATGATTATGCTCGATGAGCCTTCACTGGGGCTGGCACCCAATTTGGTGGATGAGATTTATGAGAAAATCTGCGCTCTGCGCAATGAACTTGGCTTGACCGTTCTTCTTATTGAGCAGAACACCAATTACGCTTTGGAGCTTGCCAGCCGCTGTTATGTTTTGGAAAATGGGCGGATCGTCATGGAAGGCAGCAGCGCCGAGATGAGCGGCAGTGAGCATATCAAGAAACATTATTTGGGGCTTTGAAGCTTCATGTAAAAAAAATCGAATCAGCCTAAAGAAAGCCAGACGCGGGGAACTTTTTGCGGTTTCCAGCGTCTGGCTTCTTTTAAGGCATATACCAGCAATAGCTATGTGTTTCCGGCTCTTTTCCTTATGGAGCTCCAAGCTGCCTGGAGAGCTTGTTTGCGGCTTCCAGGACAATGGGAATAGTGCGTTCCATTTCCTCAGCAGGCATACGGTTGATGGGAGCGATAATCCCGATACCGGCTGCCAGCCGCCCGCTGTAATCGAAAACGGGGGCCGCTACTCCCATCGCACCCCTGTCGGTCTCTTCGTAGGATGTGGCATACCCCTGCCTTCGAATGCGTTTCAATTCGGAACGCATTTTGTCCTTATCAGTGATGGTGTTGGGCTGCAGCTGTACCAGGTCAATGTGGGCAAGGATTTCCTCGATTTCGCTATCAGGGAGAAACGCCCAGAGGACTTTAGAGGAGGCGCCCGCGTGCAACATGACGCGCATTCCGACACGCTTTGCCCAGCGCACCGGCTGACGGCTTTCCACCTGGTCTAACCAGATGGCGCTAAAACCATCGCGTATGGAAAGCACCGAAGTCTCTCCAGTCTTTTCAGAAAGCTCGTGCAGGATGGGAATTGCTCTTTCATGCAGGGCAATTGAGCTTTGCGCCAGCGCTCCCCAGTGTATCAGCTGATAACCCAGCTGGTAGCCGTTACCATCTGGGGCGTGGTGCAACAGGTCATGACTGACCAGGGCAGCAATAAAACGGTGAATGGTGCTCTTAGGAAGCTTAAGCTGACGGCTGATCTCGGTCAGCGTGAGCACTTTTTGGTTCTCATTAAAGGCATTGAGAATGTCACAAATACGATCGAGCGTGCTTAGACCCGCTTTTTCTCTTTGCATGGCAACCTTGTCTGCATTTCAGAAGGGGAAATGATACCGTGTCAAACCAAGTTCTGTCTGCATGACCTTGATATCCTTTTGCAGGTTGGTGTTTACCGGGATGCCCTGAGCGCGCACCAGCTTTTCCATCTCATATTCCTTTTCTCCGGCGGTATAGATGCGCGTTGCACCAGGCGCTTTTTTGGATTGACGCAGTTCGCGCAAAATAGCGCCTGTCGTAGCTTTGAACTCATCCAATGGGCAGAAATGTTCGATGTTAATTGCCAGGAAGAAATGCCCAATTTTCACCGGCAGGCCACCTCCGCCAGGCAAATCGTGCATGAAGGCGTTGTGCGACAGACTGGCAGAGAAAATTTCCACCATGGTTCCCAGCCCATACCCCTTGTGCCCACCGAGTAACTCACCCAGCCCGCCTAGCGGAAGCAGAGCGTTCTCGTCTTTTGGAAAACCTTCCAGAGCCGCTTTGGTATCGGTGGTGAATTTTCCGTTTTGATCAATGACCCAACCCTCAGGGATGGGTTTTTCTTCGCGCTCCAGAACCTCAATCTTGCCGCGTTGAGTAATGGAGGTGGCTGCATCATACACAAAAGGGCACTCCTCATCAGTGGGGGCGCCAAAGGCAATGGGGTTAGTTCCCAGCATAGGACGCACACCAAAAGTGGGCGCTACAGACGGACGCGCATTGGTAAAGCTCATGCCAATCATACCGGCTTTGACAGCCATTAAAGCGTAATACCCTGCGATGCCATAATGCGAAGAGTTACGCACCGCCACCGAACCCATACCAAATGTTCTAGCTTTTTCGATTGCCATTTGCATCGAGCGCACACCGATGACATGTCCCATGCCATTGTGCCCATCCACAACGGCTGTGGTGGGGGTCTCGCGTATCACTTCAAACTCAGTGACAGGTTTATGCAGCCCCTTTTTGATGCCGTCGTAGTACATTTTTAGACGCCCAATACCATGAGACTCGATACCCCGTAAATCCGAGGTGATTAATACATCTGCGCAGACTTCTGCATCCGCGCGGGGAACACCACAACCGACAAATACATCTACCATGAATTTCTGCAGGGTATCCACACCCACGTATACAACATCAACGCTCATATTGACGCTTCCTTTCTGTGGAGATGAGAGGAGAATTGGGATTTCTGTAGTTCCATATTGTGGAACGCGGTTTCATTATAGCAAAGTGATCAGCTGTTGTCAATCTTTTATTAAAAAGACACCGCCCTCTAAGTAAGAGGGGGTGTCAGCGGAGAGGGAAATGCAATATTTTGCTGTGGGGGACGGTCAGGGAACCGTCCCATGCCACAGCCATGTTGATATCAGGTTTTTACCATCCAGAGGTTTTCGATGGATTTGACCAGCTCCTCATCAGGTATCGTATAACAGACTGCCTGATCGGCGCCAAAGTACAGCGCCAGGCGGCTTAGCGATGTCCGGTCAGAAAGCAGAACGCATTGTACAGATGGCTTGTTGGTCTTGATTTGTACAATTGCCCAAAGAATGTTGCCTTCCTGCATGCTGGAGTCAATCAACACCAATCCGATATTATGCTCTTCGATATACTTCAAGCTGGCGTTAACATCGTCTATGACAAAAATGGACTGCTCCCCAAAGCTTTTTGCTAGAAAACTGCGCAAGCTTTCCAGCGAGCGGGAATATCTCCCTATCAATAAGATGGCTGATTTCGCGTCTGACATTGCTTTTTACAAATCTCAGGCTCTGCCGCGTTTTGCAGTATCCAGTATGCTCACCTAAAGCATATCTTGGTTTCTCCTGGCTGACACCGTATAAACTGCCTATTTTTTCTCGGCAAAATGCTGGGTTATATACAAAAAAAACCCATTCTTTTGTCGGGTATTCTTTTCACAAAACTAGATTTTTATCCAGGTTTATCGTCCTCTGAAGGCGTCAGGTCTTTCCCCAAAGCCCAAAGTGCTGCCTGTGTACGGGTTTCTACATTCAGTTTTGCCAGAATATTGCTCACATGAAAGCGTACGGTCTTCTCACCGATGTGGGCGCGTTGTGCAATTTCCTGGTTGGAATATCCCTGGGCGAGGTAAGTCAAAATTTCGCGTTCCCGCTTGGTCAGCAACGGCAATGCAGTTTGAAACCTCTGTTTTTGCGAAAGTTGTTGAATAACCCGGCGTGCTGCAATGGGATGCAGATAAGATTCGCCCAGATAAACCTGCTGAATGGCGCGGACAAGTTCCTCAGGCGAGGAGTCTTTGAGCAAATACCCCTGCGCGCCAGCCTGGATTGCAGCAAAAATTTTCTCATCTTCGCCAAAGCTGGTCAATACCAGCACGCGTGCGGCAGGGATTGTGTTTTTAATTTCCGTGATAGCCGTAATGCCATCCATCTCTGGCATGACCAAGTCCATAATAATCACGTCAGGCTGTGTCTGTCGCGCTTTCTCGATAGCTTCTGCGCCATTGGCGGCTTCTGCTACCAGCTCCAGGTCATGTCTGGCTTCGATAAAACCAGCCAGACCCTTTCTGACGATGGCGTGGTCGTCCACAATAAGTATACGTATGCGCCCGTGTAAATTTTGAGATGTGTTCAGGTTGCTCAACTCACTTTGACCCTCACTTTGACTTTTGTTCCACTGCCCGGCTTGGAGAAAATCTCCAAAGTACCCCCCATTTTTCTTGCGCGCTCGCGCATATTGGTCAACCCCAGTCCGCCTTGAGATTGTGTCTTTGCCGGCTCGAACCCAATGCCATTATCCGCGATTTCAAGTGTCACGTAGTCATCTTTGCCAATCATCCGCAGCGACACGCTACTGGCGTTAGAATGCCTGGTAACATTGTTCAATGCCTCTTGAGCGATTCTGAAAAGCCCCTCCTCAATGGCTGGGGCAAGCGGAAGGGGCTGGCGGTAAAAGATTTTCCCCTCGATGCCAGCATGTCGCTCGACCATTTCCAGGCGTTGCCGCAGGGCTTGTTCTAACCCCAGTTGTTCCAGCGGGGAAGGTCTTAATTCGTAAATCAGCAGACGCATTTCCTTGAGCGCGTGGCGCGTGGTTCGACATAACTCATCCAGAAAGTGTCCTGCCCGTTCGGTTTTCCCACAGGCGCTAAGCTGTTGCACAGCATCCGCCATCAGCGTGGCGCTGTAGATGGACTGGGTTACCGAGTCGTGCAGCTCTCTTGCCAGGCGCTGGCGTTCTTCAGCGATGGCAGCCCGCTCTGTCTGTTGGCGCAGGCGAGCGTTTTCGATGGCTGTGCCAAGATGATCACATACAGTCTCCATCAGAACGATATCTTCCTGGCTGTATTCTGAGACATGGGTGTTGTGCAGCACTCCCAGTGAGCCGATCGTCCTGCGGTTGTTACGGATAGGCGCGCCGAGAAAAACATACTGTCCTGGCTTGTTTAAGTCTGCAGGGATGAAACCATCCATTGGCACATCTTCAATGACCAGGGTGGTCTCTCTTCCTAAAAGTTGCAGCCAGGGGCTTGTTTCCGAAAGGATTTTAGGCGCTACATCAGTTTCAGGCAACGTCGTTTTTACAGCCACCAGACGGGGTTTTTCCTCAGGCTGCTGGCAGAGCACAATTGCCCCAAAAGGGCTTTGCAATGCTTCCAGCAGGATTTCGAGGGCAGCTTCAAAAAAGCGTTCAATGTGTTGTTCGTATGTCGCCTGCCTGGCAATCCGGTATAGGGTGGACAATTGTCGTGTGCGGTCTTGCACTTTTTTTTCCAGGGTCAGCATCAGACGGATGTTTTCATCCCAGCGCTGCTTGAGCTCCTCTTCGGCTTGTTTCCTGCGGGTAACATCCTGCGCAGCCACCTCATAGTACACGCGTCCGTCATCGGGGTTTCTTGTTGCCCTAGCGCTGAGGCTTACCCATATTGGGACACCATCATACCGTTTGATCAAAATCTCATCCAATAATGTATCGCCCCTATCCATCACAGATAATCTTTGCCAGCGGTCTTCAAGGGTCGGGTAAAACGAAGAAGCGTTCGTAGCCAGCAGGCTTTCCTTGTTAGGGTACTGCAACATCTTGACCAAAGCGAGGTTGCAGTCCAAAATGTCACCCTGTGGGGTGGTGCGAGCAATCCCGATGGGCACGTTGTTGATCATGTCGCGGTAACGGGCTTCAGTTTGTGCCTGTTCTTTCTGCGCCCTGCTGCGCTCATTGACCATGGCGGTCATCAACAGCGCAGTCACAGCGGTGGTCATGGTGAAACCGCTCAGGTAGAGAAAATTGACGTGATCATTGGCAACAATGAAGGGACCATACCCAAGAAGCGTGCCCCACATTGCGAAACCACTACCAAACAGCGTCATGATGGTTGCCCCCAGCTTGCCTAAGCGCAACGCAGTCCAGATGATAAACGGTAGAGGGGCAAAGGACAGCGGCGCGCTCATATCCAGGTTGAGCCACCCCCCGTAAACGGCCCGGCTGACAACAGCCAGCAAAAGGAATACAATGCTGCCCTCAAGCACAACGCTGCGTCTCCATTTCACCCAGTGAGCGGCAGACCAGGCAAGCAGAAAGGGGGTAAGCAGAAGAATGCTCATGCTGTCATTGATTGCCCAGACCCACCAATTGTAGAAAAAGAGAGAAAGAGAGATCTGATTGGCAAGAAGAAGACCCGCTACGCCGAACACGGCGCTTATCAACGGATTCCAGATGGCGCCTACAACAAGAAAAGCCAGAACATCCCGTACCCGCTCCATACCCGGGTCAAAGTGCAGCCATGTCTTTAAGATGTAAGTGGAAGATAGACACGCCAGCATGTTTCCTAAAGCGATGATCACCAGGGTAGTATGAGGCAAGGCTGCGTGGCTCGCATTGGCAAACAGTGATCCAAAGAAAACCCCAGGCCAGAGATCTACCCCATATCGCAGCAACGCTGCCAGGGCAATTCCTGCTGGCAGCCAGAGCAAGATGATGTCATTTGGAGCAAAAGACAGGCTAAAACTAATCTTACCAGCAACATAGTAGGCCAGTGTCAGCAGAATAATCTTGCCTAGGTATACCAACCAGGCTTTTTTATGGATAGGTGTCTCGGACATTCCTTATAAATAACACAAAAAACCTTTTTTTTCGAGGCAATTTGTGGTTAAATCAGAGCTTGCTTCGGAAATGACTGTTTGTCTGGCTTATTTTATTTCATCACATGGTTTTGGCCATGCTTCCAGGGCATGCGCCATTATGGCGGCAATGCACAAAAAACAGCCGCGCACGCATTTTCACATCTTCACCCAGACACCGTATTGGTTCTTTGATGAGGCGTTGACAGGAGCGTTCACCTATCATGAGATTGTGAGCGATGTTGGCGTGGCGCAGCTGTCGCCAATGCAGGAAGACCTGCCCGAGACACTGCGCAGGCTGGAGGCGTTTATTCCCTTTGGTGAAGAGCGCCTGGAAAATCTGGCGCGTGTTTTGGACAAACAAGGCTGCCAGGCTGTCATCTGCGATATTTCCCCTCTAGGAATCGCTGTAGGGAAAAAAGCCGGTCTTCCTGTCGTTTTGATCGAAAACTTTACCTGGGATTGGATTTACGAAGCCTATCTGCCCCGCTTTCCAGGATTTGCCCCATTTATTGCCATGCTGAAAGATATCTTTCAGATGGCAGATGTCCATATTCAGATGGCGCCTGTCTGTCAGCCGCGCAAAGAGGCAAAGGTGTTTTCTCAGCCCGCCAGCCGCGTCCCCAGAACCCCAGCGGCACAGACGCGGCAAAAGTTAAATATCACACCAGGGGCACGCACCGTGTTGCTCTCGATGGGAGGGATACCGCAGCAGTTCGACTTTCTTGAACGGCTGAAAGCTTTTCAAGATGTATGTTTTATTGTGCCCGGCAGCACAGAAGAGATGGCCTTATGCGACAACTTGGCGCTGCTTCCACACCACTCAGATTTTTACCACCCTGACCTGGTGGCAGCCAGTGATGTGGTGATTGGCAAAGCAGGTTACAGCACCATCGCAGAGGCTTACCACGCCGGTATTCCCTTTGGTTACGTCAACCGCTCCGGGTTTCGCGAGGCAGAGGTGCTGGAAGCGTTTATCCGCAGTGCATTAAACGGTGTGGAAATCCCTATGCAGGATTTTCTGACAGGCGACTGGGGCAGCAGCCTTTCGTACCTTCTGTCGCTGCCGCGCGTCTCGCGCCGGGCGCCCAATGGGGCTGATTTGGTTGCTGACTACCTGTTATCTTTGAATCTGGGCTATAATCAATAAATGATGTGGATGGGTATCCACTTCTTTTTGCAACGGCATCCTTTCCCCGCATCTATACCCTCTTTATCAAGGAAATGCTCATGAAAGAACAAATCTCGCCAGAGTTGTTTGCTCATCTTGTGGAATTGGCTGCCTTAGAATTGACAGATGCCGAATCCGAATATCTGCGTGGTGAATTGAACAGCCAACTTAATGCCATCAATGAACTGGAGGCTATCCCACTTGATGCAAGCATCCCGCCTTCACTGCATGGAATTACCTTTACATCCCAGGTCAGTGCCCCTCTGCGCTCGGATGTATGGCAGCCTTATGAGCGCAGCGATGCGATCCTTAACCAGGCGCCGCAGGTGAGCGAACGATATATTGTGGTGCCGGATATTCCCCATACAACGCTGGAATAGCTTATGGAATTATACGCGCAATCCGCCTATGAACTGACTCGTTTGCTGCACAGCAGACAGGTTTCGGCATTGGAGATTCTCGAATCTGTTCTCAAGCGCATCGAGGCGGTGGATGGACGTCCTGGTACGCTTGACCCTGGCGAATTTACAGAGGAAGACCGCCGCAAGGTACATGCTTTTATTACCCTGACGGCAGAACGCGCCAGGGCACAGGCACAGGAAGTTGACCGTAAGCTGGCAGCGGGAGAAGACCCCGGCTTGCTGGCTGGCGTGCCTTTCACCGTCAAGGATATCTTCTGTGTGCAGGGAACGCCTTCTACGGCAGGTTCGCGTATCCTGGCAAACTTCGTTGCTCCATATACAGCAACCCCGGTGGCGCGCATGGAAGCCGCTGGCGGTGTCATGGTGGGCAAGGTCAACCTGGATGAGTTCACTTACGGCTCCTCAAATGAATCGTCTGCCTTTCAACCCTGCCCGCGCAACCCGTGGAACCCTGACCGTGTTCCGGGCGGTTCCTCTGGTGGCAGCACAGCTTCGGTAGCAGCCAGAGAGGTGCCGCTTTCGCTGGGTAGCGATACCGCTGGTTCTATCCGCCAACCGGCAGCCTTTTGCGGGGTGGTGGGGATGAAGCCCACCTATGGACGGGTTTCACGCTATGGGATGATCGCCTTTGGTTCTTCATTGGATTGCCCTGGACCAATCGCTCGCGATGTCAGGGATGCGGCTTTAATGCTGCAGGTGATTGCCGGGCAAGATCATCATGATTCCACCGCTGCAGCGCTGGAGGTGCCGCAGTATGTTGCTTTGCTGGAGGGCGGCGTAAAGGGAATGCGCATCGGGTTATCTCCGGATTATTTCCGCATTGCCATACCGGATATCCAAACTGGCGAATATGCCCTGCAGCCATTGCCCGAAGCCTTTTCGGCGGCTGTTCACCGCGCCGCCGCCGCGCTGGCAGATATGGGGGCGGAGATTATTGAGAATGTGCCCATGCCCAACACACGTTATGGGATTCCCGCGTATTTTGTCATCAGCCGTGTCGAGGCGGCTTCGAACCTGCACCGTTTTGATGGTGTCAAGTACGGTTACCGTACTTCGCAGCCGGTGCAAGACCTGCGCAGTCTTTACCGTAAAAGCCGCGCAGAGGGATTTGGCTTGCAGCCCAAGTTACGCATCCTGATGGGAATGTACGTCAGCGCAGCACAATATAGTGAACAGTATTACCGGCGCGCTTTGCAGGTACGTTCGCTGATCCGCCGCGACTTTGAGCAAGCATTTGACCCGCAGGGAGAATATCGCCTGGATGCACTGCTCACACCCACTACACCCACTACTGCCTTTGGCTTTGGGGAAGTGTATGGCGACACCGTGCTGATGCAGTACGCTGATCAGCTGACTGTGCCAGCCAATCATGCCGGTGTTCCCGGCATCTCCATCCCTGCCGGTTTTGCCTCGGATGGAATGCCAATCGGTATTCAGTTTTTAGGAGCAGACTTTACGGAAGAAAAAATTCTGCGCATTGCGCGAGCGTATGAAATAGCAACTCAGAGTGAAGAGTGGCGAAAAGCTTGTCCTCAGGAGCGTCAATGACTGATTATGAAGCTGTCATCGGGCTGGAGACGCATATCCAGCTCAACACCCTGACAAAAATTTTCTGCGCCTGTAAGGCAGATTCCTGGAATGCTGCGCCCAACACCAATATCTGCCCGGTGTGCAGCGGTTTACCGGGCGTGTTGCCCGTCTTGAATGAGAAAGCTGTTGAGAAGGCAATGCTGCTGGCGGCTGCCATGCACGCACAGATTCAGTCGCTCAGTTTCTTTGACCGTAAAAACTACTTCTACCCCGATTTGCCCAAAGGGTATCAGATTTCAATGTACGAAGCGCCGTTGGCAACAGGTGGCTATCTTGACCTGCCGCTGCCGCAAAACGAAGCGCGGCGCGTGCGCATTGCTAAACTTCATCTGGAAGAGGACGCGGGCAAGACAAAGAATGCAGGCGGCAAACGTCTGATAGATTTTAACCGCTGCGGCGTGCCCCTTGTAGAGATGGTTACCTCTCCTGACCTGCGTTCAGCGGAGGAAGCGGCACAGTATCTGACACGCCTGCGGCAGCTTCTACGCTGGCTGGGCGTCTCGGAAGCGGACATGGAAAAAGGGCATCTGCGTTGTGACGCCAATGTTTCCATCCGCCCCAGAGGCGCAGCGTACTTGAACCCCAAGACGGAGATCAAGAACGTCAATTCAATTGACGCCGTGCGCGAGGCAGTGCAGAAGGAAATTGAACGCCAGGCGCGCGAGATGGAAGCCGGACATACAATTGAATCCTGGACGCTGGAGTGGGATGAGGACAGCGGCAAGCTAAAAAAGATGCGCTCCAAAGAAACCGAAGCGGATTACCGCTATTTTCATGAGCCAGATTTGCTGCCCCTCCATATCAGCGAGGAATGGAAGAAAAGCATACTGACCGCTCTGCCCGAACTGCCGCTGGAACGCCGCCAGCGCTTTGTAACGCAGTATGGTTTGCCGGAGTATGATGCCGATATTCTTACGGCAGAGCGAAGTCTTTCGGATTACTACGAGCAGACGGTCAAAGCGTACGGCGGCGACCCCAAAAAGGTCTCCAATTGGCTGATGAACGATGTTCTGCGCATGCTCAACGAGAAAGGTATGACAGCTGACCAGCTACGGCTGCTGCCTGCTCATCTGGCGGAGATTATCCGGCTGATTGATGAAGGGGTGATTAACAACGCCACGGGCAAGAGCCTGCTGGAAAAGGTGCAGGCGAGTGGTGAGACACCAGCAGCCATCGTTGCGCGCGAGGGGCTGGCGAAGGTCAGCGACGACGCGGCTATTCGCAGCATTTGCCAGGAGGTAATTGCCGAAAATCCCGCGGAGGTGGAAAACTACCGCAACGGAAAGGCAACCTTGATGGGTTGGTTTGTGGGTCAGGTGATGCGTAAGATGCGTGGCAAGGCAGATCCAAACCTGGCGCGCGCCATCCTTGAGGAATTGCTTGCTCAATGATTATGACCGCGTAGCGGCGCCGAGAACAGGTAGCGCGTTCCGCTGGCTATGGGAACATTTCCTTCCATGTCTGGCTGACACGCCGGAAGGTTTCTTCCAGCGTTTCGGGGAGAACACGCGTGCCGCTCAGGGTAGTCATGAAATTGGTATCGCCACCCCAGCGCGGCAGGACATGAAAGTGGATATGCCCGGTCACCCCCGCCCCTGCCACTGCGCCGATATTGGCACCGACGTTGAACCCGCCCGGCGAATACACTTTGGTCAGCACCTGAACCGCTTGTGTCATTAATTCCATGAGATCAATGCGAATCTCCTGATTGAGAATCTCAAATGATGGCTGGTGTTCATAAGGGACAACCATCAGGTGTCCGTTGGTGTAGGGATAACGATTGAGGATGGCGAATGCCAATCTGCCCCGATAGACGATTAACGTCTCGCGGTCATTGTTCTCTTCCAGTGCGGCGCAGAAGATACACTTTTCCTGGCTTGGTTTTGGGCTGGTGATATATTCCATTCTCCATGGCGACCAGATGAAATCCAAGGGGCAGTCCTCCTTAGATGGTAAAGTGTCACCTGCGGCGGTAATTGCAATGTCCCTTCTACCGCCCAGACGGGTTTGTAATATTTTAGCAGAAAATCCGCTTCAAGGGTAGTTGTAAAAATTCTGAAACAACCAAAATTACACATAGGCAATCACTTGCGGACCTTCAGGTAGAACACACACCCGCTTGCCATACCTGGCAGGGAGCGACAACAACGCCTCCTCCAGATCGCGGCAGGGTATCAGCAGCGCCTTGCCAATTTCTTCCTCAGACAGACAGCCACTGTACACATATACATCTGCTTTAGATTGTACCTGTGCCTGCACCTGGACACCCCACTGGTCCATCTCGCTAAAACCAGGCTGAGACAACATATCCCGCACCCCCTGCAAAGAGCCAGCGCGCTCAAGCAAACGGGCATAATTGCTCTCGCCCGGCAACCCGTCCTCACAAGCTGCCACAAGAAGGATCGCCCCACCCTGGCGAACAATCTGCGCCGCCGCACTCATTCCTTTCGCACCCTGATACAGGTTCTGGTCTAACGGATAGCCGCTGTTGGTGGTGATGACCACATCAAACGGCTGCTCCACTTTCACCATTGCGTGGCGACGCACAAACTCACAACCCTCTCGGTGGGCAATGCACAAGTCACCAGCAAACACTGCTGTTATCTCACGCGCACGATTAAGCGCCACATTCAGAAGGAAAACCCTGTCAATGCGCAACGCCATATCCATCATTTCTTCCCAGAGCGGATTCCCTTCGGTGATACCCCAGCGAGCATTGGGATGCGAAATCATATCCACGCCATGATTGCTGAGCACGCTTTCGGCACCCGCTAAACCCGGCAGTACACACTTTGGTCCGCCACTGAAGCCTGCATAAAGATGCGGTTCAATAAAACCCGTGAGGATTTTGAAATCTGCCTCGACCAATAGGCGGTTCAAGCGCACTGGATGACCAAATTTTGTCTGCCCAAGCGAAACGAGCGCCGCATCATCGCTGCCATCGTGCTGCAAACAACAATACCGCTCGACAATAGCCTCTCCCAGCAAAGCGCGTGTCTCAGCTTCTGTTTGTTTACGATGCGCACCCAGCGCACAAAGCAGGGTGATATCCTCACGCCGCACACCAGCTTGTTCAAGTTCAGCCAGCAGGGGCGGAAGAAGACGATCATTAGGCGTTGCACGGGTGATGTCGCTGTGAGCTACCACCACCCGATCTCCTGGCTTAACCAGGCTGTGTAGCGACGGCGCACCGATCGGCTGACGCAATGCACAACGGATAGCGCCCGCCTCGTCCTTTAATCCAGGGACATGAACCGGGCGGATGACCTCAAATTCATCAGGCAACTCAACTTCAAGCCCCGAACGACCGTAGGCAAGCAAAATCTTCACAGCGCACCTCCTGCCACAGATTATAAACCCCCAGAGCAGAATCTCCACAAAAAAATTTTGGTTAAGGTTGACGACTCCCCTGAATTTTGTTATACTACGGTTGCAAACAGGATTTTGCGGGCGTGGTTCAGTTGGTAGAATGTCTCCTTGCCAAGGAGAAGGTCGTGGGTTCGAGTCCCATCGCCCGCTCTTGCAAAATGGGTCGTAGAAAGTGCGACCCATTTGCAGCTAAAACGGCGACGTGGCCAAGTGGCAAGGCAAGGGTCTGCAAAACCCTGATCATGGGTTCAAATCCCATCGTCGCCTTTATTGTTCCCCCCACGAATTTCTAACCTCTGGAATCCCTTTGAACGATGAAAACGGCTGGCTGCTTGTCAAGTCTCTTTCTGCAAAGGGATATTTTAGGATACCCCTTCACTATTAGCGTGCAAACCATGAAGCTTTGCAATTTGCTCTCATGACAATTTGGTAAGTTTTTAAGAATTAAAAGGGGCACAGAGCGCCCCGCCTGGCAGAAGTATTCTATAATAAACCCATAGCAGTTTCACATGTGAACAGAGTGCCATGAAATATATCACGTTGACAACCGATTTTGGTCTTGAAGACGGCTATGCTGGCGTTCTTAAGGGTGTCATTTGGGGCATTGCGCCCGACGCACACATCGCAGATATTTCTCACCTGGTGCCGCCGCAGGACTTGATGGCAGGCGCCCTGACATTGGGAAGAGCCATTGCGTATTTTCCCCCTGGCACAGTCCATCTCGCTGTCGTTGACCCCGGTGTAGGTACACAAAGGCGACCAATCGCTGCGCGCCTCGGCCCCTACTTTGTTGTTGCCCCGGATAACGGTCTGATCACACAGGCGCTACGGCGGGCTGAGCAACGCAAACAATCACTTGCCATTGTCCACCTCAATAAACCCGCCTTCTGGCTGTCAGATGTCAGTAACGTGTTTCACGGGCGCGATATCTTTGCACCAGTTGCTGCGCATCTTGCCAATGGCATTCCCCTTGAGGAAATGGGAGATCTAATTACAGACCCGGTGCGTCTGCATTTTCCCTTCCCCAAGGCTTCCAGAGATGTGTTGCACGGAGAGATTATTCATATTGATCATTTTGGCAACCTGGCAACCAATATTGACCGCTCGTATTTGAAAAGCCTACAGATACAGGAGATCCGCTTTGGCAGGCATATTATCCGCCGACTGGCGTGCGCCTATGGCGATGGCAGCCCCGGTGAACTGCTGGCGCTGATTGACAGCAGCGATTTGTTAAGTCTGTGCGAAGTCAACGGTAATGCGGCAGCCCGTCTAGGCGCCAGGATCGGCGATCGGGTTGAGGTGGTCATACATTCGGATTGGTAGAAAATGGGGGCATGTTGATGGAAGCAGCGCTGTTGATAGAAAATTTATCTTTCCGCTATCGCAGCCGTCAGGAACTGGCTTTAAAGGATATTCAGCTCACGGTGGCAAAAGGTGAGATTCTGTTAATCGCTGGTGCCAGTGGCTGTGGAAAAACCACCCTGGCGCGTTGTATCAACGGTTTGATCCCACGCAGCTACAAGGGGGAATTGAGCGGAAAGATACAGCTTTGCGGCATAGACATTGCCAAGCTGCCGCTGGCAAAAATCTCCCAGATGGTTGGCACGGTGCTCCAAGACCCCGAAAGGCAAATCCTGGGCACCCGTGTGATCAGCGAAGTGGCTTTCGGTTTAGAAAACCTCGGTTTGCCGCGCGAGGAGATTCTGGCTGCAGCGAACCAGGCATTAGAACACCTGGGAATATCAGACTTACGTGACCGCGAAACATTCAACCTTTCGGGAGGCGAAAAACAGAAAGTCGCCCTGGCAGGCGTGTTGGCAATGAAGCCCAATCTACTGTTGCTGGATGAGCCTTTGGCAAGCCTGGATCCAGCCAGCGCTCAGGAGACACTCAGCATTGTGCGACGGCTTGCGGATGAAGGGATGACCGTGTTGATGGTCGAACACCGGATAGAGGATGTGCTCAAAATTGCTCCTGATCGCGTTCTTTACCTCCAAAGGGGAGAAATCCGTTATCTTGGACGTCTGGAAGATCTGTATCATTCCATCAACTACCACGAGGTCAAACTGCCTGCGCCAATGATCGTCCAGCTGGCAAAACAGGAAGCCAAACCGCAGATTTTTGTGTCAAGCCTGCCTTCTCCCGAAGCCTCCGATACACCACCCCTGGTTAGCTTTCACCAAGTTGGTTTTTTCTATGACGAGGACAAACCCGTTCTCAAGGAAGTCAACCTGGACATCAGGCGCGGGGATATTATTGCCGTGCTGGGTGCAAATGGTGCCGGAAAAACCACCCTGGTCAAACATGCCATTGGGCTGCTTAAGCCCAAGTCGGGCAGAGTGCTGGTCAACGGGCGTGATACACACACGCAAAGTGTGGCACAAATCGCTCAGATTCTAGGGTATGTGTTCCAAAGTCCCAGCCACATGCTTTTTGCGCCTACCGTCGAAGAGGAACTGGCTTTTGGGCCAAGAAATTTGCAACACTCAGAAGAACAAATCAGGAAGGAGGTAACTGAAGCAATACAAATCGTGCATCTCTCCGGAATGGAGAAAAACCCCCCGCTGGCGCTTTCTTTTGGGCAGCAAAAGCGGGTGAGCATTGCTGCGGTGCTTGCCATGCGCTCGCGTATTCTCGTCATGGATGAGCCAACAGCCGGACAGGATTATCAAAATTATATGAGCTTCATGCACGCCATTTTGCAAATGCCGGGTTTTGAGGCAATCATCTTCATTACGCATGATGTTGACCTGGCAGTGATTTTTGCCAACCGGGTGCTGCTCATGGATCAGGGACAAATCGTGGCTGATGATTCTCCGGCTAACGTTTTGCAGGACTTTGACCGGCTGAGGGCATGTCGGGTGATCCCAACCTCGTTGCTGGATCTCAATCTACAGCATTACCCGCGTACGCGGCGTTTGATGAGCGCTGAAGCTTTAGCCCATGTATTGTAAGGATTGCTGTGACAATCCAGGCTGCGAATTGTAAGCCATGTGTATAGCATATTTTTTCACGAAAGGAGAAGGTTACCCATGAAATCTGGTCTGATCTCTGTTATTGTATCTCTGGTAGCGGTTTTTGTTTTCTTTCTGGCAATTGCATTGATTGCGCCCCTGATCAACCCCGACTTGCAACTGGACGAAACCGGTGTGCTGCGTTTTGTATTTGTCGCTATCGGCTTGCTTGCCGTCTTTGTCATCTATTACCTGACCCGCAGCAGCAACGCCTGGGAAGTGGGTACCCGTCAGGTGGTGTATATGGCGATCGGTGCGGCGCTCTATGCAGTATTTTCTTATCTGTTCAACGGAACCGTCTTTGTGGTCCCCTCAGTCAGCCAGGTGGCACTGCGCCCGGCAATTGCCATACCAATGTTCTTTGGCTATGCCTTTGGCCCCGCCGTGGGGCTGTTTACCGGGGCTGTGGGAAACATGTTCGGAGACGCGTTGACGGGGTTTGGTCTCTCCCCCCAGTGGAGCGTCGGCAATGGTCTGGTAGGTATGATTGCCGGTATGGTATGGCTTTTTGACGACAAGAAGAAAAGCCTGAATGTGGTCTTGATCATCAGCGCTGTGCTGGCCGTGCTTGCCACACTGATCTGGGCAATCAACCCCTCACTGGCAAATATGGTGTATTTTGACCCGGAAAACAACATCTTTGGGGACGCAACCATCTCCACTTTTGCTGGTCTCTCCGCCATTGTTGGTTTGGTGCTGGTGTTAATTGTACGCTTTGCCTTTGGCAGCAACATCAATATTGCAGCCGCGGTAACCTGGAGCATGCTGGGCAATTTCATCGGGTTAGGGTTCGCAGCCATCTCGGATATTTGGATCAATGGTTTCCCACCAGCAGTGGCAATTGTAGGTGAATTTTTGCCCTCCGCAGGGCCAAATATGCTTTTTGCCGCGATTCTGGTGCCTATTTTGGTTGTGGCATACGATTCGGTGCAGAAACAAACGGGGCGTTAGAAGGACTTTATCGCAATTGTTTCTAGGGCTATCCCTCTTGGATAGCCCTAGAAACCGACGAGGACAAAGCTATGTTGGTTACGTGGCGGTATCGAAAACGCAGATCGCTGATCCAGAGCTTTGACCCACGCGCCTGGCTTATCTTTTATGCTACCTTTATTGCCTCAACATTGCTGTTTTGGGACATGCGCTATCAGGCAATCTTCCTCGCCATGGCGCTGATTGTAGTTTTCACCTCCGGCATCCGCTGGCGTGAGATGTACCGCGCCTGGTTATTTATTGGTGGCTTCATCGTTTTCTTTTCCTTTCTCACCTTTCTGACAGGACGTGGAGGGATAGAGCTGTATCGGGAAGAGCATCTCATTGCGCGCTTTGCTGCACCGTTTTCCATTCTGGGCTGGCAGCCCGTGCTGCGCATTACCGCTGAAAAAACAGCCTATGCGATGGCAATGCTGGCGCGCGTTTTCAGCCTTGCCAGCATGACTATTCTGTTACCCTATTCACTCAACCCGGCACACTACGGGGTGACTTTTCGCGGGCTTGGGCTGCCAGATAAAGTTGCTTATGGCATGGATTTGACTATGCGATTCATCCCCACCTTTGGGCGCGATTTTAACCTGACACTGGACGCGCAGCGGGCGCGGGGATATGAAATCGAAAAGATCAGCGGGGGACTGATTGCCCAGATACGCAAATTGGCGCCGCTAATTGTGCCAGTAACCATTCACGCCATCGCAGGCAGCGAGGATATCATTGACGCTATGGACTTGCGGGCATTTGGCGTTGGTCCCAGAACATGGCTGGAAGAGCTAAAATATAGACGTCGCGATTACGCGCTGATCGGTTTCGGCGTGCTGATCCTGCTGTTGTCTATCAGCTTCTCGCTGTTTGGGATGGGCAAATTCTGGGTACCGGGATTCTTGCTTTGATTCACCCCCCCAGCATTTTCACAATATCATCCTCTTCAGGAAACCTGCCTGTCTTGAACTTGGAATAGATCGTTTTCCCATCAGCCACAACATCAAATTGTCCCTCGACGCCCGGTTCGATTGTTACCTCAAGACCAAGCCTGCGCTGGATTTGGGCTGCCAGACTGGCAGCGCGGGGCTTATAATTTCAAATTGGGCAGTATTTGATTTGAATGCATTTTACCATTCAACAGTATCCTTTGTTGATAAATATATAGGACATCATTATAATCCAAGAGGTTTCGTTTAGGGGTGCTGTGTGTCTGAGAACATTAAGTAAGCTATCACCTGGGTAAAAAGGGAAATTTCATGCACATTCCCCCTCGTCTTATAAGCCCAAAAAACACACGCCGCCCGACATGGGCATGGTTGTTTGTCGTGCTGGTCTGTTTAGGGATATTGGGAGTCGGTTTCAACCGCGCTGCGCCCATAGAGCTTGCATTTGGAGAGACATCCATCGTTATGCGCCAGAGATACCTGTGGGGCTTGGTTGTGGTTGCTTCCCTCACCTGTGCATACGTTGGTTACAGGAAATTCGCTGGATATGTACTATGGCACAAAGTTTCGCTGCTTGTTTCTCTGGCAATCGCCTATTTTCTGATAACCGTCGTAGCAACACGCGGAGATTTTGGGTATCATTCCAGCTGGAACACCTTTTATGTAAGCCCCGACTCGCTTGGTTATATAAAAAAGCCTTCCGAAAACTCGGTGCGCCCCCCGCTTTACCCAATGTTTGTTAATCTTATCATAGGGAATGAGGATGATGAATTTGATTTCACAGCCCTCAAGACGTATTATGGACAACCGATTACAATACGCGATCATCCTTTACTTAAAGTTGTCAGGGCGCAAAAAGTTTTCCTCTTGATTTCAAGCCTGGCTGCCTGCACAGCTTTGATGACACTGATTGATCCTTCACTTTCTGCAGTGTTCTTCCTGCTCATTTACGATGGCTGCTTTTTGTCTCACGAGATTGACGTGGTTCTCTCCGAAACCTTGACACAGGGCTGGCTGCTTTTACTGTTAGCGGTGTTTCTACTATACGTCAAAAGTCGTCACTCCTGTCTGCTTCCCATAGGGGCATTGCTCAGCGCGTTCATGTTTCTTACCCGCCCGGCTGGTGCGTATGGTATTGTACTCTGGCTTTCCATGCTCGTGGCTGCTTTGAAAGCAGACTGGCACAGGAGCTGGAAGATGGCTTTTGTCTCGGTCGCCGTGTTGCTTCTGACCGCGTTTTCCCCCTTGATTTATCGCTCCCTTAAGGGAGACTGGACAATCTCTGTAGCAAGCCCAATGTATGCTTATTCGCGAACGGCATTTGCCCTGCAGGTGGCAAAAGCTGAAGATGTTGATCGGATGCCAGATGAGACAGCGCGCCGTTATCTGCTCAGCGCGCTGGAAATAAAACACGCTGAGCAAGCGCGTATCCTATCCCTTTACCCCGAAGGGTCGTACGCTCACGTGGCAAACCTCCTGGCAAGTAATCTCTGGGTGGTCAACGAATACGCATTAAGACAGGCGTTACCCGGCAAGCCGCTTCCAGACCAGATTCGGCTAATGCAAACTGTTTCACAAATTCTGCTCAAGCATCATTGGCACGAATACTACCGTTTTGCCTGGAACTCTTTTAAGATTATGGCAAGTCAGGTTACACGCCTCAATATCAATCATTTTCTCGATTTACCATTATGGCTGCAACCTGTTCTAAGCTTTTGGGGGATTTTGTTCCTGTGTCTGGCAGCAATAGTTTTCCTGCGCAGTCAGGGTGCGTATATCGGCTTAACGCTGGTCGCAGCACACCTTGTGGCGCTCATCATCATTGTATTGTCGGATGCCCCTTCGCCGCGCTATGTATACGCCAGCGAGTTTCTTGTGCTGATAGCAGTCCTGATTTTAGGATGGGGGGTGTTTGAAAAAATGATACAATTATCGCGTGCAAGAGAATGAAAAGCTAAGCATCGTCATTCCCGCATATAACGAAGAAGAAGCGATTGCCCACGTGATTGAGGGGATTAAGGCATTACACGCCGACTTTATCTGCGAGATCATCGTGGTGGATGATGGGTCGCTGGATACCACAGCACAACGAGCGGCCGAAGCCGGGGCAATTGTATTGTTTAACCACACCAATCTCGGTTATGGAGCCGCCTTAAAAGTTGGAATACGGGCTGCAAAAGGACAGTATATCCTCACTATGGACTCGGATGGGCAGCACCACCCGTCCGATATTCCAATACTATGGGAACGAGCAATGGAAGCCGATATGATCATAGGTCAACGCAGCGGGGTAATCCACAGCACGCCTTGGCGCATGCCTGGTAAGTGGCTGCTTGCGCTGATGGCAAATTACATCGCCGAGCGTAACATACCCGACCTCAATAGCGGTTTCCGAATTTTCGCCGCCGACATTGTCAGGCGTTATATACATTTGTGCCCCAACGGTTTCTCGTTTTCCACAACCATCACACTGGCAATGATCAAACGAGGCTACCGCGTGTTGTATGTGCCGATCGCCACTGCTGCCCGACGCTCCGGCAAAAGCAGGGTATCTCTGCAAACGGGTTTTGACACGATACTGCTGATCCTGCGTCTGGCGGTGCTTTTTGACCCGCTGCGTGTTTTTATACCCATCAGTCTGATCATCGGACTGGTAGGGGTGGCATGGGGCGTGCCGTATGCCCTGATGGGCAGAGGTGTCAGCGTGGGTTCAATGCTTGCCATCATCACCGCCTTGCTGATGTTTGTTTTGGGGCTGCTTTCCGATCAAATATCCCAATTGCGTCTTGAGAGATACGAGTAAGTAAATGTGTGGTATTACCGGCAGGCTGAATTTTGATGGGCAGCCCGTTGCCCGTCAAACAATCAAGCGCATGACAGATGTGATTGCCCACCGTGGTCCCGATGGGGAAGGGTATTATCAAAAGGGTGCGATAGGGCTGGGGCATCGCCGTCTGGCAATCATTGATCTCAGCGAGGCGGCCAGTCAACCTATGTGTTGCGAAGACGGAACGATATGGCTGGTGTATAACGGCGAGATATACAATTTTCAGGAACTGCGCCGCCAGTTGATCTCATACGGTCATATTTTTCGCTCCAACACCGATAGCGAGGTAATCCTGCATGCTTATGAGCAGTGGGGAATAGATTGTCTAAAGCGTTTCAATGGCATGTTCGCTTTTGCGCTTTGGGATGAGCGGCGGCAGCTTCTTTGGCTAGTCCGCGATCGGCTGGGCATTAAGCCGCTTTTCTATGCGCACCTTCCAAATGCCTTGCTGTTTGCATCTGAGATCAAATCAATTCTAGAGAATTCAGACGTGAATCGCGATCTGGACAAGCGTGCTCTGTCTTACTATCTTTCGTTGAATTACACACCAGCACCCTTTACCCTGTTTGCGCAGGTGCGCCAGCTTTTGCCAGGGCATTATCTCATGGTTACCCCACAGGGAGAGTCAGAGGACGTCTGTTACTGGGATTTACACTTTGAAGAAGATAACGATAGCAGTTTGGAGCACTATCGTACTGCCTTCTACACGTTGCTAGATGAATCAGTGCGGTTACGGTTGATCAGCGATGTGCCGTTTGGGGCATTTTTGAGCGGCGGGGTTGATTCCAGCAGCGTAGCATACCTTATGAGCCGCCACTTGCAAGAACCTGTTAACACGTTTACCATTGGCTTTGCCGAAGCCTCGTATGACGAAACCGGCTATGCCCGCCAAGTGGCGCAACAGATTGGCGCCTGTCATCGTGAACGGCTAGTAGATGCAAAAACCGCTGAGGTGCTACCAAAGATCGTGTGGCATTCTGAAGAGCCTACCGCTGATTCTTCTATGGTGGCTGTATATTATGTCTCACAGCTGGCACGCGAACATGTAACCATGGCGCTCAGCGGCGATGGTGCGGATGAGACCATTGCCGGCTATGAAACCTATCAGGCGTATTATCTACACCGCTATTACTCGCGGCTGCCGCTTTTCTTTAGGCGAAATATCATCCATCCCCTGGTAAATATCCTTCCGGCATCGGATCGCAAAATCAGTCTGGATCAAAAAATCCGCCGTTTCATCGCCGCGGATGGTTTGACTTCCGAAGAGGCGCATGGTGTCTGGCGAATGATTTTTTACCCGCAAATGCGCCAGCAATTGTTAGCTCCTCTTGGAGCATCTGCGGATCAAGATATTCTCGAATTATATCGTCAATACTTTTCCGCGTGCGACGCGCACCACCCGCTCAACCGTATGCTCTATGTGGACACGCGTTTTTACCTCCCAAACGATATGTTGGTCAAGGTTGACCGCATGTCCATGGCACACAGTCTGGAGGTGCGTGAACCTTTCCTGGATTATCGCCTGGTGGAGTTCCTGGCAACTGTTCCCCCGCGTTACAAGATGAAAGATTTTTGGAATAAAAAATTCCTACTGAAGTCAGTCATGCGCGGTAGATTGCCCTCCGCAACGCTAAACCGCAAAAAGGCTGGCTTCAATGTGCCCAACGCCCGCTGGCTGCGGGGGGATTTACGGGACTTTGCCTGCGATCATCTCTCATCACGCCGGGTCAGAGAGATGGGCTTTCTTGAACCGAGTGTTGTGGAACATCTGCTGCACGACCATTTCTCGGCGAAAGCGGATTACAGTCATCAGATTTGGTGTTTGCTTACACTGGCGCTCTGGTGGCAAACCTTCATTCAGAAAAGTGTGCAACATGAGTGATCAGCAAAGGGCTTTCCTGGATAAAAAAGGTTTACTACGCGAGATCTGGGATTTTATCGGTGTTCCCTTTCGGCTGGTACTGTTTGATCAGGCGTGGCTGCCAAAATTTGGCTGGACGACCCTTGAAGAGGAGCGCCTGCGGGCAGTGCTCCCGCATCTGCGCGGTCGTCTGCTGGATATCGGCGCTGGCACGAATACGCTGGTGCGGTTGTATGGAAGCGGTGTGGGTGTGGATATCCATGAGTGGGGCGGCGGCGCGCTGGTGGTGGAAGATTCTTCCAATTTGCCCTTTGAGGATGCCAGTTTTGACACAATCACACTGGTAGCCTGTCTGAATCACATTCCCTACCGCGCAGCGGTTCTCAGGGAAGCACGACGATTGGTCAAGCAAGGTGGACGCCTGATTATCACTATGATTGACCCTATTCTGGGATCAATAGGTCATGCGCTATGGTGGTATTCAGAGGATAAAAAGCGCGGTGGCATGCTGGAAGGCGAAACTGGCGGTATGTGGAAAAAAGAAATCATTAGCCTCTGCCATTCTGCGGGTTTTCGGCTCAACTGTCATCGGCGGTTTTTGCTGGGGATGAATCAACTCTTCGTCTTTGAAGCGATATAGGCTATGAAAAATCGGCATAAAATCAACTGGATGTTGGTTATCGAGGCAATTTGTCTGGGGGGAATATTTGTCCTTGCATGGCGGTTTTTTTTCCGCCATTCCGGCGGGCCGATGTCGTGGGATGAAGTGCAATATATGGCAGTCTCTTTGAACCCACAACCGCACGCCCACATCCTCAATCGCTATTTTCACATTTACTTCCAAAAGCTGTTTTTCGTTCTGGCTGGCAGCCCGCTGGCAGGGGCAAGGCTTTTCTGGTCATTTTTGATCGCTTCTTCGATGCTGTTGATTTATATCAACGCCCGCCTTCTGAGCCGCAGCCACAATGCTCCCCTATATGGTATTGTCTCTGTGCTGCTGTTTTTTACATACCCTCCGCTGATCAAAGAATCCGGTGTAACCTATGCAGATGTTACCGTGATGATGCTGCTAACGCTGGCGCTGTATATCTACTTAATGTATCACCATACACGCGCAAAACACGCCTGGCTACTCATTCTGCTAGGCATAATATGGTTCTTTGCCATAAAGTCCAAAGAAAGCGGCATTGCGTTTGCCTCGGTCTTGCTGGGGCTGGCTTTTAGCAACGATGGAAAGCTGAATCTCAGGGGCTGGATAAGATGTATGGGGTTTGTGATGATTGGGCTGCTGATAGGTCAGGTCTTCTTGATGCTGCTGGATTGGGCTTTTTTGGGAGATGCTCTTTTCAGTCTGCGGCTTGAAAACTTTAAGGTGCTGCGTGAGTTCAATTTTGTTGGCGAGCACACGCGTAGCAGCGAAAACTGGTTTGAGAATATTTTTTCTCTTTTGAGCGTTCCTTTCTGGTTAATGATCATTGGTTTTTTGAGCAAATCAAGCCAGCTGAAACCTCACGAAAAGGTGCTGTGGCTGCTACCCTTTGGTCTCATCGTTTTTCTCAATATCAGCATGATCAACGGCAAATGGGGAGCCATTACACGCTATTACTGGCCTGCGGTTTCGACAGTTGCTATTCTAGGTTCTCAGTGTATGCCCGTTGACGACAATGTGTTTAGGAACAGCTGGCAGACGATCAAACGTTTTGTATTTGATCTGGCAAAACGTTTGCGGTTGCTCCCCCAATCAGAGATGCTCGCTACACACCGCCCACTCACACCAGCTTTATCGGTATTGCTTATTGCTCTAACGCTGCTGGTTCTAGCAGCGCTGGCGCTTCTCGCGTATGGGGTATTGCTTTTCTCTCGCGCCTATGACTGGTATTTGGGCGACTTTCTGGGGGCGATTGTTTATCCTTTCGCTCTGACCACATTGATTCTGTTATTCATGTTTTTCAAGCGCTGGAACGCAACCTTACTGGCGGCTGCTCTGGTCTGTTTTGCCTTGTTGCCAATCTGCTCCGGTTACGGAAACATACGGGACTTTGTCAAGGATAAGATCATTGCCTATCGCAACACACGATTTATGCCCTATATTGTGTATGAAGATCGAGTATCCTGTTTGTCCGAGGGAGAACGGATTTACTTCTCAGAGAGCCTATACACTAATGGGAGGGGGTATCTGGGGTCAGATGCGCTAAACTCGTCATGGATGTTCAACCTGTACTTCTCCTGTAACATTCAGCCTTCTCAGGTGATGGTTTCGGCTGTAACGCATGACCTGATTCCATACCGCTTCACCTATGGCTTTATCCTCGAAGAGGATTTTCGGCGGCTGGACGAAAACGCTAGAATCGAGATAGAAAGGCATTACCGCCTGTACAGGTCCCCAGGCTTTGATGTGATTCTACTCTCTGCACATTAAAGAGAAACCCCCTGTGCCAGTGCCCCCGGAGGAACTCGAATCCCCAGCCTTTTGCTCCGCAAGCAAACGCTCTATCCAATTGAGCTACGAGGGCTTATGTATCTCTAATATACCGCGCTACGCGAAAATCGTCAAGAAGCACACGCCAGCGTCAGGCTCTGCTTTGATCACACAAATCGGGCAAGCCGACGGCTCACCCCAAACAGCTGTCAGGCGGATAAAACCCCAAAAAAGTGCTTTGGTATAATAACCCGACAACAAATGCACTGGAGAAACGCTTTGAGCAAGCAAATTACAGGCAAAGATTTTGTCACCCCTTTGTTTCTTCTGGTAATCTGTTTTTTCAGCTTCGGGCTCAAGTTGTGGCAGCAGGGGTTCTACCTGGATGACTGGTCGGCTCTGGCAGCCGCCAAGCTGCTAGGGCTACCCAACATGCCCTATTACTATCTGCACGACAACCGCCCACTCTCGGCATGGACATATCAACTATTTGTTCCTCTGCTGGGATACCGCCCGATCAACTGGCAAATTTTTGCTTTCCTGGAACGGTATCTGACCACATTGGGAATGTGGTGGGCATTTTGCGGGCTTTGGCCGCAACACAGGCAACGGGTTACCTGCGCTGCTGTTCTCTTTGCCGTGTATCCGGTCTTTTTACAAACCCCTACAGCGGTTACGTTTCACCAGATCATGTTGCAGTATGTGCTCTATTTTGTCTCTCTGGGAGCAATGATCCGCGCAGTAAACGCCAAGAAATTTGGCTGGCTGCTGCACCTGCTTGCCATCGGCAGCCTGGCAACAAGTCTGACGTTGACCGAGTTTTATCTGGGGATTGAACTCTTGCGACCAGTTGTGCTGTGGCTGGCGCTTTCCACATACCAGGGTTATAAGCAGCGAGCCATAGAGACCATTAAGAACTGGTTGCCCTACGCCCTGCTGTTGGGAATTTACGTGGTGTGGCGCATTTACTTTATGGAAGTTCCTATCAAAGACCGCAATATGCCCTACATGCTCTATGACCTCGTGCGGCATTTCGAAACGACTTTCCCGCAGCTGGTCAAAATGGTCATAGAGGATATGACCACCATCCTGTTTACCACCTGGCAGAAAAACACGGCACAACTGCTGCGCAACATCCAGCAGGGGGTCAACCTGGATGAATGGCTGGCAGCGCTGGCAGGGGGCATCGTTGCTATCCTGTACCTGCTGCGCCAGGAGCACAAGACGAGCAGCCGCCGCACCTGGCAGATACAGGCACTGGCGGTGGGTGCAATCGCCGCCTTGCTCGGACCGATCCCCGGCTGGATGATTGGGCGTCAGTCCACCAGCATTGCGCCCTATGACGACCGCTTTGCGCTCGCTTCCATGTTTGGCGCCGCGATTTTCATTGCCGCGCTGTTTGACATCCTCATCCGCCCCTGGGTGGTCAAAATTGTCCTGCTCAACCTGCTGGCAGTGGTGGCAATTGGGTCAAACCTGATCAACGCCAATGCCTATATCGGCTCCTGGCAAAAGCAGCGCGATTTTTATTGGCAGTTGACCTGGCGGGCGCCCTACATCCAACCCTTGACTGCCATCTGGGCGGCTGATGAGAGCTTCAGCTATATGGGTTCCTGGGCTACTTCTGGGGCAATTAATCTGCTCTACCCAAAAGTGGAACACCCGCGTTACGTGATGTACTGGTACTTTAACATCCGCGACTTTGATGGACGCATGGACGAGTTCCTTAACGGTACGGAGATTTACTACCGGCACAACACGCTCGAATTTGATATCCCCAGCACCGATACCATTGGCACATACTTCGAGCCTCAACTGGGGTCATGCCTGTGGGTCATGGGTGCAGAGCATGTGAATAATATGGTGATACCCGAAATTTCCCGTACGACTGTGGCAGTATCTAACCTCAGCCGCATTGGGGAGCAGACAACGCCCGGTTATCCGCCCCCCGAAACATTTGGGCAAGAGCCAGAACACACTTGGTGCTTTTATTACCAAAAAGCAGAGCTGGCGCGCCAATTCTCACATTGGGACAAAGCCATTGCCCTCTGGGAAGAAGCTCAGCAGAAGGGGTTTTCACCCGCTTATGGGGTTGAGCTGCTGCCCTTCATCGAAAGCTTTGCCCAGAGCGGAGATTGGGAAAAAGCAAAGTCTCTTAGTTTGCAGGCAAACAGTCTAGCGGGCAGCCCTCAGACCATGCTGTGCAGCCTGTGGCAGCGCATCGTGCAGAGCACCCCGCCTTCGCCCGAACGCGAAACGGCGTTCCAGGCAATGCGGCGAGAACTATCCTGCCCTTAGAAGCTTCACCAGCCACAGGCGAGCGCTAAAACCAGGCGTCAAAAAGAAGTGGTATACTTGCTACTTTGAAAGAAGGGTCGCTATTTTCGATATCTTTGCGATGTCGAAGTGGCGGAGCGTGCCTGTTTGACAAAGTGCAAACGCTTCCGCAGAGTTTACCAGCGAATGCCTCTCTGGAGACATGAGAGTGATAAAAAATGACCACAAATCAGAAGAATAAAAATCTGGAACTGCCAACAATCACATATACGCCCGATTCGGGGCTACGCTCACCCATACGCATGTTGCGTCAGATGTTCCTGGACTTGAAGAATGCCCGCGAGCTTGCCTGGCGGCTGGCTGTGCGCGATATCAGCGCCACATACCGCCAGTCGCTTTTTGGCATTCTGTGGGCGTTTTTAGGGCCTGTCATTTCTGCTCTGCTGTTCATCTTCCTCAACAACCAAAAAATTCTCAATGTCGGTAAGACTGATATCCCCTACCCCGTGTTTGTCATGTTTGGCACACTGCTGTGGGGGCTTTTCAGTGAAAGCATCAACGCCCCTATGACTGCCGTAACAGCCAACATGTCCATCCTATCCAAAATTTATTTCCCCCGCGAAGCGATTATCTTATCTGCCATTCTCAAGGTGCTGTTCAATTTCGGCATCAAGCTGATCATTCTGGTCATCTTCTTCATCATCTTTGGGCTGCGCTTCACGCCCGGCATCCTGCTTTCACCCTTTGCCATTCTGATGTTAATGCTGATGGGCATCGCCCTGGGACTATTGATCACCCCCATCGGCATCCTCTACAAGGACGTTTCCACCGTGTTGAGCGCCTTTATGGGGTTGTGGTTTTATCTGACCCCGGTAATTTACCCGGTGCCCAACACCTGGCCTATGTCGCTGATGAGCACCTGGAACCCGGTCAGTCCCGTGCTGGTGGCAGCTCGCGATCTGGCAACCAAGGGCACACTTCAGGATCCAATGTTGTTCTTGATTGTCTCTGCTGCTACACTGGTTATTCTGCTGATTGCCTGGATCATGTATCGTCTAGCGCTGCCCATTCTCATCGAAAGGATGAGCGCCTGATGTCAAGCGAAGTGCATCTGTTAGACGTAGAAAGCGTTTCCAAAAAGTTTTGCCGCAACCTCAAACGCTCGCTGTGGTACGGCGCCCAAGACTTGGCTTCAGAGTTTATCGGACGTAAAAGCAGTAGCGACCTGCGCCCGCAGGAATTTTGGGCAGTGCAGGATGTCAGCTTTGCACTGAAACGCAGCGACTCGCTGGGCATCATCGGCAACAATGGCGCCGGGAAGACCACCATGCTGCGCCTGATCAGCGGATTGATCAAGCCCAATCTGGGGCGGATCACCCTGCGCGGGCGTGTTGGCGCGCTGATCGCCCTAGGCGCAGGCTTCAACCCCATCCTCACCGGGCGTGAAAACATCTACATCAACGCCGCGGTTCTGGGCATCAGCAAAAAAGAAGCCGACAAACTGATCGATGAGATCATTGACTTCTCCGAAATCCGCGAGTTTATTGACATGCCCGTCCAGCATTACAGCTCGGGGATGCACGTACGGCTGGGTTTCTCGGTTGCTGCCCACCTCAACCCCGATATTTTTCTTGTGGATGAGGTGCTCAGTGTGGGAGACTATGCCTTTCGCGAAAAAAGCTTTGCCCGCATGAGTCAGCTTTACCGCAGCGGCGCAGCCATCATCTTCATCTCCCACAATTTGCCAGCAGTAACCACCATCTGTGAAAAGGTCATCTGGATGGAGCATGGCAGAATCCGCATGTTCGGCGACGCAGACACGGTGATCAAAGCCTATATGGATCATGAGGAAGAGACTGTCAAGGACACCATCCGCCAGGAAGCCGATAAACACACCGAAACCAGCGACACCCTCTTTAACCAAATGCGCATTACCAGGATAGACCTGCTTAATCAGAAAGAGGAAGAAACCACCACCTTCCACACCGGCGATGACCTGCACCTGCGCATCCACTACGAAGCCTATAAGCCCATTCCCGAGCCGCACTTTGTGGTACAGGTAGGCACCCCGCGCGAGGTCATCCTGGTCGCCGATATGCTCAAGGATCAAATTGCTCCCAAAGTTATTGAGGGCAAGGGATATGTAGACTGCATCATGAAAAACATCCCGCTGCTGCCCAACCGCTACAGCGCCCACGTCTTTGTGCTTGGGCAAACCGCCATTATCAAAATCGTCTTCCCGCCCAAAGAAGTGCCTTTTGTTGTAGAATCCAACCATACCACCAGCGATTTGATTGCCGCGGCAAAGCTGCGCCCGGCGGGCATTGTGCCGGTGGAAAGCCAATGGAATTGGTAGGCAGGCTGTGATGAATGCTTTAGGTCTTATCACTGCCCGCGGCGGGTCAAATACAAATTGCCCAGATAAGCATTTTGTCACATTAGAACAGGCTGCAAATGTACCTCTTTAGGCTAAATCTTGAAAAATCCTAAAACGCGGCCTGACTTTTGTCTATAGAGCTTATCCTCCACCTATTTTCATTTTTCAAACACAGATCTTAAAGCTTATGTGTCACAAATTCATCAATGCGCCTGCAAACGGATTTATTCCAAAACTATTCTGGAGCATCAGGGAGAACAGAAGAAACTTATACCCTTATGTACTAATTTTTCTGTTTTCATTCTTGGTTCATTCCCTCTTATTAATCAATGATGGGGTTTATTGGGATGGATGGATAATATACTCGCATCTAAGGGATAACAATTGGGAAAGTCTCTATAGCTTATATCACGATTACGGTACACCCTGGCAGGCTTATCAACATTGGTTTTTTAAACTTTTTCCGTCGATTAAACTCGGGTATCGTTTGATTGGTTTTGTCGCGATCATATCGTTTGCCTTATTGGTGTATGCAATATTGAATGAGACCAAAGTATTGTCACCTGTTGAAAGATTATGGATTACATGCTTGAGTGTCTCCCAGCCAGTATTCCAAATATTTACTGCGCAGATTACTGTAACCCATTGCGGTATTTCTAACTTGTCCCTATTTCTAGGAATACTCTTGGTATTAAAAGCGGAAAAATGTAGTGGATTAAAACATCTTGTTTTGCGGTTCTCTGCCATTTTAGTATTTCTGCTTTGCTTTACTGGAATGGATTATTTCCTACTCTTTTACTACGGTGCTTTGCTATTTGTCTTTTTATACATTGATAGGTTTGAAAAGCTTTCAATGAAAAGTTCATTGGTCACTTACATACTGCACCGTTTAGATTACTTGCTCTTACCAGTTTTTGTATGGTCCCTTAAGAGCAATATCTTTCCCAAAAGGGGGCTTTATATTAGCCAATACGCATTTGACTTTTCGGTAAATAAAATTGCTCGGGTATATTTGGGATTTTTTGAATTTATCTATACCCAGATATCAAATGTCCTAAAGGAAACCCTGACCTATCCACTACAATGGCTGATCCTAGGGAGCATTTACTTTCTGTTTCACTGGCTTTTTGGGAAAAAATTATCCGATTATCTTAATAAACAAGAATTCCAAAATATAAAACCTTATATATTATTGCTGTATGGGCTGTTTTTTTTAGTCATTTCTATTTTCCCATTTGCAGCCACAAAAGAAATGAGAATACCCTTTTCAGGAGACTGGGAAATTCGTCATGCGTTCTTAATACCTCTTCCTATTGCTATCACCCTTGTTGGAGCTTTTCGCCTGCTTTTTCCTGGAAATGAGCATCAAGTATTCTCTAAATCAGGAGGAGCAATCCTTTTTATTTTGCTGTTTGGTTTTACAAAATCCACTCTTAACGATTATATTGCTCTGCAGGCAAGATGGGTTAAGGACAGTTCTTTCATTTACAACATCAGAAAATTAGAGGGGGCAAAAGAAATGTCCATCTTCTGGATAGACGATCAATTCCCAATAATCGGTCGTTACAGATTTCACGAATGGGCAGGTATGTTTAAGCATGCGTGGGGAGATGAAACGCATTTTGGGTGGAATAAAGAAGAGTTGAGATATTTTAACAACCCGGAGGAGCTTTTTCTTCGACTAGAACCCTTTTATCCCAATTATCTGCTGGCTGATTTCAACCCTCGTGGGTGTCAAGTCGACCTTGTTATTCGCAAAGGCAATCAAGCAACCAACAATCTATCCATGGTCATAAACTATTTTTACTATAAATATCTTAAATCACAAAACCTACCGGAGTATCTAGATGGGATCGTCAACATTTCAGTCAACCCCATCAACAAGACCAGTGTAACCAACTGCGACTTAAGGAGATATAAAAAACAACCATGAATGAAAATTTGCTCCTCTATCAAAAATATCAGGAAATCAAACCGTTCTTTGAAAGACTGATCGAGGAAAATGACTTAGCGGAGGATTTCTCATCCGATTTTTGGAAAAAATTGCTCAATTCGCGTCATAATTTTCCCAGCTATAACGAAATTTTAGCCTTCAGAAGAGAAGGGATGGCAAGTTATATTGGGTTTAAACCAAATGTTAACGAGATTAACGAACATGTCAGCTTCATCTCAAATTATCATCGCGCAACGGCAATTGCACCGTTAAGCTATTTGCAAAGCAACCAGGAAAGCAGTATTGGTTTGCCATACCAATACTATAGAGAGGGTATATTATCTAGCGGGGCTGGGCTATATAATGCCACGATAGCATATCGTATAGAACAAGCTCTGCTTGAATATCAGCAGGCAAGACCCGCCTGCCATACTATACTCGAAATCGGCGCTGGCTACGGCGGTGTAGCAGAGATATTGATACAGAATCTCCAACCCGATGCCTATATTATATGCGACTTGCCTCAAAACTTATTCCTCGGTGCATTTTATCTTTCTGTTAATCACCCTGATTTTTCACTGATCTTTGTCAACAACGAGCCACCGCAAGAGATACCTCGGCGTTCACTGGTTTTTGCCACACCAAAGGGGTTAGAGGTCATTGACCGGCGATTTTCGCTGGTAATCAATACTATTTCGTTTCAGGAAATGACTCTCTCAGAGGTAAACCGATATTTTAAATACATTCAAAATCACTTGGCTGACAACGGGTTGTTTTATTTCTTTAACCATCATGGTGCAGCGGGCCCGCAAAAACCTGGGGATTATCCGATAGAGATGTTTGACGTCAAGAAGTGGGGCCCTCTTCCCGTTCCTTTCCCAGAGTTCTTTCACCGTAAGCAGCATTATGAAATTGTCATGACACCAAAGCATGATGATGCTAAGTTTTATCCAGCCTTTGATCCGATTACACAACTGCTCTCAATGCTAATCTTTATGGGAGTAGATAAAAATATTTTGTCGTTTTGTGACAGACTGATTAGATCAGATATCTGCGATCGTGAGCTAAATTTTCTAATGAAATTGTTCGAAACCCTAAATGCCACGACACCACAAAGCGCCCTTGATATGATAGCAAAGCTAACAACAGAAAGCGAGTGGCAACCCATCGTCTATTACATTTCTGGCATACTCAATATGCTGGTTAAAAACGACTTACAAGCAAAAATTGATTTTGAAAACGCTCTGCAATCCGGTTTGGAGGGTTATGCAAAAGTCAAAGCTCTTGTAGGTCTTGGAATTTTAGCTGACGAACAAAACGGCCAAGAGAGGGCAGAGTTATTTTTCAAGCAAGCGATCGAGATCTTGCCCCAATTCGCCCCTGACCTTGAAAAAGGGGCTAAAACTGTTAAGTTTGACCGTTTCATCAAAACATTCCATTTTGCATTTCCAAACTTGGGAATTGATACAATAATCTCTCGACCCGAGTATCCTTCTGATACTCTTTCATTTATAGGTAAATTAAAGCGAAAGGTGAAATTTGGCTTAAGAAAAATACTGCTCCCGCTATTATCCGAATAAATGGATCATCAAAGCAGCAAACCAAAAGTTGTTTTTATACCCTTATCTGATGCAATGATTCCTGAGATGCTACCTGTCGCTCGGCGTTTGCGAGGAGAAAGGAAGTATGAACCTGTTTTTCTTCCAGCCAAAATAGAAAAATTCAGGTTGGAAAAACTCCAGGCTTTAGAACAAGAGGGATATCAGATTGTTTTCCCTCCCACCCCCAAAAAAGAGGTTTATACAGTTACCCATTTAGAGACAGGCTTTGCATCGAGAAAATTGTCCATCTGGAATTCACTTATTAGCTTTGTTTATCACCTCACACAACCTTTGATTCCCCGTGTGGTAGTAAAATTTTTAAGTGCAATAAAATTGCAATCTCTACAAGTAAATGAAGCTAAGAGAATGCTTGACAACGATAATGTTGCTGGGCTTGTTTTAATTGGCGATCGTCATTTGGGCTGGGAAACCGCGTTTATTAAAGCAGCAAATCTTCGTGGTATTCCCAGCCTTATCATTCCTTATGCGTATAGCACACCAATTGCAGCAGTGCGGTTGAGACACACCAGTGGATATAGAGACCGATTCGTGAGATCCTCCTTTTTAAATTGGATAACATCCATAATATTTCCTCGCTGGGTTTATGAGTATAATGGGGAACGTCTTCTTTTCTATCAAGCGCATACCTCTTTGGCGGGCTGGCTAACCGGAACAATGCCCAAAAACCCATGGACAATTGGGGGAGGAAAAGCAACTCGCATGGCGGTCGAAAGCCCTGTTGTTTATCGACAATTTTTGGAACAAGGTATTAGCCCTGAAAAGATGCTCATCACTGGAAAACCATCTTGGGACGCGTTATACGAATTATTGACAGTTAATAAATCATTTAGCCCTACCTCAATATCAGATAAAGAACAAAGGAAACGGGTAGTCTTACTATCCGTTCCCCACCGCGGTGAGCATGGGTTACTGTCATGGGAGAGGCACTGGAAAGAAATTGATTTTTTATTATCTACCTTATCTCATGTTCCAAACACATCTGTTATCCTTAGTCTGCATCCAATAAGCAACCCATCCAATTATGAGCCATTAGCCCAAAAATATGGTGCGACGATAGGAAACGAACCATACTATAAACTGCTTACAATCTGCGATATTTTTGTGGCAGATAAGTCAAGCACAATATTGGTAGCAATAGGCTTAGCCAAGCCTACTATTTTGTTGGGCTATTTGGATCAATATCAAGATTTTTACGAAAGCTCCCCTTGTGTCATCACTATTCGTGCCCACGGTGAACTTAAGCCAACACTAGAAAAATTAATAAATGATACGGACTATTATAGTCGGGTAGTTGAAAAACAACGTCAGGAGGTCACCGACTGGATTCTGCTGGACGGCAAGTGTACCGAACGCGTGGTCAATGAACTCTATCGGCTGATTGAAACCTCAAAACCAGAGCCTGCTGGCAAAAACAGGAACAACTGACCAAAAGATGAAGCTCCTTTTTATCCAACCCCCCGGTCAGGGTGACGGCAGCACCCGCCGCCCGACCAAACAACGCCTGTTCCCGTGGGGGCTGGCTTCGGTCATTCAATATCTTCAAAACGACGGGCATGAGATTTCTGTGCTCGATGTGCATGGCGCAGACATGATCAACCCCGAAGTCGAGGCGTTTCTCGACCGCGAGAAATTTGACGCTGCCTGTATCAGCGGGTTCTCATCCATGAATTACCTTTATGTGGTGTGGCTGGCGCAGCAGGTCAAAAAACGTTACGCTGTGCCGGTTATTGTCGGCGGTCTGGTAGCAGATAATCACTATGACCTGCTGCTCAACAAAGGTCATATTGATATCTGCGCGATCGGCGAAGGCGAACTGACCGGTGTTGATCTGTTTCGCAACCTGAACCGCCCAGAAGCGGTCAGGGGGATTGCCTATCGCCGCAATGGGCAGATTGTGGTGAACGAGATCCGCGAGTTGATTGACAACCTCGACAGCCTGCCAATGCCCGACTTCGATCTATGGGATATGCACGCCTATACCCAGGTTAAGATGTATGTGCACGACGAAAGCACGCGTGCCGAGGCTTACGAAGACCTCGACAGTGTTGACCTGGATCACCTGCGTCCCAATATCAGTTACCTGGCAGGACGAGGATGCCCTTATAAGTGCCGTTTTTGCTCACGCAGCTACAGCGGTGTGCGGCTTAAGAGCATCGGCAAAATCATTGAAGATATTCGCTATCTCAAAGAGCGCTTTGATCTTAAATCCATTCAATTCGTTGACGAATTGCTCATCCTCAACAAAAAACGCACGCTGGAATTCTGCCATGAGATGAAGAAATTGGATATCTACTGGGATGGGCAGGCGCGCGTCAACACCATCAACGATAAAGAAATTCTGTATGCGTTGAAAGATGCCAACTGTCTTTCCATTGGGCTGGGAATTGAATCGGGCAGCAATGCCATGCTCAAAGCTATGAAAAAGGGCATCACCCGTGAACAGAGTCTGTCGGTGCTCAAAATGGCACGCGAGGTGGGAATACATCTCAAGCTGCAATTTATGGGCGGTTATCCAGGTGAAACAAAGGCAACGCTGGCTGAAACCGCCAGCCTGATACGTGAAGCCAAACTGCCGCCGCGCCGCCTGACGTGGACAACACCCCTGCCAGGGTCTGAGCTATATGAACAGGCAAGAACAGCAGGAAAAATTGCGGATGAAGAGGCTTACATCCTAAAACTGCACCAGGGCTATAACAACTATCTCATCCCCAACATTGTCCTCAACGTCTCGGGGCAAAGCGACGAGGAAATGATCCGCCTGTTTTACTGGGTGCACATGAAGATGGAAGTAGATTATCTGCAAACACTTGTGCGCGAGGGAAAGCTGTTCAAACCCATCTTTCGGCAGCAATATCGTCAGGCGTCCATCAAGGTACGCCAGTACCTTCAGTTGTATAGCCCGGCATATCAAAAAGCACAGCGGGGAGCGCAAATTATCAGACAAACCCTCTCATCGCTGTACTGGGGAATCCGAAAACATCTGCGTCCGCTCAAGCGTCTTTATCAGAAATTAAAAGCTGGAAGATAAACTAAAGACCATTCTCGAATGAGCATTCTGGGTGTGATCCCTGCGCGCGGCGGGTCGAAGAGCATCCCCCGCAAAAACATTAAGCCATTTCTTGGCAAGCCCCTGCTCGCCTGGACAGCGGAGACCGCCCTGCAAAGCGGCGCTCTCGATCGTCTCATTCTGAGCACGGATGACGAAGAAATCGCCCAAGTCGGCAAACACTATGGCGCGGAGGTGCCTTTTCTGCGCCCGGCGGAGCTGGCGCAGGATAGTACCCCCACCCCGCCGGTGCTCACCCATCTGTTGGAATATCTGCAAGAGCATGAAAACTGGCTGCCCGATTTCGTTATGGTGCTCGAACCCACCTCGCCCACCCGCCGCCCGTTTCACATCCGCCAGGCAGCTGAATTGTTACAAAAAGGAGATTGTGATACCGTCTTGAGCGTAAGCGAGGTGCCGCACCATTATCATCCCCGCAAAATTCTCTGTCTTCAACCGGATGCTACCCTGCTGGGAATAGACGGAACGCACCCGGCAAACATGATCCACCGCAGACAGGATTTGAAGGACACGTTTTATGCAACCAACGGGCTGATTTTTGCCTGTAAGGCGCATCTTTTGTTGCAAACGCCTCCAACGCTTTATGGTCAAAGAGTCGTAGCGCATATCGCCGAACCCAAGTACGCTCTTGATCTCGACCGTCCAGAGGACTGGGCGACGGGCGAAGCCAGACTGCAGCAAATTCTGGCAGACGAGAAAGCGCAAAAGAGATAGACATGAACAAGATCATGATTATTGCTGAGGTTGGCTCAGTACACGATGGCAGCTTTGGTAATGCCCAAAAGTTAATCGAAACTGCTGCCGGGTGCGGCGCGGATGTGGTCAAATTCCAGACCCACATTGCCGCTGCTGAAACCTTGCGTCACGCGCCCATGCCGCCTTACTTCAAGGGCGAACCGAGATATGAATACTTTGAACGTACTGCGTTCAGTATTGAGCAGTGGAAGACGCTAAAAGCGCACTGCGATTCGCATTCTGTTGAGTTTCTTTCTTCGCCATTTTCTCTCCAGGCTGTTGCGCTTCTTGAAGAAATCGGTGTAGCTCGCTACAAAATCCCAAGCGGAGAGGTGAGCAATATTCCCCTCCTAGAAATGGTGGCGCAAACGCGTAAACCCGTGTTGCTTTCCTCTGGAATGAGCTCCTGGGCAGAACTGGACGAGGCAGTCAATACCATTCAGCGGGTTCACAACCAGCTGACCATCTTACAGTGCACCAGCGAGTATCCTTGTCCTTATGAGGAAGTTGGGCTCAACGTCATGCTGGAGATGAGAGAACGCTACCATCTGCCTGTAGGTCTCTCGGACCATACACTCACGCCCTATGCTTCGCTGGCTGCGGTAGCATTAGGCGCAGAGGTGATCGAAAAACATCTCACATTCAGCCGCCGCATGTATGGCAGCGACGCGCCCCACTCCCTTGAGCCGCATGAATTTGCTGCCCTTGTAGAGGGCATTCGGGCAGTAGAAATCATGCTCAACAGCCCGGTGGACAAAGACAACGTCAGCCGCTTCAGCGAGATGAAAAAGGTTTTTGAAAAAAGCGTTGTATCCACCTGCGATATTCCCGCCAAAACAATGATCACGGAGACAATGATTGGGTTCAAAAAGCCGGGGACAGGTATTCCAGCAAGGGAATACCAGAAGGTTATCGGCAGAAAAGCCAGACATCATATCCCCCGTGACACCCTTATTAAACCCGAAGACCTGATGTAGGAGAAGCTACATGTGCGGGATAGCCGGAGTGGTCGGACCTTCAGCAAGCATTGAAATTGTGCAACGGATGACAAACGCCATGAAACACCGCGGTCCAGACGGTGAGGGCACATGGTCAGCGCCAAATGTCTGTCTGGGACACCGCCGCCTGAGCATTATTGACCTCAGTCCTGCCGGTAGCCAGCCAATGAGCACCCTCGACGGACGCTATATCATTATTCACAACGGAGAAGTGTATAACTATCGCGAACTACGCCAGGAATTGCCGCAAATGCCCTACCGCTCACAAACGGATACAGAGGTCATTTTACAAGCCTATGCCCACTGGGGCACGCATTGCGTCGAACATTTTGTGGGTATGTTTGCCTTTGCCATCTGGGATGCAGTAGAACAGACGTTGTTCTGCGCCCGCGACAATTTGGGCATCAAGCCATTCTATTACACACATTTGGGCGAAAATTTCGTCTTTGCTTCTGAGATACGTGCATTGTTCGCTGCAGGGGTCATCCCTCAGGTCAATCAACGGGTCATATACGACTTTTTGGCGCGAGACTTCTACGAGCACAGCGACGAGACCTTCTTTAAAGGCGTTTACAAATTGCCTCCCGGTCATTGGATGCTGGTCCAGGCAGGAAAACTCAAACCGCCTGTACGCTACTGGGATCTGGGTGTGAAAGCAGCACAGCAGCCAGTTGATGCAGAACCCCAAAAACGCGAAGAAAAACTTCTCGATATGTGCAAAGAGGCTGTTGACTTACATCTGCGCAGTGATGTACCGGTTGGAGTGGCACTAAGCGGTGGGCTGGACTCTTCTGTTCTCCTCAGCCTGTTGGACAAAATCCACCCTGACCCAGCCCGAGTCGAAGCCTTTTCGTTCTCATTTGATGACCCACAATATAGCGAGCGCCCGTTTGTAGAAGAAATGGCACGCCAAACAGGCCGCCCGGCACACTTTGTTGAGATCACCCCTGCGGTATTTGCTGAGTGTGCAATAGCCTTCTGTGAAAGCCAGGAGGAACCTTTTGCCGGTCTTCCCATTTCTGCCTACACGCTCTGCTTTCAACTGGCGCGTCAGCATGGGTTTATTGTCATCATGGATGGCAGCGGGCTGGACGAAGGGCTGGCAGGGTATGATCGCTTTCGAGTAGCGCGCTGGGCAGACCTGTTTGAAAATGGGCAAATGCAAGTGCTTGAGAGGGAACTATCTGCCTGCCACATCTCCACTCCTGAAGCGCGTCGCAAAGCCTTATCTCAAATATACGAAGCTTCCCAACCCCAATTTGATGTCGGTAAGGGACAAGACCTCACCAGCAGCGTCCGCCCGGACTGCCTGAACCCCGACTTTATCGCCACCGCGGCGCACCCCCTGCCAGTTTTTGAACGCCCATTCCCCGATCATTTGCGTAACCTCATGTACCGGGAATTGCGCTATACCAAATTGCCGCGCGCATTGCGTTTCCGCGATCGGCTCAGCATGGCGGCAAGTTGTGAATTGCGCCCGCCATTCCTTGACCACCGTCTTCTGGCATACGAGTTTTCGCTCCCCCCCGAAGACTACATCGAAAATGGCATAACGAAAGCTATCCTGCGGCGCGCAACCAGGCGGCTGCTGCCCGATGTCGTTCGTACAGCTGCTAAACGTCAAGTGCAGACCCCTCAAAGAGAGTGGTTTCGCAATCAGCTAAGAGACTGGGTACGTGAACAAATTGACACAAAAAGCTTCTGGGAGCGCGGCTGGGTAGAACGCAAAGCTGGTCTGAGTGCCATGCAGGCATTTTTTAATGGGGAAGGAGATAACTCTTTTTTCCTCTGGCAGTGGATTAATCTTGAAATCTGGGCAAAAACATTCATTGACCAAAAATAAATCTTTCTCAAACCCTATGCAATATCAACAACATCCAAAACGCAAGATTTGTATTGTGGTTGGCTCGCGTGCCAACTATAGCAGCATCAAAAGCGTCATGCGGGCAATCCAGAAGCACCCTGCACTGGAATTGCAGCTTGTGGTTGGCGCCTCTGCACTGCTCGATCGGTATGGCTCCGTAGTGGACATCATTGAGACAGACGGTTTTAAACCTCTTGCCAAAGTGCACATGATCATCGAAGGCGAGACACCGGTAACGATGGCAAAGTCTACCGGTTTGGGGCTGCTTGAACTGCCAAACATTTTTGACAATCTCAAACCTGATATTGTGCTGACCGTCGGTGACCGGTTTGAAACCATCGCCACTGCCATCTCGGCTGCCTATATGAACATTCCACTCGCCCACACGATGGGCGGTGAGGTAACCGGCACGATAGACGAAAGTGTGCGCCACGCCGTGACTAAACTGGCACATATTCATTTTCCAGCCAATAAAGGATCCGCAGAGCGCATCATCCGTATGGGGGAAGACCCTCAGAGTGTATTCGTGGTCGGCTGCCCGCGCATTGACCTGGTGGCAGAAATCGTTGACGCAGGAAAAGAACTCCCAGAACGCGCCTGGCTGGAATATCAGGGGGTGGGCGGCCAAATTGATCTGGATGAGCCTTTCTTGTTGGTAGCCCAGTATCCTGTCACAACCGAGTATGGGCAAGGGGAATTCCAAATCAACGAAACTCTCATGGCACTACGCCAACTGGATATGCCTACAATCATGCTATGGCCCAACGCTGATGCTGGATCAGAGGATGTCGCCCGTGGAATACGAAAATTCCGCGAACGCTATGCGCATGAGAACATACGCTTCTACAAAAACTTTCCTCCAGAAACATTTATGCGCTTGATCAATCGCTGTGCCTGCATGATAGGCAACTCCAGCTCGGCAATCCGAGAAGGCGCCTTTATGGGCACCCCAGCGGTCAATATCGGCACGCGCCAGGCTGGGCGGGAGCAAGGCAAAAACGTCATTAACGTCAGCTACAACCAAGAGGAAATCTGTGACGCTGTGAAAAAGCAGCTCAAAAACGGGCGCTATCCTTCTGACCCAATTTATGGAGATGGTCACGCGGGAGAACGCATTGCCAATATCCTCTCCACAATTCAGCCAAATATCCAGAAAAGAATGACCTATTGATCCAATTGACCGACGCACCCCGTGTTGTGCTGGTGTTGCCCAACATGATGGCTTGGCGCAACTGCATGGAGACGCCGCTGATTGAACTGCTTGCCAGGCAGGACGCGCTGAATATTGCCGTTCTCTCCATATTCAAAGAGGATCAGCAGCACATCCTTGAACTGGGCGCCAGCAACCTGAAGTGGGCGCACGTTCACCAGCCCTTAGAGAATGCCACCTTACAGCCACCCTTGTTGTCTTTCAAAGAGAAACTGCGGCAATTTGGATATGGCTTCCTCAATTGCCTCTTCAGCAGACAGGCCGGGTTTGGCAATCTGGTATTTCGCTTCAACCATATTCATCGATTTGCCACACATCAGTTTCTGGTGCATCTACCACCAGCCCGCAAAACACGCGAAGCGCAGGCTGGCAACTATGTGGACAGCCATCTTGGGCAACCCTTTCCAGACAGCGAGCGGCTGTTGTGGCTGCTGTATCGCTTTTATTATTCCACCTGGCAACGCAACAGCCCCCAGGTGGAAGCCTTTTTTGAACAGTTTCGCCCTCACCTGGTCGTTATTTCTCACGTGCAGAACCCGACCATCAAGCCCTATGTGGTCGCTGCAACAAAGCGCGGTATCCCCATTCTCGGCATGATCGGAAGCTGGGATCAGGCTACCACAAAGGGTCCGCTTTGCCCCGGGATTGTGCGCTATATCGTGCAGACACCCATCATGCGCCGCGAACTGATTACCTACCACAACGTTCCCGAAAGCAAAATCGAGGTGGCAGGCTGGCCGCAAATGGATATATACAAAAAACCGGGCATTATTCAACCCAGAGAGCGCTTTCTGCAATTTCTCGGCATACCAGCAGAGAATAAAATTCTATTATTTGCTGCCAATAGCTCGCGGCTGGGAGCGCACGAACCAGGCATTATGCAATACATCTCCCGCAACTCCCAGACAGATGCCTATGGATACCCCTGTACTCTGATCATTCGCCCACACCCCAGGGATGCTGAATGGCAGGCGCGTTTCAGCCAGATGCATGATCCCCCGAATGTGATCGTCCTCCCTGCTGAAAAGGGGCGGCTGGATTTTCTTGCCAATCTGCTTGCCCATGCTGACATCACATTGGCATCCAGCGGTTCTATTGCGCTGGACTCGGCAGCGCTTGACACCCCTGTGATCAACATCGGGTTTGACGGCGACCTTGAAACGGATTACTACAACAGTTCGCTGCGCTTTTGCGAAACAGATCACTATGTCAATGTCATCAAGAGCGGCGGTGTGCGTCTGGTGAAAAGTTACCAGGAACTGGATGAGGCAATCATTGCATACCTCAAAGACCCCGCGTTAGACAGCGCTGGGCGCGAGCGGCTGCGGCAGGAACAGCTTGAGCCATTCGACGGGCGCGCTTCAGAACGCATCCTGAACTGGATCGTCGAAGAAGCATATAGGGCTTATTCACCCCATCAACCCAAGACATAAACGATGCCTGCTATAAAGATTTTTGTCATTATAGGCATTTATACATTAACCTGCATCAGCTTTGGCGGATTGATACTCCGCCTGTTGCAAGGCAAAGGCCCGCGCGAGGTTTCCCTCTCGCCTTGGGCAATGCTGCTGACAGCCTTTTTGCTCGGGCAGGGCATTTTGGCAAACCTTTGGGTTCTGGTTGCCCTGGCTGGCTGGTTTTCGCCTGCTGTTGTTGTCATCGTGATGGCTGTCTGTTTTCTGGCAGGCATTCCTTTTGTTTTGGGCTATCTGCGTCCGCTGCTGCGTCAAACAGAAAACATCGCCCGCGACCTTATCCTGGATAGTTGGGAGTGGAAAATCGTCGCTTTTCTAATTGGCTATCTGACGCTGGGGGGAATCACCTGTCTCGGCGCAGGCTTACAAGGGGATGCAGTTAATTTCTATATGTCGCTGCCAAAAGTCATTGCCGCCTCGCACCGTCTCTCGCTATTGCCTGGAAAAAGCATCTATTATCCGTTGGGGTTGCAGGGCGAAATGCACTATGCCGCTCTCATGTCATTAGGTTTAGCAGACGCGGTGCGTCTGTTCACATGGATTACCGCTCTGGCTGGGGCGCTACTGCTGTGCGCGCTTGGCAGCCACGTGGGCGTCGGCAGGCGTGGGCAGTGGCTCATTTTGGGGATGGTGTTTACCTCAACAGCTGTTCTTTGGGTAACGCAGGGAAAAACGGATTTGTTTTCCATGTCGCTAGGCATTGCCACATATTATTGGGCGATTCAAAAGGGCAAGTTACAGCTGCGTTTATGCGGGTTGTTCGCTGGGTTAACGTTAATCGCCAAAACCAGCTATCTTCTTACTCTGCTACCAGGGTTGCTCATTTTGGAAATCTGGCAGCACAGAAACATGCTCGACATCAAAGCAAGTCGCTCTGCAATAATGATGGGGATGCAGGCATTGGCAAAATCCCTTTTTATCATCGGTTTTTGGATGATCATAGCACTCATTCCACATCTGATAAAAAACGGCGTATTGTTGGGAAACCCTTTGAGTTTCATTTACAACAGCAACCCAAAGGGATGGCATGTGGAAATGACAGGCTATTACTCCCCCCGCCTCTATCTGACATACCTGGTGGAGGTTACCTTTGGCGATTATCGCTACTATGACCAGCTTGGAAACATCTCCCCTTGGGTTCTAGCTTTTCTCCCCCTAACAGTGCTCTTGCCCCGCCCAAAGACATGGCATGAGAGCCAGTTGTTAGTCTTGACTTTATCCGCCGCAATAGGAACTCTGCTTTATGTCATCATCTTTCCGGGCTATATCATGCCCCGCTACATTTTGGCAACATTGTTTCTTATCGGGCTGCCCGCCATTCGGGCAATTGAGCACGCATTCAAAATTGACAGACCTCCTCACCTGCTAACCATTGGCGGCATGGTAAGCATTGTCATTATTCTCATATCAACCGCCCTCAACACAACTGCATCGGGAACAGCAGCGGGATACCGCCTGCCCAGTTTCTACCCCCAAAGAACCTGGAAGTATCTGACCAAAGGATTGGATGCGTGCGAGCTGGGCGGCGCACACTGTCAGGTTTTCACCGTATTGAATCAGCAAGCCAAAGCGGGCAGCCGGGTTTTAATGGACACCGATGTAACTTACTGGCTTAGACCAGACCTGCAGCAATGCGCATCAGACAAGCCGTTGACGGCTTATATCACGCAGGACAGCACCGGCAAAGTGCAAATGCTCTGGAATGCCATCTTCGAAGAGGGTTTTAGTTATCTGATCATTGATAAGAACAGGTTAGCTGGCAGTTTGGAAAACCTTCAGCCCCCCAGCTGGGTACAAACCACGCGTATTGCCCACGAGGAGTACATGGAAATTTATCGTCTAGACTATATTGATCCCCCAACAGCTGCGCAATGGGCATGTGAACAAGTACGCCCCCCTGCATGGGACATCTTCCGATTGCATCTCCCCCAGTAGATAACCAACAGGCTAAGAAGTGATGAAAAGAACTTACTTCAAAAATCCTTTGATTCCCTTAAGTATCCTCATTGGAAGCGCATGGGGATATTCATTTCTGGTTCACGTCTTCGGATTTTTCGTCCAGAGAGAGAAAAACAAAGTCCTGCTTTTGGTTGTTGTCATCCCGTTGTTTTGGCTTGTGTTCTTTTTGTTTTCCCGCAAAATCGTCCAACTCGGATTGCAGGGAAACAAAAATCGTATCTGGGGATTTCAGCTCTTTGCTGTGGTTCTGCTTGTATTAATTTTTATCTTCATTCCAGAAAAAACACCCCCTTTTCCAACAACACACACGCTCATCATTGAAGTGAGTGGCAAGATAAGCCCTGAAGCCCAAGGAATAGAAGTTGAGATCACTCAAATCAGGCTTCCCGACGGGAAAATATTATCTCCAGCAGACCTGCAGCTTACAGGCGCCTGGAACGTCAGCGAAGTCAGTGTTCTGGGCTGGCAGGCTGGCGACCGGCTTGAATATCAAAGCGAATTTATGGGGGGCATAGACATCACATTTCGCATGGGACCCAAATCAGGGATTGCCAAAATCACATGGGACGGAAAGCCGCAAACTGTTGACCTCTACTATCCACGCGAGGAAACAAAGCTGATTCACCTGCCAGGCTCATCCTGGGGGCAGCCGCGCCCCATCTGGCAGGTAATGGCGCTCGCTGCTGTCCTGGCAGATATTTTCACTCTGGCAACCCTTTGTTTTGCGCTCATTTGGTGGTTGGAACGCAAAGGGCAGTTGGTGCAAACCGCGCTGTTTTTGTGGATGGCAGTCATCACGTTTGTCTTTCTAATCCGTTGGGGCCCACAGGAATTCTGGATCATCATGGCGCGCTTTGGGCTGGCAGACACATTAGAACCATTTCGCCAATGGTTAGCGTATATCTTCAATCCCTATCCGCGTTTCTAACCTGATCTCTTAACCGCCGCAAGATGCTTGCAGCCAAAATTTTTGCTATTCTCCTTTTTTACAGCCTTGCCTGCACAAGTCTTGGCAGCTTTGTGCTGCGTCTGTTAGACAGCAAATCAAAAGCGCTGTTGCAGCATTCGGGAGCAGCTCGTCTAGCCACCGCTTTTCTGCTTGGGCAGGGCGCGCTGGCAAATCTTTGGGTGCTGATCGCTTTAGCAGGGTGGTTTTCGCCGGGCGTTGTTATTGGTGTAACGACCATCAGCTTCATCAGCGGGGCGCGGGAACTTCTCTGCCATCTGAGAGGGTCTGTACGCACTTTGGCTAACCTCTGGGCTGACTTGAAAATCGAGCCTTTCGGCTGGCAAATTATTGCCGTGCTTTCCCTTTATCTGGCGCTAGCTGGTGTAACCACGCTGGCAGCGCCGCTGCAGGGTGATGCCATCCTGTACTACATGGTCTTGCCAAAAATCGTTGCTTCATCCCACTATCTGGATACATTTCCGCTCATGGGGGCGCATGTTAACTCGTTTGGGCTTCAGGGAGAAATGCACTACGCTGCTCTGATGTCACTGGGGTTATCAGATGCTGCCCAATTGTTTGCCTGGATTACCGGGCTGGCGGGGGCTGTTTTGCTCTGTGCACTTGGGGCAAGACTGGGGTTGGGAAGGCGCGCCCAATGGCTGGTGCTGGCAATGATCTATACCTCCACATGCGTGCTGTGGGTTATGCAGGGCAAGACAGACCTTTTTACCATGGCGCTGGGCATCGCAGCACTTTACTGGGTATTCCAGGACATCCGTCTAGGGCTACGTTTGGCAGGTCTTTTCTGCGGGTTTGCGCTTGTGTCCAAATTGAGCTATGTCGTATCTTTCTTGCCTGCTATTGCCTTTCTGCTGGTCTGGCAACACATTCAAATGAGCCATAATGAAAGAGAAAAACCTTTTTTGCGATCATGGATGCTGCCTTTGGGCAAGACATTGATCACCTTTGCTTTATGGGCAGTGCTTGCGATCGCCATTCATTTGGTTAAGAATGGAGTACTGCTTGGCAATCCTTTTGCCACAGGCAGCGATGCACGCGGTTGGGGATGGAACGCTTCAGTTCTAGACGGCTTCATCCCAAAGCGCATTTACCTGACCTACCTCATTGAATTAACCTTTGGCAGCTATGATCGTTACAGGGTTCAGCTTGGTAATCTCTCACCGTTGATCCTTGGTTTTTTGCCGCTTGGGTTTTTGCTGCCCAAAACCCGCCCATGGTTCAGCAGTCCGCTGGTCGGTGTAACTCTCGCCGCGGCGCTTGGAATGATGATATGGGTCATATTGTATCCGGGTTACATCGAACCGCGTTATCTCATGGCAACCCTTCTGCTCTTTTCACTGCTGCCAGCCAGAGCAGCCGAACACATCAGCTTACATTCGGGAACATCACGTTTGCTCAGCAGAGGAGTTTTAGGGTGCGCATTAATCACCCTGGTCTCGGTTTCGCTCTCGTCCACGACCTTGGGAAATCATCCCATTTTCTTTCCGGGAAAAACACTGACTTACCTGCGCGGGGGACTCCCAAAGTGTCACCTCTATGGCGGGGCTTGCCGCGCCCAGGTGTCTCTCAATCAACATGCCAAAGCAGGCGAGCGCGTTTTGATGGGTATTCCACACTCTTACTGGTTGCGTTCCGATTTGTTACAATGCGCTGAAAGTCTCAGCACTTTCGCCGACCTGAATACGGGTGATCTCCACTGGCAGAAGATTTATGAAAGTGGATTCAAATACATTCTGGCAGAAAAAAGTCAGTTAGAATCAATATCACCCCCCAATTGGGTACACCCCGTCATCTTGTTTGAAGAAGACAATTTTGTAGTCTATCGTCTCGATTACGATTTTCCGTTTGAAGACAACCATCAAGTATGCCGCCAGCGCACAACTCACAAGTGGGACGTGGTATCGAAGTAGAGGAAAACAGATGCGTATACTAGCCGCCAGCGGATTTGAAGCAGGTTCCCAATTTGCCAGCGTCATCAACCCGGTGAAAAATGCGCAGGGGTTTGCCAGTCTTGGGCACCAGGTCACCTTTATCTGCCGCCAATCGCAAAAAGGCGCCCTATCTCCCCAAGAGCTGGCAGAAATCTACGGGTTGAAATACCCAATGCGTTGGATTCAGCTGCCCTTAAAACTCCTGGATAGATACCGTGTAGATGAACATTGGGGATTTGCACGCGCCAGTCTGCCGTACATGCTGCTTTTGCGCCCGGATGTCATTTACGCACGCAGTTATATTTTTCCCTATCTTAGCAGCAAGCTTGGCATCCCAACCATTGCCGAAAGCCACGCCGATAAACAGGTGAGCACCCCTGAATTTTTTAAACTTATTGAAGCTACCCGGAAACACAAAGCGTTGCGGCTGTGGGTAACCATGTCAGATGAACTGGCAAATCACTATCAAAGCCTAGGGGTGCCAAAGGAAAAACTGTTTGTGCTCCCCAACGGTGTGGATTTCCCACTCTACGCAAAGCCAGAGGAGTTACCCCCTTGCCCATTCAACACAAAAGCCAAGATTAACGTTGTTCATGCAGGGCATCTATATGACGTCAATGGGATACCCACTGTTTTGCAGGCAGCAGCGCTTTTACCTGAAGCGCACTTTCATTTTGTGGGTGGTTGGGATGAGGATATCCAACGCCATCAAAATACTGCCGCGCGCCTAGGATTGAACAACATCACCTTTTACGGGCTTAAACCGCAAAAAGAAGTGCCGCCCTTTCAGTGGTATGCAGATGCGTTGCTGCTGCCCTATTCCCAGCACCACCCAAGAGCGACATGGATGTGCCCGCTCAAATTAGGAGAGTACCTTGCTTCGGGCACGCCGGTCATAGCGACAGATATCCCCGCAGTGAGAAAACTGGTCAGCGATCAGGAAGTTCACTTTATCGCCCCCGATGACCCCAACGCAATGGCAGAGGGTATCCGCCGGGTTGTTCATGACCGCAGTTACGCACAGAGACTTGTCAATCAGGCGCTGCGCAAAGCCGAGGCCCTCTCCTTTGAGCACCGGGCTCAAAATATTTTGAGGAGAGGCGGCTTTTCTTCATGACAAAGCGCTGGCTGGCAAAGCTTGTGTCTACTTTCAGCACACCATCCAGGCTGCCAAAGGAAAAAGAAGACTTTCAGCCTTTTAAAGAGTTTATCAAATCGCAGCGGCTAAAGCCGGGCGACATCGCCATTGACTGCGGCGCTGGGGTTGGTGAAATCACGGAAGTGATGGCAATGTCGGGGGCACAGGTATTCGCCTTTGAACCTAACCCTTATGCCTATCAGGTGCTCTGTGAACGTCTGGCGCAGTATCCGAACGTGCAATTAATCAATAAGGGCGTGCACACCCACAATGGGGCAAGCCGACTCTATCTGCATAAACAAGCCGCAGAAGACCCTGTCAAGTGGTCAACCGCCTCATCGCTGCTGGTTTTCAAAAGGAACATCAACCCGCAAAACTTTGTTGAGATTGAATTAATTGACCTGGCACAATTCATCCTTCATCTCCAGCAAGATGTCAAAGTGTTAAAAATGGACGTGGAGGGTATTGAATGTCCCATTGTGAATCATTTGATCGACAGCGGAGCTATCCAACACATCCGTCATCTGCTTGTTGAGACACATGACCAGCGTATTCCTGAGCTGAAAGAGGAAACTGACGCCCTGCGACTCCGCATTCAACGTGAAAGGCGGCACAATATTAACCTTGACTGGTACTGACTTTCTCTCCGAAATCCATCTGGTACTGTTTTTCACCCGCGGCGTCTCTCTGAATACCTGGGCAGAGGTCGGTATGCTGGAACGCGAGGCAGCGCTTTACCGCTCGCTGTGCCCCATGCTGCGCCGCATAACGTTTGTTACTTACGGAGACATGCGTGATCTACGTCACCGCGACAAACTGCACGGGATTGATATTCTTTGCAACCGGCGGCGGCTTCCGCTGCGCTGGTACACGTTTATGCTCACCCAGCTTTTTGCTCGTCAATGGTCTGGGAAGGTCATTTACAAAAGCAACCAGGTGCAGGGCGCCGAGGTAGCCCTTCGGGCTGCCCAGAACGCTGGCAAACCCTTTATCGCCCGCTGCGGATACCTTTTTTCTGAATTTGAAGAGCAGCGCTGCGGCGCAAACAGCCCAGAGGCAGCCCGCGCAGCCCAATTGGAGAAAAGCGTTTTCACCGCTGCCGACCATATTATCGTTACGACCCCCATAATGTCTGCGTCCATTCAGAAACGCTATAACATCCACCCAGAGAGCATTACTGTTATCCCCAACTATGTTGAAACGGATATTTTCCAGCCGCAAGAGATGGAAAGACCTCCCGCCACCCGCCAAAGAATTTGTTTCATTGGCAGGCTGGAAGCACAAAAGAACCCTCTTGCCCTGCTAGAGGCGATCAAAGGAAGCGGCGCGCAATTGCTTGTCGTCGGTAACGGCTCGCTCAAAGAAGCCATGCAAGCCTACGTCCAGGAGAATAATCTGGATGTGCAGTTTTTGGGAAACCTGCCGCACCGTCAGCTTCCCGATGTGATCAACAGCACAGATGTTTTTATCCTCCCCTCGCTGTACGAGGGGCACCCGAAAACGCTCATTGAAGCGATGTCGTGCGGCGCAGCAGTGATTGGCGCAAACTCCCCAGGAATACGGGAAATTATTACGCACGGTGAGAACGGATGGCTGTGTGAGACAGATGCAAAGAGCATCCACGATGCTCTTACCGCTCTGCTTTCCGATGCCGGGTTACGCAAACGGCTGGGTAGTCAGGCGCGACAGTATGCGCTGGCACACTTTGCCCTCGATCAGGTATTGGAGCTGGAAATAGAAGTGTATCGCAAGGTAGCAGCATGAAACAATTTCTGCTAAAGGCAATTGGGGGGATCACAAACAGGCTCTCCACCCGCGATGCAGAAATCCTGCTCAAAAGCATCGTTACTCAGCGCGCCGATTCCCTGCCGCCGGATGAGGCACTGCGGTTTTTGTTCCGCCTGGATGCTTTTCTCTACAGTCTGCAAGGGCAAAAATCTATTGTGTACGGCAAAGGGGTGCACACCAAACACCGCCATCTACGCTACCACGATTTTTTCATTGGGCGTATCGCGCCAGGAGACAGCGTCCTGGATATTGGCTGTGGGAACGGCGCAGTGGACTATGATATTGCCGAGAAAACCGGCGCCAGGGTAACAGGTATTGATATATCAGAAGAGAATATCGCCGCCGCACGCCGACAATTCAGCCACCCGCGAATACGTTATATTGCAGGCAATGCGCTCAGCGACCTGCCGCAAGAACGATTTGACGTTGTCATCCTTTCTAATGTCCTTGAACATCTGCCAGACCGTCCGCAATTTTTAGGGCAGGTACAGGGCATCACCAAAGCGCAGCGCATCCTGATCCGTGTTCCGTTGTTTGAGCGCGAGTGGCGCGTTCCGCTCAAGCAGGAGCTGGGCGTGGAATGGCGACTGGATCCCACACATGAAACGGAATACACCCTCGAGTCCTTCCAGACGGAAATGGGCGAAGCTGGTTTGAGCATAGACCACCTTGAAGTGCGCTGGGGCGAAATCTGGGCGCAGGTCTCGGCAAAATGCTAACGGCGGCAGTTTGAAGCTTGTGCCGGTTGAGGAGATAATGGCTCCACCTGCACACTCACCAGGCGAGAAAGGTAATCGTTCATTTTGTCGGGCAGTAGATACTTATAATAAAAATAGCGTCCCGCAATGGCAACATCACTTCCCGTCCAATCTGCTCTGCGAACAATCAACCTCGCCTGGCACCCTGCGGGATCCCAATCGGCAAGCAAGTAGGCATGTGTGGCAAAAGGACGGAGATAGGCAAGCGCCTTGCCAATATCATTTTGGAAAGCTCCCACAAGCTGCGTCTCGTTCATCCCTGCTCTTTTTTCATTCCCCCATACCACTTTGAACATCCCTGCCCACTCGTAGAACCGATAGTAATCCTCCTCTGCGAGGAATTCATCCCTGACCCAAAAGAGGGTGTATTTCTGGGCAGCAGGCAGCGTATCCAGATACGTAATGACAGCACGATCTTTTGCCCAGCGTGCCTGCCATTGTAAATAGTCTGTGATGGTGGCATGAGTCATACCCAGCAAAGTGATTGTAAGGACAATCGCAGCAATTATCGAAAGTGGACGATCGCTCTTTGTCGGAAAAATGAGGCGCATCCCTCCCACCAATATCAAAGCCAATGGCAGTGGCAGAAGTATTGCATGGCGAATATCATAGCTAAGCAATTTAGGCACACGACCTTCAGCGGCAGCAAACGGAAAAATCGCCAGAACCAGCAAAGCCATGCCAAAAAGCAAAATGCTGTACGGGCGAACGGTTGCTGAGACAGGATTGTGTTTCTGAGAAGACTGAAACAACCAATACAGCCATGCAAAGATACCCCCCATCAGCACAAACCAAAACGCAGGCGCGCTCAAAAGCCGTGTCAGCCAATCTCCCAGCTGGTTGAGGATAAACTGCGCAAAGCCCAGATATGCAGCAAAAAAGGAAGCTGAGCCAACACCGATTTTATAATGAGTAGCATAATCTCCCTGTTGCGGAAACAATGATCTCCGAAGAAACCAGTAGACGAAAGGCAAGAGCACATAATCCAGACGATGTACTACATAAGTCAGCAACCCTTTCAAGGACATGTTGTGCTGCCAGCGGGCATATAACACCAGAAACAATAAAAACCCGAAATAAAAAGCGAGATAATAATCCATCCCCATAAAACAAAAAACAAACAGGAGCAAAGCCAGAATACGCCACCCAATATGAGCTTTGCCCACGAATTTTTCTGCCCTCAGAGCAGCCAGAACAGCCAGCAAGAGCAACGGGTTAGAAAGACCCAGATTGGTTGCTGTTACTTGAGAGACCAGAATCTGAAACGCAGGGTAAGAAATCGTCAGCAAAGTAATCCAAAAACGTTCGAGGGGAGAAACAATTTTGGTTTCGTTCAAGATGGCAAAAAGCACCAGAGCAAAGACGACCAGCCCGCCAAATTCAACCAACCGATACGTTATCTTGAACGAGGGCAGGATCAGCATAGACCAATGCTGCCATGCCTGCCACGGGCTGCCGTACTGATCATACAGATGATACAGAGCACCCCAGTCTTTCTCCGCCAAAAAGCTATGGATGATCCACCCATCCCAATAAATGCCATCATTGATCAAGAGAAGACCATGCGTCAGCGTTGTCCAAAGGGCAACAGCCAGATAGCCCAATAAGGGAGTACCAAGACGTCTGCCTCTCATACAATACCTTTGCCAGACGCAGGCTTTTGTAATACCGCCACAACAGAGGAACCAACAGGAAACGTCCGCCGCATTATCCATCCTGCTTCACGACTGAAAACGCCGGTGAGCAACCGATTGACAAAAGCACTGGGGATGTTAAAATCGAGACCCAGCGAGATGTCTAAAAGACGCTCCAGCATCCTGCCAATAAAGACAAAGGGGAAAAGAAAGAAATTTGCATACGAAACTTTGAGAACAACAAAATCGCTTTGCTGGGCTTTCTTCCGAAGCTCTGAAGCCGTATAGCGGCGATAGTGGTGTGCTGTACGGTCAAGGGCGCTCCAGAGAATAGACAAAGCGGGTACTGTTAAAACAACAATACCGCCAGGTTTAAGAACACGATACACTTCTGCCAACGACAAGAGATCGTCCTCACAATGTTCTAATACGTCCAAAACGGTAACAAAGTCAAAGGTATGATCAGGAAAACAAAGAGATAGCGCATCAGCCTGAGCAACAATATGTACCCCATCCTTTTTACTGAGCTGTAATGCCTTATACGCCGAATCCACTCCTACCGAAAACCTGCTGTGTTGCCTCAAAGCCTGGAGCATATTGCCCGCACCGCAGCCAACGTCCAGATGCTTTGCCGCCAAAGCGCCAACATAATGCTGCACCAGGTTTTGGATGATTCTGCGGCGTCCCACATAAAACCACAGTGTCTCTTCTGCAGCTTCTACTTTTTCGTAAACTTCGTCGTCCATGTTTTCAATCTTTCAAATGATTCGCCTGCACCGCCTCGCTTCGCATCAGGCGCAAGCATTATATCATGCGTATGATATAATCATTTCCTGAATCAGGTGGTACTCCCCGTGACAAATCATCAAGAGAGCACATCCCCCAGCCCGCAAACCAATTTCAAAGCCTGGAACGAAGAAATGGCGCGCAAATATTCGCCGGGTAGGTTTCATGAACAATCGCACCCCGTCATCCGCTGGATCGAAAAACAAAGGGTACAAGCGATCATCAGTTTCTTGGCTGCCAGCGATGATACCTGTGTGCTTGAGGTTGGCTGTGGGGCAGGCAATGTTCTTGCTGCCCTCCCCAACAAAGTACCCCTATTGGGCATTGACCTCTCCACAAGCATGGTCGCCGAGGCAAACCGGCGGCTCTCCGAACGCAAACGTCTAATCATCCAAGCCAATGCCGAGCAGTTGCCTTTCAAACCGGGCAGCATCAGCCGGGTGATATGCACCGAAGTGGTGGAACACGTCCTGCACCCCGAAGCTGTCTTTGCCGAAATTGCCCGCGTGGCAGCACCTGGGGCGCGCATCGTCATCAGCATCCCCAACGAAAAGCTGATCCACACACTGCGGCGGATCATCGGCGGTCTGCGCTTTTTGTGGCGTACCGGCGGGGGCGACGAATGGCATCTGCATGCGTTCGACATGCAGTACTTACAGCAAAAAGCGCACACAAGCCTGGAAATTCTGCAAGTCAAGGCAATTATCTCACCGTTGCTGCCCCTCCGCTATGTGGTTCTATGTCAACGCAAAAATCCACTCCCCTAACCTGAGACAAACATTCTATGTGCGGAATCTGCGGCATTATCAACCTTCACCCTTCACAGCCGGTTAATCAGCAAACCCTGCTGGATATGACTGCCAGCATGACCCATCGCGGGCCGGACGAAGAGGGCACCTACTACTGCCATCAAGCAGGGCTGGGTTCACGCCGTTTGTCCATCATTGACCTCGTCAGTGGGCGGCAGCCTATCACCAATGAAGACGAAACGCTGTGGATTGTGTTCAATGGCGAGATTTACAATTACCGCGAACTGCGCGCCTATCTGCAAAAAAGGGGGCATCAATTCCGCACACAGACCGATACCGAAACCATTCTGCATCTGTATGAGGAATTCGGCGTTGAGTGCTTTGAGAAATTAAACGGCATCTTCGCCATTGCCATCTGGGATATCCCCAACCAGCAAGCCACTCTGGCGCGCGACCGCATGGGCGTAAAACCCCTGTATTACAGTATGAGCGGCGGGCAGCTGGTTTTTGGGTCTGAGATGAAAGTTCTTCTGGCGAACCCGCAGGTCAAAAGGGAAATTGACCCGATTGCCCTCAATGAGTATCTTTCTTTTGAGTATGTGCCCACACCGCGCACGATTCTCAGAAACATCTACCGTCTTGATGCCGGATGTTACCTGCGTTATGACCAGAGCGGGCTGTGCACCCAGCCATACTGGAAACTGAGTCTGGAACGCAGCGAGAACCGTCCGCCGGTAGATTGGCGCGATTTTGCAGATGGTCTCTATCAGACCCTCAAAGAGAGTGTGCGCAGCGAACTGGTCAGCGATGTGCCGGTGGGAGTGCTGCTCAGCGGGGGCATCGACTCGAGCACCGTAACCGCCTTTATGGTTGACCTCTACCCCGGCACAGTGGACAGTTTTTCCATATCTTTTGAGGAAGAGTCTTTCGACGAATCCCGCTATGCGCGTCTGGCTTCCTGCCATCTGGGAACGCGCCATCACGAGCTGACCCTGACCAGCAAAACTGCCGCCAGCATGGTTGCGGACATCACGAACTATCTGGACGAACCCTTTGGCGACTCCTCGCTGATCCCCACCTACCTGCTTTCACAGTTTGCCCGTCAACAGGTCAAAGTAGTTCTGGGGGGCGACGGGGGCGATGAACTCTTTGCCGGATACCCAACACTCAAAGCCCACCGCATGATTGAGCTTTACGAGCGTCTGGTGCCGTGGACAGTTCGGGCAAAGCTGGCGCCGAAAATTTCCTCGCGGCTACCAGTATCCTTCAGCAATATCAGCCTGGACTTCAAAATCCGCCGCTTTCTTGCCGGGCGCGGCGTTTCATTACAGGAGCGCCACCACCGCTGGCTGGGATCATTCTTTGATGAGGAAAAGCAGCTGCTGCTGCAAGACTGGCTCAAACCTGTCCTGCGCGATACTTACACCCGCGCTTACCAGCATGAACAGGAGAGCAAAGTGCGCACCCCGCTCAATGCCATTCTGTACAGCGACATGAAATTATATCTCGAGGGGGATATCCTGTTCAAAGTTGACCGCGCCAGCATGGCAAATTCTTTGGAGGTGCGCGTCCCCCTTCTCAACCCTCTGGTGGTGGAGTTCGCCAACGCTTTGCCGCTTGACCTCAAACTCCACAATCTGACCGGCAAGTACCTGCTCAAAAAATGTATGACGGGCAAGCTGCCGCGCGCCATCATCAACCGCCCCAAAAAGGGGTTTAACATGCCCGTCGCCCAATGGCTGACCACCGAACTGCGCCAGCTGATGCTGGATATGTTCTCTGAGGAGATGGTCAACCGGCAGGGATTATTCAATTACCCTTACATCAAAAGTCTGATTGACGATCATCTGACGCACCGCCGCGATAACCGCAAGCTGCTGTGGACACTGCTTGTATTTCAGTTATGGCATAATCGTTACATCTCATAAAAATATAGAAGACCATGAAAACAAGAGTCCTGAACTTTCTTGTATGCCCTCTGTGTCAGAGCGATTTACAACTGGAAATCTTACAACAGGAAAACGATGAAGTACTCGAAGGAAACCTGCTGTGTCCACACTGTGCGCACAACTACCCTATCAGAAGGAGCATTCCACGCTTTCTTCTGGATACTACCCCAAAGGAAAATCTAAAAACAACTGACGCTTTCGGGTGGGAATGGCAACGATTCCGCCAGATACACAGTATGGAAAACTACACAGAACAATTTCTCGATTGGGTATTCCCTCTTACGCGGGAAATGTTCAAAAACAAAGTTGTCTTAGATGCAGGTTGTGGCATGGGAAGATTTTCTCAAGTCGCCAGTTCTTTCGGCGCCCAAGATGTACTCGCCGTTGATTTAAGCGATTCGGTTGAAGCCGCCAGGTTGAACCTCATTAACTGCCCCAATGTGCATGTCATTCAGGCCGATATTAACCATCTTCCACTACGCAGAAACACTGGACAACCTCAGATAGACCTGATTTACTCAATTGGCGTATTGCATCACATGCCAGATCCAGAGATGGGATTTCACTCGCTTGTACGCCATCTGCGCCCGAAGGGCATCATCTCCGTCTGGGTATATGGTCGCGAGAATAATGATTGGGTCATCAACATCATCAACCCCCTGCGCGAAAGAATTACCGCCCGCATGTCCCCGCGACTGCTATATCTGCTTACCTTCCTATTGACGTTAGTTCTGCACCCCTTGCTCAAGCTGGTATATTACCCTGCCAATCACTGGCATCCAATGGCTTGGCTGAAAAAGTTACTTCCGTACAATGCGTATATGGGTTGGCTTTCCAAATTTGGCTTTCGGCATACCCATGCAGTAATATTCGATCATCTTACGCCAGCAACAGCATTCTATATCCGCCGCGAGGAATTCTCAGCCTGGTTTGAGCGCGCCAGACTGGTCAACGTCCAAATCACCCCCCGCAATAACAATAGCTGGCGCGGGCTGGGTGTTGCGCCCGAAACTTCTTTATAGGATTTTCGGATGAGTGAGGATATCATCAGTTGCCTTGCTACCTATATCTGCACAGATATTCTCCGCCAACCCCAACGTTTGCTGTATCCTTCCGAAACACTGATCACCAGCGGATTGATCGACTCGTTTCACCTGGTGGATATTGCCATGTTCATCGAAGAAACATACGCTATTCAGATCAGCGAGGATGAGATCAACATTGCCAACTTTGACACCCTCGAGAAAATCGCCGCGCTCATCCAATCCCACCGCAACTGATGCTGCAAAAAACAATCCGCTTTCTCCGTCTGATCTTTCGTCATCTCCGCGAAAAGGGCTTTTATCAAACTCTGACGGCCATCTCCAACGGTTTGAACGACTCGTTACAACCGCCGCCGGAGGTAATGCCCCTGCAACGTGCCAAAAAGGACATCCTCTTTACCACAAATGAGCAGGAGGTGCGTGCCCGCATCAAGCAGGCAGAGCGTGAGACCGCTCATTACTACACGGCGGCTGAAACAGAAAAGACCTACCCTTTTGTCTTTGGCTTGGAAGGTAAGGAAATCCGTTATGCCTATCTGCCCGCCCGCCAAAGTTCGCGCGGGATCATCGTCCATTTTCACGGGCATTTTGCCGACCGCCACCCGGCTCCCACCCAGCCCCGAGAACACTTTGACCTGCTGGCGCCCTGGGATATCTTCGGCGCGCATCGCATGGGCAGCTTTTTTTGGGGTGAAAAGGGGGATAACTTCACTGACCGCATCGTCTCTGCCCTAATACAACACATTCTTGCCCAAAACCCGGGCAAGCCTTGGTTCTGTCAGGGCGCTTCCATGGGCGGCTTTGCTGCTATTTATCATGGCATCAAATCGCAGTGCGACGGCATCTATGCCGGTATGCCGCAGATCAACCTGCGGGCAAAAGTGGTCGAATATCATTACAGCCGCAACAACCCCTATGGCTACCTGATGGGCGACACATTAGATAGCGTACCGGACATCTTTGAAATCGCCGAAGCACAGGATACCTTGCCGCCGCTCTTCTTTATGACCAATCAGTATGACCTGACCAATCCCTTTGCCACCCATGGCTTCCGTTTGCTGGATATTTACAACCGCAAAAAAGCCTGGTACGGTGTGCGCGTGTACCCGGGCATCAGCCACCAGTGCGACTATTCTGAAAGCGAAGCAGAGTATTTCTTCTCGCTGATCGTCGAAAAGATGCCGCCGCATCAGACGCCTTTTGAATTCCAATAAAAAGATGCCGCCGCAAGTCAGCGTGATCATGTCCGTCCACAATGGGGAAAAATATCTGCATCCATCTGTGAAAAGCATCCTCTGTCAATCTCTGACAGACTTTGAGTTCATCATCGTTGACGATGGAAGCAGTGATTCTACACCCCAAATTCTAAGTGAATTTGCGCGTCAGGACAGACGGATTATCTTGATCAAAAACGAAACAAATCGGGGATTGGCAGTCTCCCTCAACCGCGGGTTGGAGCAGACAGCAGGAAAGTACATTGCGCGTCAAGATGCTGACGACATCTCGCATCCGCACCGTCTTGAAAAGCAAGTTGATTACATGGAAAACCACCCCGAAATAGGGATATTGGGGAGCGCAGGCACCATCATTGACGAAGAGGGACAGGAACAGGGCGTTTACTCACAACCCGCAAGCGATTTGCTCATCCGTTGGACTTCTCTGCTGACAAATCCGTTTCTGCATCCATCTATTATGTTACGCCGCGAGACTCTAGAGCAGCATTGCCTGCGTTATGACGAAACATTCACCTCCGCACAGGATTATGACCTCTGGTCTCGGTTGCTTCCGCACACCTGCGCCGCCAACCTACCTGAAGCGCTCGTTCAATACCGCATCCACCCGCGCTCAACGACCCGCGAACAGCGCATAAAGCAAATGGCATATCACGATCAGGTTGTCTGGCGCAATATCAGCCAGCAACTGCCCGAAGCAGGGCTTTCTCGCGAACAGGCGCTCGAGGTACGCCGCTGGTTATATCCTGACGAGGGCGGCAAGGCACAGCACCAAGTTATCTCTATTCAGACAGCCCATCTTTACCTCAACATGCTTGCGGCTTTCACCCGGCGCTATGCAAGCCATCAAGATATCCGCCTGGTAAAAAGCAAAGCTTGCCAACAGATAATGGCTCTTACCCTGTGCAAGCCGCTGCCCAAGGGGTGGGCAGGGCTGCTATACCGTGTGCTCCGCGTTGCGTCGCTCGCCGCCTGGGATGGGCTATACGCCTTTCTGTGGGAAAATCATCCCGCCTATCGCTATCCGCTTCGGGCAGCCAACCGCATTGCACGCGCATTGTTCAAGGCACGATGAAGAATCAAAAGGATTTTTGTATTCTGAGCGTACACGCCAACGATACGTATGGAGGCGCGGCGCGGGTTGCTGTCAATCTGCACCGCGGTTACCGGCAGCGCGGTCACGCGGCGTATATGGCAGTTGGACAAAAACTCAGCATAGATTCGAGCATTTTCGCCTTTGCAAACGAAACATTGCGACTCAAACTCAACCGCCTTTGCGGGAGCTTAGGCAAGAAGCTCACCCAGGCAGAGTGGCTGCCAGGGCGCTGGTATCCGGCGCGCTTTTTGTGGTGGCTGGGCAGCGTTCCCTTCCGCTGGCAGAACTGGCTGGGTTTTGAAGATTTTGATTACCCCGGCGCGTGGAAGCTGCTGGAACAGATGCCCCACAAACCTGCCATCCTGCATGCGCACAACTTGCACGGAGGGTATTTTGACCTGCGCGCCTTGCCATATCTCAGCAACCGGGTCCCGCTGGTGATGACCCTGCATGATGCCTGGATGCTTAGCGGTCACTGTGCCCATTCTTTTGACTGCCAGCGCTGGAAAACCGGCTGCGGCAAGTGCCCTGACCTGACCATCCCGCCCGCCATCCAGCGGGACGGCACGGCATATAACTGGCAGCGTAAAAAGCGGATTCTTGAGCAGAGCCGTTATTATATCGCTACCCCATCGCGCTGGCTGATGCAAAAAGTCGAGCAATCTATTCTGGCAAAGGGCATGATCGCAAGCAAAGTCATTCCTAATGGCGTTGACATATCCCTTTTTCACCCTGGCGACCAGCAAAAAGCCCGTCTGCATCTCAATATTCCGCCTGAAGCTGCTGTCATTCTATGCGCCTCTGAGAGCATCCGCAACCGTGCGTGGAGCGATTTTGATCTGCTGCGCGGTGCGGTTCAACAGGCAGCCGAAGCGCTCCAACCCCGTCAGGTGATTCTGCTGGGATTGGGTGAAGAAACTCCCGCCCAGCCGTTCGGGCGCGCCGAAGTGCGGTTTGTCCCCTACCTGAAAGACGAGACTGCGCTGCCCCTGTTTTTTCAGGCTGCCGATGTGCTGATCCACCCGTCGCGTGCAGATAATTTCCCCAATGTCATCCTCGAAGCGCTTGCTTGCGGTCTGCCAGTGCTTTCCACCCGCGTGGGCGGCATCCCCGAACAAATTGAAGAGGGGAAAACAGGTTTTTTGGTAGAGCCAGGCGATGTGCCAAGCATGACAGAAAACATCATCCGCATGATCTCCGATAGCGCGCTTCGCCGCCAGATGGGTATTCGCGCAAGAGAAATTGCCGAGGAAAGGTATCATCTCGATCATCAGGTAAGCGCCTACCTGAACTGGTTCGAATCTATCTTGGACAGAAGCCCTTGATCACTTTTTTTACTATTCCAAAACCTTTTCGGGGACATATCGGGGTCATTCAGCGTAACGCCATTTTGAGCTGGAAGCATCTCCCCGTTCCCTGCGAAGTTATCTTAGTCGGCGAGGAAGAAGGTGCCGCACAAGCTGCAATTGAGTTTGGAGCGCGGCATATTCCCAATGTCGCCCGTAACGAGTTTGGCACACCGCTGCTTGATTCAGCCTTTGCCCTGGCGCAGGAAACCGCCAGCCACCCCATCATGATCTATGCCAACGCCGATATTATTTTTCTCAGTGATCTGGTCAGGGCATTACCCCGCATTCCTTTTCACAAATTCTTGACTGTGGGAACCCGCACAAAAGTATGGCTCAACGATGCCATTGACTTCTCAACACCAGATTGGGAAGAACAGTTAAGAATTTATATTCAACAACATGCCGAACCGATCAGCCCCACAGGTATTGACTATTTTATTTTCCCTCGTGGCATGTTTTCCCAGTTGCCGCCATTTGCCGTTGGGAGAGTCTGTTGGGATAACTGGATGATTTACCATGCCCGCGCCAGCCAGATACCCGTCGTTGACGCTTCACAAGCAATTCTTGCTGTTCATCAAAATCATGACTATGCCCACATTGAGGGGGGAAAATCTACTGTGTGGCATGGTGAAGAAGCCCAGCGCAATCTGGAACTGGCAGGAGGATGGGCACATGTTTTTACTATCACAGATGCCACCTGGAAACTGGGCAAACGTGGTATCTTCCCGGCACTAAGCCCCAAAAATCTCAAACGCCGCTGGGAAACCAAATGGGTGCTTCACCCAAAGCTGTTTAAGACGCTGGTAAAATTGTGGGGGTTGAGACGTCTGCCCGCTAAACTGGTTGCCAATAAACACGGCAGGAAGTAAGCTACACCCATATAGAAGTCTCAATACATGCCAACCCCCAAAACCCCACTGGCGTTGTTCGTGTATAACCGCCCGCAGTATGCCCAGGCCGCGCTTGAGTCGCTTTCCCGCTGCCGCCGCATAGATGAATGTCAGCTGTTCATCTTTTGCGACGGCGCAAAATCGCCCGAACAGGAACAAAGCGTAGCTGCCACACGTCAGGCAGTGCGCCCGTTAGCAAAGAAGCTGGGCGCTGAGATGATTGAGCGTCCGCAAAATCTGGGGCTGGCGCACTCCATCGTTACGGGCGTCGGCGACCTGTGCCGTCAATATGGGCGCGTCATCGTTGTTGAAGACGATCATCTGCACAGCCCGTCGTTCATTGACTTTATGCTGCAAGGTTTAGACCGTTACCAGGATGAAGAAAAGGTCGCCCAGATCTCCGGGTATATGTTCCCTGTAAAACATCCTCAACAACCGGATGCTTTTTTTCTGCCCTTTACCACAGTGCGAGGTTGGGCAACCTGGCAGCGCGTTTGGGAACTATGCAATTGGAATGCCAATGACGCACTGCAAGCTCTACAAGACGCAGATACCCGTCACCGCTTCGATCTGGAGGGAACTTACCCTTACACCCAAATGATCATTGACAGGCTGGAGGGAAAGAATAATTCCTGGGGCATCCTATTTTACTGGTTTATGTTCAAAGCAAACAGGTTGACCTTGCACCCACGCCGCTCGCTGGTCTGGACAGGGGGGTTGGAAGGCAGCGGCATTCACGTTCGAATGGAAGACCACGAGCAAACCCCACAGCGCAAAGTGCTTAATTTCACATTTGAGAAGCCGCTGGTTTTTCCCGAAAAAATTGAAGTGGATGAGGCAGCTTACCAACGGGTCAAAAAATTTCTGCGCAAGCGTCATGAAAAACCCCCTTTATGGAAATACTACCGTCGGGTTATTCTCAACAAGCTAGTAAAAATCAAGCGCTCTTTTGAGAGATAACAAAACCGCGTGCTAAAATTAGACGGACCCATGAACCAGGTACAAAAAACGCCCATCGCGCTCTTTATCTATAACCGCCCGCACCACGCACGCTCGGCGCTGGAGTCGCTTTCGCACTGCCATCGCCTGGACGAATGCCAGCTGTTCATCTTCTGCGACGGCGCCAAAACCCCTGACCAGGAAGAAAAGGTTGCCGCAGCCCGTCAGGTTGTTCGACCGCTGGCAGATGAACTGAACGCCCACATCATCGAACGCAGTCAAAACTTTGGCTTGAGCCGATCGGTCATCGAAGGCGTGGGCATGCTTTGCCATCAGTATGGACGGGCAATCGTTGTAGAAGATGATCTTGTACTTCACCCCTCATTTTTGGATTATATGCTCAATGCCCTGGAGCGCTACAAAGACAGCCCGCGCGTGGCGCAGATCTCCGCTTATATGTTCCCAGTCAAACACCCACCCAAACCAGATGCCTTCTTTTTGCCCCTTACCACTACTTGGGGATGGGCAACCTGGCAGCGCGTCTGGGAAAAAATCTGTTGGGACACCGCCAGCCCGGCAGAAGACCTGGCAAGTCCTCTGTTTTGCAAATCTTTTGACCTGGAAGGAGCCTATCCCTTTTCCACCATTCTGCAGGATCGCCTGGAGGGCAGAAATGACTCATGGGGCATTTTGTTCTGGTACAACATCTTCAAAAGCGGGCAGCTGGTGCTTTACCCCCGCACCTCACTGACCTGGTTGGGGGGGCTTGACCGCAGCGGAACACACTTCAGCGCGGCGCAGGACTACAACCCGGCCGCGTTAGACCAAAGCCTGAACAAACCACGCGATAAGATCATCAACCAACCTTTTGGCAGCCCCTTTTCCTTCCCCGAGTCAGTGGAAGCCAACGAAGCCGCTTTCAACCGCGTTCTGCGATACCTGCGGGCACAGCAAACCGGCGCAGCGCGCTCACAAATATCAAACCAGGCAAGACGTTTTTATTCCTTGTGGAGGAACAATTCAGCAGTTTCTCTATGGACACGTATCAAGCGGAAGTTCTTTTCCTGGCTCGACTGCCAGATACGCCAAAACCGGCAACCCCCCGTCTGGCAGGCAATCATTGCGCCAACTGCCAGAATTGAACCGGAAGCCTCCATTGAAAACATCGCGGGCGGAAAAGAGCGCGTGGTGATCGGCGAACACTCCATCGTGCGCGGACGTCTGCTCACCTACGGACATGGCGGCAAAATCCGTATTGGCGATTGGTGTTATATCGGGGTGCGCAGCGAGGTCTGGTCAATGGAATCGATCGAGATCGGCAACCGCGTATTGATATCCCACGATGTCAACATCCACGACGGTAGCGCCCACTCATTAGACGCGGTCGAACGCCATCACCACTTCCGCCAGATCGTTGAAAAGGGACATCCGCGCAACAAGGCGGAACTGCCCGGCATCACCTCAGCGCCGATTATCATCGAGGACGACGTCTGGATCAGTTTTGGCGTAACCATCCTCAAAGGCGTGCGGATTGGCAGGGGCAGCGTGATTGCGGCCGGCTCCATCGTTACCCGGGATGTGCCCCCCTATACCCTTTACCGCTGTGAAGTAAAGCCGGTTTTACAGCCGATCAGAGAGGCAAATGAATAATCGTATTGTCGAAAGCGTTTTCTGGAAGCCGCTAACCCGCCACTATCGCCGCGCCCCCAGCATCGCATTGTGCCGTGTGCCGGAACTGGAGTTTGCTTCCCAACTCGACGTCTCAGGCAGCTGCCTGGATCACTGCTGTGGAGACGGATTGTTTGCAGCGCTTGCCTGGCAGGGGAAAAAGCTAAGCGCAGGGTGCGACATCAACCATGAGAGTATTGCTCAGGCGCAAAGGCGGGCGCATCATCTCCGCCTGGATGTCTGCGACGTCTCTGTGCGCCTGCCTTACGCAGACCACTCCTTTGACCTGGTATTTGATAACAGCGCGTTGGAACATGTCAAAGACCTGAGAAGCAATCTGGCAGAAATTGCGCGTGTGCTTAAACCCAAAGGCAAATTTGCCTTCAACGTTCTCAACCACCGTTATTTCGAGTGGTGGCCGCTGGACAAAACCAGCCTTGAAGGATACAAACAATGGCAGCCCTTCTTCCACGCCCTGTCAAAGAACGTATGGCAGCAAGAACTGGAAGCAGTGGGGCTGGAAATTGTTACGGTCAAAGGGTACTTTGACCAACGGGCTGCTCAGGAGCTTGCCAGGCTGGATTATGCTTTCAGCGCGTATTATCTAAAAGGAGTCAAAAGCAGCTTTGTACGCTCTTACCTGGCATTGCCTGGTGTCTTCTCATCGCTTCTCTTCCGCAAGCTGCAAAATCTCGTATGGGAAACACCGCCCGATGCGGGTGCTGGCTTCTCAATTCTGGCAGTAAAACGAGATGGCTGAACTCAACTGGGAACAAACCGTTCTCTGGCTGCGTCATCAGCCCGACCAGCAGGAACTGGTCAAGAATTGTTACTACGACGACCCTCTGATTGAAGCTGCGCGACGTTATGCGGATAGCGAGGAGTGGCAAGCCGTGCGATCATTGCTGCCCGCCCGGCACGGCAGGGCGTTGGACATCGGTGCCGGTCGGGGAATCAGTAGCTTTGCGCTGGCAAGAGACGGATGGCAGGTTACCGCACTGGAACCAGACAGCAGCGACATCGTCGGCTGCGGGGCGCTGCGCATGCTGGCACAAGCCAGCAGATATCCCATTGATATCATCCAGGAAATGGGAGAAAACCTACCATGCGGAGCGGATACATTTGACTTAGTGTTTTGCCGCGAAGTGCTGCATCATGCCCAAGACATCAGAAAACTCTGCCAGCAAATCTACCGCGTGCTCAAACGCGGCGGCAGGCTGGTCGCTATCCGTGAGCATGTTATCAGCCAGCCGCAAGATTTAACAGTTTTTCTCACCCAACACGCCCTGCATCGCTTCTATGGTGGAGAAAATGCCTATATGCTTGAGGAATACCTGGATGTCATGCAAGCGGCAGGGTTGAAGGTTACCCGCGTCATAGCCCCCCTGCAAAGTGAAGTTAACTTCTTTCCCTTCACCAACGCCCGGCGGTTGGAAACCCTGCGCGCCCCGTTGCAGCGACGGCTGGGTAAGCGGCTGGCAGTATGGTTAACCGCAGAAAACACGCCCTGGGGAAATTTTCTTCTAAACCGGCTGGCATTGTATTTTTCGGCGCGCGACCATACACCTGGACGTTTGTACAGTTTTGTGGCGGAGAAGAAATAATCTAATGCCTTCTATTAACCGCAACAGCCGCATTCTCATTACCGGTGGAGCAGGGTTTATTGGCTCACACCTGGCAGAACATCTGCTCACTTTAGACGCGCGGGTAACCATCCTTGATCCGTTAGAAGACCACAGCAATATTGCCCATATCCTGCCGGATATCCAGTTGATCAAGGGTAACTTGATAGATCAGCTGCTGCAAGGTTTTGAACTGGCGGATTATGACTTTATCTTTCATCTGGCGGGCAACAATTTCGTCCCCCGTTCGGTCGAAAATCCGGTATATGACTTTGACGCCAATCTAGGTTGCACCTTTGCCTTGCTGGAGGGCCTGCGCGTTCTGAAAACACCGCCGCGTCTGATCAATATGTCATCGGGGGCAGTGTATGGCAATCCGCAGCGTATCCCCATCTGCGAGGATGACCCGACCTTGCCCATTTCCCCCTACGGTGTCAGCAAACTGGCTGCCGAGCGCTATGTGGCGGTATACAGCCAAATCTACGGGCTGGAAACGGTAACGCTGCGCGTTTTTTCCGCCTACGGACCGCGCCAGCGAAAGCTCGCCGTTTACGAGCTTCTCCACCGTCTAAAACAGAACCCGCAACGCCTCGAAGTGATTGGTGATGGTCAACAGGCACGGGATTTTATCTACGTCAGCGATGTCGTGCAGGCGCTGGTTAAAGCTGCCTGCCACAGCCCCGCGAAAGGGGAAGTGTATAACACAGCTAGCGGAAAGAGCGTCAGCATTCAGCAACTGGTTGATTTGTGGTGTCGTCTGACCGGATTGAATCCGGAAATCGTTTATCTTGGAAAAGTTCGCCCAGGCGAACCAGAGCGCTGGCAAGTGGATATCCGCCGTCTGCTTCAGCTTGGTTTCGCTCCTCTGATATCCCTGGAGGATGGGTTAAAATATGTGCTTGAATGGTACGAAGCCAACTTATGAGCACCCAGATCGCTTTCTTGATTGACAATGACGGCACCCGCTGGACAGGAGGAGTGCAATACCTGACGAATTTATTCTACGCCATTCGTCAGGCAGACCCCCAAAAAGACTATAAAATTTGTGCGGTGCTCGCACCCTCTGTGCAATTAAAAGAGGCGTCAACACTGTCTGTCCATCTGGACGAAGTTATCCCCTTCCCGAACAACAATTTATGGCTGCGGTTATGGCATCAAAAACAGATTCGTGTGTTAAAAAATCGGTTGGGGATTCGCTACCAACCAGAAGCCGCTCTTTCCTCCCTTCTTCGCCGCAAGCATATCAAAGCATTGTTTTCCGCAGTTGCCCTTGAAATGCGTTACAGGCTGCCCGTCATAGGATGGATACCAGACTTTCAGCAATCACACTTGCCGGAAATGTTCTCACCTGCTGAAGTCCTATCCCGCAATGAAGACAACCGAAAACTGAGCGCAGCGGCACAAATCATTCTCCTCAGCAGCCAATCCGCCAAAACAGATTTTGAGAAATTATTTCCAGAATATGCCTCTAAAGCGCGTGTACTGCCTTTTGCCACACCCGTACCCGAGGAGATATTCTCTGAAGATTGTGAAAGGGTTTGCAAGCTTTATCACCTGCCGCGCAGGTTTTTCTATCTTCCCAATCAATTTTGGAAACACAAAAATCATCAAATCGTGCTCGAAGCCCTAACCATTGCCCATCAGAGCCAGCCGGAAATCACGGTTGTATGTACTGGAAACCTTAACGACGGACGTAACCCGCTTTATTCTTCTGAACTTCTGGCACAGGTCTCAGAGCGCGGGCTGCGCGACCGATTCATTGTGCTGGGGATGGTTCCTCGCAGCCATCTTTATCAGCTGATGCGTCAGTCGTTGGCTGTGTTACAGCCCTCTCTCTTTGAAGGCTGGAGCACCACCGTTGAAGAAGTAAAATCCATCGGCAAGAGAATAATCCTTTCTGATATCCCCGTCCATCGTGAACAAAACCCGCCGCAGGCGATCTATTTTTCACCTCATGATCCTGTGTCGCTTGCCAAAATCATGGTAGAGGTCTTTCAAAGTGCACAACCCGGTCCAGACACAGTGCTGGAAGCACAGGCGCGGGCATGTGTTACTGCGCGCGTTGCCGTTTTTGGCAAAGGCTTTTTGCAGATTGTGGATGAGGTTTGTGTTGCAAAACCCTGAAGCCGTTCCTTTAGACACCAGTAAGAGGAAACCTTGACAATCCCTGTAAACGAACCATTGCTAGATGAAACCGCTTTTAAGTACGTTGAAGAATGCTTGAAAACCGGATGGATTTCCTCTTCCGGGAAATTCATTCAAGCGTTCGAGCAGCAATGGGCAGCATATTGCGGCAGAAGTTACGGGATCGCCGTATGCAACGGCACGGCAGCCCTAGAAGCCGCCATGGCTTGCCTTGACCTGCAGCCCGGCGATGAAGTGATTATCCCCACCTTTACCATCATCTCCTGCGCCCTGGCAGTGGTTCAAACAGGCGCCACACCGGTTCTGGTAGATTGCGACCCGCGTACCTGGTGCATGGACGTTAGACAGGTGGCAGAAAAAATCTCCCCGCGCACGCGCGCCATCATGCCGGTTCACATTTACGGGCATCCGGTGGATATGCAGCCCATCCTCGAACTGGCAGAAAAACACGGTCTCTCCATCATCGAGGATGCCGCCGAGGCGCACGGCGCAGAGTACAAGGGCAAAAAAGCTGGTAGTTTTGGGGATATGAGCTGCTTCAGCTTCTACGCCAACAAAATCATCACCACCGGCGAAGGGGGAATGGTGTTGACCAACAGTCATGGATTGGCTGAACGGCTGCGTGCTCAACGCAATCTTTGTTTTCAGGAAGGGCGACGCTTTTTTCACACCGAATTAGGACACAATTATCGTATGACCAACCTTCAGGCAGCTATTGGCCTTTCACAGCTTGAAACCATCGAGCAGCGTATTCAACACAAACGCTGGATGGCACAGCGCTACAGTGAACAACTTAAGGATATTCCTGAGTTACAGCTGCCTGTTGAAGAACCATGGGCGCGGCAGGTATATTGGATGTATGCCATCGTCCTTGACGAAAGCAGGGGCATGGATGCTGCCCAACTTGCACAGCGGCTGATGGCACTGGGCATCGAAACCCGTCCCTTCTTTCTGGGGATGCACGAGCAGCCCGTGTTCCGCCAACGGGGGCTGTTTGTCAACGAGCGTTACCCGGTGGCAGAGCGCATCGCCCGCCAAGGATTGTATCTCCCATCTGGAGCAACACTGACCCAAGGACAGATTGACCAGGTCTGTTCCGCTATCCGCAAGGTGCTGCAATGAGCGACGTTTTCGGCAAACTTTACGCAGACGCTTACGACCACTTCTATCATGACAAGGATTATGCATCTGAATGTGATTTGCTGGAAAAAATCTTTGCTGCATACGGCAAAGGCAGGATACACCGCATCCTCGATCTAGGTTGCGGCACAGGCAACCATGCCATCCCACTGGCACAGCGCGGCTATGCGGTCATGGGCATTGACTGCTCAGCCGAGATGCTGGCACAGGCGCAAAGAAAAATTGACGCCCTTCCGTCAGGCATTTCTTTGTGCTTCAAGCAGCAAGACCTGCAAACGCTGCAACTGGAAGAGCACTTTGATATTGCATTGATGATGTTTGCGGTGCTGGGGTATCAGCTCAAAAACAGCCAGGTGCTGCAGGCACTCAAAACTGCCCGCAATCATCTACGCCCGGATGGGCTGCTGATCTTCGATATCTGGTACGGTCCGGCTGTACTTGCCCAGAAACCGGAACAGCGCGCCAAAGTCATCCCCATTGAGGATGGCGAGTTGATCCGTTTAACAGCAGGGGTGCTAGACACAAGACAGCACGTCTGCCATGTGGATTACCGCATCTGGCAAATCCAGCGGCAGCGGCTGGTATCTACAGGCGCCGAACGGCACACCATGCGCTATTTCTTCCCCCGTGAACTGGAATTCTACCTGGAGAGCGCAGGCTTTGAGCCTTTGCGACTGGGGGCATTTCCCGACTTTGACAAAGATCCCGATGAAGACACCTGGAATGCTCTGCAGGTTGCCAGGGCAGTTGGGTAAATGGCAACACAGCCCTCCCTGCTTTCCATCATCACGCCCTGCCTGAACCGCGCTGCCACCATCCGTCAGGCAATTGAAAGTGTCCTAAATCAGGACTATTCTCCTGTTGAGCATATCATCGTTGATGGCGGATCAACGGACGGCACACTGGGCATTTTAAAGCAATACCCGCACCTGCACGTGATCAGCGAGCCTGACCAGGGACTTTATGATGCTTTAAACAAGGGCATCCGCGCCGCACACGGTGAAATCATTGGACAATTGAACAGCGACGACCTCTATGCGCCAGCGGTCTTTGCTGAGGTCATGCAATGGTTCGCGGCGCACCCCACATCCGACGCGGTGGTGGGCGGCGCAACCGTATTTGCAGAACAAGGGACAGAGCTATCAATACTCCACCGCTATCCGCCTATTTGCCCAGAGACATTCCTTGAGCAGATCACGAGCGGCGTAGCTATTTTCAACGCCTGGTTTTTCCGTAAGATATTGTTTGACCGCTTCGGCGGGTATCAAACCCATTACAAAGCTGCTGCTGACCGCGATTTTCTTATCCGCTTGGCAAATGAGAGGCTGAACTTTGGACAAATTGAAAAGACAGTCTATCAGTATCGTCAACACGCGGGATCGCTTACCATCAACCCAACGGGCGAAGGAGCGGGTATCATCAGAGGCGAATACCTGACCGTAGCCAAAAATCACTTTCTCTCGGCGCACAGTCTGCCAGCGGTGCAGACTGCCTGCAAAGCGTGGTATCGTAAAGAAGCCCTGGATACGGCTGCCTGGTATCTATATCAGGGTAAACTTCTGCCCGCACTGATTTTTATCGCCCGCGGCTGGCGATACGATGCCGCTTTCCCGCTGGCGATGCTCAAACGGTTCTGGCAGGCGCTAAAACGCCGCATCTCAAAAAAGCAAAAGTGAATTGTTGATACCTTATGATGGAGAACACACCTTCCAACACACCCGAAGTTAGCGTAATTATTCCAGCCTACAACCGCGCGCACACCATCGCGCGCGCCATTCAAAGCGTTCTGAACCAGAGTTATCAGGATTTTGAGATCATTGTTGTAGATGACGGCTCTACCGACAACACAAGCCAGATTGTTAACGGGCTTCATCACCCATCTCTGCGCTTGCTCAAACATGAAACCAACCGCGGGGCGGCTGCAGCACGCAACACTGGTATTCGCGCCGCCCAGGGAAACTTCATCGCCTTTCTCGACTCAGATGATGAGTGGCTGCCTGAAAAACTCGCCATCCAGGTCAGCGCGCTGAAAAATGCCCCTGAGAAAACCGAAGCCAGTTGTACTGCCTATTACCTTATCGAAGGCAAAGAGGTTTATGAATACGTCCCCTCGCTTTCAATCCCCTGGCTGAAGAAGCTGTTAATGGGTAACGATTTAGGAATGGGCTCCACCTTCCTTGCCAGCAAGAGGATTCTGGACAGGATAGGGCTTTTGGATGAAACCCTTCTGCGCCATGAGGATTGGGATTGGTTTATCCGCTATGCACAGGAGCACGAGCTGCTTCTCCTGGACAAGCCCCTTACCCGTGTTTATCATAACACCCGCCCAAACGCGCCGATTTTGGAGGTCGCCGCTGAACGTTTTGTTGCCAAACACGGACAAATATTTGCAAAGTTCGGCAAAGCGTATCAACGCAAAGCGCTGGCGCGCACCTGGCTAGAGGTTGCCTGGAATTACTATCTGGGGCAGCGCAATCTGGCAAGAGAACGCGTCTACTTCTGGCGCGCTATCACCACAGATGCACATCAGGCGCCTGGTGTCTATGTGGCACTGATCGATTCGCTTCTGGGGACACAAATTTATCCGCTGGCATCCAAACTCAAACAAAAAATTCTGGGGAGGACAGAAACTCACCCCAACGTCCGCAAAAAACATGCCATGCGGGTAACCTTTGCAATTTCCTCACTGGGGGCTGGCGGAGCAGAGCGGGTTCTGACCACGATGGCAAATTACTGGGCAGCCAGGGACTGGGACATCACCATTGTAACGCTGGACGATGGAAAAACGCCGCCCTTTTTTGACCTCGACCCGCGCGTTGAGCGTATACCGCTGGGGGTGGCAAGGAATGCACCCAATATCTCCGTCGGTTTGCTCAACAACATTGTTCGTCTGTACGCCATGCGAACCGCCTTTCTGAAATCGCAACCTGAGGTGATTATCAGCTTCGTGGACATGATGAACGTTCTCACGCTTCTGGCAACCTGGGGGTGGAAAACCCCGATTGTCATCTCCGAACGCACAGACCCTGCGAAATCAAACATCGGGAAAATTTGGGGTCGCTTGAGAAGCTGGGTTTATCCCATGGCAGACACGCTGGTTGTGCAGAACCAGGCTGCGTATGAACATTTCCAACCCAGACTGAACATCCGTCAACGCGTCATCCCCAATCCCGTGCTGCCCCCTCCCGACAATCAGAAATCTGAAATCAAGAGCTTCGGCGGGCCCTTTATCATCACAGTTGGCAGGCTCTCCCCCGAAAAGGGCTATGATCTGCTGATTCAGGCATTTGCTCTCATCCAGGAAAAACATCCCGAGTGGAATTTGGTCATTCTGGGTGACGGACCGATGCAAGCAGATCTGGAGCGCCTCACATCGCAGAATGGCTTAAGCAACAAGGTGCATTTACTCGGAAAAGTAAAAAACCCTTATGATTATCTTAAAAACGCTGAACTGTTTGTCCTTTCCTCACACTATGAGGGCTTCCCCAACGCGTTGTGTGAGGCAATGGCTTGCGGTTTGCCAGTCATCGCCACCGCATGTTCAGGAGGCATTGCCGAGATTGTACGCCATCAAGTTGATGGTCTGCTGGTGCCACCTAACGATATTAATCAACTGGCTGACGCTATGGACAAACTGATCTGCGATGCTGCGTTACGCAAAACCTTTGGGGCACGTTCCAAAGAAATTACCGAGCGCTTCAGCGTCGCAACCGTAATGCAAACCTGGGAGGAACTGCTCAATGAGCTGGTTTATCCCAATACCAAACCACAAGGCAGCATAGAGATGGACACACCCAAAGAAATTGAACAACTACAGCGTTTCCAGTTTGGCAAGAACTGGCAGCGATTTCTGGCGCAGCTAACCGAAGAGCGCATCCACGAAGCGGAACGGTCGCTGCGCGACAAGCTCCATGTTAACTCTCTCGAGGGAAAAACTTTTATTGACATTGGCTCGGGCAGCGGTTTGTTTTCTCTGGCTGCCAAACGACTTGGGGCAAGACGAGTGCACTCGTTCGATTATGACCCCCAGAGCGTGGCATGTGCAAAAGAGCTCAAGCGGCGCTTTTACCCACAAGACGAAAGCTGGAGCATTGAGCAAGGGGATGTGCTCGACCAGGCATATCTGGCAACGTTGTATGCTCAAGAAAAGTGGGATATTGTCTATTCGTGGGGAGTTTTACACCACACGGGAAATATGTGGCAGGCTTGTGAAAACGTCATCCCGTTGGTAAAACCAGGGGGGCACCTTTTCATTGCTATTTACAATGACCAGGGCGGGACAAGCCGCCGCTGGACATGGGTCAAGCGCAATTATGTGGCGTTACCTTCAGCGCTGCGCTTTTTGATCCTTTGGCCATCTTTCATTTACCTCTGGGGGCCTATCACCGTGCGCGATTTGTTCCGCGGACGTCCATTTCATACCTGGCGCAATTACATCAAAGACCGCGGGATGTCTCCCTGGGTAGACCTTGTAGATTGGGTAGGCGGATATCCTTTTGAAGTTGCCAAACCTGAAGCCATGTTTGACTTTTTCCACAAACGCGGTTTTATCCTCGAGGGGCTGAAAACTGTTGGCGGCGGTCTAGGCAACAATGAATATGTTTTCCGTCTGCCGCTATCGCAATCCAAATGACCAAAGTGCCTTTGCAAAACAAAAGCATCAAAGTTATTCATATCATCACTGGGCTGGGAATTGGGGGGGCGGAGATGATGCTTTATAAACTGCTCTCCGCAATGGACAAGGAACAATTTGAGCAATGCGTCATTTCGCTCACGGGTCATGGAGCAGTCGGCAAAAAGATTCAGCAACTGGGCATCTCCGTCTGGGCGCTGGGGATGCGCCCCAGCTTGCCAGATGCCCGTCTGGTGGCAACACTGGTCAAAAAACTGCGCCAGGAGCAGGCTGACATCATCCAGACCTGGATGTACCACGCTGACCTTCTAGGTGGCATTGCAGCTCGTCTGGCTGGCAACAAAAGGGTGATATGGGGGATGCGAAATACCGATCTCAGCCCGTTGCGCGTGAAGCGGCGTACAATCTGGACAGCGCGCCTGTGCGCGCTGCTCTCACATTGGCTGCCCCAAAGGATCGTCATCAATTCACAGGTCTCACGACAAACACACATCCGGCTGGGTTACCGCGCGGACAAAATGGTGGTGATACCCAACGGATTCGACCTGCAAGTGTTTAAACCGGATCAAGAAGCCCGTATCTCCGTACGGCAGGAGTTGGGTATTGAGGATCAAACTCCTCTGATCGGCATGATCGCGCGCTTTGACAGCCAGAAAGATCATTTGAATTTCGTTCAGGCAGCCGCGTTGCTCTCGGCTCGTATGCCACAAACCCGCTATCTGCTATGTGGAGAAGGCATCACCTGGCAAAATCAAATGCTGGCTGGCTGGATTGACACAACTGGCTTGCGGAATGTGTTCCACCTGCTTGGCGAGCGTGAAGACATCCCTCGTCTGATGGCTGCCCTGGATATTGCCACACTTTCCTCAGTCGGTGAGGCTTTTCCTAATGTGGTGGGCGAGGCAATGGCATGTGCCATACCCTGTGTAGTAACTGACGCAGGCGACTCGGCATATATCGTCGGAGACACTGGCAGAGTGGTTGCCAGAAGAAACCCGCATGCGCTGGCACAAGCCTGGAATCAGGTATTGGAGATGCCCATCGCGGCACGGGAACAAATGGGAAAAGCGGCACGCGCTCGTATTGAACAAGAATTCAGCCTTGCCCGGATATGTACGCAGTACGAAGAACTGTACCGTCAAATAGTCTATACCGTTTAACCCTGCTCCCCTGACTTGAGATGTTAAAGCAACGTTATCGCCGTATTTTATGGTTTTTTGGCGGCGTCCTTCTTAACATTGTCTGGTGGGATATATTTCTTACCCATCTTGGGCTGAGACGACTGGCAAAGCATACCCGCCCTGCCCGGCTGCGCAAAGCCGCCAGACGCTTCCGCACCCTTGCTGTGCAAATGGGCGGCGTGATGATCAAAGTAGGACAGTTTTTATCAGCGCGCGTGGATGTGTTGCCACATGAGGTTACTGAAGAACTGGCAGACCTGCAAGATGAAGTTGCCCCCGAGCCTTTTGAGCATATCCGCCAGGTGATCGAGCAGGAATTCCGCTGTCCGCTGGAAGAAAAATTCAGCTACTTTGAGATAATGCCTCTTGCCGCTGCTTCTATCGGGCAGGTACATCGGGCACGCTTGCGAGAAGAAATAGCACCGGCAGCAGTATCCCCGGTCGTGGTGAAAGTACAGCGACCAAATATTGAACAGCTGATTGAAGTTGACTTATCCGCGTTGCGTGTTGTAGCCCGCTGGGTAATGTTCTATCCCCCAATCAGCAAGCGCGCCGACGTTCCCGCGCTTCTCGAAGAGGTCAGCCGTTCGGTACATGAAGAGATTGATTATATTCAAGAAGGCAATCACGCTGCTACCTTTGCCGAAAATTTTTGCGCAGATGCGCATGTCCTTGTCCCATCCGTATACTGGAGTCACACCACACGGCGCGTGCTGACCCTTGAGGATGTTTTGGGTATCAAGATTACAGATTACGATGCCATAGAAGCTGCGGGGATTTCCCGCGCTGAGGTTGCCGAGCGGTTATTCAATGCCTACCTGAAACAAATCTTTGACGACCGCTTTTTCCATGCCGATCCCCACCCTGGCAACCTTTTTGTTTTGCCAACCACTGCTGATAGGGCAACACAAAACACCGCGTGGAAGCTGGTTTTTGTTGATTTTGGCATGGTAGGACGGTTAGATGCTAACGTGCTGGCTGGGCTGCGTGAAATGCTGATTGGCGTCGGTCTGCAAGACCCCAGCCGCGTGGTGAAATCATATCAGATGCTGGGCATGCTCCTTCCAGGCGCCGACCTGGAGATGATTGCCCGCGCAGAAGAGCGCGCTTTCGAGAGATTCTGGGGCAAAACCGCCCCCGAACTCATCCAAATGCGCATGAACCGCGAGGAAATTACAGCATTTTTGCAAGATTTTGGCGAGTTGCTCTATGAAATGCCCTTCCAGGTGCCGCAAAACATGATTCTCCTGGGGCGCTGCTTGGCAATTCTCTCAGGTATTTGCACTGGTCTCAACCCGGACTTCAACGTATTTACCCTGTTGGAGCCATATGCGCGCAAACTGGTTTCAGCAGAAGGAAACCAGAACCTCAACTTCTGGTTTAAGGAAATCACACAAGCTCTTACCATCCTCATCAGCCTGCCGCGCAAAGCAGACGCACTGATCCAGCGCATTGAGCAGGGCAAACTCGAAACGCAAGACCGTATGCTGCTCTCCGAAGTAAAACGTCTGGAGCACACACAGCGCCGTATGGTGGGGGCAATTCTGTGCGGCGGTTTTTTAATCAGTGCCACACTTTTATACATGATGGGAGCACTCCCTCTGGCAGGCGCGGCATCCCTTATTGCGATGCTTTTGCTGGTCTGGAGTCTTTTTCTGCGTTAAACAATCAGACCTGCAACTTTTTATGGGCAAAGTTAGTATAATGAATTAAGAAACCCCAGCACGAGGCAAAACAACATGCTGCCCATCCGTGATACGGTACATGCCCGTTACTTTCCTTTCGTCAACTATCTTTTGATTGCTGCTAACGCAGTGGTTTTCTTTATCGAACTGGGTATGCCCACACAGCAGTTAGAGCAGCTTATCGCTACCTTTGGGCTTATCCCCGCCAAGCTTGTGTGGAGCAACCCTTTGACCCTGGTGCCATTGCTCACCCACATGTTTTTGCACAGCGGCTGGCTGCACTTTGTGAGCAATGTGTGGATTTTATTCATCTTTGGCGATAACGTGGAAGACCGGCTAGGGTCATTCCGCTATCTCGTCTTTTACATTCTGGGCGGGGTAGGGGCTGGTCTGTTACAGAGCGTGCTGACAACAAACCCTAACCTGCCAGCTATCGGCGCCAGCGGGGCAATTGCAGCCGTTATGGGCGCTTACTTTCTGTTCTTCCCCACTGCCCGCGTGATCACGCTCATCCCGCTTTTCTTTGTCCCCTGGTTTGTTGAGATTCCGGCGATCATCTATCTTGGTTTCTGGTTTGTTTCGCAGTTGTTTTCAGGTGTGCTTTCGCTGACAATGACACAGGGGATGGAGGTAGGCGGCGTGGCGTGGTGGGCGCATATCGGCGGGTTCATCATGGGATTGATACTGGCAAAACCATTTGAGGCAAGACGCCGAAGACGAATCTGGTACCCCGACGAGTATTACCCCTGGTAAGATGGAGGTGCAATGGAATTTTTCAATCTGCTGTGGATTTTTCTTGTTCTGGCTTCTGTGATACCTGTGATACGCAAAAGTATGCTGGAGGGTGCACGGCTGCGTCTGCTGCATCGAATCGAGCAAAAGCGCGGCTCACGAGTCATTGCGCTCATCCACCGTCAGGAAAGCATGAGTTTTCTAGGCTTCCCCATGGCGCGCTTTATTGATATCCAGGACTCAGAGGAGGTGCTGCGCGCCATCAAGCTGACAGACCCCAATGTCCCTATTGATATGATTCTACACACCCCCGGTGGTCTGGTTCTGGCTTCGGAGCAGATCGCCCGGGCGCTCAGCAAACATCCCTCAAAAGTAACCGTCTTTATTCCACATTATGCCATGTCGGGAGGAACAATGATCGCCCTGGCGGCTGATGAGATTATCATGGATACCAACGCCGTCATGGGACCGGTGGATCCGCAAATTGGACAATATCCCGCAGTCTCCATCCTCAGCGTTCTGGAACAGAAAGAGCATAACGAAGTTGATGACGAGACGCTGATTCTGGCAGATATTGCTCAAAAAGCCATCAGCCAGGTAAAAGCCACCATCCGTCAGATCGCCTGCTGCCACTACAGCGAAGAAGAAGCCGAACGTCTGGCAAATGAGATGGCATCCGGAAAATGGACACACGACTATCCCATCACCGTCGAAGAAGCGCAGCAAATGGGAATGAAAATCAGCACCGATATGCCCACAGAGATTTATCAGCTGATGAACCTCTACCCGCAAAGCACACAGCGCCGCCCGTCCGTAGAATATATCCCTCTGCCATACCCTGCCCGTCCCAAGCTTCCCGGCGGCAACCAGAAAAGTTGATTTCTCGTGTGGATGCGAATTGTTCTCAAGGAGAAAGCAAAAAATGACCGAATCCAATCAACAAGCCGCTCCAAAGCCCCAAAAAGCCCGTTCTCTCGCCAAAGCCAAAACGGCGGCTTTGCCTACAGATGAACCAACGGCGAGTGCAGCGGCTGCATCCGCTCCACCCGTTGACAAGGCTTCAAGCGCCAAGCCAGTCCCGTCTGCCAAAAGCCAACCCGCTGCCAGCCAAAAACAACAGCAAATAACGGCTGATAAGGCAAAAGAAAAACCCGCGCCTCCGCAGCCGGAAAAAGTCAAGCCAGCTGCACGCCCAACAGCAAAAACCACATCAAAAGCCGAGACCAGCGCCCCCCCCACACAGCAAAACGTTCCAGAACAAGCCGCCGTGGCGCCCCAGATAGAACCTTCCCCAGAAGAAGTTCTGGCGGCTGAAGCCCCTGCACCAGCCACTCTGGTAACTGTGATAGAGGCAGAGGAACAACCCCCCGAAATTAAACGCCCAACGGATGGGGCATCCCTGCCGGATTTTATTGCGGATGTTGAAGGAAGAGTCACCAAAATCTTCAAAAGTTCCCCGGAGGAGCAGACACCTCCTCCTATACCGCCCCCCAGAGCAATCGAAAGGCGGCTGGCAGTGATACCTCCACCCCAAAATGCAGGGCAAAAGCGCGTGCTGGAAAAGAACGAGACCCTGGCATGGATATCCGGTATTGGTTTTCTGTACTTCCTGCTGGGCATCCTGGTCACATTGGGCATTCTGGCAAGTTTGAACGGCGGGCTTCGCTTTGCGCCCGCCCGTCAGGTTTCTCTGATGCAGGCGCAAATTGAGACGCTCGGCGGCGACCTCAAAGCACTTCAAGAAGAGACAGAAAGTCTGCGGTCACGGATGGACAGCATCGAAGCACTCAGCGGACGCATTGATGCCATTGAAGGGCAAACGCAAACCATACGCACCGAGCTGGATAAGAACCTGGAGGAACTGGCTGGATTGCAGGAGCAGATGAAAATACTGGAGGAACAATACACCAGCCTTAAAGAGCGCAGCAAGATTTTTGACAGCTTCTTAGAAAAACTGCGCAGCCTCTTGAGCGAAATTCCTGCGCCGGAACAGCCTTAAGGAGGCAGCATGTTCGAAGATGAATTTATCCCCCCTCCACCTTCAGCACCCCGCAATAGCAAGAATAGCAAGGGCGGCCTAGCAGCTTTTCTGAGAGGTGTGTTACGACTGATTCTTGTCTTGCTGCTGGGATTTGTTCTGGGAATTGCTCTCTACTATTTCGGATCAATGTACTTCTATTGGCAAGTCATGCAGCCCTCGCTAGATAATCTTGCCAGGCTGGAAGTCCTTGAAACTCGCCAGGCGCAATCCCAAACAGAAAGCCGTCTCAGCCAGTTTAACCAACGCCTCACCGAGTTGGAAAAACAAAGCCTGAAAAATGGTGAAACAATTGCAGAGCTTCAGAGCAATGTTGCGCGTCTGGAACAGCTCTCTGACGAAGTTTCCTCCGAACTCAAACGGCTGGATGAACTTGAAGCGTATCTGGATGATGTCGAGAAACAGATATCCGACCATCGGACAGAATTCTCAGCCCTGCAGAAAACGTTGACAGCCGAAGATGCGCCGCTGGCAGAACTGCGGCGCGAGGTATATATCCTTAAGGCAATGGAACTGCTCAGCCGCAGCCGCCTGTTTATGGCGCAAAACAATTTTGGGTTAGCGCAAGAAGACATCCGCACCGCCCGCCAGGTGTTGCTGACCATGCAGACCGAAACACCAGCCGAAAAGCAGGCAATCTTAAGCGTATGGATACAGCGGCTGGATATGGCGCTCAACAACCTGCCGCAGTCTCCAATCTTAGCCTCAGATGATCTGGATATTGCATGGCGTATGCTTGCAAAAGGGTTCAGCGCGGAGGAAGAGATCAGCGTCGAAACCTTAACCATCCCGCAGCTTACGGCGACACCCCCAACCTCCAGCGACCAGACCCAACAGACGCCTGCTCCTACTGTCATATTGACGATATCTCCCACCAACAAAACACCTTAAGGAGCACGAATGGAAAGCCACAACTCAGAAGAGAAGGAACTTATAACCGAGAACATTGCAGAAACCGTTTCCCCTGAGACACCAGAGGAAAGCGTCACAAAACAGTCCGTTTTCTACCAGATATTCAGCCAGGAGACACGTTTGGGGCGCTTTATGCGTCCCTTTTTGCGAATCGCAGGCATGGTTGCAGGTCTATTTGCGCTGGGTGTGCTCTGCGCTTACATACTGCTGTACCTTCCAGTAGAAAAAGAGCGCGCTGAGACAGCGCGCGAACTTCGGGCGACCAGCCAGCAGTTAGAAGATACGCGTCAGGAACTGGAAAAAACCCAGTCCAAACTTAAGGATGCACAGGCGGCGTTGCAGCAGTCAGAATTGTTCACCGACTATCTTGAAGTGATGGTGGATGTCAACCGGGCTCGATTGGCACTGGCAAACAAGAATGGGCCTGAAGCACAGCAAGCGCTGGAAGATCTGAAGCCCAACATGGATAAATTCAACGCCAAGTTGCGATCGACTGACCCCAACAACGCCAGCATCCTGGAAGCGCGCCTGGATCTGGTCAAGCGGCAACTGGTCAGTGACCCGCTGACTGCCAAATCTGACCTTGAAGCCCTGTACAGCAAACTTCTGGAACTGGAAAAGAAACTATTCCCCTAAACAAAAACGCTCCTGCTTCTTCAGCATATATATCTGCCAATTAAACACTTGCGCTCTGACAGGAAAAGGATATCTCCGTCAGAGCGCAAACGTTTAAAGAACTCTGAGGAATCTTTTCTGTGGCCCCTCTCAGCCGGGTAAGATGTCAATCATTAAACCCATAACGGTGGATCAAGCGCTCCACTACGGCGACATCCTCTTCGCTTACACCGGTGATACGAAACCCGGTGGCAAAAAAATCGGGGTTGACATCTCGCTTTGACCAAACACTGACAGCCTCAAACACCATATCGGATCTGCGCAGAATCTGGGTAGGCAACGCCATGCGGACTTTGTAGGTGCGGTTCACCTCAATTGGCTTTTCACTGATCAACATGATCCCCTCTGTGGTAATATCCACCAGGTGACCAAGCAACTGACCCGTTTTCTGGTCAAATACCCGCAAGTAATATATCAGGTGTCTGCGTTTTAACTTTCGCTTCTCATAAGTCTCCATTTGACTACCCTTTCACAAAAACTGTCGTGGTTTATTTCTTCCAGTAAACCACCTCATCAATATCAATGGTCAGCTTATCCGTATCCACTGCATCCACAAAAACTCCAAAACCGCCTGTGGTGAACGTCTTATCTATGTATGTATCCACCAAATAGCCATTGATATAGAAGGTGAAGGTGTTATCAATTGCCTGCACGCCAATACGGTTGGGTTGTTCAGACCCTTTTCGGATGGTATCACTGTTACGCCAACCAATCAACAGCTTTGCGGTTCCTTCCTTACCCGAAAGCCCATCCCACATCCACAATTTGTAAGCGCCGTCACATGATATTGAAAAGAGATACCCTTGCGCTGGGAGCTTTGAATCTGGCACGCGGAAAATAATACCAAAATTATCACGCCCTGAGCACTTTTCCGGTCGGGCAATTATCTCGGCATAATAATTATCCCCGGGGCGGATACCCGGCATACGCCACCCCGACTTGCTTGTCAAGCCGGTCAGACGCATATATGCGCCGGTAAAAGACGCATCTGTGAACTGGTCAGGCCCTACTGGCCAAAACCAATCATTGGGGGTGTCCATTGGGTCGGCAGCAGTGGGGGGGCCAAAAGTATCGCGCGGGTCGCCTGGGGGCGGTGTTATCGTCGGGAGAAAGAAATCCGGCACCGGCGTCAGGGTCGGTAGCAGGTAGCTGGTCGGCAACACCGGCATCTCTGCTTCGGTTGGCGTTGCCGTGGCAGGCTCAAACGTTGGGGTTACAACGATCACCAGCGGAGTCTCACTGGGCGCAGGCGTTGCCACAACCGGCGTCTGGCTGGCAGTGGGTTGCAGATCAGGCAGGTTTCCGGCTGTTGGAAACACAAAATCTAGCGTTGGTTCTTGTAAAGAGGGTGATCCCTGCGCAGGCATAGAGGTCAGCGCCTGAGCGATACGCGTCGCCATTTCATCCTCAGAAAACGGCTGAGCGGCAGAGAAAGGAAGCTGACAACTCAATAACAGGAGCAAGCTCACAAACAAAACAAATGGCACAAATCTCATTCTCAAGTGTTCTCCTCCAAAGACCTCTTTCACAGAGCGCAGAAGGTTAAGACGGCTATCTCCTGTAAAAGTCTTGCCAGCCAGCCACAAAATTAGAATTTGTAACCAATTTTGCGCAGAAAATCTTTGCGCCACTGAATATCAGCCTCTTCTTCCACTCCTTTTGGAGCAAAGCCATCTACCACACCAAGAATGCCCCTGCCCTGCTCAAGTTCAGCAACCAGAACAGTGGTCGGGTTTGCTGTTGCACAAAAGATACGGCATACCTCAGGCACAGCTTTAATGACATTCAAAACATTAATGGGAAAATATCCTTCACCTAAAAAGAGAATGAAACTATGTCCGGCGCCAATCGCCAGAGCGTTCTTCTTCGCCAGCTCTACCAACGCCGGGTCACTACCCGCCCAGCGCACCAGACACTTGCCCGAAGCCTCACAGAACGCCAGCCCAAATTTTATCCCCGGCACAGCGTTGACCAGCGCCTCATGAATGTCTTCTACTGTCTTGATAAAGTGCGACTGGCCAAGAATGAAGTTTGTCTCTTCAGGCTTTTCGATTTTCACAGTCAAAATTTGCATGTGCTTTCCTCCTTGGGTCTCCATGATTATTTTACCATCATCAACGCAAACATAGCATCAGCAAACAGAGGCCGAATTCTTTAAAATGCTTTCGGTTCTTTGCGCCATCAGCGCGCTGTTAAACTCGGTCTGGATACGCTGGCGAGCAGCTTCCTTCAGTACCCCGCGTTTTTCCGGCGAAACCGCCAGCAGTGACTGGACTGCTTCTGCCATTGCCTGTGGGTTACGTACTGGCACCACCCGCCCTGTATTTCCTACAATCAGCGCCGAATCACCCACATCGGTTACCACACATGGCACACCACAAGCCATCGCTTCTGCGATCACGTTTGAAAAACCCTCGCCGTAGGAAGACAATACCAATAGATCCAAGGCATTGTACACTGCAGGCATATCGCGGCGCGCTCCAACCCATAGCAGCCTTTCAGAGATTCCAAGCTCCTCCGCCAGATCAATCAGCTGGCGGAGGTATTGCGCATCACCATCGCCTACACACACAAAACGCGCTCGAGAACCATTTCTCGCCAGCTGAGAAATAGCCCGCAAATAGGTCGGATAATCCTTGATTACATCCAAACGGGCAATCATCCCAACCAGCTGGTCATCAGCCGACACCCCCCACTCACAACGCACCCGCAGACCAGCCTCTCGATCCGGATAATACACCCGCGTATCAATCCCGTTTGGAACCACATACATTTTTTGGATATGGTAGCCCTTAGACGCGTGATATTTCTTCCCCGCCTCCGAATTAACAATGATGCCCGCCGCAAGAGGGGACAGCCACGCCCCCAGCCGGTACACAAATGCATCTGTCCAGCAATAGTCCGAAAAATCGACAAAGGAGGAGCGTATTCCCCACACCACAGGCACCCGGCACAGTTTGCCTATCAGCAAACAAACGACATTGGCGGTATCCAGGTAGCTGTGGATCACATCCGGCTTGAGCTGGTGTATCAGCTTTTGCAATTGCCGCATCAAAACAAGCAAGTCCCAGCGGCTGCGCTTGCCCAGCGAGAAAACCTGTACTCCTTCAAGTCCTTCGATCTCTGGGCGCAAGGCACCGCCATCGTAAAAAGTCGCCACACTGATGAAAAAACGCGAACGGTCAATATGTCTTACCAGCTCAATCAGTTGCTGCTCTGCCCCGCCAATATTCAGCGAACGAATGACGAACAGGACGTGCACCACCTCACACCCTTCGCTTTTCAAGGGCAGCAAAAATCTCAAGAGACAGCAAAAGCACAATCAGCGCAATCGAAATCACCATCACCGGCAAAATCCAGCCTTCGGGCTTGCTGCTTGCTGCAACAGAGGACTGTTCGGCAGGCACAGCCGGTTCCTCAGGTATCACAGTCGCCGCTTGCTCCATCCCCTGTTCACCCAGCAACACGTTCTCTACCATCAGCCTTTTGCCCTGCACAATTGCCAGATTGCCCGCAGAAAGCATTTTTAATGCCTGTGGATTCTGAAGAACAGCGGCTGCCGCCTGCACCCCCGCGCCGCTGTTCCCCAAAATCGCGTAAACCACCTTACCGGAAGACGTCTGCCCCAGCTGCAAGTAGCCTATACTCTGTTTTTCATCAATCTGATATTTAAGCCCTGCAGATAATGCTGCCCCAGGCTCACCGCCTGCGCCAAATGGCAGCGGCAGCACGGGGTTTAGCTCTGGCATGATTGGCAGTTGCTGCGGGTTGCCAATGACGATGAGATGTTTCTCTGACCACAAGGAAGGTGGAACGGACTCGGCATAGACAATTTCGGGGTAGCCGCCCATACCCGCCAGTGCACCCAGTTGATACGCCAGACGCACCGCAACATACCAGGACGGCGGGCTGTTTTGCGAAACAATCATGGCACTTGCAGAAAGGTCATCCGCCACAGCCAGCGGGTACTGCCCCAACGCCTGTACCGGCTGGCTTGCAACACCCTGTGTAGTTACAGGCAGGTGAATGCTGGAAGTGCCAAATATCGTTACCCAAAGGCTTTCCTGGCGCGGGTCTGTACAAATATTTCTGGGTACCAGGTCAACCTGAATCTCAAGATGATTTGCCCCGACACGGATTGCAGTAGGCGGAATAATGATACGCAACTGGTTATAACTGGAAGTAACATCGCTGAGACGAACACTGCCGATTGGTTGCCCATTCAGACGCAGAACCATTCCCGAACGCAAGTAGTCAATCAACTGCGAGTGGTTGAAAGCCAGATCAACGTACGCATCAGCCCCAATAGCCACCCCGGCAGGCACGTTGAATATCAGCGTCTTGCGCGTTGTGCCAAAATCCCGAAAGGTCAACGCATCCATTGTTAACCGATCAAAGGTAATATCCTCGCTGTAGGTCATTTCTCCAGGCTGTTCGTGCGCCTGGCGAACGATAGCAAGGCTGGCATCCGCCGTGCTGATGATCCTGCCCCCATGGACCGCTCGGGCTGCTTTTAGAACGCTCTCGTCTGTCCTCCCTGTTACCGCCAGGATCACCCGCTCGGCATTCCAGGGTGAAAGCAGTTCTTGGATAATCCCATCGGTATCCTGCGCGGCAGTCGAGATTTTATCCTTCAGCGTCTCAAATTTGTGCACATTGCCAACCATGACCAAATGGGTATTATCCCGCAATGTTGTGGGAAGCTGACCAACAGGCGCAAATTCCAGGTTTAACTCGCCTTGACTGACAATGCCTAAGCCCACCGCAACAGCCACCGCCGCCTGCATTTCCTGTTGGCTGGGCTGATCCGGAACCACTATCGTCACCGCAGCAGGAAACGGGGTATTCTGTAGATACAACGGGCTTGGATATTCAGACAAGTCCAACGACACAGCGGCTTTTTGATATGAGAAACTGAATTTTGAATCAGGGTGAATGACCACACTGGTCGCCAGGTTAAAATTACAAGAAGCGCTGGCATCCCATTGGATCACCAGATGATGCTGTTGCGTCAACGGTTCTGCAATCAAAGCCTCCTCGGGCAATGTTATCTCGATTGTCTGATTACCGCTGGACTGCAAAAATTGTCTTTGCAGGGTTACGCCGTTCAGCATCACAGTCAAGTTGCCCGCAACCAGCCCCTCAGCGCTGGTTGCGCCCTGCCCAATGAGCATGCTGGAAAAATACGCTGTCAGATTAAGGTGCAGCTTCGCCTCATCACCCGTCAGCTTCCAGGAAGGCGGCAATGTAAAATACAGCTCAGCAGAATCATAAGGGCCCTGCAACACCTGATCCATCACCAAGCCAATATCCCGCAACTCAACCTGAGTTATAAGAATCTCCTCTGACAACGTAGAGGCGTGCGCTTCCGGTATCCATGGCATCTGCCCATCAAGGATCAAAAAAGCAACCAGCAACAGGAAAAAAAGCTTTTTGTAAAACATGCTCACCCCTCCTGCTGCCCATCCAGGTAGTAATACACCAGCTTGCCGGTCGTACGGGCTTTTTCAAGAGCAGCCTCAGCCCGGTGGAAGAACGCTTCTTCGTCCACCTCTCCCTGCAAACGTGATGAAAGGCCGACATAAGGGGACAGGTTCAGCTTATCGCCAGAAACGCCAATCTCCACCGGCGCTGTCAGCACCTGTTGTAAACGCTCCAACGTGCGCGTGGCTGCCAGACCGGGTGTTGCGGGCAACAAGATGGCAAAACTCACCTTGCTCCATCGCGCCACAATATCATTGCCGCGCAATTGATTGCGCAATACTACCGTGATTTTATGCATCAAATCTGACAAAACAGCAGCAGGCAGGGCGTCAACGACATCCTGCAGACCCTCCAATTCCAGAAGCGCTATCGAAAGCGGGGTATCTCCACTGCGCGCTAGCTCACGCTCAACAGCGCGTTTAAAGTAGCGTGTGTTGAAAGCGCCGGATTCTCTATCCGTAATGGCGCGCTCGCGCAACGTCTCGAGTGGCACGCGTATTGACTCTTTGAGTAACGCCAATGCAATCCCCACCAGCAATCCGCCACCTGCCCAAATCGCACCGGTCCTGAGCGGCGTAGGGCGGAAAGGAAGCTCGGGTCTGACTGCTTTATCCAAAAAGGTGATATCGAAGACCTGATAGATTCCCTTTATGTAATTAATCCCTGCCTGCCCCATATTATTGGCAAGGGTTACCGCCATATCAGGATCAGGTCCCTCCACAATGAGCGCCAGGATATTCGTGTTGGGTTGCACTTCAGCCCTAAAATTATATTTGCCCGCCTGCATGGGATCGAGTTTGAGCAATTTGACCGCCTCAGCAAAAACACGATTGCTCCCCATAATATCTGCGTATGTAAAGGTAACCGTCTGCTTGTCCAGGGTGTCCAGGCTAGTGACCACGTCCCGGCTGCTGGTCAAACTGGCATTGGGAAATATCAAAAAAGTAGCCGTGGCGCGGTACTCGGGCACGGTGCCATAGGAAATGGACAGCGAGATAACCCATGCAATCAGCGCACAAATGATCACCAGCCTCCAGGAACTTTGAATGTCTCTAAAACTCTGCGATATCACTGGCTTGTCCTTATCTAAAGAATACGGCGGGCTATTTTCAAGACTTCAGCATCTGCTGAAGTCCATCCAGTTCTGCCTGGATTTGATCCCGGTCCTGTTTTGTCTGCTCGAGCAGCGATTCAAAAGCGCTTTTCTGATCCTCCGGCAAAATCTGGATTAGCCGTTCGGTGCGGATGATCTGAGACACTTTATGTCGCAACTTGCTCTCTAGACGATCCCGATATCCCCGGTAAAAGTCACCTTCAGAAATCAGTTTTACAGGAGGGGGCGTCTCAGCCAGGATTTCACCTACCGTTAGGAGGAAATCTTCAAGATCAATGGGCTTCTCAATGAAGCGTGCCACACCCAATCGAAATGCAAACTCGCGGTCTTCAGGGGTGATATATGTGGCTGATACAAAAATAATTGGGATGCTGCTGGTCAATGGATCAGAGCGCAGTTTATATGCCAGTCTGTATCCATCCATCTTTGGCATCAGAATATCGGTAATGACCAGTACTGGCAGTTGCCCTGAAGTTATCTTTTCAAACGCTTCCTGTCCATTGCTCGCAGTAATGACCGGATATCCCTTAAAGCGCAGCGCGATCTCGATCAGATCGCGGACATTAGGGATATCCTCCACTACCAATAGAGGTCCTGGCAAAGTATTCATACTCTTATTTTAGCCACAATACATATTCATGGCAAGAACCCCCCATCAATGTGTCTGCCAAAAAAATGGTTGGCGAAATTGGGAAAATATTGTGAAAACGGTTTGCCTCAAAATGATCTTCAGGAGCTAGGCAACGTCAATGCCCACAACAACTACAAGAAACATGGTCTATCAAATACCCAAAGTAAAGTGATGAGGAAGGGAGGCTTTTTTTCTGTTGTCAGGACGAAAGCTCTATTTCACCACTATGAGCACAAATTCAGGATGCGTGTTCGGAAAAACCCAAGAGCGCGGAAAGCTCTTTACCTGTTGCCACCACCGCTTGCGCCGTTTCGGGGATCTTTTCAAGCGTCAGGCGGCTGGTGGGTCCCGATATGCCTATTGCTGCCACGCAACTGGCACGATCATCATAAACTGGCACAGCGATGCAACGCACCCCGACATTGTATTCTTCGTCGTCTATGGCATATCCCTGGGCACGCACGATCTCCAGATGTCGTTCCAGCATTAGTGGGTCGGTGATAGTGCGGGCAGTGTAGGGTTTTAACTCGGGTAACGGCAAGTAGCAAAATGCCAGCAACACTTTGCCCAGCGCGGTACAAAACAACGGTGCCATTGTACCCACTCCAGTCGTCACGCGCAGCGAAAAAGGCGATTCCTGTTGGTCAATGTACAGCGCTTGCCCCTGTGCCAGGATTGCTAGATGGGCGCATTCCCCGGTTTGTTCAACAAGTCGGGTTAAAAAAGGTCTGGCGGTTTCGCGCAACGGCATGCGCGCTAGCATGACACGACTTAAACGCACCACCTGTGCCCCAAGCACATAGCGGCGCGTGCTGGCAACCTTTTCGGCAAACCCATACTTTGCCAGTGTTTGTAGCAGCCGCGAAACACTCCCTTTATCAATACCAAAAACCTCTGCCAGTTCTGTGATACTTACCCCTTGTGGTGACTCAGCGATTCTTTCGAGAATCTGTAAACCGCGTGCCAATGATTGTATTTCGCCCATGGTGGTCAACCTTTCACCGCGCCCAGAGTTAGTCCGCGGATAAAATATCTCTGAAAGAAAACAAATATGATCAGGGTGGGGACGCTGGCAATAATTGCCATAGCGCCCTGAACGCCATAGGCAACACTGTACTGCCCTTTAAGAGCGATCAACCCTACCATGATGGTTTTCCATTTGTCCGACTGCGTGAAGATAATAGGCCAGAGGAAATCATTCCAGATCCAGGTGAACTGCAAAGTAGCCAAAACAGCTAATGCGGGCAGGCTAAGTGGCAACATAATTTTTAGCAGGATTTGAAGCTCGCTGGCACCATCCACAATTGCTGCTTCGCGAATGGCTGTCGGGATAGTGGCAAAAAAATTGCGCATGATCAATGTACAGATTGGTATCCCAAAAGCAATGTGCACAATAATCATTGGCCAGAGCGTATCATATAATCTGACAGCATTGAAGAAACGGAACAGGGGAATAAGAACGATCTGCGGTGGAAAAAACATCCCTGCAATGATCAGGATGAAAAGCAGGTTACTGCCTTTGAACGGAAGCTTGTTGAAAACATAACCGGTCAGCACACCAAAGGCAATAGAAATAAATGTTGCCGGGATCGTTACCAGAAAGGAATTAACAATATAGCGCTTTCCGTTACCCTCCATCCAGGCATGAGAAAAGTTGGTCAAACGCAGGGCATGAGGAAGCCGCCACAGGCCTTCGCGCGCAATCTCTTCAGTGGTTTTAAAAGAAGTCAGCAGAACTCCTATCAGGGGCAAAGAATAGATAAGGACAACTAGGCTCAATAGAACATACAATACAACTACACGGCTGATTCGAGACCTGGACATTGGTCGAGAACGGCTAGTCATATAAATGCTCCAATGCTTGAACCTGTCGGAAGTAAAAAATGATCACCACCAGCGCGATGAGAAACAACACAACCGAGATAGCGCTGCCATATCCCATATAGTATTTTTTGAACGATTCAACGTACATAAACATCGCCAGCGTATCCGATTTGTGAAATGGCCCACCCTGGGTCATGATGTACACGATGTCAAAACTCTTGAGCGAGTTGATAATAGAGAGGGCGATTACCACAACTGTGGCGGGGCTGAGTAATGGAATGATAACATAACGCAACAGGTTTCTATAGTTTGCGCCATCAATTTCGGCTGCCTCAGTCAACTCGGCAGGAATTGAGGTTAGCCCTGCCAGATAAATTACCATAGCCAGCCCTACTTGTTGCCATGACCAGGCAGTGATCACTGCTGGCAAAGCTGTGCCGGGGTTTGCCAGCCATGCTTTGGTTGCTTCTTGTAATCCTATCAGACGCAAAATCTCATTCAATAGACCCCAATCAGGGTGATAGACCCATATCCATACCTGACCAATGACGGCTAGCGAAAGACAAATGGGTAAATAGAAAAGGGACTTAAAAAAATTTGCCCCGCGCACCCCCTGGTGCAGAACCAAAGCAATTGCCAATCCAAAACCAGAGGGCACTACAATGGCTGCCACCATCCAGATAACCGTATTACGGATGGCATTTAGGAACAGTGGGTCTCGCGAAACTTTAGCGAAATTTGCCAGACCTACGAAATCGCTAGTTTTGCTAAACCCATTCCAATTTGTCAGGCTGTAATAAAACGAGGAGGTAAGTGGAATGATTACAATAACTGCGTAAAACAACAGTGGTAGGGAAAGAAAAACAATACGCCAAAATCTTTTGCTTTGTGCCACGCATATCTCCATGCCAAAAGCTTTTTATTTGTTGCTAGTTGTTATTATATAACGACATGTGTGTTGATGAAAAATCTTCAACATAAGCCAACGGCACATGACGGCACTTGGTGCCGTCATGTGCCCATCCCCTTACACAGTGTTATTTCTTGAAGACCTCTTTGGCAACGTTTTCTGTTTCGACCAGGTAATCCTGGTACTTGGAGGGGTCATTCATAAACTGGGCGAACATATTCAAGCCACCCTCTGCCATTGGCGGAGTGGTTGCCAAGTCATAGTTGAAGGCAAATACTTCTGCTTTGGCAACTTCGGCTGAGGCTTTGGTCATCACCGCAGTGTAGATGGAAGGATCGGTATTTTTGTTCGGGGAAAGTGCTCCCTGCCCCTTTGCCCATGTAGCAGATGCATCGGTGTTTTTGACCAAAAAGGTCATCAGCTTTTTGGAGGCCTCTTTGTCTTTAGCGCCTGCTGACATTACCCAGCCGTCCACAGGGCCAACAACGGCGTTCGGCACACCCTTTTCAATTGTTGGGAAGGGGAAGAAGTCGTAGTCATCTACTGGTTTGAGACCATTTCCATTCCAATAACCAGTGATCCAGGTGCCCATAAGAGTCATAGCAGCTTTGCCATTGGCAACCTGATCTGAGGCGTCAGTCCAATCGTAGGCATTGGCATCTTTGACGAAGTAACCCTTATCAACCAGTTCCTTCCACATCTCCATTACTTTTTGCACCTCAGGGTCGGTGTAAGCTGCCTGCCCAGCCATCAGCTTGGCGCGATATTCAGGCCCCGCGGTACGCAGAAGCAGGTAGTCAAACCAGAATTGTGCTGGCCAGCGGTTCATAGAACCCAAAGCAATGGGTGTCACACCTGCAGCCTTGATCTTTTCGCACATTGCCAGGAAACCTTCCCAGTCAGTGGGGAACTCCGTAATTCCTACTTGCTGCATCACCTTGGGGTTATAAAAGAGAGCAGCATAGTGATAGCCAAAGGGCACCAAGTATTTTTTGCCGTTATAAATGGAGCCCTTTACCACTGCTGGGGGAATAACCTCGTCCAAACCTTCGCTTGCCCACATGTCGTCAATGGGTTCGAGCCGATCACTGTCCACCACAAACTGGACACGCGCCCCAGCCCAGTAGGAGAACAGGTCGGGAGGGTTGTCGCCAGCTAACATGACCAGGATCTGAGCTTTAAAATCCTCATGACCAGTGGTATTGTCAATTACCTTGATACCGCTTTCTTTGGTGAAACTGTCAAAGATTTTGGTAACTGTCTCCTTGCCCAATGTATCACTGAAGTAGTGAACGACAGTAACGCTGGCTTCAGACGCGGCGGGCGCTGTGGGTGGGGATTCAGGTGCCTTAGTGGGCTCGGCAGGCGGAGCGGGTGGGGCAGCAGGCTGCTCAGCAGGAGCCGCAGGCTCTGTCGGAGCTGGAGTTACCGCAGGTGTACACGCGCCGAACAGCATCAACGCGACGACAAACAAGCTTACAAACTTCCAAGTATTTTTTCTCACCTCAATCTCTCCTTCTAAAATAGTTGCTGATCTTGAATGTGAACAGATGCTTTTTGGGGAATATCCTTCCTGATTTCTTAGCGTTTCACCTCCTCTGAAACCATACTCATTTGCTACAACGTTGACGTTAACACAACATAAACCCGTATAGACGTCAATAATGAACTAAAAACAGTTTTACCCGGGGATTTTAATGGGTGAAACAAGGATTACGCACACATTATACAACATAATTGTATAAATGTCAACTATATGAAGAAAAACAAGTAAAAAAGAGGGGGTTAATTCTCTTTTGGCTTGTTTTTGTTGACATAAATAAAATATAGTTGTATAATATGATGCAATCCAGTGTATCAAGGAGAGCCAATGTACCTATCTTCTTTTTATGATGTGGGGGGTGATTCATGAACGCCGGGCAGCTACAACAAGAACGTCACGCACGCGCTGTTGCCATTGCTGCCGCTGGCGGTATTTGTGCTGCTCGACAGACAGGCGCGTTACCACATCATATCAATTTGAGCGTATCTGAAGCGCTTATTCTTGGGTTGTTGTTACAGGGAGTTCAAAAATATATTGTGGTTCTAGGGCACGGTAGTACTGAGATTGGCGAAGTGCTGCGCATTTACCAACAGGCTGGATTAGTGCAGGTATATGCCGTGCGGAGTGAAATCGAAGCTTCACACGCTGCAGTTGCCCTGCGCTGGGTGCGCAATGAGAAGGCAGCAGTAGTTGCTTCTATTGGACCGGGTCCACTGCAAGCATTAGCGGCTTCACTTACTTCAGCATCGAACCGCGTTGGTGTGTGGTATCTGTTTGGTGATGAGACCAGTGAAGATGAGGGACCAAATTTTCAACAAATCCCACGCCCAGATCAGGCTGGCTTTCTCAGGCTGTTTACACAGATGGGAGCAGCATACACCCTGCATACCCCGCTTGCCCTGCCCACTGCACTGCGGCGGGGGCTGACCACGGTGGATCATCCTCACAACGCTGGGCCGTTTTTTCTGTTGTTGCCCATGAATGTTCAGCCCCTGATGATGGAGGATTTTAACCTGGATGAGCTTCCTGAGGGTATACCGCCACGTTATGGAGCTGCTGCAGATGATGACAATTATCTGCAAGCCGTTGACGCGTTGCGGTCCGCGAAGCGTATTGTGGTTAAAGTAGGCGGTGGTGCACGCAAAGCGGGGCAGGAATTGTTGGAATTCCTCGAGCTGACAGATGCTGTGGCCGTTACCGCGCCGGTTGTTTCCGGTATTATTCCTTATCACCACCCACGCAATATGTGCGTCGGTGGCTCAAAGGGCTCAATATGCGGTAACTTTGCTATGGAACAGGCTGATCTCCTGGTAGCAGTTGGCACCCGCTTTGTTTGCCAGTCGGACTGTTCACGAACCGGTTATCCAAATGTGCAATGCGTCATCAATATCAACACCGATAGCCATGCCGTTACACACTATGGCAAGACAATTGGGCTGATGGGCGATGCTGGACCCACCCTGCAAAAGCTCAACAAACTTTTGCAGCAGGGTGGGAAACGATCGGGAGAGAGTGGCGCTGTATGGCTGAAAGAGTGTAGTTCCCGGCGTAGAGATTGGGAAGATTACAAAGCACAACGCTATCGTCACCCTACCCTTTTTGATGAGACTTGGGGAAGAGAGGTACTTACGCAACCTGCAGCCATCAAGGTTGCCACAGATTGGGCGCGCACAAACCGAGTGGTAACATTCTTTGATGCTGGCGATGTACAAGCGCACGGTTTTCAAATCGTCGAGGATGAGTGCCTTGGGCAAACCTTCACCGACGGCGGCGCCTCTTATATGGGGTTTGCGGCTTCTGCTGTCCTGGCAAGCGGCATTGCCACCCAACCCTTCTACGCTCTGGCGATCAGCGGCGACGGATCCTTTACTATGAACCCACAGATTCTTATTGACGGTGTCCAGCATGGTGCACGCGGTTGCATTCTCATTCTTGACAATCGTCGTATGTCTGCCATCTCTGCTCTGCAAGTGGCGCAATATGGGCACGACTTTGCCACGAATGATACAGTTGAAGTGGACTACGTTGCCTGGGGTAAGGCGATCAAGGGTATCCAAGCACTTCATGGCGGGTACACTACCGCCTCACTGCTTTCTGCCCTGGAGACAGCCCGACAGTATAATGGTTTATCATTAATCCATTTACCAGTCTATTATGGTACACATGAGATGGGGGGGCTGGGGGCATTTGGACGCTGGAACGTTGGCAACTGGTCGGAAGAGACACAACGCATCCGACATCAGATCGGTTTATAAGAGAGAAGGCATGAGCATCGCAACGCTGCAGGAGGATAAGTTATCACTTAAGACCAAGTTGTTCTACGGTATTGGCGATGTGGGTAATGCTATTGTCAACTCGTCAATACAGTTCTTTCTTTTGATTTACTACACCGATGGTGCGCTGTTGCCACCGGCGTTGGTCGGTAGTGCCCTGTTATTGGGCAAAATTTGGGATGCCGTCAACGACCCACTGTTAGGGTGGTTCTCTGACCGCACGACTTCTAAACGCTTTGGAAAACGACGAGTTTTTATGATTTTCGGCGCTATTCCGCTAGGGATCAGCATTATGCTGCTATGGTTTGTGCCGCGCGGCTTGAGCGGGTTGGGTATCTTTCTGTGGGTAGCGCTGACTTTTATTGTATTTGATACACTATGGACGTTTACCAACGTCCCTTACTATTCGCTTTCTTCCGAACTAACAGAAGATTATGATGAGCGTTCGAGCTTGACCTCTTTGCGCATGACACTGGCTGTACCAGCTTACCTGGTAGGGGCAGCACTTACCCCTGCCATTGTTGGATTATTTGCCAGCAAATACAGCGGTTACGGTTTCATTGGAGTTCTATACGGCGTCATTGCTTCTGCGGCTTTGCTTATCTCAGCTTCCGGTCTGCGTGAGAAAGCTGATATTGCCGAAAACATCTCATCACTGTCTGTGTGGAAGGCACTGAAGCACTCTTTCCAGAATAAGCCCTTTGTACGCTTGATGGTTGCCTATCTGGTCATGAATCTCTCATTCGCCCTGATCAAGACACTGATGGCGTATTTCCTTACTTACCAACTGGGTATGGAAAAGCAAGTACCGCTGGTGATGGGTTTGTTACTGCTTGTGGTCGCTCTTAGTCTGTTTGGGTGGAAAAAGCTCTCTGAAAAGTGGGATAAAGGGCCAGCATACGCTCTGGGAATGGCAATTGGGGCATTGGCAGTCGGAAGCAGCTTTTTTCTACCCCATTCTTCTACGCCGTTGATTTATGCTATTGCTGTTGTTGCAGGGGTTGGCTTTGCTTCCAACTGGGTCTTTCCCTGGTCAATGATCCCTGACATAGTAGATTTTGACAGGGTAGAAACAGGCGAGTATCGCAGCGGGATGTACTTCGGCATTTGGGGAGTAATAACCAAAATCTCAGAAGCTATCGCCATTGCTGGCAGCGGCTGGTTGTTAGCGCTTTTCGGATATATTCCCAATATTGAACAGAGTGCTGACACGCTGTTTGGCATCCGCTTATTCTTTGGTCCGCTACCAGCACTGTTTATTTTGCTTGTCCTGCCACTGTTGATTTGGCATCCCATTAATCGTAAAACCCATCTTAGCGTGCGTATGAGACTGCGCGCCAAACAAGTAGAGGAGTATCAGGATGCCAATGCTTAGGATTTTCTTGCCTTTTTGTGGCTGAAAGGAGAAACAGGTGATTAATGTAGCATTTGTAGGCTGTGGGCGCATCTCCGATCTGCATCAACTGGGTTATCAAGGACGTGAGGATGCTCGCATCCTTGCTGTTTGTGATACCGACCTGCGCCGGGCAAAGCAAAAAGCCAGCGCTTGGCAAGTGCCCAAAGTGTATCAGCATTTCGAGGATGTACTTGGTGATGCTGAGATTGATTTGGTAGAGTTGCTTGTTCCGCATCATCTTCATTGTCATATGACCATTCAAGCGTTGCGAGCAGGTAAGCATGTCTCGCTACAGAAACCCATGGCACTGACCCTGCAAGAGGCTGATGAGATGATTGCCGCCGCTGAGGAGAGCAAGAAAGTCTTCCGCGTCTATGAAAACTTTGTTTTTTACCCTCCGCATGTTAAGGCGCGCGAGATGTTACAAGCTGGTGAAATTGGTGAGCCGCAAATGTTGCGGATGCATGTTAGTACTGGTAAAAGCAAGACAGAGTGGAAGGTGCCACTCTCGGCATGGGCGTGGCGTTTCAATGAAAAGTTAAGCGGTGGGGGGCCACTGATTTTTGACCATGGGTACCACCTGTTTTCGCTGGCGTATGACTTGATGGGCCCGGTCAAACGTGTCCATGCCTGGATGGACCGCAGTATGGTGCGTCCAGGCATTTACCTGGATGCCCCAGCAGTGATTATGTTTCAGTTCCAAGGCAGCCGCAAGTATGGCATACTCGATTTTGCCCACACTCCTAACCTGGTAATGGATAGCATCTACTATTCTGATGATGACCGCGCCGAAATTATTGGCGACCGCGGTATCCTCATTATCAATCGTTGCACAGCAAAGACACTGGACTATCCACCATTGGTTCTTTTCCGCGATGGTAAAACAACCGAAGTGCACGTTGACCGCTATGAATGGCATGACAGCTTTATTGACTGCACACGCCATCTGCTCGATGTGCTGGCAAATGGTGGGACAGCAAAACTGGATGGACGCACCGCACGCAATGTTCTTGAGTTTTCCATTGCCGCTCACCAGTCCGCTGCGGTCAATCATGAAATTGTTTTGAACCAAAAAGCAGTAAAGATAGACAGAAAATGAATTATTTGACTGAAAACAGAATTATTGAACTTGAGAGCATTGCTCGTCAGCTGCGTATTGAAAGTCTGGAGATGATTTACCGTCGTCAATCGGGGCACCCCGGAGGGGCGCTATCAGCAGCCGAGATTCTCGCCGTGTTGTTCTTTCATAAATTGCGTCTCGATCCGCAAAATTCACATTGGCAAGGGCGCGATCGTTTCTTCTTGAGCAAGGGGCATGCCTCAGCAATTCTATATGCTGCTCTGGCAAAACGAGGTTTTTTTCCACGCGAGGAGCTTACCAGCTGGGGTAGGTTGGATTGCTCGTTACAAGGACATCCCGACCGCCTCAAGACGCCCGGGGTGGAGATGAGCGCTGGGCCGCTGGGGCATGGGCTGGCAGTAGCTACAGGGGTAGCGATGGGGCTGCGGCTCGACAGTCGAACCTGCCGCGTCTATGTTCTGCTTGGGGATGGCGAAATGCAGGCAGGCATTGTTTGGGAAGCTGCCTCCGTAGCCGCAAAGTACCGTCTGGCAAACCTGACTGCTATCCTGGATTACAACGATGTTCAATTGGATGGGGCAGTACATGAAATTATGCCTCTTGAACCTGTGGCAGAGCGGTGGCGTTCATTTGGCTGGAAGGTATTGGAGGTTAATGGGCACAATGTACGCCAAGTTGCTGAGGCACTTGATTTAGCGGAGGAGATTCACCATTGCCCAACAATGATTATTGCCCATACTACCAAGGGTAAAGGGGTTTCCTTTATGGAAAATGATGCAAAATGGCATGGTGCTGTTCCCAATCAGCAACAATATGAGCAGGCTGTGACAGAGCTGCTTGGAAAGGAAGGCTGATATGACAGATGAGATGCCGCAACGTGAAGCATACGGACGTGCGTTGGCGGATTATGGCGAGCTCAACCCACGCCTCGTTGTCCTAGATGCTGATACCTCCTCTTCTACCCTGACCCATTTCTTTGCCAACAAATACCCTCAGCGCTTTTTCAATCTGGGAATTGCAGAGCCATGCATGGTAGACGTTGGGGTAGGACTGGCTCTGGAGGGGTGGGTACCTTTTGTCAATGCCTTTGCTGCGTTTTTGTGTCTGCGCGCTGCTGAACAGGTGCGTACTTGTGTTGCATACGCCGAGACTGCAGTCAGATTGGTAGGACATTACGCTGGTCTCTCGGATTTCAAGGACGGTGCAACCCATCACTGTATTACTGACCTGGCAGTGATGCGCGCTTTGCCTAACATGACCGTCATTGTCCCCGCAGACAACAACGAAATCCGCCGCTGGGTGTCTGTGCTTGGTGAATATGACCGCCCAGTCTATTTGCGTATTAGCCGCGCACACAGCCTGCCAGTCCACTCACCCAACGTGGACGTGCAGATTGGCAAAGCCATTACTCTGCAGGAGGGGGGAGACGTTTCTATCTTTGCTACAGGTGCGATGACAGGACGCAGTCTGCTAGCAGTTGAAAGGTTAGCACAGCGTGGCATCTCAGCACGACTAATTGAAATCCATACACTCAAACCGATAGATGCTGAAGCTGTTTGCCTTGCGGCAGCAGAGACAGGCGCTGTTGTTACTGCCGAGGAGCATTCCATCTTTGGCGGGCTGGGCAGCGCAATTGCCGAAGTCCTGGCCGAAAACTGCCCTGTACCTGTAGAGCGGGTGGGCATTGCCGATAGTTTTGCCCCCACCGCGCTTGATCCCGAAAGCCTGATGGACTATATGGGGCTGGGCGTGGAACATATTGTCCACGCAGCAGAAAAGGTGTTACGGAAGAAAGAAGCCTGTGTATTCAGCAAGCCTTTATCGGCGGCTTGAGTTTGTTGAAGGTTTTGAGGAAAACGAGTATGAAAATAGCTGTGATTAACGAAACCAGCGCTGCTGATCGTAATGCTGATATTCTTGCCGCGTTGCAGGGCAGGGGACATGAGATTATCAATGTGGGAATGAAGAAGAATGGCGAGAAGCCCGAGTTACAGTACATTCATACAGGACTGATGGCTGCTATCCTGCTTAATCTGGGACGAGTTCAGTTGGTGGTAGGCGGTTGTGGTACCGGGCAGGGGTTTTTAAACGCGGTCATGCAATACCCCGGCGTGGTATGCGGGCATATCCTCTGCCCGCTGGATGCCTGGTTGTTTGCCCAAATTAATGCTGGCAACTGTCTCTCACTGGCGCTCAATCAGGGCTACGGTTGGGCAAGCGATGTTAACCTACGTATGATCTTTGACCAATTTTTCAGCGTAGAGATGGGGGGTGGTTATCCACCACACCGCCGCCAGCCACAGGCTGCATCACGCGAGATGCTACGGATCATATCCTCCCAGACACACCGTCCCTTTGCTCAGATTCTAGCAGAATTGTCAGAAGAGGTTGTGCGCCCGGCCATGGAATACCCTGGTTTCAGAGAATTGCTAGAGGTAGAAAAGATTGCTGATGAAGAGGTAAGAACAGCGCTCTTACGTTGGGATGGAACAAGCACGAATGCGCGTATGAAGGGAAATTGACAAACCCAAGTGTGTGTTCTAAGATTTTGCAGTCCGCCCTGCGCAGGCGGAGCGTTTGGTGCAAAACAAAGCCTACAGTGCACAGTGCATTGCGCTGGCCGAGCAGCTGAGCGCCGATCTCTAGAGCGCAGACGAAAAGCTGGTCAACGCGCTGAAAACGCAGGGGGTGGCTTGGACGCATTGGATCAGCGAGGTGTGATGTGTTAGCGACTGGGCAGATGTCTGTACCTTGCTCCTGTCTGCCAGAGAGAGGGAAGTCGTGTCGCGCATTGGTCAGACCACGATCATATCCGGCAAACGAATTTCTCCACTTGTTGGTGTATCAATTGCCAGACTTGGCCAATTGGGGGAGAGAGAAGCGACCTCGATGCCTGAAATGGTGAGCAGTGCAAGCTCTTCAGACATGACGCCGGGGAGGGTGATAAACCAATCATAAGCCTGCCCGGCGACAACATGCATGGCGGTGAAACAGCGTGTCGGGTCACAGGGGATGTAACCGCAGGGGCCACCCTGAAAGTGCTCGCGCCACTCATTGGTATAGCCCAAATCGGCATACCAAGTTTTTTGTGCGGCGAGGATGTTGGCAAAGGGTAGACTTGGTTGGAGCATGCCAAGTGTGCGGGCATAAATGGTAGCCGCGGCGTGATACGTCTGGCACAGACCGGGTTCGGGTTTGCCGAAATGGATGCTGCGGCAGATGTTGGCGTGCAGCCCCCAGCGGCGGGCAGCGGGATGAAGGAGAATGTATTTCTCAATGCGTTTCCCGCTGGGAACGGAGTGACGTAGACGTATGGCACGCGCGTCGCTGCCAACAAGGAGGACAATTAGCTCGATGCCATGAAGAGAATAGAGGCATTGCGTTTCACGGGCGACATCTTCTTCCGTCATGCCGGGGTGTAACCGGCGGGCAAGCGCCTCGAGGAGGAGAGCGCTCTGCCGTCCCAGCCAGCGACAGCGGTCAATCTCTAGTTCGGTCAGTGGTTCGTGAAGACGGTGAATTTCCAGCGTGCGTTCTTCTGCACCAGGAAGAGCGGTGTCAGCGGCAATGCGCTTGCCACCCAACTTGAAGGTGAGATGACGTGGGTCGCCCTCGTACCAGCGGACGGTTTCGAGTTGATATCCCTGAGCAGGGATTTGCTCTTCGAGGATGCGCTCGCCATCCATGCTGTAGGCGAGAAGATACTGACGGTCGGCAGTGAGAAGGAGATGTCCGGCACCCGTCTCGGTGTTTTTGAGGACGCGATTGTCGCCACCGCATGTGAGCCATGCAAAGTTGTCATAGCGTGAAATGAGGACGCTATCCAGCTTTTGTTGTACCATCCAGAGACGCAGTTTTTCAACCTTGGCTTGTGCATCGCGGCGTACGCGTTCATCGTTCATCGAGGTGGGCAAGCGCTGTTCAATGCGCTGGAGGTAATCATCCGTAATACGCGAATCCAAACAAAAAGTCGCCGTCATTTGTTACTTCTGATTCTCATCGAGCAGGGAGCGCACACGACGCAGGGATTCTTGAATAGCAGGCATGGGGTCAAAGGTATAACCCCACCCCAGTTCGAGGCTGAGAAATCCTTGATAGCCGCGTTGGCGTAGCAGCGCCACCAGCATTTTGAAATCGAAGACGCCCTCGCCGGGAATGGCATTCTGCTGTTGTCTGGCGTCGTTGTCGTTGATGTGCATCTGAAGGAGAAGATCGCCGACGTTCTCCAGGGCGGAGCGCACATCCTCATCGGAGAGGTTAAGATGCCCGCTATCGAGGACAACTCCAAGATTGTTGCCGCCAAGGTTATGGATGACCTGGAGGGCATGATCTGTGGCGGACATATAGTCCGAGAGGAGGGGATAGACGACTTCTAATCCAAGGGTGATACCATTGCGAGCGGCATACGGAGCAAGCTGAGACAGGCTGTCAATGAAGCGTTGGCGGGCGTCATCCAGTGTCTGCCCGCGTAGACTGTGGTTGGGGACAACGAGAACGACCTTTGAACCGATGGCGGCAGCGTTGTCAATACAGTCCTTCATGTAAGCGATGCTGTCACTGCGGATGGCATCCAGTGGGCTGGAGAGGGAAAACGGATAGCGGAAGAAGGCGGGCATCACAGAAACGGGAGTGAGGTGGTTTTTCTGTAACATCTGGCGGATGTGTTGCAACATTTCGGGGGGATAATCCCTGCGGAAAAGGTGCGGGCGTCCACACCATATATCTACACCATCAAACCCGCAGCGGACGATCTCATCCAACGCATCGGGGAGGGTGTAGTTCAAGAATACAGAGGTCGCAGTAGATATTTTCATGTGTTCTCCAGGTTGAAGGCTTGACGATGCTGGCGTAGAGGGGCAAACGTAGGCATTATTATATTTCGTACGCGCGCTGTACTAGAGATTAATGAACACGGTATGCTTTGTCAGTGATGCGGCGGAGGAGGAACTCGCGCTCGATATGCCGGGCATCAACAAATGTCGCCGCATGCATGCCATAATTGAGTGCTTCAATGGCATGGTGGGTGGAGGCGTGAAAAAGCAGACATTTGCCACGCGAGGTGCGCGCGCAGCGTGCGAGGTAATCGAATGCTTCTGGCACAAGGCGCGGCAGACCTGCATGGGGGAGGAAAACAATCTCCTGCGGGGAAAAACAGGAAGAAACCTCGATGCGCCCGGCAAGCTGTTCAAACCAGTGAGCGGGCAGATCAACCACAAGCCAGCGCTGATATTCTCTCGGCAGCTTGTCAATCTCAGCGTTCACCCCAGGGTTGGGTTCTGCTGCAGCAAGAATTTCCTTCTCCAGCGTGGCGGAGTCCACATCCAGTGCGCATATCTGCGCCAGACGGCGGCAAAATGCGGCGGCGTCCAGCGCTCCTGTTGCAAGAGCATCGCACAGCGTGAAGTATTCAGACTGCATCAGCAGATTGGTTTGATTGCCACGACTTTGAAGGGCATGAAAGAGAAGCGTATGTAATGGTTGAATGATGACGCCGCTGAACCAAAAGAACACCGCATTGATTGCGCTCATTCGCTTACTCTCCACTGACCTGTATCACCAGCGAACGCGGTTCGGCGTCCACCTGATCGTCAATGACGAGTATGTCCTGATACTTGCCAAGAGCCATTTTGCCATCGATCAATGGAATGGTAACGCTGACCGGCATCAGTGCAGTACGTACATGGGCGTGACCATTGAAATCCACACCGCGGATGTGATGTTTGTAGGGGTAATCCAGCGGTGCGAGGCGCCCGAACATATTTTGCAGATCGGCAACAATGCCGGTCTCATGCTCGCCGATGATCACCGCGCCGGTGGTGTGTTGGAAAAAGACGGTTACCTGCCCATTTTGTACCCCGCAAGAAGTGACAAAATCGGCGACATGGTGCGTAATGTTGATCACGTCAAAGCGACCCTCACTGTGAAGGATGATCTGGTGGGATTGAATCATGCTTCAGGTCGCCTTTCCCCGTCCAGTGAGTTCCCACACGGCTTCAACAATGTCACCGCGCATGGCATAGAGACTATCATAGAGGTTCACCGTACCGTTGGCATCGTTCACCCACAATTCCACTTTGTCGCCTACAGCCAGCTTTGTCTGCGGGTCAGCCAACCTGAGGCGGCTGTGTTCCTGCGGCATAGAGAAGATTTCACCCTCAGGGTATTTGACTGTCGGGAGTCCATAGAAGGTATCCAGCATCTTGCGTCCCACATCAAGGATGGCAATATTCTCAGCGCCCTGGCGCTGCGGACGGCTGATGACGGTAGCTAAAATGGTGAGCACTGGGCGGAAATCCTTTAAGCCGTTTTCGTAATAGGTGGTATCGAGCAGGAGATAAGAGCCAGCCTGAAGTTCAGTGAGACCCTTGACGCTGGCGGCAGATTGGTAGGTAGCGCTTCCCCCACCGCTGACGATCTCGATTTTTATTCCGGCTTTTTCTAGATAATCGCGTGCCTCGATTAGCAGATGGTAAGCCTGGCGTGAGCGTTCAGCACGCTCTTTTAAATCTTCAACAAATGCCAGATGCCCATCGTAGCCCATGATGCCGCACAACTTGAGACCAGGCAAGGCAAGCACTTTGTGTGCCAGGTTGAGCGAGGGCGCAAAGGGTTCAACGCCGCAACGGTTGTTGCCAATATTGATTTCCAGCAACACGCCCAACTTGACCCCGCGCGCCACAGCCGCGTCTGAAAGCTCCTGCACATTTTCGTGTGAGTCGACCGCGACTTTGACATCGGTATAAGCCGCCAGATTGACCAGTCGTTGCACTTTGCGCGCTCCCACCACCTGATTTGCGATGAGAATATCGGAGATGCCACCAGCAGCGAGAGTTTCTGCCTCGGCGAGCTTGGAAACAGTAATACCAATGGCGCCTGCACGTAGCTGCATCCAGGCAAAGATGGGAGTGCCTTTGTAAATCTTGGCATGTGGCCGCAGGGCAATGCCAGCTTTTTTGCAGAAGGCTGCCATCGTCTGAATGTTATGTTCCAGTGCATCCAGATCCAACAGCAATGCTGGGGTATCGAGCTGATCTTTACGTAAGCCGATTTCGTATTCATGGTTGTTCATTCAAGCTCCTGAAATGCCCAACACAGACCTCAGTAACCAGGGACCATCTCGCCTGCCACCACTTTTGCCTGTACCTGAAGAAGCGTTTGCGGATCAATAACATTTGTAAAAAGCGCCCGCAGTGCCCCATGACCAGCGCGGGCGATAAAGGTTGCTGAAAGAGATTTTTCTCCAATCTTTTTCATCACATGCTCTGAGAGGGGACGTTGTTTTATATCCGCGCCGAGGTAAGCCTCTTCCTGATCGACAGTCCAGATAGCTGCATCCGCATCCCCATTACGCAACAGACGCGAGAACTTGACGAACGATTCATAGCGATATTCCACTGCCTGACCTGCAAACTCCAGGTCGTTTAACCGCCGATGATCCTGCGAATCTGTGTCCACCGCCACGCGCAGCGGTCTATTGCAGCCAGGAGGCAGATCACGATAGAAAACTGTATAACCAGATATCCAGCTCCCTGCTGGCAGGGTAAGCACAATTTCTAACCCCTCGTCGCAGAGCGCCTCCGCCGCCATCCCCGACATCACAGCAACATGACAGCGATTCTCGCGCAGCGCTTTGAGGCGGGTGAGTGATCCACGAATGAAAATCATATAAGCGTCGATCCCAGCGTTTTCAAATGCCATCTTCAATCCGGTAGCCAGCCCTTCAAATTTGAGGTGCATGGGCAAGGTCATGGCGATCACCAGAGGCCCAGGTTCGATAACGTTCCACAATTTGTTCATCGAAATCTTTTCCACGATTGACCCGAGGTGCCCACGTTTTTGAATGCTGACCGCGCCCATTTCCTGCAGGTCGTTCAGCGCTGAAGAAACGGAACCTAGACTCATGTGGGTTGTAGAAGCCAGCTTGCGGATGCTGGGGAGCTTGTTGCCCTCCTCCAGCTGAATCAGATATTCTGCCAGTCGCACCTGCAACTCTTTTTTGCTACTGCGTCTGTCGTGGTTTATCTCCATCGCAAACCCTGCCTTTCCAAGAGTTCTGCTTGAGAATACAAATTGATGCGTCCTGTCATCAATACCAATCCTCAAAAACGGTATGCAACAGGCTGGGCACCAGTCGGCGGTAGATCTCTAAACGTTTCTGGTGCAGAGCGAACCTTCCGGGCTGCGGTGTAAATACCTTGCCTGTTCCGGCGTACTTGCGGCTGGCAGTCTCCAAATCGCGGTACACGCCGATGCCATAACCAGCAAGCAGTGCGGCGCCAAAGGTGCCGGGTTCCGGCTGGCTGGCTACCTCGATGGGCATTTGCAGCAAGTCTGCTTTAAGTTGTGTCCACCAGATGGAACGCGTCCCGCCGCCTGTGGCGCGTAGCTTTTTGACTTCGACACCCTCCTCAGCAAGGAGCAAAAGGGTATTCACATGGTCGTAGGCAATGCTTTCCATAAAGGCACGCACGATATCTGAACGGCGCGTTGCGAGCGTTAGCCCCAGGAGCACGCCGCGCAACTTGCGCCCGTTCTCCCAGTAAAGCATGGCGCCTGAAAGGTAAGGAAGTGCCAGTAGCGGACCGGGTCCTAGCCCTTCCGATTCTAGCGAGCCTACCTGTTCTTCGATAGATATGCCAACCAGCTCCCTTGCCCAGTTGAGCACTGCGTTTCCTGTGGGACAGATAGCATAGATGGAGCGTTCGATGCGACCAAAATGGGGTGTGATGGAAAGACCGCGTAGCAACATGGAAGAAGTGGGGAAGGCTTCAGTGGGGATGAGCATGTTTTCATACGAGCCACTGATGAGCAGCGCGGTACCCAGTTCGGATATACCTGCCCCAAGCGCTGCGCAGTTCAGGTCATGTCCACCGTTGACGATGAGCAGGTTGCGCGGCAGCCCCAGTTCGTCAGCTAATTGCGGGTGAATCTTTTCGATTGGCTCGCCTGCCTCAAGCACTTCGGGGAGTAGTTCGCTTGCGATCTGATACTCTGCCAGGCGCTGGACGTCCCACGTGCGGGTGTGGAGGTCATACACCAGCCATCTGCCCACCAGACTGCGCTCGCTGACGTTGCGCCCACACAGACGGTAGGTGAGGAAACCGTGCCAGTCAGGGTACATGCGCGTTCGGGCAATGATTTCGGGATGATATTTGCGCCACCAGAGAAGACGAAGCACAGGATCCATGCGTTCGCGCAGGTGTCCGCAGGAGAAACTCCAGGGCTCGGGAATCGGTGCGCCCTGAGGAGGAGACTCAAACTCCATCCCGCGCACGTCAGCACCCATGATGTTATTGCCCAGAGGATTTCCCTGTTGGTCTGCCGGAAAATTCTCGCGCCCTGAGGCGCTGATAGCTAGAGCGCTTGGCGGGTCATGGCGCAGAGCGTCCATTTTGGCTATCTCCTCCAGTCCGAGGCGCGTGGCGCGCCACACATCTTCAGGGTCAGTCTCCCACCAACCGGGCTGGGGGTGAAGGGGGGTGATCTCCTTACCGGTTACGGCAAGCATCCTGCCATCTACATCGTAGGCGGCGATCTTTACCGAACTGGAACCCATATCAATACCCAACAGGCTCATTGATACCTCCAGATTATCCGCTCATTCCGCGTTGGTGATGAAGCCGCCATCAACAAGAAGTTCGGAGCTGGTCATATAGCTGGCGTCGTCGCTGAGAAGGAAGGAGATTACGCTTGCCACCTCTTCTGGCGCTCCGATGCGTCCCAGCGGGGTGCGGGTTTCGTAATACTTGCGCGCTGGGGCGTCGGGGTTTAACAGTTCCTTGCTCATATTGGTCAGGATGGCACCGGGGAGCACCGAATTGATGCGGATGCCATGTTCGCCCAGCACGGCAGCAAGGGCTTTAACCAGCATCCAGATACCGGCCTTGGTGGCGCAATATACTGTCTGCTCACGCGCCGCCACCCACGCAGAGATGGACGAAACGCAGACAATTGCCCCGCCGTGCCCTTCTCGGATCATTTGTTTGGCAGCAGCCTGACACACCACCCACGTCCCGCGCAGGTTGGTCTCCTGAATGCGATCATAATCTTCCAGTGTGATCTCATCCCATTTCAGCAGGGGATTGATAGCAGCGTTGCTCACCAGATAATCCAGCCGCCCGCCAACGCGCGCCGTCTCTTTCACCATTGCCAGCACTTGCTCTGGGTTACGCATATCGGCGGCAACGGGAAAAGCCTTGCCTCCAGCGGCGCGCACCCGCTCTAATGTCTCAGTCGGGTCGCTGGTTGGGCGATGGTTGACAGCCACCAGCGCACCCTCAGCGGCCAGACGCACCGCGGTCGCCTGTCCAATGCCGTGTGTTGTCCCTGTTACCAGTGCTACCTTTCCTTCAAAACGTCGTTCCATAGCTGATCCTTCAATTGGCGTTTATCTGTGCCACATAAATTTACTCGACAATACGCGAGAGTGCACCGGGCAATACTTGCCCGCCATCCACAGGGATGATCACGCCGGTAACCCAATTTGCCTGCGGGCTTGCCAGCCAGACGATCCATGCCGCCAGTTCTTCTGCTGTGCCCATCCGTCCAAGCGGCACTTCTTTTTTCATCCGTTCATAGGCGCCAGCCACGTCATCCCCTGCCCATGTAAGATGAATAGGCGTGTCCACCGGGCCAGGAGCGATGGCGTTAACGCGAACCCCAAGCGGCGCCAGCTCAGCTGCCAGCGATCTGGTGAGATATTCCAGCGCCGCCTTGGACATGCCATACATTGCCTGACCAGGTATAGCCAGCGATCCCGAGGAAGATGAGATGTTAATCACCGTCGGCAGAGCGGACTTGCGCAAATAAGGCAACGCCGCCTGTACCAGAAAATATGGGGCGCGGACGTTGACTGCCACGTGCTCATCGAAGACGTCCATTGTTGCCTGATCAATGGGCAGATGTTTAATTGCCGCGGCATTGTTAACCAGAATATCCACGCTGCCCCAGACGTTTACCACATTGGCGATAATCTTCTGCGGAGCATCGGGTTTGCCTATATCCATTGGGATGGTCAGCGCTTCACCACCAGCATCACGTATTGCCATGGCGGTATGGTTGAGGTTCTCCAGACGGCGCCCCACCAGTGCCACGCGCACCCCTTGTGAGACAAAAAGTTTTGCTGCCGCCGCACCGATCCCGCTACCGCCGCCAGTAATGATTGCCACACGTTTTTCTTCGCTCATGCCAGTCTCTCACTTTCTCACTGGGAGAGGGCAGAGAAACACCCGAAACCTCTGCGTCCCTTTGTGGTTAATTCCTGTTACCTTTATCTCAACTTTAGAAAACCGCAATAGGGTTGAAGGGCGAACCAGTGGCTTTTGGAAGACGCAACGGAGCGATGACCACCATGAACTCAAAGCGTTTCTCCTCATTGCACACCCTCACCAGTTCTTCAAATTGCAAGCTGTCTGCCACGCACATCCCCATTGCTGTTACCTGTAGTGGGTGGATGGGATATTCCAGCCCTTCCACATAAGATGGCACCAACTCACCATCACCATCGGGGAGAAAAGCTGCTACCTTACGCTCGTGAAGCAATGTAAGAGCATAGGGATCCAGCCCTGCACGCCCCTCACCGCTATATCCCGCATCCCATGCACCCAGTTCAAGCCTCCGGCGGTGATGACCGGTGCGAAAGACCATGATGTCACCTTCGCTAAGACGCACCCCCTGAGCTGCTTCGGCGGCTTCGATATCCTCGCGGGTGATGGCTTCACCCGGTTCGAGCCATTTCACCCCGCGCAGGCGCGGCATATCAATGAGCACACCTTTGCCGACGATGCCTTGCGCGTAATCGGTGATATCCAGACCGAGCGCGCCGCGAGCTGTCACCAGCCCCGCCGGACGGCCATTGTAGAGCTGCCCTTTGTAGGCGATATGGCACAGGGCATCAATGTGTGTGTGGCAGTCGCCGTGAAACTGCATGGCGAGGAAATCGGTGGCAAAACGCAGTTCACCACAACCGATGTCAATATCGTGGGTGGTGTTCATATAGTGAATGGCAGGATTAGGGTTATCGGGTCCGGCAAGGGTGTTAATAGGAATAGCCATCGAGACACTGCGCCCGCTTTTGACCAACGCCGCAGCGGCGTGTACCTTGTCGGGCGTGATGTAATTCAGCGTTCCCATTACATCGTCCGCACCCCATTTGCCCCAATTCTTGAGCGTTTCAAAGAGGCGATCGAATTCTTCAATAGAAATCTTTGGATGATTGCTTATTAATGCCATAACAGCAACTTCCTTTCGTTTTGGCAGACGAGAAACCTGTCCAATGGCTGATAGGCTGAAAACCTACTCCCTATGTTTAGACCTGACAGGTTTTATACAGCCTGTCAGGTCTTTTGGCTTATTTTTACTGAGATTTCTTTGCCGCTTCGGTGTAGTACTTGATCACCTCATCCACATTATCCTTGTTCACCAGTAGCAAGCCTGAGTCGATTTTGTTGGGCATCCAGTTGCTGGTCCACGGGTCCAAACCGGCGGGTCGGATAGCGTCATTGTGCCACATGTAGAGCATGGTGAGCGCCATGTATTCCATCACATCGTATTTCTCGATGGTGATCAGGTTCACCTTGCCCTCTTTGATGTTGTTGAAGAAATCCAGCCCGGCTTCGTTGACGGTAACGATCAGTTGACCGGTTTTGCCAGCTTCATCCAGCGCAGCGACAATGCCTGGAGGAGATTCTGAATCCAGACCAAAGACGCCAGTCAGGTCCTTATTGGCGGCAAGAATGGCCGCCATTTTCTGCGCGGCAATGGAGGCATTCGACTCGTTATCTTCTTCTGCCACCACTTCGATGCCAGTGCCAGCTAATGTGTCCTTGATTCCCTGACGGGCTTCCTGCATGTTCTGCATCTGGATGGGAGAAAGGACAGCTACCTTGCCGGTAGCCAGCCCTTTTTCTTTGTGGGCATCAATCTGGAATTTTGCCATCGTAACGCCCAGATTGTACCAGTTGGTGCCTACATAGCTCAGGCGGCGCGAATTGGGCAAATCACCATCAGTAACCACCGTTGGAACTTTCATGTCAATACACTTGTTGACCGGTTCCTGTAACGATTGATCCCACCCACCGACAACAATGATACCAGCTGGCTTGCGGGCACATTCGGTCTCAACTGTGGCGATGTAAGCCGCCAGATCATCAGTGGTTGGACCAGCCTTGCGCACCACCACACCAAAATCACGGGCAAAAGCATCCAGCGCTGGATAGACGCGCTCTACAAACAGTGGTAGGTTGGAATAGTTAGAAATCCATACATACTCCTGTGTGGCGCGTTCGGGGCTGCCTATTTTTCCCACCGATGCGCCGCCAGCTGGGGCGGCGGGCTCGGCTGGCTTGGGAGCACAGGCACCAAACGAAAACAGAACCACTATAAGCAACGAAACTATTTGCCATACACGTTTGCTTTTCATCTCTTGATCCATTCCTTTCGTCGTAACTAAGTACTTTTTCTTTTCAGAACTCTTTCAGCAGGGTTTCTGTGACATGTGAGCTGTGTCGTCTACGCTTTCTGTTTTGATGAATCACCGTCTCTATCTAAATTTTTCCCTCCTTTCTGAAGATCACCGTCGGCTACGACCGAGTTGATCAATACCAATAGCAACCAGAAGAATGATGCCTACCACGATGCTCTGCCAGAATACCGGTACCCGGGTGATGATCAACATGTTCTGAATCAATGACATAAACAGCACGCCGAGGAACGCGCCGGGGATAGTGCCAACGCCGCCAGAAAGGCTGGCACCGCCCAAGATAGCAGCGGTGATCGTGCGTAGCTCAACACCGCTCCCGGCGAGGACAACAGCATTGCTCAGACGTGAAGCTAACAACGTCCCAGCCAGACCAGCGAGCAACCCCATCAAGGCAAACCCCACCAAGGTCAGACGTTCAACCTTAATTCCGGAAAGCGCAGCAGCCTTGGAGTTGCTGCCGATGTAGTAAAACTGACGGAAAAAGCGCATGCGGCTCATGGCAAACCAGCCAGCTAAAGCAATGATGATCATGATCCAAAATGGTGACTGTAACCCAAGAAACATGGTTTGCCCGAAGGGTTTGAACCCATGCGGCAGGTTGGCAACCCCGGCCGGAGAAACTATCTGCGTCACACCGCGCAAAATGCCTTGCATCGCCAGTGTGGTGATCAGGGCATTGATACGAAAACGGGTAATGATTAGCCCGTTGATCACACCCACGATCAGCCCAGTGAGCATTCCTGCCAAAAAAGCGATTAACGGCGGCGCCCCGGCATCTTTGACAACAACGCCTGCTACAATCCCGGCAAATGCCAGCGTGGAACCGATGGAAAGGTCAAACACACCCCCTACCAGCAGAATCATCATCCCCACAGTGAGGATACCCGCCTGTGCTGTGTCCAGAAGAACCGCAGCAAAATTATCCCAGTGCGGAAAAGCCTCTGGGTGTTTAATTGTCATGAAAATTGAGATGATCAGGATCAGTGTAACCAGCAGTAATGGTCGGTCGTATGCAATGCGTTTTGCCAAATAGTTGATGCTCCATTTTTCGGTTTGTTTTTTCATCTTCTGCGTCTCCGTCTCTCCTGTACCTGATTTTTTGTCTGTCATGCTCTCGCCGCCTGATTTTGCTCAAAAGAGTTGCTCTTTGGCGTTGCCATCTGAAGGATGGTAATCTCGTCTGCCTGTCTGGCATCCAGCTCGCCCACGGTAACACCTTCGGACATCACTACAATGCGGTGCGCCAGAGCGAGCACTTCGGGTAAGTCTGATGAGACTACTAGCAGGGCAACCCCCTCTTTTGCCAGATTGCGCAAAATGGCGTAAAGGTCCGCTTTGGCGCCCACGTCCACACCGCGTGTGGGTTCATCCACAATGAGCAATTTGGGTTTGCGCGCCAGCCAGCGCGCCAAAAGCACTTTTTGCTGATTGCCACCGCTGAGGAACATCACCTCGCGATCGATCCCAGGTGTGACAATTTTGAGCCTTTCCACTGAGTCCTTTGCCAGACGTTCAACCTCTTTGTTGATAATGACGGCACCTTTGCTGACCTTTTCCAGATTGCCAACAGTAACATTGGCGGCAATGCTCATTGCCAGAAACAGACCGGCTTCACGACGGTCTTCGGGTACCATGCCAATACCTGCCTGCATGGCTTCCATAGCATGTTTGGGAAAAATTTCTACACCCTCGATGCACACCTTCCCGGTAGTCCGCTGGCGAACGCCAAAAATAGCCTCGCATAGTTCGGTGCGCCCGGCGCCGACTAACCCTGCCAGACAAACGATTTCCCCGGCGCGCACTTTGAGCGAAGCATGCTTTACCGGTGGGGCTACCAGATTTTCAACTTCCAGGATTAACGGCGCATTGGCAGGAGCGCGGGCTGTATCCGGATCAAACGAAAGCTCGCGACCCACCTCCAAGCTAATCAACTCATCTGGCGTGGTCATTCCAATCTGACGTACCCCAGTAACCTTGCCATCCTTGAGCACGGTTACCCTATGGGCAATTTCAAAAACCTCAGCGAGACGATGGCTGACATAGATGATTGCCACCCCGCGCTCTGCCAGATGACGGAGCACATCGAAAAGATGCCGCGCTTCACTGATGGTCAGCGAAGATGTCGGCTCGTCAAGGATCAGCAAACGCACTTTTTGTGATAGTGCCTTGGCAATTTCCACAAGCTGGCGCTGGCTGGGAGAAAGGTCAGCCACAGGGGTCGAAGGGTTCAAATCTACCCCTAGATCGCGTAGCAATTCTCTGGATTGGGTGCGCATGGTAGAAAAATCAATCCTGCCGCCGGGTTTTACCGGCTGACGCCCGGCAAAGATATTCTCGGCGATGCTCAATGGGGGAAACAAACTGCCCTCCTGAAAGACCATGGCAATCCCGGCTTTTTGGGCGGCTTTCTCATCTTCAGGCAAATATGGTAGCCCGTCCAGGGTCATTTCTCCCCTATCAGGGGAGTGCACTCCGGCAATGATGTGCATCAAAGTTGATTTTCCGGCGCCATTCTCCCCTACCATGGCGTGGATTTCACCTGGCAGCACCTCAAATGAGACATCATCCAGGGCAACGACACCGGGGAAGATTTTGGTTACATGTTGGACAGAAAGACGAGGCATAACCGCCCCCAGTGGTTGGGGTACATGTCGAATTTGTTCTATTCGCTCGGACAATGGATTTTTTCCTCCAATGCGTTTTGTATCGAACGGGATTGACGATAAGTTGTTACCTTACTATTGGGATATTTAGATTGTTCACGAAATTAGAACGTTCATAAAAAAAGAACGTTCATTACTTGTGAACATTGTAGCATATTTTTGGCAAAATGCAATAGGCAGTTTTAGTCTTTGTCCCAAAAATGGTCGGCGACTTTTCAACCGCCACTGCCAGGGCAATTGAACGATTAAGATCGCCAGATATGCTGGCTTTTTATACTTAAGGCAAAACCCACCAGCTTTGCGACAGTTACGTCAGCGAAGACACATAACCATCAAGCAATTTCGCTGGCCCGTCAATATGCTTCATCAAAGTGCAACAAGAGTGGCGCCTGCCTCGCCCGTCAGCACAGCGCGCATTTCAAAATGCAGGTTTGGATTTGCCGCAAGGAGATCAAAAGGCGGTCGAAAGTAGTTTGTATCCCCATTGATATTTGTTACCCTGCCCCCTGCCTCCTCCACAATCAACGCACCAGCCGCGATATCCCATGGCGCAATGCCAATCTCCCAATATCCATCCAACCGCCCGGCGGCAACATAACACAAATCCAACGCCGCAGACCCAAAGCGCCGAATCCCCTGAGCAACCAGAAGAAAGCGCCTGAAATATTCGAGATTGGCAATCTGCTTTGCGCGATAGCTGTGCAAAAACCCGGTTACCAGAAGGCTGCTTTCCAGTTTTGACACTGTCGAAACGTGGATACGTTGCTGGTTAAGGTAAGCCCCCTTCCCCCGTTCAGCGCTGAAACATTCATTGTGAATAGGATCATACACAACTCCCAGCTTTGGGCAGTCTTGCTCCACATACGCCAGCGAAACGGCAAAGAGGGGCACACCATGCGCATAATTCATCGTCCCGTCCAGCGGGTCAATATACCAGCAATGCTGTGGATTGCCTTCTAGCAGACCTGACTCTTCTGTAATGATTTTATGCTGCGGATAACGCTCCTGAATGGCAGCTATCAGAAACTCCTCAGAACGATGGTCTGCTTCGGTAACCAGATCAACGGGCCCCTTGTGCCGAATTTCAATCTCCTTCCCAAAGTGCGCGCGTAAAATTTCGCCTGCGCGCCGGGCAAGTTCGATCAACTCGTTCAACTGCGGATATGTGCTCATTTTTCAACCTTCACATCACAGGTTCAGGAATTTTTATTCTGATTCTGCTCAGCGCCAAAAGAGAGACCATCACCATGAAAGCGGCGACAACCACATTGGCATGAAAACCCAGCGCATACAACCACGGCGCCAGCAGTGCACCGCAAGCCCTGCCCAACGAATAGGCGGCAGTGTTTGCGCCCAGCAAAGTCGCCCGGGCACTTGGCAGCAGCTCACTGATCATGGGCATACTGCTGGTGACAGAAAACTCAAAAGTGATATAGAACAAGAACAACCCAATGATGGCGCCCCAAAGCTTCTGCCCCATCCATGGTAACGACAGAGCGACCAACCCATTCAGGATCATGCCAAAGCGTACCACACGTCGCTTGCCAAGCCGGTCTGCGACAGTAGCGCTGAGCGAATCGCCACCGAACTCCGCCAAACCAATCACTGCAGAAGCAGCCCCCAGCGCTATCAACTTAATGCCAAAGGATGATTCAAGCCATACACCAAATACCAGATTAACCACCTCGTTGGCAACAGAAAAAGAGAAGCTGAGCAGCAAGGCCGTCAGCGCCATCGGGGAAGATACAACCTGACCAAAATTTTTCCAGACAGAGATAGCTGATCGCCCCTCGTGTGGATCGCGCGGGATAAAACGCAGCAACAAGGCCAGCGCTATCACGCCTAGAAGAATCAAAGCCGGATATGGGCCAAGCCAGCCATACCGCCCCATCCAGAAGCTGACCATCGGCATGCCAAAGATAAAAGCCAGCGGCCAGCCCAATTCAAACATCGCCATTGCTGTACCGCGTTTCTGATAGGGCACCTGGTCGCCAAGATAAGCCTGTGTCGAACTCATGTATAAATAAAAACCAAGCGTCCCCACGATTTGTGAGAGGAAAAAAACCGTGTACAGTGGAACAGCAAAAACCATGCTGACACTGATTAGGTACAACCCCATCCCCAGCAAAATGCCTGTCTTTCGACCGCGCTGCTCGGCAATCTGCGCCAGGAACGGACTGACAGCACCCAGCAACGCCCTTACGGTTACAACATGAGAGATAGCAGTCATATCCACCCCCAACCCGCGTGCAAAGGTCGAGAGAAAGGGATACACCATGCGTGTGTTGATGTTAACCACCATACGTCCGTACATAAAGACGACCGTCTGGGGATTGCGTGCGTCTTTTCTCATAGCAAATAGTAATTTATTCCACATTGCTCTGGCGCAAAACCGGTTGAAGACGAATCCGGCTCAGTGCCAGCACAGCCAGCAAATCCAGAACTGAACAAATCAAGACATTAAGCCAGAAACCATACGCATACAACAGTGGGCCGGCAAGAGCACCCAAAGCCCGTCCAAAAGTCCACGAAGCAATATACACGCCTATCAAAGTAGCACGCCCGTGGGGGTACAACTCGCTCATCAGCGGCAGTGAACTGACCATCGAGAACTCAAATGAAATGAAGAAGATAAACAACCATACCAGACCGCCCAGCAGCGTTTTGCTCATCACGGGCAAAAGAACCACCGTCATGCTGTTGACCAACAACCCCAGCGCGATGGACTTCTCTTTTCCCAAACGATCAACAAGCCAGGCTGCCAGAGTTTCGCCGCCAATTTCAGACAGACCAATAACAATGGAAACCGCCCCAAGCACCACCACCTCAAGCGCAAAGACGTCTTCAAGCCATGCGCCAAACACCACAACCACGATCTCATTGCCAGCCCCAGAGGTCAAGCCCATCAGCACCGCAAACAAGGCAGGGGGAAATACAAGCACCGTGCGCAACCCATTCCACAAGCTGCCTTTTTCCGTTTGTGATACGGTTAGACGGGTATCAGGAACGCGGAAGTAAATGAACAACAGACCCAACAAAGTCAAAGCGGCAAAAAGCGGAAAAGGCGCCCGCCACCCCAACCGGTCAATAATCAACCCGACGATTGGCATCCCGATGATAAAACTTAACCCCCAGCTATACTCAATGAGCGACATCACCCTGCCGCGCGTTTCATAGGGGACAACATCACCCGTGTAAGCCTGAGTCGCCGTGACAAAAACCGCGCTGCCTGCCCCTGCCAGCAGCAATGCAACCAAAAAACCAGAATAGGTGGGGATGACCACCACCAGCAGCATACCGGCAATATAAGCGATCAAGCCAAGTATCATGCCCACGCGGCGCCCCAAGCGATCCGCCAGCGGCGCAAAGAATGGGCCTATCATGCCCGCCAGCATAGAAATGGATACCACCAGCGCCATAGAAGCCAGATTTACCCCTAACCCCCGCCCAATTGCCGGAAGAAAGGGATGCACCATGCGCAGACCGGTGTGAACCACCACCCGTATCAGCGCAAACAGCAACACCTGACGAATAAAAGTTGAACGCGGCATGATGACGGCTTATTGTACCGCGTTTTGACTAGAACGCCTGATAAATAAAAGGAGGCGGCGCCTTAAGATGGGCTGCGATTCCAATTGTCAGAAGGACAATGGCGATGTTGATCAACGCCGCTTTGACCAGGGGCGGCTGTTGAACAAACACCGATTCGCCGCGACGATACTGCGGCAAATCGATCATCAGTGAGAGAGCTACCAAAAACAGGCTGATCCACATGACCAAAGCAGGTATGGACATTTCGCCAGAGAGGGAAAAGCGAAACACCTCCTTGTAGAATTGCAGCGCTATGGGAATTTCCATACGGAACGGCACCCATGCCAGCACGGTTAAAGCAAACACCAGCAGTATCGCCAGGCTTTGCTGCCAACGAGCGGGAAAATGCTGCATCCCTTTCTTCCTCCATAAGGCAAACAGGCGTTCAATTACCTGACAGAGCGCATGCAAACCACCCCACAGTAACATTCCCCCGCTTGCATTGTGCCACAGCGCGCTGACAAACATGGTTACAAACGGAGGCAGGATCAGGGTAAGCGGATGGCGGCTGTCAAAACCTCGACGCAGTAAGCCGCGGGTCAACGGCATAAATATATAATCGCGCAGCCAATTTGAAAGTGTGATATGCCAGCGCTGCCAGAATTCGGTGAAGTTTCGAGAAAAATACGGGGTGTTAAAATTATGAGAAAGTTCGATGCCCAACAAACCGCTGATACCGCGCACAATGCTGGTATAACCAGCAAAATCGTTGTAGATCATAAACGCATAAAACAGGACGGAAGACATCAAATGGGGTGCGCTAAAACGCTGCGGTTCAATAAATGTCCTTTCGGGAAATAATAAAAACAACCCATCTGCAATCACCAGTTTGCGCACCAAACCTACAACTATCAAACTAAAGCTGCGTTCTAAACAGCCCCAGTTTACAACGCGCGGCGATTCAAGCTTCGGCATCAGGTCTCTGCTGCGCTCAATTGGACCAGAAATCAGCTTAGGGAAGTACAACATGAAGAGGGCAAAATCCGCCAGGCTGGCAACCGGACGGGCAACCCCTTTGAAGATATCCAGCAAATATGCAACTGCCTGCACCACATAAAACGACAAACCAACCGGCAGAAGGAGCTTTAAACCTTCCAGACTAAACGCAACGCCGGTTTTTCTCAGGTAGTAGGCAACATACGGGAAGAAAAAGTCGTTATATTTGAGATACGCCAGCGAAAAAAGGTTAAGCGCTATCCCAATCCACAGAAACACACGCGCATGTTTGTTGTCTTCCTGGCGCACACGGCGCGCCACCAGATAATTCGCCAGCGTCAAGAAAACAAATATCATCACAACCTGATATGACCAGAAAGAGAGAAACAGCAATGAGGCTGCCAGCAGCAGATAATTTTGCTGGCGATGCGGCAATATGTAATATAGCAGCAGCACAACACAGGTGAAGAGCGCAAAGCCGACGGAGATGATGCTCATGGCTTAAGTTGCATCGCTGATGACTTGATACAAATAGTACGTTTCGTGCAACGGCGGAAACTCCCAGCTTTTGAGCAGGGTGTAATACAGTGCGTTGCCCAAAGTGGGGTCAGGAGTCGTCGTCTCGTCGTTCCATCTTTCCGTAAAGAACAGATATTCTGCGCCCAGCATCCGCAGATAACCAGGCATGTGCGTTTTCTCCCACAGGGTAAGTATTGCTTTGTTCTCCGCATTCTGCTGCAAATCGTCTCGGTAGGACAACCTGCTTTGGAGAACCAGCAGGTCAAAGTACTCTTGGCGATGATGCTCATCCACCATCTCGGCGTAATTGATGAAAAAGCCCAAGATCGCCTGCGAAAATTGGCGCGGCAAACCCTCTGGTAGTGGATTATAGACCACAGCCCCCGGCGGTGTGAGCGTGTAACGTGCCTGATACGCAAGATACTGCTGATATATGTCTGGAGACATGCCATGATGGAGCAAATCATCCCTGCCGACTGACCAATCCCGCAAGGGTGGCGAAACGATAAGCGTTTCGGGTATATTTCCATCCAACAATCCCAGACGGCTTGCTTCGCCTACCTGCGCACCGAGCCACTGGCTGAAACGAATAGCGCCGCTCACATACAGATGGCTGACATCGGCGAAATCCGTGTACGCCACCAGGTCTAAATCCCGCGTTTGCCAGGCGGGAACATGCCTGTCTCTGGCATAAGCCATGATCTGATCACGAAAAACCTGAGGTTCAGAGGGCGCTGGGGCGTTGCTCCAGTCTACAAAGAATGGCTCAGGGGTTGGCATCTCAACAATCAACAGGCGTGTGTCAGATTGCTGCGCATGCTCAATGCTCTTGACATACCCCTCAAAATCCTCAGGGGAAAGGACAAAAGGTTGTTTGGGCACTGAAGGTTCATAAGGTCTGCGGTCGCGCAAAACATAAATGGGGGCAACGTCATGAAAATAAATCATCGGCGCATAATCGGCACGCAAGGGTCTTGCCACAATTTCTTTTGGACGATCGGTGTCCGCCTCACCCTTCTCGTCGTTCCTTCTGGAATACTCCGCCAAACGCTCGGGCAACACCGAGAGGTAACGATAGATAAAAGAATGCTGCGCCAGCCAACCCGCCACACTCCATTTGCCCTCATGATACTGCGCCCAGGGCGTATATTGAAAAACAGCCTCTGGCTCGTAAGATTCACGCCCATCAAAATCTCGAGAGCTTAAGCCCAAGATAATTAGACGAGGGTGATACTCATGGATCAAAATATTGATCAGCGGGGCATAGCTGGATGCTGTAGCAACTGCCACCCCAAAATTGAAGCAATCCAGCGCAACGCCTGTATGCGCCTGATAAGCATCCGAAAAAACAAGCGGATTCAGCCCCACAGCCACCATCGAACTCCCCAAAAAAATACATGAAACCTGTCCTTTTTGCTTCACATAGGCATCTAAAAGCTGCAACCGTTCCTCAGCTGAACGATACCCCTGGGTTACAAAAGGTTTCTTAAGATAAAACTGCACCCAGTTGGAGCGCAAGACCATCTCACTGGATGCAGTGATAAGAACCAGCAACAAAACTGTCAGATAGAGCGTTCTACCCGCGCGATAGTCGCCAAGCTGCAATGTCCTTGAGGTAAATCGCTTTTCCAAGAAAAATTGAGGAGCAAATCAGAACAAGCGATTGGTTCAACTGCTTTTTTCGGAAAGAATATCCGCAAATGTTGTATTGCGCAATCTTTGAACCAGCTGCGCCTGCAATTCACACCAGATGGGATGCATTGGGCATTCATCGGTATACTGACACGCCGAAGGAGACAGCGTACATTCGTTTAGCGCAATTGGCCCATCAATCGCCTCCACCACCTGCAAAAGGGTAATATCCTCAGGAGGTCTTGCCAGCAATACCCCGCCGCGCGCCCCGCGTGATGTATGGATCAAGCCAGCAATAGATAGCTGCGAAATGATCTTTGCCAGAAAGGAGGGGGGTATCTGCTTCTCCTGGGCAATCTGACTGGTCGCAGAGCGCTGATTCATATTTTGCTTCGCCAGGTAAAGCATTGCTCGGAGGGCATAATCTGCCTGACGGGTGATTTGCATAATTCTTCCTCTTTTGGTAATAAGGGTAAAATTAGTCCTGTTATAGAAGTTTATTCTAACACAAAAATTCCCGCAAGTGACAGAGGTCACTAGCCAATGATGACCTAAATCAGACAAACCTGTGCAAATTTGTGTAGTGCTAGTTTGGTATAATCACCGTATGGCAGAGACAAATTTTTACCTCCCCATTCAAATTCGCTACGCCGATCTTGACCCGCAATGGCATGTCAACCATGCCCGCATTCTCAGTCTGATGGAACATGCCCGCACCCAATACCTGATCAAACTGGGCTTATTCGACGGAAAAACCTTTTCTGAGTTTCCAACCATCGTTGCCAACATCAACATTTCTTATCTGCAGCCCATTGAACCCGACCAGAAAATCGCAGCCAGCGTAAAAGTCATCAGGATCGGCAACAAAAGCATCACCTACAGAGTCGAGCTTGTTGATGAAAACAGCCATCAGGTCATGGCACGGTGTGAGACGGTAACCGTCGCCTATGATTACCACAACAAACGCAGCATGAGCGTCCCCCAAGCATGGCGCGATACAATTTCGCAATTTGAAGGAGTATCGTTATAACCCAGGCTCTGCCCTTCAAACAACCCTTCAACCAGCACAAAAGCGCTTTCTCCAATGCTTGATGCGCTTCTACACGTTACGAGCGAAAAAAAACATACCTGGCTGCCCCGCGTCTGGCTGATCGCCCTTTACCTGGCGGGCGGCTGGCTGTGGGGAGAGTTCTTCAACTGGGGAAAGATTCCTTTTGACTTCCACGACTGGGCTGAAATCAACGCCGCCCGCCTAGCATATTTGCAAGACTCGGCTGTGCGGGGTATGCTCCCCCTGCACGCCTCAGAAACTGCGCATCTGCGCAATCTGACCGATCGTCTTTTATCAATACCCGACATGATGGTTTCGCCTCAATACCTGTTGCTGCGCTGGTTAAGCATTGGTGATTACATTGTTGTCAACACCCTTTTCCTGTATTCCCTGGGGTTTCTCGCCCTGCTCTGGCTGCGGCGCAAGTTCTCGCTTTCGCTGCTGGTTTTCTCTGTTCTGACATTTCTGTTCAACTTCAATGGTCACCTGGTAGGGCACTTCAGCATTGGTCACATTACCTGGTGGGCTTACTTTCTGCTGCCTTTCTTTTTTATCCAGATTGTTCGGCTGCTGGAAGGCAACCATACATGGCGCTGGGTGGGGCAGACCTCAATATTGCTGTTTTTTATCTTTCTTCAGGGCGGTTACCATCACTACGTCTGGTGTCTAATTTTTCTGGGCATTCTGGCGCTGGCAGCATGGAAACACGCTCTGGCAATCCTTAAGACGCTCGTTTTTGCTAACCTGATCAGCATGGTGCGTCTTCTGCCGCCCGCGTTGCTGCTGGGAAAGTTCGACACCGACTTTTACGGAGGATACCGCTACCCATGGCACATTCTCGAAGCCATGCTCCTGCCGCGCCTGCCCGAAAACTCGCTGCCTTTCCAAAACTTTGGCAGCAGTCTGGGGTACTGGGAATTTGACCTTTACGTTGGGTGGGTGGGCACGGCTTTCATTCTGGGAGGCACAATTTTGTGGCTCAAACAGTCCTTTTCAGCCCGCACCTGGCAGCCGCTGCTTGTTCCGATGATGGTCATCGCATTGCTATCCCTGCGGGATTTTTACCAGCCATTTTCGCAACTTCCCATTCCTCTTTTGAACGGCGAGCGGGTAACTTCGCGTATGCTGATCTTGCCCCTGCTTATGGCAATGTTCCTCTCTGCCATTGCCATCCAGACATGGGTTGATCAAAAACAGCCAAAGTTTGTGCTGCAAATGGCTTTTTTAGTCTGTCTGTGTGTTTTGGGGTATGAGCTTGTTGCCCATCTTTACCGCTGGCAGGTTACCAAAACGGCTGTCCATTTTGCTGTAACGCCTGTCAATCTGTCCATCAAGGTTCTCAACAATCATCCTGACCCTGCGTATTTCCAGATGTTGCTGGTCAGCGCGGTCATCTCGCTGCTCAGCTTAGGGGCGCTGGCTTATCTGGTGCATAGAGAAAAGCTTTCTTATTCATAAGCGAAGATTATTAATAATTCTCTTATTGAAAGTCCAATAACAACCCCTTATAATTTGGTAAAATCGATTTGGTGAAGTGGAAGAAGTTTTCAAAAGTTTACTGGTTTGACTTCTTCAAGATGGAGCCGCCTGTTATAGCAGTGCACACAAAAAAACAGGGGCTGGTGTTATCGGAGAGTTAAAAAAGGAGGTAATCCCTTGGCAGGGATGGAACGTTTCACTCAAAGGGCACGCCGGGTGCTCAGTATAGCGCATCAGGAAGCTGAGCGGATGCGCAAGAGCACCATTGGCACCGAGCATCTCCTTCTGGGGTTGATCCTGGAAGAAGGCGGTGTTGCCGGGCGTGTGCTGCGCGATCTTGGCTTGGAGCCGCAACGCGTGATTGAAATTGTTGAACGCGTCAGCGGTTTTGGGCAAGAGCGGAACGCACGTATAGAGTTATCACCTGGCGTTCAGCAGGTTTTGGAATTTGCAATCGAGGAAGCCCGCCGTATGGGGCACCATTATGTGGGTACAGAGCACTTACTGCTGGGATTGATCCGCTCAACAGAGGGAGGAGCACCGGAAGCAATGCGCAAACTGGGAGTTACCCCAGAGCAAATCCGCCGTCAGACGAGAAGAGTCTTGCAGGAAAGCAGCCCTACACCAACCCCGGCGCGCCCCCAAGCACAGCCTGCACAGCAGGAAAAGGAAAAAGGGAAGACTCCGCTGATTGACCAGTTAGCTATTGACTTGACCGGAAAAGCCGAAGAAGGAAAACTTGACCCAGTCATTGGTCGCCAGATGGAAATCGAACGCGTCATCCAGGTGCTTGCCCGCCGCAACAAAAATAACCCCGCCCTGATTGGCGAGCCAGGCGTTGGCAAAACCGCCATTGTCGAAGGTCTGGCACAGCGCATCGTTGAAGGGGATGTGCCAGCGCCGCTGCTGGGCAAACGTGTGCTGCAACTGGACGTCGGATCGCTGGTTGCAGGAACCATGTACCGCGGGCAGTTTGAGGAACGGCTCAAACGCGTTATTGATGAGTTAAAAGCTTCAGGGGCAATCGTTTTCATTGACGAGGTACACATGCTGGTCGGCGCCGGGGCAGCAGGTTCCTCTGTAGATGCAGCCAACATTCTCAAACCTGCCCTTTCGCGCGGCGAACTTCAGGTCATTGGCGCAACAACCCTCAACGAGTACCGCAAACATATCGAAAGCGATGCAGCATTGGAACGCCGCTTCCAGCCAATTATGGTGGTTGAACCCACCGTAGATGAGACCATTGAGATTCTGCGCGGCATTCGCAGTGCATACGAAGAACATCATCGGCTGACCATCTCCGACGAAGCTGTGGAAGCCGCGGCGCGCCTCTCCGCCCGCTACGTCACCGAACGCTTTTTGCCCGATAAAGCCATTGATCTGATTGATGAAGCCTCGTCGCGTGTTCGCATGTACAAAAGCGAAACCGCCAAAGAGACCAAAGAAGTGATACGCAAAATACGTCAGCTTCGTCAGGAAAAGCAACTGGCACAGGAAAACAATCGCTACGATGACGTGCAGGACATGAATGATCGTCTCAGTGAGCTTGAAAGGCTGCTCAACCATCTGCGCGATGACTGGGATCGAGACACCAGCCCGGTGGTCAAAGGGGACGATATTGCCGAGGTCGTCTCTATGTGGACGGGTGTGCCGGTCATGCAGATGGCGCGCGAGGAATCCGAACGCCTGCTGCACATGGAAGAGGAATTAAAGCGGAGCATAGTAGGGCAGGACGAAGCCATTGAAGTTATTTCCAAGGCGGTACGGCGTGGGCGCTCCGGTCTCAAAGACCCCAAACGCCCGATTGGCTCATTTATCTTCCTTGGACCGACCGGCGTTGGAAAAACCGAACTGGCAAAGGCGCTGGCGCGTTTTCTCTTCGGTAGCGAAGAAGCCCTGATACAGCTGGATATGTCCGAATTTATGGAGCGCCACACGGTCAGCCGTCTTGTGGGCGCACCGCCTGGCTACGTTGGCTACGAAGAAGCTGGACAGCTTACCGAAGCCATTCGCCGCCGTCCTTACTCCATCGTGGTCTTTGATGAGATTGAAAAGGCACATCCCGAAGCGCACAACATGCTCCTGCAAATCATGGAGGAGGGGCATTTATCAGACGCCAAGGGTCACAAGGTGGATTTCCGCAACACGATTATCATTCTCACCACCAATATCGGCGCAGATGTCATCAAACGCCAGTCTTCGCTTGGCTTCCAGCTTACCAAAGACGAAGCCGTTGCCGAGGAACAGGCATACGAAGAAATGCGCAAAAAGCTGCTGGATGCACTCAAGCGCGTCTTCCGCCCCGAATTCATTAACCGCCTGGATGGCGTGGTTGTCTTCCGCATGCTCAACCGCGAAGCGATCCATCAGATTGTCGGTCTGGAAATTGCCAAAGTTGCGCAGCGCCTCTCAGAACATGACATCAAACTGCATCCTACCGAAGCAGCGCTTGCCATGATTGCCACAGAGGGCTATGACCCGGACATGGGCGCACGTCCCATCCGGCGGGTTATCCAACAAAAAATTGAGGACCCGCTTTCAGATGCCCTGCTGGCTCACGAGTTCAATGATGGCGATACCGTGTTGATTGATGTCCTCGACGATGAACTGGTGTTAAAGAGGGAAGGCGAAACGCCGCCAGAGACTGAACAAATGGCAGCCAGCGTCTAAAAAATCATACTGACAAACGCAGCCGCGTAAACTACACGTTGCGCGGCTGCTATTTTTTAAGCTTGCCGTTATAATACAAGATATGAGCAAACCCCATACCCATTACGTCTGTCAGAAGTGTGGACGCACAGCGCCCCGTTTGATGGGGCGCTGTCCACAATGCGGCAGCTGGAACAGCATGGTTGAAGAGATTCTCACACCGCCAGCTAGTTCTCAGACGACGGCAAGGCGTGGGCTTAGCGGGCACGCACACCCTCAACGGCTGGATGAGGTGGAAAGCAATCATGAAGAACGTCTGACAGTTCCTATTGAAGAGTTTGCCCGTGTGCTTGGCGGCGGGATTGTTCCCGGCTCGATTGTCCTTGTTGGCGGCGATCCGGGCATTGGCAAGTCAACGCTGATGCTGCAAATGGCGCTTGAAATGGCTAAAAGGATAACAGTGTTGTATGTTTCGGGCGAGGAATCTGAACGGCAAATCAAAATGCGCTCTATGCGCTTGCTACGCCAGCCGGATGGTGAAGTAGCCCACCCACCGCAACAGATGTATTTGCTCACCGAGACCAACCTGGATGCCATCTTCGAACACGTTAACGCGCTGCATCCTGACCTGCTGATTATCGACTCGATCCAAACCGTATACCTTCCCGAACTGGATACCGGCGCTGGTTCGATTACCCAGGTGCGGGAATGCTCTTCCCGTCTGCGCGAGGCGGCAAAAAGCTCGGACATGTCTGTTTTCGTCATTGGGCACGTTACCAAGGAAGGCATCATCGCCGGACCGCGCGTCCTGGAACATATTGTGGATACCGTCCTCTACCTGGAAGGCGACCGTTTTCTGTCGTTTCGTCTGTTGCGTTCGGTCAAAAACCGCTTTGGCGCCACTTCCGAAGTGGGCGTGTTTGAAATGCACGAACACGGCATGGTAGAAGTCCCCAATCCTTCAGAGGCTTTTCTGGCAGAGCGGGTAGCAACGGCGCCCGGTTCCGCAATTGCCGTGACAATGGAAGGCACACGACCTTTGTTGGTGGAAATACAGGGGCTGACCAGCCCCAGCAGCTTTGGAATCCCGCGCCGCACCCCGAACGGTGTGGACATTAACCGTCTGCTTCTCATTACCGCCGTGCTGACAAGACGGCTGGGACAACGCCTTGGCGAACAGGACATCTTTGTCAACGTGGTTGGCGGTTTGCGCATTGGCGAACCCGCCGCCGACCTGGCAATCGCTGCTGCTATCGCTTCCTCAATGCGTGATGTGCCCGTACGGGCAGATGCCGTCCTTATTGGCGAAGTAGGGCTTTCGGGCGAGCTGCGCTGGGTGGGACAAATGAATGCCCGTCTGAACGAGGCGGCAAAGTTGGGCTTTAGAGCCGCCATTGTGCCGCGTCAGGTACGCCGCAGCGAGCCATGGACAAAAGGGATTGAGATCATCGAAGCCCGCTCACTGCGCGAAGCGCTCAAATTTGCTCTGCTCGAAGAAAAGCCTCAGTAATGCTCATCTTCAGAGATGATTTACCAACCACAAAAACCTTTGGATGAAATGATGCACACATACCCTCATAAAAACCCCGTGTCCCGACTGCAGCGCAATCACGCCTTAGAGCACGCCACCCTGCAGATATTGTCTAAAAAGAACCCTTCACGACCTATAGGCGGCATTTCGGGTCCGGGCGGTTTCTGGGTCATCGGCAACACCGGCACAGAGGAGCTTTGCGAGGCTGTGAACGAAGCCATTTCCCGCTTACACAGTGGTCAATCCTCGCTTGCCATTCATCCCTATTGCGGCACCAATTTTGCCATTGCAGGACTGCTCGCCGGAATCGCCGCATGGCTGGGGATGCTGGGGGTTGGCAAAACCTGGCGGCAAAAACTCGACCGTCTGCCTCTGGTTGTCACCCTGGTAACACTGGTAATGATCCTGGCGCAACCACTTGGCCCATTACTTCAGGCAAAACTCACCACACGGGCAGACCTCAATGGGTTGAAAGGGGTTGAGGTGTTGCGCATACCAAACAACGCTCTGCCCATTCACCGCGTGTTGACGAAATATTCGTAATACTGTCCACAGGCTTTTGCGATGCAAAAACAACTCCGGAGACGTCCCCTTCTGCTGGTGTTGTACCTCTATATCATTCTCGCGTGTGGTGTGCTGTTTCCCAACGATCTAGAGGACGAGGGCGAAGAAGCGCTGCCCGTTCCACAAGGCATCGAATCGCCCTCCGCTTACGTCCAAACCTCTCCGACCCCGCTTGCAACCACACCACAAAAAATCATCCCGCCTTCGCAGCAGCAAATTTATCATGGAATTTTCCCCGGGGGAATCAGTGGCGAGGAAAGTGACATCAGCCTCAAAGACCTGCAAACGTACGAACAGCTGGCAGGCAAGACCGCTGCCTGGGTGTATTTTTCGCACAACTGGTACGAGGGGCACGACTTTCCACTTGATACGGCAAACTGGATACGCGACTCCGGCAGTGTGCCGTATATCCGCCTGATGCTGCGCAGCAGCAGCCAGCAAGGGCAGCCTGAACCGCTTTACACGTTAGATGCCATCCTGTCTGGGGAATTCGATGCCGATTTGCACCGCTGGGCGCAGAGCGCACGTCTGTTCGGTTCACCTCTGTTGGCGGAATTCGGCACAGAGGTCAACGGAGAATGGTTTCCCTGGAATGGCACCTGGCACGGCGGCGGAAGGCTGGATGGTTACGGTGATAACAATTATCCTGATGGACCGGAACGTTTTCGGGATACATACCGTCATATCGTTGAGATTTGCCGTTCCGAGCAAGCAGATAATATCACTTGGGTCTTTCACGTCAATAACGCCGATATTCCCGAGAATGCCTGGAACCAGTTGGAGAATTATTATCCCGGAGAGGAATGGGTGGACTGGGTGGCAGTCAGCGTTTATGGGGCACAAACACCAATGGAGACAGAATGGCAAACCTTTGAGGAGATGATGGACAAAGTCTATCCGAGATTGACAGAGCTTGCTGTGGATAAACCCATCATCGTGTCCGAATTTGGGGTTACGGCAAACAACCCCCACGGCGATCAGGCACAATGGGCTGACCTGGCATTGCAGAGCCTGATCGAAAGACGATGGGAAAAGGTTATCGGCTTCTCATGGTGGAACGAAGGCTGGCAAAACGACGATAACCCCGCCCACGATACCAATATGCGCCTGCAAGATAACCCGGCGCTGGCAGAAGTGTTTTGGCGGCGGGTCGGACAGGATGACCATGTTCTGGGCAGGCTGAAGTTAAGTCCGCCTTAAGCGCTCTGAAGCGTCCGTACGCGCAATCCCGGGTTTACAGGCAATCACCAGAAAAGGACCCAGCAGCGGCACAAGCAACGCCAGCAATCCCCAGAGAATATACCCAATTAAGGATAGTTTTCTGTTGCGCAGGTAGAAAATCGAAAGTAGCGCCATCGCCAGGCAGCTTGCAATCAGCAGAATTTGTAAAACAGTACGAGTCTCCATCGCCTTAAGTTGGGTTCACGGCAACACCGCGGGGTGGCTGCGGCTTTTCACTGCAGCTTGTCACCAGCCATCCGCAGCTGTTTCTCCAGTTCCTGGCGCACCACCTGCGGGTTGGCTTTGCCCGCCGCCAGCCGCATCACCTGACCAAAAAACCAGTTGGATAACGTTGCTTTTCCAGCCAGATAATTCTCAAGTTCCTGTGGGTTCTCCCGCAAAACCTGTCCGACCAGTTCAGCCACTATATCCGAATCCGAAATCTGTTCCAGACCGTGCTTTCCGATAATTGTCTCCGCCGTCTCCCCGCTGCGCAGCATTTCTTCCAGCACCATCTTGGCAGTATTCTGGTTAATGTTACCCTGCACATAGCGCTGCAACAGACCAGCCAGCATCTGCGGGCTGACCCTGATCTGCTCAATATCCTCACCTGTCTGGTTCATCCAGCCAAACAACTGATCGGTTATCCAATTGGCGATGAGGCGCGGCGCGATATCCGCCGCTGCTGCAATGCAGGCTTCAAAATAATCCGCTATGCTTTTCTCTTCCGCTAGACGCCCGGCATCCAGAGCAGACAACTGATATTGACTCACAAAACGCTGTTGCCGGGCGCGCGGCAGTTCGGGGAGATTCGCCCGGACGTGCTCGATCCACTCCCTTTCTACCACCAGCGGTGGGAGGTCAGGCTCAGGAAAATAACGATAATCGTGGGCTTCCTCTTTGCTGCGCTGCGAAAAAGTGATCTCTTTTGTTTCATCCCACCCAACCGTCTCCTGATCAATCTGCTCACCGCGCCTCAACCGCTCAATCTGCTGCTCTATCTGATATGCCACTGCCCGCTCCAGGGCACGGAAACTATTGAGGTTTTTAATCTCTACCCGCGTGCCCAGCGTCTGGCTGCCCACCGGTCTGACGGAGACGTTAGCTTCAAAACGAATGACGCCCTTCTCCATATCTCCCGAGTTGACATCCAGGACACGCAATATCGAGCGCAAAGCGGTGGCATAAGCCCGCACTGCCTCGATCGAGTGCATATCCGGTTCAGTAACGATTTCCAGTAATGGCACCCCAGCGCGATTCAAGTCCACCAGCGAGTAACGTTCAGCATCTTCAGCCACATGGGTCAGCTTGCCGGTATCCTCTTCGAGATGAACCCGCCGGATGCGCACCACCTCCTCGCCGTTTACGGTATCTATGCTCAACCTGCCATGTTGCGCCAGCGGATGTTCGTATTGGGATATCTGATACCCCTTTGGCAGGTCTGGGTAGAAATAATTTTTGCGGGCAAACAGGCTGGTATGCTCAACGTGGCAATCCAACGCCAAAGCCACCCGCAATGCCAGTTCGACCGCCTGTTGATTAACCACCGGCAAAACCCCAGGCATACCCGCACAGACCGGACACACGGCCGTATTGGGGGAGGAAAGCGTGCTGTCCACTACCGGACAACCACAAAACATCTTGGAGCGCGTTTTGAGCTCGGCGTGAACTTCCAGACCGATGACAGGTTCGTATTCCTGTGTCATAAGTATTGCGCTATCTATCCAGACGGCGCACAAAACGCTCAATGCGCGTCAGCGCCTCTTCAATTTTCTCATAAGCTGTCGCATACGAGCAGCGCACAAAGCCCTCCCCTCCGGCGCCAAATGCGGAGCCTGGAACACAGGCGACTTTCTCCTCCTCCAACAAACGGGTGGAGAAGGTTTCATCGTCTAACCCGGTGACATCCACCTTAGGAAAGGCATAAAAAGCCCCCTTAGGTTCAAAAGTGGGCAAGCCAATCTGATTAAGCCCATTGACAATCAGCCGACGACGACGGTCATATTCCTCCACCATTTCCTGAACATATTGTTCCCCACTGCGCAATGCCTCCAGAGCTGCGTCTTGAGCCGTTGTCGGGGCGGTCATAATGGTATATTGATGCACACGCAGCAACCCTGCCATGATCTCAGCAGGTCCACAAGCATACCCAATACGCCAGCCAGTCATGGCATAGGATTTTGAGAAACCACCCAGCGTGATCGTGCGTTTCTGCATTCCTGGCAGAGAGGCAAAACACACATGCTTGACACCATAGACCAGACGATCATAAATCTCATCCGAAACGACAACCAGATCATGCTGCTCTGCCAATTTAGCAACTTCCATCAGAGTCTCACGCGTTGCAACCGCGCCCGTCGGATTATTGGGAAAGCCTAGCAGCAACGCCTTTGTGCGCGGGGTGATAGCCTTTTTGAGCGCGGCAAGATTGAGGTCAAAATTATCCTCCATCCGCCCCGGCAGTTCAACCGGCACACCGCCCGCCAGAGAAACCTCCGCCTGGTAAGAGACAAAACACGGTGTGGGGATAATCACTTCGTCCCCAGCATCCAGAATTGCGGTCATCGCCAGATACAACGCTTCCGAAACCCCCACGGTCAGAATAATTTCGTGAACAGGGTCATACTGAACACCGTACAGCCTGTTCAGATTTTCTGCCACAGCCTTACGCACTTCCAGAATACCCGCATTCGAGGTGTAGTGTGTTGCACCACTTTGCAAGGATCGTATACCGGCATCCAGAATAGGACGGGGGGTGGTGAAGTCAGGTTCGCCAATCCCCAGAGAGATGACATCTTTCATGGTGGCAACAATATCAAAGAATTTCCGAATGCCAGAAGGACGAAGATTAGCCACGCGGCTGGATAAATAGTTGTCTCCCATCTTAGCTCCTTTGGATTTTCGCTGAGTTTATCAATCCCTGATACACTTACTCAGGGTATATGCACCAGTTATCCTGCACCTCATTGTAAGAAAGTATAAACAGAGTTCCGTCTTGTGTCAGCACCCGAAAAGAATACTGGTCAGGGGTGCGCCAGCGTGCCAAGACCTGCGCCACAGGCTGCCATAACCCCTGCCAGCAAAACGCCCTTGGCTGATCAGGATATGTATATCCTGAATAACACTCCACTGCGCAGGCGATTATGTCGTCCATATTGCGTTATCTCCCAAACTCATGCTGGAAGCCTGCCCCCGAATCTGGACGTAACTCCCCAGCAGAGAATTCTCCAGAATCATCTGCTGCAATTGGGTCTCGGCGTCAATGATCGAATTGCGAATGATGACATCCTCCAGCTGGCAATTGGCGCCGATGGACACATTGGGTCCAATCACAGAGGATTTAATCTGTGCCGTATCATTGATAAATACCGGGGGGATGACCGAAACGCCAGGGCGATGCACAGGGTTATTGGCATGTCCATGATTGAGCAGATACAGGTTGGTTTCGAGTAATGCTTCCTGCGTGCCAGCATCCAGCCAGGTTTCGATCCGCTGCACACGAAATCTGGCGCCCTGCTCCAGCAGGATGTTCGCCGCGTCTGCTAAGAAGTATTCGCCTTTGAGCATGATCTGGCGGCGCATCTGCTCCCTGATTGCGTCAATCAGCATCTCACTGCTGCGAAAATAATAAAAGCCAACCAGCACCAGATTGTTGCTTAAGTCTTGCGGTTTTTCAACAAAGCGTTGTATCCAGTCATGAGCATCCACCTGTGCCACGCCAAAACGGCGCGGATCTGGAACTGGCTTGACCAAAGCCACCGCGTCAGCTTCTTCATGCGCCAAAAAGGACAGGTCGGTTTCAATCAGGGTATCCGAAAAACACATCAACATAGGTCCATGAAGAAACTCGCGCGCCTGGTACAATGCGTCTGACTGCCCTCTCATCTCCGTTTGATACACGTAATGCACCACTTTGTCAGGGTGAAAAAAATCCATGTGTGCTTTGATCTGCCCGCCCTGTGGACCGACAATAAAGACATATTCCACGTGTTGCGGGTCCGGCAAAGAGGAAAACTGCTCGAGGACATAATCCAACACTGTTTTGCCCGCCAGCTGGATTAATGGCTTGGGCTTGCTCCACGTATGCGGGCGAAGACGACTACCAAAGCCTGCCATCGGTATGGCTATCTTTAATGTCTCAGCCAATGAAAAGCCTCCTGTGTTGTTACTACTATTGTAGAGAAAACCGAGCCTATTGTATCATCATGTTGTCATATTTTTATTCCTGACAAATATCACTTACTGGACAGGGACACTACACGCGAACATGGTATACTCATGTCTCGTGACCTTTTGCGCCAAGGGTTTCTCGTGTCTCTGATACAAGCGACCAACCTGAGCAAATCGTATGCGGATCAAGACATCTTTAGCAATCTGTCGTTGAGCATCGCGCGCCGCGCCCGCATCGGTCTGGTGGGCGCAAACGGCATTGGCAAAACAACGTTGGTGCGCGTCCTGATCGGGTTGGAAGAACCCAGCAGCGGCAGCGTGCAGCGCGCCCGTGGGTTGTCAATGGGCTATCTGCCTCAGGAGGCAGACTTCTCCTCCAACAAAACGCTCTGGGAGGAATGTTTGGGGGCGTTCGAGCATCTTGATAGGCTACAAACAGAACTCCAGCGGCTAGAAAAGGCAATGACGGGCGCTTCCTCCGACAGTGCCCTGCTGGAAGCCTATGGCAACCTGCAACGCCAGTTTGAACAGCAAGGCGGATACACCTACGAGGTGCGTATCGAGCAGACCCTCTACGGGCTGGGGTTCACACGTCAGGATTTTGAGCGCCCGGTTGCACAGCTCTCGGGAGGGCAGCGCACGCGCGCCCATCTGGCAAAGCTGCTGCTTAAAGACAGCGACCTGCTTCTGCTTGACGAACCCACCAACCATCTCGATATGGCAGCCATCGAATGGCTGGAAACATACCTGCACGACTGGCAGGGTGCGGCGCTGATTATCTCACATGACCGCTATTTTCTTGACCAGGTTTGCACGACCATCTGGGAAATGACCCCTGCCCTCGAAATTTACAACGGCAATTACAGCGCGTATCTCTCGCAGCGCGCGCAGCGATACCAGCGCCGCCTGGAAGAGTATCAGGCGCAACAGGCGTTGATTGAAAAAGAACAGGAATACATTCGCCGAAACATTGCTGGGCAGAACACACGTCAGGCGCAGGGGCGAAAAAAGCGTCTTGAGCGCATGCTGCAAGAAGCACAACTCACCCCTCCGCACGAAACCCGCCGTATCCATCTGCATCTGGAGCCTGCCAAACGCTCTGGTGACCTGGTCATTCGCAGTGATCAATTGTACATCGGATATCAGGACGAAGGACGCCCCCTGTTCTCCGTTCCAGATTTGACTCTGACACGCGGTGAGTGCGCCGCGGTGATTGGTCCAAATGGCGCGGGCAAAACCACGTTTCTCAAAACCCTGCTTGGGCAATTACCTCCCTACAGTGGAGAAGTGCTGCTAGGAGCAAACCTGCAAATCGGCTACTTTGCCCAGGCGCATGAAGGGCTGCACCCTGAGAACACGTTGATGGAGGAAATTGAAACCATTGCCCCCCAAATGCGCCCCGCGGCAATCCGCGACTACCTGGCGAAATTTCTCTTCACAGGTGACGACGTATTCAAAACTGTTGACTTGCTTTCCGGCGGAGAGCGCAGCAGGCTGGCTCTTGCCAAGCTGGCGCTGCAGGGCGCCAACCTGTTGCTGCTTGACGAGCCTACCAACCATCTCGACCTGCCCTCACAGGAAATTTTGCAAACCATCCTTGCGGATTATCGCGGCACTATCCTGCTTGTATCCCATGATCGCTATCTGATTGATGCGCTGGCAACCCAGATATGGGAAATCTTTCCTGAAGCGGAAAAAATGAATGTGTTTGAGGGCACATACAGCGAATACAAAACCTTTTTGCAGACAGCCGACCCAGCGAGCGCCCCCCAGATACCGGTCATCAAAGAGACGCCGCAACAACGAATACAAAAACCCGAAAAGCCCAGCAAAAACCAAATGCAGCGCAAACAACAGCGTCTGCAATCAATTGAAAATGAAATCACCCATCTTGAGAACCAGCTTGCCCTTATCTGCCGCAACCTAGAAAACCCACCCGCCGACCTGGCAATTGTGCAAAAGCTGGGACAAGAATACCAGGAAATCCAGACGAAACTGGAAAAACTCTATGACCAATGGGCAGAAAACTCATCAAATTAGACAATTTGGATTAAGATATCGTTAAAAGTCTTTTTTAACCCTTGTGTATTTTGAGATTCGGTATATACTTCATTCCCTGATACAGCATTAACATTGTAATTCGTTTAACCAGGTTTTTTGTTAGTTACAGAAAGGAGCATAAGGTGGAAGAAACCCAAATCCCTCCAATTTTGGAGAAAGACGAACCTCTGGAAGAGGACAAGCCTCCCGATTCCTTACCGCGCCCGGCGCGGCCGTGGAGAGTGGCAGTAATTGCCAACGTCAAGGGGGAATCCACTCCTACGGCAGAAGCAGAAGACGCCAGCGCGGAGTTCGATAGTAAAGACACGATTCAGGCAATTCAATCCGCAATCGAAACCGACGGTCACAGTACCATATTTTTACAGGCTGATAGCAACCTGCCCATCCGTTTAAACCAGGTCTGCCCCGACATCTGCTTTAATATTGCGGAGGGACTGGGCGGTGATGCGCGCGAGGCACAGGCACCGGCAGTGATGGAAATCCTGCATGTTCCGTATACCGCCTCACGCGTTCTGACCAATGCCCTGTCGTTAGATAAAACCATGACCAAACGCATCTGGCGTGACGTTGGGCTACCTACAGCGGCTTTTCAGGAATTTGTTAGCGGCGATGAACCCATCTCGGCGGATTTACATTATCCGCTGTTTGTCAAACCTGCGCGTGAAGGCACTGGCATGGGAATGGATTTGGGTTCAATCGTTCACAGCGAAGAGCAGCTCCGTCAACGCGTGCGCTGGACAATCAAAACATATCAACAGCCCGCTCTGGTGGAAGAATATCTATGCGGGCGTGAGTTCACGGTGGGTGTCATTGGGCGCTCGGATGCCATACGCTACAGCCGTATGCCACACCGTTACGAGGCAGATGGGTTCATTCGTCTGCCGGTGATGGAAGTTGAAAGCAGCGAATCGGCAACCCCCGGCGTATACGGGCACTACGCCAAAACACTCCATCCAGGCGAGGAAGGCGTCCCGCAGTTTCTCTGCCCAGCAGATATTACACCCGAATTGGCGCGCAGACTGCAAGACCTGGCAATCAAGGCGCATACAGCCATCGGGGCACTGGATGTCTCTCGGGTGGATATCCGCCTTGACGCGCAGGGAGAACCAAAGTTAATAGAGATTAACACCCTGCCCGGTCTTTCCCCCGGTTTCAGCGATTTATGCGTGATTTGCGAAACCGCCGGGATAGCCTACACCGACCTCATCCTCGAAATTCTCTATCTGGGTGCCTCGCGCTTTGGTTTGCTGATGGAAAGCCCCTCCCAGCCGATTGACCTGCCCACGCCTGCGTATATGAGCACCACCCCGATACAAAAAAGCTGACAGGTTATTCTTTAACTGGCTTTGCCGCGCCCGCAATTTTGCGCGGTATGTAACCCATCCTCCAAGAAATTCTTTACCGTTCGCTTCGCCATCCAGTGGGGAAACGAACGGTTTTTGAATTTCGCGCCATGCCAGCCTTACGTTCGGCTTTCATCCGTGTAGCGCGCTAGCTGCGGCCAGCAGCGGGCGATCACCAACGCCCCCAGAACACATAACACCCCTCCAGAAAGAATCGCCGCCTGGGTACCAAATGCCTGCGCCACCATACCGGCTTCAATTTCCCCCAGCTGTGGGCCGCCGATAAAAAATATCTGATTGATGCTCACCATCCGTCCGCGCAGCGAATCGGGGGTCAGCATCTGGCGCAGGGTATTGCGCAGAATCGTGCTGAGCGAATCGCTGGCGCCTACCAGAATCAATGCCAACATCGCAAATGCAAATGTCTTTGCCAGCCCAAAACCGAAGGTGGCAAGCCCAAAACCAATCACGGAGAACAAAATTAAAACACCCTGCCGCCGAATCCTGGCACGCTGCGAAACAAGCAACCCAACGCCCACTGCGCCAATTGCCTGCGCCGAAGCCAGCCAGCCGTATTGTATTTCACCCACATGGAGGACATCCCTGACCACAAACGGAAGCAGATAATTTGCCGAAGCAAAAAAGGTGGCAATAAAATCCAAAATCATTGCCGAAAGGATAACCGGCTTGCGCATGATAAACTGCACCCCCTCCGCAATGGATTGAAACCCATTGAAGACACTCCTCGGTTGAGAAGGCGTCTCCTGCGCCACTTCACCCATCCAGAGCAAAGCCAGCAAAACAACGACAAAAGTCATGGCATTGATCAAATAGGTATACTCCTGCCCAAGATAGGCAATAACACTTCCGCCCAGGGCAGGGCCAACGATAGCGCCGGTGTTAAAGGCAATTGACTGAAGACTGAAGGCGCTGGACAATTCTGCATCCGGAACCAGGTTGGAAACAATGGACTGGCGCGCTGGTAAATCGAACGACATTGCCAGCGCCTGCAAAGCGCTCAAGAAGTAAATATGCCAGACGGTCACCCTGCCTGAGAGCGTCAGCATCCCCAACGCCAGTGCCACTGCCAGTTGTGCTGTTTGGGTCACAAAAAGCACGCGGCGGCGGTTAAACCAATCTGCCACCAAACCGCCCAGCGGGGCAAATAAAAGGATGGGCAAAAAGCGCGCCAGACCAATACCGGTTACCACCACCGGCTGGTCGCTCAGCGTGCGCAAGTGCCAGAGCACCGCAGCCAGCTGCATCTGGGAGCCTGCCAGCGAAACCATCAAACCACCCCAAAACAGCGCGTATTGACGATGCCGCAATGCAGGCGGGAATGTCAAGCGCATCTTGTGCAAAGGATTATGTACCCCAGTCGCGAAGATATAGAAAGTCGTACCCTACCGTGCGGTTACTGAGTTTGGCAATGGGAGGCAGAACGCGCTTAAACTGGTTGCGCTGCACGCGCCGCACTACCGCCTGGACAAATGGCTCTGCAAACCCCGCCTCGATGCACTCGGCTGGCGTATAACGCTCATCCACCAGCAGGTAGAGCAGCTGGTCAACCTCGGCGTATGTAAACCCCAGTTCACCCTCATCTGTCTGCCCCTTCCACAGGTCTGCCGAAGGGGCTTTGCTGAGAACCGCTTCGGGCACGCCCATTGCCCGCGCCAGCTGGCGCACCTGGGTTTTATAGAGGTCGCCGATTGGGTTGATAGCACATGCCGAATCACCATACAGGGTTGTATACCCCAACAGAATTTCGGTCTTATTGCCTGTGCCAACCACGAGGGCATTGAAGGCAGCCGACTGGTCGTAGAGAACAACCATGCGCATACGTGCCATAATATTGCCGCGCCGCACAGCGTCCATCTCTGAAAACCTGGCAATCAACGGGTCTGCCATCTCAGTAATCTCGACTGTCAACGATTGCACACCGGTCGCTTCGATGACCAGACGAGCGTGTTCGAGTGAATCGGGCGAAGAGGTCTTATAAGGCATACACACCGCCAGCACGTTTTGTGCGCCCAGCGCCTCGGCTGCCAGAAAGCAGGAAAGCGCCGAGTCAATCCCCCCTGAAAGTCCAATCACTGCCCGTGAGAAGCCCATGCGGGTAATCTCGGTGTGGATAAAGCCAGTCAGGATGTTTTGAACCAGCTGTGTGTTGATGCTTAAGTCAATCATCCTCTTATCCCTGTTGATGCAAGATGCGGTTCATCTCACGCAACACGAGTGTCGTGCGCTCATCCCGCAGGAGCGGCAAACGGGCGCGCGTGCGGTGCAGCTGATTAAGGTCTAATTCAACCATCTGCAAGGCTTCCTGATGATACGGCGCATGTTCCACCAACGCCCCATTTGGGTCAAAGACCGCCGAACCGCCCGGAAAGTTCAAACCGTCCTCATACCCTGTCTTATTGACATGCACAACAAATGAAGTAAACAGGCTGGCATAACCGCGGTTGATGTCATCCACCCACCTCGAAGATTCAAGCCTATCTCCCCCTTTCAGCCCGCGCCCCGGCGAGGCAGAGGTGAAAATGAACAAATCGGCGCCATCCAGCCACAACAGATACGGCGGTGAAGCATGCCAGAAATCCTCACAGATAAGCATCCCCATGCGCCCAAAACGGGTATTGAACGCCATGACATGATCGCCCAGGGCAAAAAAACGCCCCTCGTCAAACAGCCCATAGGTGGGCAAATATACCTTGCGGTGCACATGCACCACCCTGCCATCTGAAAGATAGGCTGCCGAAATAAAAAAGCGGCTGCGCACATCCTCTTCCACAAAGCCAACCACCAGGTCAATTTGTCGGCTGGTTTCAAGCAGCGCTTCAAAAATCGGATCACCTGCATCTGGCCGGTGCGCCACAGTAGGCGCCAGGTCTTGCAACACATAACCGGTCAGCGAAAGCTCAGGAAACACAACCAGCTGCGCTCCAGCGCGGTGTGCTTCCTCTGCCAGCCTCAGGTGCTTCTCTAGATTGGACTGGACATTCCCCAATTGTGTGGCAATTTGTGCAAGAGCAAGTTTGAGCTTCATGTACACCTTATTATACGGAGGAAAAGCAGATTAGAGAATAGTTGCGCCTGTTTGCTTTTCCCTGCGTCTTTTGTATGCCCACAACTGGATGCCAACCAGCGCCACACTGAGCAGAGCCAAAACCAGCGCCGCCCAGCTATCGGAGCGCATGCCCGCCCAGCGCGGCGCAGCATCGCATCTCAGAAAAGAGAATACCAGCAAATTGACCGCCAGACCCATCCAATGCAGCCCGGAATTCAAAGCATTTAGCCATGCAGCACGAGGCAGTTCCAAAAGAAGAAAATAGAGCAGCAACAGCAATGCAGCAATCAATTGCAGTGGAAAACGGGGAAGAACGGCTCCGCTCTCATCCGGCGATGGCAGCGCCCACCACGCCCCTGCCGGTGCCAGCTTTCCGTAGCCAATACCTATCTGCCAGCATCCCACCCAGACAGTAACAGCCAGCGGTGGCAAGAGGGGCATGATGTGTTCAAACACGGTCCAAACGGGCATACGCCAGACCAGTGACAATATCGCTACCACACCCAAGCCTCCCAGCACAGCCCCTTCCCAGTTGAGACCGCCCTGCCAGAATTGAAAAACCTGTGCGGCATGAGCGCGGTAATAGGGATAATGGTACAGGCAAAATGCCAGGCGCGCCCCCAGCAAACACCCCAGCAGAACCAATAGCGCGCCATTCAAAAATCGTGATGCCTGCCTCATCGGCGCATGACGCGCAACACGCCACACGCCCAGCGAAGCTCCTACCCCGACCCAAACAGCAAATGGATTCATCAACCGCATGTATGTCTGCGGGCATCCGCCAGCAAAACCTGCCCGGTTTTTAGACAGTCATAAAGTTTGTGTATTTTCTACAACGGCAGGATAGGGTACGTGCTGCCGCCATTAGGAAAAACCAGCACATCAGCCGCACGCGGGAACCTCTGTCCGGCGCGCTGCAGTCCTTCCTCAACACTGGCAACAAAGCTGACAAAGGGCAGGCGTTCGTGTATCTCCTGTGGAATGGTGGGTGCATACAGCAACAATGTGCCGTGCAGCATTGCCTGCAGCGCAAAATACAGGAAAAAGCGGTCTTCCTCTCCCATCCCCTTTAGCTTCAGTTTGGGAACACGCGGCAGGAGCAGCGGCGCCAGCAGCTTGAGTAAGCCGCGCCCCACCGGTAACTTACGATTTGCCAGACCAAAGACGCCCACACCCTCATCCGCCTTGACCAGCGTGATCATCACGCCCCCCCTCTTCAACGCTCGTATCGTATTCGCCAGAGCTTTGACCCCCTGGCGCAGATCCTGATCCATGGGGTGCGAGCAGGTAATCACCACATCTGCCAGTTTAGGCACCTGCACACCGTAGATTTCAGCGCTGACCGCTGCACCCTGGCGGTGTGCCTCCACCGGATGACCGCTGACCACCCTGACCACTTCCAGCGAACTATTCAGCACGGCATTGACAATGAAAACTGGGGGCGTGAGCATCGCCGCGCCCTCCTCTAGATCAAGACGCATCGGGTTCTTATCAATTGGCTGCCCCACGTTGTTGAAGGTGGTCGGAGCGCAATTGAGGGCATGGTTGGCAGCAATGGTGGAACGCCCGGCGATACCGGGAATGATATTCTTATAACCGCCGCCAAAACTGGCAATGATATGGGGTTCGATACAACCCACAGACACAATCAAGTCAGACTCCGCCGCGCACTTGTTGACAAAAACCGGCGTGCCGCGGCTGGTCTCACCCAAGTAAGCAAGCTTCTCCGGGTTGTCGCCATCGTGTGTTTCAACCCGATAGCTGGGCAGTGCCTGCGGACCAATGCGCCGTCCAACCTCTTCGAGCGTCATTGGGCGGTGCACCCCCAGCGCCGGGATGACGGTAACATCTTCCATGTCCACCCCGCCGCGTTGCAGTTCCGCCAGCACTGCTGGTAGAAGCGCCGCCACAGGCGTCGGGCGGCTGTCATCATCAATGACCAGCGCCACCTTCATCCCCGCTTTTGCCAGTTCCGCCAGGCGCGGCGACCCAATAGGGGTCTCCAGGCTACGCAAAACTTCTGCCTGAACATCCGCCACACCCGCCAGAGCCGCAGGGGTCATCACGCCCAGCAGATTCCAGTTTTCGGGCAACGTTAGCGCAATTTCCTCTTTGCCCCAGGGTAACCGAACGCTATTCTCACTCATCTTTTATTCCTTTCCCAAAAGGTAATCCATTGCAATTTGTCACCTGTCCTATTCCAGGCTCTTGAGTTTAATACATTGTATTGTCAAGCAATGCGAATAGCAAGCGAATGAGCAAGTTTTTGCAGCACATATCCCGCCCGGTTATCCTCCGGCTCATTAAAATGCCAAACGCCAGGGTGAGGGGGGCACCCAAGCGTTCAGCAATAACAATATACCACATTTTCAAATTTTTGTATTAAAAAAAGATTAGAGTTTCACAATTTAAAAAAATCAGTTCAAAAACGCCATTTGAACAGGAACTTTCTCCAACGCGCCAGCGTCTGGATTCTCAGCAAGATGCAAAATCACACACAAAGGAGAAACAATAAAATGAACAAACAAAAAATCTTTATCCTAGTAAGCCTGGCTCTGGCACTAGGTTTGGCAGCCTGCAGCAGCCTGCCTTTTCATACAACGACCGCAGTTGAAGCGGCAAGCCTCGAGACTTCAAGTGCGAAAGCCCGCACAGAGGTGTTGACGCAGAGCAATCCATCACCCACGCGGCAGATCATCGTCTCGGGCACCGGTAGCGTGTTGATCGTCCCTGATCTGGCGTATGTCAATATCGGCGTTCACAGCCAGTCCAAGAATGTGGCGGATGCCCTGGCAACCAATACCAACCAGTCTAAAGACGTCGCCGAGGCGCTGAAGAAAATGGGTGTTAGTGCGGCGGATATCCAAACCAGCAACTTCAACATCTATCCCCAACAGCAATATGATCAAGGGGGCGAGATCACTGGCGTTATCTACATGGTGGACAACAGCGTCTACGTTACCGTGCGTGATCTCTCCAAACTGGGTGCAATTCTGGATGCCGCTGTGCGCGCCGGTGCCAACAGCATCAATGGCGTACAGTTTGACGTACAGAACAAGGAGAAAGCTTACAGCGAGGCGCGCCAGAAAGCAGTCGAAAACGCCCGCAAACAGGCAGAGGAACTGGCAAAAGCTGCCGGAGTACAACTGGGGATTCTGGAGAGCATTCAGGTTGTTGGCACTGCCTCTCCCACTCCCAGATACGACACTTGGGGAATGGGAGGCGGCGGGATGGCAGCCACGCAATCCAGTGTGCCGGTCTCCGCAGGGCAAATGATGGTCAGTGTAGATGTCAACCTGACGTATCAGATACAGTAAGCGCCTGTAGAAAAATTCAAATCAATTTTTTGCCCCGCAGCAACCCAAACGACACTGCGGGGCAAAATAATAATGACCGATTGGTCATTATAAAACATGTTTCACGTGAAACATCTCTGGCAAACGGGCACCTTGTTTCACGTGAAACAATTCAATCTGTACCCGACGATGTCAAACGCAGGTACTCAATATACGACAGCACCACCGCCGCCAACGCAACAAGCAGTAGAGGGACAATGACAAAAAGAAACGCAAAGCGGGCAAACAACAATCCTAACAAGGATACTGCCGCTGCCAGCTTGAACCAGAGGGAGGCGGCGCGATGTGTCCGTTCCCACACGACATCGCTGCTCAACGTCCACGGTGTGCGAATGCCGACAAACCAGTTGCGGCGCGCCTTAGAAAGCAGCGCCCCAATAAAATAACTCAAAATGGCAAATGCCGGCACAAACGCCCGCACCATATCAATTTGCCAACCCAGGTTCCATGCCAGCGTGAGAAAATGGATGTATGCCATAAAACCAGCAAATAACAGCACAAAACCGTTGTACTCCCTGCGAAAGTGATACAGGTTCGTCTTAAGCGGGTCGATCGCTGGAAGAAACGAGAGCAGCAACACAATGCCAGCGGTGAGCAGCGGCAAAAAACTAACAGCCAAAAAACGGCTACCATATCCATCTGCCTGTCCTTGCGCATTCCAGTGTGTGGCAACTCTCTCAGGCAGCACCGGATATGTCAGGGCACTGGCAGCAAGCATCAACAGCACAATCATCAGCAAACCCAAGCCTGTTCTACGCGTAATCACTTTTCTCCTTTGCATCCGACGGATCAAACATCCTGTAACGACGTTTTCTTGTTTTGAAGGCGGCGTTCTACGTCTGACTACCTGGCTGCTGGGTCTGCGCCAGCGAAACCAGTCCGCTGATGCCGCCCAGATTCATCGTATCCACCGCGCTGCTTGGAACAATCACCAGAGCGCCCTTTTCCTTCAAGCCCTCAAATAGCATATTCATCGCCCGCAGGTGCAGGGCAGTAGGATTGTTGAGATATGCCTGAGATGCCTCGGCAAAACTGGCTGCAATCTGCTTTTCCGACTCACCCAAAATCACGCGCGCCTGACGTTCACGTTCAGCCTGTGCTTGGCGGCTCATGGCATCTTCCAAGCCCTGCGGAATAATGATGTCGCGAATCTCGACGCTTTGCACGGAAATTCCCCAGGGGGTCGTGCGTTCGTCAATAATCTTCTGCAAATCCGCGTCCATCTTTGCCCGCCCCACCAGGATATCCGCCAGAGGCATCTGTCCAATCACCTCGCGCAGCGCGGTTTGCGCCGCCCAGGTGATGGCAGTGCGGTAATCCTCTACCTCAAGCGCCGCCTTTTCGGCATCCCACACCATCCAGAATAGCACCGCATCCACATCCACTGGCACAGTATCCTTGGTCAAGGTTTTCTCGGCGTTAAAGGGCGTTACCATCACACGGTGGTCAATCCAAACCGGAATATAATCCAGTACCGGAAAGACCCAGAACAGCCCAGGACCGCGCAACCCCTGAAACTTCCCCAGGCGCAGAACGACAGCTTTTTCCCACTGACGGGCAACTTTAATCGCATATAGACAGCAGATGCCTGCCAGCGTCAAGACAACCACATACACACCGATCCACACATCAGCCACACTGCCATCCATCAGCAACACCCCGATGACAGCCACACCCATCAACAACAACATGGCAAAAACCGCCACGCCGCTGATACGGACAGTATCCGCTGGTCTCTGCGGACGATTTTGCTGGCGCCCCCGTCCTGTCTCTTGTGCCTCAATTTGCTGATTCGACTTTTCAGTCATTGCATTTCTCCTTTCCGGGTTTGTCACCCATCATGACTTTCGATTCTCTTCTTGTGCATCAGCCAGTTTTTGTATGGCTGCCACCAAATCAGGAAACCCAAACCCCAGCTGTGTGCCTTCTTCTAGATAACGTTGTGCCAGAGCTTGCAGAGCACGCTGCCGTAGCGTTTGCGAGACTTCCCCAACAGGCTTTTCCCAAATATATGTGCCGCGCCCTTGTTGAGTAGAGATCAAACCGCTTTCATCCAGGATGCGGTACGCCCGCGCCACCGTGTTGAAATTAACTCTCAGTTCGGTTGCCAGCTGGCGCACTGTAGGCAACTGGTCACCGGGCTTCAACATACCGCTTACCACCATACGGCGCACCTGCTCAACAATCTGCTCGTAAATCGGCAGTCCGGACCGAAAATCAATGGTTATTTTCATAAGTGTATTGTATCATTGTATTATTGTAATAATTGTATCATACCCTGACTACGTGTCAAGGGTTTCGGCAGTATAATGGGCAAACAACTTCTCTCAAATTCTGTGGAGCAAGCGTGTCTTCTTTTGCCCATTATCCCCTGTGTGTGCCCTATCTGGATATCTGGAAACAAAAAATGCAGAGCCGTTACGATGAGGCGGCAATTGAGCGCATCGCCCAGGCGGCGCAGTTCGAATATCAGAATTTATATACAACAGACCACCGTCATATCAACCAGCGTGCCACGCGCTGGCATCTGTTAAACCGCATTCTGCCTGGTCTTGCGCTTTACCGCAGTCTGCTTGGAGAACACCGGGAGAAAGACCGCGCACTCTCAGAGACAGAAGCGCTGATCTGGGCTTGTGAAGAACAACGCTACAAAAGCTACATGCAGCTGTTGCACATATTCCCCGGTTTGCTGGTTTTGAGAAGTGTGATGACCCTGCAAATGCATCTCTATTTCCCCAGCCGCACCTGGCAAATCACATGGCTGGAAAATAACCAGCGGCGGATTGCCTTCAACATCCGCCGCTGCATCTATCTGGATATTTTGAGTGATCATGGTGCGCCGGAGCTGACCGCCGTGTTCTGCAAAATGGACGAATATCTGGCAAATATCTTCCCCGCGCATATTGGCTTTATGCGCACGAAAACGCTCGCCAGCGGAGCAGATTGCTGCGACTTTTGCTACTTTCTCAAAGAACCCTGAAGAATCACGAGGATGGCAGCGGCAGCTTACTCACATCCAACATCTTGATTGGCTGCATGGTTTGGTAGCCGGATTGTGAAAGTAATACCTGACGCGCTTCCCCGGTGCGCGGGTTGACCACAATGGGCGCCTTGAGGTTGACCGTGATTTCAACTGGATCGTTGTTCACGTTGACAATCGCAAACCAAGCCAGTTCATCTTGGCTGCCCACCCGCAGAGCCATCTGGTCTTCTTTGCTCAATTTGGGCGCGTAGTCTGCGTCCACCAGCCAGGGGTTGACCACAGGGAATGAAATCCTGTGCTCGTCATGGCTGACAAGCAGCATCACCGGCATCAATTCGTCCACAATCTGGAGGATATACTCTTTGTATTCCGGCAACCCCATCAGACCCTCTTCCAAGCGGATACCCATTGTTTTCATGGTCAGCGGCTGGCGCGCCAGATAGGGGCTCTTATGCAGAACTACCTGGACCCCCAGCTTGCTCTTGGGGTTGATCAACAGCGGCGCCAGCATGTTTGCAGTTACCGCAAAGGGGTCGGTCTCCACATTGATAATTGCCAGCACAATCAAATCGGTAACATCTTTGGCTTTGATCAGCTTCATATCGTCATCCAAAACATCAAAGCGGTACGTCGGAAACCAGCCAGCAGGGTTAGATACAATGAAGGAGACTCGCTCTTCATCCTTACACTGCAAAATAGCAATGGGCATCATATCAATGGTCTGATGCAGGCTAAAATTCTTCCACTCCGGCAGCCCAACCAGGCCATTTGGAAACCTGATGTTTTCCAGGTTCAGCAATGTTGGTGGATTATTTGCCATCCCCGCCTCCTCGTCAAATTACAATTGTTTTTTGAGTCGCTATTCATTATTATAGACATTCTTTTGTTAAAAGCAACTCATTGCAAGTTTCATACCCAAGATTGCTCCCCCTATCCTTACGGTGATTGTATAATTGAAAAATAATCCGCTGAGAAAAACCCTCTCCGCGGCGGGTATTCTTTTTATTTTGGAGGCATTATGCAAGCATTAAAAGAACGTATCATGCGTGACGGCAACAATCTGGGACATGGCATCCTGAAAGTGGATGGGTTTATCAACCACCAGGTTGACCCGGTCTTGATGGACGCCTGTGGCAGCGAGTTCGCCAGACGTTTTGCACAGGTTGGCGCTACCCGCGTGTTGACCGCCGAGATATCTGGGATTGCCCCAGCTGTGATGACAGCGCGTTATTTGAACCTGCCCGTCGTCTATGCGCGCAAGTCAAAGCCGATCACTATGCCGGACACGGTTTACCTGACCGTGGCGCCTTCGCATACCAAGGGACGCCTGGTAGAGCTGATCGTCTCGCCGGAGTATCTGGGGCGCGGCGAACGCATTCTCATTATTGATGATTTTCTCGCCTCCGGCGCCACCATTCAGGGGCTGGTGCGGCTGACCCAGGCTGCCGGTGCCGAAGTAGTGGGAATTGGCGCACTCATCGAGAAAATCTTTGAAGGCGGGCGGCAGGCTCTGGCTTACCTCAATGTGCCTATCGAATCGCTGGTCTGCATCTCCTCTATGGACGACGGCAAGATTATCTTTGCCGACTGATCATCAATGGATTCGATTGCTATCCTCGACTATGGTTCGCAATACACCCAGCTGATTGCCCGGCGGGTGCGCGAAATGCAGGTGTATTGTGAGTTGTTCGCCTGGGACACGCCGCGCCAGAGAGTAGAGGCTCTTCGTCCTATTGGGTACATTCTTTCCGGCGGGCCATCGTCCGTGTATGAACCTGATGCTCCCTCGCTTCCCGACTATGTCCTTGAATCTGGTGTCCCCATTCTTGGCATTTGTTATGGTATGCAGCTGCTCACACATACGCTGGGCGGACGAGTGGCTCCCTCAGGCAAGCGCGAATATGGACATGCCGAAATCACCACCCTGCACCCCAACCCCCTATTGCCCGAAGGCAATTTGAAAGTCTGGATGTCGCATGGCGACCGAATTGAGCAGACACCGCCAGGTTTTTCAGTGCTGGCTTCCAGCCCCAACAGCCCCATCGCCGCTTTTGGGAATGCTGCCACACGGTACTATGGTGTACAATTCCACCCGGAAGTGCACCATACGCCGCGCGGCAAAGAGATTCTGCAGCGTTTTGTCTTTGATATCTGCGCTGCGCATCCGGAGTGGACACCCGAATCTATCATCAACCAGTCGGTTGAGCGTATCCGTGCCCAGGTTGGAAAGGAGCGCGTTCTGGCGGGCGTCAGCGGCGGGGTTGATTCCAGTGTGGCTGCGGCGCTGGTACACCGCGCCGTGGGTAGCCAGCTCACGGCGGTCTTTGTGGATAACGGTCTGCTGCGACTTGGCGAAAGGGAACAGGTTGAAAGCGCCTTCCGCAAACATCTGGGCGCGCAGCTGATCATTGCCGATGCCGCGCAAGAATTCCTCGACGCCCTGGCTGGCATCACCGAGCCGGAAAAAAAACGGCGCATTATCGGCGCAACATTCATCCGCATCTTTGAAGAACAGGCTCGCGTGCTTGGCAATCCCCCATTTCTGGTGCAGGGTACAATTTACCCGGATGTAGTCGAATCCAGCGCCCCGGAGCGTTCCAAGGCGGCGCGCATCAAGACACACCACAATGTGGGTGGTCTCCCTGAAGACCTTTCATTCCAGCTGGTTGAGCCATTACGCTATCTATTCAAAGACGAGGTGCGCATTGTGGGTGAAACACTGGGGCTGCCAGCGGAACTGGTCTGGCGGCAGCCATTTCCTGGGCCGGGGCTGGCTGTGCGCTGTCTGGGTGAAGTCAACCTCGAACGCCTTGAGCGCCTGCGGCTGGCGGATGCTATTTTCACCAGCGAGCTGGCACAGGCAGGTTTTCTGCCACACAGCCGCGATGAAAGCGAACAAACTAGCGCCCAGGCTTTTGCCGTCCTGCTGCCAGTGCAGTCGGTGGGTGTCATGGGTGACCAACGCACCTACCACGAGGTTGTTGCCCTGCGCGCCGTTGTCAGCCAGGACTTTATGACTGCAGACTGGTGTCGTCTGCCTCACGACCTGCTTGCCCGCGTCGCCAGCCGCATCGTCAATGAGGTACAGGGGGTCAACCGTGTAGTATATGACATTACCAGCAAGCCGCCCGCTACCATCGAATGGGAATAAAACCGGACGCGCTGAAATGCCGGTTGCTGCGTATACAAATCAGGTAAAGGAGGCATTATGAACTTCGGCGAAATCTTAAAAAAATCGTGGACAATTGTCTGGAAAAACAAAATTCTCTGGCTTTTTGGCGTCCTGGCAAGCTGCGCTGTAAACCGCGGCGGGGGCGGCGGCGGTGGAAACTTCTCAAGCGGCAACTGGGGCGATAATGGTCATGGCAATAACGGTTTTGGCGGCAATTTTCCCTTCGGTTCTGTGCCTCCCTGGTTAGAAAACCTGGGCAGACAACTGGAGCGCGCTGCGGACAGCGGCACATTGTGGATATACATTACGGTCTTTGTAATCGCCCTGCTGTGCCTGATTTTCATCCTCAGCCTAATCGCTCTTGTGCTGGGTGTGGTTGGCAAAATTGGTCTGGTGCGCGGGGCATGGCTGGCAGATGACAGTGAAGAGAAGCTGACCTTTGCGGGCGTATGGAACGAGATGAAACCCCACTTCTGGCGGGTATTATTATTCGAGATTCTGGTAGGGGTGGCAGGGTTTGTTCTGGGCGTTGCGCTCATCATTCCGGGTATACTGCTGGTCGTTTGCACCTGTGGTCTGGGCATCCTGGCATTGTGGGCACTGAGCTGGCTGGTGCGCTCCTTCCTCGAACTGACTACGGTGGCGATTGCCGGTGAAAAACTGGGCATCATCGAGGCACTGGAACGCACCTGGAAGCTGTACAAAGCCAACTTTTGGAACGTGGTCATCATGGCGGTTATTTTATTCATTGGTGAATTTGTTGCCTCGCTGATCATCGGGCTGCCCATTCTGGTGGTCATCGCCCCGGTCGTCATTGGAGCGCTGGCAGAAAGCCAGGCAGCGCTCATCACCGGCGGCATCATCAGCGCCGTGTTGCTGCTCATCTACATTGTGGTTGCCACCGTATTGAGCGGCATCCTGTATGCCTATCTGGGATCAGCGTGGACATTGACCTTCCGCCGTATCAGCGAACGCGCCCCAACTGTAGAAGCGGTCAGCGGTGGGTTGCAAGCTGAAAACCCCGCATAGTCCACGATGGGTCTTTGCTTACCGGGTGTTTCCCTTTGGAAAACATCCGGTTTTTTTTCTTTACAATTAGTACGGCTCGGCAATAATAAACAGTCTGCCCCATTCCGAGTCATTATCGCGCGCAATGCAGGTTTGTAATGTAAGATGATAAGCGCCGCCATACACCTCGTAAAACAGGTTGGTAGCGCTGAGGGTTGCCCCGTTTTGCAAATCCACAAAGTCGCTGGTTGGGCTGTCAGGTGAGAGCGCCTGATACTGAAGAATGCGCGTTACTTCAAACTCCTCCACCCTGCCATCTCCATAAACCACCTGAATAAGGTCACCCTCGCGAATGTTAAAATACTGTTTTCCCGCCAGATAATTGTGCGCCAGCAAACCAATATTGTTGGCAATGGTAGCAGCGAGGCGAAACTGTGTTGCCTCCCCATCACGAATAGAAACATAGCCCGGGTCGTTGGGCGGTTGCTGAACAACGCGAAGCGCCAGAACGCCATCCACATAAACCCCTACAATCTGGCTGCTGACACCATTTTTCACGCTTTCCACAAAAGCGTCAAAGCGGGGCTGCGCGGCAGGCGCAGAGGGCAGATCAATATGGACGTCGGGGGGAGGCCCGCCTTCGCCCGAAGATTCGGGCGGAGTCTCAAAAATGATCCGCTCCTGTGTAGGAATAATGATGGTGGGGGTCGCGTCCTGCGAAAAGCCCGGCTGTATTTGCGAGGGCTGGGTGAGATCAATCACCAGAGGTGTATCGCTGGAGGAGAACCGATCACCAGTAATGGCAATGGGCAGCGTTTGCTCAGGTGGGCGGAATGGTGGGGAAATTACCGGGCGGCAGGCAAGCAGAACCACACCAAGCGAAATGAGCGGGAGGAGCTTCCATTGATTGCGCATGTCTGCCAGGTCTCTACAGGGTGATACCGACCGCCGCTGCGGACGATACCGGGGCGGTAATGTGCATCAGAATTAGTATATCATCAAAAACAAACCGCTGACTGGCGCGCCGGTTGTCTCATAGCATACCCCTGACCATCTATTCTGTGAACGTTGAAAACAATGCAGGGTACCTTGACAAAAACGCTGTCATATACTATACTCTAGTATAGAATACGTTTGGAGGACGATCAAATGCCGTTATACGAATACCGGTGCAATGCCTGTGGGCAGAACTTCGATAAAATGGTGCGTTTCTCAGAAGCGCAGAAACTACCGGAGTGCCCATTTTGTCATAGCCAGGATACCCGCAAACAGATTTCGCTGACTGGCTTTTCAACAGGTACATCAGGGAACACACTATCGAGCGGCGGAAGCTGCGGCGCATCTGGCCGCTTTACCTGAGCTGGGTGAGTTTTGGTTGCGTGACAACCGAGGTAAAAATGAAGATAGAAAACCCAAACGCAAAGAAAGAGCTGGTGAACCGCCTGAAGCGCATTGAGGGACAGGTACGGGGTGTTCAGGCAATGCTGGATGACCAGCGGGACTGCCGCGAGATATTGCAGCAGCTTTCCGCCATTCGTTCTGCACTGCAAAGCGTAACCCTTGGACTTATTGAGCAATATACGCTGGAATGCCTGCTTAATTCGCGGGAAGAAAATCCAATTCAGCGCCAGGAGCTAGTCAAAGATTTGATTCAGTTGATTGGCAAAGCACCCTGACACAGTATGAAAGGAAAACCATGAGCACAGCAACGATTCAATGGATAGGCGGTAAAAAATTTGTTGGCACCGATTCAACCAATCACTCGGTGGTCATTTCTACGCCAGACGAGGGAGTCGGCATGAAGCCCTCTGAGCTTCTGCTGGTTGCGCTGGCATCCTGTACGGCAGTAGATGTGGTTGAAATTCTGGCAAAAAAGCGAAAACCGCTTTCGCAACTGATCATCCGGGCAGAGGCAACGCAGGATGCTGACCCGCCATGGACATTTCGCAAAATTCACCTCAAATATACTCTGCAAGGCAAGGGATTAACAGAGAGCGACGTTGCTCAAGCCATTGAACTCTCTGAGGGAAAGTACTGCTCAGTTTCAGCAACCCTGCGCGGTGTGGCACAGATTGACACGGAGTTTGAAATTCTATCTGAAGATCCCTCTCTTTAAGTTATAATCGCACACATGCCAAGCCCGCGCTGTGTCGCCATACGCGTTCCTGCCACCACCGCTAATCTGGGGCCCGGCTTTGATTGTCTGGGGATGGCAATGGAACTGTGGAACGATGTGTCTTTTATCGTTGAGGGGGAGCGATTAAAAGTGCACATCGAAGGGGAAGGAAAAGAGATACTCCCGCGCGATGAGAGCAATCTGATTGTCCGCGCAGCACAAAAGCTCCTTGCAACACAAAAACAACAAATTTCCGGCGGCTTGTGCATTTCCTGTTACAACCGCATCCCGCTTAGCTCTGGTTTGGGGTCCAGCGCCTCTGCTGTTCTGGCTGGCTTGCTGGGCGCCAATGCCCTGCTGGGTTGCCCGCTAAACCATGAGCAAATTTTGCGTTTGGGATGTGAAATGGAGGGACACCCGGACAACATTTCGGCTGCTCTTCTGGGAGGTCTGGTCGTCACCGTTACCACAGAGAAGGAAATCACAACACGCCGTTTTGACGTCCCCCCCTTACTGGCAGTGGTTGTTGTCCCCACGTTTGACCTTTCCACCCGAACGGCACGCACCATTCTGCCCAAAAAACTACCGCTTGCTGATGCAGTGTTCAATCTGGGGCGGACGACTTTGGTTGTGGAGGCTTTGCGGGCTGGCGACCTAGAGCTGCTTTCCAGAGTCATGGATGATCGTCTGCACCAGCCTTACCGTCTTGAGCGCATCCCGGGCAGCCGGGCAGCTTTGCAGGCTGCAAAACGCGCTGGTGCGGCGGCTGTGGCGCTTTCTGGCGCTGGACCTGGGCTTGTAGCATTTTCCGATGGCTCCGCGCCGATGGCGATTTCGGATGCCATGCTAAGGGCATTGCAAGATGCGGGGATTTCGGCAAGGTCGTTTTTTCTGAGGGCCTCTGCTTCAGGCGCAAGCGTATCTATAACAATGTGAAATTGGTTGTATTTGTTAAAAAAATGATATAATCTGGTAAGGTTTATCCGGGGATAGCTTGGCGTTCTTGCAGATGAAGGAGGAGTGTTCCATGAGAAACAGACATACTTGCCTCTTACTGCTGTGGGTTATTTTTTTATTCGCGTTGCCTGCCTGTGTGCGGGTGGCATCGCTGCCGCCTGTCTTTAGCGCCACACCAACCTCTGATTTGGGAAATATTCCCGTTATCACCATGCCGGCTGCGCTACCGCCGCCATTTTTGTCAACACAAACCGCAATGGCTTTAACCAGTGAACCCACACCAACTGCAGTAATCGTTACACCAACAAGTGAAACCTCTGAAGCAGAGGGCAAGGGATTGGAACTCCCCACCGCTGAACCACCCCCTGTTACGCCAACGCCGTCAGATACGACGCTTCCAACCGCCGCCGCAGCCCCTCTTCCGACGGCTTCCAGCCGCCCGCTAACCTATGTCCTGCAGTACGGCGAATGGCCGATTTGTATTGCACGCCGTTATGACCTTGATCTCAACGCGTTCTTTGCCATCAATGGGTTGAACATGAACTCCAGACTGCTGGCAGGCACCGTGCTGCGCATTCCCCAAACCGGCAGCTGGTCGCTGGCGTATGGGACGCGCTACTGGCACCCGCACCCTGCGCAGTATGTTGTCAGACCGGGTGATAACATCTACTCCGTCGCATGTTATTATGGAGATATTGAACCTCAAGCGATTCTGGCTGCCAACGGGCTGGACAGCAGCAGCGTGTTGAGGGTGGGGCAGGTGCTGCAGATACCCTGATGGGTTTTGCGTATCTGGGACGCGAAATTCTCTACCGCGGGCGCGTTTTCAACCTGGAGCGCGTGCAAATCCGCTTACCAGATGACCGTCATGTCTTTTACGAGCTTGTTTCTCACCCCGGCGCGGTCACACTGATACCAGTTGATCACGCGGGCAATATCCTCTTTGTGCGTCAGTTCCGCGTTGCCGTCCAGCAAGAACTGCTTGAGCTTCCAGCCGGCACCCTGGAGGCAGACGAGGAACCAGCCCAGTGCGCAGCGCGCGAACTGCGTGAAGAAACAGGCATGGCTGCGGAGAAGATTGAAAAAATCGGCGAGATATTTCTTGTTCCCGGATATTCTTCGGAGTATATGCACTTCTTTTTGGCAACCGGCTTGCGCCCCGACCCGTTGCGCGGGGATGCGGATGAGTTTATCAAGGTGGAAAAAATTCATTACACACAGGCATACGATATGGTGACTCAGGGGGCAATTCGCGATGGCAAAACGCTGGCTGGACTGTTGCTGCTGAAGAAATACCTTTAGCCATGCCACCTCCCCGGCGCGTCTCAAAGATATGACAGCCTGCGGGTAATTGTATGAACAATATACCTACCGAAAAAGGGTGGTTTTGTGCTAAAATCGGACACCGAGTGCTGTTGCTATGATGCCATGCAGCTGCCATCCAGGCAGTTATACCCCTTTCTTCTTGGATACCAAAACCAATTTACGGAGAACAACCAATGTCAAGTACAGTTTCTACAGTTGAGGGCAACGATGCTGTTGCCCATGCAGCTTATCGGATGAGTGAAGTCATCGCCATTTATCCCATTACCCCATCTTCAGGCATGGGCGAGGACGCGGATGAGTGGGCAGCCGCCCGTATCCCCAATCTATGGGGAACCGTTCCGCTGGTCACCGAATTGCAGTCCGAAGGAGGCGCCGCAGGCGCGGTTCACGGTGCTCTGCAAACCGGTTCGCTGACCACAACCTTTACCGCTTCGCAAGGGTTGCTGCTCATGATTCCCAACATGTACAAGATTGCCGGGGAGCTGACATCCACTGTCTTTCATGTCTCGGCGCGTTCATTATCCACCCATGCGCTTTCGATCTTTGGCGATCATTCAGATGTGATGGCTTGTCGCGCCACTGGATTTGCGATGATCGCCTCACGCTCTGTCCAGGAGGGGCACGACATGGCTATCATTGCTCAGGCAGCGACGCTCAAATCGCGCGTTCCCTTCCTGCACTTCTTCGATGGCTTCCGAACCTCGCGCGAGGTCAATACGTATCATTTTCTTACCGATGACGAGATGCGCGCCATGCTTGACCAGGCAGATATTGATGCCCACCGGGCGCGGGCGCTCTCGCCAGACCGCCCGTTTATTCGTGGTACAGCGCAGAACCCGGATGTGTACTTTCAGGGACGTGAAACGGTCAATCCTTTCTACCAGAAGTGCCCAGAAATTGTCGTGGAAGCCATGAACCGCTTTGCCAAAATCAGTGGGCGTCAGTATCAATTGTTTGAATATGCAGGCGCCCCAGATGCGGAGCGCGTGATTATCAGCATGGGCTCCGGAGCAGAGACGGTTGAGGAAACAGCCCTCTACCTGGCTGGTAAAGGTGAGAAGGTCGGTGCAATCAACGTGCGCCTGTACCGCCCATTCTCTGTCGAACATTTCCTCAAAGTTTTGCCCCCCACCGTCAAAGCAATTGCCGTTTTGGACCGCACCAAAGAACCCGGCGCTGCCGGAGAACCACTCTATCAAGATGTGATCACTGCACTGAACGAAGGTTTGACCAACGGCATCGGTGCGCTCAAAACCATGCCGCGCGTGATTGGCGGTCGGTATGGTCTTTCATCCAAAGAGTTCACCCCCGGTATGGTCAAGGCTGTTTATCAAGAACTGGAAAAACCTCAGCCCAAAAACCATTTCACGGTTGGCATCAACGATGATGTGACTCACACCAGCCTGAACTATGACCCTGCATTTTCTATCATGTCGGATGACACCGTACAGTGTGTCTTTTTCGGTCTGGGGGCAGACGGTACCGTTGGAGCCAACAAAAACTCCATCAAAATCATCGCCGAAGAAACAGGCAATTACGGTCAGGGCTACTTTGTCTATGACTCCAAGAAATCTGGATCAGTAACCATTTCGCACCTGCGCTTTGGGCCGCGCCCGATACGCGCCCCTTACCTGATCGGCATTGGCGATGCTTCGTTCGTTGCCTGCCACCAGTTCACCTTCCTCGAGCGTCTGGATATGCTGCAATATGCCAAACCGGGGGGTGTCTTTCTGCTGAATAGCATTTATGGGCCAGATCAGGTCTGGGATCATTTGCCTATTGAGGTACAAAGCGCGCTGATTGAAAAGAAACTGAGATTTTATATCATCAACGCTTATGATGTTGCTGAGCAGACCGGCATGGGAAGCCGTATCAATACCATCATGCAGACATGCTTCTTTGCCATCAGCGGTGTTTTGCCCCGCGAAGAAGCAATCCGCCAAATTAAGAAGAGCATTGAAAAAACTTACGGCAAGCGCGGTGAAGCAGTGGTCAGGCAAAACTTCGAAGCGGTCGATTCCACGCTGGTGAACCTTTACGAAGTTAAGGTACCAGACAAAGTTACCAGCAAGATCACCCGCCGAGCGCCTGTTCCAGAGGAGGCCCCAGAGTTTGTCAAGAAAGTCCTTGGTCCCATGATTGCCTACCGCGGCGATGAGGTTCCCGTCAGCGCTTTGCCCGTAGATGGGACATTCCCCAGCGGGACAACCCAGTGGGAAAAGCGCAACATTGCGCTTGAGATCCCCGTCTGGGAGCCGGATTTGTGCATCCAGTGCGGCAAATGTGCCTTTGTCTGCCCGCATGCCACCATTCGTCAGAAGGTCTATCCCGCCAGCCTGCTGGCTTCGGCGCCCAAGATGTTCAAATCTACCGATGCAAAGTTTAAGGAATTCCCGGGTAGTAAATTTACCGTCCAGATCGCCCCCGAGGACTGCACCGGTTGCGGGCTTTGTGTTGAAGCCTGCCCGGCAAAGGATAAAAGCCAGGCGGGACGCAAGGCACTCAACATGGCAGACCAGGTGCCGCTGCGCGAGCCTGAACGCGAGAATTGGAATTTCTTCCTCTCACTACCAGAGGCAGACCGCACGGCATTCCCGGTAAACACCATCAAGAACGTTTCGCTGCTGCAGCCTCTCTTCGAGTTCTCGGGCGCGTGCGGCGGCTGTGGTGAGACGCCCTATGTACGTCTGTTGACCCAGCTGTTTGGCGATCGGGCAATTATTGCCAACGCGACAGGCTGCTCGTCCATTTACGGCGGCAACCTGCCCACCACCCCATATACTTATAACCGCGAAGGGCGCGGTCCCGCCTGGTCAAATTCGCTCTTTGAAGATAATGCTGAATTTGGTTTGGGGATGCGTCTGACGCTGGATAAACAGCATGAATTTGCCTGTGAGCTGCTCAGGTCGCTTGCAAGCCAACTGGGAGATGAATTGGTTGAGCAACTGATCCATGCCGATCAAAGCAGTGAAGCGGGCATTCAGGCACAACGCCAGCGCATCACCCAGTTGAAGAGCAAACTGGCAGGCATCAAAGACCCGCGCGCAGCCCAGTTGATGAGCATTGCAGATAACCTGGCGCGTAGAAGTGTCTGGATTGTGGGCGGGGATGGATGGGCATACGATATTGGTTATGGCGGTCTGGATCATGTCCTCGCCTCGGGGCGCAACGTCAACGTGCTGGTGCTGGATACTGAGGTCTATTCCAATACGGGCGGGCAATCGTCTAAATCCACACCGCGCGCCGCGGTGGCGAAATTTGCCGCTAACGGAAAGGGAACTCCCAAAAAAGACTTGGGGCTGATTGCCATGTCCTACGGCTATGTGTACGTGGCACGCGTGGCAATGGGCGCCAGCGATGCCCAGACGTTGCGGGCTTTCATCGAGGCAGAATCCTATGATGGTCCTTCCCTGATCATTGCCTACTCGCACTGCATCAATCACGGCATTGATATGCGTAAAGGGCTTGAACAGCAAAAGCTGGCGGTGCAATGTGGCATCTGGCCATTGTTCCGCTACGACCCGCGCCTGGCAGAACAAAACAAGAACCCATTCCAGTTAGACAGCAAAGACCCCACCATTCCGGTGCAGGAGTACGCTTACAACGAAACCCGCTACCGTATGCTGGCGCTGAGTGACGAAGCCCGTGCCGAAATGCTGATGCGTCAAGCCACAGCGGACGTTGCCCGCACGCTGGAGCGTTACCGCCAGATGGCTTCTGCCGAGACTGGCAGTGGCAAAGACGAGTAAAATATTCTGGAAACCCTGCAACGCGTTTGCCAAGCTTGCAGGGTTTCTTTACTTTTATAGAATGTGAAAAACGATTACAAGGAGAAACACCATGCCTGATTTGAGCACAACATATCTTGGTCTTAAACTGAAAAACCCACTGGTAGCTTCGTCATCTCCCTTATCTAAAAAAGTTGACATGGTCCGCAAACTGGAAGATGCGGGAGTCAGCGCTGTGGTCATGTACTCTCTTTTTGAAGAACAAATTGTTCACGAAAGCCGCGCTCTGGATTACTTTCTCACCCGTGGCAGCGAGTCGTATGCCGAGGCGATAACATACTTCCCCGATCTGGGGAAATACAATGTTGGCCCTGAAGATTACTTGAATCTCATCCAAAAGCTGAAAAGCTCAGTGCAAATCCCCATTATTGCCAGCCTGAACGGCGTCTCCAGCGGCGGATGGATTAGCTACGCCAAAAAGATGGAACAGGCAGGAGCAGACGCGCTGGAAATCAATATCTATTACCTGCCTACTGAGCTTGATTTGACCTCGCGCGAGCTTGAAGAGGCTTATGTTGATCTTGTTAAGGACCTCAAGCAGGAAATCCACATCCCGTTGGCAGTTAAACTCAGTCCCTACTTTACGGCTCTGCCAAATTTTGCGCAAAAGCTGGTCAAAGCTGGCGCCGACGGGCTGGTGCTTTTCAATCGTTTTTATCAGCCAGACCTGGACATTGAAGCATTGGAAGTGGTTGCCAACCTGGAACTGAGTTCATCCTCCGATCTGCGCCTGCCATTGCGCTGGATCGCGATTCTATACGGACGGCTGGATGTTGACCTGGCGCTCACCAGCGGTGTGCACACTGCTAAAGACATCATTAAAGCGGTCATGGCAGGGGCAAACGTTGCTATGTCTGCCTCGGCACTTATTCAGCATGGATGCGAAAAAGCAGCAGAGATGCTTGCCGACCTGCAAAAATGGATGGAAGAATATGAATATACCTCCATCGAGCAGATGCGCGGCAGCATGAGCCAGAAATCTGTCGCAGAGCCCGCCGCGTTTGAGCGTGCTAACTATATGAAAGCTTTGCGCAGCTTTGATAACCGTTTGAGAATATAGTGGTTGATACAAAACGCGTCTGGGTCTTTTTGGGCTTTGCCTTTGGGATTGCCTGGGCAGGCGGATTGGTGATTTACTTAACTGGAGGACTGCAAAACAGCATGACGCTGGGCAGTCCTCGCCTCACGGTAGCATTATTGATCTTGAGTACCGTGTATATGGGCGCGCCTGCCCTGGCACACATATTGACCCGTCTGATTACCCGGGAGGGCTGGCAGGATGTGTATCTGCGCCCCCATCTGCGGCGCGGCTGGCTCTTCTGGGTAATTTGCTGGCTCGCGCCTGCCATACTCACCTATGGTGGGATGGCTGTCTATTTTTTGTTGTTTCCGCAGCATTTTGACCCGCAGCTTGGCAAAATCAGCGAGCTTTTTCAATCAATGTCCAGGCAAACAGGACAGGCAGTACCGCAATTCAATCCATGGGTGGTCGTCGTTGCCCAGTCCCTGCAGGCTGTTCTCATTGCACCAGTGATCAATGCGCTGCCAGTTTTTGGGGAGGAGTTCGGCTGGCGAGCATATCTGCAGCCAAAACTGATGCCACTGGGCGGCAGAAAAGCCATCCTGCTGATGGGGATTATTTGGGGTCTGTGGCATGCGCCGGTGATTCTCATGGGGCACAATTATGGGCTGGCATATCCCGGCGCGCCATGGCTGGGTGTGCCCGTGATGGTGTGGTTTACGCTGGTGCTGGGGACGTTTTTGGGGTGGGGAACAATCAAAGCTGGATCAGTTTGGCCAGCGGTGATTGGTCACGGTGCTATCAATGGTATTGCCGGGGTATCGCTCTTTTTTGTTAAGGGCGATCCCAATCTCATCCTTGGCCCATCCCCTGCCGGTCTGATTGGCTCAAGCGCCTTTGCGCTGGTTGCCCTCATCATCTTTTTCTGCCGCGACGCCCTGCAGATGCCAGAATCGGGCAGCTAGCTAACCTGGCCTCAATCCTTGCCGCAATTCACAACTGCACTGACCACCTTTTGCCGCGCGCGCCCAAAAGGTAACACCTTGCGATACCATTTTGGAGCTTCAGCTTGATGTGTCCGAATCGCCTTATTCATGGTGGCATACCCATAAGCGATCATTTCTTTGGTGTGGTTAAAATCCCAAATGGGGATGTTGGGATCTTCACAGAGGATGACGTCCAGCACCGGCACGCCTTGCGCCTCCGCCAGCGCCAGCTCGATCTCGCGCTGTCTCAAAAGCACCAGGTCAATCACTTTGGAAATCAGGGGTTTGGTCTTATGCTCCTGCCCGCGGACTCCGTAAGGGTCTGACAAATCGAGGGCGATAATCTCAGCTGCCCCCATACGTATGGCAATCTCAACAGGCAGGTTGCTGGTGAACCCGCCATCGATCAGATACCTGCCATTGGTCTCGATCGGGCGTATCCAGGGTGGGATGGCAGTAGATGCCAGAACGCCTTCGAGAACAGATTCTTGGGGATTGACTCCATACACAATGGTATTGCTGCTGTTCAAATCGGCAGCCACCACAAAAAGCTGCACGCCTTGAATCTGCCCGAAAGTGATTTGCGGCGCAATCCCGTGCTGCACAAGCATTTCGCGCACGCGCTGGGTTGAGCTTTCTTCAGGGCGCCCCAGCAGGGTTCTCAAGCTTAACCACAGATAATTGGACGGGAGAATATCAATACCGATTGCATCCAGCCATAGCTGAGTCAGTCTCTCAACACTTTCCAGCGTTACCCCATGCACAGCCAGATAGGCGGCATTGGCGGCGCCGATAGATGTCCCCACCATCATGTCGGGGTAAATGCCAGCCTCCAGCAGAGCGCGTAGCGCGCCCACCTGTGAAGCGCCATGTGAGCCACCCCCACCCAGTACAAAAGCCAGTTTGCGTTCTCTTGTTGGCATATCCACTCCCAATTTACAGTCTGATCCCTTCAACAAAAAGGCGAATACCTTCTTCAATCCACAAGGCGCGCTCCACCGGTGCAACCCGACTGCCACCCAACAGCTCCTGTGTCATCACATAACTCGAAAGTAGCCCCATAAACGCCCGCGCCGTCATGTGCGGATTATCTAAAGCGCGGATCACGCCTTTTTGCGAGAGCCTTGTCAAGTAATTTGCCAGCATTTCAACCCCCCTCTGGATAATCTCCTGATAAACCCTCGATACATGGTTCGGAAAGCGGCAGGCTTCTGCGATTGCCAGACGCAGGATGGGAAGATATTGCTCCATATATTGATAATACTGCTCGGCGACGCGGGTCAAAACCTGATCAACTGGCATTTGCAAATCTTCCAGCAGGTTCGTCAGCTGCCCCACAAAAGAGCGCTCATCGAGAATGGCAGAGAAAATATCCTCTTTGCTTGAAAAATAGAGGTAGATGGTGCCTTTGGCAAGACCTGCCTGTTGAGCAATTTCGGATACGCTGGTGGCATCAAATCCTTTTTTTGCAAACGCCAGCATGGCAGCATCGAGGATCTGCTCGCGCCGATTTCTAACATATTGTTCCCGTTGGGAGGCTGCTATCTTTGGCATTTTATCATGACCGCTTGGTCATTTATAATTGTAAAGACAGCCGCCTTTTTTGTCAAGCGATTGTGCGCAGAAAATGTTCAACCTGCTGTACTGCCGTGCGTTGTCCATGCGGTTGTGTAAAGTCAATTTCCCCGCTGGAAATATCCAGCACGGCGATCCCCATCTCGCAAACCGCAGCGCGCATTTTTTCAAGGTAGCCCTGCAGTATTTCAATGTATTCGATGGTGATCGGCGTCTGATACGACCAGCCGCGCCGTTTCATGCGCTCATAACATGCGGAAGGTGCAAGGTGAACAAAGATAAACGCTGTCGGGGCGGGGCGCGGATACGCCTGATCAATGATCAAGCGCAGCTGCTGGTAAAAATCAAACTCATCCCGGCTGATGACCTCCTCACCGCGCAAATATTCGGCGTAGAGAAGGGCATTGCTCCACGTCCCAGCGTCAATGAAACAGTAACGCGAAGGGTTTTTGGCGCTTACCTCTGCCGCGGCGCGGGCATAACCAAGATAGTAATACAGCGTGCTGGTAAAACCCCAGCGGGTCTGATCGCACAGGTAAAGCGGCAGAAACGGATTTTTGTCATGCGGCTCGGGCACAAAGCATGCTTGTGCGATCTGTTCAGCAAGCAGCCTTCCCAAGGTCGTTTTGCCGCAGGCAATATTGCCCACCACAAAGATATCCAACGGCAGGGTCATCTGTCTTGCCCCTTCCTCTGGCAAAGATACACACAACACAGACAGACTGCTTTCATGTCAACGGCGTGATGGTGATATTTCCTGTTACAATCAATATGCTGTCAGTCGTATTATCGGTAACGCACATTGTATCAAAAATTTGGAGTACTCCACATGAAACATCACGATCATCAGATTGCTTATCTGCGACCCGAACAAATTGTCGCACAAATCCGCCACAACCCGATTGCCTACCTGCCGCTGGGCCCGCTGGAGTGGCACGGTCCACATTTGCCCTTTGGCACCGACCCGCTCAACGCCGAGACGACTGCGTTGCGGGTTGCAGAAATCACCGGCGGGCTGGTCTTCCCCACACTGTATTGGGGCACCGAGCGCGAACGATCGCCCGAAGCGCTTGAGCAGATTGGCTTTGAGCGCTCCGACTGGATCATCGGCATGGATTTTCCGTCAAATTCCGTCCAGAGCCTGTATGCCCGCGAAGAGGTCTTTGCCATCCTCATCCGCGAACAAATCCGCCTGATCAGCAACATGGGATTTCAGCTCATCGTCATCATCAGCGGGCATGGGGCCGCAAACCATCTTGCTGCGCTGCAGCGGCTGGCAGCGGAGCATCATCACCTGGGCGGGTGCAAGATATTGGTGGTGATGCCATTTTTAGCCGATGCACAGGGTCAGCTGCACGTGGGGCACGCCGACCGCACAGAGACGGCGCTGATGCTGGCGCATTACCCCGAAACCGTCTCGCCGGAGACGCTCCCCGCCCTGCCGCAACCCCTGCGTAACGTGGACTGGGGCGTGGTAGACAGCGACACATTCGAGGGAAACCCCACCCCTGAGCGCACCGTGCGCGAGATGCACGACCCGCGCCGCGCGTCACCTGCCGAAGGGGCAGCCATCGCCGCGCAGGTGGTTGATCAGATTGTCCACCTGGTCAACACCTGCCGCCCCGTCTGATGCACCGATAAACAGGAGGCAAACATGGATTCCCGTCAGCGTGTGCTGTTGGCGCTCAATCATCAGGAAGCGGATCACGTGCCGCTGGACATTGGGGCTACCCTGCTCACCAGTATTCACCGCACAGCATATCAAAAGCTGCGCGCTTTTCTGGGGATGCCGGAGCTTCCCATCCAGATCATGAACGTATGCGAGCAGGTGGTCGTGATTGACGAAGACATACGCCAGTTTTTTGGGGTGGATGCACGCGGGGTTGAACCGCGCGACCCATCAACCTACCGCCTGGAAATCAAAAACGACCTGCCGGGGCACACCTGCTTTTACGATGAATGGGGCATCGGCTGGAAAATGCCCCTCGAGGGCGGCTTTTTCTATGACATGTTTTATCATCCCCTTGCGCAAGCGCAATCGCTCGATGATGTCAAGACCTATTCCTTCCCAGACCCGCATGACGCTCAACGCTATCGGGGCTTGCGTGAACAAGCGCGCCACGCGGCCGAAATTGAAAGGCAAGCCGTCGTCCTGGCGGGTATCTCCTCCGGCATCCTTGAGCTGGCAGCCTGGCTGCGCGGGTATGAGAAGCACTACGCCGATTTCATTGACAACCTGCCCATGCTGGAGTTTTTGCTGGATAAGGCGCTTGAGATCAAGCTGGCATATTGGGAGAAGGCTCTTGCGGAGGTTGGGGAATATGTGGATGTGGTGGAAGAAGCCGATGATCTTGGCGGACAGTATCGAACGCTGATTTCCCCAAAAATGTACCGCACCATCGTCAAACCGCGCCATAAAATGTTGTTTGATTTTATTCACCGGCGCACGAAAGCAAAAATCTTTTTCCATTCATGCGGCGCAATCCGCGAACTGATCCCAGACCTGATTGAAATTGGTGTGGACATCCTCAACCCGGTTCAGGTCAACGCAGCCGGGATGGATTCAACCGCTCTCAAGCGCGATTTTGGCAGGGATATCGCCTTCTGGGGGGGCGGTGTGGATACACAGGGCGCTTTTGGTTCAGGTAAGGTAGATGTGCAAGCGGTCAAAGACGACGTCAGGCGCAGGATAGATGACCTGGCACCCGGCGGCGGTTTTGTTTTTTCTGCGGTGCACAATATACAGGAAAATGTGCCGCCGGAGAACATCATCGCCATGTGGGAAGCCTGGCGCGATTACGGAAAGTATTGATATAAAAAGGCTGTCAACAGCCTACCTCACCAATCCAATGTGCCCAGCCAACCCCCTGTGCCTTCAACGCATTGACCAGCTTCTCGTCTGCGCTCCAAAAATCGGCCTGCAGCTGCTCCGCCAGCGCAATGTACTGTGCATCGTAGGCTTTGCTCTGCCCCAAACGCTCCGCCCAGCGCAGGGCAGATTGATGCAGTTCAAAGCTTGGGGCAGCCCGCACAACCTCCAGCGCCAGCAAATCAAAAACAAACTGCGCCGCATCTTCAGCGGGAACGGCGTGATACATCATTGCCCGCCGCAGGGCAGATACACACTCATATTCCCATAACAGCGGGGCAAAGATCTCCGCTTGCTGCTCTTGAAGATCATCCATCAGCCTGTATACCTGGGCAGTGTACACCATGCGCAAGAACAGCGCCAAAGCGAGGTTTGCATCCATTACAACCCGCCGCGCCATATCCGCTCGATCTCCTCATCCCGCTCGTTTCGCGCTGCGTCGACCAAATCCTCCTCAATCAATGGCAGGGATTCCAGACGTCTGCGGGCTTTTGCCAAGATTTGCGCCCGCCGTTCCCAGACATCCCTTTTCCCCTCCAGTGCATCCAGACCAACATCCAGCGCCTGCCGCAGGACGCTGGAGAGAGAGCGGCGTTCACGGCGGGCGATCCGCTCCAGCCGCTGCCGCTGCTGTGGTTCCAACATCACCTGATAGCGCTCCATACCACCTCGACACATCTTTACACCATTATACATATTGTTACACATCTCTGCAAGACTGCTCGGGTGAAGATACGCTTCCAACAGCTGTTGTCTGCCCGTCCCACCCTGCCCATCGCCGCCGAAGTGTTAGACAGCGGCGGGCATGCCATGCGCCGCAAGACAAAAGCGCCCCGCGGCGGAGCGGGGCGCACAGCAGGGGGGTTAGCCTTTGCAATGGAGGCGAAAGGCTAGGCTCCTCGACCAGGACTCGAACCTGGAACCTAGCGGTTAACAGCCGCCCGCTCTGCCGAATTGAGCTATCGAGGAAAGCATGCTTATTATAAATGCGCGCCCAACAGATTGTCAAGCAAAAACGCGCCAGTGTGCGCCAGGGGAAATGAGTGGGGCGCTAGGGGGCAGGCCTCATCCTAATAAGTCTAGGCACCCCCCTGAACAGGAAATGTATCCTCGCCCGCCCAACACTCCGGGTATAAACCCTGCTGCACGTATGTACGAAAACTCGAATATGCCCAATCAAACGGCGTCACCGATAAGCCATGCTTCACTGGGTTGTAATGAATATATTCAACATGACGGGTCAGATCTGCCTCATCGTGGATTAAATGCTCCCAATATCTGCGCTGCCATACCTGCTGCTCGCCTTTATGCAGGCGCGATGCTGAGAGATGTTGCGGTAATCGAACTCTCCAATGACGGGTGAAGTGACTTTTGATCAGACGCCACCGCATGGGGTAATCGCTGTCGCTTTCCGGCAGTGTCCAGACGGCATGCAAATGATCCGGCAATATGACGATGGCATTGATTGTGAAAGGGTGACGTTGCATTGTATAACGAAATGCCTGGCGGAGCAGGTTGATGGGATGCTGTAAGGCGAAAATTTTTTGACGGTTGAAGGTAACCAATGTGAAAAAGAAAGTCCCGCCCGGAACAAAAACACGGCGATATTGCATGATTTGATTTTAGGTGAAATAGCGGCAAAAGTCCACTCACGCGTCGGTTGGGTTGAGGGCGCGGCTTGACCCCAACCTGCCCTCCCCTTACAAGGGGAGAGTTTTGCCTTCAGCCCGTAGACCCCCCTCCCTCCGGGAGGGGCCGGGGGAGGGTATCCCCCTCTTAGGAGAGGGGGCAGGGGGTGAGGTATCTACGCCGCTGGGGGACGGGGCAAGCCCCTTCCCCCAGACCCCCTGCCCCAGATTCAGAATTCCAGAATCCAGCAGTCAGTATATCAGAATCATGGCGAGCCCCCTACGGGGATGTCCCAAGCGCGCAACGGAAGCCGAGGCTGCTGCTGGTAAAGGATGGTGCGCCCCAGTCGCGGCCGGCAGCCCGCACGTCGCTAACGTCGATGAGCCACGAGCCGCCGCGCAGCACACGATACTCCCCGGATGACGGACCCTTCGGGTTCTCGCGCGGCGAGTTGGCATAATAGTTTGCGTCATACCAGTCCGCCACCCACTCCCACACATTCCCCGCCATGTCCAGCGCTCCGTATGGACTCGCTCCTTCAGGGTAGCTCCCCACCGGTGCTGTGTACTTGTAACCATCATCCTCCCCTTGATCTGCCCAACCCACACCCAGATTGCGGTCGGCAAAGTTCGCCCGCCCCCCAGTCACATCTCCATCCCCCCACGGGTATTTCCTCCCGTCCGTCCCGCGCGCCGCCTTTTCCCACTCCGCCTCGCTCGGCAGACGTCCCCCCGCCCACTGGCAGTAGGCTGCAGCATCATTCCAACTCACCTGCACCACCGCGTGCTCCTCCAGCCCATTGATGCCGCTCGAAGGACCGCGCGGATGCTGCCAATCTGCTCCTTCCACCCACTCCCAACTGCCGCTCTCCTCCATGAACACAAACCCACCCCCCGCATTTTCCGCATCCGTGCGGTAGCCCGTCTCAGCAACAAACTTTGCAAACTTGGCATTGGTCACCTCCGTGCGGTCAATCCAATAGGCGTCCAGATATACCTCGTGCCGCGGGTGTTCATCTTCGTCCCCTTCACCCTCTTCACTCCCCATCCAGAAGACACCCGCCGGCACATACACCATCTCCATCCCATCCGCCTCCCGCACGCGCACCTCCCCAGCCTGCGGCGTCGCTGTCAGGCGCGCCCGCTCGGTCGCCGTCTGCGCCCACTTCGCCTCCGCCGTCGCTGTCAGGCGCGCCCGCTCGGTCGCCGTCTGCGCCCACTTCGCCTCCGCCGTCGCTGTCAGGCGCGCCCGCTCGGTCGCCGTCTGCGCCCACTTCGCCTCCGCCGTCGCTGTCAGGCGCGCCCGCTCGGTCGCCGTCTGCGCCCACTTCGCCTCCGCCGTCGCCGTCTGTGCCGTGTCTCCCCTGCCGGTTTCAATCCCCCCAATCACCATCCATGCCAACAGCACCACCCCCGCTCCCAGCGCCGCCCATAGCCACCCCCTGCCGCGCCGCTTCGCCTCCGCTTTGCCTTCCCCCGTCGGCCATTCATCCCGCGTTTCCTCTTCACCGTCCTTCGCCGCCGCAGAAACCCGCTTCTCCACCACCGCAACCGCATCCGCCCCAGCTTCTGGCTGCGCCCTGCCGAGATCATCGTTGGTCTCCTCTTCTCCCCCGTGCAAAGGCACAGCGAGATCGTCGTTGGTCGCATCGTCCTGCAGGACGGGCGGCGGCGCTTCGCCCGTCTGCCCGCCCGCCAGCCCCTCCAGCACGGCGGCAAACTCCGCCATGCTGGCATAACGGTTCTCCGCCTGCTTCGCCAGCGCCTTGAACAACACCCGCTCGACCCGCTCGGGCAAATCGGGAACAAAATCGCGCGGGCGCGGCAGCGGTTCGCTGGCTTGTTTGAGCAGCACAGCGGCCGGCGTATCGGCCGTGTAGGGTTTGCGCCCGGTGACCAGTTCATACAGCACCACCCCCAGCGCATAAATATCGCTCTGCGGCGTGACGCGGTTGAGCCACTGCTCGGGCGCCATATATTCCGGCGTGCCCACCCCCACCCCAGTGCCGGTCAGCGTTTCGCCCTCCCCGGCTTCGAGGATCTTGGTAATGCCAAAATCGGTAAGCACCGGCTCACCGCTTGCGGTGATGAGCACGTTGGCGGGTTTGACGTCGCGGTGCACCATGCCGCGCTGATGGGCGTACTCCAGGGCACGCGCAATGGGCGCCAGCAGGCGCGCCGCCTCGCCGTAGGGCAGCGGTTTGCCGGTGCGCTGGCGCAGCGTCTTGCCGGGCACGTACTGCATCACCAGATACGGCACCCCGTCGTGCTCGCCATAATCATAAATCTTGACGATGTGCAGATGATCGAGGCGCGCCAGCGCCTTGGCTTCGCGCTCAAAGCGTTTGAGGACGCGCTCCAGCACCGCCGGGGGGAACTGCTCGGTGCGGATGAGTTTGACCGCCACCTCGCGCTCCAGGCGCGTGTCAAAGGCTTTATACACCACCGCCATGCCCCCCTCACCCAGCTTTTCGATGAGATGATACCTGCCAATAGATTGCCCGCTCAGATCCGGCATCACCGCCTCCTTGTCATCACAACCCGCTTTTCTCCCCCTAATTATATGCAAACCCCGCCAACACGGCAAGCCGGGGCGGCGCAATGCTTTTCAAAAAATTTGCCGTTCGTATTATAATGATGTCATCCGAAACACCCGGAGGAGGCTGCCATGCAAATTACCCAGAAAAAAACCGTTGAGGAGCTGCTCAAACAGGCAGATAAGCTCCCTCCCCTGCCAGCCATCGCCTCCAAGGCACTGCGCCTGATGCGCGACCCCGATTTCAGCATGAAGGCGCTGGCGGAGCTGATCGCCACCGATGTCTCCATCAGCAGCACCGTCCTGCGCTGGGCAAACTCCTCGCTCTATGCCCTCTCGTCGCCGGTTTCCACCATCAGCCAGGCGGTCAACTTTCTGGGCGCCAACGTCATCCGCAGCCTGGTGCTCTCGGTTGCCATGCTCAGTTTTATGGAAAAACCCCTGCCCGGCTACAACCTGGATAAGGGCGAGCTGTGGAAGCACTCGCTGGGGATGGCAATTGCGGCGCGGCTGGTGATGACCAAATACGGACCGCAGCTGGCAGAAGAGGCTTACACCGCCGGGCTGATTTGCGACGTGGGCAAGCTGGTTTTTGAAGCCGAGCTGCGCGACCTGAACCTTGACCTGCCCGAACTGGAAGGCAAAAACTTTGCCGAGGTAGAAAAAATCTTCTTTGGCATGAGCCATGCCGATATGGGCGCCGAGCTGGCGCGCCGTTGGGAATTCCCCGAACCCTTGATGGAAGCCATCGCCTATCATCATTCGCCCGCGCAATCCAGCAAGAAGACCGTGCTACCGGCTGCCGTGCACATTGCGGATAATATCGTCAACCGTCTGGGCATCGGTCTGGGGTGTGACGGGGCAACCTACCAGCTTGAGCCGTACGCGCTGCAGGCGCTGGGGCTGAGCGACGGCAGTCTCGACCATCTGCTGGCGCAGACGATGGCACAGTTTCAGGAAAGTGAAAGCCTGCGCAAAGGCGGCGCCATCTAGCCCGCCGCCGGGCGCAACACCGGGCGGCTGCGATACCACAGCCATGCCGTCTGCGCGGCAAAAGAAAGTGTATAACCCAGCGCGGCAACGTACACCCCCGCCAAGCTGCCCCACCAGATTCCCCAAAAAAGTACACCAAGCGTGATCACCAGCGCCACGATGACCGCCTCCGAAATCGGCTGCGATTGTTGGGCATGCAGCAGCGCCCCCTGATACCAGCTCTGCATCACGGTCAGCGCCGGGGTGAACAAAAAAATCCAGAACGCCCGGTAGGACAACTGCGCCAGCGGCTCGGTCAGCGCCGAGACTCGGTGAAACCAGAGCGTCGCCAGGGGCGTAGCAGTGATGAGCAGGGTAACCGCCGTCAGCGTCAGGGAAAGGAGCAACGCATACATGCGCAGCTTTGGGCGGGCGCCGTCCTTATCCAGCAGTGCCACAACCACCTCGTTGTAGGCAATGCCGCTGCTTTGCAGGATGAAAATGAACCAGGTAATCACCGGCCAGACGGCCAGCGACTCAAGCGGAAGCTTCATGCGGCTCATCCCCATACTGCCGAGAAACTCAAAGGAAAAAAGCACCAGGGTGGTCATTGCCAGAGGAAGATAAAAGCGGACGAGAGCCTTCCAGGTGAGCGTCTCTGCCGCCTGGGCACGGCGGATTTGCCAGCGCACCACCGGGCGGACGCGCAGACCGGAATAAACCGCCTCGGCAAACACGCCGACCGCCTGCGCAACGGAAGCCACAATCACCCCTGGGATGCCGCCCAGCGCGTAGCCGATCAGCAGCAGGGCAACATTGACGCCGATGCGCAGAAAAGTCCCCACCGCCACGGCGCGCGAATGCCCAAAACGGATCATGGCGCCGTTGTGAAAACGGCGGTAAGCCACACACCAGGTAAACAGGGTCATGATCATCAATCCCGGGCGGGCAGGGGCGATGATCTCTACCGGGGCATGAATGATGCGCTCGACCACCAGATCGTAAAGCGGCGTAAAGGCGATCAGAAAATGGAGAGCGGTCATCACCCCCCCCAGCCACATCATAAAGCGCCGCACGCGGGTGTAGGACGCCCAATCCTTGCTCAATGCCGTCGAAGCCGCCAGCAGCATCTCTACCGGCGCCTGCATGAGAAAGGTGATGGGAAAAATGATGCCCCCGTAAGCCGCCAGGTTGATCTCCGCATGCGGCAGACGGGCGATGATGGCGCTCATAAACGGAAACTCGACCGCCATCAGCAGCCAGCTGATCGCCAGCGGGTACCAGGTCTTGAAAATCAGACGGTAGGTTAACGGTTTGTCCACGCGCTGCAATCCCCACACCGGCTGTGCGCCGCTATAACACTTCCAGTCCGGCAAGCGAGGCGATCAGACGCTTGAAACCCACGCTGGCAAAGGCAACATCCACCGTCTCCTCGCCGTCAACGACTTTACTCTCCAGTACAATCCCCTCGCCCCAGCTGGGATGACGCACGCGCATGCTGGGTTGAAAACGCCGCACAATCACGGGCGCCGCCTGCGGTGCGGCTTGCTCACGGCGGGAGACAGACGGGTATGCCTGCGTTCCGCCGAAAAAAGAGGGGGAACGGCGGCGCAGGACACTGCGCAGCACGCCCTGCGGCTGTAACAGGTTTTCGGGAATATCCTCGAGGAAGCGCGACGGCTCGGTCGGCTCAAAAGAGCCATACGAACTGCGCTGGCTGGCGCGCACCAGGTACAGGTTATCTTTGGCGCGGGTGATGCCCACATAAAAAAGCCGCCGCTCCTCTGCCATCTCCTCCGGGTCATCCATCGAGCGGTTGTGCGGCAGCAGCCCCTCGTCCAGCCCGATGATAAACACCTGTTTGAACTCCAGCCCTTTGGCGGCATGCAGGGTAAGCAGCGTGGGCACTTCCTGCTCGGGGTTGCGATCCATGGTATCCTGATCGGAAACCAGCGCCAGATTCTCCAAAAAGGCGCTCAGCCCGCGCTCCTGAAAATCATACGCCATTTTGCGCAATTCCTGGACGTTCTCCCAGCGGTCTTTGCCCTCATCGCTTTCATCGTCAATATATTCATGATAGACAGTATCCACCAGAATGCGGTCAAACAGCGTGGGCAGGGGCAGTGCAGCGGCGGACTCATGCCACCCCGCCAGAAGGGCGCCAAAATCCGCCAGGGGGATGACGCTGCGCCCGGAAAAGGCTTTCCAGAAAGGGGATTCTCCCCCCCGCCGCCCGAGATCAAGCAGCACCTCACCCGCCGCAAGCCCCGCCTGGCGCGCCGCCAGCTGCAGCGCCACCAAGGTTTTATCGCCGATGCCGCGCGGGGGAACGTTGATCACCCGCGCCAGGCTGATTTCATCAGCCGGGTTTTGCGCCAGACGCAAAAAGGCGATCACATCCTTGACCTCGCGCCGCCCGTAAAAACGCAGCGCCCCCACCAGACGATACCCCAGACCGGCACGCAAAAACGCCTCTTCCAGCAGGCGCGACTGGGCATTGGTGCGGTACATGACGGCAAAATCGCTGCCCTTAGCGCGGTGCGCAGCCAGCAGTCTTTCGATCGTATCCACCACGTACGCCGCTTCGGCGTAATCGTCAACCGCCTCGTAGAGGATAATCCGCTCCCCGCTTTCGCCGCGGGCGGAAGAAAGATGTTTGGCGGTGCGGTGAGGGTTGCGGTCAATCACGCGGCGGGCGGCATCCAGCACCGTTTGGGTGGAGCGGTAATTTTGCTCCAGCAGCACCTTCTCCCTTGCGGGGTAATCCTCCTCAAAACGCAGCACGTTGCGGTAATCCGCCCCGCGCCAGCGGTAAATGGACTGATCCTCATCGCCAACCACAAACAGGCTGTTCTCCCTGCCGTTGAGCAGACGCAGCAACGCATACTGCGCCATGTTGGTATCCTGAAACTCATCTACCAGGATATGCGCAAAACGCCGCTGGTAATTCTCACACACCTGCGGATTTTCGAGCAGCAAACGGTAAGCCCACAACAGCAAATCGTCAAAATCCACGGCGTTGCTGTCCTGCAGCACCTGCTGATAGCGCTCATAGATGCGCAGGATCACCTCGTCGCGGTAACTGCGCACGGGGTATTCCTTGGGCAGGAGCAGATTGTTCTTGGCATGTGAGATTGCAGCGTGCACGGTCGTTGGACGGTAGAGCTTATCGCTGATATTAAGGTCTTTGATGGCGCGCCTGACGATGGCAAGCTGGTCATCGGCATCCATAATGACAAAATTCTGATCGAGCGGCAGATATTTGACCTCGCGCCGCAGCATGCGGGCGCAGGTGGCATGAAACGTTCCCAGCCAGATTTCGGATGGCAGCCGCTCCATCTGCAGCAGGCGTTCAACGCGCGTCTGCATCTCGCGGGCGGCTTTGTTGGTGAAGGTAACTGCCAAAATCTGATACGGGCGCACACCCTGCAAAGCAATCAGATAGGCAATGCGGTAGGTGAGCACCCGCGTTTTGCCCGACCCCGGACCCGCCAAAACCAGCACCTGCCGGGCTTGCGAAGTTACCGCCCGGCGCTGTGCCTCGTTGAGACCGCTGAGAATATCCGCGCCAACCACAGGTACGATTGTACCACCAATCTGTTGGCGGGCATCTGCCCATCTTTATTCGTGCTTTGCGATCATCTCAGCCGCGATCAGCCCTGACCCCATGGTGGTGGGGATGCCGCCGCCGGGGTGTGTGGAAGCGCCAGTCAAATACAGATGGCGGATGGATTTGGACTTCCCCGCCGGGCGCAGCACCGCCTGAGCGGTCAAATCCTGCTGCAAACCGTAGATAGCGCCCCCCGGCAGAAGCAGCCGGCGCTCAAAATCGAGCGGGGTGGACATCTCTGCTACACGGACATGCGCCGACAAACCCGGCAGAGCAAACGCCTCAAGCCAGCGGATGGTTTCTTCTATAAATTGCGGTTTGAGCGTATCCCAGTCGTTCCCTTGCAGCGTGTGCGGTCCCATCAGAATCAGGTTGAGGATGTGATGCCCCTGCGGCGCCAGCGATGGGTCGGTGAAGGTCGGGCAGCAGATCAGCCCAAACTGCTGCTCTGGCAGCAGCCCCTGACGGTAACGATTCCACCAGGCGTGGTTCATTGCCTCAACGCTCAGCGGCATCAATGTGTGATGCGCCTCCACAGGCGGTTGGTAATCCACTCCCAGATACACCATCGGGCAGGTCAACGAAGTTTCGTAGCTCTTAATACCGGTGCGCACAATCCAGGGCAAATGCTCCTCGCCGATCAAATTGAGATACAGCGTTTTAGCATTGACATTGGAGACCACCACCTTAGAGGTCAGCACACTGCCATCCTGAAGTACAACCCCGCGTGCCTCGCGGTACTGGTTCACCAGCACCTGGGTAACCAGCTGGTTAAGCCGCACCTCCATACCGTTCCGCTCGCCGCAGCGTTGCAGCGCCAGCGGTATCTGCGCCATCCCGCCGCGCGGGTAATACATCCCCAGATGTTCAGAGTAAGGAATCACGGCAAAGATGCCCGGCGCCAAATCGGGCGGGTGCCCGGCATAGAACGACTGATAGGACATACTCTCCTGGACGCGCGCATCTTTGAAATACTTTTGGATGACGGATTGATAACTGGTCAGGAAGACAGGGAGAAAACGGGCAATCACCGGGCGTTTTTGCAGCAGACCCAGAAAGTCGCCGACGGTGTTCATGGGGGTCATGAAGAAATCCTCCCCACCCTGACCGGTGAACTCGGCAAAGCGTTGCGCAAAGCGGTAGAAGCCTTCCCTGTCCTCCGGTGAAAAGCGGGCGATCTCCTCGGCGGTCTCTTCAAGCGATTGGCGGAAAGTGGCGCGCTGCCCATCGCGGAAAAGGACGCTGTACACCGGGTCACAGGGCAGCAAATCTACCTCTTTTTGCAATGTTGTGCCCAGCTTCTCAAAAACGATTTCCGGGATGCGGATGGCTTCCACAATCGAAGCGCCGATATCGAAGTGATAGCCGTCTTTCTCGAACGTGGAGCAGCACCCGCCGACCCGCTCAGACTGCTCGAGCACCAGCACTTTGCGCCCCGCCTTTGCCAGCAGGGCGCCAGCCGTCAGCCCGCCCAGCCCTGCACCGATCACGATCACATCATAGTCTTCCATGTTTTCCTCCCTAAACAAAATAGCGTGCGGGGATATACGGCGCCTGTTTTGCCAGATAGACAAGATAGCGCTTCTGCCCCTCCGGCAAACGGCGGTAGAGGATAATCAGCGCGCTGGCAAGCACCGCGCCCAGCAAAAACCAGAAAATTCTTTTCATCAAGCCCTCCCAGGATAGATGTTCTCTGACATTATGTTAGCACATCCCCCTGCCGCGACGCAAGTCGGGCAGGGGGTATCTTCCTGTTTCACCGCGCGGGGTCAATTCACATCAATGACTTTCTTGAACTTGTTGTTGCTCTCATCGCTTTCGAGGACATTATTTTCGTCATCCACGTGTGCAGTAGTGTTCATGGGGGCATAGTGGCTGGCAAACGTAAAATCGCACTCCAGCACATACCCGCCGTGCGCAACCAGGCTGGCAACATTCCACTCACAGCTGGGGTTGGCAAAGGTCTCCAGCCCCCACCAGCGCACAGTGAAGTTGGTGGCTGGCGCATTCCCCTGATTATATACTGCTACCTTGACATGGGTATTGGTATGCTTGATCGGCGGATCGGGCGACCAGGTGATATCGGTAATCAGCAGGTCTGGCTTGCCGCCGGAGGTGTCCCCCGAAGACGAGGTTGTTGCCAGCGGGTTGACCACCTTGATTTGCACATAAAGGCAATGCGCCGCATCTGCGCCGATGCCAAATCGTTCACCATTCGCCGACTGCAAACACCAGTTTCCGCGGTATGTCCCTGCATCCGAAGGCGCGGTCAGATTAACGGAGATATCCAGTGTGCCTCCCGGCTGAACATCCGCAGAGGTCAGCATTTTTGAAACCGGACCCCCCATTTGATAGCCGCTGTCAAATACGATCTGGTAGCCCGATGTCCAGGTGCATGTCCCATCGTTTCTCAAACGCCATGTCTTGACAAAATCCTTATACGGGGGCAATTCTGCGCCATCCGGGATAGTCACATCAGCCACAAACGCCGCCTGATTGCTACACGGGGGCGGGGTATTTGAAACCGTTATGACAGGAGAGGGGCTTGCAGTCGCAGGGAGAGACGCCTGCATCTGCGCGGTTGATGTCAGGGCGGTAAACGTGCCTGCCAGGTCTGTCTCGCGCATTAGAGAAAAAACGGTCTCCGTTTGGGCAACCAGGGTTGCCAGCCGGTCTTGGCTTTGAGAAACCGTCTGTGTGCCGTAAAGCACATACACCAGACCCGCCAGCGCCAGAACCCCGGCAACGAGCAGCACCGCAATCAAAGCCATCCCCCCCAGCGCGGGAAAAGCCCCTTTTCTGACAGCAGGGGGTCTCGCACTCACCACGCCAGCCTGACGGGCAGGCAAAGGAGGGGGAGGGTGTGAAACAACGGGAGAAACAGGCTGAAAAACAGGCATTGGTGAAGGCTGTCTATCCATGATGCGCTGCGGAAGAACTGCTGCCGTGTCTTTGTGCAAAACGTTATCCGCCGTCAGTTTTTCGTCTGTCAACGTTGCTTGCGGCAGTTTTTCGTAGGCGATCTCCTCCAAAGCAGAGGCAAAGGCGCTCATGCTCTGATAACGCTCATCCGGCTGTTTCGCCAACGCCTTAAAGATAACTTTCTCCACACGATCCGGAAGATCGGGGACAACTGACTTTGGTCTGGGGAGCGGCTCGGTGATGTGTTTGAGAACCACCGCCATAGGAGTATCTGCCTGGAAGGGTTTTCTGCCGGTGATCAGCTCATACAGAACAACACCGAGTGAATAAATATCTGTACGGTGATCAACCCCATGTCCCATTCCCTGCTCCGGCGACATGTATTCGGGCGTGCCTATGCCAACGCCTGTGCCCGTGAGAGCAGTTGTCTCTTCCTGTTCGAGAATCTTGGCAATGCCAAAATCAGAGAGCATCGGCAAGCCTTCTTCAGTCAGTAGAATGTTTGCCCTGAACTTCGGACATGAGATCGGACAAGAGATATTGAAAGGAGCCTCAAAACCGATAAACTTCGTTTTGTGAATAACAAATCGGCAAGGAGGCTCCCATGTACAAGTATATTCCTCTTCTTGGCTTT
>JABLWW010000005.1 GCA_013178295.1 Anaerolineae bacterium | reverse complement strand
ATCACCCCCACACGCCTGCCCTCGCGCACACCAGCCGCAAGCGAGACACCGGTAGAGCCGCTGCAGGAAGCGCAATATCTCTATGATGGTGACAATAACCTGGTCAAGTCGGTGGTGAACGGCAAGACAACCTACTACCCAGGCAGACACTACCAGCAGAACGATGATACAATACATAAGTGTTACACGCTAGGGAGGCAGTTTGTGGCGGTGCGCACCATCCAAGACGAGACGGACACCCTGCACTGGGTGCTGGACGACCATCTGGGTTCGACCAGTGTCACAGCCAGCGAGGATGGCGCGTGGAATTCGGAAATAAAATATACAGCCTATGGCGAGGTGCGCTGGAAGAGCGGACTGACGCCCACCAGCTACCGCTACACCGCACAACTCGAGCAGCCCGAAGCCGGGTTGTACTTCTACGTAGCGCGCTTTTATGACCCGGCACTGCGGCGGTTTATTCAGGCGGATACGCTTGTACCAGAAGGTCAAGGGGTACAAGCCTGGGATCGGTATGCCTTCGCAAACAACAACCCTGTCAAATATACTGACACATCAGGCCACTGTATTTTTTGTCTCGTCGCTGCTATTGGCGGGGGAGTGATTCTTGGTACAGCAATTTATAATAATTTTATCCATACGCCATCAGCACCAGCCAATGGCGATGCCTCGAACCTTTTGGGGTTATTGCTGTTAGGATATGAGCATGCCGGACACGCGAATATCGTTGGCGAAGGGCTTCAAAGCCTGCAGGATGATCCAAGTGTCCAGGCTGCACAAGGCAGAATAGTTGATCAGATACATGATGACCAAAGTTATGGTCACGAAGCTTACAGCATGCCAGATATAAGTGAAAATTTCACCGCAAATGGCCCTGGCAGGAAATGGTGGTTAGCCGCACTAGAGGGCAACCAGGCCTTCTTTATGGTTCATACGGGGACCTTGTCTGCCACCAATACAACAGTAGCCGCGGACGGGACCATTTCAACCACATGGATAATTTCTGACAACTTTGACTATCTACCAGATTTCAAGAACCACGGTTTTGATGAGTACAACTTTTTCGCAGTTCTAATCTATCCTGTTTATAATGTATTACTGGGCGCAGCGGAACAGTATCCGACCAGTGCCAGCTGGCAGGAAACCATTCCTCCACAAACGTCTAACGGCGAGACACCATTCTCCCACAACAGTCAACGCATAAGACCAGAAAGATAACAGACACCTGTGAAAAAAACAGCAGTTTATCTCATCCTTTTGCTCAGTCTCAGCTATTTGTGCATGCCACGCGTTAAACATGCTGATCCATTTTATAGCTATGATGCCTTTGACACGATTCGCATTCCGCTGATCAAGCCGATCGAGGTGAATCGCCGGGACCCATCTTCTCCGTGGAGAATAGGGCTACACCCTGCTTTATGGATTGTTGATTTTCCTGACAACCAAGGAATTCATTATCCTTATAGTCATGTTGAAGGGCTAGAAGAATTTGCCGTAAAAAATGGCATCATCATGGCATATTCCTCGTATGTTGATAAAGAGGCTAGCGCTTACATTCAGGATAATTACTATCATTGGTTCGTCATGATTCCGGATAAGGAAATCTCAAAGGGTTTTCACACAGAAGAAGAGTTTCACAAATATATTCAAACGTTGGGCGTTGGAGACCCCGATTGGCAAACGCCAGATGAAGCGCATAAGCAGTTTAGGAAAACTGGTTGTTTGGAGTGGATACCAGACTGCAAGTAATTCCATCTACTACCCAGGCAGGCACTACCAGCAGAACGATGATACAATACATAAGTATGACACGCTAGGGAGGCAGTTTGTGGCGGTGCGCACCATCCAAGATGAGACGGACACCCTGCACTGGATGCTGGATGACCACCTGGGTTCGACCAGCGTCACAGCCAGCGAGGATGGCACGTGGAATTCGGAGATCACATACCGCTAGACTTGCTAACATTTTATGTAAACTAACGCGGTGTGCTGGTGAGTTTTGCCTTATTGATATAAAATCAAGGTAAGTAGTGTACGCCTAACAAATGATGGAGTAAGTCGTGACGCTTGATGAGAAAATTTACCAATACGCCTGCAAACTTCCCCACTCATTCCAGGAGGAGTTGTTCGACTTTATTCAGTACTTGCTTACAAAGGCTGAACAACAGGAAAAGCAGGACTGGGCTTTTTTCTCACTGTCATCAGCAATGCGAGACATGGAAGATGAACCTGCTTTGTATAGCTCTTCAGATATAAAGGCAGCCTTTGCATGAAAAAAGCCGGGCAAGTCGTTCTATTTCAGTTTCCACAAACTGACCTCGAGGGACGATAAAGAATTTGAGCAAAGTGTGCTAAAAGTTATGAGTGCAATTCGATTCAGACAATTAGATGCCCAACCAGCGCAAAAACCACTGAAAGACGACGGTGTCATTTTACACGGGGCAAAAAAAACCCTGAAGGTCATTTGAACCTTCAGGGTTAGAATTATCGGCTTTATTTGCCAAAAATCAGCTCGCGCAGAAAGCGCTGCACTGCCACACCGTCGCGCGAATGGGCTCATAAGCCATAAAAATTGACAGGCAGGGACTGTCGACTTTAGGTGACAGGGGCCGTGGTCTCCCCGTTCGGCCCCACAAACTACCGCTTGCTCTCTCTCATCCTGGACATTCTACGTCTCCAGCAGCACAACCCTGACCAGCCAGTATCCGAACGCACCCAAGAGCAAACCGGGTAAGGCAGGCATATAGCCTGGAAGTTTGCGATAGCTCCACCACCGCCGCCAGAGTTCCAGCCCCAACATTGCCGCCGCCTGTGCCTGCCAGGGCAGAACGCAGGCTAATCCCGCAATGGCGTACACATCCGCTTCGCCAGCGACCCCCTGCCGCATGCTGAAGCCAAGCCAACAGACCATCCAGGCCGCGGGGTGAAACAGCAGCAGCCACAGCCAGAGGGCGGATAATCCAAGCTGCGCCTCAATCTTCCGCTTGCCTGCGCTTTTTCTGTCAGGCAATCATCCTCCGCACGCAAATTATGCACCACAGGTACACGCCGCCTGTCCAAATGTGATATAGTAATAAAAAAATTCGGCGCGAGGAGGCAAAAATGACCCATTATGTTGGTGTTCTGACCGCTGGCGGCGATACCCCCGGCCTGAACGCCGCCCTGCGGGCACTGGGAAAATCTGCCCATTCGACTTATGATATGCACATCATCGGCTTCTTTGACGGCTTCCGCGGGCTGATGCAGGATCGCACCATCGTCCTGGATGAGGGCGTCCTTTCCGGCATCCTCACCGCCGGGGGCACCATTCTGGGCACCAGCCGCGACAAGCCCAACAACATGCCCGTTGGCGGCAAACTGCTCGATATGACCGATGCCATGGTGGATACCTACAACCGTCATCATCTCGACGTGCTGGTGTGCATCGGCGGCGGCGGTACGCAGAAAAACGCCTATCTGCTCATGCAAAAAGGGCTGAACATCATCACCCTGCCCAAATCCATTGACAACGACGTGGCAATGACCGACGTCACGCTTGGTTTTGACACCGCTCTGGGGGTCGCCACCGAAGCCATTGACCGTCTGCACAGCACTGCCCACAGCCATCACCGCATCATCGTTGTCGAACTGATGGGGCACAACACCGGCTGGCTGGCGCTGGGCGCTGGCATCGCCGGGGGCGCAGATGTCATCCTCATCCCCGAGATCCCCTACGACGTCAGGCAGGTTGCCGAAGCCATCCTGCGCCGCAGCCGCGGCGGCAAGCGCTTTAGCATCGTCGCTGTCTCCGAAGGTGCCCTGTCCATCGAGGACGCAAAGAAATGGAACGCCCTGCTGGAAGACAAAGAAAACGCCAAGAGCAAAGAGGATAAAGAACAGGCACGTCAGCGCCTGCTCGAATTTCAGACCTACCGTGTTGGCAACACCATGCGCCTGGCATCCCAGTTGGAAGCGCTGACCGGGCTTGAATCGCGTGTGACGATCCTCGGCTACGTCCAGCGCGGCGGCACACCTTCAGCAGGCGACCGACTGCTGGCAACGCGGCTGGGCTCCGCCGCGGCGGAACTCATCGCCCAGGGCAAAAAGGGCATCATGGTTGCTGCGCGCAGCGACGCCACCGCCCCCGTGCCGCTGGAAGATGTGGTCGGCAAACGGCGCACCGTGCCGGTCAACCACCCATGGATCGAGATGGCACGCCGCGTCGGATCACTGGGAGATTAACCGCAGCAGCCCCACTTGCCTTAAACCCTGATATAATACCTCCATTGATTCCATGAAGCGGAGGTCTAATTCATGACATATACGATACGCTTTGGCACGGATGGGTGGCGCGCCACCATTGCCGAAGATTACACCTTCGATAACGTCCGCCGCTGTGCGCAGGGCTTTGCCAGCTACCTGCTCCAGCACGGCAAACAGGGTGCATGGGTCGTCATTGGCTACGACAAACGCTTTCAGTCCGAAAACTTTGCCCTGGCAGCCGCCGAAGTGCTGGCAGGCAATGGGCTGTGCGTCTATCTGACCGATAAAGCCACCCCCACCCCGGTGATTGCTTTTTCGGTAACCGACAAAAAAGCCGTTGGGGCAGTCAACATCACCGCCTCGCACAACCCGCCTGCCGACAACGGTTTCAAGGTGCGCAATGAGACCGGCGGAGCAATTGACCCGCAGGGGCTGGTGGAAATCGAATCGCTCATCCCGCAGTCTGCCGAACAGGTGACGCACCTCGCCGCCAAAGAGGCCGAAGCGCAGGGACTGCTCCAATATTTTGATCCGGCACCGCGCTACATCGAGCACATTCAGCGTCTAATTGACCTCACCCCCATCCGCAATGCGGGGCTGAAAATCGTTGTGGACAGCATGTGGGGTAACGGCGCTGGTTGGTTCACCCAACTGCTCAGCGGGGGAAAGACCCAGATCATCGAAATACACAACGAGCGCAACCCCATCTTCCCAGAGATGAAACGCCCCGAACCGATTCCGCCCAACATCAACGTGGGGTTAAAGAAAACTGTGGAATTGGGCGCAGACGTCTTGCTCATCACCGATGGCGATGCCGACCGCGTCGGCGTGGGGAGCGAAAAAGGCGAGTTTGTCAACCAGCTGCAGGTGTATGCGCTGCTGGCGTATTACCTGCTGGAAGTACGCGGCGAAAGAGGCCCAATCGTCAAGACCCTTTCCACCACCGGCATGCTCGAAAAACTGGGCAAGCTCTATAACGTCCCGGTCTATGAAACCGGCGTGGGCTTTAAGTATGTAGCCCCCAAAATGACCGAGACCAATGCACTCATCGGCGGCGAAGAATCCGGCGGGTTTGCCTTCCGCGGCAACGTCCCCGAGCGCGACGGCATCCTGGCTGGGCTGTACATCCTCGACATGATGGTGCGTCTCAACCGCAAACCCTCCGAACTGATTGACCTGCTGTACAGCAAAATTGGCGCCCACTACTACGATCGCGTTGACCGCTCCTTCTCCGGCGACCGCCGCAGCCGCGAACAGCGCATACTCGATGCCAAACCTCAAACTATTGGCGGGCTGAAGGTAACCGGTCTTAACACAATGGACGGCTTCAAATTCGGGCTGGAAGATGGAGGATGGATGTTGATCCGCTTTTCGGGCACTGAACCGATGATGCGCGTCTACTGTGAAACCACCCACAAAGAGCGCGTTCAGGCTATCTTACAAGACGGCTTGCGTATTGCAGGTTTAGAGTGATACGTGACCCTGATTGACACCCACTGCCATCTGAACTTTAACACCTTTGCCGATGACCTGAACGAAGTGTTGCAGCGCGCCAGTCAGGCAGGCGTCAGCCGCATCCTTGTGCCGGGTTCAGACCTTCCAACCAGTTATCAGGCGGTTGAAATGGCAGAGCGATACCCTTTCATCTACGCCGCTGTGGGAATTCACCCCAACGACGCCCATACCTGGGACGCAAATAGCCTCCGTCAGCTTGAGGAACTGGCGCGCCATCCGCGTGTTGCCGCCATTGGCGAAATCGGGCTGGATTACTACCGCAAACACAGCACACCCGAGCAGCAAAAACAGGCACTCCACGCTCAGCTTGAGCTTGCCGCGCAGATAAACAAACCCATCATCCTGCACAGCCGCCAAGCCTTTGCCGACTTGTGGAGCATTATCACCACATGGCAGGAAGAACTGCGCCGCCAAGCCTCCCCGCTGACGCATTCGCCTGGCGTTTTTCACGCCTTTGAGGGAAACGTGGACAATGCGCTGGAGGTAACCCGCTGCGGCTTTTGCATTGGCGTCGGCGGCGTCATCACATATCAAAACGCCGCTGTGCGTCAGGCTGTCGCTGTGCGCGCCCCCCTTGACGCCCTTCTGCTCGAAACCGATGCCCCATTTCTGACCCCCTACCCACACCGCGGGCAACGCAATGAACCTGCTTATTTGACCTATATCGCCCAAAAAATTGCCCATCTCAGGCAGACCTCCCTGCAGGAGGTAGAACACACAACCTCCAGCAACGCCAATCGCTTATTTAATTGGAGAGACCTTTGAGTTCACTGCCCCATTTTACCGCCCTCATAGAAGATGACATCCAATCCGTCGAGGCGCTGATGCGCGCCCCGATGACAGGCGACCCTCCCGAAATGCGTTCAGCGCTGGAGCTTGTCATCGCAGCCGGCGGAAAACGCATCCGCCCAAGCGTGTCCCTGCTGGTCGGCAGTATGTTGAACGCCCCGCGTGAGCGTCTTATCACCATGGCTGCCGCCATCGAGCTGCTGCATAACGCAACGTTGGTACACGACGACCTGATTGACGGCGCTCTCTTGCGGCGCGGCATCCCCACCCTCAACGCCAAATGGACACCGGCAGCCACCGTCCTGGCTGGCGATCTTCTCTTTGCCCGGGCAGCCAAGCTTGCCGCTGATACCGAGTCCATCCCGGCAATCAAAATGTTTTCCGAAACGCTGATCCGCATCGTCGGCGGTGAGGTGGAGCAGTTGCTGATCAACCGCACCATCCATAACCGCGCCGACTATGACCGGCGTATCTACGCTAAAACCGGTTCGCTCTTTGAAACAGCCGCCTGCACCGCTGCCATGATCAGCCCCGTGAACGAGGACACCATCCAAAACATGGCTGCCTTTGGGCGCGCCATCGGCATGGCTTTTCAGATCATTGATGACATCCTTGACTTCACCGCCGATGAAAACACGCTGGGCAAACCCATCGGCAGCGACCTGCGTCAGGGATTGGTCACACTCCCTGCTTTGCTATACTTTGAAGAGAATGCAGAAAACCAACTGGTCAAAGCCTTCCTCTCAAACAACCTGCACACCGAAAACCCCGAAATCGAGACCCTGATTTCCGCCATCCGCAGTAGCATTGCTATTGCAGCCGCCCATCAAGAAGCGCACAAGCTCGTGAATTATGGTATGGATATCCTCAAGCGCTACCCCGCCTCGCCGCACCGTCAGGCACTGGAAGAATTATCACATTATATTGTTGACCGCACTTTTTAAACAGAAAAACCGCCTCACAGCGGTTTTCAGGTGCGCTGGGGGGGAGTTGAACCCCCACGCCTCTCGGCACATGGCCCTCAACCATGCCTGTCTGCCAGTTCCAGCACCAGCGCACAAGTAAAGTAATTATAACTGCCAATGCTTTATTGTCAAGTAAAAGGAGGACTAGATGCGTATCGTTCTGGATGCAATGGGGAGCGACAAATACCCCGAGCCCGAAGTGCAGGCGGCTGTTGAACTGGTCGAAAAGCATGGGATTGACCTCATCCTGGTAGGCAATCAGGAAATTGTCGAACCGCGGCTCAAAGCGGTCAACCCAAACAATGTCGCTGTGCGTCTTATCCACGCCCCAGATGTGCTGGAAATGGGCGAAAAAGCGGTCGAAAGTTCGCTCAAAAAGCGCAAAAACTCAATGGCAATTGGTCTTGACCTCGTCAAGAAAGGGGAAGCGCAGGCTTTTGTCACCGCAGGCAACACCGGCAGCGCCATGTTCAACGCCTTGCGTGTGCTTGGGCGACTGCCAGGCGTGCAGCGCCCGGCGCTATCGGCAATCTTTCCGGTCAAAAACGGACGTTGTGTCGTTCTTGATATTGGAGCAAATGCCGACTGCCGTCCCGATTTCCTCGTCCAGTTTGCCATCATGGGCAGCGTGTATGCGCAAAAGGTGCTCAATCTCCCCAACCCGCGTGTCGGTCTGCTGGCAAACGGCGAAGAACCCGGCAAAGGCAATGAGTTGACCCGCAACACCCACCCGCTTCTCAAAGAATGCAACCTCAACTTCATTGGCAATGTGGAAGCAAAGGAGCTTTTTGGCGGACACGCAGACGTGGTTGTCACCGATGGGTTCACAGGAAATGTCCTTCTCAAAGCCAGCGAGTCGGTTGCCAAGCTTATCACCGACGTGCTCAAAGAGGAATTGACCGCCACAACGCGCACAAAGCTGGGCGCACTGCTTGCAAAACCTGCCTTTGGCAAAATCAAGAAAATGCTCGATCCCTCTGAAGTCGGCGCCGCGCCGCTGCTAGGGATTGACGGTCTGGTGTTCGTCGGACATGGTCGTTCCGATGCCCGCGCTATGGTCAGCGCCGTCCTGCTGGCACAATGGGCAATCCAAAACAACCTGCTGGATTCGATGCGGCAGGCAATCAAAGAACAACTGGCTTAGCCGGGAGGATATACAAATGAAAATTGTCACCAATGAAGGTCTAATCAACCGCAACAAGAAGATCGGGCAGGTCGCCACGTTCTCCAGTCTGGCTGTTTTGGCAGTTGGCTTCTTCATGGCGTGGAAGCCCGAAACGATGAACTACTCCTTCACTGCTCTGATTGTGGGTTTTATTCTTTCTCAGGTCGGCATTTATTTTGGCACCCGTTTTGTCCGTTCGCCAACACCAGTAGAAGTCCTCAACCAAAAACTCAAAGGATTGGGGGAAAAATTTGTGCTTTACCATTATAAAACAAAGGTGCCTCACCTGCTCATTGGTCCTGCAGGAATCTGGGTGCTTTCCACCTACTTTCAGCCGGGTATCATCTCTTATGACAGCGAGACCAACAGGTACAAACAGGGCGGACGCAGTCTTTACATGCGTCTCTTTTCACAGGAGACTCTGGGACGCCCCGACCTGGAAACCAAAGCCCATATTGAGGAAACCAGCAAATATCTGCAAAAACTGGTAGAGGGTGTGCAATTGCCTCCTGTAAAGGCTGCCGTTGTGTTCGTCAGCGATAAAGCCAAAGTCCAGGTGGAAAATGCCCCCTATCCAACCATGCACGTTGACAAACTCAAAGAGTTCATCCGCCGCCAGGTGAAGCCAGACGCGATCAGCGAGGAGGCGCTCCAGGCTTTGAAGCAGGCTTTGCCCCAGGAATAGCCCCTTCGCGCAACGCAGCCACCTCCCGGGTGCTCAGATGACGCCATTCGCCCGGTTTCAAATCTCCAAGCTGAAGGCTGCCTATGCGCACACGGATGATGCGCTGTACCGGCAATCCAATGCGTGCGCCAACCTCTCGTATCTGCCGTTTTTTGCCCTCGCGTAAAACTACCCGCAGCCAGCAAGCCTTGCCAGCCTCCCCCTCTACAACAACGTGCGCAGGCGCTGTTTTATATCCATCTTCAAGAACCACCCCCCGCCGCCAGATTGCCAGTTGCTGTTCATCCGGTTTTCTTGCAACCAGGACACGGTACTCTTTCTCATGCCCATAACGCGGATGCGTCAACCGGTTCGCCAGTTCACCGTCGTTGGTGAGCAAAATCAACCCTTCGCTGTCCAGGTCTAGCCGTCCAACAGCAAACAAATGTTGTTGAAACGGCACCAAAGTATGCACCGTCGGGCGGGTTTCGCTCGGGTCTGCGTCAGATAAAACTCCGCGTGGCTTATGCAATGCGATGTACATCATCTGTGGCTCGCCCTTCGGGAGTGGGCGGTCATCCACTGTTATCCGATCACGTTGCAGATCAGCCTTCATGCCCAGAGACGCCACAATCCCATTCACCTTCACACGCCCCGCGGCGATCAACGTTTCACATGAACGGCGCGAACCATACCCGGCGCGCGCCATAATCTTTTGCAATCTCTCTTCCATACTAAAAAATCAATCCTTCAACAGGTTATTGTTTTCAGCTGCCGCTTCTTCCAACTCCAACGGTGGAAGATCATTCAAAGAGGACAGCCCAAAATGTTGCAAAAAGTCTGCCGTTGTCGCATACAAAATGGGTCTGCCTGGTCCCTCTGCGCGCCCATATTCCTCTATCAGCCCTTTACTTAGCAGGCTTTTGAGCACACCATCGCTGTTCACGCCGCGAATGGCATCAATGCCCGGACGGGTAATCGGCTGCCGATAGGCAACGATCGCCAGCGTCTCAATCGCCGCACGGCTCAGGCGCGAAGTAGCTTCCAGACCCAGAAATTTTTCAACGACCATTGCCGCCTCAGGTGCAGTGGTTAATTGCACTTTGTGGTTAAAAAACTGCAATCGCAGCCCGCGTTTTTCGATATATTCCTGCTCCAGGCTCTTTAGAGCTTTTTCCACATCAGCCGCTTTGCTCCCCAAAGCCTCTGCCAGCTGAGCAATAGAGACTGGTATCGAAGCGACAAAAAGCAACGCCTCAAGATACTTCTTCAACTCATCAAGTGTATTGGTAAGGGGTTTATCAGTCATGCTATAATAGGGCGTGTCTCCAAATCATTGTTTCTTAGCAACTAATTATTTTGTTATGAAAAAACAACCTCATTATAAATTACTTTTTGTGTTTTTCGCCCTTCTGCTAATCACGATGGCTTGCCGTTTGAATATTGGCAACCCACCCACCCCAACAGTGCCGCCACAAAACCCGCAAGAGTTGATAGAGCAAATAGGAACACAGCTTGCGCCGGGAGCAGGCAGCTACTCGGTAACCCTGACCGAAGCGCAGGTCAACGCCTTGGTTGCCAGCCAATTCAAATCCCAGCAAGATTACCCAATCAGCGACCCAAAAGTGGACCTTCGACCGGGTACCATTGCCATTACTGGGAAATTGCAAGGCGGGATACTTTCAAGCGATTTTGAAATCGCCGTTCAGCCATTCGTGGATGAAAGCGGGACGCCACAGTTCAAGATGGTCAGCGCAAACTTTGGAGTTATTCCTGTTCCGGACAATCTTAGTGACATCATTTCCAGTATGTTCAATCAGATGCTTGCCGACTCCATCGCCGCATCCGGAGAGGCAGTGCAAATTCAAAAAATTGAAGTCACTGAAGACACCATCACGATCAGCGGACAGAAAGCTTACTGAACCAGAGACAGTATTGTGCCAACTCAATACACTTTGACAGGACTCTTTAAGTCTCATTTGAAAACCTCATTAGCAGTCAGTTCATGTCTGTCTTTCTGGTTATACGCTTTGGCTCTGGTGACACTTATGTTACTCAGTGCCTGCGCCACACGCCAAAAGGAAAGCCAAGTCAAAGTTCTCATTCAAGCCGACGGAAAGCAGGTCGCTGTAAATGCTCCTGCAGGAAACACGGTTCAAAATGCCCTGGATATAGCTGGGATCAAAATCAACAACCTTGATTTGGTTGAACCGCCTGTCTCCAGCGTTCTCAGTGACCAGCTGATCATTCGTATCACACGCGTTAATGAAACCTTCGAGGTGGAAGAAAGTATTATCCCCTTTGAACGCCAGACCATCCGCAACGAGTCTCTTCCAGAGGGGCAGACTGTATTAATCCAGAAAGGCGCCAATGGCGTCCAGCAAATCACATACCGCCGCGTGACCGAAGACGGCATAGAGGTTTCAAGAACGATGGTCAAATCCGTCACGATACAAGAAGCCATGCCAGAGATTGTCATGATCGGCGTGCAAAGCCCCTTCACAGCCATCCCAATTCAGGGTCGCATCGCCTACCTGACAACAGGGAATGCATGGCTCATGGAAGGTTCCACAGGCAACCGCCGTCCGCTGGTAACAACTGGTGATTTAGACGGGCGGATTTTTGCCCTGTCTCCCAATGGCAACTGGTTGCTATACACGCGTAAGGACAACGAGGGCGTCAGCGAAAAGATCAATAGCTTGTGGGCAGTAAATGTTAACAATGACCCCCCTGAACCGATCAGTCTGCGCGTTGATAACATTGTCAACCACGCCGCATGGGTCCCCGGCGCTGGAACAACCATCACCTATTCAACCGTAGAACCACGCTCAACTGCCCCGGGCTGGCAAGCAAACAACGACCTCTTTATCATGTCGTTCAACGAAGAGGGAATCATTACGCGCAAAGACGAAATTATCAAGGAAAACTCCGGCGGCATTTACGGCTGGTGGGGCACCAGCTACAGCTGGTCTCCTGATGGTGCACTCCTTGCTTATGCCCGCCCCGATAGCATTGGTCTCGTCAACATAAAAGACGGCAAGCTCAACAATCTGATGAACATTATTCCACTGCAAACCCGTGGTGATTGGGCTTGGGTGCCTCCCCTGGCATGGACACACGATCACAGTATCCTGTACACCGTTAACCATTCTTCTCAAAACACCTCTGAAAACAGCGAAACCTCTCCCAACTTTGATCTTGTAGCCCTGCTCATGACCGACGAACATCCAATGATCACCCTTGTTCCAATGAGCGGGCTATTTGCGTATCCTGTCCTATCTCCACCCCTGCCCGGAAAACGATATGTCGTTGCGTATTTGCAGGCAATTTTTCCTGAACAAAGTGAAACGAGCAATTACAATCTTATCATCATGGATCAGGATGGTTCTAATAAGCTTCAAATGTTTCCCCGCGATGGATCACAAGGATTACAGCCCCAATGGGTAGCCTGGGGGCCGGAGCCCGCTGATGAAAATTCCCTGTGGCTGTCAATCGTTTATCAAGGCAACCTGTGGTTGATCAACCCCGCAACAAAATTGACCCAGCAAATTACTGGTGATGGGTCAATCAGCAGAATTGATTGGAAATGAGGAAAGTATGAGAATACTTGTAACAGGAGCAGCAGGATTTTTAGGTTCTCATTTGTGTGAACGACTTTTACTTGAAGGTCATCAGGTCATCGGGATGGACAATTTCATAACAGGCAGCCCCGATAATCTGGTGCATCTTGCTGGAAATCCAAACTTCCTTTTTATTCGTCATGACGTCGCCAACTTCATCTTTGTCCCTGGTAAGGTCAACGCCGTTTTACACTTTGCTTCCCCCGCAAGCCCCAATCCAGCGTCACCGTACGGTTACACCAATCTGCCCATCCAAACGATGAAAGCCGGTGCGCTGGGAACGCACAACACGCTTGGAGTAGCACGCGCCCACAGCGCCCGCTACCTGCTCGCCTCAACCAGCGAAATCTACGGCGACCCACTGGAGCATCCACAAAAAGAGTCTTACTGGGGACATGTTGACCCCATTGGATTGCGCTCCGTCTACGATGAATCCAAACGCTTTGCCGAAGCCCTGACTATGGCATATCACCGCTATCACGGATTGAACACTGGCATTGTCCGCATCTTCAACACGTATGGTCCACGTATGCGCCTCGATGATGGGCGCGTGGTGCCAAATTTTATCCAACAGGCTCTGCGCGGCGAGCCCCTGACCATCTATGGGGACGGAACCCAGACACGCAGTTTTTGCTATGTGGATGACCTGATCGAGGGCATTTACCGCCTGCTGCTTTCAGAAGAACACATGCCAGTCAACATGGGTAACCCTGAAGAGATGAGCATCATGCAATTTGCCCACGTGATCAACCGCGTGGTGGGCAATGCTGCCGGTATCACCCACAAACCCGCCATGCTGGCAGGCGATGACCCCAAAAAACGCCAGCCGGATATTAGCCGGGCAAAGCAAATACTCGACTGGGAACCAAAAATCCCACTCGAAGAGGGAATTCGCCTGACAATACCCTACTTTAAAAATAAATTGGGGATACTATGATACTAGCCAACGCAAAGGAACGCGCCCGCTTTTTCCGTTTTGCCATTGTAGGAACCATTGGTGCAGTAATTGATTTTGGGGTATTCAACCTACTTACCGTTGTCGTAAGAATTCCTGCTGTCTTTTCCAGCATGTTTTCGTTCGTTGCAGCCGTGATTAGCAATTTCCTGTGGAACCGTTACTGGACTTACCCTGACTCAAGAGCCAAACCAATGTCTCAGCAACTGGTACAGTTTTTCATTGTGAGCGTTATTGGGCTGGGCATTCGCACACCGCTCTTTGCCTGGCTAGAAAAGATACTGATTGATATCAGCGCAAATTTACTGCCAAATTTTTTTCTCTCGCCAACGATGATTGGGCATAATCTGGCACTTGCCATCGCTATCCTCGTCGTATTAATATGGAATTTTATCGCCAATCGTTACTGGACATATAATGACGTAAAAGTGTAAATTTCCGGGCAATTCAATGGAACCCCCAGCCGATACGTCTAAAACACAAGAAGACGCCCTGAGACAACCCTCCTCAACCCAGCCATCACAGCCAGCCGTTCGCTCATTGCGTGAACTAATCGAATTAGTGTCCGGCCGCTGCCTGGACATAAACAAACCGCAAGAGGATTCGGGTTTAGCGCAACCTGTACCGTTTCCATTTCTCGGCTTGGTAGGACAGAGGGAAATGAAACTGGCTCTTCTGCTGGCGCTGATCAACCCGGCAATTGGTGGGGTACTGTTGATTGGCGCGCGCGGCACTGGCAAAACCACCGCTGTGCGCAGTCTGCTCGACCTGCTGCCCGATGTGCAGAGAAGCAACTGTTTTTACGGTTGCACCACTGAGGATATTGAAGCCGGTGGCATTGAGACTGTCTGTCCAGACTGCGCTAAAAAGTATCAGCAAGGTATCCCTCTTGAATCCCAAGATCGCGTCCGCCTGGTAGAACTTCCCCTCAACGCCCAACTCGAAGATGTCATCGGACGTTTGGATGATCGCCCCAGTACGCATCAGCGGCTTCGCCTCAAACGCGGCATTCTGGCACAATCCGATCAAAACCTGTTATATGTTGATGAAGTCAACCTGCTCTCCAACGAAATCATTGACGCGATTTTAGACGCCGCAGCAAATGGTAGTTACACCGTTAAACGGGGCGCAATTTCGGCAACTTACCGAGCCAGGCTAACATTGATTGGCGCAATGAACCCTGAAGAGGGCGACCTGCGTCCACAGATTATGGACCGCTTTGGTTTGCGAGTTGTCATCCACGGTTTGACAAATACCGCGGAGAGAATCGAAGCTTACCAGCGCGTACAACTATATCGCCGCAATCCCCACCTGTTGGTTTCACAATTTGCCCAGGAAACAGAGCAGGTGCGCCAGGAGATCAAAGCCGCACGCCAGCTGTTACCCCAGGTAACGATCCCCCAATCATGTACCCACACTGCCATAGAAATTATCCGCAAGTTGAAAATCGACTCGCTGCGCGCTGAGATTTCGCTTCTCGAAGCCTCGCGCGCACACGCGGCAGCCGACGGACGCTGTGAGGTCAATTTGGACGATATCCAAACGGTTGCTCCTTTAGCGCTGCGCTTGCGTCAATCCCCTTTTATGATCAGATATCTCAAGTCAGTTTCCACAGCGGAAAAGTCGCTTGAAAGTGCTATCCGCGAAACGATTCATAACAAGGAGAAAGTCAATGGCTAATCCCGAACAAGAAAAATCCTCCCGCTATGCAGTCGACCAATCGCAGAATAGCCCTGCATCTGCTGTCAGCTTTTCTCAGGCAGGCTGGAAGTTTTATCTCCAAAAAGACTATATCAACGCAGAAGAAAATTTCAGAAAAGCACTATCCCTGCAAGACAATGACCTGGATACCTATTATGCACTGGGATTGGTGCTCAAGGCAGCCAACAAAGGCGATGAGGCAATTGCGATGTTTGAAAAAGTGTTGTCGTTACTCGATAGCCTGGAAAATCAACAGCGCGCCAGCATGCTCAAACACATCACGCACGCCCAAATCAATCAGATAAAAAGCGGCAAATGGAACATGGAGAAAGAAATATGGCAAAAGACAAATTGACCCACCGCGAAAGAATTGAACGCTGCATATCTGGCGAGAAGACTGATGTCGTCCCCATTGCACTCTGGCGGCATTTCCCCGTTGATGATCAGACGCCTGATGGACTGGCAACTGCGACAGCGGCTTTTCAAAAAGCGTACGATTTCGACTTTATCAAAGTAACCCCCGCCTCCTCTTTTTGCATCAAAGATTGGGAGGTGAAGGACGCCTGGAAAGGTAATCCGGAGGGCACCCGAGACTATCAGCAATTTGTGATTCATGAAGCTGAAGACTGGCTTCGATTGCCCCCCCTCAACCCCCAAAAAGGGTATCTGGGGGAACAATTAGAATGCTTACGTCTTCTTATCAAAGAATTTTCTCCTGACACACCGGTCATTCAAACCATCTTCAGCCCGCTGGCGCAGGCAAAAAATCTGATAGGCAAAGACAGCCTTCTGGCACACATACGTCAATACCCGAATGCCGTTCACGCAGCGCTCAAAAGGATCACTGCGGTCACGATTGATTTTATTGCACAGGCAAAACAGATTGGCATTGATGGCATCTTCTATGCCATTCAACATGCACAGTATAACCTGCTATCCGATGCCGAATTTGCTGCGTTCTCAAAACCGTATGATCTCCAAATTCTGGAAACTGCCAGGTCACTGTGGTTAAATGTGCTGCATTTACACGGCGAAAATATCATGTTTGAAAAAGTGTGCGATTATCCGGTAACGGTAATCAACTGGCATGACCGGCAAACCGCTCCAGATTTAACCGCAGCGCGCAGCCTCTTTAGAGGAGTGCTTTGCGGAGGTCTCCGCCAATGGGAAACGATGGTTTTGGGCACACCGTCCGATGTACTGGCAGAGGCTAAAGATGCTATCAAGCACACAGAAAACAAGAAATTCATCCTGGGGACAGGATGCGTCCTCCCAATCACCGCCCCTCGCGGCAACATCATCGCCGCACTTCGGGCAACGGGCAGAGAAATTTTCTAGGCTCTTAAAATGAGCACCCCTCGTGTGATTGCCGGGAAGGCTCGCGGAATGCGTCTTCAAGACGTTCCCGGTGATACCACCCGACCCATCACCGACCGCGTTAAGAGCGCTCTTTTCAACATCCTTGGCGCCGATATTGAAGGAGCAAGTTTTTTAGACCTCTTCGGGGGTACAGGTAGCGTTGGCATCGAAGCCCTCAGCCGCGGCGCGGCTTTTGTGCGTTTTATTGATAACCACCATAATGCCATTGCCACCATTAAAAAAAATCTCGAAACAACGCGGCTCAAGGAAAATGCTCAAGTTATCTCAGCAGATACGTTCTCTTACCTGCGCCAGCCTGCCGATAAAGCCTTTCACTACATTTTCGTCGCTCCGCCGCAGTATAAAAAGCTCTGGCAGCGAACGTTGCAAACCCTTGACGACAACCCAGGCTGGATGGCGCCCGACGCCTGGATTATTGTTCAAATCCACCCCGTCGAATACGAAACGGTTGTGTTGAAAAACTTACGGGAATTTGACCAACGCCATTATGGTAGTTCTCTGCTGATTTTCTACGAAACTGTTTCCACTGCCTGATGCGCATCCCTTAGAGAAGCTCCCCCTCGTATACAATCTGAAGCCTATCATCCCCATCATACGAATAGTGTGCTGAAAACGGCGGCCTTTCTCGCGTCATTGCAAGAATCTTGGGCAACATTTTATACAAGTCATCTACCAGCGGCAACCGGGCTAATTCATCCCTTGCAACCCACCGTAGCCCTCCCTCTCTACCCGGCTTTAACACCCCTCCAAGATATTCGGCGCGAAACACAAAGATACATATACCCGTATCTTCATACACATCCACCATGATCGTTCCACATAGCCAGAGCGGAGAAACACAAATGCCAGCTTCTTCAGCCAGTTCTCTTTCGGCGGCCGCGCGGATATCCTCCCCCCGTTCCACATGCCCCCCAATCCCATTGTATTTGTTCGCCCACAGACGCTTGTCTGATGCGCCCATCAACAATAGCACCTGATCCCCACGGGTAACAAATATCAACGTCCGTGGGATGACTTTATAACGCTCAAACGTAGCGCCCTGATCGCTTCTGGGCATCACAGCATCTCATAGAAATAGAGGCTGAGGACAAAAACCTCAGCCTCACAAAACTTCACCGTCCCAAATTAGCCCAACAGTTTTCGTACTGCTTCCAATTGCCCGGCACTACCAAGTTTTTCGTTCTTGTGAGCAATGAATTTGGCATATTCTGCCATAAATACCTTTCCGATTGGGCGTAGATCAAAATTCTCCGGATGCTCAAGGAAATACTCACGGTGCACACGCGTCCACACCAGACGCCCGTCAGTGTCAATATTCACCTTGGTTACACCAAGCTTTGCTGCCTGAGCAAACTGGTTTTCGTCCACCCCTTTCGCTCCACTAAGCTTGCCACCTGCTTTGTTAATACGCTCCACTTCTTCCTGCGGCACAGAACTGGAGCCATGCATTACTAAGGGGAAGCCCGGCAATTTTTGCTGAATCTGCGCCAGGACATCAAAACGAATCCCCTGGTCTCCCGTGAACTTAAAAGCACCATGACTTGTGCCAATTGCCACCGCCAGCGAATCACAGCCAGTACGCTCAACAAATTCGCGCGCCTGATCCGGATTGGTGAGCTTTGCGTTTGCCTCATCCACCTTGACGTGCTCTTCAACACCGCCCAACTGCCCCAGCTCAGCTTCTACCACAATGCCCTTGGCATGTGCTGCTTCCACAACACGCTTGGTAATGGCAATATTGGTTTCGAAATCCTCATGACTGGCATCAATCATCACCGAGCTGTAAAAACCACTATTGATACAGTCATAGCACGTCTCTTCGTCGCCATGGTCAAGGTGTACAGCAAAAATCGCTTCTGGGAAGACCATATCAGCGCTGCGGATCAGACCCTCCAGCATAATCTTGTGTGTGTACGAACGCGCTCCCTTGCTAATCTGGATGATAAACGGCGCCTGGCTGTCCAGGTTGCCGCGGAACAATCCCATAGTCTGTTCAAGGTTATTAATGTTATAAGCACCTATGGCATATTTCCCATAAGCCGCTTCAAACAGTTTTTTGGTTGTTACGATCATGATTATCTCCTCGTTTGAAATATATGACAAAACTTAACTCAAGAACATGGGAACGCCCATGAAATCTTTGATCTTTGGACGATAATTTTCCACATCATAAAAAGCTGGAACGTCCACCACCTTTTTTCCCGTCGTGATGATGCTCAAAGGCACCGTCGTATACTTACCGCCATGTAAAGCTACCATCTTTCCATACTCCCCACGACTGATTAGCTGCACCGCCAGATGACCATAGGAGGTTGCAACCATCCGATCGAGCGAATCAGGCGCACCTGAGCGCATAAGATAGGCAAGCTGCTGCACCATGGTGTGCTGACCAGTGCGCCGTTGAATCTCTTCAGAAAGCAGCTGTCCAACACCCCCCAACTTGCGATGCCCATACGCATCTTCTGCTCCGCTCTCGACAACATCCTTGCCCTCTAGGATAGCGCCCTCAGAGATTGTCATGATGGCATAATTAGAAGGATTACTACGTTTATCCTCGAGCAGAAAATTACATAGCTTTTCGACATCACAATGCACCTCTGGGATAACAGCGCGGTCAACATTTGACAGATAAGCAGCAATCAGGCTTGTTTCCCCTGAATTGCGTCCAAACAACTCAACAATGCCAATGCGTTCATGCGAACCCACAGAGGTGCGCATATTATTGATAAAATCCACACTGCGGGTAATCGCCGTCGAAAAACCAATACAGTAATCGGTTCCAAAAACATCATTGTCCATCGTTTTTGGAATAGCCACTACTGGAAAACCTTCCTTGTGCAATCGCGCAGCAAAACTAAGCGTGTCATCACCGCCTATCGGCACCAACACATCAATGTTGAGGTGAGCAAGCACCTTAAGCGTATAGTCCGTATAGTCCATCGTGCCCTTATCATCTAAAGGCTTTCCATACGAGGAATTCTTGAGAAAATCTGGTATGACATCCGGCTTTACTCTCTGCGGATTGGTACGCGAAGTGTGCAAAAAAGTTCCCCCCGTCCGGTCAATTGTTCGAACCTGTTCGCGGTCCAGCTCTCGTATATAATAATCAAACGTCGAAGGCTCATTCAAATTGTAATTGACTAGCCCTGCCCAACCGCGGCGTATTCCAAGCACGCGGTAATCCATTTCCAATGCGCTCATTACCACCGCACGGATACATGGGTTGAGTCCAGGCACATCTCCCCCGCCTGTTAATACACCGATTGTTTTCTTCATTGCTACCTCCACAAAGTAAAAAATATCAAAAATAGCTTTTCCTACGCTTCAGAAACAGGCAGCTGAAACGAAACCTTGTTCCCCTGCCCAGATACCGCCTCAACTTCCATCACACCCCCCATCATCCCTACCAGGTCACGTATACGTGTAAAATCAGCAGCGATCGACTCAGGCAACGCTTCAGGCGTAAAACTCTTTCCATTATCCAATACAGACACCTGGATAAGATGATCGTCCAAGACCATCATAACTTTCAATGCCAATTTAGTGCCTGTATCGGCGTTATTCGCAACCGCAATATTGAGCAGTTCCTGCACCGTACGAAAAACCATCACCTCTGTATAGTTGTCGAAACGTCTCTCACGCCCCGCAACCGTGAACACGACCTCAACCCCCGTTTGTTCTTTATATGCACCGACATAGCGCTGCAAGGTCGGAACAATACCCAAGTCATCTAGCATCATCGGGCGCAGAGCAAAAATAAAGTCCCTCACCTTCTTGAATGTACCCGTCGCTGCCGCTTTTAAGTTATTAAGCTCCTCTTTGGCTTTGGCTGGATCAACATCAAAAAGACGCAGCGCAATTTCAACCTGCACAATAAAATTAGAAAGCGCCTGCGCTGGGCCATCATGTATCTGTCGGGAAAGTTTATGCCGCTCAATCTCCTGCGCATCAATCAACATTTCCAGGGCAGTTTTGGCGCCCCCATCTCCACTTTCAGCCCTGACATCTTTATTACCAAACAACTGTTCAGACTTCTCCGCCAGCGCGATAAATTTCTGCAAATGGCTCTGATCGTTTTGCAACTTCTCTAGTTGCCCGCGCATCACCAGCAAACGCTGTTGCGCCTCGAGAGCAGCATCATACGTCATACGAATATCATCGCGGGGCACCGTGTCAAAATGATCGTGAATTTGCCGCAGACGCTCAGTAATGGTTGCATTCCGCTGCACCAGCTTAGAAAGCTCGGTCTGGCTCTGCTCAAGCATCAAATTGACTTCATCCAGGGAACGCCGCGCCTGATCAATTTCGTCCCTGATCGCCTGCACAAGTTCATCTGGATTTCCAAATGGGCTTTTGACCTGTTGATCCATAATACGCTCCCGAAGCATCAACTCTCACAAATATAGGGGAAATCCTAAACTTGAATTTGCCCTAGTATAGCACATTTTATTTAGCCTGTTCCAAATTGTATAAACAACTTACCACTGCCTTTCACTCCCAACGATACACATACATATTCTCCCCACCCTGTCGTATAGAATACTTCCCCCCTGTTGTATATATCGCCTCCCCACTTTTGATTAAAGTGGGATACCATCCCGGAAAAGTGACCAGGTAATCTGCGTGACTGGCATCAAGGTACTCCTTGAGCTTGACCTCATCTCGAACAAAAGGGATCACTTCAGGGGAAATCAGACCCGCCAGATCAATAATCTTTCTCCCTCCAAAGTAGCCCAAGGCGCCAATGTCATGGGCTGCAACAACAGCATCCGCCTCAGTGTGCTCTGCAATCCACCGGCTGACATCAACCATCTCGCTCTCAATGATTGCAACATCCTGTGCATAAGCCCTGGCGCCCATAACGACAAACGCCAGCCAAACCGCTGGGATAGACAACTGTAAAACCTGTTTGATCACCCTCCCAAGAAAGGAAGACGCCATAAAAGCATACTTAAGTCTTACCGTCCCTATTCCCCCAAGAATAAAGTATACCGGCATTGCAGGTATCAGGTATCTTCCATGCTGATAGACAACCGGTAAACGCAACGCATAGATAAACGTGTACCCTAGCCACCAGACAGCCGCCGACGCCAATGCCCAGCGTTTTTCCCGGCATACCAGATAGAGAGCAAAAAAAGCGCCTGGCAAAAGTAAAACACCACTCCCTATCATGGGCAGGCTGATCAGTTGACCTATCCGTGCCAGTAGCGGCTTCTGTATCAGAACAGCATACTCTGCCTGTTTGGCGTAGTATGTGTTTGGCATCCAGTTACCCGATATCAATCTGTTAAACACAAGGTATGGGGCAAACACAATACAAAAGCCTAGCAAAAATATTGCCAGTTGTTGAGCCAGGTCTTTGAAATTCCGCCCGGAAAAAAATAGCACAAACAAAGCAGGTCCAAGCAGCGTCAAGCCATCCGGACGCACCCAGACAGACACCCCTATTAACAAGCCTACCATCAGCCAGTTGATGCTTTCTAAAAACAACAAATAGAAGACAATCAGAATACATATCGCAAATAGGAGCGTTTCCATCCCGGATACCGCCCCCCATATCAGATGCCATTCCCCCGCCAGAAACAAGCCCATCACAGGCAGTCGTCCCCAAGATGTTTGCGTCTGAGAGCGAACTATTGCTTCCCCTAGAAAGGCAACACCGCACAAACAGCCTGCACCCAACAAGAACGCCCAAACAAAAGGAGAAAGGTGCAACACATGCCCAACACAGAGCAGAACTGTCCACAAAGGCGAAGTTGATCCCGAGGTCACCTGTCCAGGAATATAAGACCACTCCCCATAGCGCACCAGATTGCGCGCAAAAGTTTGATGAATCCAGGCATCATCCAAAGGAAAGCCAATCCGATATGTCAGATGACTTGCAAGCAGAAAAACCGCGCATACTACCAGTGCACACAAAAAAATCCACCCCCATGCAAAACGAGAAAATGCGGGCTTTTTATCAGCAGCACAGTCGCCCTGCAAACGATACAGACGCATCACAAATCCACCTCTACACGATATATCTTTGCATCCCCAATTGTTCCCAAAAAGTGAAGATGCGGAGGACGGCTGCCTGGTTTCTCATATAGTTCGCTCAGCCAACGAGGATGATTGCGCTCCAGCACAACAAGACGCACCTGATAACGCTTTGCCACTTGCAACAATATCTGTTCATCTCCATTTGGTATCACAATTGCCGGGCAGTGGGTAGCAGCGTAATAGCCAGGCGGGTTATTAATCATCACAGCCGTTGTACAATCTGCCCCAAAATCTTGGATGCCCTTTGCAATCTGCCGATGTGTCTCCCAGCTTCTTGTCCATAGCGGGTTTCTCCAATCTCCCCCAATCACCCGCAACCAGAACAATGCCAGGCTCATGATCAACCCTCCGGCAATCAGGGCAGCAGCAAACACACTCCATGCCTCCGCAGACTTCCAGCCGCGCAGGCGGCTGCCCGCCTGCACAAAACCTTCCAGACCATACGGCACTAGCAACCAGAAAAATACCTGGAAAGCTGCCCCAGAGTGAAAGAAGCCACCGCGTTGACCGGCAAACGGAAACACAAACGTCATCACCAAAAAAGTCGCCAGCCACATCGCAAAACCGAACCTGACCCATACCATGTTACGCAAACGCCATCCCCCCCACAAAATCAAAGGGAACAGGAAGACCTGCCCCTGAACAGCCACAAAAGTTTGCAAATTGGTTGAAAATGATTCGAACCAGGTTTGAAGATGATGTTCCCAGCCTGCCTGCAGCCAGCTTCTGGCAGTGAGCGAAGATGCCGGGTATGCAAAAAGCTGATCATACTCTGTCAGCCACAAAGCATAACGTCCACCGGGCGGCAAAAGAGAGCCAAACACCCTGAAATTGCGCCACAGCCACGGTGACATGACCAGGAGATAACCAACCAAAACCATCCCAATGGAGATGCCCACACCAACCAAAATCACCGCAAAGCTTCTAGCGTTCTCCTTCCTCTTCTCCAGCCCATACCATATCCCCAAGGCACATGCCGCAACAAGCCAGAGAATCCCATCTGCGCGCGCAAAGTGCATTGCCCCGGCGACCACACCGAGAACAAAAAAGCGCCCCATAAAAAACTGGCGGAACAGCCCAAAATCTGCAAAGCCTGTTATAAGAAACAACCCTCCTAGAATCATATAGGGTGTAAACGTATCGGTGTTTGTGCTGAAAATCAAGTAAAATCCCGGGAAAAGTGCCAGCAACGCCGCCAGCCAGGCATTCCGCGGTGTATACAACATCTTCAAAGAAAACGTCATTGTCATCAACGGCATACAGGCAGCCAAAAGTATCATCACCAAGCGCGCTGAGAGAAAATCCGGCGAACCAGCCAGACGCATTCCAACAGCGGCAAGCCACGATGCCAGCGGCATCCAGTAGGTGAACGCCGGGTGTGGCAGCCCCGCAGGGTCATCCAAATAATTCCACAAAAAATTTTCGTACCAACCCTGTCCTGCAGCTATTTGCATCCCATTAGCATAATAATACTCGGCATCCATATACCCCGGAACAGACTGCAAGAGCGCTGCGCCCAGCGAAACCAGCAACGCAACCCCACAAAGCAAAACGACTTGAATGCCTCTAACCACCACTCTCCCCTTGCAAGCGTGGCTGGGAAAAATGTAAGATGACTAAATCCCCTATCACCACCTGATCGCTCTGAACATACATCTGCCGCAACCAGGACAGAGCAGGATGAGCTTTCCCCATTTGCTGATATTCCTGGAACGCCTTATCAAATGATACAAAGTAAAGGCTTTCCACCCCCCAGGCGGCTGCGGCAACACTAGGCTCTGGATACAAAGACATTGCCTGTTGAGAAGCCAGTGCCAGGGTATCGTTGTGTGAACCCAGCTCATCAGCGATAAACACTTGTGGCAAATCGGGTGCAAAATAGATTGCCGGAAAGGCACTTAGCTTGTTATCGTGTATGATCACTTCACCCGGTTCGATAACACTTTCAAGGTATGCCACCGCCTCCCGGAACGGGGAGCGCGGAAACCGATCATACTGATACTGAAAGGGCAAGGCAAAGGCACTGGCAATCAAAAAACCAGCCACCATGATCCACCTTATGACGCGATCCTGCATCATCACATGGGCTACCAGCACATAGAAAAGCAGCGTGGATAGAATAAAACCACGTACAACAAAAACCGGACGCATGATATAGGACACCGCGAATAAGCATAGTGGCGGCAATATCACCAAGAGACTTAGAACACCTGGCAACTCTTTTATGCCTTGCTTCTTAAGAAGCAGATACACCGTCAAAACAATAATTTGCAAGCTGATGACAGCGCCCACCTGTAGCGCAAGTCCTTCCAGCGGTAAATTAACCACAAACATCATCATCGCCTGCACAACTTGCACCAGACCCGGTCGAGGCGTCCAAAACGCCCGCTGGATTTTCTCAACCTGCTCCGGCACATAAAACAGCCAGGGAGAAAACAGCACAAGAATCACCAGCCCCGCCAGCGCCAACTGTCCTAGCAACTTCCACTTACGATGCACAAGCACCACAAAAAAAGATGCCGCCAGGCTGAAAACAGCCAGATTGTGTGTGTACATCGAGAGCGTTCCACATATCACCAGCCCAAACCACTCCCTTGAAGGAACTCTCCCAACCTGATACGCCTTCCAGATACGCATGAAAAACAGCGTATACCCAAGCAGCCCCAAAGCCAGCAGGCTATACATGCGCAACTCTTGTGCGTGATATATCTGAAAAGGCGAAATTGCCGCCAAAAACATTGCCCACAGAGCAGCAACCTCATTCAGGGTTTCAACGGTCAGGCGATGCAAAAGCATTAAAACAGCCATCGAAAGGCAAACGCTCAACAACCGCACATACCATAATGAACTCCCCGCCCGCATCCAAAAATGAAGCAAAAAGTAATACAGCGGCGGCATGGTATCCGCCGCTGTACCAGAAATGATGTTCCCCAAAGACTGCCGCGAAAGCAAGATGCTGAAAGCATCATCGTACGTGATACCACGCTTCTCAAGGAAGAGACATCTTAAGACCAGGGCAAGAGCCAGTATCCCCACAAATATAAAAAGTCTCTTGCGTGTCATCGCTTTGCCTGCTCAAGTTCCGATATCTCGTCCAGCCAAACCCGCGGCGGCTGAAACGCCCACCAGCGCACCCAATATAGAAACACATAGAGATACACAGGCAATGGAAAATACATCATTGCTGAAGATGCGCTTTGTCCAACAATCTCGTAAGTGTCCAAGAACAATGCCCAGCCACCTGCCAACAAAAGCAACATGCTCACCACAACAAATCCCGTGCCAACCCTGCGCCAGCGTTCTTCCCACAATGAAAAGACCAGCGCCAATGCCGGAATCAGAACAACAAAATTATTGGTAGAAGTGGGTATCCCAATCCATAAACCAGCCAGCAATGTCAAACAAACCGCCCAGACAAAACCCCGAAACCTGGCACGGACGCCAAGAGACCATTCCAGAAGCAGTATCAACGCCAGCACATAGGACGTCACCAACCCAATTCTCCCCCCGATTCCAGGCACATAATACACCAGCGCTTCGCGAAAAGTAGTCAAGCGGGCAGACTTCAGATATTGCACTACACTTACCAGGTTTTGCAAAACCCAATTGGGCATGATCAAAATACCAGCAATCACCAGGAGCGCAACAACCGCCCAAAACCAGAAGATGACCTGCCATCTGCGATGGCGCAAAGCCCAATAAAAAATCAGAACCAAAAGCAGCGCAAATGCCTCAATACGAATCGTGGCAAGCGCGAGCAGCACCCCAGCGAGTTCATCAAAGCGATTTTTCAACGCCAGCAAAGCGCCTGTCACCGCCAAAGCCGCCAGGATGGACAGGCTGCCATCTATCAATGACCACACAGTGTGATACCAAAACACACAAAACACCAGGTACAGCGCAAGGATCACAGGTTTTGGCCGCCACTCCACCAGCCGCAGCGAGAGAAAAGCCAGAAACAGCAAGGCACATTCCAAAACCGCCATCCATAAAGCCCGTGCCAGGGCAAAATCGGCGATCAGCGAGAAAGGAAAAAAAACAAGCAGCGCATAAATCGGCGCTGTTACCCGCAAAGCAGCCTCATTTCCCCGCGCGACATGCCCATACATCATATTCTGGACTGCCCTGGCAGCCTCCTCGCCATAGGGGCTGCCCCCCTTTTTTAGCAACGTTTGAAAGCCTAGCCAGTTGGAGGCAAACTCCACCCCGCCTGGCGCATTCACTGCAAAGCGATAATTGAGCCACACCAAAGCCGCTATACCCATTGCCATGGCGAGAACCATTCCGGCTATCCTCAATGAATACTTTCTTCGGTAAATCACAGACTCCTTTGTCGCTCATTGTAGATTATAATTCATTGCACCATGAAACTTCGCATATCACTCGCTCAAACCAACGTCAAAAGCGGGGAAGTGGAGCGCAACCTGGAACGCGCTCTGATAATGACACAAAAAGCTGCAGAACAGGGCAGCGATATTGTTCTCCTGCCCGAACTCTGGAGCAGCGGCTACGACCTGCAAAACCGGCAGCTGTACAGCCAGCAAAACATCACGATCATTGAACAGCTATGCAAAGCGGCGCGCCAACGGCATCTCATCATCGGCGGTTCGATCATCGAAGAGAAGATGGGAAACTTCTACAACACCTTCGTCTTGATCAATTCCGAAGGCAAAATACAGGCAAAATACAGCAAAATCCATCTCTTCACCCTGATGGAAGAGGATAAATTTCTGCAACCAGGCGACAGCCTGCAAATAGCCAGCTTTCCCTTCGGCAACGCCGGTCTCGCCGTGTGCTACGACCTGCGTTTTCCAGAGATGTTTCGCAGCTATGCTGTCAAAGATGTGGGGCTTATCCTGTTGTGTGCCCAATGGCCAGCCAAACGCGCTTACCACTGGCAAACGCTTTTGCGCGCCCGAGCTATTGAAGATCAACTCTTCTTCGCCGCGGTCAACTGTGTTGGGCAAGACGGAGCGTATGTTTTTGCCGGAAACAGCGCCATTATCTCCCCCTGGGGAGAGACCATTATCGAAGCCAGTGGGACACAGGAAGAACTGGTGACCGGAGAGATTGACCTGGGTCAGGTCACTGAGGTCCGTCGGACGATGACCGTCCTTTTAGATCGCAGACCAGACCTCTACGGGGCAGTGCGCACATAAACCACGCACAGCGAGTCGCGGTAACCAACCTGCCACTCGGGGTGATATTCCAAAACTTTTGTCAGCGGGCGGTCAGGAGACAAAAGCAAAAGCCGTACCTGCCATACATCCAACAGATTTTCCCAGCCCTCTTCTGCGCTGATCACATCCATCCATTGCCGAATGATGACATCGCCGTACAGGTCAGTGCGCCCATCAATAAAGATCGGGTAATCCCGCAAATTCCAGGAAAGATACCCGCCCCAGTTATACTCATTGAATAATCTGCCAGGCGGACGTTCCCGCGCCAGCCACTCTACCGCGCCAACCGGATACAACTGCCGCTGATACGCCTCAACCAGCGGCGGGTAAGAAACCGCATACAGTTTGACAACGGCTACGAAACAAAGCAAGGCAACAAAGGCAAGGTTAACATATCGGTAGCTTTTCACAGCGCGGTCAAATTGCCAGGAGCGCGGATGCCAGTCCTGGATAAGCCGCCAGAGATAGCGCGCCAGAACCGGCATGGCAACCAGCGCAAAGGGCGCAAAATTGCGGCGCGCCACAAGCGCCAGAGCCGCAAACCAGCTGACCGAGAGCAAATCCGTAACGTCCACGCGCCTGCTCAAAGCCAAAACGATAAACACCCCAAAAAGCAGCAACAAAAATGGCTGCTGAAAAGCCTGATGAAAGTCTGGCGACTGCCATTCTGATACCAGCCCGCCCAGCGCTTGCACGCCGACTGTCTTAAATGGGATCAACCATGTCTCGACAAAATTAGGATTGACCAGCAGCGCCACCGTTGAAACCAACCCCCACACAGCAAGCCGAATAATCTCGCGGTAGCTCAAAACTGGGAACCCGTTATTGCCCACGAAACGGTTCAAAATTTCGCCAACCACCATCAAGCCAATCAACATCAACCCCAAAGGGTACCCGGCGTGTAAATTTGACCACAGCATAAAGACCAGCGGCAGCGCCCATAATGTGTTTTTCTGCTGCCATTTATAACGGTAAAGTATCCAGCCACAACACCCCATCAATGCCAGCGAAAAAATTTGCGGTCTTGCGCTCCACACCACCGATGCCACCACCCCGCCAAATATCAGCAGAAAAGCTCTCAGAATCACCCTGCCTTCCATACACAACCAGACAAACAACATGCTCAACGCCACCACAATCACCACCACAACCGTCAAACCGAGATACCCGGCAGTGGCATACGCCAGATAGAGAATAACCTGCGCCAGCCAGCTGTGATTAATCCAGCTTGCACCCTCGCGTGTGTACGATGTCATATCGATGCGCAAAGGCACCTTAGTTGTCCAGCTCATCTCCCCCGCGCGCAAATGCCACCACAAATCGCTGTCCAGCGGCGTTCTAGCCGCCATGATACATATCAACACAAGCGCCACAACCAGCAGGAAGTGCTCTTGCGCTCCAGAGACATCCTCGCCTTTTGCCCTCATCGCTGTGTCACCCCCGCGATCTTGCCTCCCCGCAAAACCCCCAGACCAATCGCCTCCGGCTTGACAAAGCGCGAAAGCTGATAAAAGACCTGGTAATCACCAATCCGTTCCTCTTTCCATGTTACCCCCAGTCCGGAAAACTTTTCCCGCAAATAATCATCCAAAACAGGGTTCTTGGTCGTGATATACGCCGCTTTACCCGCCTGCTCAATCAATGTATCATACACCGGGTAGCGGTTGTCGCGCGGGGTATAACGCAAGTCAGCATGATATGGCAGTTTAGGGGTATAGATCATCGTCTCTTCCGAATAAAAAGCCAGCGGATATGAGACCCAATAGTTCGTATATCCGGTAAATTCACCATTTCGTTTGAGAAAGTCCATCAGGGCTTGATCATACCGATGATCAATGACCGTGATGGCATTAAACTGGGTGGTCAGACCTGGCGGATTATTGGCAGCGCACTGCAGCGTCCCCCCGGCATGATACCCTATCACCAGCGCCAGGGTAAGGTATTTCAACCAGCTCCCCCATGGTATAGACAAAATAGCATACCCGGCAAGCAGAGCAAGGGGAACACTCAAGGGCAGAAAATACCGCCCCGATGGATCAATGCCAAAAGAGGTAAAGATAAAGCCCATGCACAGCACAAAGAGGACAGAAGCCAGCAGCCAGCAGGGTACCTGCATGGCAGACTTTGTCTTTAGTAGCTGTGCAAAGATTAGCCACACAAAAGCCCAAAAGATCATCAGCAATGGGATCAGTGGTAAAACCAGCCAGCGTATCTCCCAAGGAGGACGAAAGCCAAAAATCACCGGGGTACCCAGCACAACCAGGCTCACCAGATGATTGAATGATCGCAGAATAAAATTCGACCGCTCCACATTCACCGCAGAACCCAGCAATTCGAGTATCAACGCCTGAAAACCGTTGTAAAACGCATACAACCACCAGGGCAGTGAACCAATAACACCGCCCAGGACAGCCGCCAAAAGATAAGCCGTCTTTGTCCGCCGCGATATACAGCAGCTTCTACGCAGCAGCACCCAGAGAAGCATCAGCCACACGGGAATGCTGTACACCAGCGTGATTCCATTTGCCCACAACCCGCATCCGCAAAACACCCCTAGCAGGAAAAACAACATATACGGTTTAAATTTCCCACACTGCGCAAAACCGGTTTCAGCCAAACGCATCAGCGCAAGCCCTGTCAGCAAAACCAGATTGCCGATCACCAGTGCCTCCCCATATCCCCCCAGGCTAACTGTTGTATACAGGGTAACATTTACCGTTGGAACAGCCAGCAACCCGCCAGCCAGCAAACCCGCCTTTCTTGAACCAAACACCGCCTCCCCAAGCCAAACCGTTGTTATAATGGTAACAAGATAAAGCACCGTCTGCACCAGACGTATCACCCAGACGTGCTGTCCAAACATTGAAAAACCCAAAGCGACCAGAAAAGCATCCAGGCTGCCCATGTACGCCTGCCCATAGAAGAAAATGGGTCTCGCACCAGCCAGGATATGCCGCCCCATCAGCGCCACAACCGCCTCATCAGCATTGAACGGAAAAACATCCCGGCGAAGCAGCCAGATTTTCCACCCCGCCGCCACAGCCAGGATCACGACAATCCAGAACACGTATTTTTTCATGTTGTAACTATTGTATTCACAACCGCACAGAATGACAACCTCAAGCCCGCCCTACAAAAAGCAAATAACTGATCTGCCCGCTCTCTTCTTGATTTTGCTGCTCTCCAGCCTGTATCTTTGCGGCGTGAGCGCCGTTCCCTTTCACCCGGACGAAAGCACACAGATTTTTATGAGCGCTGATGTCGAAATCGCATCCCAGAATCTTGCCGCGCTTTTCTGGAAACCCAACAGTCAAAGCGACGCCCGCCAGCAATATCGTCTTCTGGATGCACCCCTCACCCGCTACCTGATTGGCATTGGCAGACAAATTGCCCGGCTTGCGCCGCTGCCCGCCGATTGGGACTGGTCAAAAAGCTGGGATGAAAATCGGGCAGACGGCGCTCTGCCCTCAGAAAACCTGCTCACCGTCAGCAGAATATCCATCGCATGCCTGTTTCCAGTCACGCTGGCGGCGCTCTATATCGCCATCAAATCCGCCTTCAACCGCATCACTGCCTGTCTTTTTATCCTGCTGATCGGCACACATGCGCTCATCCTGCTGCACACACGCCGCGCTATGGCAGAAGGCACTCTGCTGTTCGCCATCGCCCTGACATGGCTGGCAATGACCAGAGCCATCCAGCGCCCATATTTGCTTGCTCTCCCCGCTGCACTTGCTTTTTGCGCCAAACAATCGGCGGTCATCTACGCTATCGTTGGGATGCTGACAGTCGTTCTGCCCGCAGCCATCGAAAAAGCGCAGAACTGGCAAAAAAGCATCGGACAAATCCTGCTCTACCTTCTCCTCTATCTGGCGCTGGTTTTTGCGCTCAACCCGTTTCTATGGCGCAACCCCTTGCAGGCGAGCCGCGCCGCATGGCAAGCGCGCCAAAACCTTCTGCAGCGGCAAACACAGGCAATTGGCGCGCTGGCACCTTCGCAAATCCTTGATACCCCTGCCAAAAAAGCCGCCAGCCTGCTACTCAATCTTTACTTCAACCCGCCGTCTTTTGCCGAGGTGGAAAACTACCGCCAGCAAACCCGCCTGTCCGAACAGACATACAGCGCCAACCCATTTCACAGGCTTGGGCGCGGTCAAACAGCAGGAACGCTGATGCTGATACTCAGCCTGACCGGCTTTGGCTTTGCCTGTCTGGCTGCGGCGCGCGCGCCCCAGCAAACCAAAAGACAAATCGTTTTGCTTGTCGCCGCATGTCTGCTGCAAACCGCCTGGCTGCTGGCGTTGATCCCCTTTCCCTTTCAACGTTACTATTTGCCGCTGCTGCCCTTTGTCTGTTTGTGGGCAGCTTATGCCCTTGAAAGGCTCATCAGATTGGTTATAATCCCAGATAAACCGCAGTCCTCTCATCAGCAGCCCGCTCCGCCCCAAAATACCGTCACACAAGGATAAAAATCATGCCTACCTCCATCCTGAAAACCGAAATTGACCAGCAGCCCGAAGTCATCCGCAACCTCCTCAATAGCCAGCAAGAAAATGTCCAGCGCATCGCCCGTCAGATTCGGGGCAAATTTCAATATGTGCTCATCGCCGCGCGCGGCACCTCCGATAACGCCGCCCGCTATGCGCAGTATCTGCTTGGCATCAATAATCGCCTCCAGGTTGCCCTGGCGACCCCTTCCGTATTTTCGATCTATCATGCCCCCGTTGATCTCTGCGGAGCGCTGGTGATTGGCATATCGCAGTCGGGGCAGTCGCCGGATATCGTCTCTGTGATTGCCGAAGCCAAAAAACAGGGCAGACCCACGCTTGCCATCACCAACAACCCGCAATCGCCTTTAGCAGAGAACGCCGAATATCTCATCCCGCTGCAAGCGGGCGAAGAGCGCGCTGTGGCTGCCACCAAGACCTACACCGCCTCGCTGGCGGCGCTGGCGCTGTTATCCTGCTCTCTGCTCGAGCACCCAGAGTACGCCGCCGAACTGCAAAAGCTGCCGGATGCCATGCAAACCACCCTGCAAAATACCGAAATTGCCATCGCCCGCGCCGAACGCTACCGCTATATGGAGCACTGCGCCGTGATTGGAAGGGGCTACAACTACGCCTCCGCCTTTGAAATTGCCCTCAAAATCAAAGAACTGACCCGCGTCGTTGCCGAGCCATATTCTTCGGCGGATTTCCGCCACGGGCCTATCGCTACCGCCCAAAGCGGCTTCCCGGTCATTCTCATTGCGCCGCGCAGCGCCGTGCAGGACGACCTGCTCGACCTCATCCGCAATCTGCAGTCAAGGGGCGCTGAGCTGCTCATCATCTCGGATGACCCGGCGGCGCTCGAACAGGCGCACTTTCCGCTGCCCATTGCCCGCGGGCTGCCCGAATGGCTCACCCCGCTGATCACTGTCCTTCCCGGTCAGCGTTTTGCCATGCAGCTGGCAATCGAAAAACATCTCAACGTTGACCAGCCCGAAGGGCTGACTAAAGTTACCGAGACGCTGTAAAAGCGCACAAACGAGAACCCATGCCCAACCGGCTGATTCACGCAACCTCCCCTTACCTGCTGCAGCACGCCCACAACCCGGTGGACTGGTACCCGTGGGGAGAAGAAGCGCTGCAAAAAGCCCGTCAAGAGCAAAAGCCCATCTTTCTCAGCATCGGCTATGCCGCCTGTCACTGGTGTCATGTCATGGCGCACGAATCCTTTGAAGATGAGCAGACCGCTGCACTGCTCAACGACTGGTTTGTCAACATCAAGGTTGACCGCGAGGAGCGCCCCGACCTGGATAGCATCTACATGAACGCGGTTGTCGCCATGACCGGACAGGGCGGCTGGCCAATGAGCGTCTTTCTCACCCCAGAGGGCAAACCGTTTTACGGCGGCACCTATTTCCCGCCCGTCCCGCGTTACGGCATGCCCGCCTTCCGCAGCCTGCTGGCGGATATTCACGCTGTGTGGCACAATGAACCCGCCCGCGTCCTGCAGGCTGCCGACCAAATCTCAGACCATCTGCTGCAATTCAACCGCCTGCCCGTGCAAGCCCCCGCCGCGCCCCTCGCGCTCTCATCGCTGACCGGCGCCGCAGACAGGCTGCTTGAGCAGTACGACTGGCAGCACGGCGGATGGGGCGCCGCCCCCAAATTCCCCCAGCCGATGGCAATTGACTTCCTCCTCCTCCAGCATCAGCGCGGCAACCAGCAGGCGCTGCCCGCTGCGCTCCATGCCCTGGATGCCATGCAGCGCGGCGGGGTGCACGACCTGGTCAGCGGCGGCTTTCACCGTTACAGCACCGACGCCCAATGGCTGGTGCCGCACTTTGAAAAGATGCTTTACGATAACGCCCAACTGGCGCGCACCTATCTGCGCGCCTACCGCATCACCGCCAACCCCGCCTACCGCCACACCTGCGAAAAAACGCTGGCTTTTCTGCAGCGCGAGATGCGCGACCCGCAGGGCGGGTTCTACAGCAGTCTCGACGCCGATTCGGAAGGGCACGAGGGCAGGTATTACCTCTGGACGCTGGACGACATCCGCACCCTCATCAGCGACCCCTTCGACTTTGATCTGCTGCGCCAGGCTTTTGACCTGCGCCCGCAGGGCAACTTTGAGGGCAGGCTGATTTTGCAGCGCACCGCCAGCAGCGCACAACTGGCTGAGCCCCTGCACATGACAGCGGAAGAGATAGAAAACCGCCTCCAGCGCTGCCTCGCAATGCTGCATCAAGCGCGCACGCCGCGCCCCCGCCCGGCAACCGATGATAAGGTGCTCGTTTCCTGGAACGCCCTTGCCCTATGCGCCTTTGCCGAAGCCGCCCGTTTTTTGGACAACGCCGCGTATTTGCAAACCGCCCGCAGCAACGCCGCTTTTCTGCTGGAAGCCATGCACCCCACCGACCGTCTTCTGCGCGCCTGGCGGCAGGGAAAGGCGCAGCACAACGCCTTTTTGGAAGACTACGCCGCCCTCATCCTCGCCCTACTGGCGCTCTATCAGACCGATTTTGACCCGCGCTGGTACGCCTCTGCCATACAGCTGGCAGAGGCAATGCTGCAGAACTTCAGCAGCCAGGACGGTCTGCTCTACGACACCCGCCTTGATCATCCCACCCCTATGCTGCGCCCGCGCAGCCTGCAGGATAACGCCACACCCTGCGGCAACGCGCTGGCGGCACTTGCCCTGTTGCAGCTTTCCGCCTTTGGCGAAAACCCCCGCTGGCGCACTCTGGCAGAAGAGATGCTCGCCGCAATCCAGCCGCAAGCCGAACGCTACCCGCTGGCGTACGCCTTTTGGCTGCAGGCGCTCGACTTTGCCCTCACCCCGCTGCGCCAAACCGCTGCGCTCTACCCGCCCGACGACACCAGCCACCAGCCCTATCTGCGCACCATTGCCCAGACCAGCGCGCCTCACGCCGTCACCGCCGCCGCGGCTTACCCTCCGCCGCCGGGCGCCCCGCCGCTGCTCAACGACCGCCCCCTGCTAAATAACCGCCTCACTGTATACGTTTGCGAGAACTTTAGCTGTAATTTGCCATTTAACCCATAAAAACGGCAAATTTTCTCTCTCGCCATGCTTTGCACTCCCTCACAATGATACTAGAGATGCCGCGCTTGCGTGTAACCGCCGCACGGCGTGCTTTTCCCAATGGTTTGATTATATACTGGCTCCGTATTTTTGATGCAGGATATCAAAACCCGCAATATTAACAAGATTTTTATCTCTTTTACGTTATAATAGAATTACAACATCGGGGATGCCAGGCTTCGACGGGAGAGGCGTGCCCCGAATGGCGAGCCGAGAGGTGCCGACCTCGTAAAATCAGCACAAAACAATAAGTGCCAACCGCACTTCCTACGCTGCAATGCCTCTCGCTGCATAAGCGGGAACGTTGCGCAACCGTCTCCCTGTGAGGCGGCGTCTGCCTGCCCCGATCCCCTGCCGGAGGCAGAGCGGGCGAGACAAAGCCGGGGTGCCGCACGGTGAAGCCGCTATCCGCGCGAAAGAGGGCTCTCGGGCTCGAGCGGCTGGCTGAGCGCCGGTATGCCGGTCCATCGCCGCTCAGCAAGATTAAATGATCGGCTACGCTCGTAGATATTCGGCGGTGTACTTCTTTCGGACGCGGGTTCGATTCCCGCCATCTCCACCTTCATCCCATGAATACCACACTGATCGTTATCGGCTTTGTGATCGTTGTCCTTGTCGTCTCCGGCGGTGTGGTATTTTTGATTCTGTATAACTATGCCGATATTTCCTATCTCAAATCCAAACAGCAGACCGCCGAGATCATCAAGATTTTCAAAAACGCCTCGCTTGATGTGCGCAAACGCCGTCAGGCGCTTTCTGCGCTGGTTGAGCTGGCAACCCCTGATGCGCTCAAAACGCTGACTGCCAGCCTGGGCAAATTGCAGGGGGAGCTTCAGACACAGCTTGTGAGCGAGCTGCCCAAAGCTGGCAAATCCCTTGTGCCGTACCTCACCGCCGCGCTGCGCGATGCCCCTGCGCGCCCCGATGCCCTGCAAGTGATCAAAGCCCTCGGGCAGGACGCCGCCGAGGCGCTCTTCCCACTGCTCTCCGATCCCAACCCAACCCTGCGGACGCTTGCCGCCCAAACACTGGACGAGATCGGCTGGCAGCCCACCAGAGATGCGCTTTCAGCCGCTTACTGGATGATCAAAAAACAGCCGCACCGATGTGCCGCCATCGGAGTAGCCGCCATTCCCGTGCTGGTCCAGGCGCTCAACGACCCCGAACTTTGCGAGCCGGTCATCGAAGCTCTGGGTGAAATCCACCACCCCGACGTCATCAGACCCCTGCTCAAAGCGGGAAAGAACCCCCAATATGCGCTTAAAGCTGGTATGGCGATCGGCAAACTTGGAGAAACCGCCGTCCCTGTTCTGCTGGAGATCATCCAAAACCCCGCCGAAGAGGAAATTCGGCAGATGGCGAGCAATGCCCTTGATCTGGTGCAATGGACGCCCGCAGCAGATCAACAGGGCGCCAGATACTGGGCGCTCAAGCGCCGCTGGGATAAATGCCTGGAGATTGGTGAAAACGCCATTGTCCCCCTCATTGAAAGTCTGCAGCGCGAACCCCCGCAAACACGCAAAGAAATCATCCATGTCCTTGGCAAAATCAGCAGCGAAAAAGCGCTCCCAGAACTGCTTAACAGCATCAACGACAGGGATCACGAGACCCGCATCGCCGCGGTAGAAGCGCTGGGCTACTTCAAGCATCAAAGCGCCGTCGAAGCGCTGGTAGCCAGCCTGTCCGATGACAGCCTGCACCCTGCCCATATCAATGCGCTTGCCCGCATCGGTGAAGCCGCCCACGACGCGCTGGTCACCGCACTCTACCCGCCCAATACCACAACCCGCCTGCGGGCAGCCGAAGCGCTGGCAAAAACCGGCTGGTCGCCGCATAACGATGAAACCGCCGCCGCCTATGCCATTGCGCTGCAGGATTGGGAAAGCTGCGCCAAACTGGGGGAAGCCGCCATAGACCGCCTGCTGGAAGACCTGCACCACCCACAAACCTGCTCCAACGCCGCCCGTGCGCTGGCACAAATCGGCGAGGCGCGCGCCATTGTGCCCATTATTCAGGCTTTTGCCGCCAAGCCGCCCGCCGTTCAGCAGACGATGGTCGAAGCGCTGGCGCACTTTGGCAATACAGCCATCCCGCCGCTGCTCGAAGCGCTCAACAGCGGGCAAATGGAATTGCTGCCCGTCATCCACACGCTGGGGTTGATCGGCGATGAGCGCGCCGCCCGCCCACTGGCAAACTTTCTTTCCAGCGATTATCCATCATCTGTGCGCGAGACTGCTGCCCAGGCGCTGGGAAACATTGGGTTGCCTGCGCTAAAACCCATCCTCGAAAGACTGCGCGAAGGCAACATTCATCCCAGGGCTGCCGGTGAAGCGCTGGGAAGAATCGGCAAACCTGCCCGTGATCAGATCATCCAGGCATTGCGCAGCAAAATCTATGATGCCCAAACGCTGGTCTATGCGCTGGGAAAAATTCCAGACGAAACAGCCGCAGCCGCGGTGGTCGAAACGCTCGTCAGCGGGCAATACGGGCAGGAAATTCGCAACACCGCCGTCAACGCCCTGCTGGAAATCGGTCCTGCATCCATAAAGCCCCTCATTGCAACACTGGGCAGTTCACTGAGCAACCAGCCAGAAATTTACAACGTGCTGGTCAAATTCGGTTCAGATGCAGTCGAGCCGCTGATCTGGGCGTTACAGTACTACAACAACCCTTTTCAGTGCGAAGCGATCGTCAACATCCTTGGCGACATTGGCGATGTTCGCGCCGTCAACCCCCTCATGACCGCACGCAAGAAATACGGCATCAACAACGAAATTGTCAAAACCGCCCTGGAAAAAATCTGGAGAAAACAGCACTAAACCCTATCTCAACGAAACAGAGCCGCCGCACGGCAGGCTTCGACCGGATATTTGCCCACCGCGCACTCATCCGACAGCACAAAACCGCAGTAGCCTGCCTGCAACGCATCATAAAGATGACACAACTCCGAACGGGTCGCCGCAGGGGATACCGTCAAATGCTCCAGCACCTGTCCCGCCAGCAGTACTGGGGATTGAAGACGCCGCAGCTTTCTAGAGAACAGATGTACCTGCTCTGCCATGTTGCGCAGCCCCACCTCAGCGCCCAAGTCGCCGCGGCACAGCCACAGCGCATCCGCATGATTCGCCAGGCTTTCAGCGTCATCCACTGCGCTCTGCCGCTCAATTTTCGCTGTCAGGTGCACCTCCCTGCCAAAATGCACCCGATACTTTGCCATCTCCATTGCATCGCGCACATAAGAAATTGCATAACGCAAAAACCCCAGCCCCTGGGCGTTTTTGACAATCGCATGGTCTTTCTCGCTCAGTCTCTCGGCGCGAAAATCCGAAGCGCGGTACGTGATCCCCTTGCGCGCTGAGACCTCGCCGCCCTGCACCACCCGCGCCGCCGCCCGCTCGCTTGAAATTTCTTCCACCGCCAGCAGCACCCTGCCGTCATTCAGAGCCACCTCCCCGCTGGAAACCCTCCCCGCTTCAAAGAAATCACTGTGGGGCACCGGCAGCACCCCGCGCCTGTCAGAAGTCTGCGCGCAGATCAATTCGACTCGCTCCCCAGCCGCCAGCATAACGGGCAGCATCTGCCCAACCCGCCATTTGCTCCCCTGTAAATCCAATACCACCGGCAGTGGCACTCCCAGCCTGTCAAAATACCGCGCCAGCCTCATCAGCCACCGCTCCAACTCGGAAAGCGAAATATGCGACGTGTTCAGGCGAAAAGCCGTCGCACCGGCAAGGCGCAATTCTTCCCAGAGCGCCTCATCCTGGCTTGCCGGACCCAGCGTAGCGATGATTTCATACAACATGCCTCTATTATATGCTGACTCGAACCCGCGCTGCGAATTACATTATAATTTGCCATATTGCCTGTTAGAATTTTTCACGAGGGAACATGACACAAGAAACCGCCTCAATAACCAGCCAGATGCTTGCCGAGCTATCCAAAAACTACGCCCGCTGGGAAAAAATCAAAGACCTGATTGACCAGCTGCTCGACATTACCCTCAACTACCGTCAGAGCGGGCACCCCGGCGGCTCCCGTTCAAAGGTGCCCATCCTTATCACTCTGCTGCTGAGCGGGGTGATGCGCTGGGATATCCGCCACCCCCAAAAGACCTTTGCCGACCGTTTTATTCTCGGCGCCGGGCACACCGTGCCTCTGATCTACTGCACGCTGGCGCTGCTCAACGAAGCCATGCGGATCAAATATCAGCAAACCGGCGACCAACGCTTTGCCCTGCACCCATCTGACAGGCGCGTTCTATACTGGCAAGACCTGTTGAATTTTCGCCAGCGCGGTGGTTTATCTGGTCATGCGGAAATGGAAGGCAAAACCCTCTTTTTGAAGTTCAATACCGGACCATCCGGACATGGCAGCACCGCCGCCGTCGGTGAAGCGCTGGCACTCAAGCGCGCTGGCGCCGCTCAAGTAAAAGTGTTTTTCCTCGAAGGCGAAGGAGGCTTGACCCCTGGCGCCAATTATGAAGCCATGAACACCGCCTGGGGATTGGCGCTGGATAATCTTTACCACATCATTGACTGGAACGACTTTGGCATTGATGAACATCCCGTCAGTAGTTCCGTCTACGGAACACCAGCAGACTGGTATGCCGCCCACGGATGGCGCGTTTTTGGCTACGCGCAAGGCGAGGACTGGGAGGATATAACAAAGACCCTCCTCGCCATGACCCATCAGCCCAACCCTGAAAAGCAGCCCAGCATGGCATATATCAAAACACGCAAAGGGCGCGGCTACCTCAAATATGATAACGCCTCACACGGCATTCCCCACCCCATCAACTCAGACCTCTTTTGGGAAACAAAACGGCAGTTTATGGAGAAGTACGGTGTGCAGTTCGTCAACTTTGGGGGAAAAGCTCCCCAAGAGGCATCGGCGCTACGCGCTGAATTTGAGGCAAACTTAAAAACTATCATCAGCGTCCTGCACCAAGACCAAGACCTGATTGATGATATTGCCGATACGCTGGTTCGTATTGGGGAAAGCGTTCCATCATCTCTTGAGACTTTTCAGTTGGGGTACCGCACACCATTCAAAGATCCGCGTTTATACGATTACCGCAATTACCCATCAAATTTGTACGTTCAGCCAGGCACACACATCGCTAACCGCGCCGCGCTGGCAAAGTGGGGCGCATGGGTAAACGCCTTTGGAGCAAAAGAGTATGGGCGTCCGCTCTTTCTGGCTTGCTCGGCTGACCTGGCAGCCTCTACCAATATCAACGGCTTTGCAGAAAAATATGGTGATTTTCCCGGTTATGGCTGGTACGAGCGCTTCGGTAATCCGCAGGGGGTTCTGCTGCCGCAGGAAATTACCGAGTTCGTCAACGCCGGGCTTTTGGCTGGCATGGCAAGCGTTAACTTTGCATCTGACCCGGAACAGGAGTTCAATGGCTTCTGGGGCGCCTGCTCCACCTATGGCTCCTTCGCTTATCTGAAATATGGGATGCTCAGGCTTTTCAGCCAGCTTGCGCAGGACTGCCAGCTAAAGCTGGGCAAAATCTTGTGGGTAGCGGGGCACTCCGGGCCCGAAACCGCCGAAGACAGCCGCACGCATTTTGGTATTTTTGCCCCTGGGGTAACCCAACTCTTCCCGCAAGGGCAGGTCATCAACCTTCACCCATGGGAACACAACGAAGTGCCAGTGCTTTTGGCAACCGCACTCAAAATGGACATCCCCATCGTCGCCCTACACCTCACACGTCCACCCATCACCATCCCTGACCGTCAAAAACTTGGCTTACCATCCCACTTTGAAGCTGCGCACGGCGCCTACATTCTGCGCGATTATCAAAAGGAACAGCCCCGCGGCGGTACAATCATCGTTCAGGGCACCAGTGCAGTAGCCAACATCATCCAGCTTTTGCCCGAGCTTGAACGCCGCCAGCTAAATGTCAAAATTGTCTGCGCCACCAGCGCCGAACTCTTTGCATCTCAGCCAGAACACTACCGCACCTGTGTACTTTCCCCTTCTGACTGGATAGACTCCACAGTCATCACCACACAGGCGCGCATGTTAATGCAGCCCTGGCTGCACACCAAAATTGCCGAGGAATACGCCCTCTCCGCCGATTGGGACAACCGCTGGCGCACCGGCGGAAGCGTGGAAGACGTGCTCGATGAGGCACATCTCTCCCCGTTTTGGATTCTCAAGGGCGTCGAGCGCTTTGTGCGGGAAAGACCACAGCGGCTTGCCCGTCTAAAAGCCGAAATATCTGCCGCAGAACAAAGCTGATGCCGCAAAACAATAGCCCGGAAGGCGGCTCTCTTTCAGTGGCGCTATGCCCTCCCTGCTGCCCTGCGGATGAGAATCGTGTGCTCTGTCTGCTGCATCGAATGTGTATAGAATAGTGTTTGCTGCACCTCATCCACATCAAACTCGCCATCGCTGACCTCAACCCTGTAGCCCCGACCATAGTGATATTGCGGCAGGTATATCTCAGTGGGCTTTTTCACATTTGCATCATGCCGAAAGCGGAAAAAGAACTCCCCAGAGCGATAGTCAAAGCGCATTTGCAAAGGCTCCCCGGCAACACAGCGAGGATATGGACGCACAACCGCATCCAGCGCTCTGCCACCCGAATCAAGATGCGCAGGGTTCTTTTGTTGATCGCGGCTGAAAATCGAAAAATCCTCTTCGTTCCACTGATCCCCCCAACGATTGTCATTATCCGCGGTGTAATTCCACAGCGTACAGCTTAGCAAATTGGCATCCATCGCCTGAAAGCTGGCATCCATCGCCTGTGTTTGCTGTGAAAAGTCCCCTGTAATGTATGAAGCTTTGGCATTCATATCAAAGGGAATACCAAATTCTCCAATTAGAATGGGAACATCGCCAAACCGTTCATAAGCCCAATTCTTCATATCTTCCAGTTGTCGGACAAACATCCGCCGCACATTTCCAGCGCCAAACACCGGGCGGCGGTGATGAATATCAACACCAAACCGCTTAAAATACTGTTTGTTGTAAAGCGTCACCACATCATACCAGTGCGACGCACACACCACATTCTGCGCATCGTGCGCTTCCCACTTTGGGGGCGGTTCAAATGTTACCCCTTCTACAAACACTATCGCTCTTGCGTCAATTTCCCGTATTGCATGCGCAAAACGGTTGATAAAAGGTTTGAGATAATCCTGGCAAAAATTTACTTCCCTTCCATCCACCATACTGAAATACTCGGGCAGCAACAAACACGGCGTCCCGTCCTGGCTGACATCCCACACCCCGTGCTGCCGCCAGATGCAATCAAAACCCTCCCGCCAGAGTCTGACGCCGTTTGGGTTAAGCAGGCGGCTGCCCACCTGTTTCCAGCCAAAATAACCAAGCTCCCAAATGCCCACCATCTGCGGAAACCCGGAAGCCAGCGCCATTCCCTGAAGAAAAGAGGGCATCTCACCATTGCGCACCATGGCAGTGCATACCATCCCATGCGGGTCATGCAGATGGTTACAGCCAATCAATCCGGGCGAAGGTTCATTTAAACTGTCATAACCAACCACATTGTCCAACGCTTTCAACCGCACGGCAAGCTGCTGCACCGCGGCAATGAAATGACCCTGCAAATACTCCTGCACAGGCACCCCATCCACCCGCACCTCTGGCGCAAAGTCATTCCCGCCATAAAACAAAGTGAACATCGTGCTGGCAGCAAACTTACTGTAATTGGTGGGCCAGACCATGCGCGGAAGGGGCCCATCATGAAAATAGTGAACCAAAGCCGCGCCTGTTTCCTTCATCCTGCTGATGTCCATCCCCACACATTCCAGCGTCCAGGCGGGAGCGCCGTCTCCCCCCGTGAAACGACTCCAGCAATCCTGATGTGGATCAATAAAAAGACTGATACCATAATCGCCAGCCTTTTTCACAATCTGATACACATAATCCAGATAGGCTTCATCGTATATCCCCGGGCCGGCATGTTCGATTGCCTCCCAGGTCACAACAAAACGCACAAAAGTCAGCCCCCACCTCTTCAAGCGTCGCAAATGCTCATCTGCCTCCCCAAGAGGAAATGGTCTGCCCACGAAAGACACATTACGGTAATGCACAAAGCTGTCAGGAAGATGGGTTGCCCCATTTGGAAGATATGGCACTTTAGAACTGCCCCCCAAGTTGACCCCTCGCAATATCAGGGTTCTGCCAAATTCATCTTTGAACCAGCGTCCACTCAGTTGGAGTTTCACGTTTTCTAAAAACTCCTCTAGCCGATACGTTTAATCATCAGACGACAAACTCGACAGCAATTTTACTCTCAAACTTGCTTGAGAATGCCCCGCCTCACACACTTCGAGTATAGCATACTGCAGCATATTCACCATTTTACCCAGCACATTATTCCCTTATTGTTCTGATATAAATCAGAGCTTTAGGAGACAAAACATCATTTTATCCTGGTATAATCAGCTCTATGAACAGGCGAATCTCTCGACGGGATTTTCTCAAACTGGGTCTGGCTTCGCTGGGGGCCATTGCTTTCTCGCCCATTCTTCAAGACCCCGAGCAAGCAGAGGAGTTCGATGGTCTAAAGGTGGCCCGCGTGGCTACCCGCTCGGTCAGCGTTTACAGCGAACCCTCCGACAAAAGCACCATCATTCGCCAGCACTTCCGAGATGAACTTGTCAACATCTATTATGACGTTATTTCGGAGCATGGGCCTAAATATAACCCCCTCTGGCATCGGGTCTGGGGCGGCTATATGCACAGCCCGCATCTTGTACCAGTCAACTATAAACTTAATCCTGTCCTCTCATATATCGCCAAATCTGGGCAACTCGCAGAGGTAACAGTGCCCTTCAGCCAGTCCATGACCTACAAAAAGGATCAGGGGTGGCAAAATCTTTATCGGCTGTATTATGAATCCGTGCACTGGATTCGCGATATTGTAGAAGGCCCTGACGGTACTGCCTGGTATAAGATCGAGGATGAATTAGACGGTAGAAATATCTACTACGTGCCAGCCTCACACCTGCGCCCCATTTTGCCAGAAGAGCTGGAGCCAATATCACCTGACATTGACCCCTGGTCAAAATTGATTGAAGTTTCTATATACCATCAAACACTAACTGCTTACGAGGGCGACAAAGTTGTCCTCAAAACAAAGGTTTCAACGGGGTTGATACAAGCTGTAGAGTACGAGGACTTCCCAGACGCCATCAGCACAAAAACCCCAACCGGGAAACATAATGTTGAAGTCAAAATGCCTTCAAAACACATGGGAGATGGCAGGCTGACGGCTGACATCAATGCCTATGAACTGCCGGGGGTACCATGGTGTTGCTTCTTTGTACCCTCCATTGGGGTAGCATTTCACGGCACATACTGGCACACCAATTTCGGGAATCCGATGAGTCACGGCTGTGTCAACATGCGCACAGAGGAAGCAAAATGGCTGTATCGCTGGACAACCCCAGTCGCAGGTACAGAAATCTGGGAAAAGCGCGGATATGGCACCCGCGTGGTTGTTAAGTAATCCTTCTCTCTGTATCTATAAAATGCATAAATGCCTGGTTGCCCAGCAATCTGCCGCGTCTGGTTAAGCGAATACAGTCATTATTTTTGCCAGCATATTCCAGCAAACCCACCTCGACAAGATATCTCAATTGCTTACCAAATTTCATCACAGGTGTCTGACCAAAACGCTCATAAAACGCACGCTGAGAGACACCCTCCTGCGTCAGACGCAGCCCAAGCATCATAGTCTCTTCCATTTCCATTTGCCGATCGACACGTTGAAGAACATCCGTCGCGGGACTGCATGGCAACTCCGCCTGTACTGCTTTATCCATGCGACGCATATATTCATCTGCGTCCGAAACGTTCTCCAACCGATAACCAAAAACGAATCCATGTGCACCTGCTCCAAAACCCACGTATGGAAAGTTCCTCCAGTACTGAAGATTATGCTGACACATATATCCATCGGTTGCTCGCGCCCAATTGGATATTTCATACTGCAAATATCTTTTGGTATCCAGATAATCCATCGCAAACTCGTACATCCCCGCAACAACATCCTCATCCGGAATAGCAACCAGGCCGCGCATTGTCCAGTCATACAGGCTTGTGCCACATTCCAGAGACAGGGCATATAGTGATAAATGTTCGGGGCTCAAAGAAACTGCAACCTCAAGCGTATGTTTCCAGGCTTCCATTTTCTGCTCAGGCAACCCATATATCAAATCCAGATTGAGATGGCCAAACCCAGCCAGCCTTGACCATCGCACCGCCTGCACCACATCTTCGTAACGATGAATCCTCCCCAGCAAACGCAGTTCGGGATCATGGGCGCTCTGCATCCCCAGACTGATACGGTTGATTCCCAACTTGCGCAAGTCGCGCAGATAATCCAAAGAAAGCGTTCCCGGGTTTGCTTCCACTGTGATCTCCATCTCTGAAGAACAATCAAAACGTTCGAAAATGACTGACAAAATAGCTTCAAACTGCTTTACAGATAACAAGGTCGGCGTTCCGCCCCCAAAATATACTGTGTGAACTGGCAACTTTACGGCACTCAGGGCTACCCATTGCTCGATTTCAAGGCAAAGCGCATGCACATACTGGGCAATTGCATCCTGCCGCCCCGAAGTGCTGCAAAAATCACAGTAATGACAACGCTTCAGACAAAATGGTATATGAAGATATACACTGATCGGATACATAACACTTTGAGGATAACACAACACAGACAGCTTGTGTATAGCGATATAGCACCACACAGCCTGTCAGGTCCTCAGCCAGCACCATATTCTTAAGAGATAAAAGGGATGCCGCATCAGTCAAGAGACATGCCTTTGGGCAACAGCCATGCAGAAGCGATGCCGCACTCTTAACCATCCACTCTGTGGAAGCTGCGCAGCGCGTAGAAAAGCCCTCAATTGGAGTTATGGTATAATCTCTGGGCATTCACAAAATACAAAATTCTCTTCGCCATGAAATCAGATATTAGTTCTTCAACCAAAATCTGCCCCACATGTGGGACACGCCTCAACGAAAATGCCACACGTTGTTTGGTCTGTGGAAAATCGCTGACCACGGGAACAACCGCAACAACCGCAACAACCGCCGGTCAGGTTCAGGCATCCCGTATGCCAGAGATCACACTCAGTCTGCCAGTGGCACTTGGGTTGATGGCAATTATTCTAATCATTGGAGCCGGTGTTGTCTTTGCCATTCTCAGAGGCACAGGGCGCGTTGTTGAGCCCACCCCCACTGCCACTATCACCCCTTCTCCTACAGCAGGAGCTTCACCAACGGCAACCCTTACACCATCACCCCTTCCCAGTTTTACTCCACTGCCCCCTATTGAATACACAGTTAAAGAGAACGAATATTGTTCTACCATTGCCTATTTCTTCAACGTATCCATTCAAAGCATCGTGCTGCTGAACAACTTACCAGCGGACTGTGGCACCCTCTATGTTGGGCAAAAGCTGCTCATCCCCCAGCCCACCCCAACAGCATCCCCGATGCCCACCTCAACCCTCAGCGAAATCGAAGCGACTGAAGAAGCCTGCGAGAAATTTAGCTACACAGTAACCGAAAACGATACTCTCAGTTCTATTTCGTTAAACTACAATATCAGCATCCAGGCACTGAAAGACTACAACGGATTAACCTCAGATATTGTCTATCAGGGACAAATCCTGATCATCCCCCTGTGCAAACGGAACCCGACACCCGGACCGACGCCCACTGCCACGCTTCCTCCTCCATACCCGGCGCCTAATCTTCTCCTCCCAGCTGATGGTTCTGTGTTCCAAGCCGGTAACGAAACGATCACCCTGCAATGGGCTGCTGTAGGCACTCTGCGCGAGAACGAAGCGTATGCCGTCAGCATTGATGACGTCACCGCTGCCAGTGGACGAAAGATTGTTGAATATGTAACCGATACCAAATTCATTGTCCCCTCCAGCTTTCGTCCAACCGAGGATAAGCCGCATATTATCCGCTGGTGGGTACAGCCAGTCCGCCAAACAGGCACAACCAGCGATGGACAGCCAATTTGGCAATCTGCTGGCGCAGTCAGCATCCAGCGCGTTTTTAGCTGGTGGGGCACCAATCTGGCTACCCCCACACCTTAATATAGCAAAAACTCACCATTAAGATATTACGTTACGAAAGAGGTTGCATCTGCAACCTCTTTTTGCTACAATGAAATTAATAGATAACTCAGGGCAGGACTCTGTTCAGATAATCCATATCATACCTCGTGCTCGACACTAAAACAGTTTCTTCCAACTTTTTTATCGCCAGACAACCTATCTTTAATCGGCGGCTTGAAACCGTTGGATATGAGCTTCTTTACCGATCCTCAGAGGTCAATCAGGCAAATTTCTCAGACGGCGAACAGGCAACTATTCAAGTATTGCTCAACACATTTGCAAATATTGGGGTGGAAAAGGTGGTAGGCTCAGGAAAAGCTTTCATCAACCTGACACAGAACTTTATCACCAGTCGCTACCCTATTCCTGTTTCTCCTTCACAGGTCATTTTTGAGATACTGGAAAATTGCAGCCCAAATGAGCAGACAATGGAAGCTTTGCGCCACCTTCGTCGCCGCGGATACCAGTTTGCCCTGGATGATGTCGTTGACTACGAACAGGTCATACCCTACTGGGGATTGTTCAAAATCGTCAAAATAGATTTGAGCAAGATCTCTTCAAACCGATTATCAACCCTTGCTTCGATTTTAAAACCACATCATATCTGGCTGGCTGCAGAAAAAGTAGAAACACTGGAAGAGCTAAAACGATGTATGCAATTAGGTTTCGATCTTTTCCAAGGCTATTTTCTCTGTCAACCGCGCGTCTTCCAAGAGAAACGCGTTGACACATCACGGATGGTAATACTAAAAACGCTATTGAAAATGCGGGAAGCTGATGTTAGCTTCAAAGAGATCGAAAATCTTATCGCACAAGATGTTGTTTTGAGTTATAAACTGCTAAAACTGGTCAACTCCGCTTACTATTCATTTGCAACCAAAATAAAATCCCTGCGGCAGGCAATCTCGCTGATAGGCATCCATAGGTTGCAAGGCTGGATGGTGCTACTGCTCATGGCAAGCATAGAAAACAAACCCCACGAGTTGACCAATATTGCCTTAATGCGCGCTATCCTTGCCGAAAAGATCGCCCAGTCTCTTGGAGAAAAACAAACCGACCCCTTCTTTCTAAGCGGTTTATTTTCTGTACTTGACGCGCTTTTTGATATGCCAATGGAAAAAGTCATTACAAGCATACCTCTATCTGCCGAAATCGCCGAAGCGCTCATCAGCCATAGTGGCAAACCTGGCAAAGTCCTCAACGCCATTTTGGCAAGCGAACGCGAAAACTGGGACGAGCTACTGCAGCTTGGTTTACAGCCGCATGTGATCAACAATATCTTTTTTGAATCATTTATCTGGACGACGACACTCAGCGAAGAAATTCACGAACGTTAATGCTCTTCCAGAAAACGGGTTGCTTGAATAGCAGCCGCAGCCCCCATTCCCGCCGAAGTGACAACCTGACGATAGTTTGGGTCGCACACTTCGCCAGCCGCAAACACACCAGGAACACTTGTGCGCATTTGAATATCACTGACAATGTATCCCTTGCCGTCTAACTCCAGCTGCCCTTTAAAAAGCTGGGTGTTGGGCGTGTGTCCAATAAAGATGAAAACCCCGTCCGTCGCGAGTTCAGATGTCTCCTCCGTCTTTACATGACGTAATTTCACTGCTGTCACCGCCTGAACACCCACTATTTCTGTAACCACCGTATCAAAAACAAATTGTACGTTGGCTTCTCTGGCGCGTTTCTGCAAAATTACGCCAGCTCTAAGCGCATCACGCCGATGAATAACGGTCACTTCAGAAGCATACCGCGTCAGAAATATCGCTTCCTCAAGCGCGCTGTCGCCCCCGCCCACAACCACAACTTTCTTTCCCTTAAAAAACCAGCCATCACACGTGGCGCAATAGGAAACCCCTTTGCCAGTCAGCGCCTTCTCGCCAGGAACGTTAAGCAGATTCGGGCTGGCTCCTGTGGTAATAATCAACGCATCCGCCAGATAGTCCTGGCTATACGTAGAAATCTTAAACGGGCGCTGTGACAAATCCACCGCTTCTGCAGTATCAAACTCAAAGCGCGCGCCAAAACGCTCAGCCTGTTTTTGAAACAACTCGCTGATCTGCATTCCCCCCACACCTTCAGGAAAACCTGGGTAATTCTCAATCGTATGAGTTAGAGCCGCCTGACCGCCATATTGACTACCGGTAAGCACAATGGGTTGCAGCTCCGCCCTGGCAGCATAAAGCGCAGCGGACATTCCAGCCGGCCCTGCGCCCAGAATCACAATCTTCGCTTTGTTGACCGGTCTCGAAGTATCTGTAGCAGACATCTTTACCACCTCCTCAAACGAATCTACTCCGAAATCAATACCGCCCGCGCTGGAGCGCCGTCCGACCCGCCCAGCTTGATTGGTAAACAAATAAGCTGATAGTCTCCAGGAACAACTTCACAAAGGTTAGCCCCTTCTAACAATATGACACCGGCTTTTAAGAATATCTCATGTGTCGGCCTGGTTTTCTTGAACGGCGCCACGGAAAGATAGTCCACACCAACCAACCGCACCCCTTTATCCACCAGATACTGGGCGCCGTCCGGGCTAATGCCAACATAATCCGGTTGAAATTCTGTCAACCCTTTTCTCCAAAATTCTGAGTTTCTGGTTTTAAGCAGCACCCGTTCAGGCAATGGTACGCCCAACGGCTCCAGAACCTCTGCCGTGATCAAATCGCATGTCTCCGGTAACTGCACCACCCGTGCCGGGCCAATCAACACCTCCAATGACAGGTGCTCTATTCCTTTCTCTCCCGGAACAAAATGAACGGGGGCGTCCACATGTGTGCCGACATGCACACCGCATTTCAAAACAGAAACATTCGAGTTTGCCCCCTCCTCTATTTTCTTTACCCGCTCCAGAGAGATTCGCTCATCCCCCTGCCAAACCGGAAGGTCCTTAGAAATTGTCAATGAAATATCATATATCTTCACCCTAACACCTCACAGATGCTACCAGCCACTGGCAGCAAAAATATCCGTCAGCAACGACTCGCGTTCCACACGATCCATTGGGCGCGGGCGGGAATAATCCTCGAGCATTGCCGTCAACAGTTCTGTGCTGATATACCTCCCATCATAGAACACATGCCGATCAATAAACTCACGGCGGGTACCCTTAACCGGTATATCCATTTGATCAAAAAACAAATTCCCAAGTCCATAATGAACAAAACGGTCGTCAATAAAGGTCATGATCTGCGGGAAATGCGCCTGGCTGCCACTGACAACCACCGCTCCCGCCTGAGAAGCTCTGTCAAAATCATCCCTTTGCTGAGGCACAGGATAAAAGCCATAACTCTCGTAATGTTGAAAAGTTACGATCGGTAAATAACCTTCTGATCTCAGCGCCGTAACCAGATTGACCATCTTGTTTATATCACACTGTGCAGCCCCCGGCTGACTATCGGTTGCCCACACATATTGTGGACCCGAAGCGCTACAGCCAACAAATGCCAGTTTATTGCCATTATGCTCGATTTTTAACGGCTTCCAGGCTTCCTCTGCATTAATGCCGCCTCCAAAGTAGCGAATACCATTCTGCGTATACAAATCCAGCGTATACGAAAGCGCACGCCAGCCAAAGTCCATCAGATGATTGCCCGTTAGCTCCACAATATCCACACCAACAAATTTCAACAACTCAATATATTCCGAGCGCGAGCAGAATACATCAACATCCTTGTGAAAATCAACACGCGGGCAGTTCGGGTCAAAAGCCACCTCGTTGCTGACATGTGTCAGGTCAGCTTCCTTTAGCCAGGGCTGAATATCTCCCCCCGGATACGTTAACCCTTTTTCCTCCATTCGCGCTGCCACCGCACGTATCAGGGAAGTTGTGCCCGTCATCACTAACGTGGTCATCTTATCAGCATCCCGATTGGAACGCAATAACGAAGGTTGCGCTTGGTTGGTAAGCACATACACAGACCCTTCATCACCCCGCCAGCCAAAAGGCACTGCCAAAGGATAACGCTCTTCTTCAAAAGCTTTGTCCAGCGGTGACTGCCCATCCACCCGTATGACCTTCCATCTTGGATCAAGTGCTTCAAAAGGAACAATCGCCCACGAATAGGGTTTGACCCACGTCTGATCAAGCAGCCTCGCTTCCGGTACAACTACAATGTTTGAGGCATTTGGCTTACCCCAAAGCGCCTCAAACACCGCCAGTGTAGCTTCTGTAATAAATAGCGGCTGCCCGTTTATTCTCTGCCCTGTCCCTGACCACGCCCCCTTCAGCGCATCCAGTGTAACTTCATCAATTATCGTAGGGAACGGCGCCACCAACGCATACACCCATCTAGACTGTGCCTGCCCATTTGAAACCACGCCAAAGTGAATATTGGCAGCATCCGCATCCTCCACCTGTTTCACCTCAGGCGGCAGCCCCACAGATTGACGCAACGCCAATGGGACATTTGAATCCAGAGCAACAGAAAGCGAACTCAACGCTGGCAATGTGGCAGTTGGAACCGGTGTGGATGTAGGAGCTGGCAAGGGCGACGGGGAGAGCGTGGGAGGAGAAAACACTGGCAGAGTATCAGTAGCCTGCTGTGGAGACGTCTTTCCACCTGTAAAAATCTGCGTTCCCGACCTGCTGATAAAAATAACAGAAACGATCATAGCCAGAAAGACAAGCGATACAACAAACATCTGCAACGCAAGTTTTTGATCAAACCGCTGCCACGGAAAAGAGAGCTTTCTTCGCTTTTGCAAATATTCAGGCAAACCCCTTGCCGCGTCCTGACCATTGCCAGCCTCCTGCCACTCAGCCTTGCTCACTGCAATATTAGAAGCTGCCCTGGTTGAAAATTCTGCCACAGGCTCAAAAGACGGCAAAACCTGCTCTGCTGCGCTCTCCTTTCCAAACCCATCCTCAGCGCTTTGCACCTGTGATGTGTCAAAAACCTCTGTGGAATGGGCGCCCTCTTCAACCGGCTGCGGTTGCATCTCCTCTCCAACAATATCTGAGACAGGAATCTGCGGCAACGATGGCTCTATCTCAGAAAGCAAATCCTCCTCCACACTAACCTCTGAAACAGATATTTCCGCCTGCGCTGGCTCCGTCTCGGATGGCAATCCCTCTTCAACCGTTACACTTTCAGAGGAGATTTTTTCCTCAGGAAAAACCTCCACATCAACAATTTGCTCTTCTCTGCGTGCTGCCCCGCTGGCTAACAGGTTCACTTCTTCTCGCAGTTGCTGCAATTCCGCCCGGATACTGCTAACCCTGAACGCTTCGGACTGAGCGTCCAACAATCTTTGTATCTGTATTTGAGCAAGCATTAACCGTTGTATATCTGACTGAATATCGCCAAGCCGCTCCAGAGCTGCCTGCATTCCACTCTGGGTTTCTTCCAGCTTCTCCAAAGCGGTCTGTGTTTGAGATTGAGATTCAATCAGCTTTTGGATCTGCTCATGAGAATTCGCCTGCGTATCACCAATTCGTCGCACTTCGGCTTGAATCTCGTTCAGCCTTTGTAAATCTGCCTGCGAACTGGATTGCAGTTGAGATAATCTCTGCACTTCGTTCTGGATCTCATTCAACCGCTGCAAATCCGCCTGCGAGTTACTATATAAGACATTAAGCTGCTGAACATCAGACTGAATCTCGTTCAAACGTCTGATTTCAAGCTGGGTATCTTTTAGCTCAGCGCTCAGGCGAAAAACCTGGTTTAACAGCCGCGAAACCAGCTTACGGGTGTTCTCGTCTTGTATCGCGTAAAAGTCAAAATCATCCATAGAGGTTTAATATTATCACCATTTGCTAGCGGTGAATATATCTGAAAGAAACGCAGAACGCTCTTCTTCTGACAGCAAACGCGGCTGGGCATAATCTTCCAAAATAATCGGTATCAACTGCGTATTGATATAATGCCCATCGTAAATGAAATGCCGGTCAATAAACGCACGGCGATTAATTTCTTCCATCTGGTCAAAAAATAAATTCCCTAGACCATAATGGACAAAATGGTTGCCAACAAACGTCATTGACTGGGCAAAGTGCGACTGACTGCCACTGACAATCACCGCACCCATGTGAGCAACATTCTGAAAATCTACCCTTTGTAAAGAGTGCGGCACAACATCATCCACTTCAAAATGCTGAAAAGTGAAAATGGGCAGATACCCCTCGTTAGTTAGACGAGCTATTTCTTGCTGAATCCAATCAAAATCACATCTGGCAGAACCAGGCGTCTGGCGTGTCGCCCAAACATTTTCAGGCCCTGCCTGGCTGCACCCCAAAAAGGCTAACTTGTTGCCATGATGTTGTAACAGCAAAGCCTTTTTGGCGTCTTCAGCATCTTTCCCTCCCCCGTAATACGGCATACCATTTTCCCGATACAGCTCTAGAGAAAACAAGAACGGTTCATAACCCCAATCCAGATTGTGATTACCCGTTAATTCAATGACATCCGCACCAATATGTGTAAGCAATTCAAAATACTTTGGATCACTGCAAAAACGCGCTTCGCGCCTCAACGGTACAGCGGGCGGGCAATTTTTATCAAAAGAAACTTCATTGCTAATATGCGTAATATCAGCCTCTGCCAACAGCTGACCAATCTGCTCAGCAGGATAAAGGACTCCCTTTTCTTCCATTTGAAAAGCTAGATGTCTTGCCATAGCTGTGGTGCCAGTCATGATCAACATTGTTAGCTTTTGCATGTCAAAATTCGTGATCGGCAAAACTTCTCCGGTGATTTGACTACGCAAAGTATTGATCGCCTCTTGCTCACCTGTTAAAACATATTTGACCGTCAACCCATACTGATCAGCATCAAAAACTCGATCCAACGGCGACATTCCATCCACCTGTATCAGCTTCCAGCGTGGCTGAAGTTGCTCAAACGGGATGATTGCCCAGGAATACGGCTGTTGCCAGGCATTCGACAGCAATTGCTCTTCTCCCAATATACTAACCATGCGCTCGGAAGGACGCCCCCACATTTGCGTAAAAGCAGCTTTTGTCTGTTGACTCACCACCAGGCTCTTCCCTCCAAAAGAAGCAACTGCTTCACCGCGCCAGACCTTTTTGAGATCATCCAGACGGATATTATCTTCAATCGTGGGAAAGGGTGCTACCAGTATGTAAACCCATCTGGAACACAAGATACTTGTGCCACTATCAGACCCCGAAGGCAAAACACCCAACTTCAGTTGGGCATCTTCTTCGGTTTCTGCCTGCTCCAACTGTGGAAAGAAAACGCCAAATTGCGCAACAACTTGACGGGGAAGGCCATCCTCATACATCCAGAAAGCGATTTCGTCAGGAGCTGATATCGTTTCTGCCAATCTTGCAGGCGTCGCTGTAAGCGCTGCTTGTGTCACAGATGGGGTGTTTTCCTTCTTTGGGGTATCCGCCGTCTGAGAAGATAAAGCAATTGGCTGCTCCGCCACAGACGAGTTGCATCGTACCAGACAAATCAAAGAGAGAACTATAAAACAATACAACAGAAACCGTCTTACACCGATGACTCTCATCCGCGACCTTCACTCAAGTAATGTTGCAGCGTTTCTCAAAAAGTAAACTGACAGGCTAAGCCGTATTATACATTGGTTCGACCAATCCAGACAAAATGCCATTTTTGATAGTTACTGAGAGGCAAAGCTCTTATAATTGTTCTTGATATCAAATATTACATTATCCTGTTAAGCAACCATTGAGGTGAGGCAAGGCATGCGCGAGGTCATTGTTTTAGGAATTGGGCAGGTAAAAGTTGATGAGAACTGGGACAAATCCCTGCGTGTTCTGGCTGGAGAAGCAGCTTTGGAAGCGTTGCGAGATGCAAACATCGAGCAAACGCAATCATTGTTTGTTGGCAACATGATGTCAGGCGCTGCCAATCATCAGCAGCACTTGGGAGCCTATCTTGCAGACTGGATCGGCATGCGCTATAGTGAAGCTTTCAAAGTGGAAGCGGCTTGCAGTTCCGGCGCAGCGGCTTTCCGCATGGCTGTTATGGCTGTCGCATCTGGGGACACAGACCTGGCGCTTGCAGTGGGGGTGGAAAAAATGTCCGACTCGCCTACCGCTGAAATTACTGCCGAGCTTGCCACCGCAGCCGATGCAGACTGGGAAGCCGATCATGGGCTATCCTTTGTGGCGCTCAATGCACTGATCATGCGCCGCTATATGCACCAATACCAATGGGAAAAAGAACACTTTGCGCCATTCTCACTCAACGCCCACGCTAATGGAGCACATAACCCTTATGCGCGCTTTCAAAAACCGATTAGCGAATCCAGCTACATCAATGCCCCTATGATTGCCGACCCAATCAACGTGATGGACGCATCTCCAATGGGTGACGGCGCCGCAGCTGCAATCATTGCACCTGCCAGCATGTTTAAGAGATCCGGAAAACCAACCGTTAAAGTTGCCGCTTCAGCCGCCGCCACCGATACGATGGCAACGCATCATCGCAGCGAGCCAACATGGCTACGCGCAGCAGAACGATCGGCAAAGCAAGCCTATCAACAGGCATCGGTTTCACCCGCAGATATCAATCTCTTTGAATTACATGACGCTTTCACCATTATGGCAGCGCTTTCGCTCGAAGCCGCCGGCTTCTGTGAAAAAGGTCAGGCACCCCGTCTGGCGCAGGAAGGTCAAATTCGCCCAGAAGGGCGCATCCCCATTGCAACCCGCGGCGGGCTCAAAGCGCGCGGACACCCGGTTGGGGCAACCGGGCTGTATCAGATTGTTGAAGCAGTACAGCAGCTCCGCAACGAAGCAGGAGCAACCCAAGTCAACAACGCACGTATTGCAATGACACAAAATATTGGCGGAAGCGGATCAAATATCATCACCCATATTCTCAAATCCGAATAAATCGCAGTCTAAAAGACGCTTTGCAGCATGTTCATCACCAAATATGAAGCAATTGCCCAATACCGCGCCCATACATTTTGCACTCTGCCACATTTGCGTGTAAAAACGATTCACCAAGCAATAGAATTTGTCAATCAGCGCGGCTTTGTTTTCTTCTGGCCCATAAAGGGTATTATCCTTCCCAGTCTCTGGGTCTCGGCAGCAGGCGAGCGTCCCGTGCCCGACTGGCATGATGACCCGGGGCACATCACCTGGCAATGGAAAGATGCCCTGCTGGGAAAACGCTGCTGGTATTATGCCCGTATACTGCGACGCAGAAACACTATCGTCTCACTCGAAACCATCCCTTATTTTTATGCATTGTCGCCAAACTATGGCGATTACGAGCATGATTATCTGGAACAATATGCGCAAGGCTTTCTCACCCAAGAAGCAAAATCACTCTACGAAGCTCTGCTAAAGCAGGGACCATTAGACACCCTTTCATTACGCAAAGCCGCTCGATTAACCAGCCGTGAAAGCGACGCCCGCTTCAACCGCGCCTTAGACGATTTGCAAATCGAGCTTAAGATCCTGCCCGTCGGCATCTCACAAGCAGGCGCGTGGCACTATGCATTCATTTACGACATCGTGCCCCGTCACTTTGTTGATCTTCCCGAAAAAGCGCGTGAGATAAGCGTTTCACAGGCTCGCACAAGACTGATAGAGATGTACCTCCTGTCCATCGGTGCAGCTCAGCCAAAAGACATTACCCATCTGTTTGGCTGGAAACCAGAGGTTACCCAATCCACCATCACTGCACTGATCAAAGATAACCGCATCATTGAGGGGGCAGTCGAAGGCATGCCAGGACACTGGCTTTTCACTCCCCATCTGGCAAACATCTAACCCCAAAGTTAAGGGGTTCAACGCTTTTTCGTGTATACTCTACTGCAACCCCAGTTTTTTGCGTTTTGTTTTTCAAAACATCCTCACACAATGTGAACCAGCTGAGTCAAGGGCTTTCATTATGAACATAAAAGAGTTCCACATTTCACGCAAGGCACGCGACCGTTATCAATTTGATCAGTCCCTATTCACCTTAAACGGCAATGTGGTTTTTGCTAATTTCCATGCGGCCCGCGTATTTGCTCAAAAAATGAACCAGCAACGCGACCTGCTTAGCTATCCCGAACAGGCTGTTAAAGCGGGCTTGATCAATGGCATGGGGTTAATTGACGAGATTCTCCACCTCGTGATTCAGCTATACCAGGAACAAAAGAGCGCCAATGCCATGATCAAGGCATTGACATGGGTGGAAGAGCGTTTGGGAAGTGAAATTGTAACCCACACCCTTCTGCAATTTGTCCAGGAGTTTCCCCCATTAGCTGTTTATCAAAAAGAGCTCTCGCCCGAAGAATATCTTCAAGAGGATACCAATGGGGTGCCTAATCGCGCCATTGCACTTGAAGAGATGTTGATGCTTTGGATCAGCAATAAAAATCCCGCCTACCAGCCTTTTGCAGAGCTTTTTGATGACCAGCAGCTATCCAGCCGAAGCCAGTATCTGCAAGTGATTCGGCAGGTGTATCTTTTCTTTGAAACACAACCCCCATTTGGACCTGATCAGCAGAATCTTGTGGATATGCTGCGCAGTCCGGCAATTGTTGTGCCTTATTCCATCTTCGGGCAATTAGAATACATTCGCACCCGCTGGGCTGGCTTGCTCGGAAAATACCTCTACCGCCTGCTGAGTAGCCTTGATCTAATCAAAGAAGAGGAGAAAATTTCCTTCCCGGGCGGTGGTATTGTGCCAATACCAATATATCAGTTAGCCCAAGGGGAATACGAACGCTTCAGTCCAGATAAAGAATGGATGCCCAGACTGGTTTTGATCGCAAAAAACGCGTATGTCTGGCTTGACCAGCTTAGCAAAAAATACCATTATCCCATTCAGCATCTTGACCAGATACCAGATGAGGAACTTGCTCGTCTATCAAGCTGGGGTTTTAATGGTCTATGGCTTATCGGGATATGGGAACGCTCTCAGGCTTCCGCCAGAATCAAACAGCTTTGCGGCAACCCCGAAGCCATCGCCTCTGCCTACTCGCTGGCGGATTACCGGATCGCCAGCGATCTCGGCGGGGAAGGAGCTTTTCAAAACCTGCAAAGGCGCGCATGGCAGCATGGGATTCGTCTTGCAAGTGATATGGTGCCAAACCACATGGCAATTGACTCGCAATGGGTCATTGAGCATCCCGACTGGTTTATCTCCCTCGATCACGCTCCGTTTCCTTCATACTCGTTCAACGGGCAGAATCTCTCTTCTGACCCGCGTGTCAGCATCTTCATTGAGGATCATTACTACGACCGCACAGACGCTGCTGTTGTTTTCAAACGTCATGACAATTACACAGGAAAAACCGAGTACATCTATCATGGGAACGACGGAACAAGCACACCCTGGAACGATACAGCGCAATTGAACTACCTTAACCCCAACGTACGCGAAGCGGTCATACAGACCATCCTGCACGTCGCCCGGCAATTTCCCATCATTCGATTTGATGCCGCAATGACCCTTACCAAGCGGCACTACCAGCGTCTCTGGTTTCCAGAACCAGGGACAGGGGGGGATATTCCCTCCCGCGCGGGGCATGGTCTAACACGCGCCCAGTTTGACGCTCTGATGCCCAATGAATTCTGGCGCGAGGTTGTTGACCGCGTCGCCCAGGAAGTGCCTGATACCCTGCTGCTAGCTGAAGCCTTCTGGCTGATGGAAGGGTATTTTGTCAGAACACTCGGAATGCACAGGGTTTACAACAGCGCCTTTATGAACATGTTGCGTAACGAAGACAATGCCAAATACCGCTTGGTGATGAAAAACACGCTCGAGTTTGACCCAGAAATCCTCAAGCGTTTTGTCAACTTCATGAATAACCCCGACGAGCGCACCGCTGTTGATCAATTCGGCAAAGGGGATAAATACTTTGGCATTTGCACCCTGATGGTAACCATGCCCGGCTTGCCAATGTTTGGACATGGACAAATTGAAGGATTTGCAGAAAAATATGGCATGGAATTTCGCAAAGCTTATTGGGATGAGACACCCGATACCGCCCTTGTCGAACGCCACCAGCGGGAAATCTTCCCCCTGCTGCATCGCCGACAGATGTTTGCTGGTGTAGAACTCTTTCTTTTATATGACTTTTACTGTCCCGAAGGATATGTGAATGAGGACGTATTCGCTTTCTCCAATGGCTTCAAAGATCAGCGCGCTCTGGTTGTCTATCATAATAAATATGCCAGCACGCGCGGCTGGATCAAAACATCTGTCGGGTTTGTTGATAAGGGTAAAACAGGAAGCGAAGCCAAAATCACCCAGCGCTCGCTGCACGAAGGGTTGAATATCTTTGACCGTGATAGCTACGTGATTTTTCGCGATACTGTAACCCAACTCGAATATCTTTACCCTTGTCAGGAAATTATTGAGCACGGGTTATACGTTGAACTGGGAGCTTATGAATATCATGTATGGCTCGACTTTGTTCAGGTCAAGGATGATCAACACCAAACATATCACCGCCTCTGGCAGTATTTGAACGGACGCGGTGTCCCCAGCATCCAGGACGCCATCACCCTGCTAATGCTCCAGACAGTGCAAAACCCGTTTTATCAAATCGCCAACAGTGGTTATTTCAAGTACTTGCTCTCTATAAAGCTACACGAAGCAGATCAGCGTCTCCCCGACCAACTGGCAAGCGAACTGGACTACAAACTGAGAAGTCTGACACAGGGCATAAAAGAACTGACTGGAGATGTCATAAACTCCGAGGAATTTCTTGCCCAGACAACCGCCAAGCTCAGCCTGATGCTGCAATTGCCAGTCATTCAAAGCATATATTCACTGCCCAATACCCCCCCCTGCAGCGAAGGACTGCGCTTTCTGCAATCCAGGTTAAGCTCAGAGGACCACAAAAACTGGTTGACTGCTTTGGGATGGTGCTTTACCCATTGTCTTGGCTTCCTCAAACAAAGCACAGGCTACGAAGACCTCAGTCTGAGTTGGTTTGAAGAATGGCAGCTTGGCAGAATAATTAACGAGCTTTATCAGACAATGGGGTTTGATACCAAAACCGCTGACTGGATGGTAAACACAATCAAGATTCTTATCAGCCAGCAAAATTGGCTACACAATAAAGCCCCCTACCAAGCACTGAGACGTGTGGAGACATGGCTTTCCAAACCCGAGATACAGACATTTCTTTCGGTTAACCGTTATCAGGATGTCCTCTGGTTTAACAAAGAGGCTTTCGATGAACTGCTGTGGTGGATGATGCTGATCGCAGTGGTCAATTCTCTCCAGGGAAAAGACTATTCTGCCGAATTGCTGGCAGAAACGATCGTAGAGGCCTATACGATCATCTCGGCGTTACAGCAATCCGCTAACCTTTCCGACTACCAGGTAGCCAAGTTAATCGAGATCGCCAAGGAAAAGCTGCCCGACAGGTGAACCCTGAAACCGGCGCGCCCGATTCAGAGCGCGCTTGAACACCACATCTGCCCGTAGTCCAGTGCGCGGGCTGACCACTTTTTTCAAAATGTTCATGACGCGTGGGCTGACATCCACCCCACAAGCCAGCTCTGTCAACCAGACTGCCTGCGCCGCATACGCTACGTTGTTACGAGGCTCAATCCGGTCAAAGTCATCAAAGAACCACCCGCACGAGGTGAACATACGCTGCCGCTCATACTGCGCTGCCAGCAATATTTGCATCTTTCTTTTCTCTTCCAGCGACGGCTTGCGCGCAGCTAAACCCTCTATCAAATCTCTCAAAGTTGCCCTTTTACAAAGAACATGAATATACTGATGACGAATTTGCCAAGGGTCCGAGAAAAACGGCGTCATAAAGTTCATGTATTGCTCATCAACTAACTGTGCAACCAGATTCAAACCCTTACGCAACGGTGACTTCCATTCGCTATGCGGCGTACAACCACAGGCGCCCTGCCAGCGCATGACCCCATGATGACAGCTCCAGGATGTATTGGGAACAATCTCCATCCATTCTTCAACCGGGTAATTTTTCAACCACAGCGCCGGGTATGTGACCTCGATCGCCTGCCCCATTACCCCCCCATCCATCAAATACGCCAGAAACTTGTCGCGAAACGGCTGGTGGTGTCCATACACTTCACCATCTGAGGCAACCAACAACAATTGCGGCTTATCAGCCATCTGCCATCTCGCGTTATAGGAAGGCAATACCGCCTTCAAAACAAACTGATCTGCATTTGAGGTGGATGCCGGGTCAAAACTGATACGGGTGCTTAACTCTTGATGATAAAAGAACACACAGATGCTTTTGCCATCCTTCAACCGTACCCGATAAGGGTGTGATACATCCAGGGTGCGCGCATTTGCCTGCCAGGGTGCCAGGATGGTAAACTCAATCCCATTCTCTGCCAGAATTTCGAGCGTTTCTATATCCACAGCCGTTTCCGGCAGCCACATACCCTTTGGAGAATGCCCAAAGCGAAATTCAAAATCAGCTTTTCCCCAGGCTATTTGGGTTATTTTATCCAGACGAGTTGACAGGGGCAGTATCGTATGGTTATAAGCCTGTGCCATCGCATTACCAACGCCATAGCGCTCATAGTTATATTGATTCTGTTCAAGTATGCGTCGGTACGTAGTAATATCAAAATCTTCCAGCCAGGCAGCAAGCGTCGGACCAAGGTCAAAACTAATCCGACGAAAATTATTTAATGCAGCATTTGGGCGATAACAATGGGCGTTAATACGCTCGTTCCAGTTTTCATACGGCGTTGCACCCGGCTCTACAGGTATCTCAGAAGTAAGCGCATCCTCTCGTGGGGGTTGATAAAAATGTCCATGCACACAAAAAAACCGATAACTCATGCACTCTCCTCAAGATCGAAGATACCCAAGGTGATGCTGAAAACGTGCTGGCATCAAGCCAAAAAGGCGCGGAACGGAATCCAGGGCTGTCGTCCGATCAGCTGCCAGATAATCCAGCCAGAAGATAGATACAGGAAAACGGGGAATAAACTGCTCAATCAGCAGCGTGATCATACGCAAATAGGCTGGCTGAATCGATACCAGCCTGCGCCGTGTGGCAGTAACTTCCATTAGAATTTCTATGATCTGACGAAAGCTAAAATACTCCGTTCCCCCCACGCTGATGATTTGACCCACAGTTTCAGCGTCATCCAGCGCATAGATCATACAGGTTACCAGATCCTCCACCCAGATAGGTTGCAAAAGTGTATTGCCGCCTCCCGGAAGCAGAAACAAACCCGGAGAAAGCTTTAGCAGCCTTGCAAACATTGTTGAAAACTGGTCATTTTCCCCATAAATGATAGCAGATCTAAAAATTGTATACCCAACCCCGCTGTGCATCAGATAATTCTCTGCAATTGCTTTCGCTTTCAGCACAGGATAAGCAGAGAAACGGTCTGCTCCCAAATGACTGAGGTATATGACCCGCTCAACCCCAGCTTGCATCGCTGCGCGCGCCAGTGTGCGTGCCCCATTCACATCCACACCCAGCAAGTCAGCGCGTGTTCCCCGCCGCTCTGATCCAGCCAGGTGATAAACCACATTGACCCCCTTCATCGCCGCCTGCAGCCCCCTTTCATCGCTAAGGCTACACACAACCACCTCCACTGAAACACCCCGCGGCAGATTTGGTGAAAGTGGAGATGGACGCAGCAAAATGCGTACCGATTCCCCATTTGCAACAAGCTGACGGGCAAGTGCCCGCCCCACAAAACCTGTTCCACCCGTAACGAGAATCATCATTGAATTATAGCAGATGAAAATCTCAGATGATTAAGGCTGGCATATATCTTGCTACACAATATGTCAATCTCACATATCCAAGAAATTTTTATACACGCGGTGGGTACCATGAACAAGTTTGCGACCTCGATTATCAATCACAAATCACGCATTGGTTTTCACTATTATCCCGATACCGTCCACTACAGAGAAAACGATCTGCAGACCTGGCTTCCCGAATTGGCATCCTTAAACGCTTCATGGATAGTACTGCAATCCGAAGCCGACCGGGCAATTCCCGAACAGTTTATCACAACGCTTATAAAGTCTGGAATCGAGCCAATTATCCACTTCAACCTTTCCTTGGCAGAACCACCCGATCCAGAAAGTATTGCCCCCATCTTGAGGGCATACGCACGCTGGGGCGTGCGCGGGGTAATATTCTTTGACCGTCCCAATTCACGCACCTCATGGCCTTCCTGTGGCTGGGCACAACAGGGTCTTGTGGAGCGCTTTTTGGATATTTTCCTGCCGCTGGCAAACTGCGCCATCCAGCTAAATTTGAACCCAATCTTTCCTCCACTGGAACCTGGGGGCAGCTATTGGGATACGGCATTCTTGCGTTCAGCCTTAGTCTCCCTCCAAAAACGCGGTCAGAATCAGCTGCTCCAGAATCTGGTGATTTCAGCTTACGCCTGGACCAGACACGCTTGCCTGAACTGGGGCGCTGGTGGTCCTCAGCGCTGGCCTGAAACCCGTCCATATTTCACTCCACCCAATGCGCAGGACCAACGCGGGTTTCGTATCTTTGACTGGTATCTTGCCATCACCCAGGCTGTCCTGCTCAAATCCTGCCCCATCATTCTGCTGGGAGTTGGAGCGCCAGCTGACCCTCTTGTCCTTCAAAACAAATTCTTTTCCCAGGAGGAACACGCCGCTATCAATCTCGCCATCGCACAACTGTTTGCTGGCGAAAAAGTCCCTGACCCCTTCAATCCCGAAGAGCTTCTTGAACCAATTCCAGACACCGTCATTGCAAGCAACTACTGGTGTCTGACAGCCGACCCTTCAAGCCCATTTTACAACCAGGGTTGGTTTCAAGAGGGTGAACAGCGATTGAAGGTGGTCAGTCTATTCAAAGAGTGGAATAACAAAGATTCAACAACCACAACTGGAATGTCTGACAATAGTGTCTCTACATCCTCCCTCGAAGAACCACCTTCAGCACCATCAGAGTGGAGCAACCCGCCTTCAGAGGACAGCCCGAACCCATCTTCACAAGAAGAGAGTACAGACCGCTTACCGGCTGAAGAAGAAACTGCATCAGACACCCCATCTCCTTCCCCCTCTCAAACATTGGAATCCGAACCCTCGCAGACACTCCATCCCATTGATCATTATCTTCTGCTTCCCACATACGAGTGGGGCATTGCCGACTGGCATCTCGAAGTCATTCGCCCGTTCGTCAAAAAATATCAGCCCACCATTGGATTTTCGCTCAAAGAAGCCTATTTTGCCAGTCGCGTTACCGTTGTTGGCAACACACAGACTTTTCCTGATGAGGAACTGGCAGCATTACGTGCAGCTGGCTGCCAGGTTGAAAGAATCAGCGGAGATGGCACGACAATTGCAACACTACTTGCAGAGAGGTGAAACATGACCATGACCATAAGCGCAAAACCCGTTGAACACACCCCTATCGAAGCCCGTATGCCGATCCTCAAAGTAATTGGGTTAGGCGGCGGCGGCTCAAATGCCATTAATCGCATGATTGAACTGGGAATCAGCGGCGTAGATTACATTGCCGCCAACACCGACGCCCAAGCGTTGAAAAATTCCTTAGCGCCAACCAAAATTCAACTTGGCCCCCGGATTACACGCGGGCTGGGCGCCGGAGGTGATCCAAAGATCGGTGAAGCCGCTGCAGAAGAAAGTTTTCGCGAGCTTAATAACGTGCTCGCTGGAGCGGATATGGTTTTTCTGACCGCTGGTATGGGCGGCGGCACTGGAACAGGTGCTATTCCCATCGCCGCGCGGGTAGCGCGCGCTTTGGGTGCTGTAACCATCGCCATTGTCACCACACCCTTTTCATTTGAAATCGGTCGGCGGCAAAAAAATGCGCGTGAGGGGCTGGCTAAGTTACACCAATATACAGACACCCTAATCACCGTACCTAACGATCGTCTGCTTCAGATCGCTCCCAAGGATCTGCCGCTTGAGCTGGCTTTTCGCATGGCAGATGATATGCTCCGCCAGGGCATCCAGGGCATTGCTGAACTCATCATGCAGCCAGGGCTCATCAATGTGGACTTTGCCCATGTGCGTGAGATGATGCTTTCCGGCGGCGGCTCACTGCTCTCTATGGGATATGGGCAGGGGCCCAAAAAAGCCATCCAGGCTGTTGAACAGGCAATCCACCACCCCTTGCTGGAATCTATCCCGATTGAAAATGCAACAGGAATCATCGCCAACTTCTCCGGCGGGGCTGACCTGGCTTTTGTGGAAGTCGCTGAAGCGCTCAACTATCTACAAGAAAGAACCAATCACCAGGCAGAGATTATTCCGGGTGTCATTTATAATGAGCTTATGCAGGATCGCGCTCAGGTCATCATGGTTATCACTGGGCTGGCTGCCACACCCTTAGATACAGCCCATCCCTACCCTGTCTCTAACCGGTTTGCCGAACAACCCGAAAGCTTATTTGCTCTTCAGCCTGCCATGGCAGCCGTACAACAAGAACCGCCCTCGCCTTTTGCGCAACCAGGCAACCCTGCCACCGATCTCGATTTGCCCGCATTTTTACGGCGTAGAGTCAGATAAGCCACGCTTCCATCAGGACACTTTTCTTTATGGATAGCAAACTCCTCGAATCGATTTGTAAAGATATTTACCAGCGCTTCCCTGAGGTTAACGGCGTGCGTCCCAAGGTCAGAAAATATGAAACAGACTCATATCTGCTGATCTTTCAGGCAAAAGCACAAACCAGCAACGGTCTGTCAATGCAACGCACCGTCCGCGTGGTTACCGACCCGAGCGGTAAAGTCAAAAAGGTATCCACTTCCCGCTAAAATGCACTTCCTCTGTTGTGATAGGGTTATGCTACGATGATCAAACTGTACAAACGCATGGAAATGTTTTTTTGGAACACCTGGATATCCGTTCTCAGTAACTCTCAGGTCGTTCGCTCGCTTGTCATCCAGGCCTCAAAAATATACAAAGAAGAAGTAACGTTCAAAAGCTCCGTAAAAGCCTTTTTTATGGTTTCTGGTCTTGGGCTGTTCTGCGGTTTCTTCCTATCCTGCTTGAATTTGATCCTTAAGTAAGCCGCTCAGGAAAATTCCTCAGCAGGCTTCATCAGACGCACTTTTCACCAGCCTTCTGGTACAATTAACCAGAAGGCTGGTGATATGACGGAAATCTAATGTGCATACTGCGAATGAAAAAGTTACGTCTCTTCCTCCTTATTGCGCTTTTCATTTTCTGGCTTTTCGTTGGCTTTCTGGTAGCCGATCGCCTTTTGCCCATTGTTTTCTCCAGATTCATCACCCCCTCCGATAACACACCTCCACCTCTTACCCCCACAGTTGTATCTACTCCTGTGCTATTTATCAAACAGGGCACCGTTTTATTAATCCACGTTGACGATCTGTCCACAACGCAGCCTCGTCTGATTTCGATATGGGCTGTTTTTGTCTCGCTCACCGACCAGCCCAGCCTGATCATCAAGTCAATTTACCCACCACCCCCGCAAAACGACAGCAACCTTATAGATACCGCTTTCTCACTCACAACCGAAGGAAACCTATCCCCAGCCTTCACCGAGGCACTGAAAGTCTTTAACTTCCACTGGGATAACTATGTGATTTATGACCATCAGGCGCTCAAAATGATTTCCGACTGGATCACAGGAAGCGCGGTTAAAGACACGCCGTCCCCGGTAAATATTTCAGAGGTACCCCTCGATATGCCCGAAGGCGAAAGATTAGCGTTTGAAAACATTTGCAAATATCTTTCTGCTTCCAGCACGGAACGCGGGCAAAAACCATCCTGGCAGCAGATTATCCCCAACCACATGCGCTCAGACCTTCTCTTTGACGACACAATGGTCAACTGGGAGCGAATTACGCTGGCTTCTCCATTACCACATTGCGAAGTACTGGCGCAAGATTAACCTCTTCACGTAACCAGACCCGGCGAAAGATAGTCCAGACGGTTTTGGTAAATCAGTGCTATCTCGTCTCCCTCAAAATCCAGACGGGTAATTGCACCATTATTGATACAGAACCACCGATCATGCCTTGGCTCAATCCCTAACACCACTGCCATAAAATGATTGTAGAAGCCACCGTGTGTAATCCAAGCCACTCGATCTTGCGTTTCGCCATGCCGGCGTAGAAGCTCCATAAAAACCCGTCTGGCGCGCTCACGGCTGTGCTCTTCTGTCTCATACGGGCGGCAGCCCCACCAGCCATCTTCTCCTAAATCCTCCGGCAAAACCAGCCGAGGATAATTTCGCTCATAAAATGCCCGGTTCTTTCCCGGCAAACCGACTTTCTCGCCTGTCTCTTTATCATCGAGGTAAATGCCCCCCTCCTCGTGAAGATCAGCCCAGCCAAGCAAAGGCATACCCAAAGCCTGCGCAATCACATCTCCCGTTTGCACTGCACGCACCATCAGGCTGGTGTAAATATGCGTCAAGAAAAAACCCTGCCTGTTCTGCAGGTCATACCTATCACCATTCCGCACTTCTCTCGTTTTACTCAAAAACCTGGCAAGTTGCGCAGCCTGACGCTTACCGATTTTTGTCAATGATGGGTCCTCACTGCGTCCTTCAGAAGAACCGGTTCGGTCCCACAAAGCATTGTTCTCCGACTGAGCATGACGAATAATGTACAGTTTCATTCACATCCAACCACATTTCCGATAATATTGGTTATAATTGCGCTGGCACACAGGCAAAAGCCCGGCAAACACGCTGATTATATCAAAACAAGTCATCAAATCAGGAAACCGCGTTATGTCAAACCCAATGTATAGCTTTTCGGATGATTGCAGTCCTTTATCAGACCGCGAGCGTGTTAACCTGCCCTATTATGGCGTTGATGTACGCCCTGCACACGAGCGCATATACGATTTCGATGAAATCTTATTGCCATTCGATGAGCAAAGAGCGCGCTTTGAAGCCGCGCGCTGCATTCACTGCCCAACACCAGCCGCCTGCGTAACAGCATGCCCTGTACACAACGACATTCCCACCATTATGTGTCTGATCGAAAAAGGGAACTTTCTTGAAGCCTCTCAAACTTTTCGTTTGACAAGCACTATCCCCGAAATATGCGGAAGGGTCTGCCCGCAGGAAAAACTGTGTCAAGGCTCATGTGTCCACAACCTGCGCAATGAGCCAGTTTTGATTGGCCCTCTGGAAGTTTTTGTAACGGATTACGAGCGCAGCGTCAAAGGTTCAATTACTATTCGCAAAGGCGCTCCAAGCGGCAGAAAAGTCGCCATCGTCGGCGGGGGTCCTTCAGGGCTTGCCTGTGCAGAGCGCCTGATTAACTTTGGTCATGATGTAACCGTTTATGATCAGCGCCCGATACCGGGCGGATTGCTGATGTACGGCATCCCCGGCTTTAAGCTTTCCAGCAAGGTATTAATGGCAAAGCTGAACGAACTGCAAAATGCCGGTATCCATTTCGTTACCAACACCTTCATTGGCAAAGATATCACAATAGATGCGTTGTTCAATGATGGTTTTGACGCGGTGTATATCAGTGTCGGCGCAGGTGTTGACGCCCAATTGAACATTCCAGGCGAAGATCTGCCAGGCGTATTCAAGGGCACCGAGTTCCTGATACGGTCAAACGTCAACCTTGACCTGCTACCCCCAGGGATGACCACCCGGCCCAAAATCGGTAAACGTGTGGCTGTGATCGGCGGCGGGGATACCGCCTCAGATTGTGAACGAACTTCCATCCGTCTGGGAGCACAGGAAGTATTTTGCATCTATCGTCGCACTGAAGATGAAATGCCCGGTGTATCCAAAGACCGCACATTTGCACGCCAGGAAGGCACCCGCTATCTGTTTCTCACGCAGCCCATCCGCTTCATCGCTGACGGCAATGGCAAACTGACAGCTATGGAATGTGTCCGCATGGAGCTTGGGGAAAAAGACGCTAAAGGCAGACGCAGTCCAGTCCCTATACCCGATTCTAATTTTATCCTCGAGATAGACACCGCAATCACAGCGGTAGGATATTACCCTTTTCCCAGCATTGGCGAAACAGGGCTGGATGTCACCAGGAACGGCTTGATCGCCATAGACTCAAAAACTGGCGCCACTTCGCGACGTGGTATTTATGCCGGAGGAGACGCAGTGCGAGGCCCAAGTCTGGTCGTCGAAGCCACAGCCGACGGCATTCGCGCAGCATCAAGCATCCACGAATATCTGACAAAGCTCTGACAGCCACTCAATTTACCCATCCATCCCCTTGCCTGCCAGATAACCGCTGGTAAAAGCCCACTGCAAGTTATAACCGCCGCATGGGCCGGCAACATTGAGCACCTCCCCGGCAAAATGTAAGCCGCGGATAAGCCTCGATTCCATGTTCAGAGGGTTCACCTGTTGCAGCGGAATTCCGCCAATGGATAACTGGCTATGGTCAAAACTGCGCGTCCCACGCACAGCTATCCGAAAATGCCTTAGATGCCGCAACAGGGTCTCCACAGTACCCCTGCTCACATCCTGCAACAATACATCACCTGCCAAACCAACACGCTCCATAAAAAGCCTGACCAGCCTGGCAGGCAATACTGATTCAAAAACCACAGCCGCCGGAAGCCTTTTGAAGCGTGCATCTTCTAGCAGCTTCCTTAGCAATTGTTCCCCCGCTCCCAAAAAATCAATTTCAATTTCCTGATAGCAATGACTGTTCAAACTGACCAGATAACTCAAATCCATCACACCAGGTCCGTTGACGCCCCACTCGGTGAAAATGATATTCCCAAAGGTGGATTGCAGCAATTTGTTATTTGCAAAAAGGGATACACCAGCATCCAAACGCACCCCGCGCAGCCCTTTGATAGGCTTAACTTCGGTGAGTACAGGCGCAAGCGCTGGCAAAACCGGCAACACCTGATGCCCAAGTTTTTCCAGCACTGTAAACATCTGCCCGTCCGAACCAGACGCCGGGCTGGCTTTTCCGCCTGTGGCAATAATCACACGATTTACATGGTACACCCGTCTGATATTTGCCTCACTCAGACAGAAGCCGGATTCCTCCAGCGAAAGACCACAAATCTTAACGCCCATACACAGGCAAACTTTGCTTGCCCGCAAATGCGCCTCCAGAATATCCACAACATTCGAGGCAGACTCTGTCAATGGATAATACCAGCCATCCGGCGTGGAAAACGTGAAAATGCCTAGTTCTTCAAAATACTTAACCAGTTGCTTTGGCCCAAAAATCGAGAGTGCCTTCCCCAAACCATCTGCATCATCACAATAATATCGCTCCGCTGTTGCGCCAGCATTGCTCAAATTACAACGACCCGCCCCCGTAGCCAAAAGTTTGCGTCCCACGCGCGGGTTGCTGTCAAACAGAAATACTTCGGCGCCTCGCTTCCGCGCCTCCAGCGCAGCAATCATACCGGACGGACCAGCCCCCACAATACCAACAAGCTCTTTTTTGGCTTTCATTTCCATCGTAATTCTAACATAACGCTGATCCCTACGCACTCGCGCCGCAGCAGGTCATCCTGCCCGCAAGTAGTAGCGCCCCTCTCATATTTCCCATTCTTACCATCTCTCCAGCCATAACCCATCATCTTTGCTAATCTCCGATAGAGTGCACGGCCGATCATCCTCGCCGAACACCAGCGGGCGCAAATCTATCACCACACCCCCTAGCCGCTCACGCCCCGCAGGGTCAGCGCGAAAAAACACAAATCCGTTTCGCTTTCTTGCCAAGAATGTTGTATAATCTGCGCTAATTTATCCTCACTTGGGAGCTTACCATGTCCTCACGTCTACCCGTTGCCGTCCTCGGCGCTACTGGAAGCGTCGGTCAGCGTTTTGTCCAGCTGCTCGACCAGCACCCGCTGTTTGAAGTTGTCGCCCTGACCAGTTCAGACCGCAGAAGCGGCCAACCCTATGGCGAAAGCTGTCGCTGGGTATTGACGGACCCCATGCCAGAGTGGGCAAAAACCATCCGTCTCTCCCCCACCACCCCCGAAGATTTGCACATCCCTCTGGTCTTTTCAGCCCTGCCCGCTGACATCGCACGGGAGGTTGAGCCGCAGTTTGCCCAGGCTGGCACAATGGTCTGCTCCAATGCCTCTTCCTACCGCCGCGAAGCCGATATCCCCATCCTGCTTCCTGAGGTCAATGCCGATCACGCCCGCCTTGTTGAAATACAACGCCGCAAACGCGGCTGGCGAGGCGGCATTGTTACCAATCCGAACTGCACCAGCACCGGTATGACAGTAGTGCTCAAAGCTCTGCTTGACTCCTTTGGCGTGCAAAAGGTCTTTGCTGTCTCCATGCAGGCAATTTCTGGCGCAGGATATCCTGGTGTACCTTCGATGGATATCCTGGACAACGTGATCCCCTACATTGGCGGAGAAGAGGAAAAAGTCGAAACCGAGCCGCTCAAAATGCTGGGAGCTTTGCAGCACGACACGATCCAACCGGCGAGCTTTGTCATCTCAGCCCATACAAACCGCGTCGCCGTCAGCGACGGACACACCGTGTGTCTTTCGATTGAACTCGTCAAAAAGGCAAGCCTTGATGAGATTGCCCAGGTGCTGCAAACCTATCAGGCACCCACAGAAAGTCAGAACCTGCCCTCAGCGCCTCATCCCCCCATCATCTTGCGGGATGAAGCTGATCGTCCACAACCCCGCCTCGACCGCATGTCAGGCAAGGGGATGAGCACCGTTGTTGGGCGTCTGCGCAAAGACCCCATCTATGACATCAAGATGGTGGTTCTCTCCCACAACACCATACGCGGCGCTGCTGGCGGCTCGATTTATAACGCCGAACTGCTGCGGTCTATGGGTTTCATTTAGACCGCCTGTTTACACCCCATAAAGCTGCTGACAGACGTCAAACTGCTCAAGTCCAATCCGTGTGGAACACGCCTTGCTTATCCACACGCTTGTAGGTGTGCGCCCCAAAGTAGTCGCGCTGCGCCTGGATCAGGTTTGCCGGCAGCCACGCACTGCGGTATGAATCCAGATAAGCCACTGAAGCGCCTACCGCCAACATAGGAATCCCCAGTTGAACAGATGTTTCCAAGACGGTACGCATCGCCGATTGCCGCGTTTCAATCGCTTCCCTGAACACCTCATCAAACAGCAAGTTTGGTAAGTCCGCCCTACGCCGATATGCCAGCATAATATCACCCAACAGGCTGGCGCGTATAATACAACCCGCCCGCCAAATTCCAGCAATCTCCCCAAGCTGAAGATCATATTGATAGGCTTCAGAGGCAATCCGCATCAATTCCAGCCCCTGAGCGTAGGCAAGGATTTTGCTGGCAAACAACGCATCCCGCGCAGATGCAATCAACTTTTCGCGGCTGCCCTGATAGCGGTTCGATGGCCCCCTCAAATGTTTACTGGCTTCCACACGCCGCACCTTAAAACTGGATAATATACGCCCCTCCAATGCAGCATGAATTGTGGGCACGGGCGCTCCAAGATCCAGTGCATTTTGACTGGTCCATTTCCCTGTCCCCTTCTGTTCCGCTTCATCCAGAATTACATCCACCATATCCTTTCCGGTTTCAGCGTCCTTTTTGCGTAAAATATCGGCTGTTATTTCTACCAGATACGAGCGCAGCTCACCCTGGTTCCACTCCGCAAAAACTTCAGCTAATTCTGAATTCGACAGCCCCAAACCACGGCGCAGCAGGTCATAAATCTCAGCGATCAACTGCATATCAGCGTATTCAATGCCATTATGCACCATCTTAACATAGTGCCCGGCGCCGCGCGGTCCAATATAAGCCACACATGGCGCGCCATCCTCCGCCTTCGCAGCCACCTTGCGCAAAACCGCAGCCAGGGACTCCCACGCCTCCCGCTGTCCGCCGGGCATCAGGCTTGGTCCCCATAAAGCGCCTTCCTCACCGCCGGAGACCCCCATGCCAATATACCGGATTTCATTCAGCATCAACTGTTCAGCGCGCCGGTCGGTGTCCGCAAAGTAAGAATTCCCCCCGTCTATTAAAATATCGCCGGGTGAAAGCAATGGCATCAACTGGTTAATAATCGCATCCACAGCCGCACCAGCCGAAACCATCAAAATAATCCGCCGCGGCCGTTCCAAATTGCCAACCAGCGCTTCCAATGTCTCAACGCCGAGAATATTCTTGCCAGCGCCTTCCCCCTCCACAAGATGTCTCATCTTCGTCGTATCACGATTATAAACAACCAGCGGGAAGCCATTCCGTTCGATGTTTAAAGCCAGGTTGCGCCCCATGACACCCAGACCAACAACCCCAATGCCAAAGGTTTTCTGCTCCACAATACCACCTCCAAGGTTAATGAAACTGCGATCTGATCGTGCTATTTTTCCTGCGCAATCATCTGTTCGAGGATTCTGGTCGTAAGAGATTTAGGTCTCTCAATTGGACGCCCCAGCGCGCGGCTCCACACCGCATGGGTAGTCAGCCCTAAACTGCGGCTGACGCCAAACAACACCGTATAAAAATCAAACTCCTTAACCCCATAATGGTATTGCAAAGCACCGGCGATCGCATCCACATTCGGCCAGGGATTCTTTGCCTTGCCAAGTTTCATCAGGATATCCGGCACAACCTCCGCTACAATATTGACCAGCTGATACAGCTCATCATTAGACAGGTAAACCGCACCAAATTTATTTTGCGCTGTAAAACGCGGGTCAGTTACCCGCAGAACCGCATGACCATAACCCGGAATGACCTTCCCCGATTTAAGCCATGCCATCGAGTACTCTGCTACCTGTTCCTTGGTCGGTAAGCCATCAAAGTTCTCCCGCAGCGTCAAAAGCCAGCGCAAACATTCCTCGTTCGCTAACCCATGTAATGGGCCTGCCAGACCATTCATCCCCGCAGACACCGCATAGTAAACATCAGAAAGCGCCGAAGCTACCAAATGCGAAGCATGAGCGCTGACGTTCCCCCCCTCATGATCACAGTGAAGGAACATAAACAGGCGAGTCAACTCCTGATATTCTGTGTCTTCCGGCTTGCCAATCATGTGAGCAAAATTTGCCGCCCAGTCCAGATCAGGATCAGGGGGAATAAATTTGCCGTCACGATATTTTAGATTATAAATAAATGCCGCTAGCGAAGGCAACTTCGCCGTGAGATTAAAACTGTCTTCCAGATAGGCATCCCAATACTCCGACTTCTTCAAACCATCCATATAGCGCGGGGTAAAGACGGACTCGTTGTGCATGGACAAAATGGCAGCGGAAAACATCGTCATCGGATGGGTGCTGGCGGGCAGCGCCTTCAATACATCGAAAACATAAGCAGGCAACTCGGCGCGTTTTTTCCACTCTTCTTCAACAATCAAGGCTTCCTCCAAAGAGGGGAATTCATCCGCCATCAATAAATAATATAGACCGCCAATCAATGGGTACTCAGAACCCTTTGCCTTTGGAAGCAGTTTTAACAGTTCGGGGATAGTGTAGCCGCGGAAGCGAATTCCTTCTTGGGGGTCCACATACGAAATATCGCTCACTTGAATAGGCACATTTCGGATGCCGCCGTAAATTTGTTCGACCGTTACATTGGCAATGACAAAAGAGCCATACTCCTTGACCAGTTTCGACACCCTTTTATCCCAGGCAGAAATCTTCGCAGCAATCCGATCTTTGACTAACATTTTTTCTGTTCTCCATTTTTTAGATTTCGATAAACACCTCAAGCCCGCGAATAACCAACCCGCTATCCGCCGGGAAGAAGACGCTCATAATCTACAACCGTACCTTTGTCCAAACAACAGGTGATAATCTCTTTTCCCAATGCATCCAAATCCGCCTTCAGAAAATCCCTCAGCGTATTTTCAAACAATTGATACAACATTGCAGCACCCGTGTCATAGGCTTCTTCACCGACCTCCGGTTGTGTCTCAACCTGCAAAAACCAGCGCGAGAGCAAGCTGCCTTCGAGATGCAGCTGATGCAGGGTGGAGCCTAGCAACGAACAGCGTGAAGCGCGTAGTTGGTCAGGTCTAAAGCGGGCGCTGCCATGACGGGCTAAATATTCACGCGCAATCCACTGCGGCATAAATCCCACCTTCCATGCACCCACATATTGATTAGGTATCAGCACATATCTGGTGCGGGGATTCTCAACAAATTGCGCCAGTAGCAAATTCGCCTGCCGCACGCGCAGCCCGGTAGCAAACGGCCAGTATGACCCCACCCCCTCGCTGGCTATTGCATTATTATCAATAACGCTGGGATTATCATATCCGCGGGGCGCCACCAACCTCCAAAGCCACGCCAGAGCAGGAGGAAGAAGGTGAAAAAAGCCAATGATGCCATACGAGGGTTTTTCCCGCGTACAGGGCGGCGTGCGCACACCAAAGCTGCGAATGTCCACCGAGACAGGGCCATCCACAACACCGGGGATGATACGGCGCGGTATCGTTACGCGCGGATTCGGACAAGGCTTTCCAGGCTCGTCCTCAATGTGTTCCCAGATCATTGCTCGGCTGCCAGGCGCGGCGTCTATATTGAGGAAGAGTAAAGGCTCTTCCGGTTTGGCGGTCAGCCGCTCCAAAGCCATATCATCGCCATACTGCGCAATATGATTGGTGCGCACAAACCACGCATCTTCCGCATCCATCAGTGAAAGTTTATCCGGATTCGATTTCAAAGAAGGATGACACAAAGCCATATCATCGCATACCGGGTAAAGATCACAAGAGCGTGGCATCGCCTGGTAACGTCGTTCGCCGGTAAGGATATTTTCACCAATCAACAAACGCCCATCACTTTCGCGGCGCACCTGCTCAAGCATTTCGCTTTTGCCGCCCCCACTGGCGCCTTCATGCATAATGGTTACTTCATTATCATAAGGGGTTACTACCTTAACCGCAGAGCAATGCGGTGCAACCCAACCTTCGCGCTCCCCCAAATCAATCAATACACCGTATATGCCCTTCTTGGCGCTTGGTCCCGGATATAAGTTATACGAGAAGATTTCGTATAACTCTGACATGCGGTGATGAACAACAACCTGTTTACCACCAAAATCAGTATAGCGAAACGTCGGGGCAACATATACCACTGCCTTAGGATGAAAATCTTCCGGAATATCCTTGTAGGCAATAATCCCCTGCAGCAAAGCCAGACCAAACGCAAAAAAACCAGCATTGGCTGGCACAATCACCAACGCATCCAGACCAATATCCCTGCGTCCTGCTGTAAAACCGTACATAATCAAGGGATGCTTTTTGAGCCAGTCGAACGTTTTTGCCCGCATAACTGAAAAATCATAACCATAAACTTCCCTGAAAGTAGGTTTGTCTGTAGGCAAATTATCCCCAACAATTAAAGCGTCCGGATCCCTGCGCCGCATGTAGGATGTCGTGTAGTTGACGGAAATGCCATTGCGCACGCGTGCGACAGTTGCCTCTACGACCTTGCCAAAACCAGGCACCTCATAGAAAACATCAAAAGTGTCATGACGCTTCCCGCCACATGCCATCTCCATTAATTCATTTGAGGAACTTACAATAGTAACCTTTGGATTCTCCTCCAACAGCTTTTTTACGTCCTCCGGTGGATTGTAGCGTTTCCAGTCCATAGCTTAATTTTCCTCGGCGTTGTGTCAATATTTGGCTGATTTTATCCCACTTTTTGCAAAACAGAGGCTTGTGCCTCACTCTGATAACCTAACTCAAAGGATATTTTCTTCGCCCCCTCAACAACCAGAGAAACATACTTACTCACATTCTCTTGTGTAAAACGCTGTATCGGGCCCGATATGGTCAGCGCAGCGGCAATCTCACCGCCAGCATCAAAAACCGGCGCAGATACACCAGCCGCATCAGCAATCCACTCTCCGTGACTCACCCCATACCCCTGACGCCTGATCTTTTCAATCTCCATCTGTAGCACAGCAGGGTCAACGATTGTGGACGGCGTTAAAGGCACCAGCTGCGTCCGATGAAGGATCTGATCTCGCCTCTCCACAGGCAAAAAAGCCAAAAACACCTTTCCCGCTGAACCAGCATATAGAGGCAGCCGTCTGCCAATGCGAGCAATAATGCGGACGCTTTGTGGGCTTTCCAAACGTTCTACGCATACCCGCTCGTCTCCCTCCAGAACATACAAGCTGATCGTCTCCATGGTCAATCGTTGCAATTCAAGCATAACAGGCAAAGCTTTTTGCCGTACATCGAGACCAGCGCTGTATACGCCCGCCCAATACAAGACCTTAGCCCCCAATGAATATGAATGTGTCATCGGGTTCTGCCTTAATACCCCCAAATGTTTCATTGCCTGCAATAAACGCCCTGTGGTGCTGGGTGAAAAATTAATCTTGCGCGCAATCTGGCGAACGCCTAACTCCGGCGTATCATACGAAAAGCAATCCAGAATAGCAAATGCCCGTCTTAAAGATTTTGACGTATCTTGTTCCATGTGGTATACTGTCCCAAATTACAAGATGTTGTCCTGTAATTTGGTACATTATATCCTAAAGATATCAAAACGTCAAGACAGAAACCCTCACAAAAAGGATAATTTATGACAGCAATTTCTCTGCCATCCAATGCACAAGAAAACCAAATCCAAATACAAAACGGCAAACGCAGCATCCCCAATCAACCTATTATCCCATTCATCGAAGGAGATGGCTGCGGTGCCGACATCTGGCGCGCCACCCGCCACGTATTGGATACTGCCGTCAGCAAAGCGTATGGCGCACAGCGCCAGATAAGCTGGCTTGAAGTCTATGCTGGTGAAAAGGCGCTTTCCAAATGTAACACCTGGTTACCCGAAGAAACCCTGCACGCTTTTCGCACATACACAATTGGTATCAAAGGACCCCTGGCAACCCCTGTCGGAGAAGGGATTCGTTCGCTCAATGTAGCCTTACGCCAGACGTTGGATCTTTATGTTTGCCTAAGACCCGTGCGCTGGTTCCCTGCTCTCCCCTCACCCACAAAAAACCCGGAAAAAGTGAACATGGTGATATTCCGCGAAAACACCGAGGACCTCTACACCGGTATAGAGTTCGCCAGCGATTCGCCAGAAGCCACCGCGTTCAAAGAAATCTTAAAAAGCCACTTTCCACAGCAATATGAAAAAATTCGTTTCCCCCACTCATCAGGAATCGGGATCAAGCCCATTTCCAAAGAGGGTTCTCAAAGGCTGGTAAAAGCTGCAATCCAATGGGCGCTCGAAAACCAACGCCGCAGTGTAACACTGGTACACAAAGGCAACATCATGAAATATACGGAGGGCGCATTCCGCAACTGGGGATACGAGATCGCCCGGCAAAACTTTGCAGACCAAATTTATACACAGCTTCAATATGAGGAGACAAAAAAACGCAGGGGTGAAGCAGCTGCCACGTCGGAAATGAAAGCCGCCCAAGCCAGCGGCAAATTGATCATCAAAGATATCATTGCTGATGCAGCTTTTGAACGGGCACTCACATATCCCCAGGATTTTGACGTCCTCGCCACCACCAACCTCAACGGAGATTACCTTTCAGACGCCCTGGCTGCACAGGTGGGCGGCTTAGGTATCGCGCCAGGCGCAAATATCAATTTTGAGACTGGTGCAGCCATCTTTGAAGCCACACACGGCACAGCCCCTGATATTGCCAATCAGGACAAAGCCAACCCATGCTCGCTGATCCTTTCAGGAGAGATGATGCTCCGCTATATGGGGTGGAACGAAGCCGCCGACCTGATCATCAAAGGCATCGAAGGCGCTCTATATAACAGAACCGTAACGTTCGACCTGTACCGCCTCATGGAAAATGCCACACTACTCACAACTTCACAATTCGGCAATGCAATTGTGGAAAATATGTAAGAAAACGGTAAAGCCTATGAAGACAAATCAGAACCCTCCCTTTGCTGTATTGCAAACCCTTCAGACCAGCACCGCCAGTTTTCATGTCTATAGCCTGACAAAGCTTGCCCAGCAGACCGGCACATCTTTGGAAAGGCTGCCCTTCTCAATACGCATTCTGCTTGAGAATGCTCTGCGCATGTACAACGGCAAAGAAGTTACAAAACAACATATCCTCAGCCTGTGCAACTGGCAAAGAGATACCGTCACGCAACCTGTGATCCCCTTCTTTCCAGGGCGGGTGATTTTGCAAGACTTCACCGGTGTGCCCGTTCTGGTTGATCTGGCAGCTATGCGCTCAGAGATAAGCCGCTTGGGAGGCGACCCCCGCCGCATCAATCCTATGATCCCTGTGGATCTGGTCATTGATCATTCCCTCCAGGTAGATTACTTTGGGCGTCCTGATGCCATGCGCCGCAACCTGGAAATGGAGTTTAATAGAAACCGAGAACGTTATGCGTTCTTAAAATGGGGGCAGCGGACATTCAAAAACCTGCGCATTGTCCCACCTGGCAGCGGCATCATTCATCAGGTCAACCTCGAGTATCTTTCCCCTGTCGTCCTTGTTGACGAAAAGCAAACAGCCTATCCCGATACTGTCGTGGGAACCGATTCGCACACCACCATGATTAACGGGCTAGGCGTCTTAGGCTGGGGTGTGGGCGGCATTGAAGCAACAGCCGCCATGTTAAAACAGCCGCTGGATATGCTCCTGCCTCCTGTCGTTGGTTTCGAACTTATTGGAGAACTCCCTGAAGGCGTTACCCCTACAGACTTAACATTGACCATTACTCAAATTCTGCGAAAAAAAGGGGTTGTCAACCAATTTGTTGAGTTTTTCGGATCAGGAGTATCCACGCTCACCCTTTCTGAAAGAGCAATGATTTCCAACATGTCGCCGGAAAATGGAGCAACCATCACCTTCTTCCCTGTTGACAATCAAACATTAGAATATCTGCGTCAAACAGGAAGATCAAATGAAACTATTGAGTTAGTGGAAAGATACTGCAAAGAACAGATGCTTTTCCGCTATGAAAACAGCCCCATCCCTGAATATAGCGAAAAACTCGAACTTGACCTGAGCACAATACGCCCCAGCCTTGCAGGTCCAAGACGCCCCCATGAACGCAGCCATCTTTCTCAGATCAAACCAGCTTTTCAAAAGGCGTTAACCGCGCCGAAATCCGAACGAGGGTTCGGTCTCGCTGAAGAAGAACTGGAAAAGAACGTGCCCATTATCATTGATGGAAAATCCGCCACCCTCAAACACGGCAGCGTCGTCATCGCCGCGATCACGTCCTGTACCAACACTTCTAACCCATTTGTCATGATCGCCGCCGGTTTGCTGGCAAAAAAAGCAGTCGAAAAAGGGCTTACAGTTAAGCCATATGTCAAAACCAGTTTGGCACCCGGGTCACGCATTGTTGCCCGCTACCTTGAACAGGCAGGACTGCTCAAACCTCTAGAGCAATTAGGGTTTCACCTCATTGGCTATGGTTGCACAACTTGCATTGGCAACTCTGGGCCTCTGCCAGCCGAAGTAGCAGCTGCCATCACCCAGAACCAAATCATTGCCGCGGCGGTGCTTTCCGGCAACCGCAACTTTGAGGGGCGTATTAACCCTTATACGCAGGTAAACTACCTTGCTTCCCCTCCTCTCGTTGTAGCGTATGCTTTAGCAGGAACAGTGGACATTGATTTGGAGAACGAGCCCGTTGGATTTGATCAAGATAACCATCCGGTTTTTCTAAAAGATATTTACCCATCCAACCGCGAGGTACAAGAACTGATCGAAAGGACACTCAAACGCTTCTACTTCACAGAAGAATATGCAAACATAACAACTGGAAATGACTTGTGGCAGCAAATACCGAGCAGCGAATCAGAAACTTTCGCCTGGCAACCCACTTCCACCTATATTCAAGAACCCCCTTATTTCAAAACACTACCCAAGAGCGAAGAAAAACTCCAAAATATCCTCAACGCCCGCGTTCTGGCAATGTTTGGCGATTCAATCACCACCGACCATATCTCCCCAGCTGGTAACATCCCCGCCGACAGCGTTGCAGGAAAATTCCTGCAAACCCAAGGGGTATCTCCTGAAGATTTCAACTCGTATGGAGCAAGGCGCGGTAATCATGAGGTGATGATGCGCGGCACATTTGCCAACATCCGCCTGAAAAACCTGCTGCTTCCAGGAACTGAGGGGGGATACACGTTATACCTGCCTGAGAACATTCAGATGAGCATTTATGAAGCAGCCATGCGCTACCAGGAGAACGGTATACCGCTGATTGTTATCGCCGGCAAGGAATACGGCAGCGGTTCCAGCCGTGACTGGGCTGCCAAGGGACCAATGCTGCTGGGCGTTAAAGCAGTGATTGCCGAAAGCTTCGAGCGCATTCACCGTTCCAATCTAGCAGGAATGGGGATTCTTCCTTTGCAATTTCTCCCCGGCGAGAACGCCCACACCCTCAACCTTACAGGACGGGAAACCTATACGATACATCTGGAAACCGCATCTCTACACCCCGGAGAAAAAATTTCTGTATGTGTTAAGAGTGAGACGCATAGAGAGTTTTCCTTCCAGGTAATCCTCCGTCTCGACACCCCACTTGAAGTGGAATATTACCGTAACGGTGGTATTTTGCCCACCATATTACTTCACGAAATACAGAAAAATGAGTAAACTTATATCAAATTATCCCCGCCCACATTCCTGTTAAGTTTCCACCCACCAAATAAAAACTACCCACTTCTATCTCCCGGAGGCTCTTATGAACTTCTTGACATTCAATGATATGCTTCGGCGAGCAGCTTGGCGTCTCCCCGATCACCCTTTCCTTTATTGGAGCGATCGCAAGCGTTCAATAACCTATGCTCAGGGCGACTTGTTATCCGATAAGGTAGCAGGAGCGTTATCCGAGCTGGGGGTTCAGCAGGGAGACCGCGTGGGTATTTTTGCCCACAATGGACTGGACTATGTAATAGCTATGTTTGGTGCTTGGAAATTGGGAGCTATTTCCTCCCATATCAGCGTTCTGCAGCAAGATAACCTGGCATACTTTGCTCAGGATTCGACACCAAGTGTGTTGATCTACACCGGAGATTTGCACCATGTCATCGAACGCGACCGCCCAAAAATGCCAAGCATCAAACATTATATCTGTTTGGACGGTGAAAAACCCGGCTCAAAGGATTGGAACACGCTGGTTGAATCGGCAAAACCGCTTCCTCCCGTAAACGTCAGCGACGAAGCTCCAGCACATCTCTCTTATACCTCCGGCACTTCCGGAAAACCCAAAGGCGCCGTGCTTGCCCATGGACACACTGCACGCGCCACACACTGCATTGCCGAAAGGTTAGGACTCTCCAGCCAAGATATTTCTATGGGGCCCACTTCTCTGGCAAGCTCTTACATCCTCGTCGCCAATTTACTCCCCAGTGTCCATCGCGGTTGTTATATCGGCATTCGCACCAAATGGGATCCCGAAGTCATCTGGGATGAGATGGATCAACTCGGCACGACCTTTTTTGTAGGCAACCCGATTGTGCTGACCGATTTACTCAACATCTCTCTCAAACGCGGACGCAAGCCAGCCGCTCTGCGTCTGACTGTTTCAGGAGGGGCACCCGTCCCTCCTGACCTCAAGCGTGCTTACTATGATACTCTTAACCTCCCGCTGGTCGAAAGTTACGGACAGAGCGAGCTTGGCGGCTTTGTCGCATTAGGATACCCCCACCGCGAACCAGAGGAAAGAATGGGCACCATTGGCCCCTGTCTGCCGGATAAAGAAGTGAGAATTGTGGACGAAAATGACAGGGAAGTTCCTATAGGACAGGCTGGTGAGATCGTCATCCGCGGCGGATTCATGATAGGGTACTGGAATATGCCAGAAAAAACCAGTCAAGCCTTGCGCAACGGCTGGTTACACACCGGTGATATGGGATGCATGGACTCGGAGGGATACATCACCCTGTTGGGGCGCTGGAGCGAGCGGATTGTCTCTCACGGCAAAGTCATCTTCCCACGCAAAATGGAAGAAGCACTCTACAAACACCCCTCCGTCCGCTATGTAGCCGTCATTGGAAAGCCAGACCCTGTTGCTGGTCAGCTGCCAAAGGCAATCGTCGAGCTATATAAAGACAAACCCTCAGTAACAGGTCCTGAGTTGTTGGAACACTGTCAAAAACTTTTAGGCGCAGAAAACACTCTGGTAGAAGTCGAGATTATCGAACAAATTCCGATGACGCCCACTGGTAAGATCGGCAAAGCAGACCTACAACAGCGTGAAAACAGCAAATATCAGAAATAGAAAGTATAATTACACCTCATAGTTTTATGCTGTGCGCAGACCTACTTAACCCCGCCTATAAGAAATCCCTTTAACCTTCTATTGTGGAGACTCATTATGTCAGACTGTCAACACCACTGGGTTATGACAAACGTCAAATATGGGTTTGTCATATTTGAAAAATGTTATCACTGTAAAGAGCTAAGAACTTACTTCACCGAAGACGACTCTTTACTGCTCGGCGATGAGTATCGGGAAGGTGAACATTTTTACAACCGCCTCGAAAGTGCTCAATCCTTCACCTTTGATTTGATCTGCACGCGATGCAACCGCCTGGAAACATTCAATGATCTGATTGGTCTGTTCTATTGCACCAGCTGTATGCCTAACTGCCAGGTAGAGAAACTTCAGCAACAATATGCCCCACATAAAACCTGGATTATGGTCGCTTTTGGCGTACTGCCCGACGCAAAGAAAAACCCTATTCCACAAGCCAAATTGGACATCCTCTCAGATTATTTCAACCAGCGGCGAGATACAACCCGTTCCAGAATCAAAATCGTTTCGTTTGAATTGATTGCTGATCTGGCGCGTTGTAAAGGCGGATTCATCCATGATGTCGGCTTGCTCACAAAAGAAGGTCCCTCAGAGGAGAGAAAACCGCTCTTCTAACCACAAAATTTTCGCACAACAGGAGAATTTCCATGACCGTACAAGAACTGATTAAAATAATGGGCTTAACCCCGCTCAGCACTTTTGAAGACCGCGAGGTAAAGGGGGTTTTTATTTCTGATATGGTCAGCGACGTTATGACAGCCGCAAAATCCGGCAACCTCTGGCTGACCATTCAAACCCATAAAAGCATTGTCTCCACTGCCAATCTGGCGGATGTATCCGCTGTCGTCATCACGGGCGGCAAAAAAGTGCCACAGGAAACCATTGACATTGCCAGCAAATATAACATTGCCCTCCTCTCCTCTCCGCTGCCAACATACACCCTGGCGATCAAACTTCACGAACTGGGAATTGAGGCTGAGTAATCAGCCTCTTTTTGAACTGCGTGCGGGACACTCGCCCAATGCCCAACATCATCTCCCTTCAAACCATCAAAGAGACGCTCAACGCCCAGATCATTGTCGCTGATAGCGGACTTGATGACATGATAGAGCACGTTTACGCCTCTGACCTGATGAGCGATCTGCTCGCCTTTGGAAAACCCAATTCCATTCTCCTGACCGGCTTAGCTACCAAACAGGCTGTCATCTCTGCCCATATGGCTGAATTTAAGGGGGTAGTCTTTGTGCGCGGCAAATTGCCAAAAGATAATGCGGATAAATACGCTCGAGACAAAAAGATAGTTTTGCTTTCTACCCAGTTTGATATGTATGAGTCCTGCGTCAGGATTTATGCTGCCATGTCGCCGGGCGTTCTGCCAACCTCCGCCACAATCGAGGAGCAGCCACCCGAACATACTCTGCTCAGCCAGGATTTTCACATCCAGGGGCGGGATTTCTCTAATGCTGGCAACGTTTCCACAGAAATAAAGGAAATTCTAAAAAAAATCGGCATCGATTCACAGATCAGTCGCCGCGTTGCTATCTCTACCTACGAAGGCGAACTCAACGTCATTATGCACGCCAATCAGGGCACGGCGCGCCTTATTGTTTCACCAACAGCCATAGAAGTGATTATCAAAGATCAGGGGCCTGGAATCCCAGACATTGAAATGGCAATGCAGGAAGGTTTTACAACTGCCAGCGAAGAGATGCGCGCCATGGGCTTTGGCTCAGGTATGGGGTTGCCCAATATCAACAAAAACACGGATGAGTTGCGTATTGAAAGCAAAATTAACGACGGAACCACTGTTTACATGAAATTCAATATTGAAAAATAAAATTTTTAATATATAATACTTGTAAATAGTAAATTTTATAGGTTGCTCAAAATGGCTAGATACTATCATGCCCAACAAGTCATCCTCGATAAATGCCGCGGGCATCTGACGTGTCTGCGGCGTTGCCCAACCGAAGCCATTCGCGTCAAGAAAGGCAAAGCCAGAATTTCGGATGATCTATGTATTGACTGCGGCATCTGTATATCAGTATGCCCATCCAACGCTATTGTCCCGCTTGTGGATGCCATAGACGGAATCTCAAACTACAAATACAAAGTGGTCGTGCCCTCTCCAGTACTGTATTCACAGTTCGATCCTCAAATCCATCCTTATATTATCCATCTGGCATTCAAAAATTTGGGTTTTGATCTTGTTGTGGATGAAGCCATTGTGATCCCTTCCCTGGAAAAAGCGCTCATCCGGTATATCGAAGAACACCGCTCACAACTCCCCCTGATATCCCCTCATTGCCCCGCCATCGTCCGTCTGATACAGGTCAATTATCCCAATCTGACCGAACACATTTTGCCCATTGAGGTGCCACGCGAGGCTGCCGCCAGGGAAATCAAACTAAAACTGCAGAATGAGCAGGGTCTTAAGCCCGAAGAAATCGGCATCATTTTCATCTCACCCTGTCCTGCAAAAATCGTCTCCATCAAACAGCCCGCAGAGAAATCATCTTCGTGGTTTGATAGCGCTTTCTCCATCCAGGATGTCTATCCGCTCTTGCTTGCACAGGTCAAAACGATTTCACAGACCTTTGATGAAAGCATGGTGCCCAAAGATTTCGTCTTCAACCTCGGTTGGTCCACCCTAGGCAGCATCAGCCGCTCTACTGGCATGGAAAACTGGCTGGCAGTATCTGGTATTGACCATGTTAAAAAAATCTTTGATGACATCGAAAATTCTCATTTGAGCAATATCGAGTTTGTTGAGGCATTGTCGTGCATGCTGGGATGCATCGGTGGTCCCTACATTGTCGAAAACCCCTACGTCGTTCGGGCAAACAACAAAAAACAGCGCGATAAATACACAACCAACTCCAGCCAGATACCCGAAGGCTTTGAGGAAAGATACAAAAGCGGGTATTACTTCTTACAAGGGGCGATAAAACCCCGCCCAACAAAGTTTTTCGACACCGATCTGCAAACTTCCATTCGCAAGCTCAAGGAAAGAGAAAAAATTTATAGCCGATTGCCGCAAACAGATTGCGGCTTATGCGGCGCGCCCACCTGCCGCGCATTTGCCGAAGACGTTGTGAGAGGCGAAGCCGACTTGTTTAACTGCATTATTTTCACTGCCCCCGATACAACAGACAACAGAGAGTTGATCGTCCCCTAAAAAACAAAGGGCTTCTGTCAAAAGATTTCCAGAAGCCCTGCGAACAACGATTTCTTTTATCTTCTCAAAGCGCTATACTGTTGCGCAAAAAGCGATTCCAGCGCCGAATACGTTGCGGTTCTTTCGTGATAACTCCTGCCTGGCTTCAACGGAGGACACGCAAGCACCGCTTTACCGTTGGGGGTCAAAAAGCCTTTCTCAAAAAACACACCGCCGCTATCCAAACCCAGATAAAACTCGCCTTTCCCCCCAAGTGAAACAACAGGCAAATAAAGCGCAAACTTGTTGGCAAGCTGCTCACGCACACTTTGCAGTGTAGGCTTCTCCCCGCCAAGCGCCTTCGACAAAAGCGCAGCAAGCACCTCAAAGCTTGTAACCCCCGACGGCGGCACAAACGCAGGCTCAAAAGCCTTCACCCTGCGATCATGCGAAGTAATTGACCCTGCCGTCTCTGCCAAAGCCGAAGCCGGTAAAACAACATTTGCCTTGCTGGTTGTAGGCGTCTCAACAATATCCATAGCTACCAAGTATTCCAGCCTCTCCAGCAAATATTGATACGCTTCATCTGCTGTCAGGTCCTCGCCAATGCTGAAAATAGCTTTGATCTTCCCGCTGCTGAGCGCGGCAGAAATCTCTTCTGGAGTGCTCAAACCACCCAGGATCAGATCGTGTCCCAGACTGTTCACATGACGGCGGGTCAGCATCAAGCCATTCCTGCTTTTGCCCAATCTGCCCGTCAACAGCAACAAGTTCACAATTGCCTGCAAGTCGCCAGGTGATCTATCCACCATAGAATCTGCATCATATACGAAGACAACATTTTTCTCACGGTCAGCCAGCAGCACAGCCAGAGATTCAATCTGTTCTTTTTCCACAGCGCTCGCTTCCGCAGCCTGCTCAATAGAAGGCAATACCCCTTGTAATGTCTCAACACCATCAACATACTGGCGAAGATATGCATTATCAACGTTTCCCCTGCGCAGCAGATCACCCGCCAGTGCAGACAACAAAACAGCGTTGCTGCCCCGCCGTGCATTTAACCACTGTAGATCAACCCCCTCAATATCTACATCTGTTGAACCAATCAGCACGATATGCGCGCCTCGTTTTGCAGCGCGCATCACACGGAAACCTAAAACAGGGTTCTCGGTTGTTACGTTGGAATTTACCAGGATAATGACATCCGCCTCTTCCACCTGTTCGGCAGGTAAGGTTGCAGCCGACAACCCAAGCGATTTATGCAAACTGTCATCCCGCGGCACCATAGCCAGGCTATACAAACTGGTAACATGCGCTGTTCCTAACCCTTCCACTGCCAGTCTGCGCGCCAGGAATAACTCCTCGTTGCTCGCCTTTGGCGTAACAAGAACCGCAACAGAATCGCTCCCGTGTTTCTGAATCACACTGCGCAAACCATCCAGCGCCTGTGCCAGCGCTTTCTCCAAATCACCCACCTCGCGCCCATCTACCCTTGCCCCCTTGATCCTGGTCTCATGATACAGATAGCGATGCCCAAACCTGCCCCGCACACATAGGTCGCCATGTGTATAAGCATCGCTCATCTTCGCGGTAACATACCAGATGCGATCATTCACCTTGTTATACACCAACCGGCAGCCAACGCCGCAAAAGCTGCAAATCGACTCGTCTGGCAGGGTCGCCCAAGGGCCTGGACGCTTTAAACCAAGATTGAATGATATCGCCCCCGTAGGACAAACTTCAATACAATTGCCACAGGTGATACAGTTTGTGTCCTGCAAAGCGTTTCCCAGTGCCGAACCAATAATCATCTCAAAACCGCGGTTGATAAACCCAAGCGCTGAGACCCCTATCAGGCTCTCGCAGGTGCGTACACATAACCCACATAAAACGCACTTGTTTGGGTCCAATGTAATATACGGATGGCGTTCATCCTTTTTGTATTTCTTAACCACGCCCTTGAACCGCTTTTGCTCAGCCCCATACTCACCGGCATACTGTTTGAGCTTGCACGTAAACACATCTGAACAACCGCACGAAAGACAACGCGCCGTCTCCCTGGCAAGGTCCTCAGGCAAAATGCCATGATCCACTTCGTCAAAGCTGTTCAGTCGTTGTTCCACTGGTGTCTGTACCATAGTAGAACGCTCGCTTTTTTCCACCTCGGCAAAGAAATCCGCCGGTAGTGTATCCAGCTCAGTGCGTTTGCTTAAAAATTCTGTAGAAGCCGGGCGTATCACCCCTTCTCGCAAATAGATATCAATTACCTCAGCCACCTTGCGCCCATCTCCAATGGCATCCACCGCCGCAGCAGGGCCGCTGACCACATCACCGCCCGCAAACACCCCCTCTATGCTGGTAGCAAAAGTTGCCTCGTTGATTGAAATGGTATTGAAACGCGTGATTTCGATCTCACCGACCGCAGCATCTTGTATTCCTTCCAAACTGCTGTCCTGTCCAATCGCCGCAATAATGATATTACAGGCAATATCAAACTCCGACCCTTCAACAGGCACCGGGCTGCGTCGTCCGCTGGCGTCTGGAGCACCCAGTTCCATACGCTGACAGCGCAACGCCCGCACATTGCCGTCCTCCGTAACCACTCCCACCGGTGCAACAAGAAATTCAATATGCACCCCTTCTTCCAATGCGTCATGAATCTCCACAGGGTCGGCCGGCATCTCTTCGCGTGTACGCCGATACACAATCGTAACATCAGAGGCCTTGCAGCGCAGCGCAGTGCGGGCAGCATCAATCGCCGTGTTCCCGCCGCCTACAACCAGCACCCGCTGCCCAGAAAAGTCGGGCGCGCCCTGTTTCTTGACCATTTCCAGGAAGTTAATTCCACCAATAACCCCTGAGGCATCCTCTCCTTTCACACGCATTGCCTTTGCTTTTTGAGACCCTAACGCCAAAAAAATCGCTTCAAACCCCCACTCTTTGAGATTCCCAAGCGTGAAATCCTTTCCCAGCCGCTGATTGGTGCGTACTTCTACCCCATGATCGAGGATATATTGGATCTCCTTATCCAGGATAGGGCCGGGTAGGCGATAATCTGGAATACCATAACGCAACATGCCACCCAGCTTGGGGTGCGCCTCGAAAATCGTTACCTGATAGCCCCGCTTTGCCAAAAAATACGCCGCAGTCAGACCCGCAGGGCCACCCCCCACAACAGCCACCTTATGCCCATTTGAGGGTACGGGCTGCGGTCGGGGAAGGTTATCTGTCTCCAAATCCGCAACATAGCGCTTGATAAAATTGACTGCCACCGCCGAATCAACATTCTTACGGCGGCAGGCTGCCTCGCAGTAATGGACACAAACCCGACCACAGACAAGCGGCAGCGGGTTGGTTTTGCGGATCAATTCCAACGCCTCACGATAGCGTCCTGCGTTTGCCAGCGCCAGATAGCCCTGCACATCCACCCCCGCCGGACAATTCTCATAACATGGGCCGCGACAATCGGCAAAATGGTTGGAGAGCAGCATATCCAGCGCATTTTTACGCGCCCGTATCACCGCCTCGTTTTTGGTTTGAATACTCATACCATCTGCTGCTTCCGTTGTGCAGGAAAGTAACAATCGGCTCTTTCCATTTTGCTCCACCTCAACCACACATACCAAACAGGAAGCATAAGCCGGGAGACGCGGGTCATAACATAGCGTCGGGATGTCAATCTGGTGTTCACGCGCAATCTGCAGGATTGTCTTGCCTGCCTCTGCAACAATTGCTTTCCCATCAATGACAAGATTGATTGTCTTCTCATTCGCCATAGCCAGTCATCCTCAATCCTTGTAAATGGCATCGAAATTACACACCGTGATGCATTTGCCACACTTAATACACACAGCCTGGTCAATAAAATGCGTTTTCTTGCGCTCACCGCTGATAGCATTCACCGGGCAATTTTTGGCGCACACAGTGCACCCCGTGCATTTCTCCGGATCAATCACATAGTTCACCAAAAGAGCGCAGCTATGCGCCGGGCATTTCTTATTGTGAATATGCGCCTCGTATTCCTCGCGGAAATACTTGAGAGTCGTCAGCACAGGGTTGGCAGCAGTCTGCCCAAGCCCACATTGTGCAGTGGATTTGATCTGATTCCCCAATTCAAGCAACACGTCAATATCGCCTGCTTCGCCCTTGCCTTCGACAATCCGCTCCAGTATCTCCAGCATTCGCAGCGTACCAATTCGGCAGCTCGTACATTTGCCACAGGATTCGTTCTGAGTAAATTCAAGAAAGAAGCGCGCCATCTCCACCATGCAGGTGCTCTCGTCCATCACAACCATACCGCCAGAGCCCATAATGGCGCCCGTCTGAGTAATCTCCTCATAATCTATTTTGGTATCCCCCATTGACGCCGGGATGCACCCACCTGAGGGTCCCCCCATCTGTACCGCTTTGAACTTCTTATTATCTTTAATGCCACCGCAGATGTCATAAATGATTTCGTTGATAGAAATGCCCATCGGCACCTCCACCAACCCACCGCGGTTGATCTTGCCCGTCACAGCAAACACCTTTGTGCCCTTGCTTTTTGGGGTACCAACTGAAGCAAACGCCTCATGCCCATTTAGCACAATCCAGGGTACATTGGCAAAGGTCTCGACATTGTTGATAATGGTGGGTTTTCCCCATAAACCACGCACCGCAGGGTATGGAGGGCGGGGGCGTGGCGTCCCGCGTCGCCCTTCAATAGAGGCAATCAGAGCCGTTTCCTCGCCACACACAAAAGCCCCAGCACCCTCTTTGATCTTGATATGAAAACTAAAATCAGTACCAGGAAAGGTGTGATCCAGCCATCCCGCTGCAGTTGCATCGGATATCGCCTGTCTCAAACGCACAATCGCCTTGGGATATTCAGCACGGCAGTAAATTACACCATTGCGGGCGCCAATCGCATAACCGGCAATCATCATGCCTTCGAGCACGGAATGCGGATCGCCTTCCAGAATACTGCGATCCATGAATGCCCCCGGATCACCTTCATCCGCATTACAGATAACATACTTCTCGCTTCCGGGCTGCTGTCTGGCAAAACGCCACTTCATCCCCGTAGGAAAACCAGCACCGCCACGCCCCCTCAGCCCCGAAGACAGGATTTCTTCAATCAGCTCATCCTGGCTCATCGTCTTGAGCACTTTTTCAATCGCCTTATAACCATCCCGCGCCAGGTAATCGTCAATTGACATTGGGTCCACAAAACCACAATTGCGCAGAGCAATCCGTCTCTGACGCTTCAGATAGCCCTCCTCCGGACCCTCTTGATAATTGTGCAGAATAACCAGTTCTTCAATAGGTCTTCCCCCCAATACATGTTCCTCAAAAATGCGTTTGGCAATGTCCGGCGTAACATCACCATACAGAAACTTCCCATCTCCATTTGATACTTCTACCAGCACCTCTTTATAGCACATGCCCATACAACCTGTTTCTGCCAAAACCACTTTACCCTGCCCCTTCTCCTGCACCAGGGAAGACAGGGTTTCCAACACCTTATCAGCCCCAGCTGACACGCCACAGGTTGCTGTTCCTACTGTGATCGTTATCATTCTGCCTCCTCACTCTGCACTGAATCGGCGGCTTGTCCCTCTTTTTTATACTTGCGCAAAATGGTGCGCAGTTTTTGCGGCGTCAATCGCCCATACGTCATATCATTAATCATCACCACCGGCGCCAGGCTACAACAACCCAGACAGGCGACCGGGGCAAGTGTGAACAGACCATCCTCAGTTGTATCACTACCACTTAACCCCAGCTCATCCTCCACAACTGCTTTCAACATCTTGGCATTGTTAACATGACACGCTGTTCCATCACACAGACGAATAAGATACTTCCCCAACGGGCGTAGACGGAACTGCTTGTAAAACGTAATCACGCCATATATCTCACTTTCAGGGACACCGGAGACAGCGCTGATGTGCTTAATTGCCGACTCAGAAATATACCCATAAGTTTCCTGCGCCGCCTGGAGCAACGGAATCAGCTGACCAGGTTGATCGCAATATTTCCATAGCTCGCTATTGAGACGCGGCAGTCTCTCTTCTTTTTCTCTCGGTTCCAGAATCGTGTTCTCCATCTTAACTAGACAACCTTTCTATAGCGACCGGACCATACATAACCAATCAAAAACCTGTAGCGATACGCCCCAAACGAGACATCTCGTGTCATTGCGCCACAGCTAAAAAGCAACTAACCACCTCACATACGAAACAGATCAATCACAACCATCTGTCTGGCTCTTAATAAGCCCAACATCGGTCGGATCTTCTCTGTCAAAACTTTCTTGAGCCGATGATAATTCTTTTGCTTGATTCGAAGCAACAGCTGATATGCGCCTGAAACCAGCGCACATGTTACAATCCCCTCCAATTGACTGCAATGCAAGTACACTTTGCTCAAATGCTCCTTCTCTGCCTCAACCAATACATAACCTTCTACAAAACTACCCTTCTCATGCGGCTGCACTGTACCTGTACGAGCATTTCCCAGCGCCGGATTTTCATTCTGGCGTGACTCAACCACAGGCAAGTACAGCGCTTCTTCCACATCCTCCAACGTCTTAATCGCATCGTACTGCGTCTGCAACCTCGCAGCGTCATCCGCTTGCATCAGCACAACCAGATGATAATCATCATGGACCGCATCACAACCAACCACATCACGCATCGCACACAATCTGCGATAAACTTCTGAAAACTCGGCACCCGTACGGACACGAACAATACAATAGGCGCTCTCTAATGCCTCTTGCGGAGAGGCATTCTTGTTAATTTGTCCCTTATCTGGCATAATTTTCACCTGATTTTCGTCCACGTCTATCTGCCTCTTTCGCCTGAATGCCTTAACCTCTTAAAAAACAACGCCTCTCACAACACACAAGAGGGGAACCGAAAGACAGTTCCCCTCTTCCGACTAAGCTTTACATGGCGTAAACTCGCAGGCTATTACACAACGCCATTCGCCACCATTACATTTGCTACTTTGATGAAACCAGCCAGGTTTGCACCAACAATGTAATTGCCGGGATGTCCATAAGCCGCTGCAGCATCCAGAGCATTCTTGTGGATCGCCTTCATGATCTTCTGCAAACGCATGTCCACTTCCTCACGATCCCAGCTCAAACGCAGAGAGTTTTGAGACATTTCCAACCCAGAGGTGGCAACGCCGCCAGCATTCGCAGCCTTTGCGGGCCCATACAAAACGTTGTTGTCAAGGAATATGTCCTGTGCTTCGGGCGTAGAGGGCATATTTGCACCTTCTGAAACCAGGAAACACCCATTCTTAACCAAGCCAGACGCTGTCTTCCCATCAATCTCATTTTCATGCGCTGACGGGAAAGCCAAATCAATCCGTATTCCCTGCTCAGTGATAACTTCCCAAACGCTCTTTCCGGCATAGTATGCCACGTTAAACTCTTTGGCATACTCCTCGATGCGTCCACGACGCACATTTTTCAGTTCCATGACCCATGCTAGTTTCTTGGCATCAATGCCCTTCTCATCCACAACTGTGCCGTTGGAATCCGACAGGGTGATCACTTTTCCGCCTAGCTGATTGACTTTTTCCACAGTGTACTGAGCAACATTGCCTGAGCCACTCACTGCAGCCACCAGCCCCTTGATTTCCTTGCCGCGTGTTGCCAGCATCTCGGCAGCAAAATATGTGGAGCCATAACCTGTGGCTTCCGGGCGTATCAGCGAACCACCATATTCCAGACCCTTGCCAGTCAGAACGCCTGTATGTTCATTCACCAATTTCTTGTAGTAGCCATACATATAGCCAATCTCGCGTGCACCCACACCGATATCACCCGCCGGTACATCGGTATCCGGGCCAATATGGCGGAACAGCTCACGCATGAAAGCCTGGCAGAAGCGCATCACCTCCATATCCGATTTGCCTTTGGGGTCAAAGTCAGAGCCGCCCTTTGCGCCACCCATTGGCAAAGTCGTCAGGGAGTTCTTGAAAATCTGCTCAAAGCCAAGAAACTTGATAATGCCAAGATTCACAGAGGGGTGAAAGCGCAACCCTCCCTTATAAGGTCCAATGGCATTATTAAACTGAACGCGGTAACCTCGGTTGATTTGCACTTCACCCTTGTCATCAACCCACGGCACACGGAAGATGATCGCCCGATCAGGCTCGACTATCCGCTCATAGACTTTATATTTGACATAGTCCGGGCGCTTTGCTTCTGTGAGCTTGAGAGACTCGAGCACTTCCTTGACCGCCTGATGAAACTCGGGCTGTCCCGGGTGCTTCTCAACTACTTTTGCGTATACTTCATCACAAACTGACATTTTTCACTCCTTATTTAGAATAGGATCAGAACGCTAAAATCATAACAGGTATATTCAGGTATGAATAGTGAAATAATTCATGCTTTCAACGGATAATCTTCATTAGGGCTTTAGCGCAGAAAGCTAAAACAAGTTACGGTAAGGGTTTAGGCATTAAAGGTTGCGCCAGCTGAGCCGCTGTTGCCAGCGCAGTACGGGCAATATCAAAACCATATGCAACATCCAGGTTGGTTAACGTATCCCCTGGCTTATGATAATAGGGGTTGCCGTCTGCAATTCCACATCCTCCCGGAATATTTTGCTCAATCAGATTCTCCAACACAAGGATAGCGCCAACATCTTTTTTCCAGAAAGCAGCATGATCCGAACGGTCAGTTGCCTGGTCAATCAAATAGTCATACCTAAAATCATAGCCATAAACCTCTGCCATATCCACGAAACAGCGTCCAAGCACATCGGAAGCAGCCAGCTTGCCCACATGCAGCTCAAGACAGCGATCGCCATTGTGGTCATAAGCAAACATATCCAGATTAATTACCCCCAAAACATTTTCCATGGGATGGTCAGAGAGATACGCGTGGCTGCCAACCGCACCCTGTTCTTCACCTGTGAACCAGATCACACGAATAGTGCGGGCAAAATAATAAGCGCGATAAATCCGAACAGCCTCCATCAAGGTAGCTACACCGCTGCCGTTATCATCCGCACCCGGAGCGTATTCAAACGGATTGCCCTCCCGCACCGTTGTGCTATCCAGATGCGCCGAAAGGACAATGACCTCCTCAGGGCGTATCGCCCCTGGCAAGGTTACAATCAAGTTTTTCCATTCATAACTTCTCCCGTTTTCGTCCGTGTATATATAAGGGTCAACTTCTATCTGTTCAGCCGCTACCCAGCGGCTAACCTGTTCATAGAGATAATCAAACGCCCGCGCATTGCGCTGCCCAGCAAACATAGCATGGCTGAAGCGCGTGTCAATTGTCATTGTCTCGCCGCCAATTTCTACGGGCTGTTCGCCGGAGAATCTTGCAATCCAATCCACCCACTGCGCCTGGCTGGTCTGCCCAAGTATATGACGAACAAGAAAATGATCCCCGCAGGAGACATGCTCCAAAGGCGCTAGCGGGAAACTACACGCCAGTATCAGCAAAAAGAGCATCAGCAATATCAACGCACTGGGTACACGCCCCAAAACACAACCTCTAAAACTGTCCTTGCATTGAATGTGCATAACCTGTCATCTCCACATACCCATAACCGGTCACAGGACGCCCCTGTCTGACTCCCTGCCCCCGCACCGCACCTTCCCAATATACAAAGGAAACATTGAGCTCCTGATCCGCTAAGAGCGCTTGGACCATAAGGGACAAATCCTCTTGAGGAACTGAAATCTCCCACCCAATGGGATAAACTGCGCCGGAGTGTGGGCTGTGCCAGGTGGATTTTGACACAATCTGAAAATCACGATATGTCAATGTCTTAGCGCTCCCTTCTGGGTCAACCACACTGCCAGCAGAAAATACGTCCTGACTTCCATCCTGACGCCGGATAACATACACCATCAGTTCACTGCCATCGTCCAATTGTAACGCAAACCAGTCCCACCCCACCTGTTCCGCCGAAAGCGCGCTGGTGCTGAACTCATGATCCATCCAGCTGAAACCTGTTACATCATATCGGCGATTCCTCATGTATATGCTGCCAGATGTTGCCAGCCGCGTCTGGCTATAATAATAAGAGGCATTCCCCACATCTTCGCCTTTCTGGCTGTATCCATCTTTCCCCTGCAAAACGGGGCTTTTTTGCTCCGTCAAATCGAGGACAATGCGCTGATCGGCAAAAGCAGCATCAAGGCGATACAGATGATCTCCCGTCTGTGTAACTGACCAGTGATCCAACCAGACAGCAAAAGCAGGCTCTCCCACAGCCCCGGCAATTCCCGCCGCGCCTCGTTGCAAACGTTCGGCAAACACATATTTGCCCGCCGCCACATCGCTCAATGCAAAATGCGCTAGATACGCCTGATTTGTTGACCAAGCAGATTGCCGCTCTTGAAATGCATTCTGAGGTAGCAGCGCCCTCCGAAAGAACGTAAGCTGATACCCAAAATGCTCTCCCGTCTCTGCTGCCACATTACCTGTGTAATACCACCACTCGCTTTGAAATGTGTCATGTGCACCGTGATCTTGAGGGAATTGGAAAACCCGCCCCGGCTGAGCACGTTCAAAATCGCCCGCTATGACTGGCAAAGCCACAATTTGCACTTCGCGATCATTTTTGCTACACGAAGAAAGCAACAACGTGATAACCACGCCTATCGCCAGAATTCCCTTGACTACATCTTTGAGCATCTTAACTCTACTCATAGCGAACCGCTTCCGACGCTGCCATGCGGCTATATTTGCTTGCCGGGTAAATTCCTGCCAGCAGCGCTGCTACAAGCGCGATCCCCAACCCCACCAGAAATGCTTCAGGGGTCATATACACCTGTAACGTCCAACCAAACGAGCGACGATTAATAACATAAATCAGGATAAGCGTCAAAACCGCCCCTGTCGGAATCGCCAGCAAACCGGCTATCAGCCCCATCAAGCCCGTCTCAGCCATTACCAAACGCCACATCTGTCGTGTTGTCAACCCCAGGGCACGCAAAATACCCAGCTCACGCTGCTTCTCTATTTGCAACAATAGCAGGCTGTTCAAAACGCCTATAAATGCCACGATTGTCGCCAATAACCGCAACGCGCCCGTGATGGCAAACGTTCGATCAAACACCTCAAGAACATCTTCCCGCAGCCCCTGATTCGAGCGAATCACAAGCTTCTGTATCGAACCAATTTCAGAGCGTATTTCATCAATCTTCTGATCCGCTTGGTTTGCCTGCTCGAGGCGGATATCAATTGCGGTAACTGTATCATCCCCCCAAACCCGCTGATAGAAATCCCGCGACATCCAGATGCTGCCTTCGCTGGACGTGTAATCATACATGACGCCCTCCACCGGCAGGCGGATCTCTCCATTGGGGCTTTTCACAATGATTTCCCCATCAGCGCGAATCACATCCAGCCGTCTGGCTAACGGCTCAGAGACCAGTACAGCACCCTTTTGCATTTCCTGCCACACCATTTTGGAGTCCTGATGCCGCTTAAAGAGGAACAAACGCTCCTCACCCAAATTGGGATTGCTACTGGCATTAACACGAATAGATCCGGATGGCGATTCCACTTGAATCGTGCGCAACAGATACACATCTCTCACCCCATCCACCGACCGCAAACGAGCAATCACACGCCTGTCCACTGGAAATGCCGGCATCGTCGCATTCATGGTCGGGGCTGAGATATAAATATCTCCGTTTAGGGTTTCATTCAGCCAGACTACCACAGAACTGCGAAAACTTTGAATCATCAGCCCCATCCCAATGGCAACCGCAACCGCCAGCATCAACGCTGCTACCGCAACTGCCGTACGGCTCAGCGCATTAACCAGATTGCGCGGCGCCATACGTCCTGTCAGCCCCAGCAGATACCCCATCAGCGGCGAAAGCACCTTCGAGGCAATAACCATCGCCAACGGCGATAACAGTGCAAAACCAACTACAACGGCAAATGTCCCACCAAAACCAGAATAGAGGTCTGTAAGCGGCAGTTGAAAAATCAGATACCCTGCAAGGATCAACAAAACGCCCGCCGCAGCGCTCCAGGTCACAACACGCCTGGCTTTGCTCTCCAACACCGATCGGGCTAAAGAAATTTGAGCAGGAGAAGAAGCCGCTTCAACCGCCGGTATAAGAGCAGTCAAGATTGTTGCCACAATTCCCATTACCCCACCCTTTATCAGACTCTCGACAGGCACATCCACCGCTTGAACCGTAAGCGTATAATACAAATCGGTAATGGTTTGTGAAACCATCGCCACTGTCTGTCTGCCCAGCAAAACGCCCAGCCCAACCCCCAGCAAGCTACCCAAACTCCCCACAACAAACGCTTCTGCAAGCACCATCAAATAAATTTCACGCTGTGTAACCCCCTGACAACGCAACATCCCAAACAACGCCCGCCGTCTGACAACCGAAAACGTCATGGTGTTGAATATCAAAAACATTCCTACCAAAAGCGCCAGCATACTCAATGCTGTGAGGTTCAGACGAAAAGCTGCGGTCATCTGTGCAACCGTATCGCTGCCCGTTTCCGCCTTGATCAACCGCAAACCCGGTGGCAAAGCAGCAGAAACGCGCTTGAGCAAAAAATCATCATTCTCACCTATAATGAGGTCAACCCGATCCAGCCTGCCAACCTTCCCCGTCAATTCCTGTGCAGTGGAAATATCCGCAATGATCATCCCCTGCAAAACACGCCGCCAGATAGCATCCTGCGGTGAGATCAAACCTGCAATCACAGCATATTTTTGATAACCGCCAATATCCACCTCGATGACGTCCCCAACATCGAGTCCGTTTTCGGCAGCCAACTCATCAGAGATCAAAACTGCGCCTTGCTGTGTCAAAAACCGCACCAGCTGATCAACTGGCACCCGGTTTGTGTTTCCAAGTATAGAGCGGAATTCGCCATCCACAAACGGGTCAATTCCCAACAATTCCATTGGACGATTACCCAGTTGCGGAGATGAGACATACTCCCGGACAACCGGTGCCATCTTTCCAATCACTCCTTGTCTCCGTAGCATCACGTATACTGTCTCATTCAGCCCCTCATCCCCGCTTCCAACAATCTGGTGTGTTGCTTTTCCCAAAACGGCTTCCTTGCTCAGCGCAAACGCGCGCCATGCGCTTTCGTTTGCCAGGTCAATCGCCACCACCACTGCCACCCCAACAGCAATGCCAAGGATCATCAACCCGCTTTGCCAGCGATGCCGCAATAAAAAACGCCAGCTTACCCGCCAAAGCACCAGGGGCAAATAATTGACCCGTTTCACGCCCAACTTCCTTCTCGCAATGTCAATCGCCCCTCATGTAATTCATAGACCTGGTCTGCCGCTCTGGCAGCTTCAGCGCTGTGGGTAACCAGTATCAGATTCTTTCCCCTCTGTCGTGTCATGCGGTTCAACAAAACCATAATTGCATCACCTGTCTCTTCATCCAAATTACCCGTCGGTTCATCTGCCAAAACCAGCATGGGGTCATGCACCAGCGCACGCGCGATAGATACCCGCTGCTGTTCACCACCCGACAGACGGTCAGGGTACGTTCTCTTACGATCAAACAAGCCCACCTCACGCAGAAGGGCCTCCGCCACCTTGCGCCCAGCTTCATTACATAGACCATTTAGCTCCAGAGGCATGACCACATTTTCCCAAACGGTCAACGTCGGAATCAGGTTGAAAAACTGAAAGATAAAACCGATATTTTTTCGACGAAACAATGTGCTCTCGTGATCAGTCAAAGCAGTCAACGACAGACCGTTGATAGATATCTCGCCGCTATCCACACGGTCAATACCACTGATCAGATTGAGCAACGTGGTCTTTCCAGCGCCGCTTTTCCCCAGCACAGCAACAAACTGCTCCTTTGCAATGCACAATGATGTGTCTCGCAACACAGCGCGGCGTGTCTCACCTTCCAGATAGCTTTTAGAAACCTGTTTAAGGCATATAAACCCATTTGCAGACGACAGCTCTGTTTTCACATTACCCGTGACAAAATTCATACTATATCTTCTCCAATAAACAGACCGATTGTAACCAACTTAACCGCTTTTGTAAAAGCCATCAGGACTGGATGTATAATCAATAATCAATTCCTGTCATCTCCCTACCGAAAGGTTCTCCATGATGCGCTCCATCTGTTTTCATAATGACGGTACAAATCATGAAAATCTAAGCAGAGAGGAAATACGCGCCCGCATCGCCAACCCTGATGAACTGCTATGGATATTGCTCGAAGCCCCCACACAACAAGAGTTGTACGATGTTCTGCAGAATTTGTTTCAGTTTCATCCTCTCGCAATTGAAGATTGCATTGGAGAAAACTACCAGTCACCCAAAATTGATGACTTTGGGCATTATATTTTCATCATTGCGCATGCCATTCGCCCCGACAAGGACATTAAGAATTTTGAGTACCTCGAAACGGTGGAACTCGATATTTTTCTAGGTCAAAATTACGTGGTAACGGTGCACCACAGCCAAAAGATGTCAGCTATTGAAACGGTATGGAACAGGCTACAACGCGATGAGCGGCTTCACTCCAACGGGGCAGATTTTCTCTGTCATGCCATCCTGGACGCCCTCGTAGATGAATATCTGCCCGTTCTCGACAGTATGGATGACGAAATTGATTGGCTCGAAGACCGCATTCTATCTACCCCAGACCCAAACACCCTCAAGCGAATATTAGCTCTCAAGCATAGCCTGATTGCCCTGCGGAGAATCATATCCCCCCAACGTGAGATGATGAACCGTTTGAGCCGCGATGATTTTCCAATGATTGATCAAAAGGCACGCATCTACTATCGCAACATTTACGATCATCTCGTACGTATCCAGGATTTAAGCGAGTCCATACGCGATATTGTTACCAGCACATTGGACACATATCTAAACTCCACCTCGCTGAGGCTAAACGAGATCATGAAAACGCTTACTGTTGTCTCGACAATTTTTCTGCCTCTGACCTTCATTGCCGGTATATTCGGAATGAATTTTCTCTTCAATACAGGCTATCATTGGAGTGACGGCATGCCAATTTTTCTCTTCCTGTGCATTGCCTCAGTGTTAACCATGCTGGTCATCTACAAACGTAGCAAGTGGCTGTAATTTCAGCGCAAACCAGCAGGCATTGGCAGCGGGCTTTGTGTTAGAATGTGCGTATGGTCTGCATAGAATGAAACGCTCTCATGCCCTTCTCTTGGTGTTCATTCGGAACACCCCTCATCTGGAACTGCTGCTCAGCATCCTGATGTTCGCTTTAGGCTCAGGAGTGGCACAGTATCTTGGTAAACCGGTCAACTGGGTCGTTTTCCTGCTTGGGCAGGCGTGGGTACTGCTTATTCTGATAAGTTGCTACTTTTTGAAGGCTTACTACGACCGTGTAGATTTCCCTAACAGACAGGCAAACACGCCAGGAGACAACAGAGACGACTGCCTGCCTTCAGAAATTGAACACAAAGCGCTGCTCCAGGCAGGATTAACAACGCTTTGTATCGCTGCGGTCATCACCGTGCTGCTATACAGTGAACATGTCATCACCCCCCTGACAATGCTTTTTCTTTGTCTGATCATTATTCTGGCATTCAGTTATGCCATGCCCCCGTTGCGGCTGGCACACTCAGGGTACGGAGAACTTCTTATCTCGATATTGATTGCCAATATCATCCCCGCCATCGCGTTGATACTTCAGACGAAAGAATTCCATCCCATTCTAGGAACATTGACCTTCCCTTTCACCGCCCTGCTGTTAGCCACCGCAATAGCCCGCACTTTGCCCACCTATGCCCACGATACTAAATGTTTACGCTATACACTGCTAACACGTTTGGGGTGGCAGCGTGGAATGAGCTTCCACAACATTCTAATTATTGCTACATATTTCCTGCTTGGGTTGGCTATCCTTCAGGGGCTTCCCTGGAAACTGGTCTCTACAGGATTTCTAACTCTGCCTATCGGCGCTTTTCAAATATGGTTAATGGTGCAGATTGGGAGCGGTTCTAAACCGCGCTGGAAATTGCTCTCGCTCACATCGCTTGCGCTGGTTATTCTTACAATGTACTTCATTACCTTCTCACTATGGACAGAGTAAAAAATGCCCGAGTTCTTAGAATTACTTCCTCCCGCAAAAGCACTGGAGACACTGCTCCAGCACCTGCCCGCATATCATCCTGCCGCACACGTTGTGGACACAACCGCAGCGCTGGACCTGGTAACTGCCAGCGAAATTCTCTCCCCCGAGCCGCTGCCGGCTTTCCCGCGCAGCACTGTTGACGGATACGCAGTCAAAGCCGCCGACACCTACGGCGCCAGCGAAGCACTTCCTGCCTATCTGAAGCTGGTGGGAGAAATCCCCATGGGAAGCAAACCCACACTGACCCTCCAAAATGGTCAGGCAGCACTGATACACACAGGCGGAATGCTGCCCGAAGGCTGTGACGCCGTGGTGATGATAGAAAACACACAAACAGTAAGCCCAAATGAGGTTGAAGTCTTCAAACCTGTAGCAGTGGGAGATAACACCCTCAAGATGGGTGAAGATGTCGAACCCGGTCAGCAGGTGTTACCCGCAGGCAAAAAGATTGGGCCAGCAGACATTGGCGGGCTACTGGCTTTGGGGATATTACAGGTGCCCGTAGTTCTGCCCCCGCGCGTGGGCATTTTATCCAGCGGCGATGAGGTCATCCCACCCGACCAGAAACCTGCAATCGGGCAAGTGCGCGATATTAACAGCGCCACGCTCAGCGCACTCGTCAGAAAATTTGGGGGTAACCCGGTACTTTATGGCATCATCCCCGATCACTTCGAAACTTTGTTAGCCGCCGCGCAACGAGCCGCACAAGAATGTGATATGGTGATTATCACTGCCGGGTCATCCGCCAGTGTGCGCGACCTAACCGCCATGGCAATTCAAGAGTTGGGAGAACCGGGCGTGCTGGTGCACGGCGTCAACATCAAGCCCGGCAAACCGACCATCCTTGCTGTATGCAATCACAAAGCCATCATCGGCTTACCCGGCAACCCCGTCAGCGCGCTGGTTATTGCCAGCTTGTTTGTCGTTCCCGTCATCAGAAGTCTGCTTGGCTTGCCCGCTTCGCCACCTTCCCCAGTATTGCACGCCCGGCTCACCATCAATGTTCCCTCTCAAGCAGGGCGCGAAGACTGGGTGCCCGTCAGGCTGCTTTTCACCCCCGAAGGGCTGCTTGCAGACCCCATCTTCTTCAAGAGCAACCTGATCTTGACGCTGGCGAAGGCGGATGGGATGATTCGCATTGTACCTGAAGCCAATGGAATCGCCGCAGGCGAAACTGTGGATGTATTCCAACCTTTCGGATAGCACCCTCAAAACAGGTGAACATGCTATATCCTGACAGGAACAGAGAGAAAAGACCAATGAGCATTCAACAGAGAATATCCTTGATCATTTTTTCACTGCTGCTCGCAGTGGGATTCTATGTTTCCTTTGGCATCGCCTATGAGGGTAAGGCAAACGCAGTCAGTGCCACGCGCACCATTCAGAAAGACCGTGCTGCCATCATTGCCCCTATTTTGCTTTACCACCACATCGCTGAAGGCGAAGATTCTCGTTATTACGTCAGTCCCGCCCGCTTTGAGCAACAGATGAGTCTCTTGTATTCGCTGGGCTACACAACCATTCCAGTATCCAGACTGGTCGAAGCCATGCATGATGATACCGTGATCCTGCCTGCACGCCCCCTGGTGGTTACCTTTGACGATGGCAATTTGGACGTCTATCAAACCGCTTACCCAATCATGCAAAAATACGCATTTACTGCGACCATGTATCTCGTAGGCAAATATCTCAATTCGGAGGGTTTTGTCTCCACAGATCAAATGAGAGAAATGATTGCAGCTGGTTGGGAAATCGGCAGCCATAGCATGAGCCATGTCAAGCTGTTCGAAGCCCAAAGTCTTTCTGACGAGATTTTAGAATCCAGGCTTTTTCTTGAAGAAAAAATTGACACCCCTGTTTACTCTTTTGCTTATCCGTTTGGTATCTATGATGCTATGCTGGCTGAAAAAGTCAAATCTTATGGTTACCGCGCGGGGCTGGGGCTGGGCACTTCTTCAGAACACACCCTGGAATCCCTGTTCTACTTGAGTCGGATAGAAATCAAACAGGACACCCACCTGTACGAGTTTAATGCAAGCCTGCCATGGAAAAGCACAGATTACCTATATCTTAGAATGTCAAATTAATTCACAAGCGGCTTCCCTATTATAGTATGTCTTGGAGAAGAAACCTATGCCCAAAACCAGACTCTTGCTGAATATGTTGTTGTTAATTGCCATCTTGACAGCCTGTTCCCCACAAGCAGAAACACCCACAGACCCCAACGCAGTCTATACCATGGCAGCCGCGACCATCGGGGCACAAATGACCGCTGCCGCTGCTCTCACGCCCTCAGCAACATGGACACCCTCACCGGAGCCAACCCAAACACCAACTGAAACGCCGCCCCCATCACCAACATCTCCACCGCCCACACCCACTTACCCTTTCATTCCGGCTGGTAAGGTGGTTGCGCCCATCCTGCTATACAACCGCATTGCCGGAAGCACAACAGATGACGCCAATTACCAGTGGGACAGCACCGCCTATATTCCCCCCGAGATATTTGAACAGCAAATCAAAATGCTCAAAGACTCGGGCTATCAAACTGTCACTGTTTCTCAAATTGCAGACGTCATTCGCAATGGCGGCAATATGCCAGAACGCCCCATTGCAATCACTTTTGACATTGGCGCGATCGGCGTCTATTCCAAAGCCTATCCCATTATGAGAAAGTATGGCTACGTGGGCACGGTCTATCTGATTGTTAACCAGATAGACGGCGGCTGGATGATGACCACTGCACAGATACAGGAACTGCTTGCCAATGGGTGGGAAATTGGCATCAAAGGACTCAACGGGGGTATCAATTTTAGCAATGGAGACTTGACCTACCTGGCGGATGAACTGGCAACGTCAAAGCAAAAACTTGAAGAAAAGTTTGGCATCCCAATCAAATCTGTCTCCTACCCCTTTGGATATTATGATGAAATGATTGTTGACCGTGTTGTCCGCTGGGGCTATCTCAACGCAGTGACAGTAGGGCACATTAACGAGCACACCACCTACTCCATCTATGCCCTCCCGCGTCACGAAATACGCAGCGACATGAACCTTCAGCAAATTGCCGCTTACCTCCCCTGGCCAGTTACAACCACTGCCCCCGAGGCACCCGCGACCCCACCATCGGATACCGCAGAAATCCCGCCCCCTCCCCCGCTAATCACACCCACACCGTAGAGACGCTCAAACCATGTCTGTATACTTACATGACATTCCCTTAGACCAGGCGCAAAGCATTTTCCTGGAAAACCTTCAAGCTGCAGGGCTGGGAGGAATTTTAGGGAGCGAAGAGATTCCGCTTGACGAGCATGCCCTGGGCAGAGTGCTCGCAGAAACGGTATGGGCACGTTTATCCTCCCCACACTACCATGCCGCCGCGATGGATGGCTTTGCAGTGCGCGCTGAAGACACTTATGGGGCATCTCCGAGCACCCCCATAACGCTTAAGTTACAAACTCAAACCGTTTATGTAGATACCGGCGACCCCATGCCCAACTGGGCAAACGCAGTTGTGCCCATTGAACAAACTGAACCGCTCGAAGAAAATGGTAGCATTGCTAAAAATGCTCGCCAGCCCTTTGCCATCCGTCTGCGTAGCGCGCTGCCCCCCTGGACTCACGTCCGCCCAATGGGTGAAGACATTATCGCCACGCAGCTTGTTCTCCCTGCCGGGCAAGTGCTCCGCCCAGTGGATTTGGGTGCATTAGCTGCATGTGGTCAAAGCCGCCTCCTGGTTTCCCGCAAACCCAGAGTTGGTATTATTCCCACCGGGAACGAGCTTGTAGAAATTGGCAAGGAAGTTCAAGCAGGGGATATTATCGAGTACAACTCTATCGTCCTGGCAGCGCAGGTACAATCCTGGGGTGGCTTACCGCACCGCTATCCCATTGTGCGCGATGATTTCGACGACATCTGTCAACAAGTTCAACTGGCAGCCAATGAAAACGACCTGGTACTCCTGAACGCGGGTTCTTCGGCAGGGTCGGAGGATTTTTCAGCAAGAGTAGTCGACTCGCTGGGCAAGCTCCTGGTGCATGGTGTTGCCGTTCGCCCTGGTCACCCGGTGATACTGGGCATGATCCGCCGCTCGGTAAATCACGCCACCAACTCAGTGCCAGTGATTGGCGTGCCCGGCTATCCGGTGTCGGCTGCCCTCACTGGCGAAATTTTCGTTGAACCGCTGCTAGCGCGCTGGTTAGGAAGAATACCTGTCTCGCCTCCAGAAATCACAGCTACCCTGACACGCAAATTAACCTCTCCACCAGGCGATACAGACTTTGTCCGTGTTGTGGTAGGAAAAGTGGGCGATAAAATGCTGGCAGCGCCCATATCACGCGGCGCTGGAGTGATCACATCCCTGGTACGAGCAGATGGGATCGCTATCTTGGAGCCAGGTATTCAGGGGCTGGACGCCGGATCAGTTGTCAATGTGCGCTTATACCGTCCCACCAGCGAGCTGGAGAGAACCATCTTCGCCATTGGATCGCATGATATGTCTCTTGATCTGTTGGCGCAAGAATTATACGCTCTCCGCCGCCGGTTGGTATCATCCAACGTGGGCAGCCTGGGCGGGCTAATCGCGCTCAAACGTCAGGAGGCACACCTCGCAGGCTCACATCTTCTAGACCCCCAAAGCGGGGAATACAACATCAGCTACATCCGTCAATATTTACCCGAGGTGCCCATTTCGCTCGTCGTTTGGGTGCATCGCCAACAAGGACTTTTAGTCTTATCTGGCAACCCTAAGAAGATCACATCACTACAAGACCTAGCACGCGCAGATGTTCAATTTATCAACCGCCAGAAAGGTTCCGGGACACGCGTTCTGCTGGATTATCACCTGCAAAATCTAGGAATTAAACCCAACGAAATAAGGGGATATGAACTGGAAGAGTACACCCATTTGGGAGTAGCTGCAGCTGTCGTCTCAGGGCGGGCAGATTGTGGTCTTGGCATAACAGCAGCAGCAAAAGCATTGGGGCTAGATTTTATCCCGCTATTCGCCGAACGCTACGATTTTGTCATTCCGCGCTATCATTTGGAATCACCTCTTCTGTCTCCCATCTTTGATCTGATGAGAAGCGAAACCTTTCGGCAAAAAGTTAACAGTCTGCCAGGATATGATGCCAGCCAAATGGGAACCATCCTTCTACAGGAATGATCCCCCACAGTCGCCTAGCCAAAGAAGCCTCTCTACAACCTTATACACTCTACAATCATTGTACAGATCGGGATAGACTCACTGCCCATCTTTATGTATAATATTATTAATAATTATATAAATAAAAGGAGTTTGCCATGCCATTAAAAGAGAATTCACCTGCGCCAGAATTTTCACTGCCAGATGAAAAAGGTGTCGTTCACCATCTTTCAGATTATCGCGGCCGGGTCGTTCTGCTCTACTTTTACCCTAAGGATGACACCCCGGGCTGTACAACAGAAGCCTGTAACTTTCGCGATGACTATAGCGCCTACGAGCAGGCAGGGGTTGTCATATTGGGCGTCAGCCCCGACAGTCCTAAGTCACACGCCAAGTTTAAGGAAAAATATCATCTCCCGTTTAGTTTGCTAGCCGACGAAGATCATAAGGTTTGCGAGCTATACGGCGTATGGGGCCGCAAGAAATTCATGGGGCGAGAATATGATGGCGTTTTCCGAACAACGTACCTGATTGACGCTCAGGGTATGATCAAAAAGGTTTTTGAAGAAGTAAAACCAGCCGAACACAGCAAAGAGGTCTTAGCCAGCATCTAACCCGTATAAATATCTAGTACGTGAGTAACAGCCTGTGCCATAGCAAAAAGGGTACAGGTTTTTTACACAGGCACAATACAACGCCAACTTTACTGCAAATGAAGCAAAACCTTGCCCTTTGACCAAAGTTGCTCTAACTGATAATAAGCCCTCTGGTCGGGGGTAAACAGGTGCACCACAATATCGCCAAGGTCTATGACTGTCCAACCGCTGGCAGCGCTGCCCTGAGCAATTGCCTTTCGTTTGTACTGGCTCTCTACTGCCTCAGCCACACTTTCAGAAAGACTTTCCAGAGTTCGTTCGCTACTCCCCGAACACAGGATAAAGTAATCAGCAAAATCGGCAATCTCTCGAATGTCAAGCAGAAGAATGTCTTCCCCCTTTTTTTCTTCCAATGTATCTACAATATATCGCGCAAGTATTAAAGTATCCAGAGTTCCTCCTCTTAAGAAAGATATCTATCCTGTTATTTCAACAAAACACGAAAAAGTTGTTCATAAATTGGTCCAGCAGGCTGCAGAATTGAGCGGTACAGACAAACAAAACGAACTTGCTGGCTGGCAAGAAATCGCGGTTCGATTTCCGAGAGTCGCTTAGCAATCGCCTTTAGATCGCCCACTGTCGCACTATCTTTGACCCTACCCAGCGTCAAATGCGGCTTAAAGCTACGCTGCTCAGCCGGAAAGCCCAGCCTTTCCAGTCCTTTTTCAATAACAGCCTGCAAAGAAAGTAAAAGAGGCTGATCTCCAATTCCAATCCATATCACCCGAGGGCGGTTCATGTTCGGAAAAGCGCCCAACCCTGTTAGTGTAAGCGAAAAAGAAGAAAATTGGCAAATTTCTGTTCGCAGGAATTGCCCAACCCTCTCTACTTGGGCTGGCTGGATATCTCCCAAAAATTTCAACGTCAGATGAATATTATCAGGAGATACCCACTTCACAGGCACAGGCGAGACAGCCTGCAATTTTCGAAGCACCATGCCAATTTCAGCCTTTACTTCTTCACTCAAGTCAATTGCAATAAATGCACGCAGGGTAGCCATCATATCAAGTTAAATTATTGACCAGACTCGGCAATTATGGTATAAGAAGATTAACCCTGCTGTGTGCGTGATGTTGCACACCCGGTTTTGTACCAACACTTGAAAAAAGGGCAACTGCATCTGACGCAGCAACGCGATAGGCAGCAAAGCCAAGGCGAAGCTGGTAGAAAAGTGCCCAATCTGCGAAAGCAGGTTCAAAACTACGCAACACACGGCATGGCGGGGGGTTTGTTTTAACAAATCGAGGCTTTAGCCTGTTGCCGGGTTAAAGCCTCGAAAATCATTTAATCCACTGCAATTGACATGCAACACGACTCTAATGGGAGCTTAATCTTTTAAGACAGCCATTCTTACGTCTGGGCGCTCCATATAAGAGAGCATAAAGAAAGACATCAAAATAGCGATGACACTTAATACCACATAGGCTGTGTTAAAGACCTCCACATTGTTATCAATACGCGTTGCATGTGGAAACAGCATCATTAACCTGCTGATGATGTTAAAGCCTTGGGCAAACCCCGCCAAATACCACGGCCAGGGCTGTTGATTTCGCCGCGCCAATGAAACTGCAGAGATCAAAGCAAACAGTGTCAAAAACGCTGGCAGCCACCATTCCTGGCTCTGAAGAGAGTAAACTGAAGCCGGAAACAACAATATTGGAATCACCTGCAAAAACAACAAGGCCATAACCACATTTCGGTTTGCAATATTTCTCATCTTTGCTCCTTACTCACCGCACCGCTATATCCCCAGATAAACAGCTTTGACCTGCGGGTTATTGGAAACTTCCCGAGCGTCACCTTCCAGGGCTATGCGCCCAGTTTCCAGGACATACGCCCGGTGTGCAATGGACAACGCCATTTGGGCATTTTGCTCAACCAACAGAATGCTGGTGCCCTGTGAATTGATCTCCTTGATGATATTAAATATCTCCTGCACCAGAATCGGGCTTAATCCCATAGAAGGCTCATCCAGAAGCAACAACTCAGGGCGGCTCATCAACCCCCGCCCTGTTGCCAACATTTGTTGTTCACCACCCGAAAGCGTTCCTCCCAGCTGGTTCTCGCGCTCCCGCAATCGAGGAAAACTGGTGTAAACCCGTTCCATGGAAGCCTTTATCTCTTCCGGATCATTTCGGGTATAAGCGCCCATCCGAAGATTTTCCTTCACTGTCAGAGGGGCAAATATTTTGCGCCCCTCCGGAACATGGCTGATGCCCATACGTACAATTTGCTCTGCCGCAACAGTGGTAATATCCTGTCCTTTATATATAATGGAACCATTTCTGGGGCGTATCAGACCAGAGATTGTCCGCAGCGTCGTGGATTTTCCTGCTCCATTGGCGCCGATCAGGGTAACGATCTCCCCCTTCTGAATGTTAAATGAAATGCCTTGAAGGGCATGAATAGCACCATAGAACACATCGAGGTTATTGACTTCAAGCAACATGGCTTGCCTCCTTACCCAAATAGGCTTCGATGACTCTTGGGTTAGTTTGAATGTCTTTTGGCGTGCCGCGGGCAATCACCTCCCCAAAATCCATTACAGTTATCCACTCACATATTCCCATCACCACCCGCATTTGATGTTCAATCAACAAAATGGTGAGATCAAAACGCTCGCGAATAAAGTGAATATATTCCATCAATCTGACAATCTCGCCGGGATTCATACCCGCCGCCGGCTCATCCAGCAAAAGCAGTTTCGGGTTCGTCGCCAAAGCGCGAGCAATTTCCAACCGTCGCTGCTCGCCGTAAGGCAAATTTTTTGCAGTTTCATTACATATTGAATCCAACTTGAAAATGCTCAAAAAATCTAGTGCGCGTTCAGTGAGTTCTTTTTCTTTTTCACCAAACTTTGGATTGCGGAACACTGCATCAAAAACGCCATAACCAGCGTGGGGATGATAGGCAATACAAACATTGTCCAAAACAGACAGATTTGGGAAAATCCGAATGTTCTGAAACGTGCGACCTATTCCCATGCGAGTGATTTCATGGGGTTCCAAACCCACGATATTCTCCCCCATAAAATCAATCTCGCCCGAGCTGGGATGGTAAAGCCCGGTCACCATATTAAAAACTGTAGTTTTGCCTGCGCCGTTTGGCCCAATCAATCCATAGATTCTTCCCTCTGGTATCTCCAGGCTAAAATCATTAACCGCCCGCAGACCTCCAAAGTACTTATTCAATCCTTCGATACGCAAGACCGGAGAAGAATTCTTTTTGACCTCAGATGTTGACATCGATCCCTCCCATACTAACCGCTAGCTGCAGTCTCGGACGCCTCTTGGGCAAGCTCGGTGCGCTTAACCAAAGCAACCTTTAAGAAACCCCACTCAATATTGCCCAAGAGACCTTGCGGACGTAATAGCATCAACAAAAGTAACGCAATTGGGTATAGCACAAAGCGCCATGTTGGAGCTTCGGTGCCCATCTGGCTCAGCAAAACTCGCAGCAAGCCTTCCAGGAAGAAAATCCAGCCAAACGAGGCTGCCACCGTTCCCGTCATGCTTCCCAGCCCCCCAAATACCACAATAATCATGGGGTTAAAACCCACCAGGAAGGTAAATGTTCCAGGGCTCAAAAAGCCAATATAATGGGCATACACCGCCCCGCCAAGACCAGCAAACAGACTGCCCAACACAAAAGCAAAAAGCTTGGTGGAAGCAATGTCAATTCCCATCGCTCTGGCTGCGGTTTCATCCTCGCGCACGGATAAAATGGCCCTTCCGTGCGAAGAGCGAATGATATTGCGCATGATGACAATAACCGCCAGTAGAAATAGAAAAGCCCAAAACCATGTGGTCAGTTTGGGAATGCCAATCATACCCCGCCCCCCCTTCATCTCAGGAAAGGGCAAGATAGTATCAGAATTCACCATCAACACATTCACCACAATTGTGAACCCAAGTGTCGCAATGCCAAAATAATCACTTCCGAGCGAAAGCACTGGCAAACCAAAGAGAAAACTTATCTCAGCGGCAAAGATGCCTGCAAAGACGATCGCAAGAAAGAAAACTATTTGCATAGCGATCGGGCTATTGAGCGGGCCAGGCGATGCAGCCGTCCCCAGCATACCCACAAGCCCCTGAGCAATAGATTTACCAATAAACAACGCCACCGCACCTGCAATAATACTGCCTACCAGATATAAGGTGAATGAAGAGAGCACAGGCACCCTGCGGTATTTGCGCAGAAAGCCTCCCACCAGCCAGATAACAATACCACCGAGAATCACTCCAATGCCAACGACAAACAGCCCGCTGGCATCTCCATTAACCCAGCGAAAAGTAATATCGGCAGCCGTGTAAGCTCCAATACCATAAAAACCCCATTGTCCCAGGCTAAACTGTCCATTGAAGCCGTAAATCAGATTAAGCCCCAACGCCACCATTGCCATTGTACAGGCTTGAAACAACAACCCGCTATCAAAGTTATTGAGAATGGTCGAGCCGCCTATAGGCACCGACAAAGCCGCCTGAATAATCGCAAAACCCAACACCACACCGCCAATCTTCACCCATTTCGAAGAATGCCCCATTGCCCAAAACAAACCATAAAGATAGGCGATGATAGCTACGATCTTGATAATTGAGATAAGTAAAAATCCAATTTCCATCGTGAGCTCCTAAGCTTTTTCTTTCTCTGGCTCACCAAAGATACCGGTGGGTCTAACCAGGAGTACGATAATCAGAATGGTAAATGCGACCGCATCACGCATGGGGGTGGAAATGTATCCCATTGTCAGCGCTTCTGCCTGCCCCATAATCAGCGCGCCGACGAACGCCCCCGGTATGCTCCCAATACCACCCAGAACTGCGGCAACAAACGCCTTTAAGCCCGGCAAAATCCCCAACTGGGTGTAAATGGAGCTATAAGCGATGGCATACAAAACACCACCCAGTCCAGCGAACGCCGCACCCACAGCAAAAGTAAATGAGATCACCCGGTCAACTTCAATCCCCATCAAGCGGGCAGCCGGTTTATCAAACGATGTCGCCCGCATCGCAATGCCAATTTTGGTGCTGCGCACTAAAAACTGCAAGAAAAACTGAACAAGTATGGACGCCAAAACGATAATGATAAAAATATTCGAGAACGTAACGCTGTTATCCGGTGGCGCCTGACCCTCTGTAATCCGATGAATTCCATCTTTGATATACCAGGCTACTACTTCAAATGGACGATCATAAGGGATAAAGCGCGGTGAAAACACAAAGTTCAGCGCGCCAAAAAACTCCAGGAAAAAGGACACGCCGATTGCCGTAATCAGAGCAGCAATACGGGGCGCATCACGCAGCGGCTTGTACGCCACCCGCTCAATCGTAACCGCCATCATAACGCAAACGATCATCGAAAGGAGCATCACAGTAATGGACCCAATCACAACTGCCAACCCTTCTGAAATTCCGGGAAAAGCCGTCTCTGGCCACTTGTGCAAATTGAAACGCGAAACCGCATAAAAACTGACAAAAGCGCCTACCATGAAGACATCGCCATGCGCGAAATTGATCAGCTTGACAATACCGTATACCATTGTATAACCCAGCGCGATCATGGCATAAACAAAACCCAGCTGCAGACCACTGACGACAAACTGGGTAAAAAGAATTGGGTTTTTGATCAGATTGCTAACCACCAGATAAAGCGCCAGCAAAGCAACAGCCACCAGAAAAAGCTGTCCAATCCACGCAAGGCTCGCTTTTGGCTCATGGATGACAGGGGAAGGTTGAGAAGATACCTTCTGCATCGGGTGATAACCTCCAGTCCAAAATATTAAACCCAAAGGGAGGGCGACCTGCCCAGGCCGCCCTCTCATCTTTGAATTCGTTTTCCGTAAGTTTTACGGATTGACAACAGCCTCAAACTTGACTTTGCCTTCGGTCACCTTCAGAATGGTAGCCGACTTCACCGGGTTGTGGTTTGGATCAAACGTGATCTTGCCCGATACGCCATTGTAGGTGATGCCAGCCATCGCATCCTTAACCTTGGCAGGGTCATCGGCACCAGCCTGCTGAATCGCAGTGAGCAGCAAATTGGTGGCGTCATAAGCCAAAGTCGCCAACGCATCCGGCACCTTGGGATTGCCCTGCTCGTCCTTGTACTTCTCGCCAAATGCTTTCACGAAATTCTGCACTTCGGGGCGAGGATCTTCAGGAGAGTAGTGATTGGTGAAATACCCGCCATCTGCAGCAGCGGTATCCAGGTCAGAGGAGTCCCAGCCATCGCCACCGATAAACGGAGAGGTAATACCTTTCTCCTTAGCCTGCTTGGTAACCAAGTTGACAATATTATAGTAATCCGGCAGATAGACAACATCTGGCTTGGCTTCAGCAATCTTTGCCAGGATAGCAGAGAAGTCAGTATCCGTTGCGGTGTAGCTTTCCTTGCCAACAATCGTTCCACCCATTTCGGTGAAAGACTTCTCAAAGAATTCCGCCAGACCCTTCACATAGTCATTTGCCTGATCCAGCATGATGAAAGCTGTCTTGGCACCAAGATTCTCCATGGCAAATTTAGCGCCAACCTGTCCCTGGAAGGGATCAATAAAACAAGCGCGGAAAATGTAGGGCTTCACTTTTCCATCGCTACCAACCGTCACGTCCGGATTGGTTGAGGTCGGGCTGATCTGGACAACACCTTTAGCATTGGCGATTTCCGAAACGGGAATAGAAGCCTTTGAGCAGACTTCGCCCACAATATAGTGAACCTTGTCCTGATCAATGACCTTGTTGGCTGCATTCACCGCTGGGTCAGGGGTGCACTGGCTGTCTTCAACGATGGGGACAATCTTCATACCCAGCACACCACCTTTGGCATTCCATTCATCAATGGCTGCCAGAGCACCATCGCGGGTCATAACACCAAAGGTGGGTACAGGCCCGCTCAGGGGCGCCAGAATGGCAACCTTGATTTCCTTCTGCGCTGGTGCGGCAGGCGTGCAGGAAGCTAAAACAACTGTCAACAGAACCAAAATCGATAACACAATACGGCTTTTCATTCTTCAAATTCTCCTTGTGACTTTATAAAATACGAGTTGATCCCAAATGTTCAAACAGAACATACCCGATGACAGGCATCACCTCCTCATTCATTACATTATGAATAAACTCTGTCGTGTTTTTATCAGGCAAAAAAACCCCTAACAAACATTCATTTCCGCGTTAAAAAACTGCTTCCTACCAATAAAAATGAAACTTTATGAAAGACTATCGCCATACTATAACCTATTTTAATATGCTTTGTCAATAGAAAAGATTAGCAATTTCTTTACAGAGAATCAAATGCATCTGTCCCCTAGATGGCATCTAGATGACATTTTGTAGAAAACGCTCTGCCACATTGCAAACTTGAATTTGACAAGGCTCTTATTTTTCACGTATAATGCCTACTATGATGAAAAAGCCAAACGTCGCTCATATTCTCATTCTGCCGATATTATGTGCTGTGTGGCTGCCCGCCTGCAACACAGCCAAGTCGCCAGCGATAGACCCTACCGCGCTCTTCCAAAGCGCGCTTCTCACCGCCACATACGCCATTCAACCCCCCACATCAACAGCCGCTCCTCCCTCTATGCCAACGGAAACCCCCGCCCCAACATCCCTCCCCGCCTTACCTACACCAGATGTTCCGCGCACCCCTCCCCCGCTGCCAAACACTTTTGTATCCACCAACCTCAACCCTTTGGATACCCCTCACACCTATATTTCAGACACCTGCCAATACCTTAAAGCCAGGTGGGACCCCAACAACAGCAAGCCCGGCACCGTTGTGATGCCCATTATGTTTCACTCCATCACAGACGGTGAAGCAACCGAAGCTTTTCAAATCACCCATGCCACGGTCGTTCAGTTGCTTCGTGATCTCAAAGCACAAGGATTTGAAGCAATCAACATACAACAATTGGCCGACTTTTTGTACCACAATGCCCCTATTCCCAACCGTTCGGTGATTCTCATCGTAGATGACCGCCATCATGCGGAGTATTTTCATACACACTTTATTCCTACCATGCAAGAAATCGGCTGGACAACCGTGACCAATGCCTGGATCAGCCTGCCAGATTCGATTGCCCAGCAGACCATCCCAGGCAATCTTCAACTACAAAATGAAGGCTGGGTAGATCATCAGGGACATGGTGTCGTGCACAATATCCCCGTCGAGGAATGGCCCTCCGACTACTTCATCACAACCGACTTGTATGGGCGGCTCACGGCAGAGGAATATATTCGGCGTGAGCTGCAAGGTTCCATAGACACCATCCAATCCACCTTTGGAAAGCGCCCCATTGCTTATATCTGGCCTGGTGGCGGTTTTTCCCCGCTATCTGTACAAATCGCCCGCCAGGTAGGGTATCAATTGGGATTTACTGTAAACCCGCGCGGCCCTCTTATGTACAACTGGATACCGCTGGCAGATGCGCCAGACCCTGCACGCCCATCCTATAAACCCGAAGGGCATGTAAACGACCCCCTGATGGTGCTCCCGCGCTATTGGGATACCGATGCTGTTTCGTTCATCGACACCGTTCGCCAAATCGGTAAAGAGGCGGCTGCTTATGCAGAGCAAAACAGAACCACCGAGCTCGCGTATTACGATATTGTATGTAAGCCCATCACCGGTGAAATCCCATCCCCATAACCCAGGCACCTCTGTATGCATACAAACGAGTGCATTTTCTGTAACATCATTACCGGTCAGGCGCCCGCTCGCGTGGTGTATCGCGACCAAACAGTAACCGCTTTTTGGGATGCCCGCCCAATTGCCCCAGTGCACATCCTGGTTGTGCCTAACCAACACATCATCTCCGTGAATCAAACTGTGGCAGCGCACGAGCCTATGCTTGGGCATCTCATCACAACTGCACGTCAGATTGCCATAGAACAGGGGGTGGATCAAAGCGGTTACCGTCTGGTAATCAATACAGGTCCAGATGCTGGACAATCTATCTTCCACCTGCACCTGCACATTATCGGCGGCAGACAAATGCCCTTTCACTTTCGATAAAATGGCATTGATTTTGCAGCAAAGAAGATACGGTGAATGCCTTTCTCCTTAAGACCGGTCGTTTGCTATTGCCCTTTTGTGTGCTCGCTGGGCTAGTGCTCGCCTGCGATATGACAACAGTGCAAACCGAGTCTTCCACAGCCCAGGGTGAGAACACATCACATTTTGCTACAGAGGCCGGAATGTACAAACCTGATATCAGCACATATCTGCCGCCTACACGCCTTCCAGGTCAGCCTGCTTTGACTCCCACCCCTGATTCGCCGCACCCATTACCCACTATAAGAACAGAAACGGTCGAATACTACGTGCAAAGCGGAGATACATTAAAGGACATAGGTCGCCGCTTTGGCACCAGCTGGGAGCAGATCGCAGCAGCTAACCAGATAGAGAACCCCGATCTGATTTCTATTGATCAAAGACTGGTTATTCCCCCGCCCATCCTCAAACCAATGGCTACTGGGTTCAAAGTCATCCCCGACTCCGAACTGGTCAACGGGCCAGTCAGCGCATTTTATGACCATCATGCTTTCATCCAGAATCAAAATGGGCATCTCTATGATTATCAAGAAGAGGTGGAGGGTTTTCAGCTAACCGGTGTGGAAGTTGTGGATCGCATCAGCCGTATCTACTCAATAAACCCCCGTCTTCTGTTGGCACTTCTTGAATATCAATCCGGCTGGGTGACACACAAAAGCCCCCCCGCAGACACCTTTGAAGATCCTCTGCAGATGAAAACATCATGGCGCAAGGGGCTCTACCAGCAGCTTTCCTGGGCAGCCGACACCCTAAATCTGGGATATTACCTCTGGAAGATCAATGGATTCTCAGCATGGGCGCTCAAGGACGGCAACATTGTGCCCGCCAATCCACAGATCAACGCAGGCACTGCTGCCGTCCAATACCTCGCCAGCCAACTATATGGCTATGAAGACTGGTTGAAGTTTGTCTCACCAGAGGGCTTTCATACCACATATACAGAACTGTTTGGCTATCCCTTTGACTACACCGTCCATGATCTACTGCCCGCCAATCTTACACAACCGCCTTTGCAGCTTCCATTCGAACTGGGGGTGGTCTGGTCATTTACAGGTGGACCACATGGCGGTTATGGAGATGGCTCCGCCTGGGCAGCGCTGGACTTTGCCCCTCCTGGCGAGGTATTAGGTTGCGTCCAGAGCGACGACTGGGTCACTGCAATGGCAGATGGAATTGTTACATTCTCCAATAGTGGAATTGTCATCCTTGACCTTGACAAAGACAGCTACGAACAGACGGGGTGGATACTTTTTTATCTGCACATTGAAACCCGCGACCGCGTTGCTCAAGGGAAAACCGTCAAGGCTGGCGAGCGATTGGGACACCCCTCCTGCGAAGGTGGTGTATCCACAGGGACCCATATCCATATCGCAAGAAGGTATAATGGGGAATGGATATCAGCAGATGGGGCACTTCCATTTGTATTAGACGGCTGGGTATCTAAAGGTAGCGGCAGCGTTTATAATGGTGTTTTGGAAAAAGATGGTAAAGTGGTTGAAGCTTGGGATGAGCGCAAGGATGAAAATCAAATCCAGCGTTAGGATTGTCGCTGCAATCTGGCAGTCTCTTGTACTAACTTCCTTGCTGGCTTCTGCATGCACCCGTCTGGTAATTTATCCCAGCGACTTAACCGCCACAGCTAACGCGTCCTACGCACAATCTTCCTCCCCTACCCCGCTGGTCTTGCAGGCAGCAACGACACAACCGTCTTACGACACGACCCGCGTGATGGATGTACCTCCGACTTCTGTTCCAACGCCCAGCCACACCCCCACAGCGATTTTTACTCCCCGCCCCCCGATTCTGTATAACAGCCAGTCTGGCGATACGCTTCAGGCAGTGTCTGTGCGCTTTGGCGTGAACCAGGCAGAGATTACTTCGCCTGATTCTATTCCCCAGCAAGGGTACATCAATCCTAATCAACTTCTTATTATACCGGCGCGTTTGGATGAGACCACTCCCAGCGAATGGTTAATGCCCGACAGCGAGATCGTCTTTTCATCCTCTGCGATAGATTTCGATATCGAGCAATACATCCTGGAAGGTGACGGCTACCTAAAAACCTACCGTGAATACCTGGACAACGGCTGGAACAATGCCACGCAGATCGTTACCCGCGTGGCCTATGAGAACTCAATCAATCCCAAAATCCTGCTGGCAGTGATCCAGCACCAAGGCAATTGGGTTTTTGGGCAGCCGCGCAATCTGGCAGAAACAGACTATCCCGCAGGATATAAATACTACAAAAACAAAGGGCTTTACCGTCAGTTGAACTGGGCAGCCAAAATGATGTCTATTGGCTACTATGAGTGGCGCTCAGGCAATTTGACCCACCTCACCTTTCTCGATAAATCCACAAAGCGACTGGCGCCAGACTTAAACGCCGGTACAGTCGCCCTTCTATATCTCTTTTCAAAGATCATGAACCCAATTGACTGGGGCGACACCCTTTACACCGCTGAGAGCTTCCCCAAGCTATACGCGCAGATGTTTGGCGACCCATGGGCGCGCGCCCAGCTTGTGGAGCCGCTTCTGCCTCCAGGTTTGACCCAACCAATCCTAGAGCTTCCCTTTTTGCCCGGACACACATGGAGCTACACAGGCGGACCGCACCACGTCTGGTTTCGCGATGGGGGGCCTTTGGCTGCCATAGACTTCGCTCCGCCCCTTGACCATCCCGGTTGTTCGCCATCGGATGAGCAGGTAACTGCCGTAGCGCCGGGGGTCATTGCCCGTTCGGGAAACGGCATTGTTGTTCTCGACCTGGACGGTGATGGGTATGAGCAAACCGGCTGGTCTATCTTTTATCTGCACATCGGCAGTAAAGGGCGCGCCCCTGTGGGTAAGTATGTTGATCTGAACGACCCAATTGGCTACCCATCCTGCGAGGGAGGGAGTTCCACAGGGACCCACGTGCATATCGCCCGTAAATACAATGGGGAATGGATGTTGGCAGAAGGTCCTGTACCATTCGTAATGAGCGGCTGGCAGGTGCACAATGGAGACAAGCCCTACCTGGGCACAATGACAAACGGAGACCAAACCATTGTGGCGCGCGTCGATTTGCAGGCAGATGCGCTGATCACCCGCCCAAAAACCGCAAGCCCATTGCTGGATACTCAGCAAAACCACCCCTGAGAATATGCGTAAGGTCTTTTGCTGCCTCATTTGTATCTGGATATTGACTCTGGCTTGTAACATCCCCCGCCAGAGCATTTCTTCAACGTTTGCGCCGCAGGCTTCAGCAACACCTGTGCCTGTGCGCACAGTCTCCAGCGGTTATGAATCTCGCCCAGCGTATTCACCTGGGGAGCTTGTCGAATACATCGTCCAAACTGGTGATACGCTCCCCGCGCTGGCAGCACATTTCAACACCCGCGAAGCCGAAATACGCAGTGCTAATCCGGCATTGCCAGCCAGTTTGACAACCCTGCCGCCGGGAATGCCCTTAAAAATTCCCATCTACTACGAAGCGCTATGGGGCAACCCCTATCAGATCCTGCCTGATAGTCTTTTTATCAATGGGCCTGCGCAGCGAAATTTTGATACCGTTGCTTTTGTCGATTCGCAACCCGGCTGGCTAAAAACGTATCGTGATATTGTGGGTGGCACTGAAAAACGCGGCGGTGAGCTGATCGACCAGGTAGCATTAAATTTCAGCATCAGCCCGCGTGTTCTGCTTGCAATTGTCCAGTATCAAACCGGCGCTCTGACCAATCCCATCAACCCCAACCCTGATGATCCTTTTCCTCTCGGCTATCCGCAAAAAACACATCAGCGTCTGTACCAGCAACTCGTTTTGACTGCAAATACGCTCAATAACGGTTATTATGGCTGGCGGTCGGGAACATTAACTGAGTTCGAACATCTCGACGGCAGACTTGAAGTCCCCGATCCATGGCAAAACGCCGCCACGGTGGCTCTGCAATACCATTTTTCGAACGTTTTAAACAAAGAGGATTACGCCAAAGCCATTTCGCCCGATGGTTTTGCCAGCACGTATGCCAACCTGTTCGGTGATGCATGGCAAAACGCAGAACCGCATCTACCAGGCAGTCTGGAGCAGCCTCCTCTGGTTTTGCCATTTTTGCCAGGCAAAAGATGGGCTTTGACCGGCGGACCGCATACCGGATGGGGAAAAGGTGAGCCATTTGCCGCTCTGGACTTTGCTCCCCCCAGCGAATACTCCGGATGTGCCCCTTCCAAGGAGATGGTTACCTCTGTTGGCGAAGGAATCGTGGCACGCTCCGGTAATGCCGTTCTGGTAGTAGATATGGATTTCGATAGCGATGAGAGAACCGGATGGAATATCTTTTACCTACACCTTTCCGGCCCCATCCCGCGTATTGGCAAAATGCTCAAAACCCGCGATCCTGTTGGTTTTCCCTCCTGCGAAGGCGGAAGCACCACTGGCACCCATGTTCACATTGCGCGCAAATACAACGGGGAATGGATTCTCGCTGGCGGCCCCCTGGCATTCAACCTTGAAGGCTGGATTGCCAAAAACGGAGATGAAGCTTATGAAGGAGAACTACAGCGTTTTGGCAATATCGTCCGCGCCAGCACCCTGTCGGAATCCTTCAGCCAGATTGAATCCACTGCCCCTTGAGAATTAAAAAACTGCTTCAGAAGACAGCTCAGAAGATACTGCGTTTTACTTCTCAATAATAGAAATCTTATGATCAATTTGCACTGCCTTGCTCAGCATTGCCTGTGCCGGGCAGTATCTATTTTCAGAAAGCTCCACCGCACGCTCAACCGCTTCCTGGCTGATTTGTTTTCCGCCCACAACATACTCAATGACAATATGGGTGAACACTCTTGGGTGTTCCTCCGCGCGCTCGGCGTGAACCAGCACCTCAAAAGAGGTTACTTCCTGGCGTTTCTTTTGCAAAATAGAAATTACATCCATGGCTGTACAACCAGCCAGCCCTACCAGCAATATCTCCATAGGGCGAAAACCCTCATTGTTACCGCCATGCTCCGTAGCAGCATCTAAAGGAACACTAAAGCCTGATTCGGCGCTGCCGGTAAAGCTCAAGCCTCTTTTCCAGGTTACTTTTGCTTCCATAGCTTCTCTCCTTACAATTCTGTTTTTACCAAACGCCAATTTGGCTTCACATCAAAATCTAATGTGTCTCTTCTCCCATTGATGAAGTGGTAATACCCAGCACATGCAACCATTGCCGCATTGTCGGTACAAAGTGAGAGCGGCGGAATGTGCACAGGGAAGGATTTCTGGCTGACAAACGCTTCACGCAGCGCGCGGTTGGCTGACACACCTCCGGCAACAAGAATCTCTCTCGCTTGACATTTCTGCGCCGCAAGAATGGTCTTGCTTACCAGAACATCAACAACCGCAGTCTGAAAACTGGCCGCCAAATCTTCAACAGGAAGACGTCCAGGTGTCTGCTCAATCTGACGCACCATGCGAAGCACAGCTGTTTTTAAGCCACTAAACGAAAAATCCCATTCACCTTCAAGGCGCGCACGCGGAAAGCGATACGCTTGAGGATTGCCATCGCTAGCTGCCTTCTGAATAGACGGCCCCCCCGGATAAGGCAAATGTAACAAACGAGCCACCTTATCAAAGGCTTCTCCAGCTGCATCATCCCTGGTTGCCCCCAGCTGCCGGTACGTTAGATGATCCGTCATCAGGTCAAGTTCTGTATGCCCGCCAGAGACCAGCAGCGCCAACAGAGGAAATTGCGGCTCAGGCAGCACACTATCCTGCTCCGGCGATGCTAACCACGCCGAATAGATATGCGCCTCGAGATGATTAATTCCTAACAGAGGCAAACCGCTCGCCAGTGCCAATCCTTTGGCATAATTAACGCCAACAACCAATGAACCAGGTAACCCTGGCCCCTGGGTTACTGCAATGGCATCAATATTCTCCAACGCCAGATGCGCTTGCTGAAGCGCCTGTTCAACAACCGCATGAATCGTGCGGATGTGCTGACGGGAAGCCATCTCCGGAAACACACCGCCATATTTGGCATGTAAATCAGCTTGTGTGGCAATCACATTTGAAAGAATTTTACCCCCGTCCTCAACAACAGCCGCCGCTGTTTCATCACAAGATGTTTCCAGTCCCAATATCCTGACGGGAGTTTTTGCCGCCATTCTTTTTCTCCTGTTCCATTACCATTTTACATCAAGCACCAAATCGCGGGGATAATTTGCCAGAACCTCAATCCTACCATCCGGCAACATCCAGTATGTATCTTCGACACGCACGCCAATACCATGCTTCGGATAGTACAAACCGGGCTCAAGCGTGAACACCGATCCGGGCACAAGAACATCTTCGGGCGCGGCGAGAATTCCTGAAAATGGCTTTTCATGAATATGCAAACCAACGCCATGCCCCAGACTATGCACATAACCCTCCTCTGTTTGCGGGTTATCCAGAATAGTAGGGTGTCCCTTGGCGACAAACAACTCACAAGCCTTTCGGTGATACTCCTTGAACAACACGTTAGCTGTTACTTCTCGTTCGATACATTCCAACACATGCAACACATGGGCATGTAATTCGAGCGCTTCATCTGTAGCATAGCCAAGACACCAGGTACGAGTCATGTCATAAAAATACCCCCCTCCCGCTTCGCTGGGGTAAATATCAAAAACGATTGTTTCACCCACCCTCAAGACATCTTGCGAGTTACCACAGCTGTGGGGTACCGCAGAGTCATACCCAATGGAAAAAATCATCCCTTCTGGCAATTCGACATCCGCTTCAGCCAGCCACAAACGCACCTGCCGCTTAACGTCGCCTACGGTCAACACTTCGCCATTCGATTGCATCAGTACACCATCTCTGACCCTGTGCTGAGAGAGAAAATCGGCTGTCCTACCCACCACCTGCACTGTCATTGTGCCAACACGCCGAATCCTCTCCACCTCATCATACGATTTCGTTGCCATCGCACGCATCAGTAAATTTCCACTGTGCAACCCCACAAACTCAACATTGGGAAGCATCTCTGCCAGATTCCTAAAAATGGCATACCCTCTCCCCAAATCAGTCTGCCCAAAGATTGCCACTCTCCCCTCGCAGATTCCCAAATCCTCAAAAATACGCCGGTATCTTCTGGCAAACGCAACAGCAAAGTCTCCCCCGCTCTCTTTGAGAAGTTCGCTGATAGGATAATCGGCAAAACTGCGTGTTACCAGACCTGTTTTGGCAGCCTCATCCCGTTCAATCGGGCTATGGAATAAAATTTCTCCCTCCCCGCGTTTTTTGATCAGATCTGCTTCGGAGAAATGTCCTCCCCCCGTCAAATACACCATATAGGGGTTATACCTGCCCGAGCCAGTCACAAGCAGATAGTCAATATTATGCTCCTGCATCAACGCATCAACATCTGTTTTCACCAGGCTGCTCCTTCATGCGACATCACTTGAATCACAAACGCCAAGACTCTTCAATCCGCTAAGCAACATTTCATCCTGCTCGGGGAAAACCGTTCGCGGGTCAAAAAGCACCTGATCATCTTCCAGGCGGGCAATCACAGGAGGTGAAAGCTTTCGCAACTGCGCGACAAACCACTGAGGACTTTTCACCTTTAAGGCAAAAACGTATGTGGGGAGCGTCTCTTCAGGCAAAGAACCCCCACCGACTGTCGAGTTGCTGGCAATGACCTGCCCGGTACGCAAAAAATCACACCACCTCTCCGCCCTTTCCTGAATTTCTTCAAGCGTCATGGCAATCGAACGCCACACCGGTATTTGTATCTGCGCTTCGTCTTTTATATAGTGCATCAGGGTTGCGGTAAGCGCTGCCAGGCACAGCTTATCCGACCGTATTGCACGCGCCAGGGGATGCTTTTTTAATTTCCCAATCAGATCTGCCCTGCCAACAATGATGCCCGCCTGCGGGCCGCCCAGCAATTTATCGCCAGAGAAACAAACCAGGCTTGCCCCAGCAGCCAGCGACTCCTGCACAGTGGGTTCATGCGCCAAGCCATATTGCGCCGTGTCTATCAACGCCCCTGACCCTAAATCATCTATAACAATGACCCCGTATTTCTCCGCCAGCTTGCAGAGCTCCGCCAGCGTCGGCTCCTGCGTAAACCCAATAATCTTGAAGTTTGAATGATGTGCCCGCAGAACAACCGCTGCGCCCTGTTTGATCGCCTCTTCATAATCGCTCAGATGGACACGGTTTGTCGTTCCAACCTCAAGCAACTGCGCCCCCGATTGTTTCAACACATCCGGAATGCGAAACCCGCCGCCAATTTCCACCAGTTGCGAGCGGGCAATCACAACACGTTTACGCCGCGCAAGACCGGACAAAACCAGAAGCACAGCCGCCGCGTTATTGTTAACCACCAGCGCTCCCTGCGCTCCAGTCAAATGGGTAAGCAACTTCTCAGCATGGATTAGCCGTGTTCCTCTCTTTCCTGTCTCCAAATCGTATTCTAACGTACAATATCCCCTGCTTGTGGCTTGAATAGCTTGCAGTGCCGCAGTGCTTAACGGCGCTCTGCCTAGATTGGTATGCAGAATCACACCACTGGCGTTGATCACTGCCAGCAGGGTAGGGCTCAACCAGTTAGACAGCTGTGCTTCTACCAAACCACTCAATTCGTCTCCAGCAGGGAGAAAAGACTTTTCCCGATAATTCTGGCGAACCGCATCCAAAACACTACGGATAGCCTCTAGGGTCAAAGGTCTGCCAAAGCGCCTCACCCAGTCTTTTCCAGACTCAGATTGGAGCAACCTTTCAACAGACGGCAACTGTTTTAGATCATTCATGATCCGATTCCCTGACCCGCCAGCGGCTGGTTTCACGCAAACGCAACAAAGTCTCTATCGCGGCAAAACCTATCAACAAATAAATTGCAATATTAAACGTCAACACACGTCCCAATTGAAGCCATATCAATAAATCAGCATAAATCCCCACCCAGAGGGATTGGCGAACAACAGCATTCGCTTCAAAGCCGTGTTTGACAGACAAGCGCCGGTTGATATACGCCACAACAGGCATAGCAGTGCCACTCAGTGCAACAACCACCAGAAAAAACAATAGCCAGCGAGGCCCAAGATATGGCAGAGTAAACATCACAAGCCAAATCAGCCCACCCCAGCCAAAAATCGCCAAAACAATGCCAGTCAGGACAAATAGATGGATCGAAGGTATCATAAACTCCTGTATCAGGTCCTGTATCAGGTTAAGTATGATTATATCCCTATGTCGTGTCTATGCACAAAAATATCTGGGCAGAGTATTCATCATCTGCCCAGATACGATAGACTAAACTTTCAAGATTTATGGACAGGCGCCAGGCGTGAGAATATCGAAGAGCCAGCCAAAGAGCGTACACCACAGATTCTGGCTGTCAATAATCACAAGAGCCAGACAGGCACAGAAGAGAAGAACCAGCAACACAATCACAACAATAACCCAGACAGGAAACTTCTTCTTATGCTCTGCTTCTTCATAAGCCGGACCGGCAGGCACCTGCCCGGCGTAAACCGGTTCGGAAGCAGGAGGAGCGTACTGCGGTTGTGGTGGAGGTGGAGGAGGTGGTGGTGGCTGGCGATAGGCAGCAACCGGGGGAGGAGGTTCTGGAGCAGGCTGCTGATAGGCTGGCGCCGGTTGAGGAGACACAGTACCAACTGAAACATACGTCGCTTCCGGGTCAAGCTGGACAGCCTCAAATAACAAGGTAACATGCTCCCCAAGAAGAATGACATCACCCGGTCGCAGCAACGCGGGTCCAATCAAGCGTTGACCGCTCACCGTTGTGCCATTTGTCGAGCCTTGATCCTCGATTACATAGTTTGTACCCTGCATAAAGACACGCGCATGTTTGCGCGACACTTCCGGGTCATTGATGACAACATCATTCCCAAGATCACGCCCAATGAAGATTTCTGCCTTGTCCAACGGATAAGACGTGCCTTTGGTAGGACCGCTCTGCATTACCAGTCTATACGACGCCATATACGCCTCCTGAGGTGAGAGAATACTCTTATAGTGTATACTTTTTCGAGGTGCCTGTCAACTTTCGTTCATTGCAATTTTTATGCCTTCTGCCAAGTAAAACCTCAGACGGTTTCAAGGTAATGCGCAACTTCCCAATCCATCACCCGAATACGATAGTTTTCCCACTCTTCCCATTTGGCACGCAGGAAAGCTTCACAGATGCTTTCCCCCAAAGCATCCTTAACAACCGTATCCTTTTCAAACTCCAGCAATGCCTCACGCAGCGAACCGGGAAGCTGACCAATATTGCGCTCAGCCAATTCTTCCGCTGAGAGGTGATATACATTGACATTGTTGAGCGGCTCAGGCACAGGCAGATGATTATCAATGCCATCCAGCGCAGCAGCAAGCATAGCAGTAAACGCCAGATATGGGTTTGCGGAGGGGTCAGGGCAGCGCAATTCGGCACGTATGGCTTTGTGCTGACCTTCCGTATAACGCGGAATACGGATTAACGCAGAGCGGTTGATTTGCGCCCAACCAATATACACCGGCGCTTCATAGCCGGGCACCAGACGTTTATAGGAGTTGACCGTAGGCGAAAGCACCGCGCTCATCCCGCGCGCATGTTTCAACTGCCCGGCAATCAAACCATAAGCTATTTTGGATAGCTTAAACGTATCGCTGGGATCAAAAAACAACGGGTTACCTTGCAAATCGGAGATGGACTGGTGACAGTGCATTCCCGAGCCATTAATCCCAAAAATGGGCTTAGGCATAAACGAAGCTACCAACCCATGCTGATTGGCAATCGCTTTTACCGTATACTTGAGAGTCAACACATTGTCTGCTGTGCGCAACGCATCCGCAAAGTGAAAATCTATCTCATGCTGCCCAGGTGCCACCTCGTGATGCCCAACTTCAACCTCCAATCCCATCATATTCAAAGCAGACATCAACTCCGTGCGCACCCGCACCGCTTCATCATTAGGAGAAAAATCAAAATACCCACCTACATCGTGAGGTGCAGGGCAGGCGCCATTCCCATTTGCCTTAAACAAGAAAAACTCAGGCTCAGGACCCACGTTGTACACCCAGCCACGCTCTTCCTTCAGTTTTTTCAACATGCGCTTCAAAATCCCGCGCGGATCGCCCGCAAAGGGTGTGCCATCTGGCTCATAAATATCACAAAAAACGCGTGCGCGCCGCATCTCAATCGGTGTCCAGGGCAAAACCGCATACGTGTCAGGGTCTATCCTCAAATGCATATCGCTTTCCTGAATACGGGTAAAGCCCTCCACAGAAGAACCATCAAACCAGACACCATTCTCCAGTGCAGACTCCAACTGCGAGATAGGCGCATCCACACTTTTTACTGTGCCGGTCACATCTGTGAACTGATACGAAATGAAATCAACCTCATCTTCTTTGACACGTTTCAACAAATCCTTTGCATCCATTTTAGCCTCCGCACAAAAAATTTTTTAAAATAAAACAACGAGTATACCAGGCATACCCGTTGCAAATATCCACAAACAAATCAGGCAGCCCTTCCTCAAAAGCATAACCAAAATAACCTGAGCAGGTTAACTTGGGTCACTGCACGGACTTTGTCATAACCGTCACCGGTTACTTTTCAACCCGTGCTTCTTCGGAAGGGAGAAAGGAACCTGTGACCGGGTTCCAGAGGCATCCGCTGATCCTTCGATTTTTCCCTGGTTAACCAGGGTTAGCACTCTCTTCGCAGAGAGGAACCTCCACCTCGTCATCTCATCCGTGCGGATGAGACTCAGCCGCTATTTCTCCGTTTTTCTACATGTAAGGTGCTGTTACCGCTCAAAACCTGATCATCTTATACCATACCTTCTCAAAATAAGTCAAGGAAAAAACTTGCAACAAAAACCTTTGCCTTACGTATAATTCAGTGAGAAAAGGAGTACATCTATGAGTTGTTTAGGCAATATCATCTGGTTGATTTTTGGCGGATTTATCACCGGGATGGGACACATCCTTGGTGGCATGGTCATGTGCATCACAATCATTGGCATTCCTTTTGGGCTTCAATCCATTAAACTGGGCATCGCAACACTTTCCCCATTTGGACGCGAGATTACTGTTACAGAACGAAGTGGGGGACTTTTGCAAATCATCTTCAACGTCCTCTGGATCATCCTGTTTGGCTGGGAAATTGCCCTGTCGCATCTGGGACATGCCGCCATACTGGCAATCACCATTGTAGGATTACCTTGGGCAAAGCAGCACATCAAACTGATACCGCTGGCGTTATTACCGTTCGGCAGCGAACTGCGTTGACACCGGATTTGTCTCGAAATTAATCGCGGCGGCGCCCGGAAAGAAGAAATACGTAGTACAAAATGGTGGAAATTGCCTGAATAGCGCCAGCAACATACGTTAAAGCGGCAGCATCCAAAACACTGTTAATGCCACCCATTTCCTGCTGATATATTACGCCGCTGGAGGCAAGCCAGGCTTTCGCCCGACGGGTAGCATCAAATTCGACCGGAAGTGTAACAACTGCAAAAAGCGCAGACGCCGAGAAGAGGATCAAACCCAGCCAGGCAATTTGCGTACCAATTGTCGAAGCCATAAATAGACCAATCATGAAAATAATAGGACCAATCCAGCTGCCAATCTGTACCGTAGGCACCATTGCCGTGCGCACCTGAAGCATAAAATACCCCTTTTCATCTTGCAAGGCATGCCCGGCTTCATGCGCAGCCACACCAGCCGCTGCCAGCGATGGGCTGTTATATGTTGCAGGGCTAAGACGTAAGACCTTGTTGGCTGGATCATAGTGATCACTCAGAAAGCCGCCCACCTGCTCAACACGCACATTATGTAACCCATAACTATCCAGCATACGCCGGGCAATCTGCGCCCCGCTCAGCCCTGCATAGCTGCGCGTACGAGAATACTTGTTAAAAGCAGAACGCACCTTCATCTGTGCCCAAAAACCAAGCAGCAAAGCAGGTAAGCTAAACAACAAATACAATCCATAGCCACCAAACGTCGGATATACCATAGAACATTCCTTTCCAATACAAACCTGTTTCGATCTCTGATGAGATTATAACCAGGGTTTATTAAAGAAATCTAAAAATCACTTCAGCATTTTATCAGTACCGCTCACCTTCAAACGTATATGTTCCGCCATCCAGCGGGCGCGCTGCGCAGCCAAGCCGGTGTAGCCTTCGCCCTGCATAACCTGTCTGATTTTCTCAGCAGGCACAAATTTAACTAATTCTCCATCTCTTTCAAGACGCTCGCTCAAATCCTGCGCCTGTCCCTCTTGCAAAGCCTGCCAAACCGCCAGCGCGTGTTGGCGAAGACGGGCATGCATTGCTTGCCGATCTGCACCGGCTTTGACCAGAAGCATCAGCAAACGCTCGGTATTGGCAAACGGAGCATACGTTGCCATATTACGCCGAATAGCTGGAACATTAACCGTCAACCCATCCAGGATGCGTTTCGCCACCTCCAGAATTTCATCGCAGATCAGAAAAGATTCGGGCAGCAAAGCTCTGCGATTGGCGCTATCGTCCAACGTCCTTTCCAAAAAAGAATTGGCAGCATTGTGCCACGCCGTCAGAGGTATATGCGCCAGAAGACGGCAGAGCGAATTGATTTCCTCGGCTTTGATTGGGTTACGCTTAAATGGCATGGCAGACGAGCCAACTTGCTGCTCGGCAAAGGGTTCAGCCCACTCCCCCACAGGAGGAGATTGCAACAAGCGCAAATCTACTGCAAACTTATACAGCGTGATCCCCATCCCCGCCAGCGCGCTCAAAATCTGATAATCCTGCTTTCGGGTATACGTTTGGGTAGACACCGGAAAAAATTCCAATCCCAATGCCTCACTCAAACCAAGCTCAAACTTTTCCAGATTGTTGACGCCCACCAGTTCGGCATAAGAAGCCGCAGTGCCCACGGCACCTTTGAAGCCTTTACCACGCAAGCTGGCGCGCCGAAGCGACAACTCCTCCCAATCATCCAACAAATCCTGTGCATAACTGGCAAAACGATAGCCCAATGTGGTTGGTTCAGCAGGTTGCAGGTGAGTAAACGCCATACAAGGCATATCAGCGTACGTCTCAATCTGCTCCGCAAAACGCAACAATAAGCCTTTCAGCTTATCTAATAACAAATCCATTGACTGGCGCATTTGAAGAACTTCAGCGTTATCCTTAACGTCCATAGACGTCGCGCCAAAATGAATAATACCGCCCCCTTTAGGACACTGAGCAGCAAAAACCTTAACCTCCGCCATCAAATCGTGATGTATCTGTGCCTCAACCTGCATCGAACGGGCTAAATCAATCTCTTCGGCGTGCTCCTCCAGGTCTCTCACTTGCTCTACCCTAACCAGCCCAAAACCGCTCTCAACTTTTGCCAAAGCAACCCAGATACGCCGCCACAGGCGGCGCTTATTCTCTTCGCTCCAGATAAGGCGCATTTGGGGAGAGCCGTAGCGCCACGAAAAAGGCGATTGATAAAGAGAAAAATCTGTCATGCGAGATAAATCACCTGCTCACGCTCTGGCCCAACCGAAACCATGCGAACAGGCACACCAGCAATTTGGGCAATCCTATGCACATACTGTTGCGCTTGAGAAGGCAGATCTTCCCAGCGTCTTACGTCGCGAATATCACCTTCCCAGCCATGCAACTCCTCGTAAACTGGCTGATATGTTTGCATCTGTTGGGTTTGCAGCCCATCAGGAAGAGCTTCATAATCCTTCCCCCTCACACGATAAGCCGTGCAAATCTTGATAACCGAAAAACCAGACAGGATATCCAGCTTGGTCAAAGCCAGTTCACTGACGCCATTGACGGCAACGGCATAGCGCAGAAGCACCCCGTCCAGCCAGCCCACACGTCTGGGACGTCCAGTCGTCGTACCAAACTCATCCCATGGATTAGCTCCGCTGCCGCGCAAACGCCCGGCAGTCTCATCTAGCAGTTCCGTAGGAAACGGACCCGAGCCCACCCGCGTCTGAAAAGCTTTGGTTATTCCAACAACCCGCCCAGCCTGCTGAACGCCTATCCCCAACCCGGAAAAAACACCGGCAGCGGTTGTACAGGAGCTGGTCACATAAGGATATGTCCCCTGATCAAGATCAAGCAGAGTGCCCTGCGCGCCTTCGGCCAACACATGCATCCCCCTTGACAAATAATCCCGCACCAGAGCGCCAGTATCACGGATATATGGGGCTAACGATATCGCCTTTGCAGCATATTCCTCGATCAGACTTTGCTCATCCGTTACATCGCTGCCAAAAAACAATTGCATCTGACGTTTGACATCCTGAACATGCGCCGTCAATTTCTCGCGAAATGACGCAGGGTCAAGAATATCCTGGGCGCGCAAGCCGCGCCGCGCTGCCTTATCCACATAAGCAGGACCGATGCCGCGCCCTGTGGTGCCAATTTTTGACGCCCCACGGGCTTCATCCTGAGCCTGATCTAACAGACGGTGCATTGGGGTAATGAGATGGGCGGCATGCGAAATCGCCAATCTTTGCGGCGACACATGTATCCCATTTTGAGTCAGCAGATCTATCTCGGCACTCAGGGTATTTGGATTGATCACCATCCCGTTACCCAGGACACTCACCGTGTGTGCATGGATAATCCCAGACGGTATCTGATGCAGTTTAAAAATATCTCTGCCAACAGTAACCGTATGACCAGCATTATCCCCGCCGCTATAGCGGGCAACAAGCTGTGCCTCAGCAGAAAGCAAATCTACGATGCGACCTTTACCCTCATCCCCCCACTGTGTGCCAATGACAATGGTTAAGGGCATACCACACTCCTTTCTGGCTGGTTAACCAGCAACATTTTCAAAAAAGCTTAATCGTATTATACGTCAACACGTTGCCCGCGTTACCATAATAGCCCCCCTTTATGCCCCAATCCGGCCCTGAGCCAGAATAAACTAACCGCGTTGCCCGAAGCCCAAAGGCAAAGAGCCAACCAGAGGATACCACGCCCCTCTCTCAGCAATCAGAGCGCGAACCGCTCGAAGCGAATATTTCTCGGCGCGATTCCCATACCTTTGAGAATATGTATGGTTTTCTCCATCATCACCGGTGGGCCACACAGGTAATAGTCCACGTCGGAAGCCTTTTTCTCTTCATGTTCGGGTTGAACACGCCGAATAACTCCCTCACTGATAAAACCTGTTTCGCCCTTCCAGTCAGCATCCGCTTGGCTCAAAATGGGGATAAACCGAAAGCGCGGCATTTCCTTCTCAAACACCCTAATCTCATCCGCCCAGATAAGATCAGGCTGGGTGCGCACGCCCCAGATCAAAGCCACTTTCTGCCCTTTATCTGTCGCATACATAAAGCGCAACATACTCATCAAGGGCGTTATGCCAATCCCCCCGGCGATAAAAACGACGCCTTCGCTTTTAGGATAGTTGAGATGCGAGAAGTAGCCATAAGGGCCGTCAATCAGGACTTTATCGCCCACACGCAGGTTTTTTAACCGTCTGGTGAAATCCCCTACCTCTTTAACGGTCAAGGTAAGCCGCTGGAGATTATCTGGCGACGAGGAAATCGAAAAGGGGTGTTCTTCTCTCAAAACATTCTCCCCTAGAGGGGTCATGAAAACAAATTGCCCGGGTTTGTAACGGAAAACCTCTCCACGTTGAGACGCCAGCGCAACGGTAAGCACATTAGAAGCCTCAGTCTGAACACTTATGACACGATAAGGGTTCATACGCATACGTATTGGGCGCATAAGTTTGTGATATACATAAAAACCCAAACCAGCACCAGCGTAAAGAAAGTATATCATCCGCATTGGCAGCGATTCCGTCGCCGCCGTGCTTTGCAGCACATGATATACCATGATCCCCGAAGGCAGCAATGTCAGGTTGTGAAACCAGACCATAGTATTAAACTGCAACGCAAATGTGCGTATTACAAATTGCCGCAATTCTGTCACCCACCGAATTTTTAATAAAAAAGAATTAAGCAGAAAGAGCAATGCAAATATGATCACCAATGCAAACAGAATCAGCGTAAGCTGCCCGCTCAACGGTTGATGACCCAGCAAACTGAATTTGATGCGGCTATGAACAAAAGCCAGAGTAATACTGACCAACGCCATCAAAGCATGAAAGCGGTACATCCTATCCATGCCAAAGTGTGCCTCGGCGAACTTTGGTCTGGCGCTAATCACAAACTGATTCACCATCCAGGTAAATGCAGTAATGCCCAGCACCATGGACAAAAGATATATTGGATCCCCCAGCGTATACGGCATGGCGGCAACAGCAAAAGTTATCGGGATAGCCGGGCTGAGAAAGTAGATAGCCAACCAAAGGAATCTTTTCATGTTCATACTACCTCTCCTGTCTGGCACTCTCAGCCAGCATCAAAAATTTGATGGGTGACCACAAAACTGCAGGATCAGATAATCTCTGCTCCTGCTACTTCTTGTTAACAAGACGCCCCCTTTCCAACATCTTTTGATTGCTTCTTAACACATTTTACTTTGGATACGTCTCGCTCAGGTATTTGATAACCAATTCTTGTTCCGTCTCGCTAAGCTGAGCGCCTTTTTTCACCATACGCTTTACGGTTGCCGCCCACTCATCAGCACTTTTCTTCGCCGCCTTAACACGATCAAATGAGTGACAGGCAGAACAACGCTCCTCGGCAAGCTGCTGGACGTTAACCGTCTCCTGTGCCAGCGATGCTTCAGTGGCTTGAGGAGCAACCTCTTCTGTTGCAGGAGCTTGAGGAGCAGATGGCTCTGCTGGCGCAGTGGCAGGTGCAGCCTGCTCAACAGATTGCGCAGGAGCAGCAGGTTGTTGTGTGGCAACAGGTTCAGGAGGCGCACTGCACTGCGTCACAAAGAACGCCAAAGACAAAAGAAATACCGCTAATAACAACGCTTTTAATTTCATATTCTCTCCTTATACGGCCCTTTAATAAACATACCAAACTTATCTGTATTATAGCATTTAAAAAACCGTTTGACAAAAATACTCTTCTCTATATAATGAGAATATGTCGTCGCACGGTTGAGAAAGCAGATATGTTATAATGGACGTCAACTTGCATGATGGAAGAAAACACATCCCCTCCTGCCCTGCCTGAACAGACAGCGCCCCAACCGGAGAGTACCCCCGAGAGCAGCGTTGTTTCATCTCCCGTTAAAACCTGGCACCTTGTTGCTGGTTTAGTTATCCTGACAGCAATCATTGTTGGGCTTGTTCTGTTTCTTCTAGGACAAGGTGCCGAAAAAACAGCACTCTTTCGAGACATTGTGATTATCTTTATGGCTCTCGAATCACTTATTATTGGGGTAGCGTTGATCATCCTGATGATACAGCTTGCAATACTGATCAATTTGCTGCAGAACGAAATCAAACCTATCCTCAATTCTACAAATGAAACGGTGAACACGTTACGTGGCACCGCCACCTTTTTGAGCAACAATCTTGTTCAGCCAGTCATCAAGCTGAATGAATATCTTGCTGCCTTCAGCAAACTGGTGGATTTCTTCCGCCCAAACCGGCGGTAATCGTTAAACAACCTGTTCTTTAGAAAAAGGAGTTGAAAATGTCTGACCGAGACGAATTTGGAGCATTTTTAGTCGGATTTATTGTCGGCGGCTTAACCGGGGCAATCACGGCTTTGCTTTTAGCCCCCCAATCGGGCGAGGAAACCCGGGCAATGATACGGGAAAAATCCATCGAAATCCGTGACAAAGCTTCGGCAACCATAGACGAAGCATACGCAAAAGCAGAAGCGGCAGCCCAGGAAGCCCGAGCGCGCTTTGAGGAACTTTCCGAGATGACAAAGGAGCGCGCCGAAGCGTTGGGACAAAAAGGAAAAGTCTTGCTTGAGGAACAGAAAGCCAAATTGGACGAAATCATCCCCAAGCGCAAAGCAAAGACTGAACAAGGCGAGACTCCAGCATAGTCTCTATTGATAAAGATGTGATTAAAAGCTGCCCCGTGTTTCAACGGGGCAGAATTTGCTTAACCTCAAACTTCCTGCCTGTTGATCGCCGAAAGCACTTCTGCGATCGAGTCCAACAAGTCGCCCGCCAAAACAGCAGCAGAATGTCCCAGCCAATCCAAGGCCCTTAAGCCAGCCTGCGCATGAACCCAGGCTGCCGCTACCGCCGCCTCATAAGGCAAAACTCCCTGAGCAAGCAAACCGACAACCATGCCCGCAAGCACATCCCCAGTGCCAGCGCGCGCCAGGGCAGGCGTCGCCACAGGGATAACACTTAACCTGCCTTGCGGATCAGCAACAACCGTCAACGCGCCCTTCAAGACGATAACATGCCCCCACTGCCGAGAAAATTGCTGTGCCACTTCAATCCGCTGGCGCTGGATGTCCTTAATATCCATACCTGTCAGGATAGCCATCTCGCCCGGATGAGGCGTCAAAACAGACAAAGAAGGCAGCAGCCCATGCCAATTTTTTATTTGCGCCAGAAGTTTCAGCCCATCAGCATCAATCACCAGCGGCGGCAGGCTAATCTTTTCAGTCGCTTTGCTCTCTGTATCACTTGGAACAAAACCGATACTGCCCTTATGAACACCCTCCACGGGCGCAGCCAGCAGTTTCTGCAGAAATTCTCCCGTTGTATCTTCCAGCCCCCATCCAGGTCCTAGAAGCAACCCGCTTACTTTATCAAGGTTCTTGAGAATCAACGCATGCGCATCATCAGAAATAACGCCCATCTCATGCGGAAGCAGCAACCACGTCGCCTCAGGAATATGCCCCGCCAGTGCAGTATGCAAATTGGCGGGTATGGCAAGCCGTACTAACCCAGTGCCAATACGGTAAGCTGCCTTGGCTGCCAGCAACGCCGCACCAGTATAATTCGTCGAACCAGCTACAATCATGGCAGTGCCAAAAGTTCCCTTGTGAGCATCCATACGCCTTTTGGGCAAAATTGGACGTACGACCTCTTCAGAAACCACTTGCCGCTTGACCGCTGCCCACCGTTGGATATTTTGCGGCAAGCCCAAATCCACCACCTCTAAACGCCCCACCAGCTCAAATGCGGGTAATTTTATCAGCCCTTCTTTCACAGCCGCCATGCACACCGTCATATTGGCAGGGATACACTCCGCCGCTGCGCTTCCACTGTCACAGTCAACCCCCGATGGGCAATCCACTGCCACCACATAAGGGCGCGGCGAAAATTCCGCCACATGCGCCAGCAGCTTTGCTAATTCCGGCGATAAAACCAGCCTGGCGCCTGTCCCCAAAATCCCGTCCAACAAAACGCTTGCCGAACGCAACCACTCATCCAACCGTTGAAACTTCTTGTCCTCTGCGTAGCGTATCAACTCCCCGCCACTTTCTTCAAACAGCGCGGTCAAGCGGTCTTTCTCACCGCGCGGCAAAACCTGATATGCCATTGCTTGCCAACCTGCCTTCAACAACGCCGTCAATGCCACCAGCGTATCCCCGCCATTATTGCCAGCGCCAACCAGCCCGACGACAGCCCTGTCTCGCCCGTTCAGGTCAAGCGCTTGAACAACCTTTGCCAGACCATTTCCGGCATTTTCCATCATTTTTTCGTAGGTTACCCCATTTGCATCGGCTTCAGCCTCAATAGCTCGCATTTCTTCAACAGAAACCAGTTTCATGATCACTACCCTCAAAGTTTTTCTTACGACCTATTATACAACACGGTATAATGTCTCAAGAATTTCTCTCACAGCGAAAACAGCCTATGCGTAAATATTTGTACATCACCGTTTTCTTCTCTGGAATGACCTGTCTGGCGATCGAAATGTCGGCTGAAAGGCTGCTGGGGAATGTTTTCGGTACAAGCAACCTGGTCTGGGCAAGCATCATTGGGTTGATCCTCATTTATCTGGCGGCAGGATATTTTCTAGGCGGTTATTTAGCCGACCGCAAGCCCTCTCCACGCTGGTTCTTCCTCATCCTGTTACTCGCAGCCATTTCCATAGCCCTGATACCGCCAATATCCAAACCCGTACTCCGCATGGCATCCGAAGCCTTTGACCAGCTGGCTTTTGGCATCCTCATCGGCTCTTTCATCGCCGTATTAATTCTCCTCTTCGTCCCCATGATACTTCTTGGCACAGCCTCACCATTTGCAATCCGTCTGGCAGTGGACGAGACAACCAAGGTGGGCAGCATATCTGGAAAAATTTATGCCATTTCAACCCTCGGGTCTTTTATCGGGACTTTTCTCCCTGGTCTCATCCTGATCCCACTGATAGGCACCTACCGCACCATACTGGCTTTTAGCTTTCTCCTCTTGATAGTTTCTCTTGTCGGGCTCTGGATAAGTTCAGGCAACAAAGCCATGCTCCGCCTCCTTTGGACACCTCCCCTTGTTATCGCCATTGGTTTGTGGGGGATAGCAGGCCCATATAAAGTCACGAAAAATAAAATCTTTGAAACCGAATCTGCCTATAACTATATTCAAGTGTTGGAAGAGGATGGATACCGCATGTTGCGACTGAATGATGGTCAGGGGGTTCATTCCATGTACCATCCCACCGTTTTGAATTACTATGGGCCATGGGAGCAGGTACTCGTTGCGCCATTCTTCAACCGCGCCCCCTATCAACTTTCCAATGTCAAAAGCCTGGCGATTATCGGGTTGGCAGCAGGAACAACCGCCCGACAAGCTACAGCCGTATACGGAGACATCCGCATTGATGGCTATGAAATAGACCCGGAAATTGTGCAGGTAGGGCGTCGCTATTTTGACATGACCCAGCCCAACCTGAACGTATTGGTTCAAGATGGACGCTGGGGTATTGCCCATAGCCAGGAAAAGTACCACATCATCAGCATTGACGCTTACCGCCCGCCGTACATCCCCTGGCATTTAACCACACGTGAATTTTTCACCATCGTTCACCAGCATCTCACCCCTGACGGTGTGATGGTCATCAACGTAGGACGCAGCCCCACAGACCGCCGTCTGATTAACGCCCTGGGCAGCACCATTTTGAGCGTATTTCCAACTATTCATGTGATAGACATCCCTAACACCTTTAATTCCATCATCTTTGCCACGTTACAGCCTACAGAAACAAAAAATCTGATCGAGAACTACCATTGGATGTCAAAAGATGCCAGTATCTCGCCCCTGCTGATCGAGACCATGCAGGTTACCATAGCAAATCTGCAGCCAGTGCCCCAACAGGAAAAAGTTTTCACCGACGACTGGGCGCCAGTTGAGTGGATCACCAATACAATGATTCTGGATTTTGTCTTCTCTGGTAATGTGGAGGACTTACAATGATCCAACACCGTTTGCTAACCTGGTTAACCGCATTGGTGCTGCCATTTTTGCTGCTCATGACCTCGATCCGTATTCTGCTGACACCCCTCTATCTTCACCTCGAATACCGCCGCCCCGGTTTTCCCGCAGACCCTTACGGTTTCACATTACAAGATCGTCTGCAATGGGCAAGCATCTCACTAGAGTATTTGCTCAACGATTCCGATCTCTCATTTTTGAGCGAAAAAACGCTGCCGGATGGCTCTCCATTGTATAACCCGCGCGAACTGTCCCACATGCTGGATGTCAAACTGGTTGTAAAAGGAATGCTTACTGCCTGGTATGTTCTGCTGCCCCTCTTTGTCATACTAGGAGTATGGGCTTGGAAAGGCAACGGGTGGGATGCGTTCTTACAGGGAGTAAGACACGGCGGATGGCTGACAGCAGCTCTTATTCTCCTGATCCTTATCAGTGTGCTTGTCAGCTTCAATATGTTATTCACCGGTTTTCACCGTATCTTTTTTGAAGGTGACAGCTGGATTTTTCAATATTCCGACACACTGATCCGTCTTTTTCCATTGCAATTCTGGCAAGATGCTTTCACACTGGCAGGGCTTTTGAGCCTGCTTGGCGCTTTACTACTCATCTTCCTGGCAAGACAATCAAAATCATAAAAAAACCCCTTCCAACACAGCGGAAGGGGGAACAGTTACAGACGATTTTTTACTCGCCCGGTTTCTTTTTGCCCTGCGCAACAACCTTAGCAATCGCTTCTGCAAGCTGTGCTTCGTCTGCCAGATAATAATGTTTGATGGGCTTGAAATCGTTGGTTTCGTCCAATTCATACACAAGGGGAATACCCGTCGGGATGTTCAGCCCAACGATCTCCTCATCCGATATATTGTCAAGATATTTAACAAGCGCCCTCAAGCTGTTCCCATGCGCCGAAATGATGATCTTTTGCCCCTGCCTCAACGCAGGCACCACAGTTTCATGCCAAAATGGAAGAAACCGCTCAACTGTATCCTTTAAACATTCGGAGCGTGGGATATCCTTATCAGCCAGGTTTTTATAACGCACATCCTTGCCAGGATAGCGCTCATCTGTCTCCTCTAACGGCGGGGGGGGCACATCATAGCTGCGCCGCCACAGATGCACCTGCTGCTCACCAAACTTTTCAGCCATCTCAGCCTTATTGAGACCCTGCAAAGCACCATAATGTCTCTCATTCAGACGCCAGGAGTTGATAATCGGTATCCACATCAAATCCATTTCGTCCAGCACAATCCACAACGTGCGGATGGCGCGCTTGAGCACCGAAGTATAGGCAATATCAAACGTGTAGCCTCCCTCCTTGAGCATCTTACCCGCTTGATGCGCTTCTTCTATCCCTCTTTCCGAAAGGTCTACATCCGTCCACCCCGTAAAACGGTTCTCCTTGTTCCAAACACTCTCACCATGCCGCACAAGTACAAGTTTGATCATAACGCAACTCCTTGTTATTTATTAGAGGCTGCCCTAACAAGGATTCAGGCAAACTGCTTCTACTGTGATGCCCAACAGTTGCCATTTTCAGCACCGTCACAGGTGCAAGCACCTTCTGACAGCCTTTCCTTATTTGGTCAGCCTCTATGATTGTGTTAATCCATCAAAAGTCAACGAACTGCAGGTGGATTCTCCCTATCCACAGAAGGGTCAAAGATATGGAATTTATCCATGTTAAAAGCAACTTGCACCTTGTCACCAATCGCAAATCGCGTTCTCGGATCCACTCGGGCAATATAACTATCCTTCCCGCTGACAAGATAGAGAAAAATTTCGTTGCCCATCAACTCTGTAACATCCACTTTGGCTTCCACATTGGAAGCATGAATGCCAGGCGGCAGGAAGGTGGGATTGTGAATATCTTCCGGGCGTATGCCAAAGATGATCTCCTTACCCACCAATGGGTAATAGGGTTGGGCACGGTCATCAGGGATGTTCACCGAGAAGCCATCAGCTTTGACTACCAGCTTGCTATCAGCCTTTTCCAGCTTTGCCGGGAAGAAATTCATAGAGGGTGAACCAATAAACCCGGCAACAAACAGATTGCCTGGGGTATCGTACAAGTTTTGCGGAGTATCCAGTTGCTGCAAAATACCTTTATTCATCACCGCAATGCGGGTTGCCATTGTCATGGCTTCTGTCTGATCATGGGTCACATAGATAAATGTGGTCTGCAAGCGCTGATGCAGTTTGCTGATCTCAGCACGCGTCTGCACCCTCAGCTTGGCATCCAGGTTAGAAAGCGGCTCATCAAAGAGGAAAACCTTTGGCTCGCGCACAATCGCCCGTCCTACAGCCACACGCTGGCGCTGACCGCCCGAAAGCTCACGGGGTTTACGCTTGAGCAAATGCTCAATCCCCAATATCTGCGCGGCCTCTTCCACACGGCGCTTGATTTCGTCTTTGGGCACCTTGCGCAATTTCAAACCAAATGCCATATTGTCAAAAACGCTCATGTGGGGATATAAAGCATACGACTGAAACACCATTGCAATGTCGCGGTCTTTTGGCGGAACATCATTGACAACCTGATCACCAATCAACACTTCGCCGGAAGTAACCTCTTCCAGCCCTGCCAGACAACGCAAAGCGGTTGTTTTGCCGCACCCCGACGGTCCAACAAGCACCAAAAACTCTTTGTCGGCAATTTCGATATTGAGATTGTTAACTGCATAGACCTCACCGAACTTTTTTATTACATTACGATACGTTACGCTTGCCATTGGATAATCCTCCTTCTGTTTGTGTATAGTGACTGTATTATAGCTCAAAAACGAGAAAACGACAGAAAAGAAGTGATCAAAATGCCAGCAAAAAGTTAGTGTAACATTTTCTTTTGAGCTAACGATATTACTTCAGTAACGCTTTATGTGAACTAACGCGGTTTTGTTGACAGATATTAAGGGGGCGTGTATAATACGGTCTGCTTTTTCCTGGCGGGAAGCCAACGCTAGGGATATATGTTTATTCCCGACTTCCCCGCAATTGGGCGCTTGTGAGCGCGTAATCAGCGGCGAAGTGAAGATTGGAGAAAAGAAAAAATGAAATATGCAATCGTTGAAAGTGGCGGCAAGCAATACAAAGCCGTCGAAGGTTCCACAATTGATGTGGACCTGATGCCGGTAGAACCCGGCACGCCAGTAACGCTGGCAACTGTGTTGCTAATGGTCAATGACGATCAGGTTGTTGTTGGAACCCCTGTCATTGATAGCGCGCGGATCAACGCAACTGTGGTGGATCAAATAAGAGGACCCAAGATTGATGTCTTCCGCTACCGCCCAAAGAAGCGCATTCGGGTTAAGACAGGACACCGCCAGCACTATACCCGTCTCAAAATTGACAAAATTGAAATGGAGTAGAAAGAATGGCTCACAAGAAAGGTGGCGGCTCCAGCCGCAATGGACGCGATAGCAATGCGCAACGTTTGGGTGTCAAACGCTACGCAGGACAAAAGGTATTATCGGGCAACATCCTTGTTCGTCAACGGGGAACACACATCAAGCCTGGCCTAAACGTAAAAGTGGGCAAGGACGACACCCTGTTTGCGGTCATTGATGGAATCGTGGTTTTTGAAGCTTTGCCCGGTGGGCGAAAACGCGTTAGCGTTGTCCCCCAAGAGACAATGTAGTCTTTCAATGCAACGCCAACTAGCATGGTTTGATATCAAGAATGGTGATTTAACATGAAAAAAGAGATTCATCCGACATACTACACGGATGCACAGGTAATTTGCTCGTGTGGGAATACCTGGACAACCGGTTCTACCAGAAAAGTCATTCGCACAGAGGTTTGCTCAAAGTGTCACCCGTTTTTCACGGGACAGCAGCAGCGTATTATCGACATTGAGGGGCAGGTTGACCGCTTCTACCGAAAGCTGCAAGCCAGGCAGGCTTATGTTGAAGATAAAAAGGCAAAAGAAGATGCACGCACTTCACCACTCCGCCCGATCGCTGACCTCAATCTTGGCAAACGCGCGTGCGAAGCGCTGGCTGCCGCCGGCATCACAACCGTTGGGCAGGCGATCGACAAAATGGCTGAAGGCGAGCAGGGATTGCTTGCCATTCAAGGGTTTGGACGCAAGTCGTTAATCGATCTGAAGAAGCAATTGCGGCAGTTGGGCTATGAACTGCCAGCCGCCATTGACGAGATCGTCGTGTAAACAAACCATTGACTTTTGCCCCTCCCAATCATGCGGAGGGGCTTTTTTTCTATAACAAAAACCCAAGTTGGAGTAAAATCATCACAGTTTTATCCATCAGGAAGGAGCACAGCTTTTTCATAATGAAACATTATGTCGGGTCAGTTGAGGTAATTTGCGGGTCAATGTTCTCGGGCAAAACGGAAGAGTTAATTCGCAGACTGCGAAGGGCAGTGATTGCCAAGCAAAAAGTGCAGGTCTTCAAACCCGTAGTAGATACCCGCTATGGATTAGAGCAGGTTACCTCTCATGCAGGCATGGCTTTTGAGGCAATACCGGTTCATAACGCCAATGAAATTCTAAATCGAATTGAGAAAGACACAACTGTTGTTGGGGTAGACGAAGCGCAGTTCTTTGACGAACAAATCATAGACGTCGTTGATCAGCTTGCTGAGCGAAATTTACGGGTTATTGTAGCCGGACTGGACTCAGACTTTCGTGGCCAACCATTTGGCGCCATGCCATTCCTCATGGCAAAAGCCGAACGGGTTGACAAACTTCAGGCAATCTGTATGGTATGCGGAGAGTCAGCATCACGCACACAACGCCTGGTCAACGGCGCGCCTGCTTTTTATGAAGACCCTGTCGTTATCGTGGGAGCAGCGGAACTATACGAAGCGCGATGTCGCAAACACCATCAAGTACCCCATAGAGAATAAATCTGAGTCGAGGTTGCTCATGGTACAGGATTATCGCAACTTCTTAAGTGAAGTCTTAATTGATGAGCAAGCACTGAAAACAAGAATCGCCGAACTGGGTGCTGAAATCAGTCGGGATTATCAGGATAAGAATCTGTTGCTGATTTGTATTCTACGCGGCGGTGTCATGTTTTTGACAGACCTGATGCGATATATCAGCGTTCCACATGCCATTGACTTCATGGCTGTTTCTTCTTATGGCGCAGGGCGTCGTGAAACAAGCGGGCAGGTTAAGATCACCCTGGATTTAAACACCAACATTCACGAAAAAGATGTGCTACTTGTTGAGGATATCATTGACAGCGGCTATACCATTTCGTCCGTTCTAGATATCCTCAGCACCCGCAAGCCTCGCAGCCTGCACGTTTGCACCTTGTTGGATAAAGCTGAACGGCGCGAGGTTGACGTACCAATACGGTACACAGGGTTTGTCATCCCAAACAAGTTCGTGTTTGGTTACGGCCTTGACCTGGATGAGTACTACCGCAACTTGCCGTTTATCGGTGTTGTCGCTACAGATCGTTACCTGCCCGAGCTAGGCGTATAGAGCGTCGGCTGGTGTTGAGGTCGTTTTGAGCAAGTTTTCTCACCTGCCAGCAAGCCATGTACTCGAACAAGTGTTCTCAATCTGCCAGGAAAGAAATTTAGCGGTTTATCTTGTCGGCGGCGTACCCAGAGACATATTGCGCAACCGTCCCACCCGAGATATTGACCTGCTGGTACAAAACGATGCTTGTGGTATCGCCCGCAAAGTGGCAAACCGTCTGCAGGGACATTTCTATGTCTTGGATAACGCTCGCAATACTGCGCGAGTCATTTTATATCCCAATGGTCAAAAACTTGAAGTAGATTTTGCCTCTCAGAGAGGGGATACTCTGGAAGCCGACCTTCGCGAGCGTGATTTCACCATCAACGCCATGGCTTTTGACCTGCAATCACCCCATCAGTTGATTGACCCATTAGGGGGAGCGCGCGACCTGCATGAGGCAATATTACGCCCATGTTCTCCCGACTCCATCACAAATGACCCTGTCCGCATCCTGAGAGCCGTTAGATTCTCTCTGGAGTATGGACTCAGAATGCATGTTTCTTTAAAACAAGCCATTCAAGAAGGAATAAGCTTGCTGCCACAAGTGTCTGGGGAACGGCAGCGTGATGAGATTTTCCGTATCCTAGACAGTGAATATGCAGCGGCTGCGATACGTTTGCTGGATCAACTGCAAGTAACAGATGTATTATTTCCCGAGCTTACCGCCCAGAAGAATCTCCAGAACACCTCACCCTATCCAGAGACCGTATGGGAGCATACTCTCTCCACCATGCAAAGCTTATTCTCTATCCTGGTGATCCTGTGTGGGGAAACAGTACGGGAAAAACTCAACAATCCTGTTTATGGGTTTCTGAAGTTAAGAATTGGAAATTATACTCAGTCATTGAAAACATATTTTGCCGCACCATTGAACATAGACAGGACGCGACGCTCTCTCTTACAATTTGCAGCGCTCTATCACAAAGCGGACAAATCAGCACAAACCTCAATCGCATACCATATGGATAGCATCCACGCGGCACAGTCCGCAACGAAGCGCGCCCGTGAGCTTAAGCTCAGCGCCGCAGAGGTTAAACACATTGAGAAGATCGTGCGCCAGCAAAATGCACTGTCGCCCATCATGGAGAATGGACAAGTACCCTCGCGGCGCGAAATTTACCGCTTCTTCCGCAATTGTCAGGGAGCAGGAATTGAAGTCATCATTTTGTTTCTTGCAGATATGCTGGCTAACTATGGTGTCACACTTTCTCAAGAGAAATGGGAGACCGCAATCAACATCTGCCAGGTGATGCTAGATGCTTACTGGAATGAAATTGGTGATATTATTAACCCCAAAATTCTATTAAATGGCGATGACCTGCAAAGAATATTTGGGTTGGCTCCTGGGCCACAAATTGGTGTTATCATTGAAGCGGTGAGAGAAGCTCAAGCAGCAGGCGAGATACAAAACCGCCAGCAAGCCTTATCTTTTGTTGAACATTGGATCAAGAGCTTCGAAAACCACGCAGAAGGAGAAGAAGAGGATGGAATATCAGCCAGTTAAGCTGTTTTATGAAGAGGAAGGAAAAGGTTTCCCAGTAGTTTTGCTGCACGGGTTCCCGCTAGATCACACTATCTGGCAACCAGTCGTGCCAGAACTGGCAAGCAAAGCGCGTTTGATCTTGCCTGACCTGCGCGGACATGGTCGCTCGCCGGTAACAGATGAGATGTACACCATGCGTTTGCTGGCTGAAGACATTGTGGCATTATTAGACGACTTGAAAATAGAGCGCGCCGTCGTAGTAGGACATTCGATGGGGGGATATGTAAGTCTGGCTTTTGCACACGCGTTCCCATGGCGTCTGGCAGGCTTAGGGTTGGTTGCCACTCATGCAGCCAGCGATAACCCCGAGCGCAGACAGGGCAGATATTTGATGATCGAAAAAATCAAGCGGCGTGGAGTGTTGCCGCTGATCAAGGATATGGGCACTAAATTGACCATTAACCCCGAGCTGGCAAATCAACTGGAGTCAATCATGATGAACACCAGCCCCACCGGAATGATCAATTCCTTGAAAGGCATGGCTGAGCGTACCGACATGACCCAGGAGCTGTCATCCATGGATGTTCCAGCAGTCGTCATTGCGGGTAAAGAAGACCCCATTCTCCCTGTGGAGAAAGCCCGTACAACAGCACAATTGTTGAGCAAAGCCTGGTTTGTGGAAGTGCCTCAGGCAGGACACATGCCCATGCTGGAGGCGCCTCGAGATGTGGCAGCAGCGCTTCTTCAACTGATCGAGGTCGCCTCTAACACGTAAATTGCAGCGCGCAGATCAAGGTGAAGGCAAGGGCGTCGGGTAAGGCAACGCGGTTGGAAGCGGTGTTTCAGTTTGGCTTTCAAGATCATATTCCTCTTCCCAGCTATCCCAATCGTACCCACTATCCTCATAATCTGAGAAAATATCTTCGTCTTCGCTCCCAGTTGCCGGGCAGATAGCCAGCTTCCCCTGTTCCAGAATGCAATTCGAAAGCCCGCTGGTAATTTGATCGATGACTTCGTAGACCGCTTTGCTGTCCTTTGCCAATACCACAGCTACATTCTGGTCCGAACTCGGCAGGAAAAGCAGCAAGCTGACGTCGCTCGTTTTCAACTTCCCAAACCCTGGGATAATGACCTTGTTGGGTTTTTCGCCTCCATCTACACCATTCCCCGCAGAAGATGCTCCTCTACCATCCGAGCTACCACTCACAGTTTCTTCTAACTCATCTGTAACAAATCGCAGCTCAAAAGGATCAATAAACTGCTGATAATCCTTTTGAGGCGGGTAAGTGTCCAGAATGATCAGATCATGATCTTGCTGCTCTTTTTCAGCAAACCCGACCTTCAAACCCAAACGCTCGAAATGCTGTTGAAGATCAGTGAGTTTGGATATCGTCTCACTGTCCATGTCAATATTTTCACCCACAACGATATCGACAGGTTTGGAAAACAGGAAGGGAAAATTCAATAGATCATGTTGCTTGTTTGCCGAAACAAGAAAATGGGCAATATTGCCAATCAATCGGCTATTGTCCTGCACCAGATAATACGGTGCAATCATGAAGGTAAGGTCTCCTATCGCCAACACGTTGCCCTCAGAAGCGCTCGCCGCAACCACCACGTCACCACCTTGATCGGTTTTAGAGGAAAGCGTGCTAGGATTGCCCTCAAGGAGTGTTTTCTGACTGCTCTGTATCGAATGTGCGCTGTAAAAAACGACCTTGGTTAACCCTTTGGTAACAACATCCTCAACAAAATTGGAAAGAACGATGTTACGAAAGTTTCCCTCGTTCTCAGTCATATCGTAAAGATAATCATCCACAAAAGCGATACCAAACGTGGATAAAAGTTGATTGACAATGTCCACACTGCTGAGATTAGACGAAGTAGGCGACGTTTGGAAGAACTCATCCAACTCAAAGTTAGCGTAGCCGTAATTGCGGGTGGGATCGGTTATCACCAAAAATCTCCCACCACGTTGGACAAAACGAGAAACAGCCTGGATTTCGCCTGGGGTGAAAGCAACAGTAGGCGTCAAGACCACATACGCGGCCGCTCTCCGCAACAGATAGTCCAGGCTATCACTTTCAGAGGATAAATCAACCTGAGCGCCACGCGAAGAAAGCTCGTGCACAAGACGATCAATCTCAGATAGCGTAAAACTGTTGGCATGAGCATAATCAAACAGTATCAACGGCTGTTGGGCAATCCCCACCATGCTGGCAATCGGGGTAGTTTTAGGAGCAGGTGTAGCCAGATTCGGAAGGGGCATCTTCAGGCTTAAGTAGTCAGGTGTCGCAACCTTCTCTTCACGTTGATACACCCCCTGATAGAACCAAAGCGTGCGCGCCAGAACAGGCAAAATCAAAAAAATCAGCACTACAAACAAAGATCGGCTTCTCATCGCGCACCCTCCATGGTAGGAATGTAGAGCAAATAAATACCTGGTTTGCGGGGATAAGACGTCAGACGACCATCTGGGTATTCCACAAAAAACGGTAAGTAAGAAATCTCCGGCAAACCTGAGAGAGGGCGCAAATCTTCACTGCGATAATGAGAGACTCGCGCCATTGCCGCCGCTTTTTCAATGGCGTGGCTGAGCGACCCCAGCTGATCCACCAGCCCCATGCGCAAAGCTTCCGACCCTAGCCAGATCTGACCGCGCAGAATCGTTTGCTCATCCGTCTTAAGCGCTTTACCTCTCCCAAGAAGAACAGCCTGCAAAAAGCCCTGTTTGATCATCTCAAGCTCGCGGATAACAGTGTCGCGCGGCGACCCCCACAGTTTATAAGGGCCTGTCGAGTATAGATCCTCCTCCACACTGGGAATATCAGGAAGGTACGTAAGCACACCCACATTGCCAACTTCCGAGCTGGGCTTGGCAATAATATAGTCAGTCCCTACAGCAACGTAATACCCGCCGCTAGCGGCCATGCCCTCAATGAGTGTGATGACCGGCTTCTTTTCACGTAGACGTGCAATTTCCATATAGACAGCTTCGGTGTCAACGACTGTCCCGCCTGGGCTGTTAAGAACAATTACCACCGCGCGAACTTCAGGATGATCCCGCGCGTATGTTAACTGCGTAATCAATTCCTTGGCGCTAAAATCGTAAATCGCGTCGTTAAAATAAATCAGACCAATGATGGGCTGCGGAACCGCTATTGACAACAAAATACCCATCACCAACGGGAGGACAATCAACAGCAGCCAACGCCCCTTACTGAACATACCCACTTTTTGCTCATCCATATAGACACTGCCTTTCCTAAATATCAGGGATAGATTTCGCCCAGCACAGGGTCATAAAAACACCGGCATCCGTGTTCATGAGAACACCCCTCTACAGGTAATGCGGGCACGTTGTCTTTTTCGTAATTGCCCTGTATCTTTTGACACTCCGGGCAGGCATCAGGCGCAACAGAGATGCGTATCGAAAGGATACGGGGGTTTGCTCGCAACCTCGTCAGGGCAAGCTTTGCCTCCGAAAGCTCCTCCAGACTCCCCTGACAAACGGGACACTGGTCAATCGTATCCGCAACAAGCGAATGACAACGCGAACAGGTTTGCAAATCTGCAACTCCAAAACCAATTTTTCTTTATTCTACTACAAAAGGGATTTACTGGCTCAAACTGTTGCTATTGCAGGCCTTGTGTAATGAGGGCGGCGGCGTAAAAACTTATTGACAGTGGCAGCCAGAATATCACGCGTGACCGGTTTGACAAGATAGTCATCTGCGCCAGCGTTAAGCGCTTCTGCAATCAGATTTGGCTGTCCTGCCGAGGAAACAATTAAGATGGGGACGGAAGTAAATTCGCGAATTTCGCGGCAGCTTTGCACGCCGTCCAAATCAGGCATCATCATGTCAAGCACGATAACATCCGGTGAGCAATCCTTTGCCATACGGACACCCTCGCGTCCGCTATGGGCAGTAAGGATATTGGTACTAATAGGCTTTAAAATCATCGTGAGTAATTCTGTGGTACAAGGGTCATCATCGATGACAAGAATTCGCATTCCAATAACTCTCCCAGTAAGGTTTAGATGGTTTTCTACATTATCTCTCAAACCTTGCCATCCAAACCTTGCAATGGCTTTACAATTTTTGTCATGATGATCATGGGCTTTCAAATTGCCCCCTGCTGAAAGCCCAATGGTTACCGCAATCTTCTACAACAGAATGGCACGCGCATCCAAGCCAGTTGCACCTTTACCTTGTTCGAAAACCAGCAACGGGTTCACCTCTACTTCAGCAATCTCCGGAAAGTCAAGAGCCAGCTGTGCCAGCCGCAAAATGCAATCAACAACAGCCTCTACGTCCGCCGGTTTCTGTCCGCGCACGCCCTTAAGCAATTTTCCTGCTTTGGTTTCAAATATCATTTCCAGCGCCGTCTGAGCATTCAGGGGTGCCACACGGAAAGCCACATCAGTAAATAGCTCCACATACACACCACCCAGACCAAACATCATGAGCGGGCCAAATTGCGGGTCGCGTTTCATGCCTACGATAACCTCATGCCCTTTGGCAGCCATAGGTTCTACCAGCACACCTTCCAATCTGGCATCCGGGAATGCGGCTGCCAGTTTTTCCATCATCTCCTGATACGCTTGTTCAACCAATTGGGGAGTACTCAGATTGAGACGTATACCACCAGCATCTGACTTGTGCAAAATGTCCGGTGAGACAATCTTCAGTGCAACGGGGTATCCTAACTTTTCTGCATGGCGTACAGACTCCTCCGCCGATCGAGCAAGCTCTGCAGGAATGAGAGGAATGCCATAAGTTTGCAACAGAGGACGAATGTGCGCCTCGCCAATGTTCTTAATCGCTTTTACACTGTCAAATTGTCTTTGCGCCATCTGTCTATCAGCGCTAAATCCTGGCATCTCCCCAGCGGGCGACGTGTCAAGCCATCTCTTGTAATTGAGCATTGCCCCATACACCCTGCCAGCCTGTTCGGGATAAACATACATTGGCACCTTTAACCGATGAAGCGTATTGCGTGCCTCCTGAATGCTTGCATCCCCCATCAGACAGACAATGACAGGTTTTTCGGACTTTGCAGCCGTCTCACCTATTTTTGTTGCGCTCTCCACAGGATTCACAAGAGAAGTCGGCACCTGTATTACCAGAGCCGTATCAATTCCCGGGTCTTTGAGCACACACTCAAGGGCGCGGGCATACTCTTCTGGCGTTGCCCCGCCAAGCATGTCAACGGGATTGTTTACCTGAGCGCTGGGCACCAAAAACTCACGCAGTTTTGCTTTGGTATCCAAACTCAAATCACCCAGCTGCAACCCGTTTGCCGCAAGACTGTCAGACGCCAATGCCGCCGGCCCCCCTGAATTGGTCACGATGGCAACCCGATTCCCAACCGGCAAAGGCTGCACAGAGAGCGCAAAGGAAATATCAAACAGTTCAGCCACCGTATTGGCAACGATAACGCCGCTCTGGCGAAATGCAGCATCGTATGCTGCGATGCTGCCAGCCAGCGAACCAGTATGCGAAGAGACAGCTCTAGCGCCAGCATCAGAGTGACCAGCCTTTAAAATCACGATTGGCTTATGACGAGTCACCTGGCTGGCAACCCTGATAAACCGAGGGCCATCGCTAATTGCTTCAACATAGGCAGCAATGACACGAGTATTTTCATCCTTGTTCAGAAATTCAATCAGGTCTGTCTCGGTAACATCGGCTTCGTTACCCATGCTGACAAAATACGAAAATCCGATGCCCTTGCCTGCCACCAGATCTACAACCGCACCGCAAACAGCTCCAGACTGCGAGATAAAACCAATACTACCCGTGTCAGGCACACCACGGATAAACGTCGTATTCAACCCACTATACAGATCCATGGTGCCAACGCAATTGGGACCAATCAGACGCATCTGATAGCGGGATGCAATCTCCAAACAACGCTTTTCAAGCTCATACCCCTCTGCTCCCACCTCCCGAAAACCGCCGGATATAATATTGACAGCCTGCAAACCGCGCTGCCCGCACGCCTCAACAACTTCTGGAACGGCAGGCGCTGGTAATATCACCACCGCAAGGTCAACTGGGTCAGGCACTTCGCTAATGCTGGGGTAACATTTCAAACCCAAAATCTCCTGATTGCCTGGGTTAACCGGGTAAACACTACCCTGATACCCGTATGAAATCATATTTTTCAGAATGCCATAACTTAACTTGCCAGGATTCGAAGACGCCCCAATCAGAGCTACCCCACGCGGCTTAAAAAAGTTAATGAGCTTGTCTGTCATTGACTGGTGATTACCTTTCTAAATATCTTTTGGAAATGGATACCGCTTGAACGTAATTATACCTGAAATTGACACTTCAAAACCCTTGACGCATCGAACAAATGTACTAAAATATGTTCATGGTTTGTACTTGCCAAAATAAAAATGAGATATATAATCTATACATCTACCATGAGGAGTAACAAATGGCTCGAAAACCGGTTTCAGCAACCCAACCCTTGCCAGTGCAAAACACCCAGAGAGATGAAGCTAAAAGTGCTGTTCTGGACAAAGCTTTAACGGATATCATCAAACGCTATGGAGACGGCTCCATCATGCGGCTGGGAGAAGCGCACCATCTGGCAGTTGACGTCATACCAACTGGATCGCTTTCACTCGATCTGGCGCTGGGCGTAGGTGGGTATCCGCGCGGCCGCATCACTGAAATTTATGGGCCTGAGGCATCAGGAAAAACCACCCTTTGTCTTCATGCAGCAGCCGAATCGCAAAAACAGGGCGGCACTGTGGCTTACGTTGACATGGAACATGCCCTTGACCCAGCCTATGCCACCAAACTGGGCGTCAATATCCACGACCTGCTTATCTCTCAACCCGATACAGGCGAACAGGCTCTGGAAATCACCGAAACACTTGTGCGCTCAGGCGCAGTTGATCTGGTGGTGATTGACTCGGTGGCAGCGCTTGTGCCGCGTGCTGAAATTGAAGGCGATATGGGCGACGCACCCATGGCAATGCAAGCACGGCTAATGTCGCAGGCATTAAGAAAACTATCCGGCGCAATTAACCAAACCAAGACAGCTGTCATCTTCACCAACCAGCTGCGCCAGAAACTTGGCGTTATGTTTGGTAGCCCCGAAACGACACCGGGAGGATTGGCTCTCAAATTTTACACCTCTGTACGCCTGGATATCCGCAGAATACAGTCCATCAAGCTAGGGGCAGAAATTATTGGCAATCGGGTGCGCGTGAGGGTGGTAAAGAATAAAGTGGCGCCTCCCTTCCGCACGGCCGAGTTCGATATCATGTATGACGAAGGAATTTCAAAAGTCGGGGATATCATTGACCTGGCAACGCAACTGGATATCATCCAGAAACGTGGCGCCTTTTTCTCCTATGGCGAGATCCGGCTGGCACAGGGGCGCGAGAACGCAAAGGAATTCTTGAGACAAAATCTCGACGTTTCGGCCGAGATTGAAGCTGCCATCCGTCAGAAGGCACAAGGGGGCATCGTGCCTTTGGCATTCTCGGTAGAAGAAGATGGGTCTGAGGAATAGCTCTGGATGGCATACCGGAGACTAGCTCTTTTCATCGCAACACTCCTCATCTTTTCGCTAGCTGGATGCGGCATCTCGTCTGTCCGGCAAGCACCCGACTCAGAACAAAGCCCCTTTTTTGTCCCGCCCACACTGATGCCAACACCATTACCCCCCACCGAAACCCCAACGGTGTCCCCCGCAGAAAGCGCCGCAACCCAGGCAGCCGTTTGCAACAATAACCTGACATTTCTGTCCGACCTGACCGTCCCAGATGGCACACTGGTTGCACCCGGCTCTACAATTGATAAACGCTGGGAAGTCGAAAACAGCGGAAGCTGTAACTGGGAGGAAGGTTACCAAATCAACATGATCTCAGGGTCAGAAATGGGCGCTATCAAGGAACAGGCTCTTATTCCCGCACGCAGTGGCAGTCGTGTGGCAATCCGAATTATCTTCACCGCCCCAAACGAGCCAGGAAAATATCGAAGTGTATGGCAGGCTTTTGACCCGCAGGGAAACGCCTTTGGTGACCCGCTTTATATCGAGGTTCAGGTAAAGAAATCTGAATGACCGCATGATCAAATGCTCCTGCAAGAGAAAAGCTTGCTGAGAAATGAAGATATTTTCCTGGCGGATGGCGTCTATTGTAGCGGTGTCGCTTGCGTGCACCTTATCGTGTAACGCGCCATCAAATTTGCAATCATGGGCTAAACCAATTGCCGTACAGATCATCCTAAAACCCCGCCAGGTGCAGGCATACTCTTACACTGCCACCGCCTCCCTTACCCCCTTTCAGCCGCTTCCGTCAACCACAGCTACCCCCACTACCACCCTCACCCCGACTAGCAGCGCAACACCCACGCCAACATCCACCCCCACCTCAACGCCTACTTTCACCCCCACCTTAACACCCACCCCAAGCGAAACCCCATTGCCTTCAGCCACCCTCCCCCCTCCACCAGTCGAAGAGACCATCCCCGAATCCGCCCAAATACCAGGCGTTACCGGGCACGCCCAGATTTCAACACTGGACTGCGAAGCCCGCTCTGCGGTTGACCTGGCAGCTTTTTTTGGTATCTCCATAGATGAAACGGAATTCCTCAATAAGCTGCCGCGTTCAGACGATCCCGAAAGCGGCTTCGTTGGCAATTATTGGGATGCGCGCGGACAGCTTCCACCCAATTCGTATGGCGTGCATGCCCCTCCGGTGGCAGCTCTATTGCGTGAATATGGTCTAAACGCTTGGGAACGCAAGGGGATGACATATCAAGAGCTACAAAAAGAAATTGCAAGCGGGCAGCCGGTGATTGTATGGGTAATTGGCAACACCGTCCCGGGCGCGGCAGTTTCTTATACCTCCTCCAACGGAAACACCACACTGGTTGCAGCGTTTGAACACACCGCTATTGTAACCGGCTATGACCCTTCATTTATAACACTCGTGGACGGAGCAATGACCTACAAACGCAGCGTGGACGCTTTTCTTGACTCCTGGAGAGTTCTCAACTACATGGCTGTTGTCATAGAATAAAAAGCGGCTGCCTGAAATAACCAAACAGGCAGCCACAATACCAGCCTCAAAAAGGAAACTGCCCTTCTTTATTTTGGAGCAGTCCCCAAAGAGGTGTTTGCCTTAGGTCAAACTATGTGCCCTCTTCCCACGAGTTGAGATAGGCAATTTGCTCAGGTGTCAGCGTATCAATCTTGACATCCATCGCTTCAAGCTTCAGGCGTGCAATCTCACGATCAATCTCATCTGGAACACTGTAAACCTTCTTCTCCAATTCCTTGCCGTGCTTGACCATATATTCTGCACACAATGCCTGATTGGCAAAAGACATATCCATCACGCTGGCAGGATGCCCTTCTGCAGACGCCAGGTTGATCAGACGGCCTTCGCCAAGAATGTTGATGCGTCGCCCATCCTTTAGTTCATATTGATCAACATAGGGGCGCACCAGCTTCTTGCTAACTGCCATTTCTTCCAGTGCCGGGATGTTAATCTCGACATTAAAATGCCCTGAATTGGAAACAATCGCACCATCTTTCATGTTTTCAAAGTGCACCCGATCAATCACATTGATATCCCCCGTAACAGTACAAAAGATATCGCCAATCTTCGCCGCATCCATCATGGGCATAACGCGGAAGCCATCCATCACAGCCTCAAGCGCAGGCAGAGGGTCAACCTCAGTAATCACCACATTAGCACCCATGCCGCGGGCACGCATTGCAAGCCCTCGCCCACACCAGCCATAACCGGCAACCACAAAAGTCTTTCCAGCCAAAAGCACATTGGTAGCCCGTATAATGCCATCTATCGTGGACTGTCCTGTTCCATAGCGGTTATCAAAGAAATGTTTGGTCTGAGCATCGTTCACCGCTACAATGGGAAAGGCAAGCGCCTTATCCGCCGCCATGGCGCGCAGACGGATAACACCTGTTGTTGTTTCTTCGGTGCCGCCGATAATATTTGGGATCAGATCTCGCCGCTCTTTATGCATGGTGCTGACCAGGTCTGCGCCATCGTCCATGGTGATGTTCGGTTTGTGATCCAGCGCCGCGTAGATATGCTTATAATACGTCACATTATCTTCCCCCTTAATAGCAAAGACCGGAATTTCATCATGTGCCACCAGAGAAGCAGCAACATCATCCTGGGTAGAAAGCGGGTTTGAAGCCGTCAACACAACATCTGCCCCGCCCGCCTGAAGAGTTTTCATCAGGTTGGCTGTCTCGGTGGTAACATGTAGACATGCAGACATGCGAACACCCTGCAGGGGACGCTCCTTAGCAAACCGTTCCCGTATCAGGCGCAAGACAGGCATTTCACGCTCTGCCCACTCAATCCGCCTTCTGCCGCCTTCGGCTAATTTTTCATCCTTGATATCATAATTTGACATAGATTTCCTCCAGAAAAATGCCCTAAAAGGGTTACTTCAACAAAACATCCAATGCACCTTGATCGTCAAAATGTTCGCGATAGCGGGAGACGAATTCAGCGGGTGTATAAAAATGATTCTGGGTGCCGCGGTACTCCAAACAATACGTGGCTGCCAGGGCACCCATCCGTCCACAAACCTGTGGGGGAAGGTTCAGGGAATACCCCTTGAGGAAACCGGCGCGGAAGGCATCTCCGACACCGGTTGGGTCAGCTACTTTTTGGGGCGGTACAGCAGGAATGTCATATTTTTCACCCCTTGCGTATACAACCGCGCCCTGTTCCCCACAAGTAATGACCATTATCTCTACATGATTTTGGATCTGCCCCGCATCTAAGCCAGTGTGCTTCTGTAGCAATTCAAACTCATATTCATTGACAAACAAACTATGCGCATTTTGCACCCCGTATGTAAGCTTATCGGGTCGAATGCGGACAATCTGCTGACTCGGATCATATAAATAAGGGGTCTGCGTTTCCTGACATTCTATTGTGTAACGCTCCATAGCGGCCGGGTCATTGGGAGAAATTACAACCAAATCCGGGTTTTCCGCGCGAACTTCCTTAAGCGAGAGATCAGCAGCATACGCCATTGCACCGGTATAGAAGCTGGCAATTTGCGCATTGGAGAGGTCGGTATTCGCAAAAAACGAAGCTGTAAATTCGCCTGGGATCACCTTAATATATTTGGTAATAATCCCTTTGCTTTCCAGCCAGGTACGATAGACATCAAAATCCTCCCCCACTGTTCCAAGAATGATGGGCTTTTCTCCCAGCAAGGCAAGCGTATATGCAATATTGGGAGCCACACCGCCGCGCTGGCGCACCATCGAGTCAACCAGAAACGAGAGACTGATTTTCTCAAGATGCTCCTGAAGAATATGATCACGAAAATACCCGGGGAACGTCATCAGATAGTCATACGCGATTGAACCAGTGAGAATGATTTTCATTTTTACAACCCTCATGTTTCAAGGATAGTACGCGGCAGATTTTGCCAAAAGGGTGGGTAAATGACCCCTTTTTCGGTTACCAGCGCGGTAAGCAGATGGTTTGGGGTAACATCAAAAGCAGGATTACGCGCTTTAGCTCCTTTGGGTGTAACCGGTTTGCCATCAATTTGAATATTTAACACTTCAGAACAGTCGCGTTCTTCTATGGGGATCAAGTCGCCATGTTCCAGGTTTAAGTCAACAGTCGTTGTTGGAAAGACCGAAAACACAGGAACATCGTTTGCATGCGCTGCCAAAGCAAGCATATAAGAACCCACCTTGTTGGCGACATCGCCATTGGCAGCCACACGGTCAGCACCAAAGAAAACCTTTTGTGCCCTTCCGGTGCGCAAAAAATAACCAGCGGCGTTATCACAAATGATTTCGTATGGAATGCGGTACTGCTCGAGCTCCCAAGCCGTCAAGCGTGCCCCTTGCAAGCGGGGGCGGGTTTCATCTACCAGCACATGAACGCGTTTGCCATTTTCATGCGCCATGCGAATAACCCCTAATGCCGTCCCCCAATCCACCGTTGCCAGGGAACCTGTATTGCAGTGATGAATAATCGTATCACCATCCTGTATCAGAGCAGCACCGTGCACAGCCATGCGCTTATTGGTTTCAACGTCTTCCTCTGCTATTCGCTTGGCTTCAGCGATGAGTCTCTGTGATATGTCGGATAGCGTGAGTGCCGCATCATCAGCCACTTTCAACATGCGCTGCACCCCCCAGGCAAGATTGACAGCCGTCGGGCGGGAAGCAAGCAAATCCCCTGCCGCCCGTCTTAAGAGAGCATGTAGATCATCCGATGTTCCAGTCTCAGGACGGCAAACTGCCAGCGCCATGCCAAACGCAGCTGCTGCTCCTATGGCTGGCGCGCCGCGCACAATCATATCCCGAATTGCCACAACCACATCCTGATACGTCCTGCAAACAAAAATCTCAAACTGGTCAGGCAAAAGACGCTGATCAATCAATAGAAGTTCTAACTTTTCATCATCCCATTCCAGGGTTCTCATCAAGATTTTGCTCGCTTTCAGTAAAAGACGCTCTCTTTGGAGAGCGTCAATCAGGTTGTGATAGCCAAGTTTAACATGCAATGCTCGCTTTGTCAAAGTTTTGAGACAGCATGTCCCAGTCCGTAATAACCGTTCTATGCACTTCTGCTTATTCTCCGCACATCACCATCCCGCACTGTTATCCCTATTGCATCAAGATGCTCCAGAAAAGCCAACACATAACGCCGACTGCTGCCAAAGCGATCACGAAATTGAATCACCGTTAAGGTTTCTTCCTTTGAAAAGTGTTCTCTAACCGCCGCCACAAGCGTGTCGTAATCCTCCCTGCGGAACACCACCTGTGCAGACACCTGCACCAGGATACCTAAATCCAAAAGTGCGGCATAAACCTGTTCACCCACTTGCTGAATGCATTCACTCACAGTGGGGGGCGCAAACGGCGACTGCTTAAATGCTCTAAGTAACTCATCAACCAGAGTTTGCTGCTGGCGGTTAAACTGTATCCTGTGTTCGGGAAGATGAATCAGCAAGTTTTCCTCCAGAATCAGTCCTTTTTGCAGCCATGCGCGCAAACACGCATTAAACAGCCTGCCGGAAAGCTTCAGACGGCTTTTGAGTTCCTCGCGCGGTATACCTTTCCGCAGAGGAAATTGACGATGAAAGTATCTCATCTCCTGAAGAAGTCTTTGTGTCAGCTTATCCCACTGAGAATAACTGATGATCAAAGTATCCTCGCTCAAATCCCCTTCTTTTTCAACAAACAGCATCAAGTGGTTATGTTCCGCCAGTTCTCTGACACTGTCCAAAATTTCATGTTGCGGGGCTTTGACACGTCCCATCAGTTCTGAAAGGGTCATCACCTCGACCGCATCGCAAGTCCGCAACACCACATCACTGGTTGTACCGTACATCAGTTTTTCAAGTCCCTCGATAACCTGAGACGAGAAGCGTTTGTGCCGCTGGGTGGAAAACGGTTCAACAATCAGTCCACCGCCCAAAGTCTCTGCCGGAGATGGACGCCGTAAGATGTAATGATCGCCGCGCAAAGCCACAACAGGGGCTTCTGTCTCCAGCTGAATCCACCCTACTTCACCAGGACGCAGTATCTCTTTACCCAGTAACCGCACACGTGCCAGAACCTCCGCTGCACCAATAAACATCTTAACTTCCACATTATGCCGCAGAGTAGCGTTGGCTTCTTCAAGCAATCGGAAATGAGCGTCCAGACGCTGGGTAGCAGTGTATCTTTCGGGATGCGCCAACACATCACCCCTCTTCACCTGGTCTAAACGTACTCCCGAAAGATTAACCGCTGTTCTGCTGCCAGGCAGCGCCAAATCAGTTTTGGTCTTGTGGTTTTGCAATCCCCGAATTCTGCCATGAATGCGGGAAGGCAGGATTTCGACCTCATCCCCCACACGCAAGCATCCATCTAGCAACGTGCCCGTTACCACCGTGCCAAAACCAGAAACAGAAAAAGCACGGTCTATAGCCAGACGTGGACGGTGAAAATCAGGACGGGGCGGAGTGGCAGCCAGACGTTGGGAAATCATCTGCACCAGGTCTGGCAACCCCTCACCAGTGCGTGCCGAAACGCGCACAAGCGGAGCGTTTTCCATAACCGTGCCAGCCATACACCGGGACACATCACTTTCGACCATCTCCAGCCATGCATCATCAACCAAATCTATTTTCGTCAAGACAATTATGCCCCCACCCACACCTAAAATATCCAGGATGGATAAGTGCTCCCTTGTTTGAGGCATCACACCTTCATCAGCAGCAATGACCAGCAGCGCCATATCAATCCCGCCAACACCTGCCAGCATGTTGCTGATGAAATCGCGATGACCGGGTACATCAACAATGCCAACCTCTTCGCCATCAGGGAGTTTCATCCATGCAAACCCCAGATCAATGGTCATCTCCCGCAGTTGTTCTTCCTTCAACCTGTCGGGGTGTGTGCCAGTGAGCGCGGCTACCAGCGTTGATTTACCGTGATCTACATGCCCAGCTGTTCCAATGACCCGCATGACCCCTCTACACCCTACTTGGGCTTACCGGTTATTTTTTCAAAGTTGTCTGCCCACTGATGTGTCATATTCAGCAGGTCTTGCATCTGCCTCTCTAAATGTTCAGACACCTGATGATCAAAATCGCGTATCTCCTGTGTTATATCTTCCAGCAATGCCAGACGCTCATTCACCTTTTCATACAGGCGATTCATTTCTCGCTGCTGTTCCTCCTGCGCAAGCATGTAATTCATCCAACGCTTCTGATCATCCGCTTTGAAAACTGTCCACTCCTGCCGGAAGCGCTCTTCCGTTAGACGCTGCATCTCGGTAATTTCGTTGACTCTGCGATCAAACCGCTGGGTGATCTCCTCGAACTCTTGTTGAGAACGCTTTAATGCACGGTTGGTAGCCTCCAACGCCTGCATTTCTGTATCCAGAGCCACCGCCCGCTGGATAATCTCCTCAAACCGCCCCTGCCATTCTTTCCAGACACGTTCTCGATCCAGCTCCTGTAGATTGAGTTTCTCCACAAAGGAATTTATCATCTGCCGCCGTTCATTCTCGGCTGCCTGAAACTCCGACATGCGCAGTTCAACCTTTCTTACACTGTCAGCCATCACATCCAGCTTTCCACGCTGCTCATCCCCCCGTTTGCGCAAAGCGATCACCTCACCCTGCAAATCCATCAGACGTTTGGCATCTTGCCTTCGCCCCTCTTCAGTAATCCTCTGTGAACGCTGTCTTTCCTCCTCCGCTCGTTGGCTTTCTTCAAAGTTATTCTTCAATTCCTCCAGCAGCCTGCCCAGGCGATTTTCCTCATCCACTCTTAACTGCAGACTTTTTCTAATCTCATTAATCGCTTCAAACCCTTTGCGAAGCTCGCCAATTGCCTTGTTAACCCCTTCCAAATCACTCCTGCGGGATTTTTCCATCTCGCGCTCGCGTTCAATACGCTGCTTTTCAAGATTTTCAAGAGAACGACTGGCTTCGACACGCGCTTGTGAAATTGTCAGGTCAATATTATCAAGACGCGCCAATATCACTTCAACTTGCGCAAGCCGGTCAGTGCCATCGCTTATCTGTTGCACCAGGCTGGCAATATTGCCCTCCAGTGTTACCAAACGATTCTCAAGCAGCGATATCGTGCTCTTATCTTTACGCCGTTCTTCGTCCAGCCATTCCAGACGTTTCATGATTTCCTGAAGTTCCATGTTTATAACCTCTTATATCAGTGGCAATATCATCAAAACACCAAGACTTTGAAAAGGGTCAAGCAATTGTATCAAGTATGGCATAATCCAGCGCGGAAAAATTCCAATGATGACAAGCCCAAGCAAACCAATCGCCATCAAAATGGCAGGTGGCAGTCTTTCCTCAAATCGCCAGCCTTCTTGAGAGTGTGCCACTACCATCATAGTACGAATGCCCCCCATTAACATCCCCAGACAGCCGATCATCACCCAAATTACAGCGTTAACTGCCTCGGGGATAAGTCTATCAAACAACATCAGCCGAACCGGAAAACTCGCCAGCAGAGGCAACCCTGCTATGGAAAACACAGACAACACCACTGCGATGCTGGTCAATGGAAGACGGTGTAAGAGCCCCTTAAGATGGTCAAAGCCAAAGGAAATCCCATCCGCCGCCAGATTAGACAACGCCAATGCCCACAGCGCCAGCGCCAAAAGCCTGCCAGCAAAAAAACCGGCAAACACCTCCGCTCCCTGATAGCCCGGAACACTCAAAGCCAGCAAGGCGAACCCGCTCTCTAAAATAACCGCCTGCCCAAAAAGCCGCGCAACATCGCGCTGAAAAGCAGCCATAATCCCCGCGCTGGCAACCATAATTGTGCCAACCAACTGCAACACCTGAGATAAAACCGAAAAGTCCCGCAGCCAGGCAAAAGAATCCAGAAAGCCAAGCATCAATAGCAATACCACCGTCTGCAACAGACTTAACAAAAACCCAGAAACATACGGCTGCGCCTCCCCTACCAAAATGGGTACCCAGCTATGGAAAGGAAAAACCGCCAGCCAAAAAGCAAATCCCAAACCCAATAACACCACCCCTTGCTGTAACAGCCTCTGATTGGCAGGATTAGCTTCAACGCCAGCAGACACCCATCCGGCATAAAGCACAAAGGGCAACGCCAGCGTTTGAAAGATGAGATAACGTAAAACCCCCTGTCCAACGCGCCGACCTGGAGGCACCAGCATAGGCACACTGAGAAGTACAGCTACCTCTATCAACAGACCTGCATATAAAAAAGGTTCGACAGAAATCGCGGCAACTGCAATGGCAACCATACATTGGCCAATAGGAATAAACAACCGGTGCGCTCTGACAACACCCGCCCCAAAAAACCAGAACGCAGCAAAAAAATACAAAAAGACAACCAGATGGGCATCAGAATCTGTAATAACAAACTTGCGTCCAAACACCATCAACGTAGATGAAACTTCAAAGGCCCATGGCCCAAGCTTGATCAGACGATCAATAGGTAACAGCAAACCCAGCAAGACAAAAAACAGGTTGCTCCCTGTTGCAAGCCCCACCACCAAGTAACGCCGTGCGCTAAGAAAAAACAAAATCACTGAAACAATGACAGGAAACACAATCCATATCAGGGGAGCATTCATTAGACCTCAAGTCCTCCCGATACAGTCATCAGATATGAACCTGCCAAAGCCATCCCAAGATTGACAATCGCAAGCAGCCCAACCACCAAAACAGAAGATTCAAGAACGGAGTAAAGAATTTCAAAACCTGACAGAATGGTCAACAACCCCACTACAATGCGTGGGGCAAACGTGGTCATCCCGATTTGCAGCAACCCCATGCCAATCAGCGCCAGACCGCCCCAGAGAATAACCATCCCCGTTGGCACCCATTGCAGCACCGAAGGTGCTATAGAGAACACAAGTATCCAGACCATTGCCGAAGCCAGTAGCCGAAACAACCTGCCAGGTAACTGTTCATCAGGCTGTTTCAAATCCACAGGGGTAGCCCCCAGCATTGCACACACCATCCACCCCACCACCAGCTTCACCGCCGCCATCGCTAGGGGGTAATCCAGATTGATCAACCAGAAAGCCGCCAAATACTGCACGGCAAGAGATAAAACACAAACACGCCAGTTATATGTGATCAACACCGCCAGCGAAGCCGCCAGCAGCATGATGACAGAGATAACAGACAGGACTTCGTAAACCATATTTACTCTAGCGAACGTATCAACGTGGACAATAAGGTCAGGAGAAGAAGCGCCCACAACACGCCGCCATCTCCTTCAAGTATACGTGATACCCCATTAACGACCCATCCAAATACAACATATATCTTCTCAAAAATATATGATAACCACTCCAGCCCTAAAAAAGCCGCTGCCCCCTTTTCAAGGCGTTGAAAGATGACCCTGCGGGGCGGATAACCAGCAAAGATTTTTTTCTCCATCCACGCGTCGGTCAACCAGAAATACCGCACTGCCGTCAGACCTGCCGAAGGCAGCGAAGCCCACAAAACGCCATAGGATAAGTCTTCCAAACGAGATAAACCAATGAACCATTGAGTAACAATCATAATGATCAATGCCGCCGGATATAAGACCTGCGCCCAGCGCTCAATTTGCAAATAGTCTTCCCCAGCCACCAAACCATGACGTACATACCCATATAACAATAAAAAGTGGGCAAACAACATAGCAATCGCGACAAGATCAAACTGATGCGCCAGCCCAAGCCAACCCCGCGCCGCAGGCGTATAGGGCAAACCGCAAAAACCCAGCGCGCCCAGCACAGGAACAAACGAAAGCTGAACATGCCGGTGGGTATAAAGAAATAGTAATCCCCCCGATAATATCATGGAGACCCCCCAGACAATCGAGGCAGAAGGCACACCCCGCAACACACATATCACTGCCATCCCAGCAAGCGAAAACTGCCAGTAGAACATACTCTTTGATTGGTTTTCGACTTTTGACCACATCCACGCAGCATATAAAACCAAAATCACAACAGCAAACAACAGAAAAGGCTGCCAGGTGGGAAAAGCCATTCCCCGCGGGAGTCTACCTAACAAAACCATAGCAGAAGCCGGTGCAATCAGACAAGAGATAATTCTTAAGCCGCGCGAACCACCGTCTGGCGGCGAGAAACACAAATGCCCCGGGACAAGCCCAAGCCGCAAAATCACACCAGCCACATAGTACATCCCGCTCTCGGTAGAAAAGCCATTCAAAGCAAGTCCCGTCCCTTGCCTGCCAAAGTCCAGACATATTGGCAAAATCATTAAGAAAGTCCCCCCCATCCTTACCCCCAAAGACAGCATAGCTGATTTCACCTCTCTAGAATCCTCAGATCGCCGCAAGACGAGTGCCAGATCAACCACATCAATCAACGACCAGAGCAGCAGAAAGGTAACCATCGTGCCAGATAACGCCGCCAGCATACCAATGCCCACATACCCCAGACTGGCTGCCCATCTCCAGCCAATCCCCGCAATCGTCAACCGCGTCGAATCGGCAATGATCACAACCAGCAGCAAGCTCGCAAAGCCAAAAACATACGCCCAGTTAACATCATCCACCATAAAGACAACGGCTATTTGCTCATCGCCTGGCACATTCCAGTACATCAACTGGAACGGTTGAGGCTGCCACCAGCGGAACGCAAAGCACAAACCCCATGCAAGTAATGCAGCCAGCACAGCCAATAACCAGATGTACCCATACCCTGGTCGTTTCCACTGCAACCACAAAATAACCAGGCTGAAGATCAATAGCAAGAACGCAGGCAGCAAAACAAACATTAGAAATCCACCAGACACACCCTATGCTTCTGAGATAATGTCAGCAATACGGGCAACGACACGCCCCTGCACTTTTTCAAGCACATCTGCGTCCTAAGCAAAGATGTCTCCAAGAAATGCCAGTATCTCGCGATCAAGTGCGTCCTGGGTCTCAAAACCGGGCTTATAGTAGCTCGAATGAAGTGCTCTCTCTCGCAGAGACCGCCACAAAACTTCGCGCTCCTCAGAGCGCACGACCAAATCGTCAATGCTTTGCGCCCTGGCAAAAAGCTCGCCTGTCGTATACAGAAAAGTCAGCCTGCGCCAGCGCCCAGCCAGAATTGGCCTTTCCAGCCTGCACAGTTCCCCCAATTGAATCTTATAATACTCCTCGCTTGCTCTGGGGTGATCCGGCTCATCTCGAAACAACTCCGCCCGCGTGGTGAGTTCATGTCCCCTCATGACGGCGTATGTTTCGATACACCAACGATGCCCTTCACCGAACTGCCCTGGTTGATAAAAAGCCAGATAATCCACATCAATGACCTTTGGTGCAAAGCGCAACGGTATCCGATACCATCCTAAAAGCCGGATGATTTCCATATCGCGCTTTGTCGGCACAATCGCCACCAAAATCAAGGAAGTCGGCGCAGGCAGGGAGCACATATCGTTAATTCTACAACAGATTCATAGCCGATGACACACTATCCTTAAAAAGTCAGAAATCCCCACCCAAACGCGGGGATTTCTGACAGACTTCGGCTTAAATCTTATTTCAACAGACCCGTGAGATGATTGAACTCAGTGATCAGAGCGTCTATTTCAGGCACCTGTTTCTGGATATCCGTCCAATAGTTCGGATCATACCACTGCGCCACAATCTCTTCATAAGTCTTACCCTGTTGTTCAACCCAGGTGTAATATTTCAAGTTATGAATGCGCTTGCGAGATTCGTATGTCAATTCCAGCAAATGATCGGTCGTCTCGCCATGCAAGTCTCGGGCATAAGCCTCAGCCGCATCATATTCAGTGAACGCGCCAAAATCGTGGCGATATTCTTCAATGCGTGTGCCATATAGCTGCATGGAATCAGTCAACACAGTCAAAACCACATCTTTCTCGGTGAGTTCATAATACTTGGCAAACTTGATCGCAGAGAGAAGATTGGCGATACCAGAGAACCCAAGCAGATCAAGTTTTGAAACTAACGCTTCAGGGACACCCTTGCGCACCAAGTACGACCGCCCTGTATCTTCGTTGAACAGACGCATAATGTTCACCACAGAGTTGTCATCAATCGCCACGACCATATCCGTATTTTTTACATTGTGAATCCAGGGCACATGCTTATCGCCGATTCCCTCGATGCGGTGTGCACCAAAGCCGTTCTGCAACAGGGTCGGGCATTGCAAAGCTTCGCTGGCAATGATTTTGCTGCTTGGGAAAAGCTGTTTCAGGTAGTCCCCGCAACCAATGGTACCCGCTGACCCGGTAGTCAACGCAACACCTCGATATTCTCCATCTTTACCCAATTCCCTCTTAAGGACTTCTTCCATGGCATGCCCGGTAATCTCATAATGCCACAAATAGTTGCCAAATTCCTCAAACTGATTGAAAATCACCAGGTCTTGACCCGAAGCACGCAGTTCCCAGCATTTGTCAAAAATTTCCTTGACATTCGATTCGCTGCCGGGGGTAGCAATCACCTCGCCGGAGACTGTCTTAAGCCATTCAAACCGTTCCTTGCTCATGCCCTCTGGCAATATAGCGATTGATTCACAGGCAAGCAATGTAGAGTCATACGCCCCACCGCGGCAATAGTTTCCTGTGGAGGGCCAGACCGCCTTTTGGGTTGTTGGGTCAAACTGTCCTGTCACCAAACGCGGCACAAGACAGCCAAAAGCCGCGCCAACTTTATGCGCGCCAGTAGGAAACCATTTTCCCACCAAAGCAATAATGCGCGCCGGTGTGCCGGTAAGGCTGCTGGGAAATTCAATATAATTTACACCACCATACTTGCCGCCCGATTCAACCGGCTCGTTCTTCCACGTAATCCGAAAAAGGTTGCGCGGGTGAATATCCCACAGTCCAATCGAATTTAATTCGCCCTTGATATTATTTGGAACCATCTCAGGGTTCTTCTGCTGGGCAAAGGTTGGAATAATGATATTCCGTTCTCTGGCACGCTTGACAGCCCGCTCCAATTTCGCCTTATTGATAGATAAATCAATCTTAGCCATCTACTTTATGCTCCTAAACAATTATTAATTTTTATGTTTGATCAGCATCTTCCTGCTTGGGCACTTCACTCACCACATACAGCGGACGCCCTTTGACTTCATCGTACACCCTGCCTAGATACTCTCCCACTATTCCAAGCGATATCAATTGTACACCACCTAGAAACAAAACTGCAATAAGCGTGGTAGCTTGTCCAAAAAACGCCTTAGAGCCTGCCAAACGCCCAATGACAACGACTGGAATCGCCAGAATGCTCACACCTGCTGCCAAAAAGCCCAGATAGGTAGCAAGCTGTAATGGAAAGTACGAGAAGCCAGTAATCGCATTAAGCGCCAGCCGCAACATCTTTCTGAAAGGGTATTTGGTCTCCCCGCCAAAACGCGCCGCTCGTTTATACGGAACGCCTATTTGCCGGAAACCCACCCAGGCAGACATCCCCCGCAGAAAACGATGCCGTTCGCGCATCGTATTGAGAACCTGAACAACTTGCCGGTCCATCAGGCGGAAATCTCCTGTGTCCAGCGGGATCTTTACATCCGTAATGCGATAAATCAGACGGTAAAAAAGTGAAGCCGTAGCCAGCTTGAACCAGCTTTCCCCCTCACGCTCCTTGCGCACCGCATAAACCACCTGATAGCCCTCGCGCCACTTTGCAATCAATTCCAAGATCACCTCAGGAGGGTCCTGCAAATCCGCATCAATGATAACCACTGCCTGACCGCGGCTGTAATCCAAGCCTGCCGTTACAGCAATTTGGTGTCCAAAGTTACGCGCAAAGATGACTGGGCGCACGCGGCTATCCTGCTCTGCCAAACCTCTGATGATATCCGTAGAGCCGTCTCCGGAGCCATCATCAACAAGGATCAACTCCCAGTCCAGATGCGACGAATCCATCACCGCACAAAGCCGATGATACAACGCATCCAGACAGCAAGCTTCATTGAAAACCGGCACAACAACCGAGATTTCAGGCATATCCACCCCATCCATTGAGGAGTTTCTTCAAAGCACTCAGCGAAGGCTCAATGACAGGCGCCTCTTTAACCGCCTGCATGGCAGCCTTGATATCCTTCAAGCCGTTGCCCGTCAGCAAAACCAGAACAGGCGAGTCAGCAGAGATAATGCCGTTTTGCAAAGCTTTCTTAAGACCAGCATAAGCTGTCGCTCCGGCTGGCTCGGCAAATATCCCAACCGGTCCCAGCTCACCAATTGCGCGGATAATCTCACTGTCGGGGACGGTAAGGTAGGCACCATTTGTTTGGGTGGCCGCACGCACAGCCCGCGTGCCATCACGCGGCAAATCCACTGAAATGCTGTCCGCAATCGTATCAGCTACCACAGGTGTAATGCGATCCGTTTTTGCAAAAAATGCATTGGCTACTGCCGCTGATCCTTCAGACTGAATCCCAAAAAGGCGCGGCATTTTTGGCAACCAGCCTAACTGCTGAAGATCTTTAAATCCCTTATGTATACCGGAGATGATGTTGCCATCCCCAACAGGGATAAAAACCGAAAGCGCTTCCATCTTGGGATCAAGCCCCAAAATGACCTGTTCCCATATTTCAAACGCTGCCGTCTTTTTGCCCTCGGCAGTAAAAGGATTAAAACCCGTATTACGGCAATACCAACCGAACTCCTGCGATGCTTCAATTGTCAGATCAAAAGCCTGATCATAATTACCATCCACCAGGATCACCTGGGCACCGTAGATCAACAACTGCGCAATTTTCGCCGCTGGCGCCGTCTTGGGAGCAAAGATGACAGCTTTTTGCCCCACCGCTGCTGCCATACCCGCCAGCGCCGCCCCAGCGTTCCCGGTCGAGGCTGTAACCACAACTTCCGAACCCATCTCACGCGTCCGGGCGACCACCACCGAACTGGCACGGTCTTTGAAAGAAGCCGTTGGGTTTCTGCCCTCATCCTTGATCCAAAGATATCTCAGCCCCAGACAAGACTTGAGTGCTGGAGGAGAATAGACCGGCGTCCACCCAGCCATGCGCAAAGGTGTGCCCACACCTCCCGGATCACCCACCGGCAACAATGGCAAATAGCGCCAGAGCGACTCTTCACAGCTGTCAGTAATATCCTTAACCTGGAACGTCTTGCGGATATGATCATAATCCAACAGTACATCCAGATTGCCCCCATCCTGCGGACAGGTATATTGCACCTCTCTCACGCCATATTTTTTACCACATAACGAACATTGATAGCCTTGAAATTTTTGTTCCATAACGATACGTTGATCTCTCCTCAAAAGATTTTAGAAGCCCATCATAACCCACGCTGTCCACGAATAAACGGCAAACCCAGCGCGGCAGGAGACCCCATGCGTTTGCGAATGGCTTCGCGTGAGCCTATCACAAGCACCACAATAGTAAAGGCATAAGGAAGCATCTGAAGGAAAAAACCATAATAGGGATTGTAATAGAACGGGTTCCGATAGCCAAAAATCGTCAATGGGCCTTGAATATCGAGAATGAGACGCCTGAGCGCGCCAAAGATATACGAGCCAGCCGCAGCACGCATTGGATCCCACTGTGAAAATATCACCAGACCAATGGCAATCCATCCCTGCCCGCTGGTTGTCATTTCACTAAACCATCCGGGGGAGATTGCCAGACTGATCGTCGCACCCGCCAAACCTGCTAACATACCTCCCACAAGCACGTACAGATAGCGCAAACGATATACATTGATACCCAACGCATCTGCCGCAGCGGGAAACTCTCCCACCGCACGCAAATGTAGCCCTGGGCGCGTATAGTTGATGTAATACCAGCACAATGGGAAAAGCACATATCCCAAATACACCATAATACTCTGATTGCTAAAGAATATCCGCCCAAGAATCGGTATCTGACTCAACAAAGGAATAGAAAAAGAGGGAAGCAGAGAAATCGTTCCGGCTTTGCTTAACCCTTCACCCAGCACAAGACTCAATCCTGTCCCTAAAAAGGTCAGCGCCAGCCCACTGACCACCTGGTCTGCCTGTAAATGAATAGCAATCGCGGCGTGAATCTGACTGATCAACCCCGTAAAGACAACTGCAACAACAATTCCCCACCATGGGTTGCCCGTTACAACCGCTGTCTTGAACGCGCTCATGGCGCCAATCAACATCATCCCCTCTAACCCAAGATTGAGCACCCCCGAACGTTCTGCAAAGATTTCACCCAGCGTTGCAAAAAGAAGCACCGTACCAGAAGCTACACCAGCCTGCAAGATAATCACCGGGTCCATGTTCAATCCTCCCCTTGGCGAACAATGCGTATTTGATAGCGTAGGAAGAAATCACTCGCGATCAAACACACCAGGATAATGCCCTGGATAAGCTTTGGGATTCCGGAAGGCTGAATTTCCCGCCCGGCAAGAAGCAATGCGCCAAACAATATCGAGACGACCACAACCACCAGCGGATTTAACTTTGCCAGCCAGGCAATGATAATTCCTGTAAAGCCATAGCCGCTGGAGATTCTCTCCTGAAAGCGATGCACTACCCCTGTGATTTCAGACATCCCAGCTAAACCTGCCAGCGCGCCCGAAAGCATCATGACAAGAACCACATTGCGGGTAATGGAGATACCAGCATATTCTGCCGCTTTGGGGTTATCGCCAATCAGGCGAATCTCATACCCCCACCTGCTGCGATACAAAATAAACCAGACAATCACAGCTGCTACCAGGGCAAAGACCAGACCAAAGTGCGTGGTCAATCCACGAAAGGCTGGTACTGTCTTGCTGAAATCTGTTAACCTGGGCAGCCAGGCATTCTTGTCAAACATCCTGGACATCTGAAAACCGCCCTCGGTCCACACGGCAAATATCCAGTAGTTATTCCAAGCAATCGCAATGTAATTCATCATCAAAGAAGAGATGATTTCATTAACGTTAAACTTCGCCTTCAAATAGCCAGGGATAAACCCCCATAGCGCGCCCATGAGCATCCCCGCAACCAGCATCACCAGAATTAATATCCAGCGGGGCGTATCCTTATCCGATAAAATTGGCAAAAGAATCACTGCACTGGCGCCAAAAGCGCCCAGATAAAACTGCCCCTCAGCGCCAATGTTCCACAACCGCATCCGAAACGCCACCGAGCAGGCAAGCCCTGTCAACATCAATGGTATGGCTTTGACCATCGTATCCGAAAAAACACCCAAACTGCCAAAAGAAGCCTTGGCAATGTGGCGATAAGAACTAATCGGGTCACCACCTGCTGCCGCAATGATTACAGCGCCTAGCAACAGGGCAACAACAATTGCCATAAAGGATAACAGAGCAGGATACCACGACGCAGTCTCCGTAAGCCGCGGTTCCACACGAATAGCAAAGGTGAAACGGCGTTGAGGCTGCGATGACGGTGTTTCTTCAATCATGTGCGACACCTCCAACCCTTGCTTCAATTTGCTCTTGACGAACGCCCGTCATCATTAACCCAATTTTCTCAATATCGCCATCCGCCACTTCCCCCATAATCTGCCCTTCATAAATGACATAAATGCGATCGCTCAACGAAAGCAACTCTTCAAGCTCTTCCGAAATCAATAAAATTGCCGCTCCAGCCTCACGTTGCGCCAGCAAAAGCCGCTGAACGCCTTCTATCGCCCCCACATCCAGACCACGTGTTGGCTGCACTGCAATCATCAGCGCTGGTGTGCTTGAAATCTCGCGCGCCAGAATAACCCGCTGCAAATTGCCTCCCGATAACAGCCTGACCGGGGTTCTTACCGATGGAACAATGATATCGTAGGATTGTTTCAACTCCTGAGCATACTTTTCCGCCAGAACAGCATTAATCATCCAGCCACGCCCAATCGGTGGCTGATCATATTTTTTCATAATCACGTTGTCCGTGACACTCAGGTTGGGCGAGCTTCCAACATGGGTGCGGTCTTCCGGAATATGTGAAATGCCACGGCGGATTCCCTGCCGCGCAGGTTTATTGGTAAGATCGTCCCCCGCCACGCGAACTACACCCTGCGTACATTTACGCAAACCGGTGATCACCTCTGCCAGTTCGCTTTGTCCGTTCCCAGCCACACCAGCCAGCCCAACAATTTCTCCGCTTCTTACCTCCAGGCTTACTCCCCTTAACGCCATCACGCCTTTATCATTTTCCGCCCAAATGTTTTCAACAGAAAGAACCACTTTGCCCGCCTGTTGAGACTTCTTCTCCAGATCAAACAGGACATCGCGCCCGACCATCAGCCTTGCCAGTTCCTCTTTGGTAACATCCCTGGCAGCCAGACCCGCAGCAGTAACCTTACCCTTACGCAAAACGGTTACCCTATCCGAAATTTCCATTACCTCATTCAGCTTATGGCTGATAAAGATAACAGATTTGCCCTCACCAACCATCGAGCGCAGTGTCTTGAAAAGTTCCTCGATCTCGCTTGGCGCCAATACTGCCGTAGGCTCATCCATGATGAGGATATTGGCGCCGCGGTACAACATTTTTAAGATTTCCACCCGCTGCTGCTCCCCAACTGAAAGCTGCCAGATCTTCGCTTTTGGATCAACCTTCAGACCAAAGCGCTCGCTCATCTCAGCCACCTTGCGGTCATATTTTCCCAGTTGCATCCGAAATCGTGGCTCTTCTAACCCCAGCAAAATATTTTCAGTAACTGTTTGCGAAGGCACCAGCATAAAATGCTGATGGATCATACCAATCCCCGCATGAATGGCATCCAAAGGGGAGTTAAAATTGACCATCCTATTATTGATATAGATTGTCCCAGCTTCTGGTCTATACAGACCTGCCAGAACATTCATCAGTGTACTTTTACCAGCGCCGTTCTCGCCAAGTAGCGAATGTACTTCCCCCTTTCGCAAACTGAAATCAACATGATCATTGGCAAGCACACCAGGAAAACGCTTGACAATCCCCTTCATGACAACAACATTCTCTTCTTGATTCGTCATCTGCTCTTCCGCTTTGCTCCTGTTGACGAAACAATCCAGAAATTGGCAGTTAATTGTCGGGGTCAGGTTGATACCCAACCTGACCCCTCATGACATCAGTTGCTTTACTGTGGTAATTCGGCAGTGATACCTTCAGCCCACCATTTCATGCAGTATTTGCACTCCAGCCCCGGAGCACCAGGCGGGAACTGGTCGAGGTCAGACTGCTGCATCTTTTCACCAGCAGGTACAATCACCTTGCCAGCGTTATCTTTAATCTCTCCCGCAAAAACGTCAAAGCGGTTGAACTCGCCTTTCAACATCTTGGCAAGAAGATCTTTGACTTCCGTCAGCACTTCTGCAGGCAATTCGGCAGCACCTTTTGTCGGTGTTTGACCTTCCATAAATCCATACAGACCCAGCGCGCCAGTGTCGGCATCGAAATAGTCCCAGCCAACCTTATACGTGCCATCCCGCACGCCTTCGGTGATCTTGGCATAATACGGACCCCAGTTCCAGTAAGGCGCAGTGAGGCAGCGCTCCGCCTTGCAGGAGCCAACCCAGTCATAGGTAACGCCCCACTTGCCCTTTTCGGTCGCCACATCAGCTACTGCCGGCGTATCAGCACCTGTGAAGACCACCTGGGCGCCAGCATCAAACAGAGAAGCAGCTGCTTCTTTTTCGATCACGGGGTCATGCCAGGTATTAATCCAGCGCACATCCATGGTGCACTCAGGGCAGGTCTTGCGCATCCCCAGCGCAATTGCATTTCCAAGCCGCAGCTCCTCAGGAATGGGGAAAGTCGCCATGTAACCCAGCTTCGGATTCCCGTCCATCTTGGCACGGGCACCCGCCAGCATACCTGCTAAATATTTCATGTCTTCCATAGCGCCAAACAAATTGCCAAAATTGGTGGTGTTGGATTTGTAGCCGCTGATGTGAATATAGACAACATCCGGAAACTCACCCGCCACAATTTCCATCGGGTCCATAAAGCCAAATGACGTCCCAAAGATCAGGTTAAAGCCCTTACGTGAAAGGGCGCGGAAAACCTGTTCAGAGTCAGCGCCTTCGGGAACATTTTCGATGTAGGCAACGTGGACATTTTCCACATTTTTACCCACATACTCAAGCCCTTCATAGTGCGCCTGAGACCAGCCGCCATCATCATGCGGCCCGATCAACACCATTGCCACATTGAATTTGCCTTCTTCGATATCTGGTATCTGGAAAGCCCCCTCTTCAGCAGGTGCTGCAGGTGCCTCAGCCGGAGGGGCAGTCGGTGCCTCCGCTGGCGGGGCAGCTGGTGCTTCAGCTGTCGGCGCTTCGGGCGGCTTCTGCTCTGCAGGCGGCGGAGCTTCGGTAGCAGGCGCCGCAGGTTTGCAGGCTGCCAGCAACATCACTGCAACGATGATTAAAGCAAAAACTTGCCACAGGGATTTGGGTTTCATATTCAACTCCTCTCGAGATTTTTGGTTTTATCAGTTTTCAACAAACAACACCACAACCTGTCACTGACGAATATGACCACCTCCTTAGAGTACCGCAGATTGAATATTCAGTTGTAACATCAGCCCCTATTCATCAAAACCGAACTCACATATCCCTATTTTACAATAAAAACAAGCTCTGACACGTTGTGTTGAAAAAATTTAAGATTCCATTCCCCCATTGTAAGAATGGGGGAATGGAGATAGGGAAAAACACGGTGGGATTTACGGCACAATATGGGTGCCGGTTTCACCTCTCAAAGCGCGCCCAATATTTTCAGGATTGGTAATGATGGCATGTTTCCCACCAGCCTCCAAATACCAGATGATTGCCTGTATTTTAGGCGCCATAGAGCCTTTGGCAAAATGCGTACCCTCCGCAAGATACTGTTTGGCTTCCGCCAGCGTCATCTTATCCAGCCACTTCTGATCCGGTTTGCCAAAATTGATAGCAACCTTCTCAACCGCAGTCGAGATCAAGAACAGGTCTGCCTTGATCTCGCGTGCCAGAAGGCTGCTGGCATAGTCCTTATCAATCACCGCAGCCACCCCCTGATAATTGCCGTTTCCGTCATCAATCACCGGAATACCTCCGCCGCCAACGGTGATTACTACAACACCAGCATCCAATAGCGTCTTTACCGAATCCAGCTCAACAACCTCTTTTGGCAATGGGGAAGCCACAACCCGCCGCCAGCCGCGTCCAGCATCCTCAACAACATTCCAGCCCATTTCCCTTTCGCGTTTCTTTGCCTCTGCCTCATCCATAAATCCGCCAATGGGTTTGGTAGGGTTCTGAAATGCTTTGTCATTTCGGTCTACTAACACCTGTGTCACAATGGTGCAGCAGTTCTTTTTAATTCCGCGGTGATACAGTTCATTCTGAAGGTTCTGCTGCAGGGCATACCCGATAGCGCCCTGGCTATCCGCGCCACAAACATCCAGGGGCACCTCATGCATCCCTTCCACTTTTGCCGCAATTTCCGAGCGGCGAAGAATAAAACCAACCTGAGGACCATTGCCATGTCCGATAGCCACATCCCATCCTGCCTCAATCATATCGGCAATGTGATGAGTGGTTTCTTTGGCTGCCTGATATTGATCCTCAACGGTCTGGTGTTGTGCATCCTTAATGAGAGAATTTCCGCCAATGGCTACTACTGCTAATTTCTTGGTCATTTTTTCTTTCCTTTCGTAAATAAATATAATATTGGTTTTTAATCTCAGCTCATGGTTAAAGCCATCACTGCTTCTTGGACATGCATTCGATTTTCAGCCTCATCATACACCACAGACTGCAGGCCATCCATCACCCCATCGGTAACTTCAATGTTGCGGTCAGCGGGCAAGGGGTGCATGTAAATGGCATCGGGTTTTGCCAGCGCCATCTTCTTCTCGTCAGTAATCCAGTGTGAATACTTCTTGATAATCTCAGCTCCCTTCTCAGCATCCGGCGTGTGCACCATGGCGCCCCAAGACTTTGCATAAATAATATCTGCGCCCTGGAATGCCTTTTCCATATCATCCATCACTTCAAAGCCAACGCCGAATTTACGCGCCTGCTCTTGCGCCTGCTCCATAATCTCAGGCATCAGGCGAAACTCCGGGGGGTGCGCCAGAACAATATCCATCCCAAAGCGCGGCATCTGCAAAACCAGACTTTGCGGCACCGACATGGGCTTTTGATACGAAGCCGCATACGCCCACGAAACCACCATCTTCTTACGACGCAAATCGCGCCCTTTCTTCTCTATGATGGTCATCAGGTCCGCAAGACACTGGAACGGGTGATAGACATCGCATTGCATATTCAGCACAGGAACACGCGAGTACTTAGCCACCTCGTTGAGATATTTGTTGCCCACACCCCAATCCACATGGCGGATGGCAATTCCATCAAAATAACGTCCAAATATCTCGCCAATCTCTTTTGGGGTATCGCCATGTGCGATCTGTGTCGTTTTGCTCTCAATAAAAGCCGCATGACCGCCAAGATGCGCCATACCCGCTTCAAATGACCCACGGGTGCGTGTGCTGCTAAAGAAGAACAGCATTGCCAGAACTTTATCCCGCAGATAGGGGGTTGGCTCATTGGTAGCCCGTTTACGCTTCAAATCAAAAGCGACCTCCAGCACTGTTTCGACTTCTTCCTTGCTAAAATCAAGATCGCCAATCAGATCTCGTCCCCGTAAATAGGTTTGCATACAATACACTCCTTTCCAAAACAAAGATTTTACTGCATGATTTTCACAGACTTTATGATTCTAACGGACAATTGACCTCTGTTACAATTTCACGTATTGCGCTCTCAGCCTCCGTATCTTTAGATAGATCAGTATAGATTTTCTTCCACCATAAACACAAGGCAGGTCTTAACAACGCATCCTCATACACCAAAAGCGACAGATCACGCGCCTGCTGCCAGCGGGCGGCGTGTGCATATCCTTCAATAAATGGGCGATACTCCATACGGTCAACCGCATAAAGCGACTTCTCAAAAGCCTGGTCTCCGAGTGCAATCACAGTGTTCCAATCTTGCTTCTGACGCGCCAGATCAGCCTGCTGAAAATAATAGCACCAGCCATGTTCAGGCTCTCCGCCCCACTCTACAGGCGGGCGCGCTGCGGATTCAGCATTCAACCGAATCATTGCAAGATTGGACAGCGGCAGTGTATCAACCACTTTTTGCGGCAGCCCCGGCAAAATCGCATCCTCTGGCGACAAAATATGCACACAGCTGCCTAGACGGTAGAAAAAGACAAGACAATGCGAGGTCGTGCTGGAGAAAAATAGTGAACGATAATGATGCGTAACTGGCAGATCTTTTTCCAGACCGGGCAGCCCCGTATATTCCTCTCCGAGACGCAAATCCAAATCAAAAAACTTATAGGGCAGGTCACGGTCGCTATGCTGCGGGGCATACATCCAGTTAAGCGGCGAGGTCAGCCCATTGTCACTGACACGATAGAGCGGTATATCCGACGACATCAGGATGGTGCCTCGCTCCAGATTGGGCGCCCGCCAGGCAAATTGCCAGAACATCTGACGCAAATTTTCCCACTCGGCGCGATACACCAGCGCATTGGCAAAGTGCGTTCCCACTGCCAGCCCAACCATCACAGCAAGCAAAACCTTTCTCCAGTGGATATGCACTACCAGTTCAACCAATCCAACGGTGAGCACACACACGCCCGGTATGAAAGGCAAAAGCGAGCGATCCCAGGGAAAGCTGGCTTCAATAGGTATGTTCGTCAGCCAAAAAGGCCACCCACCAGCAAAGACCATCACCAGTCCCAGCGCCAATGGCTGCCAGCCCCATTCCTTCCAAACGGATGGAAAGGGCAAAGAAACACGCTTTTCTTCGGGTTTGATGCGCCAGAAAGCAAAGAACGTTGTCAATGCCCCCAGAACAATCAAAAAGAAATACACCTTGCGCTGTGCCTGGTCTAAACCAGCCAGAACACTCAACATCAACCGCCAGCCATTGTAGCCCGCCGTTTTATAAGAACTCACAATGCTGCGCAGCAACCTCACCACCGTGTCCAGCGGAGCAGTACCAAAATCCTTAAAGAACGAGGGCTGGTACGTGGGAAACTTAAAGACAAATACCCGCCAAACCAGAAAAGCGCCAAGAACAGCAATATATGGCAGCCAATACCGAATGGTCAAGCGAAGGCTTTTTCTCCTACCAGGCTCATCTTTGCCAGAGCTAATCACGTACCAGAGCAATAAGGGGCGCAACACTTCCAGCCCAACAAAATATTCCATCATAAAAACACCAGCGCACGCAATCCACGAAACCCCCATCCAGAGCCAAAAACGCGAGGGTGATCTGATCGCCCAGACCATCGCCAAAAGAGAAAATAAGAATACATCCAGGTTGAAAAAGTGAAGAATAAATTCGACGGCAATAGGCTGCTGCCGAAAACCGGGGTACACCGCAAAAAGCACCGCCATCCAGGCGACCTGCTGCCATTTACCAGCCCAGACAAGACACATAACTTTATAAAACAAAAACGCACTCAGCCAGCGTAACACCAGCAAAAGCACATGATAACCCAGCGGCGTTTCACCCAGAACCGCAATTACCGGATTGTAAAACAGCGCCGACAACGGGCGATCCGTTGCAGCAAAATCACCCGGCCCGCCAAAACCCAGCAAATGGTGATAATAGATATAAGACCAGTCATCGCCATAAAAACCAAACCCAAAAATATAAATCCCGTAGCTCAATACCACCACCCATGCCAGAAGCCAGGGAATATGCTTTTGTTCAAGAAAAAGGCGATTAAGTCTCATTAGATTAGCCATTTCCGCAATTCAATTTTTCTTTTTCCACCGCGATTCTGGAACCTTCATCCGCAGAAAAGACACCACTTTTTTCCAAACGATCCCATGTAGCGCACAGCGCCGAAAGCACGGTTTCGTCTGCCTCAGCGCTCATCTCCTGGCTCAACCGGGTAGCTTCATCCAGGTTATGAACATGCGCATACCCCTTGATAAAAACCAAATATTCCGACAGCTCCGCAGGACGGTATGACTGCTCAAACGCCTTATTTCCCAGATCAACCACCGTCTGCCATTGTCCCTGCTGGGCAGCCAATTCAGCTTTTTCAAAAAAGTAACACCATGCAAGTTCAGGCTGCGCCCCAACCACTTTTGGCGGGCGCGCCGGTGGATTACTTTGCGGGTCAATCAAGTCCAGCCGTGAAAGATACGCCGCATCCTTGAGCCGCGGCGGCAAACCCGGTATCAAAACGCCCTCTTGCGCATCAACAATGCGTAGACATCCCGGCGGGTTATAGTACACCAACACCATTGCGGATGTGTTGCCCTGAAAACGAAACGAACGATAATTATGAGTCACAGGCAAATCCCTACCCAATGTAGGGAAAAAAGAACCAGAACGAATGTTGAGGTCAAAAATTCGATATGGAATTTGCCGCTCTCTCAAATCAGGGGCATACGTCCAATTCAAAGCCGGAGAAAGGCTGTTATCCCCATAATAGTTAAACGGCAACGCATCGGTCAGCAAAATCGTGTTTTCACGAATGCCCGGAGCGCGCCAGGTCAACTGCCAAAGAAAATTTTGCAAATAACGCCATTCGGTGCGATAGGTCTGCGCCGTTTGAAAATGAATCCCCACTGCCAGCGTCAAAAAACCCGCCACCACAAATACCTGAAACTTAGGGCGTATCAGCAACACCACCAGCCCAATCACGAACATGCTTGCCCCCAACATAAACGGCAAAGTAGAACGGTCCCATGGAAAAACAATCCACAGCGGAACATCCACCACCCAAAAAGGCAAGCCTGCCACCAGCATGGCAACCGCGCCCATACCAATCATCCAGAGAGTGCCCCTTTCAGTCATTTGTTCTTGGTTGTATGCAGGAGAAATCACTCTCCGTAACCCCCACGCCAGGAAAACAAACACCAGAAGCAAAAACGTCGCATACATTATAACCGCTCGAGCGCCCGTCAAACCCTGCCATGCCTGCCCCCATGTGCTAAATATCACTAGAATCAAATCACCCAGCACACGCCACACCAACCCAAATGCTCCCTTAACAGGATTGCTCAACAGGCTCTCAATCAGCTTCGGTTCATAATACTGAAATTGATAGATAAAAACACGCCAGATAATAAAGGCAACCAACACCATGAGATACGGCAGCCAAAGAAAGAACGTTCGCCTTAGTTTTCTACCAGGATGATCTGTTTCCTGCCCAAGCATCAGCCACAGCAATGCAGGGCGTAGAAACTCCAGACCAACAAAATATTCCACGGAAAACATGCCCAAAGAGGCTATCAACGCCGGAATGGTGAACACCCAGTACCTGTTTGGGGTTGCAACTGCTCGAAGCATTAAAACCAGCGAGAGGAAAAATAACGCCAGAATAGAAAAATGCAGAACATATTCAAGCGGCAGCCACTGCTGCTTAAAGCTAGGGTAGACGACAAACAAAGCAGCCACCCAAGACGCAATATGGTTTCGCTCGGGCAGCAATGTACGAAGCACCCACCATATACCAACCCCTCCCAGCCAGCGTAAAAGCAACACCAGAAGCTGATAAGCCCACACATTTTCCCCCAGAAGCGGGGTAAACAACATATAGACCCATGCCGAGAGCGGGCGGTCAGCCGCCACAAAATTGGGAAACTCTCCTGCGCCGAGCAAATGATAGGCATACAGGTACTGCCAGTCATCACCGTACAATCCCAGCCAGGGAATATATACCCCAAAAGTTAGCAGGCAAAGAACAAATAAGAAGAGCGGAACTCTCCAGTTTCGCATATCTGCTTTGTGGATGCCTGACTCGCCAAAGCGTGCCAGGCATCCTTTTGATCCATCAATAGATATTCTCTTACTCCATCGCGCCAAGAATCAGGGCAAGCAATGCCATGCGCATTACCACGCCGTTAAAAGCTTCCTGCCAGTAGCGAGCATGACGGGTAATATCCACATCGGTCGGCAGTTCGTCCATGCGCGGCAGCGAGTGCAAAATGATGGCATCGCTCTTGGCTTTTTGGGCTAAAAGCTCGCGGGTAACTTTGTAATTTGACGGGGTCAAATCATATTTATCCGCCTTTTCCTGTCGCGAAGCGGTGTAGTCTGGCTGAACCACAGGTTCCATATAAATGACATCTGCCTCGTGTATCACATCGGCAACATGGTCAGCTTCCTTGTACTGGATATTGTATTGATCTAACTCTGCCTTGAACTCGGGCAAAAGGCTCATATTGGGTGGAGAAACATAGATGAGTTTACTGTCAAACTGGCTCATAGCATAAGAAATCGAGTGCATGGTACGCATGCGCATATCACCAATGCACAAGAAAGTAAGCCCATCCAGCGTGCCTTTCTCCTTAAGCACCGTATACAGGTCGGTCAAGACTTGAGTCGGATGCTCTCCCCAGCCATCACCTGCATTGATCACCGGGATGCTCGCCCATTTCGCCGCTTCGTGCGGAGCGCCCTGTTGAAAGTGGCGCATGACAATCACATCTCCATAATACTCCAGCATATGCACCGTGTCCTTGATCGACTCCTGATAAAAATCACCAGCACGGGTCATTTTGGGGTCAGCAAAACCGCACACATGCCCACCCAGTCGATGCATAGCAGCCTCGTGCGCAAGGCGCGTGCGTGTGCTAGGTTGATAAAAAGCCGCCACCAGTGTCTTTTCCTTGAGCAGATCACAGTTGCGGCGATTGCGGGCAATTGGCGCCAGCTCATCAGCCACCTCAAAGATGCGGAAGAACTCTGCCCGTTCAAAATCCTTCAACGAAAGAATATCTCGTCCCAAAAAGCTACGCATGATCATACCTCCTGTTTTTTATATGAGAGATTTATCGCGAAGCCGCCACACGCTTCGTTGAGCACAATTCCTAAGTATCCTTCTCAAGTTTTCGAATGACATGAAAACGAAAATAGCCAGGTAAAAAGTAGCTCAGAGAATAGTCAACCACCCTCCCCGAAACGTCAAATAGTCTGGCAATGAATTGTAACAAAACATCACCGCGCTGTATTTGAAGCGCACGCGCCACCTCAGGCGATGCTGCCACAGCCCGTATTTCTGTTCGAGAATTAGACAGAGCAGGCACCCCACGCCGCAACAGAAAATCCAGTACAGAACCTGTAAAGTCCTGCTTCAGTTCCTCCGGAAGAATAACGTCGCAGGGAAGCACATCCACCAATCTAGCAACCGGGCGATTCTCAGCATAAATCACCCGATCTACCCGGATAACCTGCACCCCTTCAGTAACCCCCAACGCTTGCGCCTGTTCCATGTCCGTTTTGATCATCTCCACTTTGACTTCGCCCATGGACACTTTCAGGTCAATCTTGCGCGCCAGCGTTTCAATACTCTCCAGCACCTCCAGCCCGCTTTCAATCACCTTGGGGCGTCCAACCACAAACGTCCCCTGCCCCTGCTTTCTGCGAATCAAGCCCTGCCCCTCAAAAGTGCGCATCGCCTCACGCAGTGTTGCGCGCGAAACCCCCAGCATGCTTGCCAGCTTAGGTTCGCTGGGTAACCGCTCACCCGCTGATGTTCTCGCAATCAGGTTCGCCAGTTCTATTTGTAATCGGGAAAACGGAGTGTTCTCAGAAGCCATCGTATTTGTCTGACAAATTACAGTTTAACAGACTCCTTAACTTTTGTCAATTGTCCGACAAATTAAACTTTTTGGCGAATTTCACTCGCCATTATGACCAAGAATTTTCGCCGCCCTGACCGTATTCTTGAGCAACATGGCAATCGTCATTGGACCCACGCCACCAGGCACCGGCGTGATATATCCAGCAACACGGGCTACTTCTTCAAAAGCCACATCCCCCACCAAGCGGTAACCTCTTTTCTGGCTCAAATCCTCCACGCGACTAAAACCCACGTCAATCACAACCGCCCCGGGCTTAATCCAATCGCCGCGCACAGCCGCAGGCTTTCCCATAGCAGAAACGAGGACATCCGCCATTCGAGTATGTTCCTCCAGCCGCCGCGTGTACGAATGACAAACCGTCACCGTGACATTGGCACGTAACAGCATCAGTGCCAGTGGCATCCCGACAATATTCGACCTGCCAATCACAACAGCCCTCTTTCCCTGCAAATCGCCAATTGCGTGCCTTAAGAGATACATTACCCCTGCTGGCGTGCATGGGACAAACAAAGGCTCCCTCCCCTTTTGCGCCAGCCGCCCAATATTCAATGGGTGAAAGCCATCTACATCCTTTTCAACACGAATACCATTGAGCACACGTTCTTCATCAATCCCAGAAGGCAACGGCATTTGCACCAGAATGCCATGCACTCTCGGATCTTCATTCAACCTTTTAACCAGTGCTTCAACCTCCTGTTGAGAAGCCGTTGCAGGTAGTTCATATCCAAACGACTCGATGCCAACTTCCTGACAGGCTCTATGCTTTGCCTGGACATGCACCTTTGAAGCGGGGTTTTCCCCAACCAGCACCGTTGCCAGTCCGGGCTTTGGGTAACCATTGTCCAGCAAAATGTGAACCTCCGCGGCAACCTCTGAGCGGATCGAAGCGGCAATCATCCTGCCATTGATAACTGTTGCTGTCATGTCAACATTTTCCCTACTTGAGAAGCAGAAATCTTTCCTAATTCTATCACTATAGCCAGAAAGCTCACGAGCATCTTTTAACATCAGTCATTTCCTCAAACCACAGATAAAAAGCGTACCATTCCATGAAACTGTAATATAATTTACTAGGAGGAAAAAATAAATTTATGAGCAAATTGGTTTTCATTGGAACAGGTTACGTGGGGCTGGTAACCGGCACATGCTTTGCTGATCTTGGTAACACCGTAACCTGTCTGGATATTTCTCCTGAGCGCATCTCGAAGTTAAAAGAGGGCATCATGCCCATCTATGAGCCCGGTTTGGAGCAGATGGTGATTAATAACAGCAAAGCCGGGCGGCTTTCTTTTACCACCTCCTATCAAGAGGCACTTGACGGCGCCGAATTCGTGTTTATTGCCGTTGGCACCCCTTCCGGTGTGGATGGTGAGGCAGATTTGCAATATGTGCGGGCAGTTGCCGAGTCAATCGCTGATGTCGTCAATGACCCTATCATCGTCATCAACAAATCTACCGTCCCTGTAGGTACCGGCGATTGGGTTGCTGATATTATCAAAAAACGACGGGCGGGCAAACCGCTTGATTTCAGCGTCGTCTCTAACCCCGAGTTCCTACGCGAAGGGTCAGCCATTGCCGACTTCATGCAACCTGACCGTGTTGTGCTGGGCTCTACCGATCGTGAGGCGGCAAACAAAGTTGCCAAGTTGTACCTCACCCTGCGCTGCCCCATCTTGATTACCGATCTCAGAACAGCGGAGATGATCAAATACGCCTCAAATGCCTTTCTGGCTACCAAGGTGTCTTTTATCAACGAAATTGCCAATATATGTGAGGAGATGGGTGCTGATATCCGCGAAGTTGCTCTGGGAATGGGTTATGACAAACGTATCGGGCATCACTTCCTGGATGCTGGGCTTGGCTGGGGCGGATCATGTTTTCCAAAAGATGTAAAAGCGCTGGCACACATGGCGGTTCTCCACGGCACCCACCCGCAGCTGTTGCAGGCTGTCATGGACATCAACCGCAACCAGCGGCGCAAGGTCATCTTTACTTTGCGAAGGGCACTCGGAAACCTCAACGACAAAGTGATCGGCATTTTGGGTATTTCCTTCAAGCCAAATACTGATGACATCCGTGAAGCGCCAGCACTAGAAGTAATACATCTGCTCCAAAACGAAGGGGCGATCATTCGGGCTTATGATCCTCAGGCAATGCCAAACGCCAGGGAAGTTCTCAAACAAGTTACCCTCTGCGAAAACCCTTATGAGACAGCCGAAGGCGCCGATGCACTTGTCCTGGCAACTGAATGGAACGAATTTAAACAACTTGACTTTGAGCGGATATACCAACTCATGCGCCAGCCCGTCATTATGGATGGGCGCAACCTCTGGGAACCCGACCGCTTACGTTGTATGGGCTTCAAATACTTTGGCATCGGGCGCGGAATAAATAACCATTGCGACTAAATACTTGCCCTTTGCTTGCCAAAACATCTGTTTCGAGCATACGGAAAAGATAATGTCCTCTGTTTCAGGAGAGCAGAAAAAAGTCACCACTCTGACTTTTCGACAAAAAAAAGAGAACCATCAGCCAATTACGATGGTAACTGCTTATGATTACAACGCTGCCTCTCTGGTTGACAGGGCGGGCATAGACAGTATTTTAGTCGGCGACTCGCTGGGCATGGTCGTGCTGGGGCATGAAACAACCCTGCCAGTAACTATGGACATCATGCTTCATCACTGTAAGGCTGTTGCCCGCGGAGCCAGCCGCGCCCTGCTGATTGCCGATATGCCATTCCTGTCCTATCAAATCTCCATCTCAGACGCTGTATACAACGCCGGGCGCTTTTTGCAGGAAGCAAATATGGACGCTGTAAAACTGGAAGGCGGGGCTGAACGAAGCGAAACAATACGCGCCATTGTTCAAACTGGAATTCCGGTTATGGGACACATCGGTCTAACACCGCAAAGCGTCCATCAGCTCGGCGGTTTCCGCACACAGGGCAAAACTGCCAGGGCCGCCCTGAATCTGCTGGAGGATGCCCTTGCTCTCCAGGCTGCCGGTTGTTTCAGCATTGTGCTTGAGTCAATACCTGATCGCGTGGCTTCCTTGATCTCAAGCCGTTTGGAAATTCCCACCATCGGCATTGGTGCTGGTAACGGATGCGATGGGCAGGTACTTGTGTATCATGATATGCTTGGGCTTTTTGACCGCTTCAAACCCAAATTCGTAAAAAGGTTTGCTGACCTCAGCAGCATTATTCATCAGGCGTTGACAGATTACAAAAACGAAGTGGAAAGCCGCTCATTTCCAGATGCTGAACACTCCTTCGAGATGAGCGAAGAAGCCTGGCAAGAATTTATCAAGCTAGTAGAAAAGTGACCAGCGAAAAACCTTTTCTTGTCCTTGGCTGCGGCGCAATGGCTTGTTTGTTCGCCGCCCGTCTGCGAGCAGCAGGAATGTCTGTCATCATGCTCGACACATGGGACGAAGGGCTGCAGGCAATTCGCAGAAACGGCATCACCATGATCACAGACAAACAAAAGCTCAACGTCAAGGGGATTGAAACCATCTCCAATCCCGAAAACTGCCATGATATTCACCTTGCGCTTGTCCTGCTAAAGTCCTGGCAAACCGACTGGGCAGCCCAACAACTAAAAATCTGCCTTCCCGCCTCTGGCATCGCACTAACGCTACAAAATGGGTTAGGGAACGATGAAATCCTGGCAGCAAGTATTGGGCAAAAACGCACCTGTGCGGGAGTTACTACCCTGGGTGCCACGCTCTTGGAGCCAGGCGTCATTCGAGCACATGAACGCGGCGAGGTGATTCTCCCCCAAGACCAACGTTTGGAAGAGCTGACTACCGCCTTACAAAAGGCTGGTTTCACCATACAATTTGAACCTGACATCCGAGTATTGCAATGGGGAAAACTCATCATCAATGCTGCCGTCAACCCGCTGACGGCTATCATGCAAATACCCAACGGTCAGCTGCTGACCAACTCTTTTGCCAGTGAGCTAATGAAAATGATCGTGCAGGAAGCTGCCAATGTCGCCCGCGCCGCAAAGATTACCCTCCCGCACGCTGACCCCTTTGCGAACGTAGAAAGAGTGATCCGCGCCACCGCTGGGAACTATCCCTCCATGTACCAGGATTTCAGGCGCGGCGCAATCAGTGAAATCGACTCCATCAACGGTGCCGTTATCCGCTACGGCACACAATACGGTGTTCCCACACCAGTTAATCAAACTGTCCTGCTGATGTTCAAAGCCCTTTTGGAGGCTAAAAAACAGGAAAAATGATCACAGTTTCTTCCCTTACTGACCTTAGAAAAGCCAGAAAAAAATTGTGCGAGCCTGTCGGATTTGTCCCAACGATGGGTTACCTGCACGAAGGTCATATTTCCCTGGTGCGGCGGGCAAAAAGCGAATGTCGCAGTGTGGTTGTAAGCATTTATGTCAACCCATCCCAGTTTGGACCTCACGAAGATTTCGAAAAGTATCCCAGGAACCTGGAGGGAGATATAGCTCTGCTTGAGAAAGCCGGTGTGGATTTGCTGTGGACACCCACCAACGCCTGTATGTACCCACCTGGTTACCAAACCTGGATTGACGTTGAAAAGCTGAGCCAGCCGCTTGAAGGTGCGCTACGCCCGGGACACTTTCGCGGCGTAGCCACAATCGTGGCAAAACTTTTCAACTGTGTACAACCACAAAAAGCTTACTTTGGACAAAAAGATGCCCAACAGGCGGCGATCATTTGTCAAATGACAGAAGATTTAAACTTTCCCATAGACATTGTCGTCTGCCCCACCGTTCGCGAGAAAGACGGTTTGGCAATGTCCAGCAGGAACTGCTACCTCACCCAAGAGCAAAGGAGCGCAGCCAAAGTGATGGTGCAGGCTCTTGATCTTGCGCGGCAGCTCTTTGAACAAGGCGAAAGACAAACCGCGCCCCTCGTTGAAATCGTTCAGCATACTGTGGAACAGCAAACCGGCGTAATCCTGCAATACGCTGCCTGTGTAGATCCAAAGACCTTTCTTCCCATGGACACCATCACCGATCAGGCATTGCTGCTGATTGCTATACAAACGGGAGATACGCGTCTCATTGATAACATTGAACTCACGGTCGCACCCGTCGCGGGCTGACGTGATATAATTTCACCCGGCAAGTGCGGTATGAATTTTTTCATAACAGAACGGAATACCAGCCAATGAACATTACCCAAAAACAATTTAAGCGTTGTGACCTCATCAGTGTTGAAGGACGTATTGACAGTGCAACAGCGCCCCAGCTCGCTGAAGCTCTAGAAGCAATTACCGCCGCTGGTCGCTACAAAATTATCCTCGATTGTTGCAATGTTTCTTTCATCTCTAGCGCAGGCTTACGTGTCCTGGTCAACACGCAAAAAAACTGCAAACGTTACAACCGTGGGGAACTTGTGCTGGCACAAATACCAGAAAACATTCGCTCTACATTAGACCTGGTGGGATTCACTGAACTGTTCAAAATCTTCAACGACACTCTAAGTGCAGTGGGGTATTTCTAAAACCATTGTGGTAGAGGTAAGCGCTTCCCAAAGATTTCCAGGGCGCTATGAAAGCCTGACGAAAATAGCTGAATTCATCCGCTGTGCCTGTGCCCAGGCGGGTTTTGATAGTTGTACCACGTATTCCGTTGAAACCGCTGTGGATGAAGCCTGCTCAAATATTATTGAGCATGCCTATGGCGGTGAGGATATCGGGGAAATCTGTTGCACCTGCCATCTCGAAGAAGACAGGCTGGTGATCATTCTCCAGGATAATGGCAAACCCTTCAAACCAGAAAAATTCAGGATACCCAAAGATACTATCCCCCTCAAGAAATACAAGCGCAAAAAGAAGCAAGGGCTGGGGCTGTATTTTATCTACAAAATCATGGATGAGGTCTCCTTCGCAACATCCCCATCAGAAGGCAACACCCTCACACTGGTTAAATATAAATCCTCCCCACCACCCCAAGCATGACAGGTTAATCGCCAAAAAAAACTTCTTTCCAAATTTCCCAGTTTTCAGCCAGAACAGGTGTGGGAATCACAGTGCTCTGAGGGGTCGGGGTAACCAGATGCGCTTGCAAAGGCACAACACGGATATCCCCTGGTCGAACCAGATACCCCTCCTCGCGCGCCCACTCCTCTACTGCCATTTCAGATGTAGCATAAGCGATTTGCGTTCGCAGAATCTGCTGCGTCTGCCACAGATCTGCTACCTGGGTCTGAATCTTATCGCGCTCCGAAACCACATCCAGGTACTCTGAAATCCTGGCATTCAAGTCCATCAGCAAAACAATAAACACAAAGAGACCCACAATAGCAATAAGGCGTCTCTTATTGACCCTTTCCAGCAGATTTTTCATAACTTTATAGTACCCTAATTATGTAGGGGTTTCAAGATCGCTTCTTTTCTTCTAGCAACCAGCGAGCACCTCGCCAAAAGGGTTGCCTACATATCGCGGCTGGCAATGATGTCAATTCCTGTATCAAGCGCATTGGGCAAAACAACCTGCCCGGTCTTGACAGGTGAATCCACTTGCATCGCTCTCAACGCTTTCATCAGTTCGAGGATTTTCCCCTTTGGAAAGGGAGCCAAAGTGTACACAGGCAACAAGGGATGCAATGCGCCCCGTATTTTCACTGTAGATGCGACCATACGCCGCGGATCAGTTAACTCCTGCTGTACATAGCTATGCCCTTTTTTACACCCCTGCCTGATTTCCAAAATACTCTCGCCGTCTTTTAAAACTTCAAGAGTGCACCCTTTGGGGCAGGTAATACAAATCACATTTTCTGTGGTGCGCATGTTTATCTCCTTACCGTTGGACAACATGAACAGATAATACCGAGGCTTTTTGCACCAGATCATACACCTTTGAAGGGATTGTCAACGTAATCATCTCGCCGGGGCGTGCGTATGGTTCGCCTTTTTTCACCAATACATCCTCTCCATTACGTAATTCAACCACAACAGGAGATTCAATCGGCTGCTTTACACGAAGCTGGATACGAACTGCCCCCATCGTCAGACTCTCACGGTCTAGTTCGTGCGGCACCACATAGCGCACATTTTCCCCGGCAACCAGCGGCATGTGGCGGTTTTCCCACCTGCGCAGCTCAATTGCAAACGCCGCCGCGCTCCTGCCAGCAATATACCCCGCCTCCGTGACCCAGTCCACCAGATCATACACATGCACAACGTTTCCTGCAGCAAATATACCCGGCACGTTGGTCTGGAAATGGTCATCCACAAAGGGACCTCCGGTGAGTGGGTCAAGCAACACCCCCGCCTTTCGCGAAAGCTCATTTTCCGGTATTAACCCTACAGACAGCAGTAGGGTATCGCAAGGGACGATCTCTTCCGTTCCCGAGATTGGCTCCCAGCGATCATTAACCGCCACAATTTCAACCGCTTCGACACGATGATTTCCAATGATGCGGTTGACCGTATGCCTCAGCTGTAGTGGGATATCGTAATCCAGCAGACACTGGACATAATTACGCATCAGCCCATTGAGATACGGCATAATTTCGACCACACGCTCGACCTTTGCGCCCTCCAATGTCAAACGGCGCGCCATGATCATGCCAATATCGCCCGACCCCAAAACAACAAACCGTCTCCCAGGCATATACCCTTCAACATTCACCCAGCGCTGCGCCGTGCCTGCCGTGAAAACTCCCGCAGGGCGTGGCCCAGGCAGGCGTATCTGGGAGCGAGTTCTTTCACGGCAACCCATTGCAAGCACGATGGAACGCGCTTCAATGTCATAAAGCCCACCTTTGCGGCTAGTAGCAAAAATGCGCCGCTGAGGCGAAACATCCAGAACCATCGCATCAAGCAGCGTCTCCACGCCTAGCCCCAGCGCTTCTGACACAAAGCGCTGTGCATAACTTGGCCCGGGCAAGTCCTGCTTGAGTATTTCCAGCCCAAACCCATTGTGAATACATTGCAGCAAAATCCCCCCCAGCTCAATATCCCTTTCAATCACCAGAACATCATCGCACCCCGTCTTTTTGGCAGCAATCGCCGCGGCTAGACCGCCGGGCCCACTACCAATGACCACCACATCATATTTCTGCTTAATCTTCATGATTCACCTCCTTGGTGGTGCATAGCAAAAATCGTGAGCTACCACCCCGCTTGCTGATTTCAAAAGGAGACATTCCAAGCTCGCGGGACAAGATATCAACCACCCGAGGCATATCAAAAGATCCCTGACATCTGCCTGTGCCAAGCCAAGTTCGGCGTTTAATGGCATCATAGGTCTTTGCCGGTATCGGGGCATGAATTTCTGCCACAATCTCACCCTCCGTGACCATCTCACAACGGCAAATGATCCTGCCATAACGGCTGTCCTCTCGTATCAAACGCAGTTGCTCCTCGCGCGGCAGATGGCGAAATCTGGGACGTGGTGGGCGAATAGGTTGCCAGTCTTTTTTCTCCTCCAGGCGCTCACCAGCCTCCAAAAGCATCTCAACCACACGCAGCGCAATGGCGGGAGCCGATGTCAAACCAGGAGATTCGATGCCAGCAAGATTGATCAACCCAGAAACTTCCTCCGCTACCTCCACAATGAAATCCTGGCGGTAATCTACACCTGGCGTGCGGCATGGTGCATTCCCACAGGCACGCAGCCCTGCATACATCGCAATCACGTGCCTGGTATCCAGTGAAGGGATCAGCTTTCGCGCCCCATGCCAGATTTCATCTAACCCAGCACGGGTTACCGAACAGTCATCCTTATCCTCAATAAAATTCGAGTTTGGCCCAACCAAAGCATTCCCATGCACTGTGGCAGTTACCATAATTCCTTTACTCGCTTTCGAAGGCACGGGGAAAAGGACATTACGAACTGTTATGTCGGCCTGATCCAGGACACAATATTCCCCCCGCCGCGGTTTGATGACAAATTCAGGATAAATACCCGCTTTGTGCATCACCATATCTGCATATAAACCAGCAGCGTTGATCACCCAGCGGCAATAAAAATCCCCCCGATTGGTTCGCACTCCAATAATCCGCTTACCGTCCATAATAAACGCTTCAAAGGCTGTTTCCAAATACACCTTGACGCCATTTTGAATAGCATTTTCAGCCGCCGCAATGGTCACCCCAAATGGATCGCAAATCCCGCCTGTGGGCGCCCACAGAGCGCCACTAACCGATGGGTTGATCTCCGGCTCACGATTACGCATCTCCTCACCAGAGATAATATGAATACCCGGCACACCATTCTTTTTGCCCTGCTCTAGCAGACACTGCAAATGTGCAAGCTCCTCGTCGCCAATTGCAACCACATAATCACCCCTGCGATCAAAAGCAAAGTTTAATTCCCCTGCTAGGGTATCCCACATCGCATTCCCAGCAACATTAAGCTTTGCCTTCAGCGAACCGGGCATGGGATCATACCCTGCATGTACAATAGCCGTATTGGCTGCACTGGCGCCGGTACAAACATCAGCCTCCTTTTCAATAAGGAGCACATCCAGTTTGTAACGGGATAAGTAGCGAGCAACCATACAACCTACTATCCCCCCGCCGACGATGATGATATCGTATGCTTCAGCCATGTTCTCTCCTAAACGTTAAATTCACAGGCTCAAATTATATCATTCCCAAATTATTACAAACATTGACAAACATAACAACCTCAAATATAGTTAATTCGATGAAACCTTCTTTACCTCTTTTTGCGCTCAGCATTCTAACGGCAACCGCGTTGATCATAACCTCCTGCACACGCCCTGCCAGCACGCAGCCGCCCTACCAAAAAACCCTGCAAGTGACATCGCCCCCAGCCACGACAACAATCAGTGTACCGTTGCAAAGCCCTTCGCCCATAATAATCACCCAAGTCCCCACTTTAACACCTCCTCCAACTGTGGCACCCTCACCCACGGAAGAAGTTGCACCAGAAGTCTCTCCCACTCCCAACGATTCGCCGTATCTTGGGCAGCATATCGTTCAATCCGGAGAAACGCTCTACATGATTGGGCGTGCCTATCAGGTTTTGCCACAAGCCATTGCCGAAGCCAACAACATCGCTGACCCAAACCGAATAAGCCCGGGCATGGTACTCAATATTCCTCGTGTAAAGTGGGAAAACATCCCCAGCGGGCCTGTTGCCAAACCACAATTTACCCCCTGACCCAATCAACCCTTTGCTGATACCATACTTGACAAACCTGACCACGCAAAGACATACTGATTCCCATATCCCGGCAGAATAGTATCCCCACCCGGCGCGGGGGCATGACAATGTCAGACCAACCGATTATCCCTCAACCATTTTTCAGGAGAAGAAACGTTCAAATCTTTCTGTTTGTGCTTTTGCTGGCGTTTATCTTCTTTCTGACATTCAGAAAACAAATCTGGGATACGTTCACCCTTTTCTACGTTGACATCAGCCTGTTGTTTGGTGGACAAACACCGAATATTGAAATTACTGAGCCAATGCTGGTTTCCAGAGATATTATTCTGGTCAACCTGCTGAACTTTCTCATCATATTCATTCTGACAGCTATCATCATTGCGCCAGCCCTTTTGCCAATCACCACCTTTCGCGAAATCTATAATACCCTCAACACAGGTGAAATCCTCCGGCAAGCTCTCTCTTCCCCACATACTGCTTTACATCATCTTCTACTGATTGCCCAGCAAATCTGGAGAACCCTTTTTCACTTCCTCTTGCATACCTTCGGACTGCTGGGCCCAGCGATATTTGTCAAGGACGGCAGCACAGCCGCCAGTGAGGCAGAGATGCGAAGAAACGGCATTGGCGTGGCTGTAGTTGATTACAACAGCGCCATTGTTCTTGAGGAAGAGGTCCCTGCTTTCACCCTTCGCAATTTTTTCTATATCATCCTCGAAGCCGTTTTATGGGGGCTGGGGCTATATAATCGCTACCACTCGCCGCGCATCGAAGGCGCCGGGATTGTATTCATCCGCCGTCTCGAACGCATCCGTTCCATTGTTGATCTCAGAAGGCAAACTCGCAGCCGCTTAAATGTGCGCGCTTACACCCGCGACGGCATCGAAGTATCCACAATCGTGTGGGTGCTATTTACACTCGGTCAGGATCCCGATATCCAACAAGTTAGCTACATCGGAGAACAGCAACCAGAAAACTTGCGCGTCATCACGCTGAGAAGAATGGAAAATGGCAACCTCCGCGTTACCGAAATCAAGAACTGTCTTCAAAGAGAAGACGCCCTTGAGATACATACGACCTTCCAGTCACAGTCAAATCGAACTGCCTTCCTGCTTCCCTATCACGACCTCCCCACCCCTCCGCTTGAGCCAGTTTTCAACGCTGGGCGGGTTTTCAACGCTGCTTTTAACCAGGCGCGCGACCGAGACGGCAACCTGATTCCCTGGCAAGCCCTTCCGCTCAATCTCACAATTGAGGCTTTCCGCCGCATTCTCCTCCAATATAACTTTGACCAGATCTTCAGCCCCGACCCGCACACAGAGCCGGATGCCCCCATTACCAGCATCCGCGAAAATCTCAACCAGGAAATGGTCAACAGCGGCTTGCTTTCTTACCGTATCGTCTCGTACCGTCATACAGGCGGACAGCTTTCCCTCCACCACGAATACCCTGCCGACGTGTTGCGCGTGTCAAGGATCCTGCCCCTCAACAGACCTTCTCCGCTGAGGCAAAGGGGAATAAAAATCATTGCCGCTGGATTCACAGACCTGATGGTTTCCGATTTAATTTACGAACAACGTCTCCAAAACTGGCAGGCAAGTCTCGAAAGTCAAAAGATTATCACCCAAGCCACCAAAGATTTGGAAGCCATGCGTTTGCAAACCAAAGCACGTCTAGAGAGACAAGAAGCCATCCTTGCCAACCTGACACAAATCTTCGAAATCAACAAACACTCAGATGAAGCACTGACTCTTAGCGTTTTACAGTGGATAGAGACAATGGTAGCCGAAAGCCCTTACACGCGAAAGATGCTACCAGACGACATTCTCAGCTTATTGCGCACCACCCACAACCTCCTAGCCATCCCTGAGCACACAACCAGCCCGGGCAGTACCCAGGGTACTGGCACTGGCGAACCTCCAATGCGTTTTTAGCAAACACAGGCCTATTGATGTCCTTTCTGATTCCAGTTCTCATTCTTCTGATTATCCTCCTTTTCATGATCGTCTATCTGATTGACAGGAGCGGGGGATGGCAACAGATACGTCGCTCCTTCTTTGCTGATCCACTGGACATCGAAGGGCTGATAGCAACCTTGCTCGCCTCCATCGTCCTGCTGACAGTTCTGGCACTTGCCAACACCGCCAGCGACGCCTTTACCACACCTTCATCCGGAAGAGAGCGCCTGTCTTCATTCCTCTCCTATTTGATAGCGCCCGGAAGCGCCTTGATCATCGCTCTCATCGCTGGTGCATCTTTCATCAGGGACGTATACGAGCTTCCCTTACTACGCTATGCCCTCCGTTACCTGATTTACTCTGTCTTCAGAATCTACGCTGCTTTTCTGCGCCCGCGTTTGGTCATTGATGATGGGCAGCCTGTGTTGGCGGAGGGGCAGTTTAACTCTCTTAATGTTATCGGCGGTCCCGGTGATGTTATCATCCAACCCGGAAATGCTGTCATCTTCCGCAACCTCAGAAGTCCTTCCCGTTCCGGCATCACCATGGATGCAGCGCTGAGGCGGTTTGAAACCATCGGGCAAATAGCTGTGCTCGATGACCAGCACGAATATATCCCCGAACTTGGCGCCGACCGCGAAATCGGCTATCTTGTTACCCGAGATGGTATTCGTATTGTCATGAGAGACATCCATTACCGCTACCGTATCATCTCACGCGGTTTGCAGGATCCTGCTGAAGGCAAAAGCCGCTACCTTGACCGTACCCTAGAGGACCCCTACCCCTTCGACCTGGAAGCCCTGCGGCGTATGGCAAATAACCGCAATGTAGCCGAGCAAGGATTACAATCCGTCCAGTACACGGTAAGACTACTGGTACAGACCGAAATTCGCAACGAAATCAGCAAATATACATTTGACCAGCTAACTGCCCCAAAGGAAAATTACGACGTTCGCACCACAATACGCAATAACATCCTCGATAATATCCGCACCTGGAATATCGGCGTCAAAGTAATCTCGCTCGACATTGGACACTTCGCTGCCAGCGAAAACGTCCTTGAAAAACGTATTGATACCTGGGCAGCCGAATGGGCAGGCAGTGCCGAAGCCCTGCGCGCCCGCGCCGAAGGGACACGTCTCGCCCTCGAAGAATTAGGACGCGCCGAAGCCCAAATGCAGTTCATTTTCAGCGTTGTCAGTGCATTAAAAGACATTGATTTCACCGATCAGCCAGCTAAAAACATTCAAAAATTGCTTTCAGCCAGAACTGCAAGAGTATTCGAAGCCATGCGCCAGCAATACAAGAAAAATCCTCCCGAAGACAAAAGAGACTGAGAAATAAACGCAATGATCTCGTTAACTACTGCCCTTTCATGGCTAAACGTCCTTAGCACCAATACCACCGCCATCCGCAAAGAGAACCAGCCGTTTGTTGCGCAGTTCTTCGATGTCTCCCAGCCCAAACAATTAACAAACCTTTTGCGTAATACCCTATCATTTACAGACAGCCCTTTCGAAAAGGCAGAAATCCGCCTGAATGCCGCTGCTGCTAACTGCGAGCTTCAGTGCTACGAAGAGGCTTCTGTGTTGATCAGAGAAGCGCTAGATTTTTACAAAAAACAAGACCCTAACATTGCTGAACACCGCCACTACTGTGCAACCGCCCAATGGGCACAGGGCATCATCGAAAAATGGCTGCGTAATCCAACTGTCTATCAAAGCTGGTTTTCTGCCTATCAAAACTTTGAGAAAAATGCCGCTGACCCAAATCTTATCAGGAAGCTCCCCTTTACCAAAGAATGGTATGCCAAAACTTTAGAGAGTATGGAGATAGACCTCATCAGCACAGCAGAATACATTTACACATGGCTGGACTATTTCACACCCAATCATCTCAGCCAAGCCATACATGACTGGCGCATTAGAATAACCAGTTTGATTATCTGTAAAGATTACCAACAGGTATTCAAGTTGCTTGGCAAACTGGCTGGTATTGCCGAAAACAAACAGGAAGCCGAAGAAAAAGAGGAAATTTACATCTTCTGCGGGTTAGCCTCCTATTTGGTCTCTAATTATGACAGAGCTTTGAAGTATTATCAAAAAGGCTTAAGCTCGCTCCCCTCACGGCAACACCACGACGCCATTACAAGATGGCTGAAAGGCATCGCACTATGGGAATACAACCAGCAACATCTGGCTGTGGCAGAGTGGGAAAAGAGCATCGAGTACTTTGAAGAAGAAAAGGAAATTGTCAACCGAAATAACAACCAGGAAGCCCACCAGTGGTACAAAGACAAAATCCCTCTGCTGAAAAAAGCCCTTGAGCGCAACGTAAAAGAATTTATCACCCCTGCCACCCGACTAAATCCGTTCAAAAAACCGCCCCACATTATCATCCCCACCATTGTACAAGACACATAATCCGTCCATTTTCCAAAATTCACTTTGACAACAGACAAAAAATTCTATACACTATCCTTAAGGTATGTTATTAATTTTTTGAGGTAAAGTCAGGAGGTTCATCATGAAAACAACTGTTCGGCAAATCTTGAAAGAAAAGGGAAGCTCAATTGTATCCGTCTCTCCCGACGAGTCTATCTTGAACGCTCTAAAGCTTATGGAAGAGAAAAACGTCGGCGCAGTCCTGGTGATGGAAGGAGATAAAGTAAAAGGTATCTTTTCTGAACGCGACCACGCCCGTAAGGGAATCCTCAAAGGCGTCAAAGCCGAGGAACCTGTCTCCAAAGTGATGACAACACCCGTATACTATGTGGGGCCCGATCAAACAATGGCTGAATGCTCAGCATTGATGACCGATAAACGCATCCGCCACCTTCCAGTCGTCGAAAGCGGAAAAGTTATCGGAGTAATTTCCATCGGTGATGTCGTGAAGTCAATCATCAGCGACCAGGAAGTTCTTATTCGCGGGCTTGAAAACTACATCATGGGTTCAGGGTACAACCTCTAGGGAACTTGCAGAAGCATTCACAAAAAAGGTCTTTCTATCATGCCCGGGACAGCAAAAAAAGCTGCCGGGCATGGCTTTTCATTGCTCACCTTGCTTTTGCAACAGGTTTTGTCGTTTCTCGTATACTGTGATAGAAACGTAACTTACAAGAGGAGCAGAAAATGGAGCTGATACTTTCAGCCATTGCAGCGGGCGGTTTGGTTGGTGTCTCCGACCAATACCTAAGTCTGCTGATTATTTCTATTGCATCCCGCACAGGAATCATTGAACTTGCGCCACCGATGCAATTTATGTCCACATACTGGTTCATGAGCATTGTTGCAGTGTTTTGGATTCTCTCCAACGCCCCAGCCTACGCTTCATTGTTATCACCCGGAGCCATGCATGTGGTCAACACCATCTCCAATTTCCTACACGGGTTTGTTGTCCCATTTTCTTCAGCAATAATTGCTCTAGCAACTGCTGGTATCATCGCCAATCTCAACCCTGAGCTCCGTCAGATGCTGGAAACGCTGAAAATATTCACCTCAGCAGGCGAAATTGGCGCAACAGGATATCTGATTTCGGGAGCCAGTGCTGTAGCAGGCACTTCTCTGACGGCACTGCGGGCAGTTACAAAGCCTGCCCTTAGTGCATCAACCGGTTCAACCGGCGGCGCAGCAGCACCCACCTACGCCACCCTTGAAAATATCATGTCCATTGTTATGATGGGTTTGGTTCTTCTGCTCAGCAGGATAAACCCCTGGCTTCTGGTTGCGCTTTTCGCTCTCAGTGTTTTGGCTGTCTTGGGTATCCTGATATATGCAATTTACCAGATGCACAAGCTTAAACGCGGAATAGGTAAAGTGCTTGAGCTAACACAAACCCACCCGCGCGCCGGGTTGGCTATCATCGCGGAGTTCTTTATATGGGGCTCAGGTTGGTTTGCCTGGAATATATGGGCACGGGGAACCATCATGTTCCTCGCTTGGGTGCTGGCAATCGCCATTGCTTTTGCGCTTGCCCCTGTCCTGGCGGCCACCTCTGCCGCCTTCCCGCCCTTTGGATTCCTGGCTATTTTGCTGGGCATTATTCTGTTTTCATCAATTGGGTTGGGCACTTCCAAGGCATTACTCAAATACCTTGCCCAGATAGGCTACGAAGCTGATAACGTCAAAAATAAACCTGAACAGATTGAGAACAAACAGCCAAATTTGTGAAACCTACTGCTTAGCCAGCGAAGCTTCCCTCTTGAGCAGAGACTTTTAAGGTTTGCTCCAAGTCTAACATCAGCACCAATCGTCCATCCATCTGTGCCACGCCCTTCAAAAAGCGGGTATGCGCGCCCATGATGACACGCGACGGCGGTTCCACCATACCTGCCTGGATAATCTCCACCCCCAGAACAGAATCAACAATCAGCCCAGCCATCACTTCTCCAAGTTCCACCACAACAAACCGCGTTGCCGGAGTGAACTCAACCTCCGGAAGTTCAAAACGATTGCGCAAATCAATAATGGGAACAACGTTGCCCCGCAAATTGATAACACCCTTGATAAACTGCACTGTTCCCGGAACAATATAGATCGTCTGCGGCTTGATAATCGTCTGAACACCAGCAACATCCAAACCATAGTATGTATCTGCCAATGCAAACACAAGAATATGCATGTCCTTATCAAAATCTTCTGGGACAGCTAGTTCTTTGTCTGACACCTCTTCAATCTTAGCTAAGGCCACTGCAGGCGCTGATGAAGCTGCCGGAGAAGCAGCAGAAACCACAACTGCATCCTTTGCTGCCGAGGGAACCACAGGAAAAGGCTCTTTATTTTCCTCCACTACAGGCTGTGCTGTTTCCAAAACCGTTTCGGCGTGCGGCAGCACAGGAACCGCTTGTTTCGCCTTGCGCGGCTCAACCACCTTTTTGGGCGCAGGTGTTCTCTTGGGTCTTGGCTTCACAGTTGCCGGTGTCTTCACCGGGGGCTCTGGAGGGTTGGCATCTTCGCCAGCTGGTGGTTGTGTCACCAGCTCTGCGCGCTTGCTTATGGGCTTGGCAAAAATTTCACCAAGTGTATCTTCTAACTTCTTTCGACGATTCATCATAAACCTCCATCAGCATTTGCAATGATAGCCATCCATCAGCCCTATTTTGACCAAAACAGCGAATACCTTGTACACCCCAAATTATATACGATTCCTGAGCAATAAGAACAGAAATATCGTTAGCAAACCATTACAAGAAGGATAACCATTACCCAAAATGGGAATGGGTTATAATCTATCCTTGAGAAAATGATGGAAATCTTCCTAAACAACCTGCAAACAGGTGGTGCGCTTTTGGCATGGGGCTTTCTTTGGGCAATTGGCGGAATATGGATTGCCCACAGCGCATTTCGGCTAAGAGAAAACGAATATTGCTTGGTTGGTCTGGCAATTGGGCTTGTGCTGGAAAACTGGCTGGCGAATCTCATTGGGCAACTGCTACCGCCGCCAGGAGCTTTCTGGGCTGCCGCAGCGTTAGTCTTTCTCATTGGCTTTGTACTGAAAATACCCTCAGGTTTTTCTTCTCTCCTCAAGGTCAAAGCCTCTTTATCCACTTGGGTTCCTGTTCTTGCCATTGCATATATCTTTTTTCTGATCAACCGCGGGGTGGCTATATTTGATGACTATGCGCACCTTCCCACTACATCGTTGCTGGCTGCAGGCAACATTCCCCCACGCTTTGCCCTCAACCCTGAAGCCCCCTACGGTTATCATTATTTTCTTCTGCTGTTCTCCGCCCAAATGATGCGTCTGGGAGACCTTTTCCCATGGACAGCCCTGGACATTGCGCGCGGGCTTTCCACCGGGCTGGCGGTTTCTCTCGTCAGTCTCTGGGTACAGCGCATCACCTTCAGCAAAATAGCAGGCTTTATCGGCGCGCTATTTGCACTTTTTGGAATGGGAACACGCTGGCTTCTTCTACTGCTGCCCAAAAGTGCCCTCCAAGCCATCTCGGAAAATATTCAAATGATTGGCAGCGGCGCGCAGACAGCTCCGGATGTATTCACTGCCCTGACCCTTCCCTGGAACATTGAGGGTGGCGGTCCTTTTGCTTACCCATTTGCCTTCATCAGCGGAATCAATCAACCCTGGGCTCTGGCGTTTGGACCAAACGGTCTGATTGATACTGCCATTGCCTTCCCGCTACTGCTGACCTTTAACCGCTGGAAAAGCTGGGCAGGAGGATTGATTTCAGTCATCCTGCTTTCATCCTCCACCCTGATCAGCGAAACGGGGTTGCCGCTTCTGCTTGCCAGTTGGGCAATGATAACCGCCTTCTATATGCTGAAAAACCGTTCTCTACGAATACCCAAAACGCTGAGAACCTGGTGGATTGTCCTCGCCGCTTACGTCATTGTAACCCTGCTACAGGGCGGTACGTGGAGCGAACTGTTTCAAAGAGGCATCCAGTCAGCTGCCATGACAGCCTCAGCGGATACCTACCAGACAATCGGGTTTCAGTTTGTCTGGCCGCCCACCATTGTCTCATCTCATCTGGGTGTCCTGTCACTCAATAACCCGCTGCACATCCTGACTGCATTTCTGGAAATTGGGCCTGTCATTTTCTTGCTGCCACTCGTGTTCGCCTGGGGCATCAAAGCCTTTCGTTTGCAAAGGTGGTATGAAGCTGCGCTTATCACCTCAGGGTTTCTATCTATCCTGTTATTGCTGGTGCAATTTACTGGATCGGCTGGGGTGCGCAACACCTCTCGGCTTTACGCCTTCATCGGTCTGGCGGCGCTTTGGGCAGTGCCATTGGCGTGGCGCTGGGCATCTCACCGCTCAGGCAGACTCAAAGCCCTTCTGGCGGCCGCTGGTACGCTCATTATCTTCGGTGGAGTCATCTTGTTTGGCATCGAACTTATCGCTGCGCAAAAGCCCGTTCTATCAAACTTTATTACGCCGCTGGATGCCCGCATGGAAAAAGAATTTTGGGACAGATTGGAAAAGCGGGCTCTGGTATTTGATCCCATACCCTATCGCGCGACAACTGTACTCGGACGTTACACCAACTCTTCCAAAACCTGGCTGGTCGCCAAACCAGAATGGGAAAAATTGCTTGCCAACCCTGACCCATATCAGATAAGAGCAGGTGGATTTGATTACGTATATCTGGATTACGTCTTCTGGTATGACATTGACACGCCATACAAGCAAATTTTTGAGAAAGACCCCTGCGTCCAATTAATAAGAGAGCATAAAGACAAACGCACGGCGGACTTTCGCCGTCTGTACAATGTTCACAATTGCAAAAAATAAATTTAAACTTGACTTTTTTTGTCATATTAACTATAATCATCTCAAGACAAAAGGAACATGAGATGATGAGATACAGTTGCTTGTGTTTTGGGCGGGGCTTGTAGCATCCGCCGATAAGATAAACTGATAGCGCATAATATCAGACAGCGCGGAAGCAGCCCCGCATTGATTAAAGCAATAGCAAATAGGGCGCAAAGCGCTGTCTTTTTTATTAACAGCCCTCAAAATAAAAACAAGCTCAGAAAAATATTAGCAATCAAAAGTTCTTATTCGATAATTGAGTATCAAAATGATCAAAAAGATTTTATCCACCATAAACGACGATATACAATCTGCTTTGCAGCGTGACCCTGCTGCGCGCAACAAGCTGGAAATACTCCTCTGCTACCCAGGATTACACGCCATCTGGTTCTATCGGCTGGCACACTGGCTCTGGTGTCGTAACATGAAGCTCTTGGGAAGAGTCGTATCGCAAATCGCCCGAGCCTTGACAGGCATCGAGATTCATCCAGGCGCAAAAATTTGTCACAGCCTGTTCATTGATCATGGCATGGGTGTCGTGATTGGCGAGACATCCGAAATAGGTTGCAACGTCACCATCTATCACGGCGTCACCTTAGGCGGCGTCAGTTTGCAAAAAGGCAAACGTCACCCCACCATCGAAGACAATGTGGTGATTGGCGCTGGCGCAAAAATTCTGGGAGCTATCACCATTGGAGAAGGTAGCCGTATTGGCGCCAACGCAGTGGTGGTCAAAGACGTTCCCAAAAACTCTGTTGTTGTGGGTGTCCCTGGTCAAATTGTCGTCCGCAGTCAGCCCAGCCTGCCAGGACCAGACCTCAATCACAACAAACTTCCAGATACTATCGGCGAATCCCTGGCTTACGTCATGAAACGGCTCAACGCAGTTGAAGAGACCCTTCACTTTCTGAAAAATCAACCTTCCGCCGTCGAAAGCACAAACGACAATGGGAACGGGAATGGCAAAAATAAACCAGGTGAAGCAAAATTTGTCCCTCACGCCCCCGATCACGGTTTGTGGCGGGGAGAAGATTTTATGATCTGAGGCTTATTTCCGCTTGAGAAGATAGCTGGCTAACACCGCCAGAATGCCAAAGGCAGAAATAGCGATAATCACCCGCCCCAGATTGCGAGGGTTGAGTTCTCCCTCTGTCTGCCCGGGCAAAAGCGGCTGAATCGTTTCAGTTGCGGTGGGCTGGGAAGTAAACACAAGTGGCGTCAAATTGCGCGTGGACGTAGGACGCGGTGTGCGCGAAGGAGGTAAAGGGGTTAATGTCTCTGTGGATGTCGGGGTAAGGGTAAAAGCAGGTTGAATGAGAAGTTTTTGCCCTTCATAGATGCTGACAGAATTGGTAGGCATCCCATTCAAACGGGTAATATCCGCAATTTTCACACCATAAGCAACCGCAATACTCCACAACGTCTGCCCAATCTCTACCACATGGACAATTTTTCCATCAGGGTTGGGCGTTACAGTCAGCACCGGTTTGACCATTTCAGTCGGCGGGCGCGTTACAAACGGCGTGCGAAAAGACGGAGAAGTAGCCTGCACAGTACCCGGTGCTGACGTGTTTGAGCTGGCAGGAACACCCGAAACATAGCCTACATCCAGCGTGTAAAACACGTACCCACCCGCCGCTGCAACACCAGCGCCCACATCGGTGGCATAAACATTGGTCATTGTATTCCAGTGAATAGCATCTGCCCAAACAGTATAGAGAAGATACTCCAGCGTCCCTGTGGAACTGCTCAGCTGAGCCACATTCTCTGAAATATAAATTGTTGCCCCACTTCCATACCCCGCTGCGGCGGCGCGGCTTTTCGGCGTCGAGCCTCCTGGTCCCTCATGTGACCAGGTGCCAAGCTGTGCCATATACTCTGACTGTCCCTGAGCAGCCACCATCAGGCTTTCATTAACGTTGAGCGGCGGCAGACCCTGTTCTGCGCGCAAGGAATTAACAGCAGCGATCAGGTCATAAGCGCTGAAACCCTGCGCTAAAGCCCGATGAACACCGCCAGGCACGGGAACTGCCATCAGACAGACAACAAACAGAAATAGAGAAACGATTCGAGACATCAAAAGTCTATGGCCTGGTTACCCTGACATAATCAAACCAGACCGCCGCCCCCGAATCCATTGGGGAAATACCACCCACGCCCACAAAACCCGGCGATATGTTCTTATCCGACTGCACACTGCCTAGCTGAGTGCCATTCAGTTCCAGAGCAAATGTGTTTTGCTTGCAAGTTGCCCGTATCAGGTTATTCTCTCCTGGGAAAAGCAGGTCGCGTGAAAAAGGCGCCCGCACTAACTCAGTATAAGGATTCTGTCCCGTGCTGGCTGATGAGCGATCATAAGCATAGATAGCATATTCATAGAAATAAAATATACGGAAATCCATCCACGACGTATAATCGCTGCTCGCCCGGCATGCCACGGATACCTCGGTCTGTCCTGAGCCATCCATATCATTAACCGTTTCGATCACAACGTCTTTCTCAACCAGCGGGGTATAGAAAGAATAGAGCATGGTAGCTTTGTCTTTAAGGTCAAAAAACAACCATCCCTGATCGGCGCCCACAGTGGACTTACTCAAGTTCTCTGTATAGGTAGTTACCCAGACCGTCTTCCAATCCTCGCTAATCACATCAAATGCATCCTCAAAGATCACCGGGCCAGAAGGCGGCGGGGCAGCAATTGTAGGCTGTGGGGTATGCAGACTGCCTTCAACATCATCAGGCACGGTTGTCTCCACAGGCAGTGGAGAAGCAGACTCAGGTGTAGGCTGTATAGCAGGGGTATTGGTTACCTGCGCCATCTCGGTCTGGACCTGCATCAGTGCCGTTGCAAACACAGCCGTCTGCGTTGCTGGAGCATCCACAGATGGGCCACAGGCAGCAAGAAGAACACATAAGACCATCACAAAGAAAAAGATTCGTCGCGCCATAAGAACCTCAATAACACAACCTGAAGTACGGGACAGTAAAGGTAAATATAACATAAAAAATTGCTCTGTGAACCCATTTTTCGCATACGATATAGAAATAAACATAGAGCTTTGTCCTGTTAGGTATAATATCCTAACGACAGACCATCGCCGTGGATTATGGAGCAAAGTATGATAAGAGTCGAGAAAGTAGATAGCATCCGCCCCAGCCTGTTAGAGGAAATAGGGATTGATAAAGAATTCACCCCCCGCACAGAAGCTATTCAAACCGCTTATGAGTGGGGTAAAAGTATCCATGCCGGGCAAAAAAGGTTAAGTGGTGAGCCTTATTTCGAAACCCACTGTGTCTGGATCGCCGCCTTCCTGGACAAGCTTGTTAGCAATGAAGCCTGGACAATTGCCGCCCTGCTCCACGACTGTGTTGAAGATAGATGCGGAAGTTTCGATGATATCCGTAAGAAATTTCCCGGCCGGCTAGGGGAAGATATTGCCTATATCGTAGATGGGGTTACCAAGCTGAGTACCCCCCATGATGGGCAATCGCGCGAACTCGAAACTCTGCGAAAACTGGCAAGCTACCGTGACCCCGGTGTATACCTTGTAAAACTGGCAGACAAAACCCATAACATCATGACGCTCGAATATATGTCATCGGAAAAGAGGATCAAAAAAGCCGAAGAGGCTATCCGCGCCTACGGTAAGCTGGCTGGCATCTTAAACTGTTACAAATGGAGACGCTGGCTGGAGGATATGGCTTTTCCACACGCCGACCCGCAGACATATCAATACGTAAAAGACAAAATCGACAGCGACCCAAGAATGCAGTCTTCATTCATCAACCACATGATGGAACAGCTTGCCAGCATACTTGGCGCCAGAGGCATTGCTGGCAGAGTAGAAATCATCGTCAACGGCTACTGGCAGTTATGGCAAAAGCTGCGCCGTATGGCACAGGCGCGCAAAACCTCATTGGATTCATTCGCAGCAGTCAACGATGTTGTCAGTTTTCGCATGCTGGTGGATAGCAATGACGAAGAAGCATGTTATGCGCTTCTGCCTGCAATTAACCGCTATCTGGGCGTTTATCTCGATCATAACCGTTTTGATGATTATATCGCCTGCCCACAAAACGGCTATCGAGCCCTGCAAATAACCGCCTGGCTACCCGATTATGGTGCCATCGAGGTCGCCATCGCCACCACCGAAATGGAAGATGAAAACCACTGGGGGGTAGTACATGCCATCCGACAGAAAAAAGATTTGAGCGCTTACCGTCCCATGGCAATTCTGACACCTACAGGGGGAGTGCGTTTTTTGCCAGACGGATCAACTGTGTTGGATGCCGTCGCTTCCATACAACAGGAATTTTTGCTCGACAAAATCAGCGCGGTAAAGGTCAACAACAACCTGGCAAAACTATCTGAGCTTGTAAAACCAGGCGATGTGATCGAGGTGGTTACCAGTGGGCCGCGTCTCAAGCCCAACGAAGAATGGTTAAACTACTGTAATGAACAAACCGCGCGCCTGCTTCGTGTCGTCCTGATTACAGAATCACTGAGAACCGCTGCAGAAAAAGGTCGTGAGATGATCAAGCCTTTGCTTGCCACTCAGGGTATTGCAGACCTGCGCGATGTTCAGGTATTGGAAAAGGACCGCGTTGACAATTTGCTAGAGCGTCTAGCGTGCGTCAGCCTGGAAGACCTGTACGCTGCTATCGGCGGAGGTGCAATCCGTCTCTCAGATGTTGCTGCCGCGTTGGAGGAAACACACATCACACGCCAGGAGCTGGGATGGGTCACCGTGTACTTTGTAGCTACAAGCCAATCCAATAAGCCCGGGGTGCTTTCTCGTCTGGCTGGTCTTGCCTCGAATCAGGGCGCAAACATTATTCGCTCAGTCACCGATACGCTCCCTGACGGCGGCTTTGCACTGCGTCTGGTACTCAAAAACCTGCCCCCGGAGAAAATCGAAACGCTCGCCGACTCGTATAAAAACTGTAACATTGAATGCAAAACTTTCGAGCTGCTGGCATAAACAATTGACTTATCCCTATTACCATGCTATCATCTCTTTGCTGGAATCATCTTCAATAATCATTCGGTACTTTAACAACCCCATAAAGAGGAGAATTTATGAGCATTGATTTTGTTATTCGTTTAATTGGAATGATTGTCTTTTGCGTTTTGGGCGTTTTCTGGGGCGCCTCCATTGGGCGAATTGCCAATTCCGGTCCAGACATCATTCCGTTTCCTGTTGAGGCTTATGCCATCACTATCGGGCTGGTAGGCGCCCTTTTTGGACTTATTCTTACACCTCTTATTACCATACGACCTGTGCGCGGGTTGCGCGCCTTATTAGTTCGAGTTCCAGCACAAACATTATTCGCTGCACTGATCGGCTTAATCGCCGGCTTAATCATCGCTGCCCTTTTAGCTTTTCCAATATCTTTATTGCCCCCGCCTTTTGGAGAAGTTTTGCCTTTCATTGGCGTTTTGTTGTTTGGCTATTTTGGTGTGGCAATATTTATTGTCCGCCAAAACGACCTGTTCTCTGTCCTGTCAACGGTTTTCAGTCGCTCCCCAGCCGCGCTCGACAAAGACGAGGGAGGAAGCAAATGGGCTGGCGGGCGGACGATTCTGCTGGACACCAGTGTTATCATTGACGGGCGTATCTCCGATATTGCTCGCACAGGTTTCCTCCCCGGCACATTGCTCATTCCACGCTTTGTGCTTAATGAATTGCAATACATTGCCGACTCCGCCGACAATCTGCGCCGTCAACGCGGCAGGCGCGGCATGGAAGTCCTCGCACAACTACAAAAAGAGCCCTCCATTCCCGTACGCATCAGCGACATTGATATCGAAGGCGCCCGCGATGTGGACGACAAGCTTGTCATCCTTGCCCGCCAATTGCGCTGCCCCATCCTTACCAACGATTACAACCTGAATCGGGTTGCCGAGCTACAAGGTGTAACCGTGCTCAATGTCAACGAGCTTGCCAACGCCGTCAAATCGGTGCTTCTTCCCGGCGAAATCCTAACCATACGGGTCATTCAGGAAGGTAAAGAAACTGACCAGGGCGTAGGATACATGGATGACGGTACAATGGTCGTCGTTGAAAATGGGCGCAACTATCTGGATAAAGAAATTACCGTAAATGTAACCAAAGTGCTGCAAACTGCTGCAGGACGCATGATCTTTGCAAAACCAGAGGAGTAATTGCATGCAAATCTACAACACTTTGACACGCAGAAAAGAAAATTTTGAAACCCTTGAGCCGGGTGTGGTGAAAATGTACGTTTGTGGGCCAACAGTATATAACAAAGCCCATGTCGGGCATGCCATGTCCGCTCTGGTCTTTGACATTATTCGACGTTACCTCCTATATCGTGGTTATCAGGTAAAGTTCTTAATGAACTTCACCGATGTGGACGACAAAATCATTCAGCGAGCAAATGAAATGGGAATAGACCCATTTGATCTGGCTGAAGGGTATATTCAGGAATTTCAGCAACACCTGAAAGATCTCAACATTCTGCCAGCCACAATAAACCCGCGGGCAACACAAACCATCCCCCAGATTATCTCCATGATACAGACACTCATTGAAAAGGGGTATGCTTATCCCGTAGATGGAGATGTCTATTTTCGCGTTCAAAAAGATGAGGATTATGGCAAACTCTCTGGGCGCAAACTCGAAGATATGCAAGCTGGTGCGCGCATTGAGGTTGACAGCCGCAAAGAACACCCCATGGACTTTGCGCTGTGGAAGGCAGCACGCCCCAATGAACCCTTTTGGGAATCCCCATGGGGAAAGGGGCGTCCTGGATGGCACATTGAATGCTCCGCCATGAACCTCGCTCATCAGGGCGAACAAATTGACATCCATGGCGGTGGGAACGACCTCGTCTTTCCGCATCACGAAAACGAAATCGCACAGACTGAAAGCCTGACTGGCAAGCCCTTTGCCCGCTACTGGGTACATAACGGCATGTTACAACTCAGCGGCGAAAAGATGTCAAAATCTCTGGGCAACATTGTCAGCATCGAAGCATTTCTTACACAGCACAGCGGCGATGTGTTGCGGCTTATGGTGATCAACTCAGGCTATCGCAACCCGCTCACGTTTAACGATGAGGTGTTAGAGCAAACCGAGCGCGCCCTTGATCGCCTGCACTCCGCCCTGCGCCCCGCATTGCCCAACGCTGCAGGAGCTTCAGAACAAATGCTGCAAACCCTGAAGAACCAGATTGCAGCCACCCGCGAGGGTTTTGTTGCATCCATGGATGATGATTTCAACACCGCGGGGGCACTGGGATACCTTTTTGAGTTGGTACGTGTCATCAATCAGGCACGCGCTGAGGGTGCTACAAATCAAGAGCTACAAGCCGCTCAGGATACGCTCCGTGAACTGCTCAACGTTTTCGGACTTAAGATGGAGACTCCCTCGACAGAAAAACACCAGGCAGCAGCTTTCATAGACCTGCTCGTGGAACTGCGCTCTGAACTACGCAAGCAGAAATTATTCGCACTCTCAGACACAATAAGAGACCGTCTCCTTGATTTGGGCGTTGTTATTGAAGATAGTAAAGAAGGGAGCACCTGGCGCTGGAAGTGAAAGAGTGGATCACCGGGCGTAACCCGGTTTATGAAGTCCTTAAAGCCAGAAAGCGTCACATCTTTCGTCTGGAAATTGCTGAGGGTACAAAAACGCAAGGGCAGCTGGCAAACATTGTCCACCTGGCTCACCAATTACACCTGCCGGTAACGTACATCCACCGCAGGCAATTTGATAAAACGGCTGAGAACCATCAAGGGATCAGGCTGGAGGTCAGTCAGTACCCCTACGCCGCATTGCATGATATTTTCAACCAGGCGCAAAAACAAAATGAACCCCCTTTCATTCTTATTCTGGACACCATTCAGAATCCGCAAAATCTGGGAACGTTGCTACGTACCGCAGAGGCAGTAGGGATTCATGGGGTCATCCTACCCCTGGCGCACGCCGCGGGTGTAACGCCAGCCGTCGTACACGCCTCCGCCGGTGCTACGGAACATCTGCTCATTGCACAATCCAATCTCAGTCAGGCAATCACAACATTCAAGCAGGCTGGCATTTGGGTCATCGGGCTTGAAGACAGCCCGCAAGCGCAGCCGCTTCAATCCACACGCCTGGATATCCCGCTGGCACTGGTGGTTGGCAATGAGGGCGAGGGGCTACGCAGCCTGACGCGAAAATCTTGCGACCTGCTTCTCAAGCTGCCCATGCGCGGTAACATCGCCTCACTCAACGCAGCAGTGGCAGGCTCGATCGTCTTATATGCCGCCCTCCAGGCTAGACAAACGGCTTTATTTAGCCTGCAGCCGCAATAAAACAAGAAACGCCCGAAAATAATACCGAAACAATCGCGGGGCACGTATCACGTCCGCGATCTTTTTTAACACCACACTCAAACGCAGATAAAAGGCAGTATATGTTTCCCGACGAGCGTTGTCCAGCTCTTCGGCAGTAAACCCATGTGGAACAAATACTGTATTGAGCGTATTCATCTTACGCCAATCACGCTCAAAAGAGCCAAAACGATGCGCAGTTTCATATAGCTCGGTCCCCGGAAAAGGTGTTAGCTGCATCACAGAAATATCGTCCAAGGGCAGCCGTAAAGCAAGTGCCCGCGTCAAACGCAGTGATTCGCGCGTTTCGCCAGGAAACCCCACCATGAAGAAACCTTTAGTTCTCAGCCCCACCTCCCTGCTGATAAGAACAGCTTTTTCGATTTCCTCGATTGTCTCATTCTTGTGCATGGCGTCCAATATACGCTGATCCCCTGACTCAACCCCATAACCAATATGCCAGCACCCGGCAAGTTTCATCAGCCGCAACAGATCCTTATCTGCCCGGTCGGCGCGACCAAGACAAGACCAGGTAATGTCTATTTTCTCTGCAATCAGCAACTCACAAAATTCTCTCACCCGCCGATGTGAAGCGATAAAAGTGTCATCTTCAATGAGGATTTCCTTGACACCATAATTATCACGCAGATCGCGCACCATACGCAACGCATAAGAAGCACTATACCCACGTACCTGTCTGCCAAACACTGATCTGTCACAAAAACTGCACTGGTTGGGACAGCCACGTGTAAACACCACAGACGCACAAGGAGAACGGCGGATACGCGCTGGTGATGGCACAAAAAAATTAGGAAAGCCGCGTAACAGATGCCAGGCTGGCAGCGGTAATTCGTCCAAATTCCTGATCAACGGGCGGGGTGCACCCATCTTGATTTCCCCGTTAACGCGCATAACCGTTCCTTCCAGAACGGGTGATACCCCTCCCTTTTCGCGTATCTGCGACAACAGTTCAGCGAACGTTCTTTCGCCCTCGCCAAGCACCCCAATATCAAAACTGCTGAACTCCTCCATCGTTTCCAACGGAATCGCGGTCACATGGCACCCGCCAATCAATGTGATAACTCTGGGCATAGCTGTCTTGACACGCTTTGCCAGCTCGCCTGAGGCATTTATCCCAAGGGTTGTGGAAGTAATCCCCAAAACATCCGGCTTATATACAAGGATTTCATCAAAGACTTCACCAACCGATAAACCCTCAGCCGAAGCATCAATAAGGCGAACATCGGCACCTTCTTGCAAAGCGATCGCCCCCAGACAAACCAGCGCAAATGAAGGCTGCGTATTTGCCGCCTCTGCAAACACCCCGTACCGCTCTTCGATAGTGAGGGGCGCTGAAGCCAGTAAAACGCGAAGCATAGCTCCTTAACTTTTCTCTTCGAGCAACGCCAGCTTCTGCGCCAGACGCTTGATCTGTCTCCGCTGGGATGATACGGCGATGGAAAGTTGCAGACAGATCAAAAACAGAATCAAAATCCCAAACAGAAAAAGAGTCGTGGTCGGTGTGATTGCACCAATTACCCCGGTGACCCACTGTAACGCACCATAATTGAGCACAATAAAAGGCGCCGCAATCCCAATAAACAACCAGATCCAACAGTAAGCAATATCAAGCTTGCCGCGTTTGATCAGCCAGATGATAAATATCAGCAGCGCAAAACTGATAATGAGAGAAGCAACAAATTGTCGGGGTAACATATCTACCTCATCTTTCGATAATTCAATGAAACCATAAACATGGACAGGAGCATTTTGAGAACGTAATATACCGGTTTCCATCCAGCATGCATAGAAACGCCCTCGCTCCGCTCAACCATCCTTACAGAGACCTCGCGAACAGTCAAACCAGAATAATGCGCCAGCAACAACATATCCGCATCCGGAAAGTCATCTGGGAAATCTCCCTTAATATACAATTCAAGCGCCTTGCGATTCAAACACTGAAAACCGGAAGTCGGGTCGGTGATGCGCTGACGAGTGAGTATCCAGAAAATCACGCTGAAAAAACGCTGACCCAGACGGCGCGTCAATGGTGTGCGGTATCCTTCAACGCTCTTATTCTTATAACGGCTGCCTATCACAATATCCGCTTCATGGTTGAGCACAGGTTGAAGAATTTTATTAATTTCTTCAGCAATGTGTTGTCCGTCCCCATCCATCTGGACAACAATATCGTACATGTGTTGTACCGCATACAGATATCCTGTTTCTAACGCGCTGGCATACCCCAAATTGAAAGGGTGCGAAACCGTCAACGCGCCAGCTTTGAGTGCCTGCTCGCGCGTGTTATCGGTAGAACAGTCATCAATCACCAGAACAGATGCCTTTGGAAACAGCGCATATACAGACCTGACCACTGCACCCACCCGCGGTCCTTCATTGAAAGCCGGGATGATCACCAGAATTTTCGGAGAATGACCTTCTATCAACGCACAAACTCTTCAGGTGCTGGCATATCTTTGCGCCAGACCAGGTAATCGGATACCGCCAGATAATCTATCTTTGAGCGCAACAGAGTCGAAATTCCATCCTCAGGCGTACACACAATGGGTTCACCATGCAGATTAAAGCTGGTGTTCAACAGCCCCCCAATTCCTGTCTTGGCTTCAAACTTCTTAACAATATCATAGTACCCTTCGTTATCCTCTCGGGTAACAAACTGAGGACGACATGTCAAATCAGCGGGGTGCAGACCGCAGATAAGTTCCTTTTGCGCCAAAGGGGTTGACTCAAAGGCGTTAATCATATATTTTGCTGGCCAGCTTCGCGGGTTAATCACATAATCATGTTGACGCTCTTCAAGAATAACCGGCGCAAAAGGCATCCAGTAGTCGCGCATTTTGATAGCCCGATTGATATTAGATACATTGCGCATCTCAGAAGGATTCGCCAGTATGCTGCGGTTACCCAGCGCCCGCGCTCCAAACTCCATCCTCCCGGCCAGCCGTGCCACAATTCCATTCTTCACCAATACATCGGCGACCTCGTCAGTAATTTTCGCAGATTTCTTCCAACACACCTCACCGGCATGTTTTTCTAGCGCGCTTAACAGCTCCCGCTCGCCATATTCTGGCCCATAGTACAGATGCATCAACGCTTCAACCTGAAGTTGTTTTCCCAGCGCGCGACATTCATCTGCATATACCTTCAGCGCCGCCCCCAGACACGTGCTCTCATCGCTGCAACTTGGCATAATAAAGAGATTCTCAACCTCAGGCAGCTGCGAAATGAGCATGTTGAGCTTCACATTCATAAACGACCCGCCAGCCAGAGCAATTTTACGAATACCCGTCTTTCTAATCCAGTTGCGCACATAAGCTACAACGACTTCCTCGAGTACACGCTGGACGGCTGCGGCAACAGCGTCAAAGCGCATCCCCTTCAAACGCTCCATGTATAAATGAATCAGATCGTCAAACACTCTATGACTGCGATTTTGAAAACTAAGACCATCGGGCGACAGAACAAAGAACTCTTTGAATATCTGGTATGCCTTTTCCGCCAGCGCCTCCGGCGCATAGGGCGCTAAACCCATGACTTTATACTCATGTTCAATCGGCTTCATCCCAAGATACTGGGTCGCCCTGGTGTACATCTCACCCAGCGAATGATAGGTAGAAATGGCGTGGATACGGCGAATACAACCTTGTTGCCCAAGCGATACCGTGGCACACAGTGCATCTCCTGACCCATCCATTGTAAAAATGAGCACTGTCTCTTCAGGGTCGTAGAAATTCGCCAGATAATACGCCGTGGCAGCATGAGCAGAATGATGCTCAACACGGCGCAACTTAGAAGAATCAATCCCCAATTCCGCCAGAGAATTCCGTACACCGCCAAAGTCAGCGGTAGCAACCGCATAACGTAGGTAAACATCCTTGACAAAGTTAGAGCCTAAAAAACCGTCTGGCGCAATGCGACAAACAGCTTTGATCCCCTTGCGAAGCAAGGACTGATCCGCCTTTTCAATATCGCCAACCGGTAAGCCACCCAGACGGTTAATCGCCACAAAATCCACCTCTGCCCCGCTCAAACCGTTCGACTCAAGCAGCCAGCGCACAGAACGCTCTGGAAAACCCATCCAACCCTTAATCCGATTAAACCGTTCTTCACTCACCATACCAAGAATGTGCCCATCTTTCAAAAGACAGGCACTTGAAGTATGATTGTCTGTAATCCCAAGTATAATCATGCTTGTCCTCAAAGATTTTTTTGCTGCTGTATACACAGAATAACCGATTCTAACACGAATTTTTACCCCTTTATACCCCCAAGCCTGAGAGGCTTGGGAACTATTCTTAAGATGCAAACGTCTAAATATCAAAGATCCATCTTACCAAAATCAAGGAGAAACTTTCATGAAAACAAAATTCTTTTTGCTGGTTCTGGTTTGCACAACACTGATTGCGCTGGCTTCATGTTCTGCTATTCCATCTCAGCCCTCAGATACACAACCGCCAAGCACACTTAACGTAACCGGCATTGGCAAAGTATATCTGACACCAGATGTTGCCTATATCTCCATTGGGGTACGCACAAAAGACGAAAATGTTGCCACTGCACTAGAACAAAACAGCAAGCAGGCTGCAGCAATTGCCGAAGCTATCAAATCGTTCGGCGTAGAGGATAAATATATCCAAACCACCGCTTTCAACATATATCCCGAACCACAATATAATGAAATGGGAGAGCAAATCTCTACAAACTATGTGGTCGAGAATACCGTCTATGTAACCGTGCGCGACCTTCAGAAGCTGGGCAACTTGCTGGACACAGTTGTACGCAACGGCGCAAACAACATTTACGGCATCCAGTTTGATGTCATGGATAAAACTGCCGCCCTTGCAGAAGCCAGAAAACTGGCGATTCAGGATGCACAGAAACAGGCAGAAGAGCTTGCCCAAAATGCTGGCATTGAACTTGGCAAGGTCTTTTCCCTCAACGCATATACCAGCTATCCCATGCCCGTTTACGAAGGGAAAATGAGGGACATGGGTGGTATTGGCGGCAATGTCCCTACCGCAGCTGGGCAATTAGTGGTACAGGTAGATGCAAATATTTCATACATAATCAAATAAACACCATAGACAAAGAACTAGGCGTAGCAAGAACGGCTATTGCACTATTTTTGCTACGCCTAACTTCTCGGAAAGCTGCTTAACCTTACAGCCAGAGAATAACGATCAAATAATACCCCAACACACCTGACCACAGCATCGAATCAATACGATCCAGCATTCCGCCATGCCCTGGCAATAGACGACTGGTATCCTTCAAGCCGAACTGGCGTTTGAGCATACTGATCCCCAGATCGCCTAAAGGAGATAAGATGCTGATCACCAGCCCAATAACTGCCCCTTTTCCCACAGTGATCATGGGAGAGCGCAGATTCCACAAGGCAGCCAGCAGCATAGAGCCAAGCACCGCAAAAACAATCCCCCCCGCATACCCTTCCCAGCTTTTTTTGGGGCTCAACCTGACTGCCATTTTATGCCTACCAAAAGCTCCCCCCAGCAAATACCCCCCAACGTCTGTCAACCACACAGCCGGAATAACCAGCAATAACCACCACAAACCATCTGGCAAAGCGCGTAGATATATCAAGTACTTACCCAACCATCCCAAATAAGCAGCCCCCGCAATGGTAATACAGAAATCAGTGAATGCTCCTTCGCCCCCGCGCTCATACGCCACCAAATGCACCGTCATTGTTACAAGCAACAACAGGCTGAACACAAACGCGCTTCCATCAAAGCCAAATACTTCCCTATCCGGTGCAAGGGTTAGCAACAACACCCCACCAATCATCAGCAATTTTGAAGGCGCATAGCCTCCCCGATAAAAAATCCGCCAAAATTCCCAGACAGCAATACTCAGTACAAGGGCTATGAAAAATTGAAAGACGATGCCGCCAACCGCTGCAAGTAATGCTACAAGAGGTACAAGGACGATCACCACCAGCAAGCGTTGAAATAACACAGGCTACCCGCACCTCCTGTCAGAAAGCTTACCAAAACGTCTATCCCTTGTAGCATAATCTTTCAATGCCGCAAACAAATCCTCTCTGCCAAAATCAGGCCACAACACATCTGTTACATATAGTTCAGCGTATGCCCCCTGCCAGATCAAAAAATTGCTAACTCGCATCTCGCCAGAGGTGCGAATAATCAAATCCGGGTCAGGCAAACCACTTGTGAACAAATACGAAGCAATCAATTCCTGAGTTATCTCCGATGGTTTGACCCCGTCCTCTACTATCCTGCGCACTGCACAGGTAATTTCATCACGACCGCCATAATTGAACGCCAGCGATAGAACCAAACGGTCATTCTGTTTTGTCAACGCAATTGCGTGGCGTACTTTCTCCTGCAAAAGAGAACTCAACCCTTCAAGATGACCAATGTGGCGCAGCTGCACACCCTCACGATTCAGCTCTTCCAATTCACGGTCAATCACGTCCTCAAGAATACGCATCAAGCCATTGATTTCTTCTTGAGGTCTCCCCCAATTTTCGGTTGAAAACGCATAGATGGTCAAATATTTGACACCAAATTCCACCGTTGCGCGAATAACCTCGCGCAGATTCTCCGTCCCTGCCCGATGTCCTGCCAGGCGCGGCAGCCCACGCGCCGCTGCCCAGCGCCCGTTGCCGTCCATAATAATTGCCACATGCAAAGGAAGTTTGACAAGCTCAGATTTATTCAAAGGCTCACTCATTGGGTTCAATCGCTCAAACTTCCATAATCTCTTTAGTCTTGCGCTCACCAATGGCGTCAATTTGCTGGATCAGCTTATCCGTCAGCTTTTGCATCTCTTCCTCAGCGTGTTTCAAGTCATCCTCAGTGATCAATTTCTCATGCTCAAAATCGCGTAAATCTTTAAGAACATCTCTGCGCACATTGCGTACCGCTACGCGCCCTTCCTCAAGACGGTTGTTGACAAACTTGACCAGATCGCGGCGGCGCTCTTCGGTCAAAGGCGGTATATTCAAGCGGATTACCTTGCCATCATTATTGGGTGTTAAGCCCAACTCCGACGTCAGAATGACACGCTCAATGTTACGCAAAATTGCAGGTTCAAAGGGGCGTATCATCAACGTGCGAGGGTCAGGTACGCTGATCGTAGCAAGTTGAATCAATGGTGTAGGTACGCCGTAGTACTCCACCATCAGCCTTTCTACCAGCGCAGGAGAAGCGCGGCCAGTGCGAATGCCAGCCAAATCCTCTTCCAGAGCCTGTATTGCACCCTTCATCCGTGTTTCGGCTTCATGCAAAGATTCCTTGATCATCATGACCTCCAGCTTCTAAAATGTTCATTGACTTCCTGCACAGCAATTATCAAACCTTGATTAACGCCGTTAAGGATACCGCAAATCCGCTAAAAATACCACCATATCTTGCATCTTAAAATTTCTTGACTTATAAATAGAACTAATGTACAATAAATGTTGTTTATGGAACATATTTTCTATTTAGGAGATTAGTGATCATGAATACGGGTATGTTGTGGTTTGATAACGATCCTAAAACCGACCTGGTCATCAAGGTGTGCCGCGCTGCGAATTATTACCAGAACAAATATGGCAGAAAACCTGACCTGTGCTTCGTACACCCAAGCATGTTGAACCAAAAACGCCAGAAAGCTGAAGGAATTGAAATCCGTTCCAGCCGCCAGATTCTGCCCAACCACTTCTGGCTAGGGATTAGCAACCGCATGGAGCCCAGCTAGGGTAATTGCAAAGATACATCAAGACGGTAGTATCCATATACATTAACAACCTGCGTTGTGCCAAACGTGGTAAAAGCAACTGGATTCTGCAAGCTCAGATGTGTATGACCATGCAAATGAAAGCTGGGACGAAACACCTTGATCAGCCAGCGAAACGCCTTAATGCCATGATGTGGTAAATCTTCACAATCATGAATCTTCCACGGCGGCGCATGGGTAACAAAAATATCCAAATAACGCCCATATCTAAGGCGATTATATAAGAACCTGGGCACCAACCTCCAAACCATCCACCACATTTCAGATTGCGTGTACTGATAAGGCCCCTGATTATAGCGAACACTCCCCTCTATCCCTGACAATAAAAGCCCGCTTTCGTGGCGCACACAATCCTGATGCAAGTTTACACCACCCAAGGGAGCATTGCACTCTCCAGCACATCCATATTCAACGGCAAAGGCATGATTTCCGCGCACATAATACAACGGAACATCAAGACTGCTTACAATATACTCCAGGTAATAATATGAGAGGTCACCACAGCTTATCACCATATCACAATCACCAAACTGTGATTTGATAACGGGGCTGTAAATCAGGTCGACCTCTTGATCACTGACGATCAGAAGTTTCATGCTGTATTCTCGCCTGAACGCAGTATATCACCAATTCCCCCTATCCCTATCACGACTGCTACAGCATATCCCTTCGTGTGGCTGATACTCACTGACCAGAGCTCAAGTTGCTTCGCCTGAGCGATATCCAGCGCTTTACCTTTAAGATTAAGAAACGGCTCCCCAGTCTGCCCCCGCACCACCTCAATATCCTGCCACCCAATTAGCCCTATCCCGCAGCCAAGCGCCTTCGCAGCCGCTTCTTTTGCTGCAAACCGCCCACAAAGACTGGCATCCGAATGGTGTGCATCAGCTAACTCCCGCTCAGTGAAAACCCTATGTATAAAGCGCTCGCGTATTTCAGGTCGCAATCTAGCAAGCCGCTCAATTTCAACCAGATCTATACCCGTTCTAAGTACAAACTGCATCGTTGCCCGTTCACTCTTTGCTTGTCCCCGCGCTAACAACAATAAGCCGCTCAGGGTCAAGATATGTACGCGCCGTTTCCAGTATCATCTCGGGGGTTACCTCTGCCACCATTTCAGGGTAACGGCGGTAGTAATCCAACCCCAATTGAAAACGCTCCAGATTCAGCAAGGCATTAGCAACACCCGCATTCGACTCCATAGACAGTGGCAGCCTGCCAACAAAATTCGCCTGGCTGTCTTCCAACTCTTCGCGCGTGACGGGTTCTTTCACAAAGCGCCTGATCTCTGCAAGAATCAATTCAAGTGCCCGGTCAACATTGGACGGGTTGACCCCTGCAGATACTTCCCACGATCCGGCTTCTATCCAGCAATTAAGGCTGGTGCTGGCATAATACGCCAGACCTTCCTTTTCACGCACCACATCGCCAATCCGCCCCATCATGCCGAACTGTCCCAGGATGTTATTCCCCAACATTGCAGCCATGTAATCCGGTGAAGAACGCTTTGGTCCCAGTGTGCCCAGCACCAGATCTGTCTGAAATTTGCCCGGAATCTCAACATGCTGACGCACCGCGTCTTGAGGTGGGGAGATGCGCGGCAATTCAGGTATAGGGGATTGATTTGGATTCTGCCAGTCGCCCAAAGCCCTCTCCACCTCCTGTATCAACCGGGCAGGGGCAAGTGCTCCAACTCCAGCGATCACCATCCCCGAAGGACCATAACAGGCACGGTGAAATGCTGCAATATCCTCCAGACAAATATTTTGAATCGTTTCAACATATCCATCCTCTGGTTTCCCGTAGGGGTGTTTTGAAAAGAGAATACGGTCAAAGGTTAACGAAGCCATGTCCGCCGTATCCTGAGCGCGAATGGCAAGAGCAGTCAGCATTTGTGCGCGCAACCGTTCCACCTGCTCAGCGGGAAAGACCGGGTGGCGAATACAATCCGCCAGTATCTCCAGAAGCAAAGAAATATCCTCTACTAAAGAGCGCCCGGCAAAACTGGCATTGTGGACACTCACGCCAAATCCCAGGCTGGCACCCATCGATTCCAGTTGATGATAAATTGTTTGAAAATCGCGTTGCTCTGTGCCCCGCATCAAAGCCAGCGAGGTGAAATATGCCAGCCCCAGTTTATCATCAGGATCAAACTGACTGCCACACCCAAGATAGCCGCTGATCACCATAGAAGGGCTGTTGGGGTTCTCGCGGGCTAACACGGTGATACCATTTGGCAGCACCACTCGGGTAATATCATCCGCTCCCGGCAAAGTGTTAAGAGCCATTTTGGAAACGCTCATTGCATATTCCCGTCAGGGATATACACCCCAACCACGCGGTTTGATGAGTCAAGATAATTACGCGCAACTGTCAGAATGTCCTCGCGAGTAACCATCTCCAGACGTTCCAAATACTTTTGAAACCACTCATAATTGGCAAACATCTCTGCATACCCCAGCCAAAAAGCTTGATTGGCAATGCTCTCACTTCCATAGGAAAACAGAGCTTTCGCTTGCTTGATGGAGCGCTGCACCTCTGCATCAGGCACATACGCATCCATCAAACGTTTCATCTCGTCATCAAGCCTTGCCAATACCTCTGCTGGGCTGCGTTGCGGGCGAAGCGTCACCGTAATTTGATACAGAAAAGGATCAATGGTTGCCTGAACTCCCCCATAAACAGCAACTGCCAGTTCAGTTTCTACAAGAGCACGATACAGGCGGCTTGTCTTGTTGGAGATTCCACCGCCACCAAACATATTCAAGCTGGTTGGGCCAGCTAAGATGCTGTCAATCACAGACAGCGCAAAAAAATGATCTTCAGCTGCTCTAGGTGTTCGGTACACAACCTGCAGATAGGTCGTCTCTCCCGAACCATTCACCTCGACATGACGCTCCCCAGATAATTTCTGTTCATCATACACAGGAAAGGTGGGTATGACGCCGGGCTGCAAACCTGCATAAAGCCCCTCCAGACGGGAAATCATATCATCAGTCTTAAAATCGCCCGCCACAGCAATCAAGGCATTATTAGGCACATAATAGGTGCGATAATGCTGATATAAGTCCTCACGAGATATTGCCTGGAGGTCTTCCAGTTCGCCGATCACTTCATAGCGATAGGGATGACAATCAAAGGCCGCTTTTTGAACCGCCGTCCCCAGACGGGCAAGCGGTTCGTTATCATTGCCCTCTTTCTCCGAAATGACTACGTTGCGCTCGGCTTCGACTTCCTGCGGGTCAAAGACACTCTTATCCATTCGATCCGCTTCTAATTCCAGTGCAAGATCAATTTTATCGGCAGGCATTGTTTCAAAATACGCCGTCCAATCCAGATAGGTAAATGCATTCCAGTACCCCCCGGTGCGCGAGATGGCTTTATCCAATACATGTGCCGGAAACTTTGGTGTGCCTTTGAATTGCATATGCTCCACCCAATGAGAAATACCCCTTTTGCCCACTATCTCATTGCGAGAGCCTACCCGATACCAAACCCAGTGGCTGATAATTGGCGCGGTGTGAATCTCTTTAAGCCAGATGGTTAACCCATTTGGCAAACGCGTTGTTGTAACTTGCGTAGATGTCTCTACCATAGTACTTATAACTATAGCACATTCCTGCCCTAATAAGATTTTATTTAGAGACCTTCTGTCGCGAATATGGGATCAAAAGTAAAAACCCTATGGCAATCAACAACTGACCCATCATCACCCCACCAGCCTGCCACTCCCCAAAATAGGGCACCCCTGGCAAATGATGACTTCCAAAACCAAACACATCTGCCATCCCGGAAAACACGGCTACCACATACCCAGTCGCCACCATTCGCTGCCCAAAATCTGCGGCGATTGAGAGAGGCTCGCCCTTCCAAAGAGCCATCAAGCTGATATATCCCCCAATACAGATGATCGCCAACCCCACCAAAAAAACCGCAATCTGCACAAACCCAATCACCGGACTACGATCAACACCAAAAATACTCGGCTTTGCCCCCAATATAAAAACAGCAAAGCCAACTAAAGTAAGCGAAAGCCCCACTCTTACCCGCCGCCGTGAAAATTGTGGCAATAAATTTGAGCCGTGCCGGTCTGCAGTTATCAAAGCTTCAGCCAACTGACGATCATCTCTGTTCATTCTTCAGGTAAATAAGCCTCAAGACACCGTCGAAAATTACCATGGAAAATCGCGGCAATATCTTCAGGGGAATATCCTCGTTGTGTTAGTTCCGGCTCCAATTTTTGCAAATCAGCAATGGTTTGCATCTCAAGCGGAATTGCGGGGTAACCAAAGCCGCCATCAAAGTCCGTCCCGATTCCCACGTGTCTGGCATCTCCCGCAATCTGGCAAATATGGTCAATATGCGCAATCAGATCATTCAAAGTAACCAGTCTGCGATCATCCCCTCGTTTCCAGCCCGGTCGGAGAAAAGAGTTGCCCGGAATAACTCCAATGACCCCATCCCGCATCGCCAGACGTTTTATCACTTCATCGGTCAGATGCCTCTCCCCCAGTTCGCCCCTAAGGACTTTTCGCGAATTGGCGTGGCTGGCAATGACACCGCCCGGGTACTTATCCAACGCCTGCTGTGCAGAGCGGTCAGTCATGTGAGCAATGTCCAGGATCATCCCCAGGTCAGCCATCATCTCAAGCAAACGATAGCCCTCAGCGGTAAATCCGCCATGCTCGTATGTCCCACCGCAAAAACGAATACCTGCCCATACCGGGCCAACAATTCGTACCCCTTGCCTCCAGTAATCCTCCAGCTCAGCCAAATCGCCCAGCGCCTCGGCACCCTCCAACAGCAAAATAATGCCCACTGGCAGATTATTTTCAGATTGATGAGCAAGACTTTTCTCCCAGCAGACAAATAAATCTTTCAGGCCAGCTTTTGAACGGACAATCCGAAAATGGCCAAGCGAAGAATCGCTCAATTCTGCGTAATACTTTAGCTCTTTTTCAAACCAAACACGCGCTTCATGCGCGTCCCTATAATAAATTTTCTCATCCTCATATTCAATATAACGATGAGGAGAAGCAAACAAAGTGCTACATACCAGCGCCACCCCCCCGCGTCGAAAATCCGGGTAACCCAAAACGCACTGTCCCGGCGAGGCGGCAAAATGCATCTGACTCTCAAGCGCTCTGATCTCGGCAGATGAAAGATGATAATTCCTTCCAAAAGACAGGGCACTGTATGCAAGGTCTAAGTGTGCATCAATAATCAAGTTCACAAACCACTCCAAAAAAAGAGCGCACCATCCCCTGATGCGCTCGTAGCCGTTCGATCAGTCAGCAATACCTTTGTCAGGCGGTTCCTCTTCTTGATCACTTGCACTATTTAGTGGTTCCCCCTCTCCTTCAGAAGTCTCTTCCAAAAGGGTTTGCCAGTCCATATCCGCAAAAGCCATTGAGTCCACCTTGCGAATGCTCAACCCAATGCGGTGGTTGGCAGCATCAATTTTGATAATACGCAAGGGAAGCTTTTCACCCTCGTGCAAGACCTCTTTCGGATGCTCAATCCGCTTTTCGCTGATTTCCGAAATGTGAATCAGCCCCTCGACATCATCTTTCAAACGTGCAAAAGCGCCAAACTTTGTCAGGCGGGTAATAACCCCTTCAACAAGTTGCCCCACCTGATATTCTGCCACCTGCTGCGCCCAAGGGTCTTCCAACAACTGCCGGATGGATAAACCAATTCTTTTCTTTTCTCGGTCAATGCTGATGACCTTAACCTTGACCTCATCACCAACCTTCAGAACCTCGTTAGGGTGGCGGATACGCTCCCAAGAGATTTCCGATAGATGTACAAGACCATCCGCACCGCTGATATTGACAAAAGCCCCAAAATCAGCCAGACTGGTCACGCGTCCTACACGCACATCTCCCTCTTCCAACTCTCCAATGACCCGCTCTTTGAGGGTATCACGTGTTTCAGTGGCAGCCGCACGTTCGGATAGAATCAAACGATGACGCTCTCGGTCAACTTCAATCACACACGCCTCAATCGGACTATTCAACATCTCGTTGAATTTTTCCTCTGGTGTGCTACCCGATAACCCAGCCCGTCTCGACAGGCTAATTTGGGAAGCAGGCACAAACCCCCGCAAACCACCCAGCGGAACAATAAGCCCGCCTTTGTTGTACCCTATAATGGTGCTGGTGAAGCTCGCTTTACTGGTCAACAGTTCCTCGGCGCGAAGCCAGTCTCTCTCCTCGCGCGCGCGTGTATACGACAATGTCAAATTGCCATTCTGGTCTTCCGGGTTGACCACATAGACCGAGATTTCATCCCCCACATGAAGTGTCTGGAGCTCGTCAGCAGGAATCATCTCATACTCTTTTCCGCTGATCACACCCTCCGACTTCGTTCCCACGCTGACCAGTATCTGACCCTGGCTAATGCTGGCGATCACACCCTTCCTGATCTCGCCCGCTTTGGGGAAGTCAATATCAATTCCCTCCCTCTCCAACAAGCTTGCCATATTATTGCTATCCAGATTCAGGTCTTCTTCGGGCTTCGCCTCCTGATTTTGACGGGCATCATTCTGATCCATACAATATAATTTCTCCGCTGCTAAAAGGTTGAAAACTATTATAAAGGTGAAATAGAATCTTGACAACCCTGATTCTCCCCCAAATTCGTGAAACCCCTCCATCAAAACAAACCGCCAAGTTGCGGTAAAATAGTTAGACTACACACAAGGAGCTTTCATTGTTCGAAATCATTTTTCTTGGCACCTCTGCATCAGCTCCATCTATCCACCGAAATCTCCCAGCGCTGGTCGTTAAACACGAAGAATATCGCTTCTTGATAGATTGCGGCGAAGGCACCCAGCGTCAAATTTTACAATCCGGATTGGGTTTCAAAAATCTTACCCGTATACTCATCACCCATGCGCATCTCGACCACATTTTGGGTTTAGCAGGGCTGCTTTCAACTTTCATGCGCTGGGAAACAATTGATGAAATGGAGATATTTGCTGGCGCTTTTTCGCTGGAGCGCATTCGCGATCTCCTTTTTTCTGTTGTTCTGCGGGGGGCTACCCCTCCCATGCCCATCCGCCTGCATGCCATCAGTGGGGGAGAATTCTTTGAAGCACAAAATTTCACCATCACTGCTTTTCCTGTTCTTCATCGCGGCTCCGACTCCTATGGGTTTATCTTCGCCGAAAAAGGAAGGCGTCCCTTTCTGCCAGAGCGCGCAGAGGCTTTACAAATCCCTCCCGGACCATGGCGGAGAGATTTGGTAGACGGCAAACCAGTTACACTCCCGGATGGGCGTCATATTGATCCTGACAGTGTACTTGGAGACTATAAACCCGGCGTGCGTCTGGTCATCATTGGGGATACCGGCGACACGGATGGTCTCGAAGAAGCCTGCCATGACGCTGATACCCTGATCATCGAAGCAACCTACCTGCAATCTGAGGCTGACATGGCGCGGCGTTTCTCACATCTCACGGCACAACAGGCTGCCGAGCTGGCAAGAAGAGCAGGCGTTGGGCAGTTAATCCTGACGCATATATCACGCCGCTATCGCGAAAAGGACATCCTTAAAGAAGCCCAAGCCATCTTTCCTGAAACTTTTGTCGCCCGCGACTTCGATCAGTTCCAGGTCAAAAGACAATAATTCACCCCACTTGCCCTTCCTATTCTGCTCGCTGGGGCAATGCATCTTCATCCTGAACTGCAGTGAGGACCGCACGTACAACAAGCCGCTGTTTGTAACTTGCGCTGGCTTCATCATACGTCTGACAGGTAACCAGCGTAACCCAATCCAGCTCTTCAGAGGACCACACACGGCTATCCTCGGGTAAAACCACTTCAGTAGAACGCACCTCATAGACATATCGCTTGTCCCAGGCATGGATCAAGACTTGATCCCCCCACCCCAGTTGATGCAAATCAACAAACGGGCCAGGGCTGCCATCCGGCAAATACAAATGCGCTGTAATGACTGTGTTGCCAGGTGTGGTAGGGAACGCCGTTCCCGCCAGGTATCCTGCCTGTTTCCACAACCAGCTCAAATCCCAGCCATCTGCGGTAATCGGAACGCCAATAACTGGAGCAGATACGCCTATCTTTGGAATCTCCAAAACAATATCTCCTATATTCGAGTATTGCTTCTCGATAGGTTGTACAGCCAGAGACGTTGCCTGCCCGCGCTTGAAGCCCGTAGATGGAGCCCGCAGATTGGCGTTATAGCGCCACACTTCATTACCATTACTGTCATTCGAGGCACGGAAAAACAAAGTTCGCTGAATAGACTGAAAAAGATCAGGAAAAGAACCGCTGCTCCCCCGGCGGATATCCTGTACAAGCACAGCCTCGTTATATGGCGGGTCTAATTTCCACAACTCGATGCCAGCTTTTCCATCATTCGCGCGAAAGAAAAGTGTGCTACCAATCGAAACAAGTTTTTCAGGGTTTGAACCCTGAGCACCGGCACGGATCTCAACCGCCATTCCTGCATGGCTATACGGCGGATCTGTTCTCCATAGTTCCCTACCCCACACGCCATCATCAGCGCTAAAGAACAAGGTGGAACCCACAGGGGTCAAATCCTGCGGATCAGAACCCGCGGTAAAAAATTGAAACGGCGCAGGAAGCGGAGTCAAATTGATATCCTCTACCCTGGAAGTGCTTGTCAGACTATACGGCGGTACAGTCTTCCAGAGTTCGTTTCCAATCGTATTGACATTTGCCACAAAAAAGAGCGTATCGCCCAAAGGGGTCAAATGGCTCGGATACGAACCGTTTGGATTAAAGGCCAGCATTTCGGCGGAGGGGGGCTTGGTGGTGTCATTGACAATAGACAACGTCGTTTCGTCGTAAGGAGGATCTACTTTCCAAAGCTCATAGCCGCGTGCCCCATCATTGGCTCTAAAAAAGAGCGTATTGCCAATCGGCGTTAGTTCACCGGGATATGCATTACCACCCGGATACAAATCCACAACTCTCCTTGTGCTGGTGGCATCATAGGGGGGCTGCGTCATCCACAACTCCTCACCAAACCAACCGCGGGCAATAAAAAACAAATACCATCCTACAGGTGTAAGCTCGTATGGGTTAGAACCCCCGCTGCCAGGATAAATATCCGCTACCTGAAAAGCCACATGATAAGGCGGTTCGGTCTTCCATAGTTCAAGACCATCTGCTCCGTTGTTCGCCTGAAAGAAAAGCCCCGCTCCGATGGCAACCATACCCTGTGGAGAAGCATCTCCATCAGGATTAATATCCTGTAGCTGAAACGTGCTGTACTGGTTGTAAGGAGGATCGCTACGCCACAACTCATATCCATTTTTGCCATCATTCGCGCTGAAAAATACTGTAGAGCCAATGGCGGCGATCCCGCTGGGGTATGAACTGCCAACACCCGGATTGATATCCGCCACCATACGCGCACTGGTGTATGGCGGAACACAGATCCACAACTCATTTCCATACACAGAATCATCCGCCGAGAAAAACAGCGCATCACCAACCGCTGTCAACCAGTTTGGAGACGACCCTCCCACACCTTTGTTAACATCTTGAACAAGCTCGACTCCGCCTCCGCCGTCCAAGGCAGAGAACTCAGCGCGGGAAACACCTTGTTGAGGGACAACAAGGAGAACAAAAAGCAAAATAATCACCCCTCCAATATGTAATAACCCGCGTAAAGGTGTCACTGGCATGGTTATGAACCTTTTGCCGAATACGTGGAAACGCTGGGCATTCCTTTGCGTAAAAACGTCTTTAACACCTTCTGCTCCCTCTCACTCAGCGAGAACATTCTCATCACATCTTCACTGCCGCTTAGAATACCCTGCCCAAGCACCGAGTACTGCCACAATTTCAAATCTTCTTCAAGCGGTGAACCCACAATATCCTCTCTCTCAATCTTACCATCACGCATCATAACAATCCGTTTGGTCTGACGGGCAACCAACGCATCATGCGTCACCACCAGAAAAGTGGTACCCTGGGTTTGATTGAGATCGCGGATTAACCTCATCAGTTCTTCACCAGAGGCGGTATCCAGCGCACCGGTAGGCTCATCTGCCAGCACCAAACGCGGGTTATTCGCCAGTGCGCGTGCAATTGCCACCCTTTGCCGCTGCCCTCCAGAAAGCTGAGAGGGCAAATGATGTCTTCGATCTTGTAGCCCCACCAACGAGAGCAGATATTCAGCGCGGCGTTTTTTATCCGCAGCATTGAAATGCCCCATCATTGGCACCTCGACATTTTCAAGCGCTGTGAGCGTAGGTAGTAGGTTATGCAGTTGAAATATAAAGCCAACAGATTTTGATCGAAAACCATCCTGATCCTTCAGATTCACCAGGTCACAGCCATCTACCCAAACTTCCCCTGAAGTGGGCTTATCCAGCGCCCCCAATATATTTAACAATGTGCTTTTGCCGCTACCGCTAGGCCCCATAATCGCCACCAGTTCACCCGCGGCTACGGTGAGATCAATCCCATCCAGCGCGCGAATGCTCTCTCCATCGCCATAAACGCGTGTCAACCGGCGTGTCTCGACAATCCAATCTGCAGCCATATCTTATCCAGTTCTACCTGTTGGTCTGTATATCCACAAATGCGGTCATACCCCACAAAAGCCGCTCAGGCACATCCTCAAAAGCTATGGTTACTGTGTAATTCACGCCCGAACCCTCGCTTGACTTTGGGGCAATTCGGGTAACCTGAGCCTGGGCAACCACTTCAGGCAGGGCATCGAATGTAACCGTCGCCGGATTACCCACATCAATTTGCGCCACATCAATTTCGCTCAGATCAGTCGTTTCCACAATCAATTGTGTCAGGTCTCCCAGCAAAACCACCGGCTGACCTGGCGCAACCCATTCCTGCGCCCGCACATACAACCTGCTAACCGTTCCGTCAAAAGGCGCTTTAAGCGTCAGGTCTTCCAAAGCTTTGCGGGCAGCATCCAACGCCTCAACGGCATTCGATAAACGCGCCTGTGCCAGTTCCAATTGATCCGGGTCTGGGCCATCCTTCAAATCATCCAAATCTCTCTGTGCGGCTTCCACCTCAGCCTTTGCCAGCGCCACAGCCGCATCTGCCTGTGCAATTTCCACATCATTCGGACGCCCCAACAGCCAGTTCAGATTTTCCAAAGCGCGATCGCGCACCGCCCTGGCAGCAGCATATTGACTCAAAACGGCAGCCCGCGCCGGGTCGTCCTCCGCCATCCAGGCGACATCTTTAAAATCTTTTTCAGCATCCTCAAAGGCATCCTGGGCAAGGATATAATTCGCCCTCGCCGCATCCAGTGTCGCCTGAGAGGCACGCCCATAGTCTTTATACTTTCTCCTCTTCTCAGCATCCTCAAGCATTTTGCGTGCATCTGCCAGTCTTTGCTGCGCCAGAGCACGGCTTCTATCCAAATCTTTGTAAAGCATATCCAGCGCCTGCCGGGCAGCAATTTCCTCCAGTTTAGCCGACGTGATCAGAGCCTCTGCCTGTTCTCGACCCCCCAGCCTTAAGATCACCTGGCCTTCGACAACTTCCTCGCCTTCCACAACCAGCAGCTCCTCAATCACTCCTGTGGATTTTACCCCCAGCGTTGCCCAATGTTGTGGGACAACCTTTCCCGTCGCACTAATCACCGGGACAAACTCTTCCCCCTCATCTTCCACAGGCGTTGACGTCATCGTTGCTGGCTTGCCGCCGCATGAGCTAATCAGCAAAACAACCAGCAACCAAAGCACTACACATCCTCTTTTGCACCAAAGATACATCACCATATCCTCCTGATTTCCCTATCCTTATTTTACTCGTAACGCAAAGCCTCAACAGGATGTAATCGAGTCGCACGATAGGCAGGATATAAACCGCCAATCGTGCCTAATATCAGCGTAACCAGCAGTGCCCTGAAGAACACTTTAAGCGTCCACAGAAAAGAAACCATCTCACGCACGTCTGGTATCAGCTTTAAGATCAGGGCAAGCAAAAAAGCAAACACAACACCCAAAGCGCCACCAATCAAAGCCATAATCAGCGATTCGCGCACAATAATCCCCAGAATAGCCAATCTTCGCCACCCAACGGCGCGCAAAACACCAATCTCTCGCGTGCGTTCCAACACAGCCATCAGCATCGTATTCATGACGGCCATTCCGCCCACAACGATCGCCAAAAGCGAAATCCCCAACATCATCGCTCTGGTATTCTGCATATCCGGCATCTGTTCAACAAAATCACCGCTCAAAGCGGCATACGCCTCCGGGATTTTACGATTGATTTGTTCGACAACTTCCTCAGGGCGGGCAGATTCAGCTACCTTCACCGCATACATGGTTACCTTGCGCGGGCGCCCCATAAAGGTCTGGGCATCCCGGAGAGTCATCACGCCCCCCATTTCCTCCCAGCCAATGCCAGTTTCAAATATTCCCACAATGCGAAAACGCACTCCGCTCAGTTCAATCGAATCGCCCACTTGCTTTTTCAGGGCTTGTGCAATCAACCGCCCAATAATCATCTGACGATTATTTTTCAAGGTTTCGCCATTGGTGATCTTGAAACGACGAATAGCATACTCATTAGGCGCATAACCCTGAATAATAAAAAACCCGCCCGTTTCGGGTAGCATTACCGCCGTCAGCAACATCCCGCTGACATGTGCCACATTAGGAATAGCAGCTATCTTCGCTCCAACCGAACTATCCAGGGCGCTCAGGCTTGTATCTGAAACATCTGCCTGACGCACCATGATTTCAACGTCTGAGCCGGTAGCAAGCCCAGTGAACTCCTTTGCCATGCCCTCCATCAGCGCATCCATTGCCAGAATGTTCCCCACGGTAAGCGATATCACGCTGAGAGTGAGAAGCGTGCGCGTCAACCGCTGCCACAGACTTTGTACTGCCATTCCACCAAACGGCAGTCTGCGGGCATTTGCTCCCGCACTTCCTCCTTCATATCGAATCGCCTCAATTGGCGCAAAACTTGACGCCCGCCAGGCAGGATATAATCCCCCCAATAGCCCCATCATTAACACCACCACATACGCCTGCAAAATAAGCCCAGGGCGTATATTGGATGCAGTGGAACCAAAAAGCACCGTCTGCTGCGACACCAACGCCAACAACACCCACCCCAGAACAATGCCCAGCGTACCGCCTACCAAACAAACGAGTACGGTCTCCCCCAAAATCAGGCCCAGTATCCTCCTGCGTTTCCATCCAACCGCCCGCAGTACACCGATCTCTCTTGTACGCTCAAAGACAGACATCAACTGAGCGTTCATCATCCCTACCCCACCAAGCAAAACGGCTATGCCAGCGATCACCCACACATACACTTTTCCAGAAGAACTCATAAGTTGTTTATCAGCATATTCGCTGCTTGTTGAGAGTTCAAGATCGGGGTAAATTCTCTCCAGCCGTTTTTTCAGCCTTTGTTGTAAGTCCGCATCCTTAAGTTGGATATAAAAGATACTCACCTGACGCGGTTTTCCAAGCAGCTCCTGGGCATCAGACAGACGAAAAACCGCTCCGCTGTCTTCAAATGCATCCCCCGTCTGATAAATCCCCACAACCCGAAATACCGTACCCGTTAAACGCAGAGCGTCTCCCACCTCTTTTTTTAGCGATTCAGCTGCCGCTGAACCCAGTATCAGGGGTTTGCCCCTGACCCGTTGTGTAGCGGCGTCAGCTAACCCAATACCGCGAATGATGTTGAAACGCTTAAGAACAAAACTATCCTCTGGATAGCCAAACACAAAAAAATATGGCACATTTTCAGATTGAACAATCCCCTGCAACATGCCCGATACAGCAGCCACCTCCGGCATAGCCGCCAGATGCTGCCCAATTTTCTCATCCACTGAGCTATAGCTGGTATCAAACGTGTTAGGCTGACTAAGAATCAAGTCTGCCTTGCTGCCAGTAAGTACAGATTGATACCCCGCCTGAAGACTATCTGCCATCGAACCCAAACCGACAATGGCTGCCACCCCAATGCTAATACCCAGCACAGTCAAGATTGTTCTGCCTTTTCGGCGCAGCAAGTTTTTGACAATCATACGCTACTCACCACTCCATTATATTCTTATTTGCCTGCCTCTCTGGTAAATGTTCCCATTTTGCGCTCATTGACACCCCAATCATGTTATGATAATATCTTGCTGACAACAAAATAGCCCCTAGAGGCGCTCTTATCCAGAGAGGTGGAGGGACTGGCCCTGTGAAACCTCGGCAACCAGGCTGGTGTTTGCACCCGCCAGCCAAAGGTGCCAATTCCTGCAGATGGATTATTTCTGGCAGATGAGAGGGCAGCAAGTAGATTATTTTTGCCCCTCACAACATGCCTGGAGGGGCAAAATACTTAAAAAGGAGTTAAACACCAAATATGACCACCACCTTTATGAGTTCAGCACATTACGTATTCACTTCCGAATCGGTCACCGAGGGACACCCCGACAAACTCTGCGACCAGGTCAGCGATGCCGTCCTTGATGCCTGTCTTGAACAGGATCAATTCTCGCGGGTAGCCTGCGAAACCGCAACCAAGACTGGTTATGTGATGATCCTTGGCGAAATCACCACCAAAGCCTTTGTCAATTTCGATATCCTGGTGCGTGATGTCGTCCGCAACATCGGCTACGACGATAGCTCCAAAGGCTTTGACGCCAATACCTGTGGCGTTCTTTCCGCAATCGCTGCCCAATCAGGGGATATCGCTCTGGGCGTTGACAACGCTCTGGAAGCAAAAAAAGGAGAAATGAACGACGCCGATATCGAAGCAGTGGGTGCCGGAGATCAGGGAATGATGTTCGGCTACGCCTGCAACGAGACTCCCACACTGATGCCCATGCCCATTTATCTGGCACACAAGCTGACCCGCCGCCTGGCAGAGGCGCGCAAAACCCATCTGCTGGACTGGCTGCGCCCAGATGGAAAATCTCAGGTCACCATCGAATACGAATACGGAAAACCCAAACGCATTGATACCGTTCTGATCAGCACACAGCACGCTGCTGAAGTATCCAACGAAACCATCCGGGAAGGTGTGATTGAATACATCATCAAACCTGTCCTCCCCAAAGAGATGGTTGACCGCAACATGAAAATATACGTCAACCCAACCGGACGTTTTGTTATTGGTGGCCCAATGGGCGATTCGGGAGTTACCGGACGCAAGATCATCGTAGACACCTATGGAGGAATGGGACGACATGGTGGCGGCTGCTTCAGCGGCAAAGACCCCACAAAAGTTGACCGCTCTGGAGCTTATGCCGCCCGCTGGGCAGCTAAAAATATTGTCGCTGCCGGTCTGGCTGACCGTTGCGAGATACAGGTCGCCTATGCCATCGGTGTGGCTCGCCCACTCAGTATCAATGTCGAAACTTTTGGCACAGGCAAAATCCCCGACGAAAAGATCGCCAATCTCATCAGCCAACACTTCGACTTGCGCCCTGGCGCTATTATCCGCGACCTCGACCTGCGCAAACCCATCTACCGAAAGATTGCAGCATACGGGCACTTCGGGCGCGATGACCTTGACCTTACCTGGGAGCGCACCAACAAAGCCGACCTGCTACGCGATGCCGCTGGATTAAAGTAAAAATTTCACCCCTTGTGTTCCTGCTATCCCCTTGAAAAGCCCTTTGCTGGCTCTTCAAGGGGATTTTGATTGCACTCCACCATATTGGCATGGGCAAAATTGCAGATATCACACAAAGGGCAATGATCACAATCTGGCTTGCGCGCATGACAGATCTCTCTGCCCAGACGGATCAGATTCAAATGCACCACACCATAATCATGTGGGTTGAATAACCCTTCAAGGTGATGATGTGCTTCCTCCACACGCATATCTGCCGGTCTCAACCCAACACGCCCGCTAACGCGATAAATATGGGTATCCACTGGAAAAGCCGGCTTGTCCAGAGAAAACAACAGCACAATCGCCGCCGTCTTCAGCCCCACTCCCTTAAAGCGTAAGAGCCATGAACGTGCCTCATCTGTGGAAAGAGTGCACAGAAAAGACAAATCCAGATTGCCCCGCTCAGCAGTTATCTGACGTAAAATCTCCTGAATACGCGCCCCTTTTTGATTGGCAAGCCCCGCTATGCGGATGGCATCAACCACCTGTCCCACGTCAGCGTCACGAACCGCCTCCCAGTTGGGGAGCCGCTTTCGCAGCCTGTCAAAAGCAATATCGCGGTTTCGGTCATTTGTGTTTTGTGAAAGGATCGTGGATATCAACTCATCCAGGGGGGTGTGCGCACGACGCCATGCCGGTTCTCCAAAAACCAGCTTCAGACGTTTGTGTACCTCTCCTGCCAGTGCAGAAAGGTTCTGTTGCGCTACATCCGCCATTGCAAATGGAAGGATGGGCGAATTTCACCCACAATCAACTTTTTATAATTTTTCATCTGACGGGAATCATACCTGGCAAGACCAACTGTCTCCACAGGGAAAACGAAACCCAACTGACGCAGCACCTCAAGACCAACAAGCGGACCAGCCCTACCTGCCTCGTCGCCATCGGATATTTTGTATGCAATCCCCAGAGCAGGGCTGTCTTTGTCCAGCGCTCCGCGTTCAATGCCAATCAATTGATACCCCTCAGCGCCAACCTTAGCAACAATTTTCCCTTTGCCAGCCAGCATTAAATCAGTGTCAAAACGCTCTGGTCCAGCAACCATGCCTGGGTATGTTACCATCGCCTGCACAACCCTGCGGCAGGCAGCCGCTCTACGTTCATCAAGACCGGCATGGATAGGATCAACCAAACGAGCAAAAGCCAGCGCCGCATTACGCAGCGGAACACCAAAAACCGGCACCGAACAACCGTCAATCCCAATCTGGATATCCTCAACAGGCACATCGCTCATCTCGGAAAAGGTCTTAATAATGCGCTGTTGAACAGGATGTTCAGGTCGAATATAATCTTCCAACTGCCAACCACGCAAACGCGCCAACGCAAGCATCCCTGTATGCTTACCGGAGCAGGTATGGCGGCTGGGCGTCGGCTCCTCGCCACGCTGCAACATCGCCCTACGTGTTGGCCAATGCATCGGCGGATGTGTGCCACACAGATAATCCGCATCTGACAGACCAACCTTATGCTGCATCGCGTGAATAACCGCCACATGCTCATCCGTCCCGGAATGTGAAGCACACATAATTGCCAGTTCCTGCTCGGTAAAACGGTACGTTTCCATCCCGCCGTCTTCCAAAAATGGCAATACCTGAATGGGCTTCGACGCTGAACGCAAATACGTTACCGCATCCACATTGCCACAGCCGCATAACAGCCTGCCATTTGAATCCACCACCGCAATGGCACCAAAGTGGATGGATTCAACAATACGCCCCCTTGTCACTTCAATAAGAGAACAGCAATCTGAATATAGCATGTATACCGCACCCCTTGTAAAAAAGATTACTCCTCAAGGGGTTCTGAGCCCGCCTGAAGATAATGCCGTTTATAGTAATGGCGCAGCCCCCAGCGCAGTCTGTTCCGCAAGTGATCTTCTCTTGCCACCGAAGACGAATAAAATTGCATCAACTCTGGGATCACAAGCTCCACCTCTTCTTCCCCCGCCTGCGATTCAGCCAGAGTGCTCAACAGCTTTTGAACCTTCTCAAGAAACTTTTTCTGCCGCTCAATGTGCTCGCGAGAAACAAGCCCTCCGCGACTGCTCACAATAAACTGATATTTCTTGTACTGAGGCGACAATAACTGCGAAAGGCTCATAATCCAGGATGGTATATCTGCCATCGCCAAAAAAGGAGGCTGATCGCGGACAACCAGATCACCCAAAAAAAGCACCTGTTGTTCTGGCAAATCAGCCCAGATGGAACCAACGGAAGGGCCGGGGCACTCTTTCAAAATAATTGGAAAGCTGTCCCAATAAATGATCAACTCATCCGAGAAAGTAATATCAGGCGGCGCCCACCTGGTACTGCCCAGACCTTCATAAAGCTCCCATTCAGACCCTGCCCCCGCAGGCTGCGCCTTGAAAGTCATCGGGCGCGATCGGAAGATCTCAGACATAGCTTCATGCCCAACCACCGTACAATCCATAGCTCTGACACCCAATGTGCGGTCGGCATGAGCATCCAGGTTGATCAGCAAACGGTTTACACCCCCTCCCAGATTTTGTATCGTCGCACGCCAAGTGCGTATGTCCTCCGGACGAAACGGTGTATCAATCAGTACAGGCCCGTGTGCTGCACCAATAACCCCTACAGTTAACCCAGGAAAAGAAGTTTCAATAAAAACGTTTTCAGCAATTTCCTGCATGTTTTCTCCTGCTTTGAAAACTAAGAGGCAACGGGAAGCAAAAACATGAACCGGCTGCCCGTTTCCTCACCACCCTCCACCCATATTTTTCCACCATGCGCTTCAAGCGCAAGACGGCAAAAGGAAAGCCCTAAACCAATACCCTTAGGCACACCGTCTATTTTAAGTCTTGTATACTTTTCAAATATCTTCTCGCGAGCGTCCTCAGGGATACCGGGGCCATGATCCTGTATCCATGTCAGCACCCAGCCATCATGCAGCTTCGCTCCAACGCTGATTTCTGTTTTGGGAGGAGAATACTTTATTGCATTTTCTAGCAAGTTGATAATAACACGCCGTATCATTTCCTCATCCACCATAACCATTGGCAAACCATCATCCAGAGCACGGGATATCGTCTGCTCTTTGCCCGCTGCGTTCGGCAACACTGTGTCAATCGAATCTTCAACAAGCTGATAGATTCTTTGTGGTTTTGGTCTGATAATGGATTTTCCCGTTTCAAGCCGATTGATATCCAGCAGTGAACTGATCAAGCGATGCAATCGTTCAGCCGAGCGCGTGCCAATCGAGACAAGCTGCTTCATGGTTTCATCCCCGCAATCTGAAACCACAGAAGCCAGAACATCCAGGCTTGAAATGATATTCGACAGCGGTGCACGCAAATCATGATATATCGTGGCATACAGGTCTTCACGCAGGGTTTCAAACGCTTTGCGGTCCGATATATCGCGCAAAATCCATTGCAAATATTCCCCCCCTTCAATATTTACTTTATGAACATACACCTCAATCGGAATCTTGTTTCCATCACGCATACATAAAAGCGACTCGTATGTCAGCGTCTTATTCTCATGTAAAACGGATATATTCTTATCCAGCCAGTCCCAATCCAACTGGTGAAGCTTAAACACTGTCTGCATGGATAGCTCAACCACATCTATACCGGTAAGCATTGCCGCTCTGCGGTTAGCCTCTAAAATATTTCCCTTCCAATCAGAAATTAATATCGGATCAACACTGGCTTCAAATAACTCACGATAACGATGATTAGATGCCTGTAATTCTTTGTATAGTAAAGCATTATAAATCGCTATCCCCGCCTGATCCGCAATCGCCTGAAGCAGTGCAAACCTCTCATCGTTAAAAAAGCCGGGAACCGGATGAACGATGGTCAGCACACCCACAATCTGCTCCGCACCAACCACCAGGGGAATGCAAATAGCTGATTTCGCCCCGCTCTGATTGACATCATCGTCCGGCCTGCGAAACCAGCGTTCATCAGAGCTGGTATCTTTGATCAATACGGCTTGATGGTGGCGAAGCACCCAACCAGCCAGCCCATGATCAAGAATCGCCTGTAATTGCTCGACCGTAGCCGGTATCAGTTCATTGTTAAAAACAAGCGCCGCTGCAATAGGAGACTGATGCTCATTCAGCGCAATCAGAGAAGCACGCTCTGCTCCAACATTGCTGGTTGATAAAACCAAAATCCGCCCAAGGACAGTATTGAGGTCAAGCGAAGTGGCAAGCTCGCGGCTGATATTGTAAAGCAGGGTGAGCGTCGCTTGTGGCTTTTCTAACATAGAAACAAAATTGCCTCAATGTTCAAACTGATTTCAGTATAGCACAAAACCCACACTTGTTATGCTCACACATGCCCCTTGCGGGGTTGCGCCACAGAATAGCGGACATCCGCGCAGCGTTCACAATCCGGACGGCTGCACAACAATGCCAACGGGTCATCCAACAACATTTGCGTCAAAATGGTACACATCTCCTGCAATGGGAGCGCCTTTACAGTAGCTTCACCAATATTGACCTGGCGGGTGATCTCAGAAAGCTGGGGCGCAGCCTGCTCAAAGCCATCCGAACACCCCGGATATCCGGGACATTCTAAAACTCCCTGAGGGGACAATGCCCAGCGAATAAACTGTTTCCGCCCGCTCAATTTCTCCGCATAGTGAATGCTGGTGTTTACGGTGTGGTCCACCCCCATCAGTAACACCCATCCGCCTTGCTCGGTGATATCGGCTATGGGTGCCAGCGGATCCTGCATACTCTGCAACTGCAACGAACGCTCACTGTTCACCCCCGAAAAGGACAGAATAGGATGGCGCGAGCGGCTGGAACCCGGATACTTTCGCAAGGTCTCCGCAATGACACCCATTAAGGGATCTGCTGGCATTGACGGGACAAAAATCTCTGCCATGCGGTTCAAATCTCGCCCCGATCCATACGTGATGCCGTTATGTTCCGGACCTTCTTCTGGGATAACCATTGTTCTATACGTAAACGTGGGCATGATCAGCGCATCCACAACCGCCATTAACGCCCCCAGAATCGTCTCGGCCCCCCCCTGGACATCCCCAAACGCCGACAAAGAGGCATGAACAATCACAGGCCTGGCAGGGTCCAGCCCAAGATGTTTCAACCCGCTGACAATATCACGATAAGAAACCATATTGAGGTGAATTTTCATGTCTCACTCTCTCCATACAACGGCAGGCAAACCGGGATATCCGAAATATTCTCATGAGCATTGAGCTTCATCTTGAAGTAAGAACTCGGATCCAGCGTGTTTCGGATATCCAACTCGTTCAGAAAACCTCCTTGCGGATCGTCTTGCACGATAGAAAAATGTAAGTGGACGCCAACAGGACGAAGAGAATTGCCCGAGTAATTACCCTGAAAACCCAAAAAAGTTCCCGCTTTTACAAAGACTTCCTGCGTGCCAGGCGGAAAGTCTGGCGATATAAACGAAACGCCCTCTGCGTCTGCCATATGCGTATAGTATGTCCAGATTTGCCTGCCCGGATGGAGAGGATCATCTGGAATGCGGATAATAACGCTTGATTTCCACTCAGGCAAACGGGTTAGAAAACCATCATACACTGCAAAGACCGGCGTTTGACCAGGCTGACCGCCTCCAAAGATATCAATCCCTTGGTGGCGGTGCCCAGGACGGAACGAATCATCCCAAATAAAACCAACATAGCCATCTGTAGGAAACAGAAAAGGAGCATCAGCACATCGCTGTCCTGCTTTTACCATCCAGTCAGGATGTGCCGACGGCTGCCGCAGCCATTCCATCAACATACTCCCGCGCCCAACCAAAGAAGGGCGTCTGATCAGATAGTAGGCACATACCAAAGCTACCACCAAAACAAAAGAAAGCACCACTTTTAAGATTACCTTCATGATCATTATACCAACTTACCCAGCATAGACCATGCACCAGTACGAATGATTTCAACCGCAAGCACCTTGCCACCTATATCTTCTTCTGTCTCAACAAATACCAGCTTATTGGTTGGTGTCCGCCCGCGCCAGCGCCCCTTCACCCGGTTCTCAAACAGCACCTGCTCAACCTTGCCCAAACAGGCAGCATGGATTTGTTCAGCAATCTTCTCTTGTAAGTCCTCCACAAGACGAAACCGCCTCCATTTTTCCTCCTCAGGCACATCATCCGGCATTTGCCGTGCCGCTAAAGTCCCGGGGCGCACCGAATAGCGCGCCAGATGCACCACATCCAATCGGAGTTCCTGCAAAAGCGTGTAACTGCGTTGAAACTGTTCTTCGCTTTCTCCCGGAAAGCCAACGATCAAATCTGTCGCAATCGCCACATTGGGAATACGCTGGCGAATACGCGCAATCAGTTGACGATATTGATCGGCAGTATACCCGCGTCTCATTTTTTGCAAGATTTCATCATCGCCCGATTGCACCGGAATCTCGATATGCGGCATCACTTTGGGGACACTTGCCACCACATCCAGCAGTTCATCCGTCATCCATCGCGGATGAGAAGTCAGAAAGCGCAAACGTTCAATCCCGTCTACTTTGCTAAGTTCAACAAGCAGCCGGGCAAGTGATGGATAGCCGGGTTGGTCAATACCATAACGATCAACAATTTGCCCCAGCAGCGTAATCTCGCGCACGCCTTGCTCCGCCAGCCTTCTGGCTTCTTCAAGCACTTCTCCGGGTGGGCGACTTCTTTCTGCGCCGCGCCGATATGGCACAATGCAATATGTACAGGCAAGCGAACAGCCATACACCACGGGCAGAAATACCGACACCTGTTTGCCCCGTTCGCTGTATGGCAGAGTCATTTCGCCATACATTTCAACGTCTCTTACCCTCTTTTCCTCAAAGTCAATTTGCTTTCCCTCGCGCTGAAGCAAAAAATGCACCAGCGGCAATGGATCAGACGGCGGAGAAAACACATCCACATACGGAAAGCGCTCCTTGAGCAACGAATTCTCTTTATATCCCACCAGACAGCCCATTACGTTGATCACCACCTGCGGCTTTCGCTTTTTAATCGCCCGCAGAGAGCTAAGCCGCCCAATTGCCCGGTCTTCTGCACTTTGCCGCACAACACAGGTGTTGAGTACAATCACTTCAGCTTCCTCAGCCCGCGCCGCTGGCTGATAACCCAATTGCTCTAGCGCCGCCGCAACACGCCGCGCATCTGCAACGTTCATCTGACAGCCTTCCGTCCAGATATGATAGGTTTGCATGGTCACCGTAAGTCTCGCATCCTACTCAAAAAAATCGCAATGCAACCAGCGGCGTTATCCAGGCTTCAACACAGGCGGCCAGCAGAAGAGCAGGTATCACAATCCCCACCATCACACGGCACCAATCAGCCATCGCCAACAGCCAAACTTCACCTACGGTTTTATCAGGCGTGGGCGTCGCCAGAATAGCCCCTGCCCGGAAGATGGCTGCTGTAGCAAGAATCGAAGCTGGGACTTCAATAATACCATGCGGGACGACAAACGCCAGATACCCCAGCGTAGGCAGCCCGTTTGCAGAAAGTAGAGCAACCAGATACCCCGCCACCCCCATCGAAACAAGCAGCGGCAGCCCCCCCAGAATACCCAGCGAAAACACACCCAGGATCATCGCCAGAAGCATGACGCGCACATTCTGCCACCAAATCATCAACACAGGCAGCAGATTGGGCAGCGCCCAGGCAGTTGCCATGCGGTGCAGGTTCTCGTCCAGATCCTGCAGTATCGTCTCGCTAATGGGTATCATAAAGCGATTAATCTGATGATAGCCCAGAACGCTCCCCACCACAGCCAGAGCCGTCATGGCAACAACCGCAAACCGCATGCGGGGAAGCGTCTGACTAAACAAGCCAGCGTACCACTGCCACACAGTAGCTGCTTCCCCAACAAACTCTGAACGGAAACGCTGCCACGCCCAGCGCAAATTCAGCACATCAATTTCGCGCCCAAGAAGCTCCTCACGGCGAAAATGCGCCAGCCCAACGCGCACCAGCAGAATGGTCAACACAAAAATGCCCAGCACCACCCACCACAGGTCTTCAAAATTACCCCAGAACATCACAATACTTTCGCCCTGGATGAGCAGCGCGGCAGGAATAATGATGAAGCTGGCAAGCAAATTTGCCGCCCGCACCGAGGTTGCCTGAGAAGACACCACCACTGCCCCGGCAACCATCATCACAGCCTGAACAGCCGTTAGAGCTGCTATCTGCACCAACAGCGCAAACGGCGGCAAAGCCACTCCCTTGATAAAAAGCCCAGCAAGATACACCCCCATCCCCAAAAAACTGGATACTAGAGGCGGCACAGTAGCCGCCAAAAGTTTTCCCAGATAAATTTGCCAATCCATAAGCGGTGAGTTGAGCAGCGGCTCAATACTGCCGCGCTCTTTTTCACCCACAAACGTTTCAAGGGCTATCACCAGCGAAACAGAAATCGGGAAAAAGCCCACAATCATCAGTAAAAAAGGTACCAGGCGCTCGGCAATGATAGACGCCCCATATTTTTCAACAAACCCGAGAATTTGCCGGGCGGTAAAGTTCATCAAAAATGGGAAAAAGACCGTCAGCGCAAGGACGGGAAAAATGATCCGCCAGTCGCGCAGCTGATCGCGTATCTCACGGCGGGTGATCAACAAAGAGAAGCGAACAGACTCAACAAAATCCGACATCTTATCAAACCAATCTGTCACGGATGCTCTGGCATATTCACTGCAGCCAGATAAGCTTTCTCAAGACTGCGCGGCACCTCTTGAAAAGAGACAACATCTAAACCACTTTCCAACAACAGACGAAGCACAAGCGGGTTGTTGATTTGGGGGCGATCTACCTGAAAGCGCAAAGTGCCCGGAGCGCTGGCAACCAGCATGACACCGGCAGGCAAATCGCTTTTCCAGCCATCAATCTGCTGGACAACCCTGGCTTCGTACTCCGGCGGGCCAAGCAAAGCAGCCTTCATACCTGCAATGGTATCATTCAAGATAATTCTCCCACGGCGGATAAGGGCAACCTGGTCAGCAAGCTCCTCAGCTTCAAAGAGATTATGTGTGCACAGAATAATTGCCCGCTCACTGGAACGCAAGGTGTGAAGCGCATCGCGCACAGTACGCGCGCTCTCCGGATCCATCGCAGAAGTAGGCTCATCAAGCAGCAACACTGGAGGCGAATGCAACAAGGCGCGCACCAGCGCCAGTTTCTGCCGCATTCCCTTTGAGTACTCCCCAAGACGCCTCCGCATCGCATCCAACAGCCCAAATTGCTCCAGTAAGTTCTCAATGCGCTGACGCAGATGCGGCTGCGGGATGGCATACAAACTGCCAAAAAACTCAAGATACTCCAGGGCATTCATTCTGCCATACAGGCCATGATGCTCTGTTAGAACTCCGACTGATGCCCGAACCTTTTCAGGCTGACGAATCACATCATACCCCGCAACCACCGCCCGCCCGCGCGTCGGAACCAGGATAGAGGTGAGCATGCGCACCGTTGTAGTCTTGCCAGCGCCATTGGGGCCCAGAAGAACAAGCACCTGACCAGCGCCCACATTCAGATTGACCCCGTCAACGGCAAGAATATCGTCAAACCTTTTGGTCAAATCTTCGGCGTGTATCATACATACTTCAAAACGGCAGGCAAGCAAAAAACCTGATCTTTTATGCCCGCCTTACCAACTCTTTCGCCTTGAGCATCAAGCATTACGCCAGCGAGCCGGCGGTTTCGTCAGCTTCGTCATCATTGCTCATATTCTTGTCGGAACGATGACGGTAGAGAAAGAGCAGCGCAGAGACAAAGGCAATCACCGCCATCAACGTCTGGTTGACATTAATGCTCCCAATCATCGCCGAATCAAGGCGCAAAAACTCAAGCAAGAATCTGCCTACCGGGTAGCAAACCAAATATAACAAGAAAACATCCCCAGACTTGAGGCGATCGGCATTGCGATTGCCAAACCATATCAAGAAAAACATGGAAAGCAGGTTCCATATTGATTCGTACAAAAAGAGAGGGTGATAGTACTCAACATTAGAGTACTCTGGCAAACGATAGAAAGGCTCGATATAAATCGCCCAGGGAAGATTGGTCGGAGCACCATATAACTCCTGGTTCACAAAATTTCCCCAGCGCCCAATCGCTTGTGCCAAAATCAATCCGGGGGCAATAATATCCAGCCAAGTGGTAAAACTGAGCCGGTTTCGACGGGTATAAATAAAAAGCGCCAAAACACCGCCAATAACAGCACCAGGAATACCCAACCCGCCGCGCCAGATGGCTATCGCATCCAGAGGGTGGGTGAGATAATATCCTACCGTAATACCGCGCTCAACCATCGAAGGCGGCGGAGTAATAATATGCCATATCCTGGCACCAATCACACCAGCAATCAGAAGCCAGGTGAGCATGTCCCATACACGCTCAGCGTCCTGTCCATACTTTTTACAGCGAGAACGCGACATCAACGCGGCAGCAATTACCCCCAGCATGATGATCAAGCCATAGAAGTGAATTGTAAACACGCCCAGATGGATACCATACCGATCAACAAACATCAAAAATCTCCTCTAAAAAAACTCAAAAACAGAAAAAGTACCTGCGCAACAACAGCACAAAAACTGCATACGCCCTTTGGCGTTCTTTTTCCCTAAGAAAGGGCTTGCTTGCGAACATGATAAATGCGCTGGAAAGCGGTGAAGTTTCCCAGCACAGCAAGTATCCACAGCGCAATTATCGGACGATTGAAAATCAACGCTGGCACCAACACAATATAACGTTCCAGACGAGAAAGAACCCCCACCTTTGCTTCAAGCCCCAACGACTCTGCACGAGCACGCACATAGGGAACCATCTGCGAACCTACCACAGCCAGATAGACCAACATACAAGCCAGCCAATCTTGCCGGGAAATATAATACCAGAGCAGCCCCCCAAAAACCACCAACTCCGAATAGCGGTCTGTTACCGAATCAACAAAGGCGCCAAACGACGTAGGTTCCCCGCGCAAACGCGCCATCGTCCCATCCAGAAAATCAAACGGCGCCGTCAGAAGAATAATCACCCCCCCTACCGTCATGTTACCGTTAGCAACAAAATATGCTGCCACAATCTGCCCTGCCAGTCCCGCCAGCGTAACGGTATTTGGTTGAATACCCAGCCGGTTGACAAAAGCCGCCAGTGGTTCAACAACATCTTTCAATGCCAGACGAACAAAGTCTGAAAAGGTTTTTGGTTTTTTATCGGCAACTTGATTCACATACCACTCCAATTTGTCATGCCACAAGAATTAAACCGCCTAAAAACGTCGCAAAACGTACCTGGACACACGGTAGCCAACCAATAAACTGCCGCCTAATAGTATTCCATCCAGGACGAACTGTCAAGAAGCGTAGTCTGAACTTCGGACATGAGATCGGACAAGAGATATTGAAAGGAGCCTCAAAACCGATAAACTTCGTTTTGTGAATAACAAATCGGCAAGGAGGCTCCCATGTACAAGTATATTCCTCTTCTTGGCTTT
>JABLWW010000004.1 GCA_013178295.1 Anaerolineae bacterium | reverse complement strand
TTATTTGTCTTGTTGTGCCAGAAATGGTCGCTGCCTCTCAAGGAGTGGCGCTTGATCATCACTGACGCTTTGTCTGCTTTCACTACCATTGTTCAGCCATCTGTCCCAACTCATGTCTGAATTTCAATTTGCCGGTTTGACATCACGATGGATGATTTTATGCTCGTGGGCATAAGCCAATGCCCGCGCCACCGGAATGAGAAGCGAAGCTGCTTCGCGGTACGGCATGGGAATACCCTGACGCGGTTTCAGCGCCCCACCGAGGATATACTCCATCACCAGGTAGGGTGAGCCTTCGTACTCCCCGTAGTCGTGCACTTTGACGATGTTGGGGTGCGAGAGACGGGCAAGCGCTTTGGCTTCGCGTTCAAACCGCTTGAGGACGCTCTGGAACGTCTCCGGGCTAAAAGCATCTCGGCGGATAAATTTGATGGCAACATCACGTTCAAGGAGCGTATCATACGCCCTGAAAACAGTTGCCATCCCCCCCCGCCCAAGCTGTTCAACGATGTGATAGCGCCCGACGTCGCGCCCGACGATGTCCATCAATTCACATCAATCAGTTTCTTGAACTTGTTGTTGCTCTCATCGCTTTCGAGGACATTATTTTCGTCATCCACGTGTGCGGTAGTGTTCATGGGGGCATAGTGGCTGGCAAACGTAAAATCGCACTCCAGCACGTACCCGCCGTGCGCAACCAGGCTGGCGACATTCCACTCACAGCTGGGGTTGGCAAAGGTCTCCAGCCCCCACCAGCGCACAGTGAAATTGGTAGCCGTCGCGTTGCCCTGATTGTACACGGTTACCTTGACGTGGGTATTGGTATCTTCGATCGGCGGATCGGGCGACCAGGTCACATCCGAAATGATCAAATCCGGCAGCGCCGGTGGGGGGGATGTAGGCGTAAATGTCGGCGGAACGGAAGTCGGGCTAACCGCTTTGATTTTCACCCAAAAGTTTCCGCTGGGGCTGTTGACAATTCCAAACACGGTGCCGTCCGGGGCGCGCAGCCGCCAGTTGCCTGTATAGGTGCCAGGAGCAGCCGGAGCGGTCATGTTCACCGAAACATCCACTGTCCCATTAGGAGGAACGCTGCCCGATGTAACCGCCACTGCATTAGGGGCTCCCATCTGATCGCCACCGGCAAAGATAATCTGGTATGAAGAATTCCAGGTGCAGGTTCCTTCATTTTTCAGCCGCCATGTTTTGATAAAGCCGCTCCCCGTCAGCACCTGTGTATCATCTGGGTAAGTAACATCCGTCACAAAACGCGCCTGATTACACGGGATGGGTGTCTGCGTTGCTGTATGATTCGAGAAGGGTGTTGCAGTCAACGTCGCCGTTTGTTGTGAGGCAGGCTGTGTTACTGTTGCTGTTTCAGTTAGATTCACCCCCGCTGTTTGTGTAGATGTAGACACATTATATTTGTCAGATGATTTGGTCAGTTCAGCCGCTACGGTTAAAGCAACCGCCGTTTGTTCGTTAACCTCTTGTGATCTCGTTCCCGGCAGATTGCAGGAAAGGGAAACAAATGCCAGTACAGCCATAACAGAGAAAAAGGTAAACAACTTGCTCCTCATAAGAACACCTCCTTTTATATCAACCGATTTCCCTTCCCCATGCCATTTAAACAATCCAACACCCAGTTATATATGGGTGTCTTTTAGCAAATTAATATTGCTTATTTGCTTTAACGCGGTTCGATGGTTAGTTTTATAGCTGTTCGTACTTTTCCTTCGATATCCACATCCACAAACTCTGGAATGGCAACGATGGCAATATTATCTTCTGCTAAATACCCTTTTGCCAATACCAGAGCTTTTACAGCTTGATTCACGGCACCCGCTCCAATTGCCTGAACCTCAGCTTTTTTGTGTTCACGGATAACTCCTGCAATTGCCCCAGCTACGGCTGCAGTGCGGGAGTTCGCTTTTACTTTGATAACATCCATTGTTACTCTCCCTTCATCACGTGGTTATCACAAGTCTATCTACAATCAAGGGGCATCTAACAATAATTTTTTAAACAGCAGAAATCCTATAAAAATTGTACAGGATTTATTAGATAGAATCAATAGGCTTTTGAAAGCAGATTAGAGGGAAAGATAATGACAAAATTTTATCCACTTTGGTTATGTATTTGTATTTCGTAGTATTCGTAGGGGATGGGGAAAAGTGGAAAAAGGCTTGAAGCCCGTCTTTGGGAAGAGAGCATGCCCTATATGTGGTCTTGATAGCCGGGCATAGAGCAATATGTGGTGTTTTGGGGCATTTGGGTTATTCAGGTGGTCGTTGTGGATAATTTTTGAAAAAAAAAGGACGTCAAAGGAGTTGTTTTTATTTCACATTATGGCAATCTGAATTGCTATAAAAAAGGCTTGGTATTTTTTGTTTTAGCGGATTAATGGGGAAAAAGAGCGCACCTTATCCACAAACAAAAGAGGTTTTCCACAGTTTTAAACAGTTTTTCCACAGAAGCGGTCAGACACCTGCTTGTTTTGACCAGGTGTCCAGGGTTTCTTCAACGCTATCGAGGTAGGCGTCCAGAGCCTTAACCCGCTGCTCATCAAAGTCGCTCCCACTGAGCCGCAATGAGTGAGAAACTTGTTGCCAGGGCGCTGAAATGCTATCAATTTCCGGAAACAGATGTGCAGCCAGCGACCACGTTCGTAGCATGACCCACAGAGCGGCTGCAGGGTGATCATCGTACAGCGAGATGAGAGTGCGCTCGTAGTATAGCTTTCGGCACCCTTGCAGGTTGGGTGGGCAGCGGGGATCCTGTGCAGCTGCCGAGAAGGCTTCTCTCCAGAGGTTTAACCAGCTTTGCCATACGTCTTCTGACGGGGCAGTCTCCATAAACAAGTCAACCAGACCCTCTGCCAGCCCAGGGCGGTTAATGCGGCGGGCGCGTTCAGGAAAGTTGAGCATGAAGCGTCTTTCGGTAAGCGGTGCTCCACTCAGTATGGCAATGGCGTTGGCGGCGCGCTCAAGCGCTTTCAGATAGTAATACACCTTGTCATTGTCCTCTTGCACTTTTGTGGTGTAGAGGTCAAGCCATATCTGACGGGCTTCTTCTGCCAGCGGGCGCGCTCTTTGCAAAACATATTCCGGGCGGTCAAACTGGGCGCAAACGGCAGCCTGGGTAAATTCAAACCAGTGAAGTGTGTCGTAAAGGACAATGGGGTTCAAACACAGAAAGGATCCTATCCAGGGATTTGTACGCTGCTGGCGCGGCTGAGAGAAAAGGGATTGGGGGATGTGTGCCACATCCAGGTGGAGTTCATCGGTAAGAGGCAACACTTCACGTTTGCAGGGGGGCGTTGCGGTATGAACAAAGACGAGATCAACATCGGTTGTGTTACCGATGAAAAAATCTCCCGTGGGAATCGAACCGGTAAGGTACACACAGGCAACGGTGCGGTCTGCGTTTGCCTGTTTATTGACATAATCGCGCGCCATTCTCAAGATCAGGTCTTGTGTAATTCGCATGTTACCCTCTCTGATCGAACCAGCTGGCGGGGAAGGGAGAAAGGGGCAATTCAGGCTGGAAGGGCGCCAGTTTGAGTGCCTGGCGGATGCGGTTTTCGATGGATTGCAGGTCTTCGGGGCGGTGGACAAAATCAACCTGGCTACATTCGATCACCAGAACGGGCGATTGGGGTGTCCGCGAACGGAAGAAAAAGTCATCGTAGGCGCGATTTAGGCGGTCAATGTAATCCCTGTCCATGTTTCTCTCGTATGGTCTATCACGCAGAGCAATGCGCTGCATCAGGGTATCTGTATCAGCCCGCAGATAAATCACCAGATCGGGCGGTTTAATCTTCTCAGCAAGGGCTTCGTGAACGCGGTAATACATCTCCAGTTCATCTCCCTGAAGGTTGATGCGGGCAAAGAGGCTGTCCTTTTCGAACGTGTAGTCGCTGATCAGGTTGCCTTCGTTCACCAGCTGCGCCACACCGCGCCGCTGCTGGTGATAGCGGCTGAGGAGAAAAAATATCTGAGTCTGAAAGGCGTAACGGCTTCGGTCGCTGTAGAAGTCGCTCAGAAAGGGGTTCTCCTCAAAGACCTCCAGCATTAATTTGGCATCAAAAGCGGGCTGTAGCAAACGAGCCAGAGAAGTTTTTCCGACGCCGATGACGCCTTCGATAGCAAAGTACATGCTTCCTCTCCGAGGGTAAAAGTTCCGCTTGCGTATCTAAATTATAAACCGCTTCGCTGGTTTACTGGCAGGTTCTCCAGTTGTTCGATCAACGCGGCAATTCCATCGAATCCTCCCTGCCAGAATGCGGGCTGGTGAATGTCAATCCCTGCGTCTTCGAGTAGTCTAGCTGGGGACTGTGACCCACCCGCAGCAAGGATTTGAATGTAGCGCGGCTTGAAAGAATCCCCTTCAAGTTTGTACTGTTGATACAGCGAAAGCACCAGCAATTGCCCAAAGGCATAAGCATATACATAGAATGGGACATGATAAATGTGAGGGATAGAAAGCCATTCCCAGCGGAATTCATCGCTCAGGTCGAGCGCTTCGCCGAACTGTGTCTTGAGATTGTACAGATAAGCTTGTGCCAGGTCATCAAGCGAGGCGGATTGCTGCACCATCTCATGGGCTTTCTGCTCAAAGATGGCAAAAAAAGCCTGCCGCATGATGGTGGCGTAGGCGTCATCCACCTGACGGAAAAGCAAATCGCGACGCACATCTTCATTTGTTTCCTGCTGGAGCAGGCGGTCAACCAGAATCATCTCTCCGAACGTTGAGGCGGTTTCAGCCAGGGGGAGGGATGCATGGAATGTGAACATGCTGTGATCTTTTGCCAGCAGGGAGTGAATGGCGTGTCCTAATTCGTGCGCCATGGTGGTGACATCCTCTGCCCTTGACTGGTAATTGAGCAATACCCAGGGAACAAGATCGGGGGCGGCTGTCAGACAGAACGCCCCGCTGCGCTTTCCGCTTCGCACCTGGCTGTCCACATGCTGGCGATCAAAAACCAACCGCGCCAGTTTGGAAAAGCGGGGGTCAAATTGCTCAAACGAGTCAAACACCATTTCAACAGCCTGCTCAAAGGGGTAGAATGTGTCCGCTGTGCTCACCGGGGCGTAGATGTCATAACGGCGCAGGCGGGGCATCCCCAGCCAGCGGGTTTTTAATCGAAAGTAACGCTGGAACAGTCCAACGTTTTGCTGGCAGATATCCAGGAGCATGGCGACAACATCGTCGGGAATATCGTTCGCCAGATTGCGCGTTGCAATTGGGCTGGAAAATTTGCGCAGGGTGACTTGTTCGTTATACCAGTCGCGTACCAGCGACTCATAAATCTGACCCAAAATGGGGGCATCGGCAGCATACACTCTGTATAGCTCCTGATAGGCGCGGGCGCGAACATCGGGGTCATGATGACGAACGTATACCATCAATTCGCCACGCGTGAGGAGTTTTTCTTCATCACCCACCCATAGCCTAAACTGATAACGGTTGGTGATGGTGTCGTAAAGCAAATTCAGTGCCCGATTACCAGTAACATCTTTGAGGTTGATGATAATTTCTTCCGGCTCTGAGAGGGTATATCTCTTGAAAAGGCGTAGCTGCTCAAGGAAATAGCGGTAGTCGCCGCTGTGTTCCATCAGTTGCTCTGCCACATCATCCGGTATTTGCTTCCACCATAGTTCAAAGAACAGGATGCGGTTGGAGATATCTGCCATATACTGAGCAACACGCGCTTTCAAGTTCTGGGCAGCCTGGTTTTGCGTGTTTTCAGAGAAGTACAGTTCGCTGTAACTCTGTATCAGGCTGGAAGCGCGCTGGATATCTTCAAGCTGTTTAAGCAAGCCGAGAAAGGTGTCAGTGCTGATTTTCTCATCTAAAAGCAGGCGCGCATTTTCGAAAGCGGAGGCTTTCTGATCAAGCTCGGTAAAGGCATTTTGCAGGCTTGTCAAATCGCCTTCAGGAAAAAGGTCATCCAGTTTCCAGCGGTCTTGTGCCATGTGGAGATTTCCTTTGCGAGTTGGTCGTTTATCTTTTCTTGATGCGTATGGGAAAAAACATGGGTGTTCGCTGGCGATAGGCAATATACGTTTCGCCAAATTCTTCTATCAGTTTTTTCTCTTCAAGGATGGAGCCGATGGTAAGGTACAGGGTGGCGCCAATGTTAAAAGCTAAAATATTGAAGGTCATGTAGGGCATTAACCAGAGAATAGCCAGCGAAAAGCTGTACAGGGGATGGCGCACATAACGGTAAAATCCACTTTCGACCAGTTTGGCAGGTTCTTTGGCGGGGCGATCAAAAAGCTGAGATATGCCCAGGAAAGAGGCGGTACCCGTTTGCTGGACACCGATCAGCAGACAGATGGAGGCAGCTGCCTGGACGCCAAGCGTTAAAATAACCCATGGGAATGGGGTAATGTAGAGGGTTCTATCAGGCAGCAGCACAACAAGCGCCAGCGCGGGGAGAAGGGTAACCCCTGCCATAAGATTGAAAAACAGTCGGTAATAGCGGTTTGCAAATTTGCCAAAACGGCGTGAGGCAAAGGCTTTTACCTGGTTCGAGGCAAGCAGGGAATGAATAACCCCGTAGCAGATGACAGCGAAAAAAACCCAGAAAAAACCAGTTTCTTGTAATGGCATAGAGAAATCAGGGAAAAACAGCGCCGTACCCGCGTGTGCGCATCTCGTTCAGCCGGGGGTGCCCCTTGTACGCGCCATGATACTTCTCTGGCATTAGTATGGCGATGCGGCACATAATTTCGTCAGTGCATTTCTGCAAAAACTCTTCCCGCCCCTCGCGCGGCACATCGGACAGACGAAACGCAGGTCCAAAGGTGGCTGTGATCTTTGGGCGCTGCAGGCGCAGCAGCTTTTTGACCGAGTCCTCGGTGCCTGTGATCCCTACGGGCACAATGGGCACGCCAGCTTTGATGGCAAGCAGGGCTGTTCCGGCTTTTCCGGGCAGCAAGCCACCGGAATTGCTGCGGGTGCCTTCAGGGGCAATACCCAGAGCGCGCCCCTGTTTAAGGGCGGCGGCTGCCTCGCGAAAGGCAGTGAAATCGGCTTTGCTGCGGTCTATATAGATGCCGCCAGCTACTTTTGCGTACCAGCTGATAAAAAAATAAGCTTTATATTTATCAGCAATCAGAGCGGTGATATCCGGACGCACAGGGTTGAGAAACAAGGTGGGAATGTCCAGACGGCTGAGGTGGTTGGTGGCGATGATCACACCGCCTTGCGGGGGGATGTGTTCAAGACCGACAAAGTTCAAATCGGTCAACCTGTACATCAGAAAACGGGTGATTCTTAAAAGAGTCTCGCGCTTCATAGCTTCATGGGTGATTGTGTTTTATTCTACAATGGTGGTTGGCTTGGCTACCTCTCCGCTTTTTGAGACATCTTTGTTTCTGCCCCGCAGGTATTCGACAACAGGGGGCATGATGGAGATAAGAATGATGGCAATGATGACGATGGAAAAATTGTCGCGAATAAAAGGAATGTTTCCGAAAAAGTAACCAGCAGAAATGAACAACGCAGTCCACACGAACCCACCAACAATGTTGTAGGTGATAAAGTATCCATAGCGCATGGTGCCAATTCCAGCGACGAATGGGGCAAAAGTACGGATGATGGGGATAAAGCGCGCCAGGAAAATCGTCTTGCCGCCGTGCTTTTCATAGAACGCCTGCGTGCGCTCAAGGTATTCTTTTTTGAAAAGACGGCTATTCATTGAAAATGCACGCGGTCCGATGTAGCGCCCGATCCAGTAGTTAGCTGTATCTCCCAGAAATGCTGCCACAAAAACAAGCGCCCATAGCAAGACCACATTGAGCGTATCGCTGGCGGCGGCAGTGATTGCGCCCGCGGCAAAAAGGAGCGAATCGCCTGGTAGAAATGGGGTAACAACCAGACCGGTTTCCATAAAAATAACCAGGAAGAGCAGCAGGTATGTCCAGATACCAAAAGTCTGAATAACTGTTGCCAGATGTTCATCAAGGTGTAAAAAGAGGTCTATGACGAAAGTGATATACTGCATGTTTTTTTATCCTTTGAGCGGGATTTGATGACAACTGCCGACACTTAAACGTCTGTTGCAGCCGGTCAAGAGCAAAAATAGAGTGCTTATCAGGATAACCAGCGCCAGGGGGGCTATTTCGCCCAGACGCAAGGCTACGCTGTCTGTTTCGAGAAAGGGTACCAATCCAATCAGCAGACCAAAGATGTTCCAAACGCTGTGCAAAACAACTGCCAGCAAAAACGCAGAACCCAAACGCAGGTATTGTTCTCTTTGCCAGGCGGAGGCGAGTCCCCATCCGACCAATCCGGTGGTAACGATGTGCAGCAACCCTGTGCCAGCGCGGGCGATGGCGAGCATTGCCCAGTTCCCCATTGCTGTCGTTGTCATGATGCCCATACTTTCAAACAGGGCAAACGCGGCACCGCAGAGTATCCCAACACGGAAGCCTTCCTGTGGCGATTTGATACGGTGTATCAGTGGCCAAAGCGCCAGGGGTTTCAACAGCTCTTCTATCACGGGAACCAATCCAGCACCAATGGCAAGGATCGCAAACAGCACGCCTGGCTGCTGAAGATAGGGGCGGATGACGCGCTGAACGACTTCCGGGTTCATTTCGGAGTTGATCAGGCGTTGTGCGCTGATATTCAGCTTTTCCATGATTTCCGGCTGGGAAGCCAGTAACACGGTGGCAAGCACGAGTATAGTGATGATGACCGCAATTTCAATCAGCACGACCACAGCAGGTGTAATCACCAGACCAAAGCTGATTGTCCCCCAGTCGCGGTGCAGGTTCGCTGCTGGCGTCTCGCTTTGACCGATTCGAACGATCACAAACAGGGGAAGACCAACCACGAGGATGAGCAACGGCGGAATACCAAGCAGCATCCATCCTCCCTGACGGATGAGTATTTCCCCAAGCAGCAACGATAGACCCCAGAGCACAAACAGAGAGACAAGCAAGTTTCTGCGCGGCTTACCACATGGTAAGGATATCTCGGAGTGATAGCCTGAAAGACTGCGCACGGCATAATAGATGGGGGGCATCAACAATACGCTAAGCAGGGTTGCTGCCAGTGCGGCGTTGAAGAAGGGCAGTATCGCGCTTGAAAAGCCGTTGGTCAGCGCAAGCACAAACCCCAGCAGAAGCATGCTGCCACCAGCGCTCAGGAAGAACAATATCCCAATGCCACTGATAAGTATTTGCGCAAGCGAAAGAAAATCAGGCTGCCGGGCGGGTTGGATCACAGTTTTTCTTCTATGATGACTGAGAGAATCTTATCCCCTGGCGGTAGGTCGCCACCGTTATCGGGGATGCGCTCTTTCAGATTTTTGAGCACATCCATTCCGTTGATGACCTGACCAAAAATGGTGTAGCCGCCATTCAGTTGAGGGAGCGCATCATACGTGATGAAGAACTGGCAACCGTTGGTATCGGGTCCAGCGTTTGCCATCCCTACCCGTCCGGGCTGGTCATACTGCAGGTCGCTGATCTCGTTTCCATACTCATAACCGGGACTGCCTGTGCCGTCTCCAAGAGGGTCTCCCGACTGGGCAACAAAGCCTGGAATCACGCGGTGAAAAGTGATGTCATCGAACCAGTGTTCGCGCGCCAGAAAGACAAAACTGTTGACAGTAACCGGTGCTTTGTCGGGGTACAGCTGGATAACAATGTCGCCTTTTTCGGTTTTCAGCGTTGCGGTGTACTTTTTTGCCGGGTCAATGACCTGCGGCGGACAGGTTTTATACTGCCGTTGGGTAAATGCCAGGAAGCTGTCAATTACCTTTTTGTCCAGCGCGCCCTGATATATCTTCCCGTTGACAACGATGAACGGAGTGTAACCAATCCCAAGCGACATGGCGGTGTTCTGTGCCTCTTTGGCTTTCTGCACCATCGCTTCGCTTTTGAAATCCTGAGTGAATTTCTCTATGTCCAGCCCCAGGGTTTTTGCCTGCTCAAGAACCCACTGCTCAAAATCTTGATCGCTCAGACTGCTCCATTCTTGCTGCTTTTCCAAAAGTAGCGCTGTCATTTCAAAAAACTTTCCTTGTAAACCGGCTGCTTCTGCAATCTGGGTAGCAATCAGCGATTTGGGATGTGAGGGAAGCGGAAAATGACGGAATACATAGCGCACCGAATCGGCATTTTCTTTTTGATACTTTGCCAGCATGGGTTCCAGCATGGCGCAGTAAGGGCACTGAAAATCGCTGTAAACGATGAAGGTCTGCTCGGCATCTTGCGGACCGACAACCCAGTCAGTATCGGAGACTTCGGGTAGTTCGATATCCTCAGTCACTCTGCAGCTGGCTGGGGGTGAAGACGGGCTGCTACTCTGCACTGGCTGTGTGGGCTTGGCAGGGATGGGCGAAGGGGTTGCTGTGGGAGGAACAGCCTGCTGGCTGCAGGATGCCAGCAGAACTGTCAGGAGCAAAACAAAAGGAAAGAATTTTCTTAGATTCATGGTAATTGTCCTTATCTAACGTTAAGAGTATGCGCTGGCGGCATCCGGCGCATGACAAGCTCACGCAATGCTGCCTGCACCGCTTCAGTGGGCTGGCTGGCATCCAGCACGCACCAGCGCTGGGGCTCCTGGCGCGCCAGTTCGAGATAGCCGTTGCGCACACGGCGGTGTAATTCAATTTCGTAAGCGTCCAGTCGGTTCCATTCGCTGCCAGCGGTCTGTCGTCGGCGTAGCCCTTGCTCAGTTTCGATATCCAGCAACAGGGTCAAATCTGGGGTGAGTCCGCCTGTGGCGTAGTCGAGCAGCAGCCGCAGTTGCGCCAGGTCTTTGCCGTGCCCGTACCCCTGATAGGCGAGTGTGGAATCTGCGTAGCGGTCGCAAATCACGATTTCGCCTTTTGCCAGATGGGGGCGTATGACTTCTTCGACCAGTTGGGCACGCGAGGCGCAAAACAGCAGCGTCTCGGTGCGCGGGTGCATGGCGGTGTTCTCAAGGTTCATGAGGACGGTACGGATCTGGTCGCCAATGGGTGTGCCGCCGGGCTCGCGGGTTGTGAAAACAGCATACCCCTGCTGACGCAAAAATTCCGCCAGGGGGTTGATCTGTGAAGTCTTGCCGCTGCCGTCAGGCCCTTCCAGAGTAATAAACATGCGCTTTATTGTACTACACTAACATGCTTATTCACGAAAAATGCGCACGCGGCGGTTTGGCTCTTTGCCGTAGGAGTGGGAAATAAGCTGTGCCTGACGTGCCAGTTCGTGCTGTATACGGCGGATTGTGGCGGGTGCGGGCGGCAAATCTACCCAGCGCCGTCCGTTGAGCACGGCTTCAATCGCAGCCTGTGTTTGTACAGTCGTTTCTTCCCAGTTGTTCTGTTGCGGCTGTGAGGCAAGGTTGAAAATTTCTGCCAGCGAGTTCTCAATCTGGCTGACGGTGTTGGAGCGCAGCACGTAGATGGGCAGGCCGCGGTGTTCAGCGTCGGTGATCGTTTGCTGACGGTTTCGGTAGTAAGCGCGCAAGGTCATAACAATTTGCGCTTCACCGATGTCGTGGACGACGAGGACAGGGACGCCCAAACGTTTGGCCGCTTGGGTCAGGCGGTTGCGCGCCACCCCGTACGGAAAGATGCGTACTGGGTCAAGGCGTCCATACAAGCTGTCTGGGAGATATGCTTGTTCTTCGCTTTGACCGGTCAGGTATTGCGCTGTGCCATTTTGTGTGTATGTTTTTGTCGGACGGGAGGCAGTATTGTTGCCATTGGAACGTCGCAAGCCCTGTGCTGTTGAACGAGGCAGAGGGGCGGCCTGGGGTTTTTCGATGTGGATTTCTTTGTTTTGGTCGCGGTAACGCACTTCTGCCTGGAGGGGCATTCCCCGCAGAAGTGCGTCCACAGCAGAGGCGACATCGAGATGAACGACCAGACGGTCGCGTTCCTGAATTTCAATCAGGATGTCAAACGTGGGCGGCGCGCGCCGTTCGAGAACCGTTTTTTGTGTGCCGCGTCGGCGGGCTTCTTCATCGGAAAGGGTAACCGACTCGATGCCGCCTACCAGGTCGGACAGCGTGGGGTTGAGCAGCAGGTTTTCCAGCGTGCGCCCGTGTGCTGTGCCAATCAGCTGCACGCCGCGCTCGGCAATCGTGCGCGCTGCAACTGCTTCAAGCTCACGCCCGATTTCGTCAATCACGATGACCTCGGGGTTGTGATTTTCAACTGCCTCGATCATCACTTCATGCTGCAGGGAGGGTTTGGCAACCTGCATACGGCGGGCATGTCCCACAGCAGGGTGAGGTACATCGCCATCGCCGCCGATTTCGTTCGAGGTATCTACGATCACCACGCGTTTTTTCTGGGCAAGGATGCGTGCGGCTTCGCGCAGCATGGTGGTTTTGCCGATGCCCGGCTTGCCAAGGATGAGAATACTGTTGCCCGATTCGATCAGGTCTTCGATGATGTCAATGGTGCCATAGACAGCCCGACCCACGCGGCAGGTTAGACCTACGATATGCCCCCTCCGGTTGCGGATGGCGGAAATACAGTGTAGTGTGCGCTCCATACCGGCGCGGTTATCGGCGTCAAATTCGCCTATTTTGTTTACGACGCTGTCAATGTCCTGACGGGTGATCTCATTTTCGCAAAGAACAACCTCACCGTTGACAAACAGTGCCAGCGGCGGGCGCCCCAAGTCGAGAATGATTTCCAGCAGATTGTCAAAATTGTCTACTCGTTCTACTGCCTGTGCAATAGGCGGAGGAAGGACATCCAACAGTGCCTGGATATCATCGGTGATTTGTTTTTGAACCATACTTTATTTTCTTAATTTATCATAAAAAAGATAAAACGAAATAAGAAAATTGTTAAGAACATTTTAATGATTTTCCGGCACACAGGGTTTAAGGATGGGCACCGTTGGCTCGATTTGACGCCCTTCAGAGGCAACCAGACGGACGCTTGAGGCGAAAATGGGCTGTGGGCGGGTCAGATGTTTGACCATCAGTGCCTGGCTTTGGGACGCCCGCCATTCAAGTTTTTCAAGGGCGCTTTCAATCCATGCCTGGTAAGAGCGCACCGAAAGGTATACCGGGCGCATGAACAGGGGGAAGAGATGACGGTCAAGCCCCAGCAACAAGCCGCCGACATCTTCAATAGCGGGGTGCAGCAGGGGGAGCAGAAAAATACCGCGTGGGCCAAAAGCGTTTTCAACATACGCCATGATCTCGCCGGATTGGTAGTACACCAGACCGGCGGCGCGGTTGGAAGGAAAGAGTTCGGCGCTTTGCACAATCGGCGGCGCCAGTAGCTGCGCCAGATTGCGAATCGAGACTTCATCACCTGCACTTACCGGTTGCCATTGTGAAGTAAACTCGTTTTCCTGTGTGCCCGTGAATGGAAGCTGCCACACGCGCTGCCGGGCATAGACGCTGAACCCGGCTTTGCGCAGGGTTATAAAGGCTGGGCTGTCCTCATCCACCTCTGCCAGCAGGTTAAAGGCTCCCCATTTGCCAGCCTGAATGGCAAGCGCCTCGACAAGCTGTACCATTTCAGGTTTTTCGGCGTATGAAGATGGCAGGAGAAATGAAAGACGGGCGGAGCGTGCTCCTTCGGTATAATGGATTTGCCCGATGAGTGGCGTTTTCAACGATGGGGCGTTCCCAACCCCGGTATAGGTGCCGTAGTCCGGATGCAAATGTCTGATGAAAGCACCCACGCCCAGCGGATCGCCCTGCGTCAACAATTGTGCGCTATCCAGGGGGAGCAATAAATGGCGATACCTGAAAATCTTAACGATGTCGTACCAGGCTAGAGGACGGATGTCGATGGCGCACCTTAAAATTCAAAACGGGTTTAGCGTTTCTGTATCAAGAGATAAATGCCCAGCCCGATTCCTGCCAGGACAAGCACAGCGCCGAAGATTGCCAGCAACGGGGAGCGCCCCCCTTCGCTGGGGGCTGGCGGGACGGCAGCTGAACTGAGCTGGGCGCCAAAATCCACAAGTGCTTTGTCGCCTGCTGCCAGTGTAAGGGGATAATTCATGATGGTGGTGGGGTTGTACCCCTGCGGCGGCGCTACGCTGATGTTGTAATCCCCCTCTGGCAAATCCTCGAAGCATAGCGGGTCAGGTTTGTTAACGGTATCCCCTGTTTTGGATAACAGCCCGTCTCGATCGGTGATGCTGATTGCTCCGCCCGCCAGTGGTGACTCTCCTGTTTCGGGGATGCCGTTGCCGTTAATGTCTTCAAACAGGTAAATGCAGATGTTGCCGCTGCCTTTGAAAGGCGTGGGCGTGGGCTGCTGCGGTTCGGGTGTTGGGGGTACACCTGGCTGGGGGGTGGGCGTCTGGTAGATACCAAGTAATAACGCCTGGCCTTCCAGGATGGTGCAGTTTTCATCCAGGTTGTTGAGCTGGCGCAGCGTATTCTGATCTATCCCTGTCCACAGGGAGATACTCAAGCAGGTGTCGCCTGCCTGAACAATGTAGAGGATGCGTCCTTCTGCGTTGGGTGTGGGGGTTTGATAGTTTGCTTGTGGAAGTGCCCGGTTTGCCGAAACAGGCAATGCCATCCCCAGCATAAGCAGTAAGAACATCAAGCCAATGACAACAGCAGACTTTTTTGTAAGCATATTTGGGAAAATTATAACACTGATTGCTAGTGAACCCGGGCGTTATAACAGGCTGTCGCGTTGTGCGCGAGCTGTTTGCAACGTTTCGTGTGCGGCGTTGCGGTTTGCTTCGCTCAAGCCGCCAAGCATCTGTGCCAGCTCGTTTAGGCGGCTCTCTTCGCCAAGCACTTCGACCTGGGTAGTTGTTCTCCCGTCAATCACCTGTTTTTGAACGCGCAGGTGTTGATCACCAAAGGCAGCCAGTTGCGGCAGATGTGTAACACATAGTACCTGATGCTGCCTGGCAAGTTGCCAGAGCTTTTGCCCAACGACCATTCCCACACGCCCGCCGATGCCCTGGTCAATCTCGTCAAAGATCAAGGTAGGGATGCAATCGGCGCGGGTGAGGACATTTTTTAAAGCCAGCATCAGGCGCGAGGTTTCGCCGCCAGAGGCTGTTTTTGCCAGTGGTTTAAAGCCCTCGCCGGGGTTGGGTGCAATCAGGAATTCCACCTGATCAAGCCCACTGCTGTCAAAGTTGACGCAGCGGTCTCCTATCCAAACGCCTTGCGTGTCATCGCGGTACTGTATATCCACCATAAAGCGCGCCCCGCGCATATTCAGGTCAGCCAGCTCTTTTTCAACTGCCTCAGAGAGTTTTTCAGCCGCCTGGCGGCGCAGCTGCGAAAGCTCAGCGCCCTGTTGAGCGATGGCGGTAAGCAGTTGGGTTTCCTGCTTTTCCATTTCAGTGATGCGTTCGCTGGCGTGGGTGATGTTGTCGAGCTTCTGGCGTGCTTCTGCTGCGTAAGCTAAGACAGATTCGATGCTGCCACCATATTTGCGTGTCAGTGTGTGTATTAATGCCAGGCGTTCTTCCACCTGTTCCAGACGGCGCGGATTGTACTCGATTTGCTCCAGATAGCTGCGCAACGCGTGGGCAATATCACCGATTTGCTCTTCGATGGCTTCGATATGCTCCCGCAGGTGGGACTGGGTATGGTCTATCTTGCTCAAAGCTGCCAGCGCCTGAGAGACCTCGCCAAGCATATCAGAGAGGGAAGGCGTTTCAGGGCTTCCTTCTTCCAGGAGCAGGATACTTTTTTGCGCCAGTGCTGCCAGGTTCTCGGCATTTGCCAGACGGTCGCGTTCCTGGCGCAGGGAGGTTTCCTCGCCTGCCCGCAGATGAGCGGCTTCAATTTCCTGTATCTGGAAGTTGTAAAGGTCTGTTAGACGCAGCGCGTCCTGTTCAGTTTGACGCAGAGCACTCAGTTCGCGACGCAGGATTTGCAGCTGCTGATAGGTTTGTTGATAACCGGCCAGCGGCTTCTCGCTGCCAGCATAGCGGTCGAGAAGCCCAAGATGCTGGCGTACATGTAGCAGCGAAAGGTGTTCGGACTGCCCATGAATATCCACCAGATAGCTGCCGATTTCGCGCAACAGGTTAGAATTGACGCTGCGCCCATTAATGCGGCAGGTGCTGCGCCCCTCACGGCGTAATTCACGCCCCAGTGTGACCAGGTCGGGGTCGTCGAGGAGGTCTTCTTTTTTGAGCAGTTCATGAATTTCGGCGCGGTTCTGAGCGGGTATCTCGAAAACCGCTTCTATTTGTGCCCGTTCTGTCCCGCTGCGCAGCGCGGTCTGGTCTATTTTGCCACCCAGGACGGCTGTGATGGCATCCAGGATGATGGATTTGCCAGCCCCGGTTTCGCCGGTAAAGGTAGTCAGCCCGGGCTTAAACTCCAGAACCAGGTGCTCTATAATGGCAAAATTGTCAATTCTCAGTTCGGTTAACATGGTTTGCGCTTATCGTACCCGGATTCCGCTGAGGCGGTAATACACCGTGCTAGCAACCAGAAAAGTGTACAGACCCTGCCAGAGGATTGCCAGCGAAAATCCACCCATCAGCAGAGCAAGCAATGAGGGCAGGAGCATGGGCAGGCAGCCCACTACTGCCGCAGCGGTTGCCAGTTGAAAAAGCAGTTTGGAACGACGCTTGCCCACCACGCGCCGTACTGCCTCGGAGATCAGCATCCCCACCAGTGGACCAATAAAGAGCGCCAGAAAACCAATGACTGGCAGAGAGGCTACAATGCTGCCACCAAAGGCAATCAACCCTGAGATGATGATTGCCATTGGGTAATCTATCCACTGGGCGGTTTCAAAACTTTTTTGCTGACTGCGCACACAGTTTTTACAGCGATACCCTGTAGGGGTCAGGACAGCACACTGGATGCAGATGGGCTGCTCGCAGCGGTTACAGCGCAACAGGGTTTCGCGCTGGGGGTGGTTGACACAGTACACCTTTTCGGGGGGGGCGGGAAGGTCAGGATTTTCCATCCAGGTCTCCTGTAACGGGGTTTTTCTCCATGTACTTTGTCAAGTTGCAGTAAAAATAGCCCGGGTCTTCAAAGCGGATGAAGGAAACCACGTTTGGTCCGGTGGCGGCGCGGATTTCGTCTCCATCTTGCATGATGATGGGCTGGTGCCCGTCAACGCTCATCACCGCTTCGTGGTTGGTGCGCACATGCACACTGACCTGTGCCCCTTCAGGGAGAATCACGGCGCGGTCAATAGATAGATGCGGGGCAACCGGGATGATAAGAATGTTGCGCAGGTCGGGGGGCATAATCGGACCACCAGCTGCCAGGGCGTAAGCGGTTGAACCGGTTGGCGTGGCGATGATCAAACCATCGGCGACATAATTGGCAAGCAAAAAGCCGTCCACCTCTGCGCGCAAACGCACCGGGCGCACAAAATTTCCACGGCATGCGATGACTTCATTGAGCACATCCCAGCTCCCCATCTTTTGGTTTTGATGCCAGTGCTCGGCGCGCAACATCATGCGGTTTTCGACGCGGTATTTGCCTTGCAACAAATCGGAAAGTTTGCTTTGCCATTGATTGTGCTGCACTTCGATGAGAAACCCAAAGTGCCCCACATTGATACCCATGATGGGGATGCCCTGTGGCGCACAGAGATGCCCGGCACGCAGCATGGTGCCGTCTCCTCCGACGGCAATCAGTGCATCAAATTTTCCGCCGGAAACGAGCTGGCGTAATTCCTGGTTGTTGAGGGGTGCCAGGAATACCTCTGCGGCGCCCTGTTCCAGGAGTGCATGCTTAATTTGCCTGGCGACCGTATTGGCTGTTGCCAATTCAGGGTGAACACCGATGGCAAATCGACGCGGGGGGGAAGGTCGTTGTTGCATAGCCCCTATTATATTATGAAACAGCCTTACAACCGCTGCTCGCAGGCAGAGCGGTAGCCACAGTGGGCGCAGCGAGCGGCGTCTTTATGAGAGCGGTCAACGTTGGTGCGTTTTTCGCAAGCCCGCATTTCGGCAAGAAGGTTGAGCAATTCCTCTTCCATGGCATCAGTGAAATCAATGGAAAAGGTACGATTGGAGTAATGGATGATGCCATAAGGGGGGCGTTTTCCAGTGGTTCGGGCAATCAGCAGGCAATAGGCAGCAAGCTGATAAATGTGCCCTGGATAGGGCGTGGCGGGTGCTCGACCGCTTTTGACCTCGACGGGTATCGGGATGCCTCCTACATTAACCAGATAGTCGGGTTTACCGGTTAGGCGCAGCATGGAGTCATATAATGGTGTTTCATTTTTGCACCATTGGCTGGTATCTTCATACACTACTTGTCCGGCGGGTAATCCGGCAGCCTGACGCTGGCGTGATCCCTTACGGAGTAGAAACAGCGCCAGGAGGATGAGAAAGACAGCCAGTATTAGGAACAAGATGGTCATGGGAAATTGTCATCAGCAGGGTTATTGTAACCATCGAAGGGTCAGACTGACGGTTACCAAAATCAGGGCGATAAGCAATAGCGTCCACCCCAGCGCGGTCAGCAGCCTGGCAGCCAGCACCCGGCGACCGTGCTGGCGATGGAACTGCACCCCTGCCGTCAACTGATGCTGATTTTGCGGGGGCATCCCTTGCTGTTGATACCACCAGGCGCGGGCGCAAAACAAAAAAGAACCCAATTCGGAGGCACGGATGACGCGCATGTCAGCGCTGCTTTTGTTCCAGACGGAGCATAAAGGCTTCCAGCGCCTGTTTGAGTTGTTCTTCGCGCTGACTGATGGTCAGATCGCCGCGGGTTCGTTCCAGGATACCACGCACCAGGTCGGTTTGGCGGCGCAGCCCGTTGGTGATTGCGTCTGGATAGTCCATGGTTACCAGGACGGCGTAGATGTCGTCCATGCAGTTCAGCAGCCGCTGTGCCTCATCCAGGCGGTTCTGGCGCATCACATCCAGGCTGCGGCGGCGCAACTCCCCGCTTGATTCTGCCAGACCGTTGAGGTAAGTGGCATACTCGACTTCGAGCTCCTCTGGCGAGGGTAGAGGTCGGTTTTCGATCAAGGCGCAGGTAATACTGGCTTCCACGTACTCTTTGATAGCGTCCTGGGTATAGCCTGCGTAGTAGAGAGACGGATAGGCACTTAACACCAGGCGCAGTTCTTTGGTTAACGCCTGCGCCTGCTCCAGTTCTTTATGTGCCTGGGCGTGATCTTCACGGTGGATGGCACGGATGGCATGGGCAGCGTGCACCACCACCTGGCGCGATTGAATCAATGCCTGGTCGCGTACACGGGTGATGGTTTCAAAAGACAGGTGTATTTTATCCGCGATGTGCGAGAGTTGATCCATAAAACCCGCTGCGGTCGCCCAATATCCTTAGAATGGGATATCACCCTCCTCAGTAGGAATATCTCCCTCGGCGACAGCCGCCTCGCCCTCGCCCTTGGGGGTCAGGAAACGAATGGTCGCGGCGTTCACCTCAAAGGACGCTCCAGGTGTGCCATCCTGGCGTGTCCAAATACGCGGACCGCCGTTTTCTCCAGGAACCAGCCTGCCCTCGATCAATACCTTATTCCCTTTCTTGAGATAGGTATTGCAGTTCTCGGCCTGTTTCCCCCACACGGTGACGCGAAACCAGATCGTTTCGTCTTTTACCGTGCCATCCGGCGCAGTATATCTGCGGCTGGAAGCCACACTTAGGGTAGTAACTGGCTGCCCGGTAGGCGTGTAACGCATTTCCGGGTCGCGCCCGAGGTTGCCGACAATGATTATGGTATGAAAACTCATTTTGTGTATCTCCTGTCTGATGATTCAGATCGAAAAAGGTGATTTGCACGCGGTAGTATGCTTTTATTATATATTGAAATATATTCAGGGCAAGCTGATTTTGTGCGCATTTTGCGATGTGCATCAGTTATTCGGCGTTAGTGTTCTCTTTGAACAGGCGCATGAGGGGCGGGGCAGCAACGTGGCGGGAGTAAAGGAAGCAAGGGGTGTGTTGCTGCTGACGGGCGTGGATGAGTTGCGTAGCGTGGGCTGTAAGGTTTTTGAAAACGCAGTGTTTTGCAGTGTACGGATGACGAGATTGGAAAAGTTGACTGTCAAGGCAGTTGTTCCCCCTGAGCGAGCAAAGATGCCTATCTGGCTTCCGCTGGTGGATAGGCCGTGAACGGTAAATTGATACACATCATTGATAAAAAAGCGCGCTTCATTTCCTGCAACCCATATTCCCAGTCGCAGCATCAGCGGCGAGCCGGGAGCTACCTGCCCGCTAGCCGTCCAGTCCTTGATCACGGCGTTGAGCCTGCCGTTTTTGATGCGGTCGAGCCGCAGCAGACCATTACACGAGATGGCAAACTGATAGTAGTCGCGGTCGCTGGATGCGCGCAGGAGAACACCATACGTATCATCCCCGCGGCACAGGCTGGGGTTGGCGTCTATCTCGAGATAAAAGTTTTCGGGAAGCGGTATCTCATACAGGCTGTTCAGGCTGCCTTTGGTTTGCGATATAGCAATGGTGATTTCATTTTTTCCATACGCCACACTGCCCACCTCATTGTGGATGGTTTGCCACCCCTGCTGTGTTTCGAAAGTGTCCTTTTGCAGAATTTCGCCGATACCTGGTCTCTGCTCCGGGGTGGGTGGCGGTAAGATGATGTTTGGGGGGGTAGGCGTCCGCGTGGGGGGAAACCAGACCACCGTCAGGCTGGGAGAGGGGGAAACAGTTGGTGTGACAGGGGTGAAATCCGACGCAGGTTGCGCGTTCATGCTGCCGCAGGCTGTGAGCAGCATGGCAAGATAAATTAAATGACGTAGAACTTTGTATTTCATGCGGGACGAGTATAATAATTATACAAAGATTGACAAATCACAATAAAAAAAGTGTCTTTTGACATTAGGGAGATGTGCTTGCCCGTGATAAAATGGGACATTAGAGGGTAAGTTATTAACCGCGAGAAACAAACTGGCTGGATATCCCTGTACGGATTTCAGGGGATCCGTGCGAAAAGGCCGTCGGTGCGGGGAGAACACAGACGGCTTTTTATTTCTCCATTTGGGCAAAGCGGGCGATGGTTACGCCCTCCCCTCCCTCGCCGTCCAGCCCGGTTTCCCATGCCGAGACGTAGGCACAGCGGCGCAGCGCATCGCGCACTGCCTGGCGCAAACGACCGGTGCCCTTGCCATGAATGATGCGTGCAAACGGCAGACCAGCCACATAAGCTGCTTCGATATACTTCTCCAGTGCTTCCAGCGCTTCTTCAGTCGTCTTGCCGCGCAGGTCAAGCTCTGCTCCGGGGGAAGGGGTGTAGTGGGTGAAGGGCTGCGCAGATAAAGGGGAGCGTGATGATGGAGATGTGGGTGGTGTTATTTCTTCCTCTTCGCTGGCGGAGCGCTGAATGTCCGCCACGCTGGTGCGCATCCGCAGGCTGCCAATCAGTACTTCAACCTCATCCGCCTCAATGGCAGTGATGATGCCCTGTGTTTTGAGTGAGCGCAGACGCACGCGCTGCCCCACCCTCAGCGGTCTGGCGGGGGTTCTGGTGCGCTTCTGGGCTGGTGCTGGGGGTTTAAGAAGTCTATCCTTGAGGGCCTCTGCCCGTTCAGCCAGCGGCTGGAGCGCTTCCAGCGGCTGGCGGGCGCGTGTTAGTTCGCGGCGCAGCATTTTGATTTCTTCCTGCAGGCTCTCGATTGCATCCTCCGCCTGCTGACGCGCTTTTTCGAGTGCTTCGTAGCGTTCGTCTTCGATCTGCTCCAGCCGCCGCTCAAGCTCGGCATGTTTTTTCTCCGCCTCCTGACGCAGACTTTCGGCTTCGGTGCGCGCCTTGCGCGCCAGGTCGCGCTGGGTATGAATCTCTGCCAGGAGGTCTTCAGCCCGCAGTGCATCGCTGCCCAGTGCGCTGCGGGCAGTCGTGATAATTTCGGAGGGCAGTCCCAGCCGCTCAGCGATGGTCAGCGCGTTCGATAGCCCGGGAAGCCCAATGACCAGACGGTAGGTTGGGCAGAGGGTTTGGGGGTCAAATTCCAGACAGGCATTGGTAACACCTGGTGTGGCGTGAGCATAGGTTTTCAGCTCGGGGTAGTGGGTGGCAATCAAGCAGGTGATGCGTTTTTCCACCAGATACGCCAGAATGCCGCGCGCCAGGGCGGCGCCTTCCTGTGGATCGGTACCGGCGCCCAGTTCGTCCAGCAGAATCAGTGATCGACTGTCAGCCTGCTGAAGGATACGGATGATGTTGGTGATGTGCGCTGAAAATGTGGACAGCGACTGCTCAATGGACTGTTCATCGCCAATATCCGCAAAAACGTCTTCAAAAATACTCAGCACCGAACCGGATTGCACCGGGATGTGCAGCCCGCTCTGTGCCATCAGTACCAGCAGCCCGGCGGTTTTTAGCGTAACGGTTTTGCCGCCGGTGTTTGGCCCGGTGAGAACCAGTGCAAAGGTATTTTCATCCAGGTCAAGGTCAATTGCCACAACCCTGTCAGGGTCGAGCAGCGGATGGCGCGCCTGAAACAGGCGTATCACACTGCCGGGATGATTGTGGGCGTTTCTCTGAAACGGCACGATCACTGGCTCTGAGGCACGCAGATCTTCGGCATAGCGGGCACACATTAACGCCAGGTCGAGCTGCGCCAGCGCATTCACCATGCAATGAATTGCAACCGCATTTTCGCCAACCTGATGGGAAAGCTCTGTCAGGATGCGCCGCTCTTCGTCCCGCTCTGCCAGCATGGCTTCCTGTAGCTGGTTGTTGAGTTCAACCACTACCAGAGGCTCCACAAATAATGTGGCGCCGGAGGAGGACTGGTCATGGATAATAGAGCGAATCTGCCCTTTGAAATCGGCGCGCAGCGGAATCACATAGCGCCCATTGCGCTGGGTGATGATGCTCTCCTGCAGCATGGGGGCAGTTTTTGGGTCGTTGACGATCTTTTCCAGACGCCCCATCAGGCGGTCGTGGCTGACCTTGATCTCGCGGCGGATGATACCCAGACGCACCGAGGCATTGTCGAGGACTTCACCGCGTTCCGAGATGCTCTGCGTAATGGCATCCAGCAGGCTGGTAGGCGTTTGCAGGTCTTTGAACAACTCTGCCAGGGCGGGCGCTGGCGGCGCAGCGCTGCGCCCAACGCCGCTTTTCACTTCTACTTTCAACTTGTGCATAACCTGTGAGGCAACAAGCAGTGTATTCTTGATTTCCAACAGCTCTGCGGGGGTCAGCACACCGCTGCGGGATGCCAGGTCGAGATAGGGGCGAATATCGTGCGCACCGCTGACGCTGAAATCGGCAAACAGGCTGATCAGGCGGCGAGCCTGTGTAGTGAACGCCTGTCGGCGCGCTACCTCTTCCAGGCTGGAAGAAGGGCGTAGCTGGAGTGCCAGGTCGGCAGAAGCGCTGAAGGCGGCATAACCTGCCAGCCGCCGCAAAATTTTGTCGTATTCCAGCGTAACCAGCGTCTTTTCATCCATGATGTCAGAGAGTGTACCACAGATTTCCATCATGCCAGCAGAGCACATTTACTGCGTGGCGCCTGTTGGAGCGACTTTTGCAAAAAACACGTAACATTTTATGTGAACTAACGCGCACCCTTGCAATTTTAGCCGTTTCCTGCTATACTGCTCTATATCCCCTATGGGGGGATATGGGATAAGTTGATCAAGGAGGTTTTTGCGATGGAAGGTCAGGCTATTTCTATGATTTCCTGCGATTGTCACCCGCCGCGGCAGAATTTCTTTACCCGTTACCGTGACTTTCTGCTCTCGCGGGACACAATACTGGTGTTTCTCAATGCACTCACCCTGCTGATTGCCTTTGTGCTTTCCCTATTGGGAAGAGGGCAAATCGCCCGCTGGGTGTATCTGCTCTCAGCGTTGATTGGTGGGACGCCGCTCTTTGTGTTTACCGCCCGTCAGATCATCGTCAAACATGAGTTTACCTCCGGCGTAATGGCTTCGATTGCGATGATCGCTGCGCTGATCGTCGGCGAATACAGCGCGGCAGCGATTGTCGTGCTAATGATGTCGTTGGGCGAGTGGTTGGAGAACCTAACGGTGGCGCGCGCCGACCGCGCCCTACGTGACCTTTCGCGGCTGATGCCCGCCACCGTGACTGTGCGGCGTGATGGGCGCGAGATCAGCATACCGCTGCAAGAGGTGCAGGTCAGCGACATTGTGCTGGTGCGCAGCGGTGAGCGTATCGGCGTGGATGGGGTCGTCCTCAGCGGTAGCGGCAGTGTCAATCAGGCTGCCATCACCGGCGAATCTATGCCGATAGAGAAGAAAGAAGGCGACGAGGTCTTCGCCGGAACGCTGAACGAACTAGGCGCTTTTGAAATCCGCACCGAGCGGGTCGGTGAACAGACCACGCTGGGACATATCGTGCGGCTGGTCAAAGAAGCGCAAGCCAGCCAAGCGCCCGTTCAGCGCGTGGCTAACCGCTATGCGCGTATTTTGGTGCCAGTGACGATTACCATTGCCGTGGTGGTTTACCTGCTCACTGGTGACATCCTGCGTTCAATTACCGTGCTGGTGGCGGTGTGCCCGTGTGCGCTGGTGCTGGCAACGCCGACGGCGGTGGTCGCCGCCATCGGCAATGCTGCCAAAAACGGGATGCTGGTCAAGAACGGCGGCGTGATGGAACAGGTCGGACGGGTGGATGTGATGGCGTTCGATAAAACTGGCACGCTTACGTTGGGTAAGCCGCGCGTTAAAGAGGTGTTTGCCCTGAACGGGATGAAATCGGATTATCTATTGCAGCTCGCCGCCAGTGCGGAACGTTTCAGCGAGCATCCCATCGGGCGGGCGATGGTCAGCGCCTGTGAGGAGCGGCAGCTTGCGTTGGATGAGCCGCAGGCGTTCGAAGTCCTGCCCGGTTTTGGCGTGACGGCGCGGGTCAATCAGCGTGAGGTGTTGATTGGCAACCGCGCCTTGCTCAGTGAGCGCGGGCTGACATGGCACCCGGAACTGGAACAACGCGTTCAAGCGCTGGAAGCCGAAGGGCAGACGGTGATACCAGTGGCGGTAGATGGACAGGTGAGCGGATTGATCGCCCTTGAAGATACGCCGCGCCCGCAGGCAAAGGAAGCCATTGCTGCGCTCAAAAAGCTGGGTGTGAAAGAGGTGATCATGATCACCGGCGACAACCCGCGCACTGCTGCCCGCATTGCTCGCGAGATGGGCATTGACCGCTACTACGCCGAAGTCCTGCCGCAGGACAAGCTGAACATCATCCGTGAATTGCAGGCGCAGGGCAAGAAAGTGGTCTATGCTGGCGACGGTGTCAATGATGCCCCGGCGCTAGCAGCTGCGGATATTGGTGTATCAATGGGCGTGGCTGGGACGGATGTCGCCATGGAGACGGCGGATATCGGGTTGATGGCGGATGAAATCGAACGCCTGCCGCAGGTGATCGGGCTTTCCCGCCGTACGCTGGATGTCATCCGCCAGAACGTCATTTTCTCAATGGGCGTCAACGTGCTTTCGGTCATTCTGGGCGGTCTGGGAATCATCGGCCCGGTGGTTGGAGCGGTGGTACATGAACTATCGGCTTTGCCCGTGCTGGCAAATTCTGCCCGTCTGATTGATGCCCGTTCAAAATGACCGTTTACGCTGGATGAAAAAGATGCACAAAAAACACCTCACAGGATTTGGCAGACCTGTGAGGTGTAAAACTGGTTGGGTTGAAGTTTATAATAACCTATGGCAGCGAAATGGAAGGAGGTGGTTGCATTCACGGTAAATCATTTGATAGTTTGCTTGGTTTGTCCTGTTTCAATCTCAACTCTTATACAACTTACTTAAGGAGAAAGAAAAATGAATTCTCTGCGCCGTTTCTATCCGCTTAGTTTGCTGATTGTTCTGGCTGTTGGTTTGCTGGCTTCCTGCGCGCCGGCGACTCCTCAGGTGATAGAAAAAACCGTTGAGGTCGAGAAAGTAGTTGAGAAAGTGGTCGAAAAGGTGGTCACGCCTACCCCGGTGCCGCCTGCTGAAGGTGCCAAAATGGTTATACGCGTCGGCACCGGCGACAGCGGCGAAGGTCTCAATCCGCATCAGGAGATCATTGCCAATTTTGAGAAGGAAAATCCCGACATTCTGGTTCAGCTTGAGGCGGTTGCCGGCTCGGACTACTATGCCCGTCTGCTGACCCAAATTGCTGCCGGCGATGCGCCGGACATCATGCAAATCGGCGATGATGCCGTGCCGATGTTTGTCTCGAAGGGCGCTTTTCTGCCGCTGAATGACTTCATCACTGGTGCTGACCCGCTGGACTTGAACATTTACCTGCCCAACACGCTCAAGCCGGGCATGTATCAGGGCAAGCAGTACTTCCTGCCCAAAGACTTCTCCACGATGGCGGTGTATTACAACAAGAAAATCTTTGATCAATACAACATCCCGTACCCACAGGATGGCTGGACATGGGATGACTTCCTGAATACTGCCCAGCAACTGACCATTGATGAAAACAAGGATGGTAAGCCCGAAATCTGGGGCGTTCAGCTGATGGCAAACTGGAACGGCTATGAGTACTTCACTGCCTCTACCGGTGCCAAACTGATCAGTGAAGACGGCAAGAAGATTGTCGGCTACATGGATTCACCGGAAACCATCAAAGCCGTGCAGTTCTATGTGGACTTGTACAACAAGTACAAAGTGGCGCCGCCACCAGCAGATTTCAACCAGTGGGCGGGCGGCAACCCTGAATTTGCCAACGGTACCGCCGCCATGCGCCTGTTCGGTCGCTGGCCTCAAAGCGGCTTGCTGAATAACCCCAATGTGGATTTGGGTGTGGTCAGCGTGCCGGTGGGCGATAAGAAAGCTAATATCATGTTCTGGGGCGGCTTTGGCATCTTCAGCGGTACAAAACACCCCGAAGCTGCCTGGCGCTTTCTAAAGTACTACGTGGGCGAGGGTGGCTCCAAAGTGTGGATCAAACACGGCATCCCGCCGGTGGCTTCGGTGGTCAAAGAAGCTGGCATGGATCAGGACCCCATCGAAGGCGTGTGGATCAAGTCGTTGGAGGATGTGGTGGATCGCGCCTACGTCTATTCTGATTACTGGGGTGAGACAGGTGCGCCGGCCTTTGGCAAAGCGCTGGAAAAATTGCTGATTGACCCCACTGCCGATGTGACAACTGTTATGAAAGAAGCTGCCGCTGAAGCACAGACTGCGCTGGACGAGAAATTGGGTCAATAAATCATCTACATACTGGTTGAAGGGGCGGTCATCTGACTGCCCCTTCAGTGACGAGACGCAAGCATGACTGTAATCACGCAACGTTTTTTCCCCGCGCGCCTGCGCTGGAGCCTGCAAAAACGCGAGGCGCTGACTTTCTATCTCTGCGTTCTGCCATGGTTTATCGGCTTTTTGCTGTTTTATCTGGGCCCAGTTCTGGCTTCGTTTTACTTCAGCCTGACCAAATGGGACTTGATCACCCCACCGCAGTTCATTGGTCTGGACAATTATGAACGCATCTTCACCCGTGATAAATACTTCCTACAGGCGATCAAGGTCACCACAATCTATACCTTTACCTATGTGCCGTTGGATTTGGTCTTTGGACTGCTGATAGCTCTGCTGGTCAACCAGCGGGTGCGTGGCGTGGGCATCTTCCGCACCATCTTTTATATGCCTTCGGTGTTGGCGGGCGTGGCGTATGTGGTGATGTGGATGTGGGTGTTTAACCCGCAGGCGGGGCTGATCAACGGCCTTCTGGCCTATTTTGGCGTTCAGGGGCCGCGCTGGCTTTTGGACCCGAAATGGGCATTACCGGCGTTGATCATCATGTCGCTCTGGGGCGTGGGGCGCACTATGGTCATTTATCTGGCGGGCTTGCAGGATATTCCGCGCGAGCTGTACGAATCGGCTTCTATTGACGGCGCCAATGCGTGGAGCCGCTTCTGGAATATCACCCTGCCGTTACTCACGCCCTCAATCTTATTTAACTTGATCTTCAGTATCATCTTGACCTTTCAATCGTTCACCAATGTCTATATTGCTACCAACGGTGGGCCCTTGGATGCGACCCTCTTTTATGTGCTTTACCTGTACCGCAAGGCGTTCGAGCATCTGGCAATGGGTTATGCCTCAGCGCTGGCGTGGATTTTATTTCTGATTGTCTTGGTTTGCACGTTGATCATCTTTACCACTTCCGGTAAGTGGGTGTTCTACCGCGGTGTGGAGGAGTGAAAACCATGAAGACACGAGAAACGGATGTACTTTTTCCTGCCCACTGGCGGCGCAACCTTTGGAACGCGATAATTTACGCCTTGCTGATCGCTGGCTCGCTGATGTTTCTGCTGCCGCTGTTCTGGGTGTTTTCTTCCTCGCTCAAGCCGGAGTATCAGATTTTCAAGATACCGCCGCAGTGGATTCCCAACCCGATCCGCTGGCAGAATTACAGCGAAGCTTGGACGTATGTCCCCTTTGGGCGCTTCATGCTCAATACGCTGATCATTGCCGCTGGTGCCATTACGGGTAACCTGCTTTCCTGTACCATTATCGCCTATGGTTTTGCACGCCTGCGCGCACCGGGCAAAAATATGCTTTTTATCCTGATGCTCTCGACAATGATGCTAGTGGAGCCGGTGCGGATTATTCCAATGTATATCGAGTTCAAGACGCTCGGCTGGATTGACACCTTTTTGCCGATGATTGTGCCGGCGTTTTTCGGTAGCCCGTTTTATATCTTCCTGTTGCGCCAGTTCTTCATGAACATTCCAAAAGACCTCTCGGATGCGGCGCTGATAGATGGCGCCAGCCACCTGCAAATTCTCTGGCGCATCATCCTGCCGATTTCCAAGCCGGCGCTGGCGGCGGTGGCGATTTTCAACTTTCAGGGTGTGTGGAACGATTTTCTCTACCCGCTGGTCTTTCTGCACCGCCATACCAATTTCACCATCGCCCTGGGACTGAATTTCTTCCGTAGCTCGTATTCCATCCAATGGGGCAACCTGATGGCGGCTTCGATGATGGCGCTGCTGCCAATGGTGGTGGTGTTCTTCCTCGCTCAGCGGTACTTTATCGAGGGCATCAGCTTTTCTGGAATCAAGGGGTGAGGAATGGTTATAGATAAAAATATCCTTGTGATTGTAGCGCATCCAGATGATGCCGAATCCTACTGTGGGGGGACAATTGCGCGTCTTGCTCGCGGTGGCAACCACGTTCGTCTGGTGCTTTGCACCAATGGCGACCGCGGCAGTCACGATCGCGCTCTCGGACCGACTGACCTCGTGTGTGTGCGCAAAAAAGAGCAGGGGGAGGCAGCGGAAATTTTGGGTATCGAGCAGGTTTTCTGGCTGGGCTACCGCGATGGCGAACTGGTCTCGCATATCAACGAATTACGCGAGCGGCTAATCCGCCTGATCCGCCAACAGCGCCCAGACATCATCCTAACCTTTGACGCGTGGAAGCATTACGAGTTTCACCCCGATCACCGTTCGGTGGGATTTGCCGCTGGCGAGGCGCGCATGTTAGCCGACCTGCCGTGGGTCTGCCCGGAGCTGACGCTGGAGGGGATTTCCCCGTGGCATCCCGCCGAGATGTATTTATTCGCGCCACAAGAAGCCAATTACTGGGTGGATATCAGCGAGTGGATTGAAGTGAAAATCCGCTCTCGGCTGGTCCACCGCAGTCAGACCGACTTTGCCCGCACAGAGGAAGATCTGCAGGATTTCATCCGCCAGATCAAAGCGCACGCCAGCAAAGCCGGCAGTGCCTGCGGTTATGCCTTTGCGGAGGCGTTTCACAAAGTGGATAACACTGACGTTTATCTTTGAGAGGGTGCGCTTTCTGCAATGAAGTATCTCATTATCAATGCGGATGACTTTGGGCTTTCACCGCAGATCAACCGCGGCATCTGTGATGCGTTCCAGCGAGGTGTGGTCACCGATACCTCAGCGCTGGTGTGCAGTCCGTATGCGCCAGCGGCGCTGGAGATGGGTCAAAAAATCGGTTTGCCAATGGGGGTGCATATTGATTTTGTCTCGCCCTTCGTCAGTGAGAAAAGCGCCTGTCTGGGCGCGCATGGGCGGCTGGTGCGCGAGCTGTTTCAGCGCGAATACCAGAAGAAAATCGGCAGCCTCTTTTCGGCGCGGGAATTGCTCCTATTTCGGGATGAAATCCGAAGGCAGGTGGAAATGTTCACCAACCTGACTGGCTGCCTGCCCAGCCATCTGGATTATCATTTTGGATTGCACTACCTGCCAGACGTGATGGCGATTTACCTGCTCGTGGCGGAAGAATATCGCCTACCGGTGCGCTGGGGAAGGCAGTATGCTGGCGAAAATCCGACTGTCATTGCTCCGGATCATTTCTGCGACCGTTTTCGCGGGCACAAGGAAGGCAATTTATCATTATTGATCGAATTGCTCGGCCAGCCCTGGAACGGGGTGATGGAGATGTGTTGTCACCCTGGCTATTTCACGCCCTTCGACTTGCCGGAAGAAAGCTATAATATAGAGAGGGAATACGAGCTAAAAACGCTCACCGATCCGCGCCTCAAAGATGAAATCGCCCGGCTTGGCATTGAACTGGTCAACTTTCACTGGATGAGTGCTCATTACCGCAATTTGACAGTCGAGACGGGAATGCCAGCAAGCAATAACGAGACGCTTTCTGATATAAAGGAATAGTTCTTACTTGCAAAAAGGAACGGATGATGAACGAGAACGCTTCCGAATCGGTTGGATCAAATCACTTTGTGCATCGCCATGAACACCAGCAGGCTGTATTGAACCGCTTATCGCGCATTGAGGGGCATGTGCGCGCGGTCAAACGTATGGTCGAAGAGGGTGTTTCTTGCCCCGATCTTCTGGTGCAGATTGCCGCCATCCGCTCGGCTTTGAACGGCGTTGGGCGGGTCATCCTAGAAGACCATGTTAAAAATTGTTTAGTTGATGCAGCCGAGCGCGGTAACTTTGAGCAATCGTTCCGCGATCTTAAAAACGCTCTGGATAGGTTTATTGGCTAGACAAAGAATAGATGCGTTTACCTATGGAGAGTTACTTAAAAAACATTGACAGGAATCGATGAGGGGTTTTATACTTTGAGTAACAAAATAATATGGATGCCTTCGGGGCAGGGCGAGGGAGTGCGGTGCTCCCAATTCCCGACCGGTGGTGAGAACCCACGAGCGTCTTGCGACGCATGACCCGGCGAAATTCCGGGGTCGACGGTACAGTCCGGATGAAAGAAGGTTTGCAATGCGAATTGCATGTGCAGTGTACTGCCCCGAAAACTTAACGTTTTCGGGGTTTTTTTCGCAGGATGCATTGTAGCCTGGCTGCCCTGAAGGTGTGTGTCAGGGTGTTGTCACATGAATGTTATCGAAAACAACGAAACAGGAAAAGCGCTGCTCCAGCAGGTGAAACGGTATAACCGCTGGCTGCTGGCGGGTTCGATGTTGACCACGTTGGGTGTGTGGGAGGCGCTGGTACGGCTGGGCAAATTACCGGCGTTTATCCTCCCGCCGCCTGGTCTGGTGGTGATACGCTTCTGGCAGGTTGTGTGGGATGGCAGCTTGCTGCGGCATCTCTCTATCACCCTGCTGGAGGTACTGCTGGGGCTGCTGTGTGGCAGTCTGCTGGCGACGGTGCTGGGATATTTGCTGGCGAAGTCGCGCCTGCTTGAACGGCTGCTTTCGCCTTATCTGGTTGCCAGCCAGGCGGTGCCGGTGGTGGCGATTGCTCCGCTGCTGATCATCTGGTTTGGCTCAGGGATTTTCTCAAAGGTGCTGATCTGCATCCTGATCGTCTTTTTCCCTATATTGGTGAATACGGTGGTAGGGTTGCGCGCGGTGCCAGAAAATCTGCGCGACCTGATGCGTTCGATGCGCGCCGGGCGCTGGCAAATGTTGCGCTTTCTCGAAATCCCCGCCGCTTTGCCGGTGTTTCTGGGCGGGCTGCGGGTGGGGGCAACTCTCTCGGTCATCGGCGCGGTGGTGGGCGAATTTGTCGGCGCCGACCGCGGGCTGGGGTTTCTGGTCAATGTTGGGCGCGGGCAGTATGACACCGCCCTGGTTTTTGTTGCCATTTTTACCCTGGTGGTGCTGGCGCTGATCCTTTATGGGCTGGTTGTGCTGCTGGAGCGCCGTTACTTGTTATGGATGAGGAACTAACCTTATCAGGAGAATGTAAGGATGAAAAAGTTTTTAGTCTTTTTGCTGATTGTGATGGTTGTGCTGGCTGGCTGTTCCGCTCCCCCCGCAGCGTCTACGCCGTCTGAAAAACCGACTGCCATCCGCCTGCCAGTGGGCTATATCCCCAATGTCCAGTTTGCGCCCCTGTATGTTGCCATGCACAAGGGTTACTATGCCCAGGCGGGGCTGGATGTCAGCCTGGATTACAGTTTTGAAACGGATGCAACGGCTCTGGTGGGGGCAAATGAATTGCAGTTTGCCGTCGTTTCCGGCGAGCAGGTGCTGATGGCGCGCGCCCAGGGGTTGCCCATTGTGTATGTGATGGCGTGGTATCAGCAGTACCCGGTGGGTGTGGCGGCATTCCAGGAGAAAGCCATTCGCCAGCCGCAGGATATGAAAGGCAAAAAGATTGGCACCCCGGTGCTGTTTGGCGCCAGCTACATCGGCTTTCGTACCCTGCTGGATGTTGCCGGTTTGCGTGAAACTGACCTGACGGTGGAAGTGGTTGGTTTCAATCAGGTGGAGGCGATGGTTGGCAACAGGGTGGATGCCGCGGTGGTCTATGCTGCCAACGAGCCTAATCAGCTCAAAGCCCAGGGATATGCAGTTGACCTGATACGTGTGGCGGATTACCGTCAGCTGGTCAGCAATGGGCTGATTACCAACGAAAAAACCATGCGCGAAAATCCCGAGCTGGTGCGCCGTATGGTGGCTGCCACTCTCAAGGGAATTGAGGACTCCATTGCCAACCCGGAAGAAGCGTATGAAATCAGCAAGCAATATGTGGAAAACCTGGAGAAAGCCGACCAGACAGTGCAGAAGCAGGTACTGGCAGATTCGATTACCTTCTGGAAAGGGCAGCGGTTGGGGTACACAGACCCCAAAGCATGGGAAAACATGCAGGATATCCTGCTGAAGATGGGGATTATCCAGCGCCCGTTGGATTTGCAACAGGCATACAGCAACGAGTTTCTGCCATGATGATGGCGTCGGTCAAGCCGGTTCTGGAAGTGCGGGAGCTGGCGGTAACCTTTCCCAACGGCAACGGCGGGTTACAGGCGATTGAAAATATCTCCTTCAGTGTCGCCCCTAAGGAATTCCTGTGTGTTTTGGGACCCTCCGGTTGTGGAAAGAGCACGCTGTTGCGTGTGCTGGCAGGGCTGGTGCCACCGACTGAAGGACAGGTCATCTTTGCCCCACAGCGCGGCAGTGCAAGCCTGCCGCGCGTGGGACTGGTCTTTCAGCAAGCCAACCTGATGCCCTGGCGCACGGTGCTTGCCAATATTACCCTGCCATTAGAACTGGAAAACGCTGACCCGCTTGAAGCGCGCCGCCGCGCCGAAGCATTGATAGACTTAGTCGGGCTGCAGGGTTTTGAAAACAGTTGGCCGCGTGACCTTTCCGGCGGTATGGCGCAGCGTGTCGCTCTGGCGCGTGCCCTCATCCAGGAGCCTGATTTGCTTTTGCTGGATGAGCCCTTTGGATCGCTGGATGCCCTTACCCGCGAGCAAATGGGCGCCGAGTTACTGCGTATCTGGCAGGCGCGCTGTAATACGGTTATCATGGTCACCCACTCGATTGCTGAAGCGCTGCTGCTTTCTGACCGTGTGCTGGTTTTTACCCCGCGCCCGGCGCGGGTTTGCCTTGATTTGCGCGTTGATCTTCCCCGCCCGCGCCACGAGGATATGCGTTATACCCCCCGCTTTGGTGAACTGGCGCGCTGCCTGCGTCAGGCAATCGGGTAACTGAGCAAGCCTTTATATTGGGATGCCCTGTCGAGGAGCGAAGCGACCACTGAACCAGATAATGGATTCTTTTTATGGTATATTAAGCCTCTGATACCGCATGAGGTGTGTTTGCTGTGCATTTGCGAGTAGCTGCATTTTTCTTCTCTACCCTGCTGGCCTCGTTCTGGGTTTGCGCCTGCGCACCGGCCGTGCAGACACTGCAGACCCCGACGGCGTTTGAGCCGGGTCCGCTGCCAGTGGCCCAAACGCCTTCACCCGCGCCATTGGTTGTGTCGCTGCCTTCTGCCACGCCCAGCGCCACTCCCTCTGGTTGCCGCGCGGTGCATGGGCGCATTGAGCAGGAAGAAATCAGCCGTGCCGGTTTTCCCATCCCGCTGCGAGTCACAATCTATCTCCCGCCTTGCTATGGAGAGGAACCCGGGCGCCGCTATCCGCTCTTGATTTTGCTGCATGGACAGAGCCAAGATGAAACGCTATGGATGCGGCTGGGTCTGGTTGACGAGATGGAGCGCCTGATTGCAGAGGGGGAGATTGCGCCTTTCATTGTCGCCATGCCCCGTGAAGAATACTACCTGCAAGAGCCGTCGGAGTCCTTTTTTGGCAGGGCGCTGATTGAACTATTGCTGCCATGGATAGATCACACCTATCGCACCTCTCCGCAGCGAGCCGACCGCGCCATTGGAGGTATCTCGCGTGGCGCCTTTTGGGCGACACGTGTGGGTTGGGAGAACTGGCAGATGTTTGCTTCTATTGGCGCGCACAGCCTGCCCGCTGTGCCGTTTTATGAAGTTGCCTTCCGCGATTTGTATAAAACCATTCCTGAGAACCAGCGCCCGCGCTATTACATGGATCATGGTGTGCTGGATGGTTATCTGGGGGATGCCAACGATTGGCATAATCTGCTGGTCAAGTATATGGTGGCGCACACCTGGGTTTCGAGCCCCGGCGAACACAGCGAAGCATACTGGCGCGACCAGATGGAGACATATCTCCGCTGGTATGCTGCGCCCTGGAAGGAGCAGCCGTGAGACTAACCATTGAGGAGGTAAAGCATATTGCTCATCTTGCCCGCTTGGAATTGAGCGAGGATGAGTTGCAGCGTTTTACCGAACAGCTTTCCGAGATTCTGGATTACGCTGCTCGTTTGCAGGAGTTGGATACCAGTCATATTCTCCCTACATCCAGCGTCCTTCCACCGCGCAGCATGTTGCGACCCGATGAGGTGCTTCCACCCCTTTCGCCTGAGGAAATTTTGCGTAACGCCGCCGCCAGCGCGCAGGGGCAATTTAAAGTTCCCCCAGTGTTGGAATGAGGGCAATGGCATGAGCGCTTTGACTGATTTGACGCTGCGCGCTGCCCTGCAGGGGCTGCGGCAGGGAGCTTTCTCGAGTTGCGATCTGACCGAGGCTTGCCTGGAGCGCATCGAGCGGCTGGATGGCACGCTACATGCCTTTTTGACGTTGACGCCTGAACTGGCGCGCCAGCAGGCGCAAGCGGCAGATCAGCAGTATGCTGCCTGGCGTCAGGATCCGAGTCGGGGTTTGCCGCCGCTACTGGGCGTCCCTCTGGCGGTGAAGGATGTGTTCTGCGTCAGTGGTGTGCGCACCACCTGCGGCTCGCACATTCTCGAAAATTTCGTCCCCCCTTATTCCGCCACACCGGTTGAGCGCCTGCTTGAGGCAGGGATGGTGATGTTGGGCAAGACTAATACTGATGAATTTGCGATGGGGTCTTCGACCGAAAACTCAGCCTATGGCGCCACCCGCAACCCGTGGCAACCTGAGCGCGTACCAGGAGGCTCCAGTGGTGGCAGCGCTGCCTGTGTGGCAGCGCGTATGGCGCCTGCGGCGCTGGGGTCGGATACCGGCGGCAGTGTGCGTCAACCGGCTTCTTTTTGCGGTATTTGCGGTATCAAGCCAACCTATGGGCGTGTTTCGCGCTATGGTCTGGTTGCCTATGGGTCTTCGTTGGACTGCCCCGGTGCTTTTGCCCGCAGCGTGGAGGACGTGGCGCTGCTGTTTGAGCGCATGGCTGGCTTTGACCGGCGCGATGCTACCTGTGTGGATGTGCCGCTGCCTGAGATACATTTGCCCAGCGAGGGTGAGTCCAGCCCGCTGCGCGGTGTGCGGGTGGGCGTGCCACAGGAATATTTCATCCAGGGGATTCAGCCTGCCGTTGAGCAGGCGGTCAGGCAGGCGATTGCCGAAATGGAGCGGCTGGGCGCCAGCGTAGAGGCGGTTGCACTGCCCCACACCGCCTATGCCCTGCCAGTCTATTATCTGATAGCCCCGGCAGAAGCCTCAGCTAATCTGGCGCGCTATGACGGGGTGCGCTTTGGACCCCGACAGCCAGCCGATACGCTGTGGGAGATGTTCCGGCGTACGCGCGGCGTCGGCTTTGGCGCTGAGGTAAAGCGGCGCATTATGCTGGGAACGTATGCGCTTTCTGCCGGGTATTACGATGCCTATTATGGGCAGGCGCAAAAGGTACGTACATTAATCAAGCAGGACTTTGAGTGCGCCTTTGAGAAAGTGGATGTGATTGCCGCGCCGGTGGCACCTTCGACGGCTTTCCGTTTTGGCGAGCACAGCGAAGATCCGCTGGCAATGTACCTGGAAGATGTCTTCACATTGCCAGCAAATCTGGCTGGGGTGCCGGGGCTGGCTTTTCCGGTCGGGTTTGATGCGCAGGGCTTGCCCATCGGGATACAACTGATGGCTGCCCACTACCGCGAGGATATCCTCTTCCGCGTTGGGCATGCGTATCAACTGGCGACCGAGTGGCATTTGCAGCCGCCGCCGTTGTATGTCTGATTTGATTATCGTAAGTGGTGGGCGCGGGGTAGGCAAAACCACCTTTTGCCGCACAGTGGTAAAATCGGCACAACATGCAGGCTGGCGCGTGGCTGGTGTGCTTTCTCCGGCGGTCTTTGAGCGGGGTAGCAAGGTGGCAATTGCTGTGGAAGATATTTCCAGCGGTGAGCGCCGCATGCTGGCGCGGCTGCCTGTGGCAGGTGTGGCGGAAGGGGGCATACGCACCCCCGGTTGGGTGTTTGACGAGCAGACATTGCAATGGGCAGATGAGGCTCTTGCCCGCGTTGCGAGCTGTGACCTGCTGGTGGTGGATGAACTTGGCCCTTTGGAAATCGAGCGTGGTCAGGGCTGGGTGCATGGACTGACAGCACTGGATAAAGGGGAATACCGGCTGGCGTTGGTGGTTGTGCGTCCGGAGCTGGTTGGAATCGCGCGCCAACACTGGCGGCAGGCAGAGTGTATCGAATTGAAGCACCAGCAAGATATATCTAATGCGCTGGAGCAGGTGACCCGTTATTGGCGTCAGAATGACATAAATTTTTAATCCATTGGCGGCGCAGCAGTGCAAGAGACCTGCGCGCACTTTGGTTTGACAATCAATTTTTTTAACGATATACTTGCTTTAGTGGTAAAGCCAGGAGAGGTGGCTTCTTAATTTGCTCCCCCATACCAAAATCTAAGAGTCAAGGCAAATGTATGGCTGAATTACTGAAACTTGAAGGGTTGGAGACGCAATTTCGCACCCATGAAGGCACAGTCCATGCAGTCAATGGTGTGTCAATTTCCCTCAACGAAGGTGAAACCCTGGGCATTGTTGGGGAAAGCGGATGCGGCAAAAGCGTCTCGATGATGTCTATGTTGCGTTTGATCCCCACGCCGCCGGGAAAAATTGTGGCTGGAAAGGCTCTTTACCAGGGAAAAGACCTTTTGCAAATGAGCCTGGATGAGATCCGCCATGTGCGCGGCGCACAAATCAGTCTGGTTTTTCAAGACCCGATGACATTTTTTAACCCGGTGCTGACGATTGGGCGTCAGGTCGCCGAGCCGCTTGAGATTCATAATGGTGTTAAGCGCAGTGAAGCGTATGACCGGGCGGCGCAAATGCTCGAACTGGTGGGCATCCCGCGTGCCAAAGAACGCCTTAATGATTACCCGCATCAGTTTTCGGGAGGGATGCGCCAGCGGGCAATGATTGCCATGGCGCTGATCTGTGCCCCGCAGATTTTGATTGCCGATGAGCCTACCACCGCGCTGGATGTAACCATCCAGGCGCAGATTGTGGAATTGGTGCTGCGTCTGCGTGAGGAGCTGGGGATGGCGATCATCTGGATCACCCATGACTTAGGGATTATCGCCGGGCTGGCGCAGCGGGTGGCGGTGATGTACGCCGGATATATCATCGAAGAGGCGCCGGTCAAGGAATTGTATGCCCATCCGCAGCATCCTTATACCATCGGGCTGCTGGGCAGCCTGCCGCGCATGGATGAGAGCGGACACCGCCGTTTGACTTCGATAGATGGTCTCCCGCCTGTTCTAATGGAAAAACCAGCGTATTGTCCGTTTCTCCCACGTTGCAGGTATGCGGTGGAACACTGTAAAGTCGAAAACCCCCCGCTGCTTGACCTGCCAAATCGGCATCGGGTTGCCTGCTGGGTGGATACTGAAACCGGGAGAGAGCGATAATGGCTGAACGGGAAATCTTGCTGCGGGTTGAACACCTGGTAAAACACTTTCCGATACTGCGCGGGGTGATCCGCCGCAAAGTGGGCGTAGTACATGCGGTGGATGATATCTCCTTTGACGTCTATGCGGGCGAAACGCTGGGTCTGGTGGGCGAATCGGGGTGTGGAAAGACAACCGCCGGGCGCACCATTCTTCAACTTTACCGCCCTACCTCAGGACATGTGTACTTCCGCGATAAGGATTTGGTAGCAATGCGCGGCGAGGAGCTGCGCCGGATGCGCCGCAAAATGCAGATGATCTTTCAAGATCCGTATGCCAGCCTCAACCCACGCATGACGGTTGGGGATATTATCTGCGAGCCGATGATTGTGCATAACACGATGAACCGCCGGGACATGCGCGCCAGAGCTGAGCAGCTGCTGGAGATGGTTGGGCTTAATCCTGGATATATCTCGCGCTATCCGCACGAATTTTCCGGCGGTCAGCGCCAGCGCATTGGTATTGCGCGTGCCATTGCGCTGGAGCCAGAACTGATCATTTGTGATGAGCCGATCTCTGCTCTGGATGTTTCTATTCAGGCGCAGGTAGTGAACCTGCTGGAGGATTTGCAGCGCGATCTCAAGCTCACTTACGTCTTTGTGGCGCATGACCTTTCGATGGTGCGGCATATCAGCAATCGTGTGGCAGTCATGTATTTGGGGATTATTGCCGAACTAACCACACGTGATGAGCTGTACAACAATCCGCTGCACCCCTATACACAGGCGTTACTGTCGGCAGTGCCCATTCCAGACCCGGTTGCAGAGGAAACGCGCAAGCGCATTATTTTGCAGGGAGATGTCCCCTCGCCAGTTAACCCGCCTTCGGGCTGCCGCTTTCGCACGCGCTGCCCACTGGCAGCCGCAATCTGCGCCGAGGTTAAGCCAGAGTTTCGCGAGATCAGCCCTGGGCATTTTGTCGCCTGTCACATGGTATAGAGAGGGCTACTTTTGCGTTTGAGATTCATGCTTTTTTCTAAGGAGGTGCGTGAAAATCAAAAATCTTTGATGCGTTTTGTTTAAAAAAAATTTATCAGAAAAAGGAGAAGAAAATGCGATCGAAATATCTGTTTCTTGTTGTGTCGTTGTTGATGATTGCCAGTATGGCGTTGAGTGCGTGTCAGCCAGCGCCAACGCCGGAAACGATCATCCAGACGGTGGTTGTTGAAGGCAAAACGGTGGAAGTGGTTGTAACCGCAACACCGCAACCGGAGGAGCAGCCCTCTGCATTGCCAAAGGTTTCACCGCAGTTTAAGAATCCAGATACACTCACCATCATTACTGGCGCTGGCGAACCTGAAACGCTTGACCCAGCCTGGACGTATGAAACAGCCGGTTCAACAGTAGAACTAAATTTGTATGAGGGGCTGGTTTTCTTTAATCGAGAAAAGACCAATGAGTTTATCCCGGCACTGGCAACAGAGTGGACCACCAGCGAGGATGGAAAACAGTGGGTTTTCAAGATTCGCGAGGGCGTCAAGTTCCATAAGGGCGGGACGCTTGAGCCGCATGACATTGCCTATACAGTTCATCGTTCCACCCTGCAAGGGCGCATCGATGGCTGGCAATGGATCACCTATGAAGCCTTTTTTGGCACCGACTTTTCGCTGGCAAGCAGCAAGGACTTTGCCGCAGCGTATGCTGGGAAGGAAACCTTTGAAGAGTTGACACCAGCCGATCTGGTCAAGGTCTGCGAAGCCGTTAAAGCCGCCGTTGTGGCAGATGATGCAGCTGGCACGGTAACCTACAACCTGGCGCAGCCCGTACCCTGGTTCCTGGCGCTGGCTTCACAACAGTTCTTGGGCGGCACCCTGGATCAGGAATGGATGGCGGAAAATGGCGATTGGGATGGCGACTGCGCTACCTGGCAAAATTTTGCTGACCCTCCTGCAGAGGGCACCATCCTCTTCAAGGAAGCCAACGGCACTGGTCCCTATATGCTTGATCACTGGACACCCGGTGAAGAAATTGTACTGACCGCTTTCCAGGATTACTGGCGCAAGGAGCCTATGTGGGAAGGTGGTCCCAGCGGTGTCGCAAAGATCCCGCGTGTGGTGATTAAGAATGTGGATGAATGGGGCACTCGTCTTTCCATGTTTGAGGCAGGAGATGCCGACTTCATCTACGCACCAGCCCAGTACCGCCCACAGCTTGAGCCATACTATAAACAGCGCTGTGGCATTGACGAGTCTTCCTGCAAAGATGAGAACCCGGATGGATACATCCGCGCTTTCCGCTCGCTGCCTTCACCTGCAATCACTCCTGCTCAGATGAACTGGCAAATCAATGTTGAGGGTGGCAATCCCTTTGTGGGTAGCGGCACGCTGGATGGCAACGGTATTCCGCCAAATTTCTTCAGCGACTTGCATGTGCGTAAAGCCTTCAATTACTGCTTTGACTTTGAAGCAATGGTCAAGGATGCTCTGGCGGGAGATGGTGTTCAGGCACAGGGGCCCATCCCGATGGGAATGATGGGGTATCGTGAGGGCGAGAAACCGATCTATGCCTATGACCCAGCCAAGTGCGAAGAGGAATTTAAAAAGGCAGATGTGGATGGAGATGGCATTCCGGCTGGTGAAGATGAGGACGACGTCTGGAACAAAGGCTTTTACATGCAGCTTGGCTATAATAGCGGCAATGATACCCGCCGTCTGGCTTCTGAGATCCTCAAAGCTGGGCTTGAATCGGTCAATCCCAAGTTCAGCGTGGCAGTTGTTGGCATGCCGTGGCCTGTTCTCCTTGAGAGCCGCCGCGCTGGCAAGCTGCCGATTTATGTGGGCGGCTGGCTGGAAGACTATCATGACCCACACAACTGGGTGCAGCCGTTCCTCTTCTCGCAGGGTGCCTATGGTCGTATTGTCAACATGACCGATGATAAGAAGAAAGAGTTTGATGAGCTGATCATCAAGGGTGCTAATGAGAACGATCCGGAGGCGCGCCGCAAGATTTATGAAGAGATCCAGCTCAAGGCACAGGAAGATGCGGTCAACATCTGGCTCTATCAGGTACTTGATGGCCTGCATTATCAGACCTGGGTGAAGGGTTTCTACTATAACCCCGCTTACGGCAACGCCGAATATGGATGGGTTTACGCTTTGAGCAAAGAGCAGTAGCGGCACCTTTCTCTGATAAAAATTTGGGCAGGCGAATCGGTTCAATGCTGGTTGCGCCTGCCCACCTCTCTTATAAGAACTTGTTTTGTTGATAACCCAGGAGGTCAAAGCATAAAATGCTTGCCTATATTATCCGCCGCTTGTTGATATTACCACTGTTGCTGATTGCTGTAACTATTTTGATTTTTTTGATGATTTCATTGCTCACTCCTTATGAGCGGGCGTCGCTGTATGTGTCGGATATCCCCAAGCGCCAGGGGGCGATGGAGGGACTTATCAAAAAATACGGTCTGGATGATCCTATTCCTGTGCAATACTGGCGCTGGATGGTCGGCCGGAAGGATCCATCCACAGGGGAAATCGAGGGAGGAATCCTGCGCGGCAACCTGGGGTGGTCCAAGACGGGCAAAGGCACAGTTTGGGAAGTCATTGGTCGCCGCCTGCCGGCTACCGCGGAGCTGGCTTTGTGGACGTCAATTCCCATGATCGGCATTGGCCTCTGGTTTGGAGTGTTATCTGCGGTTAACCATAACAAGTTCATTGATCAGTTGTTGCGTGTCTTCAGCATTGTGGGATGGTCGATTCCGGTATTTGTCTTTGGACTTATTATGTTGTTGGTCTTTTATGCCAAGCTGGGTTGGTTCCCACCGGGTCGCCTTTCGGATTGGGCAATGCAGATTGTTCAATCGGTGGCATTTAATCGTTATACCGGTATGCATACCATTGACGCTTTGTTAAACATGCGCCTTGATATATTTTGGGATGCACTCAAACATCTTGCCCTTCCAGTGATAACCCTGGCGTATCTTGACTGGGCGTATTTGCTGCGTTTGACGCGCTCGTCTATGCTGGATACGTTAATGCAGGACTATATGACTACTGCTCGTGCCAAAGGACTGAGAGAGGCGATGGTGATTCGCCGCCATGCTCTTCCCAATGCGCTTATCCCTGTCGTGACGGTGGGTGCATTGATGCTGATTGGGCTTCTCAACGGGGTAGTTATCACCGAGACGGTCTTCAACTTCCCAGGGATGGGGTCATTTCTGGCAGAGGCCGCCCTTTCGCTGGATGTGATATCAGTGCTTGGGATTACGCTGTTCAGTTGTTTCATCTTGCTGGCAGGGAATTTGCTGGTGGACATCTTGTACGGCTTTATTGATCCCCGTATTCGTTTGCAGTAGCCAGGGCGAGTTTTGCGGAAAGAGGTTGCTCAACTATGACAGCTGTAAAAAAATTGTTCAGGAACCCCACTTCGGTGATAGGCATTCTCCTGTTGCTCGCTTATATCATCGTTGCGATATTTGCTCCCAATATTGCTCCTCCCCCAAAAAATGCTCGTGACCCCTATATGATCCCTCGTGATGGATTCAGTACTGCACCTAAGCCCCCCAGCGAAAAACACCCGCTGGGCACTACGGAAGGGCAGTATGATATTTTCTATGGGGTTATTTGGGGAACAAGGACAGCATTTCGTATTGGGATTGTGATTGCCATCATTACCACCATTATTGGTCTGGCAGTAGGCTCTCTTTCCGGGTTTTACGGCGGCTGGCTGGATGAAGTTTTGATGCGCGTTACGGAGGTGTTTCAGGTTTTTCCGTTTTTGCTGGCAGCTATTACGCTGACGTCAGTCTTGCAGACAATTTATGGGCGTGGTGAAGCCAGTGGTTTGGTCATACTGGCGAAGATACTTGCCATGTTCACATTTGGTCATAATCCTGCCAAGAACCTTGACCCAATCCAAATACAAATCCTGACCGGGATGCTGGCAATCATCACATTTGGCTGGATGACCTACGCGCGCGTCATTCGTGGAAATATATTATCCGTCAAAGAATTTGAATACGCTTTGGCGGCCCGCGTGATTGGTGCTAGCGATATGCGTATTCTATTTCGTCATTTGCTCCCCAACGCGGTTTTTCCTGTGCTAGTTCTGGCTTCTATGGATATCGGCTCTTATGTACTCACCTTTGCTGCACTGAGTTTTTTGGGGCTGGGAGCGCAAAGGGGATATGCAGACTGGGGGCAGATGATCAGTTTTGCCCGCAACTGGATTCCCTCTCTGGCGCAAAACTGGCATATTGTTGTTTACCCGGGCGTCGCGATTGTGCTCTTTGTGCTGGCGTGGAACCTGGTGGGAGACGCATTGCGAGATATTCTTGACCCGCGCATGCGCGGCAGAGGAGCCGGACTTTAGCACCGCTCTGTGTCCAAAAAGTATAATCAGTGTCTGGGGTAGCGTTGACAGATGTCAATGCTACCCCAGAGTGTTTTGAGCTAATAACGCCGAGTTTGGCGTGGGCCGCCGCGGCGGAAACCACCGCCGCCTGCATTGCCGCGCCCGCCACGTTGACGGTTATCGGATTCTTCACGCGGGCGCGCCGGGCTTACCTTCAACTCACGTTCGTCCAGTTTGTAGCCATTAAACATGCTGATCGCTTTTTGCGAGTCGGCAAGCGCGCTCATTTCGACAAAAGCAAATCCCTTAGATTGACCGCTGAAACGGTCTTTGACCAGGGTGACTGAAACAACATTGCCAGCCTGGGCAAACAAGTCGCGCAGATCATCCTCGGTGGTGGCGTATGACAGATTGCCGACATACAGCTTAATTTCCATTTCTCTTTTCTCCTGAACCGGAGCTACCCGGAATAAAAAAATTTTGCCGTCATCACCACAATGGTTTCTGACGGCACAGTCAATAGATATAAAACCAGTGATACAACCTCATTATAACATCAACTGTTGAAAAACTCGTTGTTTGTATAGGACAATGTAGAAGAGAGTATGCTTTCGCCGCCGCAATTGGCAGCGGGCAAAGCTAAAACAGCACCCTGACATGAACATGCGGGGTGCTGTTGTTTTGTAAGGGGTATCGCTCCAGAAAGTGGGTTACTTCTTCTTTTTTAGCTCTTCAGGCAGCTCAGGGATTTTGAGTTTCATTCCAGGGCGCACTTTGCCGGGGTCAGGTCCGATTACGTCTTTGTTTGCCTCGTAGATGACCATAAAGTACGGGCGGGTTGCGTTGCCGTAATACTTGAGCGAGACATCGCTAAGGGTTTCGCCGGTGATGGTATGTTCAGCAATGTATTTGGGCGCAGCGGCAGCTTCGGCTTTGGCTTTGGCTTCTGCCATCTCGCGGAAATACTCCTGCCGTTTGAGCTCGGCGGCTTTGGCGGCTTCTGCCGCGGCTTTGGCGCGGGCTTCTTCAGCTGCTTTTTGGGCTGCTGCTTTTTCAGCTGCCAGCTTGGCGGCTTCGGCTTTTGCCGCTTCGGCTGCCTTTTCTGCTTCCGCGGCTCTGCGTTGCGCTTCTTCGGCGGCGGCTTTTTCATCACGGCTCGTCAGGGCGTCAATTGCTTTTCCAAACAGACCTTTTTTAGGTTCGTCAGCCATTTTTATACCTCCAGTTTTATTTGATGGTCTTGATATATCTTCTTGCTGCTTGCGGATATCAATATGTGACCACACGCGGCAGCTTTTTTGCCTGCTCCACCCAGTCCTGCACCTGTGAAAGGACGGGCATCTTGCGCACCAGTTTTTTCTCGCTGTTGACGGCTTTCATCTTTTCGAGCAGGTTTTCTGCCTTGCGCTGTGCCAGTTCCACAACGGTATCTACACCAGCGGCTTCCAGCAGGTCGGAGTACTCTGAGCCAACGCCCTTGATGCGGTATAAATCCACATGATTAACCCATTGTAGAATCAACGCATCGCTGATTCCTGTCTTTTCAGCGATTTCTTTTCTGCCTTTGGGTGTTGCGCCTTTCTTCAACAGCGCATCGGTCGAGGCAATGCCTGCCTCCTTTAGCTTTTGGGCGTATTTTTCGCCGATACCTTCTACATCTGCAATTCCTGCCATACTTTTCTCCTTTCATGACCAAAGAAACAATGATACACGTGCGTCAAATAGCATCCTGCAAGTCAACATGTTCCCCTCATAAACATTGTATATCATTTGCGACGCGTGGTCAACCACATTTATGTTTTATAATCAGGTGTACAGCAATAACATAAGCGCTTTGATAGGCATTCGCCGATGAAACCGGGTAGAAAAAGTGGTTCTGGGAATGTTTTTCGCAACCCCATGCTGGCTTTGGGGTTGATGCTCGTCTTCGTGGTCTATCTGGTAAAGCTGATGGTGGATCAACAGCGCAGAGAGGTCTCTGTGCCCATCGAGCCGAATGACCAGGCGGCGCTGTCAGTGTATTTCACCCGTCCCGAGTCAGATGGCGATCGCCAGATTGAAGAGGCTTTGGTGGCGGCTCTGGACGGGGCGCAGCGTTGTGTGGATATTGCCATGCACAGTTTCACATTGGAGCGTGTTTCTGCGGCGCTGCTGCGCGCCAGAGATCGCCAGGTGGCGCTGCGTGTGGTCATGGAAAGCGATAGTATGGATTGGGAGATACCGCAGCGTCTCAAGCAAACTGGGATACCCATTTTGGGTGACCGGCGCGAAACGCTGATGCACAACAAGTTTATGGTGGTGGATGATGCGGAGGTGTGGAGCGGGTCGCTCAACTGGACAAAACAGGGGGTTTTTCAGGATCATAACAACCTGATCCGCATCCGCTCTCCCTATCTGGCGAAAAACTATACCCTTGAATTCGAAGAGATGTTTCTGGATGATATGTTTGGCGAAAACAGCCCTGCCAATACACCTTATCCGTTTTTGACCATTGGTGGGGCGTATGTTGAGACGCATTTTTCGCCGGAAGATGGGGTGGAAAAGAAACTGGTCACACTAATAGACAGCGCCCGGCAGGATATCCTCTTTTTGATGTACTCTTTCACTTCGGATGCGCTGGCGCAAGCGATCATCAGCCGTGTCGGGGCAGGTGTGGCGGTGCGCGGTGTCATGGATGCTGATCAGGTTGTTTCCAATCAAGGCAGTGAGTATGATCGCTTGCAGGCTGCTGGCGTGGATGTGCGGCTGGATGGCAACGCCGGACAGATGCATCACAAAGTGCTGATCATTGATGGCAATATTGTTGTAACGGGTTCGTACAACTTCAGCAAAAACGCTGAGACCAGAAACGACGAGAACGTTTTGATTATCCACGACCAGCAGGTGGCTGCAGAATATCAGAAAGAGTTTGAGAAGCTTTACGCCGCGGCAAAATAAGCGACAGAACGGCTTTATCCGCGGCGGTTTACTTCTGCCAGCAGATGCTGATATTCCAGGCTGCGGGTATATTTTTTGATCTCATTGATGCGCCGGATGGTAAGCGGGTGGCTTGCCAGCGTCTCGCCCAACACGTTGAGCAGTGAGTCGTCCTCGGCGTCAATGGCTTGCAGTGCCCTTTCCATTTGCTCCTGCGAGCGAACCATACCGGCTTCCAGTTTAACCAGCGCGGAGATTGCCTTGTGCGGGCTGCCGCATGCCAACAGCCCGGCGCGGTCGGCAGAATATTCACAGGCGCGGTTCCACCAGCGGAAAGCCAGGGTGAGAACCACCGCTGCCCCCAATGAGATGGGCACGCCCGCCATACCACCCAGCAGGGTGTTCAGCCAGGCATGCCCCAGGGCGACATGCCCCAGTTCGTGCCCAATGATAAAGCGCAATTCATCTTTGTCCATCACCTTGAACAGAGCGTCAAAAAGCACCACTGCCTTGGGATTGGAGAAGCCAAATGTGAACGCGTTGAGCTGCGGCTGAGGCAGGACGATGAACTGCACCTGTCCCGGTGTTTGCAGGCGGTTGATACACTGCTGCGCCAGTGCTGCCAGTTCTGGTGAGCGCTGCGGGCTGACCACCATACCGCTTTGCAACAGCGCCTGGTGGTGTGATTTGTTCAGGTAGTAAGAAAGCCCAATGATCACCAGCACAGCCAGCGGCACCAGGCAGACGGTCAGACCAGCGGAAATGACCAGAATAACAAGCAGCACAAGAATAGTTATTCCAAAGATTGCTGTTTCGCTGGGGTAGCGGTAACTGGTCATATTATAATAATTATACGCTGACACGCAGGTTTTCGGTCAAAAAAAACGAACTACAGGAGAAAATCATATGAAATTGCTCATTGCTGACGATATGGAAGGAATCACAGGGGTGGTAAGCTGGGATCATGTCAACAGCACGCACAGCGAGTATGGACGTTTTCGCAAGATCATGACGGCTGAGGTTAATGCCGCCATCGCTGGTGCTGTGAAAGCTGGCGTTGAGGAGATTGTGGTTGCAGATGGGCACAGCAGCGCAAGGAATATCATGATCGAGGAATTGGACAGCCATGCCCGCCTTAACAGTGGTTCGCCTTCGCCATCCTCAATGGTGCAGGGAATCGAAGCGGGTGTGGACGCTGTCTTTTTGATTGGGTATCATGCCCGCGCGGGCACGCCGAAAGCCATTCTGGCGCACACCTGGTCGGATTCGCGAGTGATCAATGTGTGGTTGAATGACCGCCTAGTGGGAGAAATTGGGTTGAATGCCTCACTGTGTGGTTATTACGGTGCGGCGGTGTTGCTGTTGAGCGGTGATCAGGCTGCCTGCGCTGAGGCGGCGGAATGGGTGCCGGGAATCGAAACCGTGGCGGTGAAAAAAGCCAGCGGCTTTCAGGCAGCCGAGTGTCTTCCGCCGTCTGTCTCACAGGCGCGCATCCGTGAGGCAGCCGAGCGCGCCATTCTTAACTTCAGGGCTGGCAAAGGCGCTCAGCCCCTGAAGACACCTGCGCCGGTTAAGATTACCGTTGAACTGACCACGCCCAAAATGGCGGACTCTGCCTGTTTGTTGCCTGGCGCTGTCAGGCTGGACGGTCGCCGCGTGGAGGTGCAGGCTGCTGATATGCCTTCTGCTTTCCGCGCCTTCCGCGCTCTGGTTGAGCTGGCGTGAGAAATGGGGGATACACCATGAAACTATTGATTTGCGCAGACTTTGAGGGCATCACGGGCGTGGTGAGCTGGGATCATGTTACCTTTGGTAAAGAGGGGTATCAGCGCTTTCGCAAATTGATGACGGCGGATATCAATGCTGCTGTTGCCGGGGCGCTGCAAGCGGGGGTGGATGATATTGTTGTCTCGGACGGGCACGACACCAAAACGAATATTCTTATCGAAGAGATTGACCCGCACGCTCGTCTGAACAGCGGGTCGCCCTCTCCCTATATGATGGTGCAGGGCATTGAAGAAAACGTTGATCTCGCTTTCTTTATCGGGCATCACCCCCGTGTGGGCACAAAGGATGCTCTCTTGCCGCATACGTTGTCGGCAAGAGTGGTGGCAGATATCTGGCTCAACGACCGCCCGGTGGGGGAGATTGGTCTGTATGCCGCGGTGTGTGGTCATTTCGGCGTCCCGGTTGTGCTGCTCTCTGGCGAGCTGGCAGCCTGCAGGGAGGCAGAGGAATGGATCGCCGGGATTGAGACGGTGGCAGTCAAGAAAGCCAGCGGCTATCAGGCAGCAGAATGTCTGCCGCCCGCGGTAACCCATCCTATGATTCGAGAGGCAGCCGAGCGTGCGGTGGAAAAATACAAAGCCGGTAAAGCGCCTGCTCCATTGGTGATCCCCCCACCAGTGCGCATCCGGGTGCAGTTTGCGCGCCCCTCAATGGCAGAGGATGCTTGCACGTTGCCTGGCGCTGTCCGTCTCAGCGGCAATGAGGTCGAAGTCAGTTGTTCGGATATTGTCAAAGCATATCATGCATTGCGGACGATGGTGGGGCTTGCCGGATGATACAGCCCGGCAGCCCATTCTCCGTTTGTTAGGCAGGTGAGAGGCATACGGTTGGTAATGGATTCCGCCTCAGTCACAACTGGGATTACCCTGCCGCATGGACGGCTGGATTACCCTGTCTATCTCCCGGATGCGACCTATGGTGTCGTGCGCGGTGTGGATGCGGCTGATTTGGAAGCCTGTCATGTCCAGGGGCTGGTGATGAACACCTTTCACCTGATGCAGCGCCCCGGCTCGACCACTGTGCAGGCGCTGGGGGGAGTACACCGCATGAGCGCTTGGGAACATCCCATCATCACCGATTCGGGCGGCTTTCAGGCATATTCCCTGATTCGCCAAAACCCAAAATTTGGCTCGATTGCAGATGGTGGTCTTACCTTTTTGCCAGAGGGTTCGCGGCGAAAGGTTCAGCTTACCCCTGAAAAGAGCATTCAGCTTCAAATGGCGTATGGCGCGGATGTCCTCATTTGTCTGGATGACTGTACGCATGTGGAGGCAAACCGCGTAGAGCAGGAAAGGTCGGTTGAACGCACCATCGCCTGGGCGCGGCGCAGCAAGAGGGAGTACGAGCGTCTATTGGCGCAGAAACGGCTGCCTTTGGGCAAACGCCCCTTGATCTTTGCCGTTATTCAGGGTGGTGGTGTCCTTGACCTGCGCCGTTACTGTGCCGAGTCGCTGCTGGAAATTGGCTTTGACGGCTATGGCTTTGGTGGCTGGCCGTTAGATGGGCAAGGCAACCTGTTGGAGGAGATCCTGGCTTATACCCGTGAACTGATACCGCGGCGCTATCCGCTGCACGCCCTTGGGGTGGGGCACCCCGACAACGTTCTCAAGTCTTGCCGCTTGGGCTATGACCTTTTTGACAGCGCTATGCCGACACGGGATGCCCGTCATGGGCGGCTGTATGGTTTTACCCATCCTTTGCAGCAGGGAGATGCCGGTTTGAGCGGCAGTTGGATGGAGTATATCTACATTGACGATGAGCGTTACATCAAGGCAGATCGCCCCATTTCTCCTTTTTGCGATTGTCCCTGCTGCCAGAGGTACTCGCTGGGTTACCTGCGTCATCTCTTCAAAATTAACGATAGTCTTTTCATCCGCCTGGCAACACTGCACAACCTGCGCTTTATGACCCAGCTGACGGAGCGCATACGCAATAACGATGTCTGATGACGGCTTAGAAGAACTAATGCGTGTGGTGCGTTCCAGCGCCCGTTACCGTGTGATTCACGAAAGCGTCGTGCGGCGCATTGCGGCACAGGAGCTTTCCAAACGCCGCAGCCTGAAAGAAGCCATCAAAGCCACACGCAGCAAACTCCACCAGGTTGGCGGCGCATATCGCCAACAGCAGATTTCGTATGCCCACTGGTGTGAAAAACTGGCGGCAGTGGGACAGTCGCCGAATGACCCTGCGCTGCAAGATTTTTGCCGTCAGATGATGGCATGTCATGCTTCCACGCGCGAGCGGCTGCCCTTTGTGGAAACGTTCTTCACCACCACGCTGCAGGCGATTTCCCCGCTTCGCTCTGTGCTGGACCTGGGATGCGGGCTAAACCCGCTTGCCATTCCATGGATGCCGCTGGCGGACGGCGCCCGTTATGACGCATGCGATATTTATGAAGACCTGACAGGCTTTATGAAACAATTTCTGTCCCATATTCGTCAACCCGGAGAAGTGGAATGTTGCGATCTGGTACAGACCTGCCCATCCAGACCGGCGCATGTGGCGCTACTGCTCAAAATGCTGCCTTGCCTGGAGCAGCAGGATAAAGGAATTGCGGCGCGCTTGTTGCAAAGCATACCCGCTGAGCATATTCTCATCTCTTTTCCGGTGCGCAGTCTGAGCGGCATATCAAAGGGAATGGAGAAGCACTATCAAACGCATTTGATGGCTATCCTTGAGGGACAAAATTGGAAAGTATCGCGCCACCTCTTTGCTTCGGAGCTGGCATTTCTCATCAGCCGTTGACCTTGTCCCATAATCGTATCATCGGGTCTGTGTCTATTATGAGGGATGATTTTCTTGTTCCATATTCACGTATAATTAGCTTGAGCTTTACTGATTTTGGAACTCTGAGGTTGTTGTTATGAGAAAGTCGGTCAAGACCAGGTTGGTTATCATCACCCTACTACTGATGGGGGCAGGTACGTTGTTCATGGTGCTCATTTCAGTTGGGATGACGGCTTCCAGCGCCCGCTCTGCGGCGTATGACATGGGGCAGGAAATTGCTCGAAGGTACGCCTACCAATTTGACGCCGCACTGGCGGTCTATGAGACCACCGCTAGGACGCTGGCGGCGAGCATGCATCACCTTGCCGACCGTCGTGAGGTCCTGGTATTGCTGCGCACCCTGCTCGAGCAGAACCCGCAGTTTCTCGGCACGTATGTGGGGTACGAGCCAGGAGCTTTTGACGGTCTTGACGCTCGTTTTGCCAATACCCCCGGACACGACGCCACCGGGCGGTTCATCCCTTACTACAATCGTTTGACGGGCAGTGTAACGCTTGACCCCTTGCTGGATTATGACACTTCAGATTATTACCTTGTTCCCAAAAATACCAAAAAACCGGCTATTCTTGAACCTTTCACCTATGAGGGCGTCCTGATGACCAGCTTTGTGTTTCCTATTCTGGGTGGGGATGAGCGGTTTATCGGTATCGCTGGTGTGGATGCTGCTCTGGATGACCTTGATGCCCTTGCCAGCCAGATAAAGGTGTATGATAGCGGATATGCGTTTGTGGTGAGCAGGGGTGGCGTTTTCATTTCCTATCCTGACCGGGCGCGCATTGGTAAAAGCTCGCTGGATGGTCTTTCCCGCGAGCGTGGTGCTCCTGTTTTCAACGAGCTTTCCAGGGCGGTAGCAGAAGGGCGCAGCGGGTATCTCGAAACGCAGGACCCGCTCTCCGGACAGCGTGCCGTGTTTTTTTATGAGCCGATTCCAACAACTGGCTGGGGAATGGTGGTGGTTATCCCTGTCAAAGAGATGATGGCAGGAACAAACCGTCTGATTGTCATGCTGGTTGTTGTTGGGTTGGTGGGTCTTGCGCTGGCAGGCGGTCTGTTCTGGATAGTCGTCTCGCGTACCGTTCAGCCGCTGATATCACTGCGAGATGCGATCGCTCTGATTGCTTCAGGCGAACTTGATATTTCAATCCACCATCCTGGTCAGGATGAAATTGGTCAGATTGCGCAGGCGTTTAACCATCTGGCGGCGTATTTGCAGCGGATGGCTGCTTCTGCAACGGCGATTGCGCAGGGTAACCTTTCGCTCAAAGTCCTGCCGCAGTCGGAGCGTGATGCGCTGGGCAATGCCTTTCACCGCATGCAGAATCACTTGCATGCATTGATTACTGGAGTGGCAGAGCAAACCATGCGTCTCAATATATCTGCCAGCCAGCTGGCTTCCGGCGCTGAACAGACCGGGCGGGCAACCTCGCAGATATCCACGACCATCCAGGAGATGGCAAAAGGCATTACCCAATCAACCGAAAGCATCACAAGGACTGCGCTTTCGGTTGAGCAGATGTCGCGGGCGATTGATGCCGTTGTGGCAGGCTCACAGGAGCAGGCAGCAGCGGTGAACAAAGCTTCAGAAATCGCAAGCCAGTTTGCCAGCTCGTTTCAGAGGGTCTCTGACAACGCAGGATTTGTAACCAGTGAATCCAGCCGTGCTGCTGAGGTGGCACAGGCAGGTTCAGAACGCGTCAGGGAAACCATTGTCGAGATGGAAAATATCCAGAAAACGGTGCTTGCCTCAGCAGAAAAGGTGAGCGAAATGGGCGCCCGTTCAAACCAAATTGCCAGTATTGCCGAAATGATTGACGAAATTGCCGCCCAGACCAACTTGCTGGCGTTAAATGCTGCTATTGAAGCGGCGCGCGCCGGGCAGTATGGCAAGGGATTTGCGGTGGTTGCCGATGAGGTGCGTAGGCTGGCAGACCGCTCCAGCGCAGCGACTCGCGAGATTAACAACTTGATTGATTCCATCCAAAGCACAGTTGCCGAGGCGGTTAGCGCCATGGACGCTGGCTCCCGCCAGGTGGAGGCGGGAGTTGCCCGCGCGCATGAAGCGGGTAACATGCTGCAGAATATTCTCGAGGCAGTTCAGAAAGTGGGACAGAGGGCGCAGGGGACTCTTTCGGCAGCGCAGGTGATGAAGTCTCTCTCCAGTGAACTGGTGGATGCTATGGACACGGTCAGCTCTGTGGTGGAAGAAAATACCGCTGCGGCGGAGCAAATGACGGCTGCTTCGTCGGAGGTATCGCGTTCTATCGAGAACATTGCCAGCATCGCTGAGCAAAACAGCGCGGCAGCAGAACAGGTAAGCGCTGCCACTGAACAGTTGAATGCCCAGGCGGTGCAACTGGCTGCCTCTATCCAGGAACTGCAGGAGATGTCTCAGACGCTTTCGCAGGCAATCTCAAAGTTTGAACTGGATTCCGATCAGATGCTGGAAGCTGACTGACCGGGGAAGACTGATATGGCAACAGACAATGACCAGCGGATTGAGCGGCTGGTAGTGCAGTTGCAGCAAAGCAGGAAGTATCATTCGTTGGGCCTGCCCGCCGCCACCATCCGCGCCCTGCTGGAAGTTGAACTGGTGCGGTGGCATAGTGAAAAGCAGGCACTCAAAGCCGTTCGTCAAAAGTTGCACAACATTGTTGCCCCATATCTTGGCGATCCGCATTACCCAACAGCCCTTGCCGCGCTTGACCGTGCGTTTCAGAGTGGTGACCCGCTGGCAATTAAGGAAACCTGCGGACAGATTCTTGCAGCGCATGTCTCCACCCGCGAAAGGCTACCCTTTGCTGAGGCTTTCTATCGGCAGTTGTTTGATGTCACCGGCGTGCCAATGGTCATCCTTGATCTGGCATGTGGTTTGAACCCGTTGATGTTACCCTGGATGCATTTGCCAGCAGGTGTACGCTATTATGCTTTTGATATTCATGCCCCGCGCGTTCAGCTTATCAATCACTTTTTGTCGCGCTCTGGTTTGCCTCCGCTTGCCGAAGTGCGGGATGTGGTGCTTGACCCACCGCCTGTCGAGGCGGATGTGGCGTTTCTCTTCAAAGAGGCGCACCGCCTGGAGCAGCGTCTACGCGGCTGTAATCGCCCGCTGTGGGAAGCGCTGCGGGTAAGGTGGCTTCTGGTGTCGCTGCCAACCAGCAGCATGAGCGGCAAGCGCAGTTTGGTGGATCAGCACCGCCGTCTGGTGTCCACCATCTTGCGCAGACTCAACTGGCAGGTGGAGGAGATTTTGTTCGAGAACGAGATCGTGTTTTGTATTCAGAAGACCTGACTCGATGAAGCGGCTACCCAACCACCCAGCCAGCAAAAATAGCGACCCTCTGGAGCGTTTTCTGGGGTTGCTCAGCGCTGCAGAGCAACACGCATTGCGGGAAGAGTTGCAGCGCCCGCTGCGTTCGGGCTTGCGCATTAACCCTCTGAAGACAGATGCGCACACGTTACAGCGCTGGGCGCAACGCTACGGCTGGATGTTGCAACCGGCGCCGTTTTGTGAAGATGGCTGGTGGGTCGAGAAAAGTGATACCCCTCCCAGTCAGGTCATGCCGCACCGTTTGGGGTTTTACTACTTGCAGGATGTTGCCTCTATGCTGCCGGTAAGTCTGTTTGAGTTTCCGTCGCAGGGTGAACCGCTGGTACTGGATATGGCGGCTTCTCCTGGGGGCAAAACTACCCACATCATCAGCCGCACGCATGATCGGGGGTTGGTGGTTGCCAATGACTCCAGCACCGATCGGATCACGGCACTCAAGTTGGTGCTGCAAAACTGGGGGGGAGTGAACGTTGGCGTAACGCGCTTTGCAGGCGAAAACTTTGGGGTGTGGTTCCCGGAGGTCTTTGACTTTGTCCTGCTGGATGCGCCATGCAGTATGCAGAGCCTGCGCAGCACAGAGGCACATCCGGCGCGCCCGATTTCCGAAAAGGAACAGGGTGCGCTCAGCCTGCGCCAGTTTCGACTGCTGGTCAGTGCACTTCAGGCGGTTCGGGTTGGCGGTCAGGTGGTATATGCCACCTGCACATTGTCGCCAGAGGAGGATGAAGCGGTGCTTGACCAGGCGTTTTCTGCATTTGGAACGTGTGTGCAAGTGGAAGATGTCTCCAGCCGTCTGCCCCGTCCTGCCCCGGCGCTGATTTCGGACGGTGTGCGCAGTTTTGCCGCCCCCGTACAAAATGCCCTGCGCCTCTGGCCTCATCTCTACCGGACGTCGGGATTTTTCGCTGCCCTGCTGACAAAAACAGCGTCCCTACCCGTTGCCCGGCAGAGCGCTCCAAGCAGACCGTTTGAAAAAACGGGCTTGCTGCCCCTCAAGCGCCACGAGGTCAGGAATCTGATGGGTTATCTGGAGGACGCGTATGGGTTTGCACTGCTTTCTGTCATTGAACAGCTGGCGCTTTCGTTGTGGCGGCGCGGCGAGGAAGTTTTTCTTCTGCCTGAACAATGGCTGAGCAGCTTTTCGCAGCTTCCATATCAGATGCTGGGGATGAATCTGGGCAAGGAAATGCCCGAAGGCTTCAGCCCGTCGCACGAATGGGTGGCGCGCTATGGCATGGCGTTCCAATCCGGCAGGGTGGTGCTGAATGAAAAAGAAGCCATAGCATGGGCCAACGGCGCGGATATTGGGCGCAGTTTCTTAGATTGCATCCCAAAAGGCAGAACGGTGGCAGTGCTGGATGTACATGGCGATTTGCTTGGGCGCGGCAAGGTGCTTGCGGATCGGTTGAAGAATTTGCTGCCCCGCAGGCTGGCATTCTAAATGCGCTGAGGCAGGAATTATCAAAGCACCCAGGTATGAAAGTGGAAAGCGCAAGCCTGGCATGGCATTGGTGAACGCGCGGCGGTTGACAGTCGTTCGTTCCTGCGGTATCCTTAGGTTGCGCCCGGGCGGGACCGGCGCGGCGGAATCTTTCGAACCCCGTCAGGTCCGAGAGGAAGCAGCGGTAAGGAAGTCATTCCGGGTGCCGCCGGAAAACCTGCCCGGCGCATTGTTAGATGCAGCCGAAACAGGATGAGGACAATACAATGACGACCAACCTGCCGCCAATATGCAGTTACGAAGGCTCCGATTACCAGACCGCTTTTTGGGAGCAGGGAGGCAGAGCCTATGAGGATGCAGTTGAGGCGCTGGCGTTGCGTCGTCTGCTGCCGGCGCAGGGCAGGTTGATGCTGGAACTGGGCGCTGGTGCAGGACGCAACACACCGCGTTATCATGGTTTTGAGCGCGTTATCTTGGTGGACTACTCGCGTACGCAGCTGGAGCAGGCGCAACAGCGTCTGGGGAGTAGCTGGCGTTATGTCTATGTGGCTGCGGATATCTATCGTTTGCCGTTTGTGGATGGGTTGTTTGATGCGGCAACCATGATCCGCACCTTGCATCACATGGCGGATGCCCGGCGTGCCCTGATGCAGGTGCGGCGGGTGTTGCAAGCAGAGGCGGTGTTTATCCTCGAATTTGCCAACAAGCGCAATTTGAAAGCTATTCTGCGTTACTGGTTGCGCCGTCAGCAGTGGAACCCGTTTTCGCTTGAACCGGTCGAGTTTGCCGCCCTCAATTTCGACTTTCATCCTGTCGCGGTGCGCGGCTGGCTGAGCGAATGTGGGTTCACCATTGAGCGGCAGCTGACTGTCTCGCACCTGCGGGTGGGGGTGCTCAAACGATTGCTGCCCCTTAAAGTTCTGGTCGTACTGGATGGGCTTTTTCAGTGGACAGGGGAATTGTGGCAGCTGACCCCCAGTGTCTTTGTGCGCAGCCGCGCTACCGGGCAAACGTCTAATGTGCAGGCAGGAGCCTTTTTTGCCTGTCCGGCATGTGATGCGACGCCCATTGCTGATACACCTCCAGAGCTGGTATGCCCCTTGTGCGGCAGAAGGTACCCCGTGGTGAACGGGATTTATGACTTTCGTCTGTCATGAGTGCTGGCAGGTGCTACTTTTTCGCCAACCCAGAAATGCGACAAACCCAGCGCGCGCAGAGGAGTTTTTTCAAGCAGCTGTAAAACCCAACGCAGTGCTTTCCCAAAACGGGGGAGGCGTTGGATGATATTGTCATAGGCGCCAAAAATGACCGTTTGCCGCAGCCATTTGAACGGATGCCGGTAGAACAGGCGCATCAGGTCGGCGCGGGTGTATGCCCGCACGTGCGGCGCCAGGCGGCTGCGCCATGCATCCGGCAGATAGTTGACCAGGGGAATATTGCCGAAATGGTAACGCCCGCGCCAATATACTCCGTGGGTTTCAAATGGGTAGCCGCGGTTGGGTACAAATACGATTACCCGCCCGCCCGTGCGCAGCAGCCGCGCCATTTCGTCCACTGCCAGATGGTCATCCTGCACATGTTCAAGGACTTCATGGCTCAAGATAAGGTCAAATTGCTTGGCGGCAAAGGGTAAAGCCTCACCTGCGGCGCAGACAACCAGAGGGGTCTTCTGGCGGCTTTCCTGGCAGCGTTCGAAATCAATATCAATTCCTACTGCCTTATTGGCGTGAGGTGCCAGACGGGCAAGATAGCTGCCCACACCGCAGCCATCCACTAAAACACTGCCGCTGACGCGGTCTTCAGCTGCCTGCAGAATCATGCGCAGACGGCGCTCCTGCCCGGCGCGCCAGACATAGGAGGGCTCCCCGCGCCGCGCAGCTTTCTCCAGCGAAATCTCACTCATAAGTAAATTTTTCGTTCAGGAAGGGCACCCAGGCGGTAATGATGGTGCCCGACCCCGGTGAGGAGATGAACTCAACATCCCCGCCCGCATTGTAGGCGCGCGTCTGCATGTTTGAAAGACCATGCCCAAGGGTCATCTTCACTTTATGGGTGCTGAATCCTTTCCCGTCGTCGCGTATCTCAAGGTAGGCGCGGTCGTTGGTGGTCCACAATTTGACCTCCACCTCGCGCGCCTGGGCGTGTTTGGCGATATTTGCCAACGCTTCCTGACAGATGTGGAACAATGCGGTAGCCTGTGCATCGGGGATGTCCATCAGCTCTTCCCACGAACCTTTGAAGTCCACATCCACCAGCGTATTGATGCGGAACTCGCTGATGAGACGCTGAATGCCTTTGATCAGATTCTCATTATGTAGCTGGCGCGGGCGCAGGTCAAGGATGTAGGCACGCATATCGCGGATGGCGCCGTTTAACCCGTCAATCGCCTGCTCAATCCGTTTGGCAGCCAGCTGAGTGTTTTCACGCATCAGCAGGCGGCAGTGTTCAAGGGTAAGCCCTACGGCATAGATGGATTGAATCACCCCGTCGTGCAAATCCATGCCGATTCGCTCGCGCTCTTCCAGCACAGCGTGGCGGCGCTGCTGAAGGTTGAGACGGATATTTTCAATCAAAGTGCCTAACCACATGCAGAGTGAAGAGAGGAATTGCAGCGAAAGCTCGTCCAGTTCCTGGTCTTTGCTGGCGGCGGCGCACAGAACGCCCCAAACCCCGCGCATTCCGGTCAACGGAAAGCAAACCAGATGCTGGAGGTTGCCGTTAAACTCTTCCAGCGTCAAGTCATTGTCTTCGGTAAGCTCATTGACATTGATGAGACGGGGGCGTCCGCTTTGCGCCGTTTGCCCGACAATTCCCTCACCAAAGCGGTACTTTGTCTTTTTCCATAGCCTCTCAACCCTCTGGCTTTTGTGTGAAACGAGCTTTAGCTGGCGGCTATCCTCCAGACGAAGAAAGACCTCGCCAGCTTCTAAGCAGAGGTAGTCCATTATCTCTGCCAGGGCTTTGTCCAGAATCTGGTCAATGTCGGTGGACGTGATCAGGTTTGAACCGAGCTCGTTTAGCAGCGCAAGGTTTTTGTTGCGGCGTGTCAACGTCTCCACACACTGTGTTAGCTGCTGTAAAACTGCTGCGTTGGTAATGGCGATGGCTGCATAGGCGGCAATTGTCTCAAGTGTTTGCTGGTCTTCCTTGGTGAAGGGGGAAGAGTCCGTTCTGCCACCCACAAAGATGCCCCCCAGGAGCTCACCTTCATATCGGATTGGAGCTATCAGAAGGCTGTCTGTGCCAGCAGGGCTTTGTGTCAATGCCGCACCGCTCTTACCAGCGGTGGCAAGCGGGAGAATCACCGACTTATCTACAGCCGAAAGCGCCTCAACCCCCCCCATGTCATCGAGAATGTCTGCCCAGCAGATATCCTCGTTGGAAGCATTGGCTGAGAAATGCGCCTCAGGTTGGTCGTCTTTGCCGATCAAACCTACCAGGGCGAATGCCGCTCCTATCTGTTCGCAGGCAATCACCGCAATACGCTGTAAAAGCTTCTGCTGCGAGGTCTCCTGAACCAGTTCCAGAGCGACACAGCTCAATGACACAGCAGGGCTATCCAGGCGTTCAAGACAGGCGCACATATATTCTCACCTGCTTTCTATTTTACTCTAAATTATCCGTTTATACCAATTTCACTTTTCATATATAATGAGAACATGTTTGACATCAGCCGTGAGCTTCTGGTGCGCGGGATCGCTGCCGCAAAGGCGGGGGATAAGGAAGAAGCCCGCTTTTATCTTGAAAAAGTGCTCCAGGCGGATGGGACAAGCCAGGAGAGCAAATGCGACGCCTGGTATTGGCTCAGCGAAATCAGTGAAAATCCTGAGGAGCAGCGGGCATATCTGGAGGAGATACTGGCGCGCAATTTGGGGGATGCCCGCGCCCGCCGTAAACTGGCTATCCTGGATGGCAAGTTAAAGCCAGATGAAATTATCGACCCTGACAGCGTCAAACAGGTTTCAGGTGGGGAATTGAAAGGGGTTCAGGGTCTAAACTTTGACTGTCCAAAGTGCGGCGGACGCATGGTGTTTGCGCCCGATGGGCAGTCTTTGGTATGCGAGTACTGTCAAACGGCTGAGCGGCTGGAGCAGAGTAGCCGGAGTGGTCTTTCATTGGAAGAGGAAAACTTCATTGCGGCGCTGGCGACCAGTAAAGGGCATTTTAAAGCTGTCGCCATGCGTCTCTTTATCTGCCAGGGATGTGGTTGTAAATTCATCATGCCGCCGCGCCAGATGACCTTGACCTGTCCTTATTGTGCCTCTACCCATGTGGTAGTTCAGGCTGAGGAGGAGCAGATCGTTACACCCCACAGCCTGATTCCATTCAAGCTGGATGAGCAGCGCGCCCGTCTGGCACTTTCTGCGTGGTTTGAGGAAAATGGATTTACCAAGCGCCCGCGTGTTGCGCGCGGTTTTGCGCTGTATTTTCCGTTATGGACTTTTGATGTCGGCGGGCAAATTGATTGGACATGTCTTATCCAGGTCAGCGAAGGGCGCAGGCGTCAGTGGAAGCCTCTGTCTGGGACGAAAGCCGTTTATGTGGATGACATCAAGATTCTGGCGACAAATCGCCTTCCAGAAAGCTTTGCCGCATTGGTCGAGGATTACGACCTGCACGACCTGGTGGCGTATGACCCGCGTTATCTGTCCAGCTTTGTGGCAGAGTCATATCAGATACCTCTGGGGGATGCCTCTCTGCAGGCGCGCAGCGTTGCCCTGGAGGAGGAGCGCAAACAGATTATCCTGAGTTTTACGCAGCCCATGCGCGACCTGATTTTGAAGACAGCGGGTATGGTTGTGCAGTCGTTTCGGCTGGTGCTGTTGCCAGCCTGGTTGACGCGTTACTCTTGGGGAGACGCATCCTATAGGGTGCTGATTAATGGACAAAACGGACATGTGTACGCAGAGCAGCCACGGCGGGGGTTTCTCGGATAGAGCGGAATCATGTTACAATCTCAGGCGTGTCTGAGCCGAAGATATTGCTGGCTTCTAATTCGCCGAGACGGCGCGAACTGCTCTCATGGTTGGGCATTCCTTTTTCTATTGAGTCTGCTCTGGTAGATGAGACACCCTTGCCTGATGAACATCCTGAGGGCTACGTGCGCCGCTTGGCGCTGCAAAAGTCTCACGCCGTCGCAGGGCAGCATGGAGACTGTGTTGCTGTTCTGGCTGCTGATACAACGGTTGCCGATGGAGAATCCATTTTGGGAAAGCCAGGCGGGGCGCAGGAGGCGGTTGATATGCTTCGTCGCCTGCGGGGGCGCTGTCATCAGGTGTACACTGCCATCTGTGTCCTTAAAGATAATGCCAATCATCCACTGGTGGATGTGTGCGTTTCACCTGTTACCATGCGTGAGTATAGTGAAGCTGAGATAGAAGCGTATGTCTCCAGCGGAGACCCGCTGGATAAAGCCGGTGCGTATGCCATTCAGCATGAAGGCTTTCATCCAGTGCGCGATTTCAGACATTGTTTTGCCAATGTGATGGGGCTGCCGCTTTGCCATCTGGCGCGTGTTTTGCCTAAGGTTGGTCTTCTACCAGCCGTTAATGTACCTCAGGTCTGCCAGCAAAATTTGGGTTATGTATGCTCTGTGTACCCCGAAATATTGCAGCAGATGGGTCAACGGGGCATCAATCTCTGAACGAAAAATGCAGTAAGGGTTTGCAAACTGAAAACATAGGATACAATAAGGTGATCAAGAAATCCCTGTCAAATAGTGATAAGGTTAAGCACGTATGAAAGTTAAGCTTTTTCTCCTGCTAATGGTATTTCTTATCTCGGCATGTAGTACAGCGAAAAAGAGTCCGTTGGTACAGGCAACACAGACGCTGGAAGTTACGCTTCCAAGCCCCCGTGTGAACATTACCCGTCCGCCGGATGCTCAGGCGGCTGCTACCGCTTTTCTGGATGCCTGGCAGAAGGAAGATTACGTCAGGATGTATGCAGCCCTGACGCCGATCAGCAAGGAGGCAATCAGCGAGGAGGAGTTCACCAAACTCTACCGTGATACCGCTGTCTACCTTACGCTGAAGAATTTTGATTTTGAGGTTCTCTCTGCACTGACAACGCCTTCGTCTGCTCAGGTCTCCTATCGGGTAACCTTTCATACAGCGCTTTTTGGGGATATTGCCCGTGAAATGATGATGAATCTGGCGTTTCAGGAAGGTTTCTGGTGGGTGCAATGGGAAGACGCCATGATTCTGCCGGAGTTGAAGGGGGGGAATCGTCTGGCGCTGGACTATAAAATCCCGGCGCGCGGCAACATCTACGACCGCAACGGCGAACCAATTGCGGTGGAGACGGACGCTGTGGCAATGGGATTTATTGCTGATCAGACGATTTCCACGCAGTATGGCTTGCTGGCGGGGATGCTTGCTCAGTTGACTAACGTGAGGAAGGAGACTATCCGCGAACTATATAACAATGCCTGGGAAACAATGCCAGCGGCGTATGTGCCGGTGGGAGAAGCGCCCAAGCAGAAGGTGGATGAGTATATCAAGCAGCTTTCGACCATTGCTGGTCTGGTGTTGACGGATTATCGCTCGCGTTTCTACTATCAAAACGGCGTTGCCCCGCAGACGGTGGGATATATGCTGTTTATCTCGCCCGATCAGATGGAAAGTTACCGGCGGCAGGGCTACCGCGGCGATGAGAAGATCGGTGCTGCCGGACTGGAAAAGTGGGGCGAGCCGTATCTGGCTGGTAAGCGCGGTGCTACGCTGTATGTAGTTGACCAACAGGGGCAGATACAGACCGTTCTGGCACAGGTTGAATCGCAGCCCTCGCGCTCGATTTATACCACATTTGAGGTCGGTTTTCAGCAGCGTGTGCAAAACGCTATCAGTGGCTTCAACGGGGCAGCGGTTGTGCTCGAACGTGACACCGGACGAGTACTGGCAATTGCTTCGTCCCCCTCTTTCAACCCCAATCTGTTTGATCCGGCAAATGCCAACAATGTCAATCTTAACCGTGTGATCAACGATGGCAGAAACCGTCTGCTCAATCGCGCCACGCAGGGCGGTTATCCCCTGGGTTCAGTGTTCAAGATTATCACCATGGCAGCAGCGCTGGAAAGCGGCAGATTTACTGCTGAAAGTACGTATGACTGTCAGTATGAATTCACCGAGCTGCCTGGAATTGTGATTGAGGACTGGACAAAAGCCAAAGAAATTCCCCCTAGTGGATTGTTAACTCTCCCAGAGGGTTTGATGCGTTCCTGTAACCCGTGGTTTAACCACATTGGGCTTGATCTTTATCGCAATAACATGCCTGAGGCAATCCCTAATATGGCGCGGGCATTTGGCTTGGGCAGCGCGACAGGTATTCAGCAGATTGCGGAAGATGTTGGCAGTATCCCTGACCCAGCCAGCGAAGGGGATGCCGTACAACTTGCTTTTGGGCAGGGTGCTATGCTTGCCACGCCTATTCAGGTGGTGGATTTTATTGCCGCGATTGGCAATGGGGGCAGGCTGCTGCGTCCGCAGGTAGTTGAGAAAATCGTTGCACCCGATGGGACAGTTGACTTGGCTTTTGCCCCTGAGGTGCGCAGTGTTTTACCTGTTTCACCTGCAAATTTAAAGATCATTCAGGATGCTATGTTCAGCGTGGTCAACAATAAGCGCGGCACGGCGCAAAAGACGTTTCTCAACTTCAATGTTCCTGTTTATGGCAAAACCGGCACTGCACAGAATCCGTTTGGAGACCCGCATGCTTGGTTTGCGGCGTATACCGACTACAAAAATCCCGAACGCCCGGACATTGCGGTGGTGGTCATTGCCGAAAATGCTGGCGATGGATCGGCTGTTGCTGCTCCTATCACGCGCCGTATCATGGAAGAGTATTTCTTTGAGCAGAAGGGCCCGCTCTTCCCTTGGGAAGCCAGCTATGACGTTACCCGCACACCTACGCCGCTTCCTACCCAGACACCTATACCGGGTCTCATACCTACAGAAACGCCCACCCCTGAAGGTGAAGCGCCGCAGTAACTGGCTGTGAAAGCAACGACTGTTCCTGGGCTGATTGTTCGCTCACAATCTGGTTTTTTTACAGTTCAGACAGACCAGGGGGAGGTGGTCTGCCATCTGCGCGGGCGATTGAAACGTGCGGCTGTTGGTGATAGAAACCTGGCGGTTGTGGGTGATCGTGTCCGCGTTTCGCTTCACTCGGGTAACAGTGGTTGGATTGAGGAAATTGAGCCGCGTCGCTGCGCTTTGGTGCGTACTGCCCCGACACCGCAGGGAGATATTCGGCAAACGCTTCTGGCGAACCCCGATCAGCTGGTGCTGGTATTCGCGTGTGCCCAGCCTGCGCCACGCCTGAGAATGCTCGACCGTTTCCTGATCATCTGCGAAAAGCAGGGCATCTCTCCCCTGATTGTGGCGAATAAAATTGACTTGCTGGATCACGAACGTGCCTGGCAGCTTTTTGACCGTTATACTGAGCTTGGATATGCGGTGCTGTATACCTCGGCTGTGCGTGGAGATCATATTGATCAGTTGCGCCAGCATCTGGTAGGGAAGATTTCTGGCTTGGCAGGCCCTTCGGGAGTGGGGAAAACCAGTTTACTCAATCTCCTTCGGCCAGGTCTTGGTTTGGAGGTGGGCGAGATCAGTCATACCACCCGGCGTGGCAGGCATACCACAGTCGTGCGTCAACTTTTTCCCCTGCCGGAGGGCGGTTATGTAGCAGACCTGCCGGGGCTGCGCAGTCTGGCATTGTGGGATATCCAGCCGCACGAGTTGGATGGTTATTTCCCTGAAATGCGAGATTTGGTTTCCGCATGCCAGTTTAACAATTGCACGCACCGCGAAGAACCTGGCTGCGCGGTGCGCGCTGCTGTGGAGTGTAAAAAAATTCATCCGGCACGCTATGAGTCTTACCTGCGTCTATGGGCAGGAGATGCTGACGACTAGGAAAGCGTAACGCCATCAAGCTGTATTCCTGAATATTTTCAAAGTAGGATATAATTTTAGTGGGCAAGGTGTTCTGTGTAGCAGGATGGAAACAGAAGAAACGGGATTTGAGTAAAGCGCAATGGAAATGACACCCTCCGGGGGCGACGACTTCTACCGCAATCTGCCAAAGGTGGAATTGCACCGCCATCTTGAAGGCTCGCTGCGCGTGAGTACACTGCAGGCGCTGGCGGAGGCGTATCAGCTGCCCTTGCCAAAGGGCGGCGAGTTGCAGCAGATGGTGCAGATGCAGGAGGACGAGCCGTTCAACATGGTCAGCTTCCTGGCAAAATTCCAGACCCTGCGCCAGTTTTACCTTTCACCTGAGATCATTCAACGTCTCACCTACGAAGTGATTTCGGATGCCTGCGCAGATGGCATCCGTTATATGGAACTGATGTTCACGCCGGTTGCCCTCAGCCGGGTGCGCGGCTTTGGGCTGGGCGAAGTAATGGACTGGGTCATTGACAGTGTTGATCAGGCAAACGCCAGTCTGGATACCCGTGTGCAGCTGATTGTTAGCGTCAACCGTCATGAAAGCCCGGCGCTGGCAGAGGAGGTTGCCCGGCTGGCGGTGGAACGCATACCGCGCGGGATTGTGGCATTGAACCTTGCTGGCAATGAGGCAGATTTTCCTGCCGATGCTTTTATCAATATCTTTCGTGCTGCCAGGCAAGATGGTCTGGCGGTTACCATTCATGCTGGCGAATGGGCAGGGGCTGCAAATGTACGTCAGGCAATTGAGGAGCTTCAGGCGGAGCGCATTGGTCATGGTATTCGAGTGCTAGAAGATGCTGATGTGGTTGCGCTGGCACGTGAGCGGGGAATTGCTTTTGAGGTGTGCATTACCAGCAACTATCATACTGGCGTTACACCCTCGCTGATGCATCATCCCCTTAATCAAATGTTTGCAGCCGGGCTAAAGGTGGTGCTCAATACAGATGACCCGGGCGTTTCGGGCATCACGTTGAGCGATGAATATCGTCTGGCATGTGAGACGTTATCTGTCCCGCACTGGCGGCTGAAGCAGTCTATCCTCGACGCGGTCGAGGCATCCTTTTTGCCTCCAGCGGAGAAAGATGCGCTGTTGAGCCGCTTCAAAAAAGAGCTGGATTGGAAAACGTAAAACACATCCTGGTTACCAACGACGATGGTGTGATGGCGCCGGGATTGCTGGCGCTGGTACAGGCATTGCGCCCGCTAGGCAAGGTGAGCGTGGTTGCGCCGGATCATAACTGGTCGGTAGCCGGTCATGTGAAGACGCTGCATCGTCCGCTGCGGGTCAAAGAGACCAAACTGGCAGATGGATCGTTGGCGCTGATGTGTGATGGGGCGCCGTCGGATTGCGTTGCTCTGGCGTATATGGGGTTGCTTTCCGAGCCGATTGACCTGGTGGTCTCAGGCATCAACCCGGTGCCCAATTTGGGCACAGACCTGACGTATTCCGGGACAGTTGCCGCGGCGATGGAGGGGGTTATCTGGGGAATCCAATCAATCGCTGTCTCTCTGGATGGACCACATGACCCGCAGCAGCAAATAGACTTTTCGCCCGCCGCAAAGATTGCGGCGCGGATAAGCGCATGTGTATTGCGCAACAGACTTCCAAAGGGTGTGCTTCTCAATGTCAACGTGCCTTTTCTCAAGCTGGAAGAGATCAGGGGCTATCGTGTTACTCGACTGGGAGAGCGCATGTATCATGACTTTTTAGTGCGGCGTGAAGACCCGTTTGGGCGTCCGTATTACTGGATTGGCGGCGACCCGCCGTCTGGCGTACCTGAAGACGGCACGGATATCGGCGCGCTGGCAGCCGGGTTTGTCTCTATCACACCTGTTCACATGGACATGACTGCCCATCATTTTTTGAGCAGGCTGCAGGGATGGGACTGGGAATCCCCAGCAGTCACATCTTAAACCAGCAGGATGTCATTCGTTTTTTCATAATGTCTTCACTTGTCTTGTGCTTTAATAGAGAATATACTGGTTAGAAAGAGACACTATCATCTGGACAGAAAAAGGAGAGTCGAAAATGCAATTTACAGTTGGCGATTGGATGCTGGACGTGGTGATTTTTGTTGAACCTGACGCGACTGTTTCTGAGGCGCTCTCACTGATGCGGCGGCGGTATACCCAGAGCGTCATTGTCAACAAAACCGAAACCAATCCGGAGTACGGTATCGTTACATCCACCGATATCTGTGACAAGATTGTGGCGCAGGAACGCAACCCCTCATTGGTCAAGGTGCGCGAGATCATGACCTCGCCGCTGATCACTGTTTTTCGCAGCACCCCGCTGAAAGAATGTGCACTCTTGATGAAGCAAAAGCGAATTCATCACCTGCCGGTTATGGATGATGAAGATGAGTCCCCCATTGGTGTCATTTCCGCCAATGACTTTCTGGTGGCAGCCGAAGCGCTGGGAAAAGCGCCCGGTGAGCGTATTATCTGACGGTCTTAAAGAACTCTAATTGGCATATCCTCGCTGCATCGTGCCGGTCTGAGCACACAGGTGTGTTGTATCGCCGGCGTTGGTGTGGCGAGTTTTTATTCCCCCACCAAACGGATGGTATCAGCATAGAAGAACCCGTACAGCTTGAGCGGAGGGGATGGATGCCACTTTCCGCAAATCCCCAGAATACCATAGGAAGAGGGCAGTTGTTCGGTGTTTGCAATCAGCCAGAAGCTTTGATTGCTTGCCAGATCAAGCCCGTTGATGATGGTAGCTGGGGCTTCGATTTCCAGAAACCCCCTCATTTGCAGTTCACCCGGCAGCCCATGAATGCTGCGCTCGTAACGGCTTTGATGAAAATTGGGCAGCCAGTCCAGCAGGAATACATCCTCTCTGACCACGTTGATATAAGAACCGGGTGAGTAGCGCGTGTACATGGGTGTCTGCCCGTCAGGGCAGTCAACGTGAGCAAAAGCGGAGGGAGCGCTCAACGCCCTGGTGAGCACAGGGGATACCACCAGGAGCAGAATCAGCAGTAGGCTGAGGGGTGTTGCAATGTCTGCTTTTGTGGGCGGAGCAGGCTGTGCAGCGGATTGCTGGGTAGGCTTCAGGTCGCACAGACGGCGCAAAAGCAGCCCAATTCTGCTGCGCTTTTGCTCTTTTTGTGCTGGCAATAGCAGCTGTGCAGCGTAGGTCAATCCCAGAGCGGGCAGCAAAGCAAAGAATGGCATGGATGCCGCATAGGCGCGCATACCGTAGGCATCCTGTGGAGATGCAAAGGGGATAGAGATTAGGACACCGGCGGTCATAAACAGCATCAGCGAAGTGTACTGAGAGGCATTGCGTTTCTGGAAGCAGAAGAACAACCCGGCAAAGGCAAGCAAGAAGAGCGTCAGATTGACGGCTTGCCTGATAGGGGTTAGCGTCTCGCCTACTACAAATGAGTATGCGCCGTAGCGGGTGGTGGAAAACAGCAGCTGCCATTGTTTCAGCATTCCCTTTGCCAGATTCATGGGCTGATGGCGTATTTCGTCAAAAGCCAGCTTGTAGATACGCCGCGAGTGTTCAGGCTCAGGAATATTGAAAAGCTCCGGATAGCGGTCAAAAATGACATTCCACCTTTCGCCGCCCCGCGCTAAGCCATAGAGTGTATAAGAAAAGTTCGAAAAAGGGACACCTTGCGAAGAAGCTCCGGTGAAGTGGAAAACAAAGGCATTGAGCAGAAAACCACACGCGATAGCTGCGCATCCCAGCCCGACAAGTTTCCAGTGCAGCAGACTCTTTGTGCGCCACATTCGTCCAGCCCAGAGGATCAGCGCTGGCAGGACAAAAAAAGCCCCAGCGCGGGTGTTGAGAGCGAGGGTTGTCACAAGGATGGAAGTTAGAATCAGCCATGTGTCCCGAAGGGCTGTCCCGCGCCACAACAGGGCAAATCCCAGAACACCGAGGGGCAGCCCCAGATTTTCCGTCATGACCGCACCGCTGAAGCGCCGGTAGAAAAAGAAAAGCAATGTCAGGGTGAATGCGGCGGTCAGAGCCCCATGTGTGCACCGAATCTCGCGCCCAAGCAGATAACATGAAAAGGCATTCAACAAGGCGAAACCCGCCAGCGCAGCCTGAAGGTTCTGATGACTTATCCCCAGCAGCACAGCGAACAGACCGCTAAATAGAGGGCGGCGTGCCGAGATGTGGGTCAGCTCCCATCCCTCAAGCAGACGACGTGCGTCATCATAAAACCCGTCGGCGTCTGACCAGGGAAGCAGCCCGCTGATAATGACCGAGTCGCTATATCCGCTTGCCCACAGCCCTGCCAGCGACAGCGCAAAAAGTGCGGTGATTGTGCACATAGCAATCACCTGTCCTTTGAAACCCTCTATCCGCAGGGCAAGCAGGATTAATGTGAAAATGAGGGGTAAAACGATGGTGAAACCAAGGCGCGCCTGAATCGCGATTGGGCGCACGGGATAAGGAGACCGATCGAGCAGGATATAGACAAATACCCCTGTTGCCAGAAGAATGGATGCAAACCATGCCAGAGCGGGTTTGTAGCGCTGAATCATGGCAGAAGGCGTTTTCTGTCCTTTAACCAGTCGTTCACGATCAGACTGGTGGCGTGCAGCCAGTTGATCCCTCCGAGTTGAGGCACTTCCAGCTCGCGTTTGTCGCATACCGTTCCCAGGTTGGCATTTTCCACGCTGTCTTTCAACGCCCTGAGATGACGCTGTCGTTGCTCTTGTGTCAGATTTTTGGACATGATCTCGTCAATTTGATCCATCAGTTGCCGGGCAAAGGCTATTCGACAGGCTGTGGCTTCGGCATCGCGCAGAGGGATCAACCCATACTCGCCTTTGATCTGATTAAGCCTGGCAGCGGCTTCGTAGGTGGCTGCTACAATCTGGTCGCGGTTCATCCAGACTGTTTCGTAGTTGAGCACGTACTTCCAGCTAGGAGCCAGCAGCGCTTGGCGGTGCTCCTCCAGTGTCCGACAAAAAAGCCGGTAACCATGTTTTTCGGGTTGCTCAAAAGCAAGGCTTCCCGGGTCGAGAAAAGGCGCCATGGGGGAGATAAAGGGCAGCAGTCTGGGATTGTGGTTTCGCTCCTGGCGTGCGAGCAGGCTGCGGGTGTATTCTACGGTTTCCATCACTGACTGATACGTCTGCTGCTTGATGCCCACCATGAAAAACAGATCAAAGCGCTGGCAGCCAAGTTCAAAGGCATCTTCGATGCAGCGCTCCAGATCGCCGTTGGTGTAAGCGCGTCCAAATGCCTTCCGCACCTGCTCATCATGCGATTCCATGGATATTTCGATGACATAGTTTTTTATGCTGCGGGACATCTGCTCCAGCAGCGGGCGCGACGGCGGTCTGAAAAATTCAAAGATGACAGGCTTTCTGTATCCTGCCAGTGCCTCCAGAAAACGCAGTGCGTAATCCTGTCCAGAAAGCTGGATATCCCCCAGCACCATCACTGGGGCGTGACTGAACTTTTCCAGCCGACGGATATCCGAGGCAAGTTTTTCTGGGGATGGGTAGGCGGGTTGAGTGCGGTTGAAAAAAGCCGCAAAGCTGTTTGCAGAACCGCCGCAAGTTACACAGTGGTTCTGGCAGCCGCGCACTGCGATGGCTGCAGTAGCGGGATAGCGCAGCCAGCTCTTGAATGGAATATAGCTCACCAGGTCACGGTAGCGCACCACCGAGCGCATAACGCCCACGTAATCTATCAGCAGATCGTCCAGTGTCTCTGGTACGTGCGAGATCGGATTAATATGAACGTCTCCCTCGCGGTCTTTCCACACCAGGTTGGGGATGGTGGCTAAATGCCGAAAGTCAGCAGACCCCAGCGCAGGCCGTACATGACCGCCTGTCTTCAGATGCTCTATCAGCAGTTTGAGGGGAAATTCTGTGGAATCGCCGCGCAGGATGTAGTCAACCTGGGGATACAGGGCTAACTCACGGTGAAAATAGGTGGCAGAGAAACCGCCAAATATGACTGGAATGGAAGGGTGCTGTTTCTTGAGGATGCTGGCGACTTCCAGTGAGCCATGGGCATGTGGCAGCCAGTGCAGGTCAATGCCAAAAGCAAGCGTATCCAGACGGCTGAGAAAACGTTCGGCGTCGAAGTCGCGGTCTTGCAACATGTGCATGGCAAGGTTGATGATACGGGTGCGCATGCCGTGACGTTCGAGATACTCTGCCATGGTGGTGAAACCGATGGGGTACATTTCGAAAATCGGTGTGGAGGGCACCATATCGGATACAGGCCCATACAGGATGGACTCCTTGCGAAAGTCATACACACTGGGGGCGTGAAGAAGTATCAAATCGGGTGAACGCATGTTTTTGTGTTATCCGAGAAACGAGTTTGAGAAACAAGTTGAGTATAACGCATTTGTTATTGAAAACAACCCTTGCCGTGTGTCTGTATAGACAATGTGCTTTAAATTTGTGTGTGAAAAATCATTGACATAATAGAATTTTTGTTCTAAAATATGTTTTCCAGACCCCTGACAGATATGGAGGTGATGTGCAACGGTGTATATCATGAAAAGGCTGTGTATGTTGGTATTGGAAGCATTTTTCATTTTCCGGAGGTTTCTATGGCGGTTAATACCATTCAAAAGTCCAATTATAAATCAGGTTACAGCAAGTCACTGTATTGCTACAACCTAAAGTTACCCGAAGAGATGTATGCCGAAATCAGGCGTCTATCGGATGAGCAGCATACGACTGTGTTAGATATTATTCGGCGGTTTATACGCTTCGGTTTGTTTGCCAGTGAGATGCAGAAAGAGCCTGGCACAAAGTTGTTGATCCGCCAGAATAACACCGAACACGAGATTCACTTCTTCTAGCAGGATGTTTTCAACAACATACAGACAGGGGATTTGCCCTGCCTGTATGTTGTTAGGGCTCTTTTGGATGCAAAGCATGTATATTTTTTGCGTTGCGATTGCTCATTTTTGGTAAAGCCACTTGAAATACGCTATATATGCTAGTTATGGAAGCCAAGAACACCATATATTGGGTTCTCGAGAAAGCCGATTGTGATTTCACAAATTGGGATAATCTTTTGACCCCTTGACTTTTTGTATTATGTTTTATAATAGAATAAAAGTTCTAAAAACGCTGTGTAATTGAGGCTTCTTAAAACCTTGACATTTTTAGAATAGAGAGAGTTGTTTTTGATGCAGAAAAAAGCCATCAGTCAGAAGCCCTTTCTTGCCGTCGCCGCCATCCTGCCAATGACGCAGGTTCTTGGACCTGGAAATAGAGCAGTTGTCTGGCTGCAGGGATGTCTGCAGAATTGTCCGCATTGCATTGCTCCTGAATGGCGCGAGCTTGACAGTCGCAGGGCGCACGAGATTTCCCCTATCGAACTGGCACACAGGCTGCTCGCTAATCGCAGCGTGGATGGGTTGACCATTTCCGGCGGAGAACCCATGCTTCAGGCAGAGGCGCTTTATCTTTTTATCCGTCAGGCAAAGCGCATCAACCCCGAAATCAATGTGATTTGTTATTCAGGCTACTCTTTTGAGTACCTGTGTCAATTCCCCCCTTCAAGCGGGGTTTCGCGCTTGATGACTGAACTGGATGTACTCATTGATGGTCCCTACATTCACACTCTGGATAATGGGGTTGGTTTGCGGGGGAGTTCTAACCAGCGGGTGATTCACCTGACCAATCGTCTGTTGCACGCAAATTTGGAGGATGCCCCACGACAGGTGGAGTTCGTCATCCAGGATGGGGCTGTGCTGATGGCGGGCATTCCACCCCGAGATGTTTTGGAAGTGTTTGCTGGTATAGAAAGTGAGGTTGTGTATGAGCGGGCGTAAACGCGCCACCGTTACGATCAGCCGTGAAGAGTATCGGCGGTTGCATGAAGCAGAGATGCGCTTGTTGTTCATGAACCAGGAAGATGCCGTGCAAGTGGAAAAGGTCAAACAGGAAAGCGCGGCAAACACTGTACGCCAGATGGAGGAGCTCAATATCCGTGAACAGGAATTCCACAATCTGGTTGCTGGTCTGGGCGAACACATCCGCCGTGTCGAAGAGAAAACCAGCCAGGCACTGTATCACCAGCAGTATGAGCTCTGGCGTCAGATGCAGCAGACAGCCGGGGAGTTATCCAGCCGTAGGGTGGAGATGCTGGAAGCTCAGGAGCAACGCATGGCTGCTGCGATGCGCGAAGAGAGAAAACGGCACAGAGGGCAGCTCGAACGGATGGGTGAATATTTTGTACAATTGCAATCCGATCATGATCAGCGCATTCATGGTTTGGAGCAAGTAATTGCCCAACAGGGGGCACACTTTGACGATCGGCTGGAGATGCTTGAGATGCTCCTCGACCATGAGCGTACCCAGCGGCTAGAGGACATGGCGGTGGTGCAAAGCCATCTGGATGCGATGGAAAGTGAAAGGATGGATAAGGGCGCGTATGCTGATATGTGGCTCAATGCAGCGATAGAAATGTCAAACTATATTGAGGAGCACCTGCAGCACGAATTTTTTGCACCCGGTAGGATGGATGGAGTATTGCGCGAAATCAACCTGGCAGGCGAGAATCTTGCCAATGGCTTTTGCGATTCGGCGCTCTTGCAGGCGCAGCGCGCCTATATGGAGTTATCGGATTTGAGGATAGAACTTGAACAGCTGCACAATACGTGGGAGTATCTGCGCCAGTCGGTTATTGAACGGCTTTTGCATTTAAAGGCACTTGCCGAGAGCAATCGCTCCTGTGAGGCGGTGGATGCCCAGGGAAACATGCTTGGCTTCACTCTGGATGTGGACGAATGGACAGAGGGAGGGTTGTCCTGTTTCAGAGAAAAAGTTGACCATAAGATTCGGATGTTGGATGACAGTACTTGTATGGTGGAAATCGACGCTTTGCGTCGCATGCTGAAGGAAGAATTGCCTGGGATGGAGAAGGAACTGGCAGGGATTATTTTGGATGCCAGGCTGGCGGTGTTGAACTCACAATTGCGCATCAACATTGCGGATATCGTCATTCAGGCGCTCCGCAGGCAGGGGTTTGGAGTCGTTGATGCGGGGTATCAGCAGAGGAATCTTCGCGCAACATATATTGCCCGCCTTAAGAATCTTGAGGGGAGCGAGGTGCAGGTGCGGGTCATCCCAGGCAGTGCAAAATATGGCGATAATGAGCTGCAACTGGATTCGCTGGACTACAGGCAGCGCACGCAGTATGAACTGCGCCAAAGGGCGAAGGAGATTTCGTCTGCCCTTGCCAGATTTGGATTGCAAATCGGCACTGTCAGCGCGCCACAACCAGTGACACAGCAAACAAGTCTTCGTTCTCAGTCCATCTCCGAAAATGAGGTTGTAGCTGCATGCAAGCCGTTGAACGTGTCCGTGCTGCCATAGAAGAGGGGCAGTACCACCGCTTTTTGGTGTTGTATGGCAGGGGAGTGGATGATCTTTTTATCACCATCCGGTATGAGCAGCAAACGCTTGAAGAAGCCCTGCTGACCGGACTGAAAGAGCACGGCTTTCGGCGGGTGGGCTTTGTTTCTCCACACCGACCAATTTACTTTCTGGACGAAGAGTCGATGGAGCTTGCTAATCCCGTGGCACACCAGCCTGATCGCAGGATGGGACGTCGCATGTCGTTGCTGAGCGGAGGACCGTTGGATGATTACATGCTGGTCGGCAACCCCGATTTTCAGAAGCCGCCAGATGTGTATGAGGGCATCGGCGATAACCATGCGCTGCACATGCTGGATGCGATGATGAAAGATCAAAAAAAAACGAGAACGGCGATTGTTATTCATCAAGCGGAATCTACCCTACGCTGTTTTGAAGACCAGCGCACCCTTGCCGGGATATTTGGAGGCTGGGCGCATTTACCTGCTTCCAACACCAATCTTTGCATTCTTGTTTTTGGTGTAGAGACTTATGAGGAATTGTGCCGCAGCGCAGAGCGCCTGCCTGTTGCGGAACTGCGCAGTTACATCGTCAATTGCCGTCATACTCGCCTCTCCAATTGCCGCGTTGTCTCTATTGGTTCGCCGCCAGAGGAGGAAATCGCTCGTCTTGTCGAGTCGTATCGTCTGAAAAACCGTCTTGTTTGTGATACGCAAGACCTGCCACGCCTGTGTTCGTGGATGGCGGTGGAAAATTGTCAGATCAGACATTGGATTGAAAAGCTGACACCGCTTCGCCAGTTATCCTCGCAGGAAGCCAGAGCGCATAACTGGTTCTCTGCTGTTCAAGATGAGACGCTGGGAGCTCAGGAAAGGCTTGAAGGGCTGATTGGTCTGGGGGAAGTGAAAGAGCGGATTGCCGAACTGACAGCCTGGCAGCAGATTAGAAAGAAAAACACCAATGCTCCCAACCTACACATGATTTTTGCTGGCAACCCGGGGACGGGAAAAACCACCGTTGCCCGGCTGATGGGGGAGATTTACCGCGAAATAGGCATCCTCAAGCGCGGGCATCTGGTAGAATGCAGGGGTTCTGATCTGGTGGCTGATGTGGTCGGCGCAACGGCGATTCGCACCAATGACGTTGTAGATCGGGCGCTTGATGGAGTCCTGTTTCTTGACGAGGCGTATGTTTTATGCGAACGGGATCGCGGCGGTTTTGGTCAGGAAGCCATTGATACGCTGCTTTTGCGTATGGAAAATGACCGTAACCGGCTGATGGTCATTGCGGCAGGGTATCCAGATAAGATGAAACAGTTCCGGAATTCCAATCCGGGGCTGCCCCGCCGATTTCCGGAAGAAAATATCATCGAGTTCCCAGATTACTCGCCACAAGAATTGTGGGCAATTTTTGAAAAAATGCTGGATGAGCGGGGTATTCCTCCGCTGGTTGAAGCTGTCTCTCTCAAGGTGAAGGAGATCATTGCGGGGCTGTACGCTGCGCGCGATCAGCACTTTGGCAATGCCGGGGAGATGCGTAACCTGGTGGATGGCATCGAGCGGCGCAGAGCTGCCCGTGTGGTAAAGAACCATCTGGCGCTGAACGAGGATGTTGTGCTGGAGGATATTCCTGTGAAATACCGCAGATATCTGACACCTGACATCCCGGATGTGAATGTGCTTTTTGCGGAGTTGGATGGACTGATCGGGCTGACAAATGTCAAGGCGCATCTGCGCGGTCTTGTCCGCCAGATTCAATATGAGCAAATGCGCAATCCACCCGCTGCCTCCCGTTTTCCTATCCAGCACATGGTTTTCAGCGGCAACCCCGGAACGGGAAAGACTACCGTTGCCCGACTGATTGGAAAAATCTACTGCTCGCTTGGGTTATTAAGAAAAGGGCACTGTATTGAGGTAAGCCGTGCTGACTTGGTTGCCGGGTATGTGGGGCAGACAGCGCAAAAGACGATGGAAAAGGTAAAAGAAGCGATGGAGGGCGTCCTGTTTATTGATGAGGCTTACACCCTGTATCGGGGAGGGCAAACTGATTTTGGGCGCGAAGCAATTGATACACTGGTCAAGGTAATGGAAGATTACCGCGAGCGTATGTTGGTCATTGTTGCCGGTTATCGAGAGGAAATGGCGCGCTTTTTGACCGCCAACCCAGGATTATCCTCGCGCTTTGCCATCCAGCTCGATTTTGAGGACTTTTCTACCGATGAACTGTTGCAGATTCTGGATATGTTTGCGCAGCAAGATGGCATGTATTTTGGGGAGGGTGTTCGCCAAAAAGCAGGGGATATCTTAGAGCAGATTCGCGCTCAAGATGGCAGCTATTTTGGCAATGCAAGAGCAGTACGGAATCTGTATCTGCAGATGAAAAACGCGCTGGCTGAGCGTGTCATGGGTGTGGAAAATGGCGAGGGTATCTCTCTGGCTGACCTGACGACCTTTACCCTTGAGGACTTTCCTTTGCCCTACCGCACCCAAAGTGGATTGTCTGGTGGGGGCAGCTTCGAAAACCGAAAAAATTGCCCCTTGACTTTATAGAACAAATGTGCTATTTTAAAAGCAAGTTTCATACCACTTTTATTTTCTAGAGAGGAGCTGTCCCATGAACCTATCGAGCACGCATAGTGCATTTCCGTTACCAAGAGTCCAGATTAGAGCGGGTGTGGCTTTAGCCATCATCATTTTGGTTGCTCTGATCGCCTTCGAGATGTTTAACTACAGCACCACCGATTATGCTTTGAGCGACCTTTTGGGCAACCTGAAATTTATGGGGTTCAAATGGTCAACCATCCTGGCAATTGCCTTTTGCGGGATTGATTTTGCTGGCATTGCCCGCTTGTTTACCTCAGCAAGCGGTGCGGATGAGCCCAAGGAAGTCTGGTATCTGTTTGGCGCCTGGTTTCTTGCTGCCACCATGAATGCCATGCTCACCTGGTGGGGTGTTTCTATGGCAATTCTCAATCACAACGTTACCAGTACGGCTGTCATGAACCCGGACACGATTACCAAAGTGGTGCCCATTTTTGTGGCTGTAATGATCTGGGTCATTCGCATTCTTATTATTGGCACCATTTCTCTGGCGGGAGAGCATTTCCTTTCTCCGCAGAGACGTTCCAGGGGTTCCTCGGCAGTCAGCCGTGCCCCTGTTAGCGGTGGGGTTTCTTCCTCGAGGACGGTCGCCAGCAACCCGATCTCGGCACGAGCGGTTGTCAACCGCAGCATGTCCGCTGATAGCAGTTCGTCCGCTGAGCCAACGTATCATCGCATGTTATGATATACAACCAGAGTTAAGTTTGTGGTGAGTCAATATAGAGTCTGGTATTTTTTTTATCAAACATCTCCCTGGCTTTGACCAAGGGAGATGTTTTTTTAATTTTCTCCTTTGAGCGGTAGCCAGATGCAAAAGGTTGTTCCTTTGCCGGGGTATGAACTGACCTCAATGGTTCCCCGATGACCGCGCACGATCCAGTTGGCGATTGCCAGACCAAGCCCAAACCCGCTCCCATGGGCGCGCGTTCGTGATTTTTCACCACGGTAAAAGCGCTCAAAAATGTGCGGCAGGTCTTCTGCGGAGATGCCTGGCCCAGTGTCGCTGATGGTGATTTGCACCTGGTTTGCCACTTTGCGCATAGAAATGGTAACTTTTCCGCCTTGCGGCGTAAAAAAGATGGCGTTGCTGATGATGTTGATCAGCACCTGCTTGAGACGGTCGCCGTCTCCCATCACCTGCGCCTGATCTATTTCTGCCAGATGGATGTTTAGTTTATCTCCTGCCAGAGAGCGCATTTGTGGAAGCACTTCCAGGAGCAAGGTGTCCATGTCAACAGGGCGCATGTCCAGAGGGAGCTTTCCGGACTCTGCCTGAGCAAGCAAGAGCAGGTCTCCAACCAGGCGGTTAAGACGGTCAACTTCAGAGTTGATGCTTTCCAGCGCTTCCTGATCCGCAGATTGCATCTGAAGCATCAGCCCTATATTGCCCTTGATGACCGTCAGGGGCGTCCGCAGCTCATGGCTGACGTCTGTCAGAAATCGGCGCTGGGCGTTTAGCAATTTTTCCATTCGCTCAAGTGTCTGGTTGAAGGCAATAATCAACTGTCCGACCTCATCATTGGTTGAGGTTGTGGCTGGAATTCGTCTTTGCAGATCATCTACGCGGATAATGTTAGAGGCAATATGGGTAACTGTTTGCAGCGGGCTCAGGATTCTCCCGGTTAAAGCCCAGATAGCGGGAGTTGCCAGAGCAACCGCCAGCAGGGACATTGACACAAACAGGATGATCAACGTTTGCAGGGTGAAGTCCGCCAGGCTTAGGCGGTATCCCACCTGAAGCACGCCAGCCGGTCCGCGCGTTGTTTGAAACGGGATGCTCAAGACCCGCACGTGGCTGCCTGATGCGTAGGTCGAGTTGTATCTTGGTTGGTTTGACCGAAGACCCACCCCATCGAGTGTTTCCCTCCAACTGGGGGGGGATGCGATCTGTAATTGGGCGTTTGTATCCCAAACCTGGTAGATAATATCATGATGGGGGGCAAAGTCAGCAATGGAGCGCTGGTCAACCTGATTGACGGAATTTACTCTTAACTCGTTCAGCAGCAGGGTCGCCTGTTGAAAGATTGTCTGATCAATCTGGTTGATCAAAGACAGATGAACCAGTCCGTACACCACCGAGGTGAACAGAAGCAGAACCCCAATCAGTAAAAGGGTATAAAACAGTGTAAAGCGCAAACGTAAAGACATCAATCACTTTCGCGCAGTACGTAACCCACCCCACGTACGGTGAACAGGAGTCTCGGCTCGCCCTCCTTTTCAAGTTTTTGACGCAGATAGCGCACATACACGTCCAGAACGTTGCTTTCTCCGCCAAAATCGTAGTTCCAGACGCGGTCAAAAATCAATTCGCGAGTTAGAACCTGGCGCGGGTGGCGCATAAACAGCTCCAGCAGTTCATACTCTTTTGCCGTGAGGGGGATAACCCGCGCGCCGCGTTTTGCCTGGCGGCTGGCAGTGTCCAGTGTCAGATCAGCAAAGCTCAAAATGGGAGTTCGTTCCTGCTGGGTGCGGCGCAAAAGCGCTCTTATTCTTGCCAGTAACTCGCTCAATTCAAACGGTTTGACCATGTAGTCATCTGCGCCAGAATCCAAGCCTTCGATGCGGTTCTGCAGTGCATCTTTAGCGGTGAGTATGAGGATAGGAATATTGCTTGTTGTGCGCAGTCGCTGACACACTTCCAACCCATCCATGCCGGGCAACATCAGATCGAGAATTACCAAGTCAGGGTTGTTGTCTCTGACGGACTTAAGTCCTCCCTCGCCGGTGTAGGCAATATCTACCTGATACCCTTCAAAAGCCAGTCCGCGCCGCAGCACTTTTACGATGGCTTCGTCATCTTCTATGAGCAAAATTTTCTCTTTCATTCTGGTCTTCCCGACGACTTTTCTACAATATTCATACAATATACCATAAACACGAACGAGAAAGCGCTTTTTTTGCGCTATAATCACTTGCGTGGAAATTGCGTTGAGACGCCCGCTATGGATTTCAACACCGGACGACCTGCATCGGGTCGTACCGCATCTTGCGCGTTGCCAGTTGTTAGGTGTGGATACCGAATCAAATGGCTTACACGCCTATCGTGAACAGGTGTGCCTGATACAGATTTCTACAGAGGATGATGACTATCTGATTGACCCACTTGCACTGAACGATCTTTCTCCTCTTGGTGGTCTGTTTGCTGACCCGCGCATCGAAAAAGTGTTTCATGCTGCAGAATATGACCTGATTTGCCTGAAACGCGACTTTGGCTTTTTGTTTGTCAATCTTTTTGATACGATGTTGGCGGGACGGATACTTGGAAGAAGCGCAACCGGGCTGGGGGCAATGCTTGAATGGGAATTTGGCATTACGGTGGATAAGCATTGTCAGCGCGCCGACTGGCGGCAGCGTCCGCTGCCGCATCAACTCATTACGTATGCACAGATGGATACGCACTATTTAATCCCGCTGCGCCATCAGTTACGCGAGGAGTTAATCCAATGTGGCCGTTTGCAACTGGCTGAAGAGGATTTTCGGCGGATGTGCTTGACGCAGGTGCCCAAAGGAAACAATGGCGAAAATGGCTTTTGGCGAGTTGCTGGAGGACATACCATATCCCCCATGCAGGCTTCTGTGCTGCAACAGCTATATGATTACCGTGAGAGAGTTGCCAGGATGGAAGATCGCCCGGTTTTTAAGGTATTGAGTAACCAAACCTTGCTTCAAATAGCCAAAACCTGTCCTCAAAAGACAACCGACCTGGCACAGGTTTGTCGCCTCACATCCCGTCAGATCAGCATGCACGGGCGGCAGCTTCTGGAAGCCGTGAGCCGGGGCTTGAGCAGTAAGCCTCTGCAGCGCCCGGCTTCCCCTCGCCGGGATGATGATGTTCTGCATCGGATGGATGTTTTGCGCTCGTGGCGCAAGGCTGTTGCCAGACAGATGGGTGTCGAGTCGGATGTCGTTTTGCCGCGTGAAATTCTGGAAAGAATAGCCCGTCAGTTTCCTCAAAATGCACAGGAGTTAGAGGTACTTATGGAGCATACCCCCTGGCGTTTTAAACACTATGGGGCGCAGATACTTCAGGCGTTGGGTGTTGAGGAGGATTGAAAAAGCTCGGATGAAAATACAGTTTAACGGTGCTGCTCAAACGGTTACAGGTTCGCAATACTTGATCACGGTCAACAGCAAGTTGTTGTTGCTGGAATGTGGTCTTTTTCAAGGAAGACGCAAGGACTTTTATGAAAAGAATCTGTATTTCCAGTTTGATCCTCGACAGGTAGATGCTGCTATTTTGACGCATGCACATATTGATCATTGTGGCAATTTTCCGAATCTGGTAAAGCAGGGATACATGGGGCGCATTTACGTCACCCGCCCGACGGCAAAGCTGGCCGAGTTGGTGCTGTTGGATTCTGGACATATTCATGAATCGGATGCGGAATATGTAAACAAAAAACGTTTTCGAAGAGGGGAACCGCCCATACAGCCGTTATATACCCGTGCGGATGCCGAGAGAGTTGCCGCGCATTTTTCGCCCAAAGAGTATGGCGAGGTCTTTGAACCGATACCAGGGGTTACCGCCCGCTTTGTTGATGCTGGTCATATCCTTGGCTCGGCTGGCGTCGTGCTGGATATTCGTGAGAACGGGCGTACCCTGCATTTCTGGTTTTCTGGTGACATTGGGCGTCCAAATCTCCCCCTCATTGATGACCCGGTGCTGCCGGAAACTGCTGAGTATCTTATGATGGAGTGCACGTACGGGGATAAAGTCCGCCCTGAACATCAGGCGGCTTATGAGGAGTTACGTGATGCAGTCGCGCGAACCATTGAACGCAATGGCAAAGTGATCATACCGGCTTTTGCGGTGGGACGCACCCAGGAAATTGTTTACGATCTCAACCGTATGTATTCCAGCGGGGAATTGCCCCGTATCCCAATTTACGTGGACAGCCCGTTGGCGGTTGGTATCAGCCGTGTCTTTCAGGAATTTTCCCATCTCTTTGATGATGAAGCCCGCACATTTTATCGCACTGGTAAGCATCCAGCGTTGAGCTTTGATGGGCTTACATACATTGAATCGGTGGAAGAATCCAAAGCGCTTAATGACCGCCGTGAGCCTATGGTGATCATCTCGGCCTCTGGAATGGCAGAGACCGGGCGAATTCTTCATCATCTGAAAAACAACATTGAGGATGCGCGCAACACAGTGGTGATTGTTTCCTGGCAGTCTCCAGAAACGCTTGGACGCCGTCTGGCGGAGCGGGAAACTAAGGTTAAAATCTTTGGCGAATACTACCACCGTCGCGCCGAGGTGGTCACCATTGGCGGGTTCTCTGCGCATGGCGATCAGAGCATGTTGCTGAAATATGCTTTGGCTACCCGTAGCCACCTGAAGAAGGTGTTCCTGGTACATGGCGAGCCGCAGGCTGCGGTGTCTTTTGAAGCCAAACTGCGTGAAAATGGTATCACTGACATTGAATATGTGAAGATGTATCAGTCGGTTGATCTCTAGCACTCTGTGGTTTGCGGTATAATTAGCCTGCGTAACGGGAGAGGTGCCGGAGTGGACGATCGGGGCGGTCTCGAAAACCGTTGTGGCTCTCGTGGTCACCGTGGGTTCGAATCCCACCCTCTCCGCACAGACAAATTATGCTGTGTTGAGAGTATAGTGTCAATGTGGAGATTGGGGGGACGTTTAGAGATAAAAAAACCCCCTTCCTGCATTTTTGGAAGGGGGCACATGGGATAAAACCATGCAGGCTATTCTATTTTCACCTCAACGTCTTTGGTTTCAGTCATACCTTCAAGAATGATCTCCAGGGCGATTGTGTGGCCACATCGTCCCCGCGTTTGAAAAAAGTCACAATCGCAAAACCATGCTCCGTTTTCATAACGGACATGATGTGCGTTATTCTCTCCATCAACGGTCACCGACATTGTTTGGATGTGAAAGCGATGTCGTTCCTGTGCATATCTTTTGGCTTTTTCAATCTTTCCGATCATTCCATAATCCATGTCAAACCAGTCTCCTTTCATTGTGAAAAGTGAAAAAAAGCACGCGTCAATCCCGCGTGCTTCCCATCATCTTTATCTCAACCTGTTTGTCAAAAATCGCATAGCAGTTTTCTCCGCTCCGGTTATCTATAGTGTATATCGAGTTGCTGCGAAAGTCAATCCTCACCCCGATTTTTTAACATTTTTTCAAACACCAGAGCATCTTCCCCATCATGATAATACGAGCGCCATACGCTGGTTTGTTGATATCCGGCTTTTGTGTACAGTGCAATAGCTGCCTGATTTGTCCGGCGCACGCAAAGACAGATACGCGGTCTTGCCATCCTGCGCTCGCAGATTTCCAGCAGCGTTGAGGCAACACCCTGTCGGCGGTAGGCTGCTGCCACACCCAGGGTAACAATCCAACCGGTGTGCTCGGCTTGCTTGAGATCGCCAGCAACAAATCCGATCATCTGGTCGGCTTTGACGGCTTTCAGGCTTACGTTTCCCCTGAAAGTAAGCACGCCGATCAGGTCCCACCACGGCCAGGCATCTTGCGCAAAACACTCTTTTTCTAAGCGCGCCAAAGCAACCAGATCATTCCAGGTTGCTGGCAGAATGGAGAAACTGCTAGGGATTATTTTGACTCTCTGCCTTTCATGAAGTCGCCGAGCAAAGAGGTGAACTCCATGGGGAAGATATATTTGGTGGAGGGGCTGGCTGCCATGTTCTTGAGAGTTTCAAAATATTGCAGGGTGATCGTCTGCGAATCAACCTTTTTGGCAACTTCGAAGATCTTGTCCAGCGCGTTGGCGTAGCCTGTTGCCCTTAAGAGCTGCGCCTCGCGCTCACCTTCAGCGCGCAGAATAGCGGCCTGCTTTTCGCCTTCGGCTTTGAGGATGGCAGCCTGCTTTTCGCCTTCGGCAACGTTGATCGCCGCTTCGCGTGTACCGTTAGATTCGGTTACAATTGCCCGGCGCGTGCGTTCTGCCGTAAGCTGGCGGTTCATGGATTCCTGTACCTCGCGCGGCGGGATGATCTCGCGGATTTCAACGTTGGTAACTTTAACGCCCCACCGCTCGGTTACTTCATCCAGGCGGGTGCGCAGCGCAAGATTGATTTTTTCGCGCTGCGAAAGCACATCATCCAGAAGGATGCCGCCAATGACAGCACGCAGGGTAGTTGTAGCGATACCCTGAGCAGCCATTTCGAAGTTAAGTACTTGCAGAACACTTTGTACCGGGTCAATCAGTTTGTAATACCATAAGAAATCAATCGAAATAGGGGCGTTATCCAGCGTAATAGAGGTCTGTGCCGGAATCTCGCGCACCTGCTCGCGCAGGTCAACCCGTACAGGACGGTCTACAAACGGGATCAGCAGAATCAGACCAGGTCCTTTTGATCCGATACAACGGCCCAGGCGAAAAACCACCAGACGCTGAAATTCAGGTACAATTTTGATTGCCTGGGTTAAAAAGGCAACCACCAGCAAGACAACGATGCCAACAAGGCAAAGACCTGTTGTAAATACTGCACCACCTTCCATTTTTCACCCTTTCTCTGAGTAATTAGTGATTATTCGGCAGAAGCCTTCTCATCTGGTTCAACCAGGAGGACGAGCCCCTCACGCCCTATCACCCGCACCGTCGTGTCTTGCATGATTTTCGCTTCGCTGCGGGCGCTCCAGTTTTCGCCCATCACGTACACGGTTCCTTCAGCTTCAATATCTGTCAATGCTCTCCCTCGCGCCCCAACCAGATGGTTTAGGTCATGGGTATAGGGTTGGACAACTGCTTCAATGGCTCTTCGTCCAATATACCAGAGCAGGATCACTGATAAAAGTGAGACTACACTGGCTAAAACCGGGTTGATAGCCGGTGACCCATCTTCCTGCCGAAAGATAAAGACTGACCCGACAACCAGTGCCACGATTGTCAGCAGCAGAAAAATCCACTGTCGCGAACGTCTCAATGCCAGAAAGAACGGAATAACGCCTGCTAGAAGAACGACCAGTGCCCAGATATTGATAGGTAGTTTGAGAACACTGTACCCTGCCAGCACCATGGCTGCCAACGCGCCTATTTCCAGAACGCCCGTGCCTGGCGAGAGCAATGCCATGATAACCAGGATAAACCCTACCACAAGGGCAAGATAGGCGAGGTTCGGGTCAAGAAGAATATTCATCTATGTCATTATACAGCATTTGGGTGGGTTTTGTGTGTCCAGTTGGTATCAGGCTTGTATTGAAGCCTGTCAAATCGGGCAAATTTAACGTACAATAAGGGTTGATGGTTAAATTGGTAAACCTTCCCAGATATATTCTTGGGGTAGCGACATTTATTTTTGTGTTGATCCTGATCATGGGGGATATTTCGCAGGCGGCCGCGCAATCAGCGGGTAAGGTGATCGTCTCTTCGCTGAGCTTTGAGGCCTTTCCAAAAGTAACTTTTCTTCTGGAAGCTTATAACGATCAGGGAGTCTTTATCAGCGACCTGCGCACCGAAGAAGTGCAGGTGCTGGAAGATGGGTATGCTGTTGCGCTGGATGAGTTAACTAGAATTCAGCCGGGGCTACAGGTTACCATTGCGATTAACAACGCGCCAGCCTTGAATACCAGATTGGGTGATTTTACTCTCTTTGACTACATTCAACAGACCCTTATCGCGTGGGCTCAGATGCCGGCTAGCAATTCGCCGGATGATTTTAGCCTCTCTGCAAACAGTGGATTGGTTGTCGTTCATGAAAAAGACCGCGCCAAGTGGTTGCAGGCTTTGGTTTCTTACCCGGCCGAATTTTCTGCCACAGATACCTCTCTGGTGAGTCTCACACAGGCGTTGGATCTGGCAACAGACCCCCTGCCATCTCCAAACATGAAACGGGCAATTCTATATGTAACGCCGTTGGTGAGTGTTGAATCGTTATCCGCTTTGCCTAACCTTGCTGACCGCGCTGAAGAGTTGGGTATAAGGGTGTTTATCTGGGTAGTTGATACAAACGGGCGCGCTACCCCCGAATCACTGCAAGCCTATGGGGAGTTCGTGCAGCGCACCGGGGGTGAGATGCTGGTTTTCACTGGCAGTGAGGCTCTGCCCAACCCCGATATTTATTTTGAACCCCTACGTTATGTGTATAAAGCCAGTTACACCTCAAGCGTTAACCGCAGCGGAGAGCATCAGCTGGTAATATCGGTCAGCCGCCCTGACCTTCAAATGAACAGCGAGCCGCAGCCGTTCAAGCTGACAGTCAGCCCGCCCAATCCGATTTTCCTTGACCCTCCCACGCGCATTGTGCGAAGCTGGTTGCTTTCGGAAAGTAAGAAAAGCAAAGATGCCATCCTGACACCTGCCGAAGTCCCCATTAGCTTGATGATAGAGTTCCCCGACTCATACCAGCGCCAGATTAAGTCTGTGCGTTTGTATGTGGATGGAAAATTGGTGGCTGAGAATATGTCTGAACCGTTTGATAAAATCTCCTGGCCACTTGATCTCTACCAGAGTTCCAGCACACATCTGCTGCGGGTGGAGGTGGAGGACATCTTGGGGCTTAAGCAAAGCAGTATCGAGACTGCCGTGGAGGTGGTTGTTGAACCCTTCCGGCGCAGTCTCTGGGATCAGATATTTTCTGGCGATCGCCTTTTGATTTTGCTCGCTCTGATCGTTGCGGCACTGATATTGTTGACAGCCCTTTTTCTCACTGGTCGTTGGACATTCATTGCTCAGATCAAAAGGCGTTCTCGGCTTAAAAAAGATCCATTGACGCAACCGGTAGCTGTTCAGAAGGATACCCCGCGCACACGGCTTTCTGCTGCAGCGCATACCCCTACGGTGCCGCGCTCACTTTCCGGGCTTTCCGCTCCAGCACGTCTGGTAAGATTATCAGATAGTGGGCATCCAATACCGTCCAGTGTGATTCCTCTGAATTATAAAGTGTGCACCTTTGGCAGCGATCCCCAACAGGCAACTATCGTGCTCGATTCCCCCTCAGTAGATGCATTGCACACCCGATTGACTCAGGTTTCTGAAGGGGTCTTTGTTGTGGCAGATGCCAACTCTGTGGCAGGCACATGGGTTAACTACACACCCATATCCGACAGTGGCGTAGTTCTTCAACATGGTGATATGATTCACATTGGCAGGGTAGCTTTCCGTTTTGAAATGAGCATTGCACCTGAAATGCAACAACCCAAGGTAGCAGACACTTGAAGAATTAATCATGATACGCTCTAAGCATGCACATTTGAAAGTTTATGCAGATTCGCACCCAGGGATGACGGGGAAAAACAACGAAGACCGTTTTGCCGTTTCTGCTTTTCGCCTTGAGAATCATACACAAACACCTGTTCTCCTGGCGGTGCTTTCAGATGGGATTGGTGGGCATCGTGCCGGTGAGGTGGCAGCGGAGATGGCTGTTAATATTATTAGCCAGCACGTTGCTGCGAGTGACGGTAACAACCCGTTACAAATATTGCAGGAGGCAGTTCAGGTTGCCAGTGCTCGGATATACGAGTCTTCCCTAAGCGAAGAGGGAAGGCGGGGGATGGGCGCCACTTGTGCCTGTGTGCTGATTGTCGGTGATCAGATGTTTATGGGCAACGTGGGCGATACGCGCGTCTATCTGATGCGCGGTTCGCAAATCTACCAGACCAGCACAGACCACACCTGGCTGCAAGAAGCGCTCGATGCGGGGATATTGAAGGCTGATCAGTTGGAAGGGCACCCAAATGCTCACGTGATACGCCGCTATCTGGGATCAGCTAAACCTGTTCAGGTAGATATTCGTTTGCGTCTTGGGCCAAAGGAGACACAGGCTGAAGCTGAAGCAAACCAGGGTTTGCCGCTGAGAAAGGGCGACACTCTGTTGCTTTGCAGCGACGGTTTGACAGATCTTGTCAAAAACGAGGAGATTTTACAGGCGTTTAAAAAATATCCTCTGCGTGAGGCTTGTAAAAGACTCATTGATCTTGCCAATCAGCGTGGCGGGCACGATAACATTACCCTGATTGCCATACAGGTTCCGTCGCAGGGCATTTCGCGGTCGCCGTTGTTGCGATTTCTGATGTGGCTGGTGATTGCAGGACTTTTACTGTTTCTGCTGGCAACGGGTCTGGTTTATGGGTGGTTGTGGTATTCTGGCACAATGCAACCAACATCAACCAATGTGCCTGCGACGATGCCTCCGCCGACTTTTGTTGTGCCGTCTTTGACTTCCACATCCCCGACGGTCGAAAAACAGCAAATGCCTGTTGCTGTTACAGATACCCCCGCATTGCCGCAGGAGTGGGTTTTCCCTTCACCGACGGACACCCTATCTGTGTTTCACTGGGATGAAAAGTTTGCTACGCTGACGCCATGGCCTACCAATACCCCGCTGCCACCGACTGAGACACCCACGCCGACAGTTTTGTTTAAACCCACGCAGACCCAATCCCTTACCTCTCAACCTTAGGACATTCTGTATGAAAAAGTTTATTACGGTAGCTGGAAACATTGGCGTTGGAAAGTCAAGCCTGGTGCGTTTGCTTTGTCAGGAGCTGAAGTGGCAGCCTTTCTATGAGCCGGTTACGGAAAATCCATATCTGTCAGATTTTTATCAGGATATGCATGCTTGGAGTTTTCAGTCTCAAGTCTTCTTTTTAGCCCGGCGGTTGCATATCCACTTGAAGCTGGAAGACCACCCCACCAGTGTTATCCTGGATCGTAGCATTTATGAGGACGCTGAGATATTTGCGCATAATCTGTACAAGCAGGGGTATTTTTCGCAGCGCGATTACCAGACCTATCGCTCGCTGTATCAGAGCCTGGTGGATTTTCTTCACCCCCCCGATTTGCTTATTTATCTTCGCGCTTCGGTATCTACCCTGTTGGAACGTATCTCGTTGCGCAACCGTGACTATGAACGTACGATCAGTGCGGAGTACCTAGCGCAATTGAACAGTCTGTATGAAGAATGGATTGCGGGTTTCACGCTTTGCCCGGTGCTGACCATCCCAGCGGACGATTTGGACTTTGTCCATCGTCCGCCTCACCTGCAGATGATTATTGAGCGGGTGCAACAGAAGTTAACTGGCAAAGAGGAAATCGTTTTCTAAATCAAATTTCCAGAATCCGCATTGTTGCCTGCGGTAGGCTCAGTTTGGGTTTCGGTATATTGAATGGGGGCAACCTGACGGGTTGATTTTTTCTCTATGGGCTTCCTGTCTGGGCGCGGATAGTAGAAAGCCTGCTTTAATTGCCTTGTCAGCGGGCCTGACTGACGGTAGCCTTGATATGTTCCCCAGAACTGCATCCAGCGGAAACGCAGGATGTTGCCTGCCTCGGCATATAGCACCCGTTGATGGCGGGCAGCACTGAAGTCACTGAGGACGTTGCGCAGGTAAAGCCAGACCAGGTCGCGAAGGTAAAAATGTTCGTGGGGGTAGATTTGCTTAAAAGCCATGCTTTCGCGGCGATAACGATTGTAAATCCCCTGCCAGGTTTCATTGTGCACGTGAACGACTTCTGCCTCAGCAACATAGGCGATCCCATAGCCCTGTTCAAAAGCCCATCGTGCCCATGCCAGGTCTTCAAGGGCGGGCAGGGCTTCATTGTACGCCTGCTGCTGCCACAAGGAACGTCGTATGGCGGCATTGGCGTTGTTGCAAAATGGATGATCCTGGCGCAGCTGGGTCTGCTCTGGAAACCAATGGCTGAAAATTTGGTGTTCGGAAAATTTTGTTGTTGAACAACCACGCTGCTTGCCGTAACTCAGGGCTGTTTGGGGGTTTTCAAAAGGCGCTAATAGCCGTTCCAGCCAGTCCGGGTAAATGGGATAGACATGGGCGCTGGCGATCACCACCCATTCAGCCGTTGCCGCGCTAATTCCCATATTGAGTGAGCGACCAAAGGTGAAATCTTCAGGGGCGATGTGCACGATTTGCACAGGGTACTGCTGTGCAATTTGCACAGTGGCATCTGTGGAGCCTGAATCGACCAGAATGGTCTGTACCTCGCGGACAGTTTGTTGCTGTATACCGTCCAACAGGCGGGCAATGTGTTTTTCTTCGTTGTACGCACGGATAACAATCGAGCAACGAGGTGTCACAATGGATATTATAACAGGCGTTATAATATCTATGACCTTGTTTTTTGTTTGTGGGTGAGAGGAAGTTTGTTATGAATGTAACGGTAGAGATGATGGGTGCCGCCAGAGCGGTTAGCGGGGCGCATAGGGTCACTCTTGACCTGGGTGACGGTTCGACTTATCGTGATATCATCCAAAAGCTGGGCGAAATGTATCCGGATTTGATTGGGGTCATCATTGATCAGGATGGAAAATCGCTGCTTAGTTCTATTTTGCTCTATGTCAACGATGATCAGTGGATCATGCCTGGCATGTGGGATCAGAAACCCAAAGACGGCGATCATTTGAGGCTACTGGGGGTGATTACCGGGGGGTGAAATTTTTTCTAAACTGGCAAGAATCTTGCTCATATCATAGGATATGAGCGATTTGGTCTTTCTCAGCGCGGTACAATTATCCAACCTTATTCGGAAGCGCAAAGTATCCTGTGTGGAAGTGCTGGAAGCGTATTTGCAGCAGATCAGCCAGCATAATCCGCAAGTGAATGCCGTTGTTGCTTTGGATGAGGAGCGCGCCCGCCGTCAGGCGAGAAAGGCTGATGATGCCCTGGCACGTGGCGAAGTGTGGGGACAATTGCATGGGTTGCCCATCACGATCAAAGATTGTTTTGAAACGGCGGGACTGCGCACAACATGCAGCTATTTACCTCTGGCGGAGTACACTCCCAAACGAGATGCCAGTGTGGTAAGCCGTCTGCGCGCTGCCGGGGCGATTATTCTGGGGAAAACAAATCTGCCGCCAATGGCTTCGGGCGCGCAAACCATCAGCCCGCTTTTTGGCGTTACCAATAACCCGTGGAACCTAGAGCGCACGGTGGGAGGAAGTAGCGGCGGTTCGGCGGCTGCCGTGGCTGCTGGGTTTTCCGCTTTTGACATTGGCAGTGACATGGGCGGGTCGCTGCGCCTTCCAGCGCACTTTTGCGGCGTCTTTTCGCTCAAGCCCACCGATTACCTGGTGCCCTGGTCTGGTCATATCCCCCCACTGCCAGGCTCTAATGGGCGATTAATGCGCTATCTTCTTTCAGTGGGTCCCATCGCGCGTTCTGTGGATGACTTGCATTTGGTGTTAACAATCATTGCTGGCCCTGATGAAAAACAATGGGAATTGCCGCCTGTGCCGCTTAATCCTGTTCCCCGCCGCCCTCTGCGCGAAATGCGTTTTGCCTGGAGTGACAGCTTTGGTACAGCGCCGCTAGCGGCAGAACTGCGTACCGGTTTGCAGCAATTGGCAGGCAAGCTGGAAAGCTTAGGTTGTCATGTTGAACGACGTGATCCCCCGGGGTTTGATTATGCTCTTGCCACGCAAACACGTCAGGAGATTCAGGTGACGTCTCAATACGCCAAAGCACCGCCGTTCAATCTACCGCGCAGTTTCTTCCGTGGGCTTGCCCATCTTGTGGGGAATGACAGCCCCATCACGTATGGTTATTTGCGCGGTGCAGGTGCTGATTTGGCACAATATGCTCGCTCGCTCTCGCGGCGTGATGCGTTAATTAGCGCTTTGGAGAGCTTTCTGGCTGATTATGATGCCTGGCTGGTACCTGTAGCTTGCACTGAGGCGTTTCCGCATCTTGGGTTGATCTCGCCCTGGCAGCAAAGTAAAGCAGAACTGGATATCAATGGCAGCAAAGTCTCGTATCTTCTGGCAACCTGTACTTTTGCCGATCCTTTCAACGTAACCGGAAGTCCAGTTGTTGTCTTGCCAATTGGGCGTACCCTGGAAGGCTTACCTTTTGGGATTCAGGTTGTCGGGCGGAGATGGCGGGATATGGAGTTATTGGCGGTCGCTGAAGTGTTAGCAGAGTTCACCGGCGCATTTCAGAAACCCCCAGGATATTGATTGGTCATACCTGCCAATGGTTGTTATCTGAATACAGACATTTGATCTGAAGTTATATCCCGAAAAGTCAGTATTCAGATGTCCTAAGATATGCTAAAATGAATTTATGGCAACCATCTCAGATGTTCGCCCCTCTCCTATCGCTGGCAGGTGGTACAGTGGCAACCGCGATGTCCTTGCCCGCGAGGTGGATGAATATATTGAAAGCGCCAAGATACCTGACCTGAACGGCGAGGTGATTGGCATCATTGCCCCACACGCCGGTTATATTTACTCCGGGCCTACGGCAGGTTATGCCTTCCGCAGTGTGCGGGGTTTGCAGCGCGACCTGGTGGTGATCGTTTCGCCATTTCATCATCTGCACCGTGCTCCGTTTCTCACCACGGCGCACAGTGCCTATGCAACACCGCTTGGCGCTATCGCTGTTGATGTCCAGGCGCAACACTCTCTTAATCAATACCTTTCTCAGGAAGTTGGGTGCGAACTTACCCCGATTTCACACGATCAGGAACATTCGCTGGAGATTGAGTTGCCGTTTCTGCAGCGAGCCTTACAGGAGGGCTTCAGACTATTGCCGATTATGGCGCGTACCCATTCCCCCGAGGCGCTACGCGCATTGGGCAAGGGCATTGCACATGTGGCGGCATCAGGCAAGACGCTGTTGGTTGCCAGTACAGATTTATCCCACCAGTATCCTGAAAATATTGCTCAGGCTTTAGACGCTGAGATGCTGCGTCGGATTGAACGCTTTGACCCGCAACAAGTGCTGGAAGCCGAAAGCAGCGGTCGCGGCTTTGCATGTGGGGTTGCCGCTGTGGCCGCAGTCCTTTGGGCAGCGCGTGATATGGGCGCCGATCGTGTCAGCATCCTTCACCATAGCACATCTGCCAGGGAGACAGGCGACTATTCCAATGTGGTAGGGTATGGGGCAGCGGCCATTTTGAAAACGCGATAATGCTTGGCAATATTGTCATCATCCTCCTCCTGATTGCGCTGAATGGTTTTTTTGTGAGCGTTGAGTTCGCGGGAATTGCCTCGCGGCGCTCACGCCTCGATTTGATGGCTGGCGAGAACGACCATGCTGCCCGTTTGGTGCGTTCATGGCTGGAAAAACCCGCGGCGCGTGACCGTTTGATTGCTGCTTCGCAGCTAGGGATCACTGCTTGCAGTCTGGCGCTCGGTGCGGTGGGTGAGAATACTGTGGAAGCATTGCTGAGACCGGTTTTTGAGGAAATGCACTTTCCCGGCTGGCTGGCGACGCTCAACTTTGTTCTTCCAATTTTGCCCCTGATCATTTCTTTGATGGTGGTTACTGCGCTTCACATGGTGCTGGGAGAGCAAGTGCCCAAGGTTGCCGTATTGCGCTCGCCAGAACGATTTGCGCTGTTCGCTGCGCCACTCATGAATCTGTTTAGCACTGTTTTCAAGTGGTTTATTGACCTTACAGATGGCGCCACACATGTCATTCTTGCGCTATTTGGAATTCGTTCGGCTGGCTCTCATAGCTTGATGTACACCCTGGATGAAATCAGGGAAATGGTCAATGGCCCAGAAACAGAAGGTATCATTGAGAAACCCGAACGCGAAATGATTTCGGCTGTTCTCGATCTGGGTGAAATGATCGTGCGTCAGGTAAGCATCCCGCGCACAGAGATCATTGCTGTCGAAGCAGATACGCCTGTTGCGGAGATCGTTGACGTAGCCATCCGCAATGGAATCACCAAGCTGCCGGTGTTTGAGCAGAGCCTGGACCAGATTGTTGGGGTGATCCACCTGCGCGATTTGTTGGTAGCCGTTCAGGAGCAGGCGCAGAGCAAAGTGGCACGCGACCTGGCGCGCGAGGCTTTGTTTGTCCCTGAAACAATAGCTGTGCGCGATCTGTTGCGCCAGTTCCGTGCCCGACGTACCCATATCGCCATTGTTCTGGATGAATTCGGCGGTACCGCTGGTCTGGTTACACTGGAAGACCTGCTGGATGAGATTATCGGTGAAGTTCAGGATGTCTTCGACGCTTCACCCCCCGCTATCCAGATGTTGCCAGATGGCTCCGCCTCGATTGACGGGATGACCCTGATTGATGATATCAATGAACATTTTGCTCTCAATCTTTCAGATCCAGATTATGACACCATTGCGGGATATATTCTTGGAAAGCTGGGGCACATCCCAAAGGAAGGCGATATGGTCGAAGACCGTGAAAATGGCATTTCGTTGCGGGTGGAAAGCATGGATCGTCTGCGCATTGCCCGCGTTATTTTGAACCGTCTATAATGCCCAGAGCATTTGTCCGCTTATCGGTCAATATTCCCCAGACAAGCGGTCTGTTTGATTATTACTTACCCGAGAGCATTCAGGATCTGGTAAAGCCGGGTTGTCTGGTTGAAGTACCTTTTGGCAAGCAAACCGTTCAGGCAATTGTTGTTGAGCGGATTGCTGAACCCTGCGTGGCGGAAACGCGCCCGGTGTTGGCTTTGTTAGATGTCGAACCGGTGGTTACTTCACAGCAATTAATGCTTGCAGATGCGCTGGCAAAAGCGACGTTTTCTTCGCCCTCTGCTTTTCTCGAGTTGATGCTTCCGCCGGGGTTGAGACAACATGCCGATACCCTGTATACGTTATTGTCGAATTTTCCTCCATCAACCAAACCGTTATCCCCCCTGCAAGAAAAACTGATCGCTGCACTAAAAAGAAGAGGCCCTTTGCGCGGCAGGCAGCTGGAAGCTTCTTTCCCGCGCCAGGATTGGAGGTCTGCTGCACAGGCGCTGGTGCGGCGCGGGATATTGCTGGCGCAGCCTGTGTTACCGCCGCCCTCTGTGCGCCCCAAACTGATTCGTACGGTTCAGCTTGCCTGCCCACCGCAGATTGCACAGGAGAGGGTCAAGGTAATGGGCAGCGGCGCCGCCGCGCAACGGCGTAAAGCCATTGTGGACTTCTTGGCTAATGAAACAATGCCGGTGGCTGTTTCTTGGGTATATGCTGCAAGCGGCGGAAACCTTGCAGATTTAAGAAACTTGTGCGAGGCGGGCTTGGTAACGCTGGGAGAAACAGAGATCTGGCGTGATCCGCTGGAGAACTTGTCAAACGTTGCCCAACTGCCTCCACAATTGACTGCTGACCAGCAGAGAGTTTTTGAGCAGGTCAGAGACGCTCTCTTGTGCGTGGTCGAAGGAGAACCTGCACAGCCGCTTGTGCTGCATGGTGTTACTGGATCAGGCAAGACCGAAATTTACCTGCAGGCGGCAACAGAAGCCCTGCGCATGGGGCGACAGGTCATTGTTCTGGTGCCGGAGATTGCCCTGACACCTCAAACGGTCAAGCGTTTTATGGAACGCTTTCCGGGTCAGGTTGGCATGGTACATTCTAAGTTGTCTGCTGGGGAACGTTATGACACCTGGCGCAGAGCGCGCGCCGGGCAACTTTCTCTGATTGTGGGTGCGCGCAGTGCGCTCTTTACGCCTTTGCCCCAACTGGGTTTAATTGTGGTGGATGAATGTCATGAGGATAGTTATTATCAAAGTGAGCCACCGTTTTATCATGCTGTGCGGGCCGCGCTTCTCTATGCGCGCCTTACAAACAGTGTGGTGTTGTTGGGCTCGGCAACGCCTCCCGTAGAAATGTTGTATCAAGCGCGCCGTGAGGGGTGGAAATTGCTCAGCTTACCCGACCGTCTTCTGGCGCATCGCCAGGCAGTACAGGCGTGTTTGGTGCAGATGGGCAAAGCGTTTCCCAACTCGCCGGACGATGGAACAGCTGCTACCCTGCCGCTTCCCCCCGTCCGGGTTGTGGATATGCGTCAGGAACTGAAATCTGGCAACACTTCCATATTCAGTCGGGCGTTGATCAATGCACTGGGCGGTGTTCTGGCAGCGAATCAGCAGGCGATCCTGTATCTTAATCGCCGCGGCAGTGCCACCTATGTCTTTTGTCGTGACTGTGGTTATACATTGTTCTGCCCGCGTTGTAATCTCCCCCTGACCAGCCATACAACCGGTGATGCGGCTACCGAGCTGATCTGTCACCATTGCAACTATCGGCGCAAAATGCCGCTACGCTGCCCGCTCTGTGGAGGCACCCGGATTCGCCAATATGGAACGGGCACCGAGAAGGTAGAAGCTGTGGTGAAATCGCTATTCCCTGCCGCGCGTACCCTGCGCTGGGATGCTGACACCGTACGCGCCAAAGGCGCGCATGACATTATTCTTTCACATTTCTCCAATCATCGGGCGGATGTATTGATTGGCACACAAATGCTGGCAAAAGGGCTTGATTTGCCGCTGGTCACGCTGGTGGGGGTTGTGCTGGCGGATGTGGGGCTAAACTTACCCGACTTTCGCGCTGCGGAGCGCACGTTTCAGCTGCTCACGCAGGTGGCGGGGCGCGCTGGTCGTAGCCCGTTGGGGGGTGAGGTGATTTTGCAGACATTTAATCCCGATCATTACACAATCCGGGCAGCGGCAAAGTATGACTTTGATGGCTTCTACAACACCGAACTCGAATACCGCCGCCGCATTGATTATCCCCCGTTTTCGCGGCTGGTGCGTCTTGAATATCGTCATTTGCAGTCTGCTCAGGCAGAAGCCGCCGCACATGTCATGGCACAGCAAATTGCAAATAAGATAAAGGATAGCGTCTATACCTCTACAGAAATCATTGGACCTGTCCCTTGTTTTTTCAGTCGCCTTAACGGCTATTATCGCTGGCAGGTCATTGTGAGGGGGAGTGACCCCCTATCCCTCTTGCGCGGCATCGCGCTAGGCGATTGGCGTGTGGAGGTGGACCCACCCAATTTGCTATGAACTTTTTGTTTGACAAAAGGCGAATATGTTATAATTTTTGTTATGCCGTTCGTCTCCGATCGTGAACTGCACGCAATTGTTGAAGCTGTTTTGTCGCGTATGAAGGTCTACCCAGCTGCGACGGCGGACAATAACCCGCCGCCAGCGGAACAAAAATCGGCGCAGGCTGTTTCTTCTAAGGCTTCGAGTGCAGGCAAAAAAACCGTTGCTTTGGGCGCAGACCACGGGGGGTTTGAACTGAAAGAAAATCTTAAAAAGTATGTGGAAGAGTTAGGATATGCGGTGGTGGATTGCGGCACACACGATAAGAATGCTGTGGATTACCCCGATTTTGCTCATGCGGTTGCACAATTGGTGCGCAATGGCAAAGCCTGGCGCGGGATTATGATTGACGGCGCTGGGATTGGAAGCTGTATGGTAGCAAACAAGGTGCCTGGCGTGAGGGCGGCGATGTGTTATGACCATGCGACTGCGGTCAACAGTCGTGAACATAACAATGCCAACATGCTGACGCTGGGAGCAGGTTTGATCGGCGTGAATTTGGCACGTCAGATTGTCAAAACCTGGCTGGAGACCGACTTTGGCGGAGGGCGCCATCAGGCGAGAGTTGATAAGATTGACGGTGTAGAAAAACAATACCTGAAGGGATAGGTACTATGGCATTGGACTCCAAAACTGTTGAAACACTGGTAGAGATTATCACCCGCGAGGTGCTTGTTGCACTGGAGGAGCGCGAGTATGCACAAATCCATCCCGATGGCAGCCTCTGCAAGCTGGAGTGTGCCGAGGGGTTGTGTGTGCGTACCTGCTTTGACCGTGTGGGGCAGGTGGTCAGCGCTGGCGCTGACCGACTCAGCTCTCGTCTGGGCGTTATTCCGCAGGACTTGAACCTTGCCAGCATGATAGACCATACCCTTCTTAAACCGGATGCCACGCCTGACCAAATTGCTCAGCTTTGCTTTGAGGCGCGCAAGTATAACTTTGCATCCGTTTGTGTCAACCCCACACATGTTGCGCTGTGTAGCCAGCTGCTGAAGGGCTCGCCAGTCAAGGTTTGCACGGTGATAGGTTTTCCTTTGGGTGCGACCTCGACTGAGGTGAAAGTTTTTGAGACCAAACAGGCGATCCAGAATGGCGCCGGTGAGATTGATATGGTTATCAATATTGGCGCGCTTAAAGCACGCGATCTGGAGCTGGTAGCGCGCGATATCCGCAGTGTGGTAGAGACCTCTCACAATGCTGGAGCGATCGTAAAGGTAATCATCGAAACTGCCCTTCTCACCGATGAGGAGAAGACCATCGCCTGTTTGATTTCCAAAGAGGTCGGTGCTGATTTTGTCAAGACTTCCACAGGTTTTGCTTCCGGCGGAGCTACGGTTGAGGATGTAGCCCTGATGCGGCGGGTTGTTGGCCCAGATGTTGGTGTCAAAGCCTCTGGCGGCATTCGTACACGCGAGGATGCTGAAAACATGGTCAAAGCCGGTGCAACACGCATTGGCGCCAGCGCGGGCGTCAAGATTGTGCAGAGTGGTGGCGGGCAACCCTCCGCTGCGGCGCCTTCCAAAGGGTATTGAGACGTACAAGTGAGGATTTGCATCGCACAGCCCCTGTGAAAAGAATGAGGTAAGAGATGTTGATAGCAAGAGTCGTTGGTACAACGGTTGCCACCGTAAAAGATGAAAAATTGATTGGGCGCAAACTGCTTATTGTCCGTCAAACGGATGAGCGTGGTGTTGAAAGCGGAAAACCTTTTGTGGCGATTGACGCTGTTGGCGCTGGTGTGGGGGAGCTGGTTCTTACTGCGGCAGGCTCCAGTGCCCGCCAGACAACGGTTACCAAGGACACCCCTGTAGATGCTGTGATTATGGCGGTCATTGACTCGCTAGAAGTCGGCGGCGAGATCGTATTTCGTAAATCCTAAAATTGATAGTTGTAACGTTGTTCAAAGTTTTTATAACTAGATTTAGAAAGGAAAAGACAAAATGGCTCTGGATACTGCATTAATCGCATTGGGAATGGTCGAAACCAAAGGGCTGGTAGGCGCAATTGAAGCGGCGGATGCCATGGTGAAAGCTGCCAACGTTGTGCTGATTGGGTCGGAATATGTAGGCGGCGGTTATGTAACAGTCATGGTGCGCGGTGATGTTGGCGCTGTCAAGGCAGCCACCGATGCAGGCGCGGCAGCTGCCAAACGGGTCGGCGAACTGGTTTCCGTGCATGTGATTCCCCGCCCTCACGAAGATGTGGAAATGATCCTGCCCAAAAATACCAAAGGCTCGTTTGGTGGTCGCTCGGCAGAGATAAAAAAATAACAATTTAGAAATATCCCTTTGAGGTGATCAATGGCAGATGCGTTTTCGCTGCGTTGCTATTGTTTTCTTGACCGTATGCAGCCCCAGTATGCGGCTTTTATTGGTACCATTACGCAGGGCGATCTGCCGGTTGAGGGCATGGCATCCCTTTATATTGAGATGTCACCTGGCAACGAAGTCTTTCGTACGGTGGATATCGCGGTCAAGGCAACCGAAGCCCGCCCGGGTGCCCAGATTGTAGAGCGCGAGTTCGGTATGTTTGAGGTACACTCTCTCAACCAGGCAGCGGTGATTGAAGCTGGAGAGGTGGTTTTGCAGCGTCTCAACCTGCGCGCCGAAGACCGGATCCGCCCCAAGGTTGTCTCGGTACAGGTGATCACGCGAGTTGATCCCTATCAGGCACAGCTCATCAACCGCTTTCGGCGTGGCAGCATGTTGGTGCCGGGCGAAACGATGCTGGTTCTGGAATGTGCTCCTGCTGCGTATATCAACTATGCCTGCAATGAGGCAGAGAAAAAAGCCACCATCAAGATCAACCATATTTCTTCTGTTGGACGTTTTGGAAGGATGTGGCTTTCGGGCAGTGAGGCAGAAATCATTACGGCTCGCGATGCGGCAATCCAGGCACTTGAAAGCCTGGAGGGCAAGGACGAGTGAGTGGAGGTTGAGCGTATGCCAAAGACGTTCTATACCGAACAAGATATTGAGGATATGTTTCGGCGCGGGGCGCGCTCGCTGGAGGTGGGCGAAAATGTTGTATTGACCGATCTTGCGTTTGAGAAAGCCAAGCGCCTGGGGATTGACCTCGTACAACCCCACCAGACCCCACCTAGTGCACCAGTGCGACCTTATGTATCCAAACAGCAACCATCTGCGCCAACAGCCGTAACAGGTTTGGTGCAACAGGGCGACCAGCTGCGGCAGCGTGTGCAGGAGGCTGTTGCAGCCCGTTTGGGTGGGCAGGTAGACCGGGCGCTGCTGGATACCATTATTCAGCGTGTCCTTTCCAGTGTAAAACTTTAAAATCGGTGTCGTAAAACCCTGTTTGGCAAAGGTAAATCCACCATGCTGTTTGGAAGAGTGAAAGGGACTGCTGTCTGTACGGTAAAATATCCCGGTTTGGAAGGGGCTAAACTGCTGGTGGTGCAACCGCTCGACCGTAAATTGCAGCCAGTTGGCGGGTTGCAGGTGGCTGTGGATGTTGTCCAGGCAGGTGTAAATGATCTTTGTGTCATGGTGCGCTCGCGTGAAGCCGCCCTGGCAATGCCTGGTGAAAAGTTTGTTCCTGTTGACCTTGCCCTGGTGGGTATTGTGGATGAACTTGATGTTCGCCCGGATGAAGCGTTTGATTTTTGTCTCAAACCCGGCTGGACGTCGTATGCATAGCGTTTTATTATGATTCTGGCAAAAGTTGTCGGCACGGTGGTAACCACAATCAGCCACCCGCATTATAAGAACCGGCGGTTGCTAGTGGTTCAACCGTTGGTGATGCCCGGCGACAGCCCGGATGGCGATTTCATCGCCGTTGATAACACCCATGCAGGTATTGGCGATACGGTTTTGATTAACCGTGAGGGCAATGGCGCGCGTCAGGTTTTGAAAAACCCTGACGCCTGTATCATTTCGGTCATCGTTGGCATTGTCGATTCGGTATCTGTTGAGGCAGCAAAGCCTTAATCCCTATTGTTGTATAAAAGCTAAACTCAGGAGGAATCCATGTCGAAGACAACGGAAAATTTAAAGGCGGCTTTTGCAGGGGAGTCGCAGGCAAATCGTAAATACCTTGCCTTTGCCAAAAAGGCTGATGAAGAAGGCTATCCACAGGTGGCACGTCTGTTTCGAGCGGCAGCCCACGCTGAGACTGTTCATGCACACAACCATCTGCGTGCCGCGGAGGGCATCCACGGCACGGCAGAAAATCTAAAGGAAGCCATCGCGGGCGAAAACTACGAGAGCGTTTCCATGTATCCCGGCTTTCTTGCTGAGGCAGAAGCAGAAGGCGATAAACATGCTGCCCGAACCTTTCACTACGCGCTGGAAGTAGAAAAGGTTCACGAGAAGCTGTACCGTGAAGCCTTGGAGACGCTTGGCAAACAGGATGAGGAATACGACTACTATGTCTGCCCGGTTTGCGGGTATACGCATGCACGCAACGCACCTGAAAAATGCCCTGTGTGCGGCGTGCTGGGTTCAAAATTCGAGCGCGTCCAGTAAGTATCTTTTGGTGCTATCAGGAGGAATATGAGCATTGGCATCGGTCTGGTAGGCGCCGGACGGATGGGGCAGGTGTTTGCCCATACGCTGGCTTATAGCGTTGCGGAGGTACGGCTGGTTGCTGTGGCGGATATTCAAGAAGAGATCGCCCGGCAGGTTGCTTCCCGTTTTGGCATCCAGAATTTTTATGGCGATTACCGCCGGCTTTTGGAGCGAAAAGATGTGGAAGCGGTGGTGATCACAACTCCCACTGGAACACATACTGAAGTGATTCGGGCAGCAGCCGCGGCTGGCAAGCACATCTTTACTGAGAAGCCGCTTTCTCTGACCCTGAAGGGCTGTGACGAAGCCATTCAGGCAGTTGAAAAAGCGGGTGTCAAGATGCAGGTGGGCTTTATGCGTCGTTTTGACCCGCCATACGTCCTGGCAAAAAGGAAGATAGAAGAAGGCGTGATTGGCAAGCCAGTTATGTTCAAGGCAGTTGGACGCGATCCAGGATGCCCTAACCTTGAATTTGCCAAACGCGAAAACAGTGGCGGGCTGATACAGGATATGGGAGTGCACGATTTTGACCTGGCGCGCTGGCTGATGGGCAGTGAGGTGGAGCGAGTACACAGCGAAGGTGGATGCCTGGTTTTTCCGCAGTTGGGCACGGTGGGCGATATTGATAATGCGGTCATCAATTTGAAATTTACCAATGGTGCAGTGGGGAATATTGATGTCAGCCGCAATGCCGTTTACGGCTATGACATTCGCACGGAGGTGCTTGGCCCCGAAGGCGCTTTGATGATAGGTGTGTTACAGCATACTGCCACGCTGATATTGACCCGTAGCGGTGTGACGCATGATACCGTGCCGCATTTTATGCAGCGTTTTGGCGAGGCTTATGCTGAAGAAATCCGCGATTTTGTGGATTGTATTCTCAAAGACCGCCCGCCTAGCGTCTCGGGTGAAGATGCGCGCGCTGCAACAGCGATTGGCGTTGCTGCGACTTTGTCTCTGGATGAGCAGCGCCCGGTGTTATTGCATGAGGTGGCTTGAGCTTGCTCTTAAGACTTAGAAAAGAATAGACCTGTTTGAAAAACGCTTTTGCACCGGGCTGATAGGCGATGCAGATATTGACTCTGAATGCTGAAAGGCTGAAGGAAGGGGTTGCGTTTCTGGCGGGTGTTGATGCGGATTTGGCAAAGATATGGGGCGATCTGGGAATTCCGCCGTTGTGGGAACGTGAACCAGGTTTCTCAACGTTGATATTTATCATCCTAGAGCAGCAGGTTTCGATGGCTTCTGCAAAAGCCGCGTATGATCGGCTGCTGACGGTTGTCTCTCCACTCACGCCTCAAAGCTTTCTGCGATTGGGTGATGAAGAGCTAAAGAAGATTGGCTTCAGTCGTCAGAAAGCTGCCTATGGGCGTATTCTGGCGCAGGCTATTCTGGATAATGAGCTTGATTTGGAAGAATTGACTGCTATGCCGGATGAAGAGGTATCCGCCTGTCTGACAGCCATCAAGGGCATTGGGCGATGGACTGCAGATAACTATCTCCTTCTGGCATTGTTGCGCCAGGATGTCTTTCCGGCAACTGATCTGGCGTTGCAAATTGCTGTGCAGCGGGTCAAGAATCTCCCTGCGCGCCCGACAACTCAGGAGATGGAAAATATTGCTCAAGCCTGGCGCCCCTGGCGTTCTGTGGCGACCAGGTTATTGTGGCACCATTATCTTTCCAAATAAAGGATTGCAGAAAGTCAGTTCTTATCCGGCAGGATGTTGCGCACTGCGGCGACAATGGTCTTTAGCTCGCCGCTTTGTGATTTGAGTTTATCGATGTTGCCGGTTGTCAGACCGTTTTCGACGTCATCCGCAATACGCTGCGACTTTTCGCAAGAAGCCACAACAGTATCTGCTATCTTGCGCACATCGTTTAAGAAATCTACGGTCTTTTTGGGCGTAATTGGGAGGCTGGTTACAATGGGCACCACAGTATCGAGCACCGAGTCGACGATTTTTACGTATTTGACCGCCATTACAGAAAGCGAAGCGACGGCGCGTGAAAGCTCAATACCCAGCTCCTGAATGGTGTCAATTATTTCTTTGTTTTCTTGGATGGTTTTGTTGACCTGTTCCAACGTATTGGTCAACTTGTCCGAAAAACGAACATAATCTTTTGCGGTAACAGATGATGTAACGCTAGCGCGTAAGGGTTGAGATGCGGGTGGGTGTGCCATATTATCGTTTCTCCTTATTGGTAGGTATACAGGGTTAGGCTCATTTGGCAGGCAACATGCGTTCCGTATACGACTCCCCATGTGGTGGTATACCGCCCGGGCAAACCTGGGGCGACCATATCCACCACGATCTCGGTTTGTGTGCCTGGTTCAACCTCGTGTTGCAAATCAAATGCTTCGCGGCGTTTTGACATTTTTTCGCCGGAGAGGTAGCGGTAATCCACGTTGGAAGCGTCCCAGGTGGCTGTGCCGGTATTGTATACCACCCAGTGCATGTCAAAATCTTCCCAAGTGCGCAGCGAAACGCCGTTTTCAGGGAACTGCGAGGTAACAACACACTGGTAGGGTTGTGGCGAAGGGGTGGCAGTTATTGTACGCGTATGTGTTGGGCTGGGGGTGAGGCTTTCGGCAGGTGACGGAGATATGGTAGGGGAGAGCGTTTGTTCATACACAGGTGTTTTGGTAGGGATACTCGTCGTTGGGGTGATGGTAGCGGTCTGTGTTTGGGTTGTAGCGGCATGCAGCGTCAACTGGGCAAACAGCGTCTCTATCGTGGCAAGGCGCGTGGCAAATGCTGCTTGAGTTTGCAGAAATCCTGTGTCCTGCGTTGGCGGTGGCGGAGGGACAAATTCCGGGCGGCAGGAAGAGCAGAAAATGGAGAGGAAAAGGAAAAGACGAGAAAAGTCTTTCAAGAGATTCCGGGAAGGGTGTCAGAATAAATTGACCAATGTGCCTGATTGAATTATACATAAAATCTCTCCCCTGGGTTTTCAGGGTTGATAGAATGCTGTCAGCAATCGCTTTTTGAATCATAGGAATCCAATTTTTTAAGATTGGGGTTTGCCAATGCAGGCACTCTGCGCTAAAATCTTAGCTATGGAATGGGATGTTCAAGGGCATGCATGGGCTGTAAAGATGTTACAGCAACATATCCATCGCGCAGAGGTGCGGCACGCCTATTTGTTTTCGGGCGCGCCGGGAATTGGGCGGAGAACATTGGCGTTGCGGTTTGCCCAGGCGCTGAACTGTATTGAGCCTCCGCAGCCGGGTGCGTATTGTGGTGTGTGCCGCGTTTGTAAACAAACAGCCAGTCTGCAACATGCCGATGTTTGCCTGGTGGAGAAGCAGGCAGATAAAAAAGACATTGTCATTGAGCAGGTGCGCGAACTGCAACGAATGCTTTCCCTGACCCCGTACGAAGCGCGCTATCGGATTGCCATTCTCAGGGATTTTGAGAATGCCAATCATAATGCCCAGAATGCACTGCTTAAGACTTTGGAAGAAGCCCCCCCGAAGGTTATCCTTCTCCTGACGGCTTGCGCTGTCGAGAATTTGCTTCCCACCATTGTCTCACGCTGTGAAATCTTGCGTCTGCATCCCATGCCTCTTGAAGAACTCAAGCGTGTTTTGCAACGCGATAGTCGTCTGTCTGCGGATATGGTATCCAAGATTGCGCACTTGGCGGGGGGCAGGTTGGGGTATGCCCAGCGCATGATTGGCGACTCCTCTGTATATGAAACCCACGCCAGCTGGATAGAAGACCTGCTTACCCTGTTATCGCGCACGCGGCGCGAGCGTTTTGCATATGTCAAGAACCAGTTTAAAAAGCGGGAGCGCGAGACTGTGCGTGAGGCATTTGGCGCATGGCTGTCATTCTGGCGGGATGTTCTTTTAGCCGCTTCTGGCGCGCGTGTGCCGCTGGTTAATGTCGCCTGGGAGGAGCGTATCCGCCATCTGGCTGCAGAACTTCCCTTGACAGAATGTTACCGCCGTGTGGCTGCCCTCGAGCAGGGAATTGCTCGGCTGGATACCACCAATATCAACGCCCAATTACTGGCGGAGATTCTGTTGATGGACTAAAGCAAATGCCATGAGCAGGCTGCCGCTGCTGAGCATCTCGCTGGCTTTCTTTGCAGGTGTGCTGCTTGCTGACTGGCTTTCTGCCCCGCTCTGGATTTGGGTTTTGCTGCTTGGTGTTGGTATTCTGGCTTCCATTCCCACAATTCGCCAGTGGTTTGAAAAGATTTTCCCGCATGGGCAGGGTTTGAAGGAACATTGGCAGCGGTTTAGCCCGCTGTCCGCGGGTATTTTGCTGACTGCTCTGTTTTTGGGCGGCACACGCTATCAGCTATCGCTTCCCTGTCTTGATCAGGGTAACCTTGCCTGGTATCGTGACCGCGGCGCGGTGCATCTTACTGGTCGCGTTGTTCGCTTTCCGGAGCAGGTGAAAAACACCACTCTTTTGTATGTCAAAGCGCAAACGGTTTCGCTAGATGGTGCGGAAGAGACGCGAAGGGTCAAGGGGCTTGCTGTGGTGATGCTCCCATCAGGAGACGATTGGCGGTATGGTGATGTGGTTGCGTTAAAAGGAAAATTAACTGTGCCCGACGGGAGCGGGGAGGTTTCTTTGCAACAGCACGATATGCGTCAGGGTGTGTATTCCCAGATGTTCTTTCCACGCGCCCGACTGGTTGCACGCGGCAAGGGTTTTCTCCCCCTTTCGGCGATATACTGGCTGCGCCAGAAGGCTTATCGGGCTATCCGTCAAGCTCTTCCCATGCCAGAATCTGCTCTGTTGGCTGGCATTTTGCTGGGAATAGACGATGATTTACCGGAAACCCTGGTCAATGCCTTTCGCGATACCGGAACGGCGCACATCTATGCGATCTCAGGTTTCAATATTGCCCTGATTGCGGCATTGTTTTCGCTGTTTACTGCCAGGCTTGTTACCAACCGCTGGCTTGCGCTGGCGATAGCATCAGGCGGCGTCCTGTTCTATGCGTTGCTGGTGGGGGCGCAACCTTCAGTGGTGCGTGCCGCCATCATGGGGGTCATCGGACTACTGGGGCATCATCTTGGCCGCCAACAGCATGGCATTACCGCGCTTGCCTTTTCCGCGGCGCTGATGTGTATGGTTCATCCGCATGTCCTTTGGGGCGTTAGCTTCCAGCTTTCTTTTGCTGCCACCGCCGGGTTGATCCTGTATGCTTCACGGATGCAGCAGGCATTGGTCATGTGGCTGCAGCAATGGTTTTCAAATCAGACTGCATATCGTCTTGCGGCACCAATTGGCGAGTATGTGTTTTGTACTCTGGCGGCGCAGCTGACCACTTTACCCGTCCTGGTTTTCCACTTTCAACGCCTTTCGCTTACGTTACTTCTCGCCAACCTGTTGATTTTACCGCCCCAGCCTCTGATCATGTCGCTTGGCGGTATTTCAACTATTCTGGGGTTGGCCGCGCCATGGCTTGGAAGGGTCTCTTTCTCTTTGGTATACCCTGTGTTGCTGTATTGTACCCGTGTTATAGAGTGGCTGGCGCAAATACCACACGACACATTGGCTGTTGGAACAGTTTCCGTATGGGGGGTTGCCCTGTTTTATACTTTGCTGATTGTGTTGACTGTGCGGGTGTCTGTGGTGTCAGGTCTGCGGCGTTATCTGACGGGCTGGGTGTGGCTTACCTTGCTTTTTCTTCTATCGGTTTTGGTTTGGCGGGTTGCGTTTGCTGCGCCGAATGGAAACCTTCGCCTGACCCTGATAAATTTTCCAGATGGGGTTGTGTATCTTGTGCAACCGCCCTCTGGGAATGTGGTGTTGATTGGCAGCAGCTCGGAGCGGCGGCAGCTGGAGCAGGAGCTGGAACGCCGTTTGTCGCCGTTGCGCCCCCGCATCAGTTTAATTATCCTACTGGGGCAGGAACGCGGCAGGCTAAAAACGATGGCGGCAATTGTTGAACGCTTTTCGCCAGAATATATGCTCTGGCAAACTTTGAGTGCCGGCAATACGACTGCTTACAACCTGATCGCTGCGCTTCGAGAGCGAGACACGTTTCTTAGCCAGATGGAAAGCGGGCAATGTGTGGATTTGGGCAGTGATGCCCAAATGTGTGTGCTGTATGCTGATGCGGATCATGCTGCCCTGCGGCTTGCATGGCGCAATTTTCGTTTTTTGATCCCGGGCGGCGTGGCTGAAGATGTCATGATAATGGAACGAGCGTTTTCCACTTCAAATGTCGTGGTGCTTGGGGAAAATGACCATTGGGCAGCGGTGCATGAATGGCAGAGCATAACCCCGTCAACGCTCCTTTGGGCAGGCAAGGACAGCGCACCTTTCGCCAGCTGGGTGTCTTTAAGGGATTATCGCTGGCTGACGCTTGTTACAGATGGTTATCGTCTGTGGGTGGAGGGCAGATAGATATGCGGGCTAGTAATCGCTGAGGGCAGAAGGTTTGAAGGTGGTTTGTTTGTCCTGTTCCATTTTGCGGTCGGTGATATCGCGGATGATGCGCACATACCCTGTCAGTTTGCCATTTTCATCCCTCAGCGCAGTCGTAACCGAATGCACCCACAGACGGCTGCCATCTTTATGCAACCGCCATCCCTCATTTTCAAAACAGCCCTTTTTCATCGCCATGATCAGCTCATATTGCGGTTTCTTGCGGGCAATGTCGCCGGGCAGATAGAACATGTCAATATCTTTGCCAAGCACGTCCTCTGCCTTAAAGCCTGACAGGCGTTCAACCCCGGCGTTCCAGCTGGTCACTCTGCCGTCAGGGTCGAGGTTGTAAATGGCATAATCTTTTACCCCTTCAATTAATAAACGGAATTGTTCCTCGCTTTTGCGCAGTGCTTCCTCTGCTCGTTTGCGGTCGGTAATATCGCGGTTGCTGCCGCGCTGTCCCAGCCATTCCCCCGCCTTGTTGTAGATAGGCTGGCAGTGGTGGCTTATCCAACGCTCATCGCCGTCTTTTGTGCGGATGCGAAAGTCCATCTGACATACGTGGCGGGCTTTTCTTTGATTTTGTGCTTCGTGACGCTTTACTTTCTCGCGGTCCGCCGGTAGGGTAATTTTTTGCAACAGCCGGGGGTTTTTAATAAATTCGTCTGCGCTGTAACCTGTAATGCGTTCGCAGGATGGGGAAATATACATGTATTTCCCCGAAGGCGCAACCCAGTATTCCCAGTCATACGTGAAGTCCGCCACCAGCTTGTACTTTTCCTCGCTTTGTTGCAGAGCCATCTCAGTGTTTTTGCGTTCGCTGATGTCGCGTGCAATAGCGCATACATATTCCTTTCCGGCATAGCGCAGGTAATTTGCCTTAATCTCCACGGGAATAAGCCTGCCGGAACTGGTGCGGTGATGACTTTCAAAAATGAGAGAGCCATTTTTCTTTAGTAAAGCCCACTTTTCGCACCATGACTCTGTTGAGACACTTGAGTCAATATCTGCCACTTTCATGGCAGTAAGCTGGTCAAAAGAGTATTCCAGTAACTCACAAGCGGCGCGGTTCACATACTCCAAATTTCCGCCTGGTGCAATCCAGTAGATGCAATCGCTGGCGCTTTCCACCCAGAAGCGTGTGAAATAGAGCTGTTCCACGGTACGTTTGAAATTAAGCAGATTGCTGACCCACTGTGTGAACTGCGCCTCGATGGGGCGGCATCTGATAAGAGCCTCGGGTGGCACGTAGTAGAAATTCTGGAACAGTTCCTGCCCAATGACCACCAATGGGTAGCATGTTACAATTTCCATCAGCGCTGCTGGTTCTAAAGAGGGCAGGAAATGCTGCGATATTGCGGTGACGCGGTATTCTCTCAGAGTCTCTGTCAGTCTGGCTTTAAACTCAATTGAAGACTCTGCGAACAGTTTGAGCAGTACCCAGCCGGAGTTATCTACAACACGCAACCCTGAGAAACCCTCCTCCAGGGCGCGTTTTGCACACGATATAAAAAATGACAGCAAATTTTCTGGATCACCTTTTTCTGTTGGCGGGTCTCTCAAACTGTGAGCGGGCTGCAGGTGTAACTGCCCGCTTGCCAGATAGCGTTCAGCTTTCAGGTCTTTGCCCAGCAGGTGAAAGATGACGCCTTCGACCGCTTCCTCACCGATGAGATACAGTATCTGATCACCGCGTTCAATGCCGTGACGTATTATGCTCTCTGCCAAAGCAAGGCAATCTTGCTGTGTGTCGAATATCTGGCAAAGGTGACTGCCCACAGGGATTTGTTGGAGTGTGAGAGGCTGATTTTCCATGCTTAAAAAGATTATAGCCACTTGATGGCTTTTGTCCATCATTTTGTTACAAATGCCACCCTGCTAATTTGCATAATTCGTGTAAAATAATAGCAACAGGTGTCTTGAAATGGGTAATATGTCGCTTTAGGGTTTATTAGTGGAAGGAAGGGTACTATGCCGACACTGGACAACGTTCTGGCAGTAATTTTGGGCGGCGGGGTTGGCGCCAGGTTGTATCCCCTGACACAGCAACGCTCAAAACCGGCAGTGCCAATAGCGGGGAAATATCGCCTGATTGATATCCCGATCAGCAATTGCATCAACTCCAACCTGTTTCGTATTGCAGTGCTGACGCAGTTTAACTCTGTCTCTCTGCACCGCCACATCGCCCATACGTATAATTTTGATGCCTTTCATCGCGGCTGGGTGCAGATCTGGGCTGCGGAGCAAACGGTGCGTAACACTGACTGGTATCAGGGTACGGCGGATGCTGTGCGCAAACAATTGTTTGAGATTCTCTCAACGCGGGCGCAATATGTTTTGATTCTTGCAGGTGATCATCTCTACCGCATGGATTATGCGTCCATGGCGCGTTTTCATTGGGAGACAGAGGCGGATATCACCATTGCCGTTCAGCCTGTTGCTGTGCAGGATGCGGCGCGTTTTGGCATCCTCAAACGCGAGGAGAGTCTGCGTATCAATAAGTTTGCTGAAAAGCCTACAGACCCCCGTTTGCTGGCGGAGCTTATCAGCCGTGAAGACCCTCAGCGTCCCTATCTTGGCTCGATGGGGATTTATATGTTCAATACGCAGGTGCTGGTAGACCTGTTGGAAAGCACAACCTTCCAGGATTTTGGCAAAAACGTTATCCCACATGCTATCAATGTGTACAATGTCTTTGGCTTTGACTTTGACGACTACTGGGAGGATATTGGGACAATCCGTTCGTTTTATGAGACTAACCTGGCACTAACTTTGCCGGATGCAAAGTTCAACTTTTTTGATCCGGAAAGGCCTATCTACACCAACCCACGCTTTCTTCCTGGGTCTGTGATCGAAAACAGTGTCATCGAGCATGTGCTGATGGCGGAGGGCTGTCGTATTATCAACGCCCACATTTATCATTCGGTGGTTGGCTTGCGCAGTCAGATACAAAGCGGTGTGCATATTGCGGATAGTGTCCTGATGGGATCGGATTATTACCAGCGCCCTGCGCTTGGTGGCGCGGATATCCCTCTGGGAATTGGTAGCAATTGCAGTATTGAAGGAGCAATCATTGATAAGAATGCCCGTTTGGGGAGCGATGTTGTCATTCGCCCATTCCCGCGCGGCACAGACCTCGACGGCGATAACTGGGTGGTGCGGGATGGTATCGTTGTCATTCCCAAAAATGCTGTGATCCCGCACGGGACAATTATCTCTCCTGAGACTGTGTAAGGCGTTTCTGGATTGGCTGGTAGGACAGGCGGTGTATCTCGCAGATGCCTAACCTGTCTAAAGCTGCCTGATGCTTTCTTGTCCCATAGCCTTTATGATATTCAAAACCATAGCCCGGGTAGGTTGTGCTGTATGTAATCATCAGCGCATCGCGCGCCGTCTTTGCCAGAATGGATGCTGCGGCGATGCTTAGACAGCGCTGATCGCCCTTAATTAAAATGGTTTGCGGCGTTGGGTCATCGTTTAGACACACAGCATCCAGCAACAGATGTGCGGGTGTGATGCTGAGCTGTGCCAGCGCGCGCGCCATTGCCAGACGGGTGGCTGGCAGAATGCCAAATTGATCGATTTCTCTGTGGGAGGAAAAACCAACTGCCCAATACTTTGCCGCGCGCTGGATTTCGGCGGCCCAAATGCCGCGTTGCGCTGCGGTCATCTGTTTCGAGTCGCGTACCCCGTGCAGGCGGTGGAGAAGCTCTCTGTCAGGCGGCAAAATGACAGCTGCCGCGGCGACGGGTCCAGCCCATGCGCCACGCCCAGCTTCATCCAGCCCGGCGATGTCTGTCAGACCATGTTGCCAAAGGGCAAGCTCAAAATCGAGATCAGGCAGCGGTTGACTTGGGCGGTGCGTCATATAACCCCCGGCGTGCATTGCGCTGGATGGTCAACAGGTCAATTGCCATGCGCAGTGAATCGTCTATCAGACGCACCCGGCTGTCGGGGTCAAAGTACCAGGGAATGGGGATTTCGATGATCTGATATCCCATGCGGCGGGCGATAAATAATACTTCGACATCGAAGGACATCCCCGGAAATGTCTGCAGTGGAAACACACGCTCAGCCACATCGCCGCGAAAGCACTTGAACCCGCATTGGGTATCCTGCAAACCGGGTAACGCCGTCCAGCGCACCATGCTGTTGAATATTCTGCCAATCAGATGGCGGTAAGCGGGTTCGTCATAGCGCACTGCGCCGGGGGCTTCCCGCGAGGCGATTGCGACCTCCACTGTCGGTAGTGCTGGCGGGATAAAGCGGTTAACTTCTTCGATAGGCATGGAAAGGTCAGCATCTGCGAAAAAGCGGTATTCCCCGCGCGCTTCCAGCATTCCGCGCCGCACGGCAAGCCCTTTGCCGCGCTGCGTTTCGTGGACAGCGCGCAAGCAGGGCATTTCCTTTGTGAATGACTGGGCGACCTCCCATGTGCGGTCATGGCTGCCGTTTTCGACAACCAGCACTTCGGCGCGATAAGGTTGTGTCTCGAGGAAAGCCTGTATCTTTTTTAGCGTTGCAGGCAGGCGCTTCTCCTCATTATGTGCCGGAATGATGATGGAGAGGAAGGGAGTATTCACGGTTTCTGCTTATCTGTTTTCAAAATAGCGGCGCCCCCTGCAGCATATCGCGTTCCTCCGTGGAGTCTATGCTGGTGGATAGCCATAGTTTACCGGCTTTGCTGTTCAGGCGCACCTCTGCGCCGGTTTCAAAACTGCCTGCCAGGAAGGGCTTTCGCTGTCCAATCATAAATCGTTTCCCCGACTTGATACGCTCTACCAACTCCTGACGGCTGAGTAGCAAGCGGTCTGTGAATGTTGAACCTATCCGCTCATATACCCTGGCTTGAACCAAAAGCCCGTCCGGGTTATAGCGTACCGCCTCAATGATTCCGTCGTATTTTTTCTTGAAGAACATATTCAAAAGAGAGTCGGGGTGGGCGGACTTGAACCGCCGACCCCCGCGTCCCAAACGCGGTGCGCTGGCCGACTGCGCTACACCCCGGCAACATCGAGTATAATCGGAGTGCGCACTTGACGTCAAGAGTGCAGCTTTATTGGAATGGAGAGATCATGCTTTCAAAAGAACGCATTTTGGGTGCATTAGCTCAGGTGATTGATCCTGAGCTTGGACGCAGCATTGTGGAACTGGGGATGGTGCGCGATTTGCAGTTTGACGAGGATGGGCGGGTGTCCTTTACGTTGGCTTTGACCATCCCCACTTGCCCGTTAAGAGATAAAATTGCGGCCGATGCCCGTGCAGCGCTGACGGTGCTTCAGGGTGTCACAGAGGTATCTATCACAATGGGGACGATGACTGAGGAAGAGCGCAAGGCGGTTTTTGCAAAAGGAACCCCCAACCTTCCCCGATTAAACCAATTCAATCATATCAAACGCATCATTGCAGTCATGAGCGGCAAGGGAGGGGTGGGAAAATCTTCGGTGACGGCTCTGCTGGCGGTCGCGCTGACCCGGCAGGGTCAGCGGGTGGGCGTTCTCGATGCTGATATTACCGGTCCGAGCATCCCCAAGTTGTTTGCCCTGCCTGCTGGCGGGCTGCGCGCCTCTGAACAGGGTTTTCTGCCTGCCGTAACGCCTGGCGGTATTCGTGTGGTTTCCATCAATCTTCTTCTGCGTGATGAGGGCGTGGCAGTTATCTGGCGCGGGCCGATGATCTCTGGCGCCATCCGTCAGTTTTGGAATGATGCCTTGTGGGGCAAACTGGATTATCTTCTTGTTGATCTGCCGCCGGGCACTTCAGATGCCGCTCTCAGTGTATTGCAGGAAATACCAGTCAATGATGTTATTCTCGTCACCACACCGCAAAGTCTCTCGGCAATGGTTGTGCGTAAGGCGGTCAGCATGATACAGCAGTTGAAAGTTCCCATTCTGGGCGTGGTAGAGAATATGGGGTACTACCGCTGCCCAGATACCGGCAACCCGCACTACATTTTTGGTTCCAGCCATGCTGGCGAGCTTGCTGCCGCAGCTGGAGCGCCGATATTGGCGACGCTGCCAATTGACCCACAGATTGCCGCACTATGTGATGCCGGCAGGGTTGAGGAAGCCCACCTGACGGAGATTGACGAACTGGTCGAGAAGATTCTAGTTAACGTATAACCTGTTCGGCAACAGCTTGTCGCAAGTCTCATTACAGCTGCTTTTGGTATACGGTATGCAAAGGGCTGAAATGCTGCGGTTGTACCAAAACTTGCACGATTTTTTGATACATGCTATAATGACCTCATCGTTAGAGAAGATACTTCCTTTGCTCAGAGGCTGTAGAGCAGCACAAGGAAGCACCCATTCCCAAGATGGTTCAATGATCCCGAAAGAATAGTAGCCTGTAAGACAGGTGTGGATATTTCCTGACTGTATCAATCACTGATATCATCTTATCAAAGAGATCAAGGCAATGAACATCCTCGAACTTGAAAACTTGCCCTTAGCCGCATTGCGCGACAAGGCAAAGGCATTAGGAATACCTAATGCAGCGCGGCTGAAAAAGGAGAATTTGCTGATTCGCATTCGCCAGGTTGAAGCCGAGCATGAGGGGCTGGAAGTGCGTGGCGGTATCCTCGAAATTATGAACGAGGGTATTGGTTTTCTGCGCACCAACTATCAGGTGGGCGTGGAAGATGTGTATGTATCACAGGCGCAGCTGCGCCGTTATGATCTGCGCAGCGGGGATATGGTGATTGGACATGTGCGACCACCGCGCGAATCGGAACGGCACTACGGCTTGCTCAAAGTCGAAAGCGTCAACGGGCTTAGCCCGGAAGAGGCGCAAAACCGCCCCAACTTCGAAAACCTGACTCCTATCTTCCCGGACAAACGCTTTGATCTGGAAACCAGCCCGGAGATTCTTTCGACGCGGGTGATTAATCTGGTGGCGCCGATTGGCAGAGGGCAGCGCGGCATGATTGTCTCGCCGCCGAAGGCAGGCAAAACCACCATCCTTAAGCAAATTGCCAATGCAATTTCTACCCGCAGCCCGGAAACACATTTGATCATTGCGCTGATCGGCGAACGCCCCGAAGAGGTAACCGATATGGATCGCTCAGTAGATGCAGAAGTAGTGGCATCTACGTTCGATGAACCAGTTACTTCTCACGTGCGCACCGCTGAGATCACCCTGGAAAGGGCAAAGCGTCTGGTGGAAGTTGGGCGTGATGTCGTCATCTTGATGGACTCGCTTACCCGTCTGGCGCGGGCATATAACCTGGTGGTTAACCCGTCAGGGCGCACGCTGTCTGGCGGTATGGATCCTTCGGCGCTCTACCCCCCTAAGCGCTTTTTTGGCGCGGCGCGCAACCTGGAAGAGGGTGGGTCGCTGACCATCATTGCGACGGCCTTGATTGACACCGGCTCGCGTCTTGACGACGTGGTTTATGAAGAGTTTAAGGGCACTGGCAACATGGAACTGCACCTTTCACGGCGTCTGCAAGAGCGCAGGATATTCCCCGCGATTGACATTGAGCGCTCGTCTACCCGCCGCGAAGACCTGTTGCTGGGTCCTGATCTTTTGCCGCGCATTTGGTTGATGCGCCGTATGTACTTGCAGATGATAGGGCAGGTTCCCCAAGGCGCCGGTATGGACCCGGCGGTAGCTACTGAGGCAATTTTGCAGCGTATGGCAAAGACCAAAAATAACCTTGAGTTTTTGGAATCCTTAACGGAGGATATGTGAAACAGGAATTTGTTGATCGCGAGAAGAGGGGGAGCCACTTTTTTGATGTCTGGTTGCCAAAAATTTCGTGGGGGATTGCCGTTTTATTGTTTTCCCTCATGGTATTTCTGTTATTCAACCGCTTCCAGGTGGCTTCTTCTTCAACAGCCGAGGCGGCAGAGGTCGCTGGTGCTCGTCCGGAGGTGATACCATCGGATAGCAGTGACACGGCCGCCCTGCCTGCCCTGACGCTTCCCTCTGGAGTAGAGGGGCTTTCGCGCCGCTTGAATACACAGACCACCATGCCCGTGAGGGCGCGCACAGACATAGAGGAATACAAAGTCAAAAAGGGCGATTCGGTTTTCTCGATTGCAAACGCCTATAAATTAAAGCCCGAAACCGTACTGTGGGCGAATTATGACCAGTTGAATGATAACCCCAACATGGTTTCGATAGGTATGACGCTCAAGATACCCCCAGTAGATGGAGTATATTATCAATGGGAAGAGAAAGATACCATCGAGAGCGTTGCCAACCGTTTCCAGGTGAAACCCAAGGATATTCTTTCTTATCCTCCCAATAAACTGGACCTGACCAACCCGACAGTCAAACCGGGTACCTACGTCATGATCCCAGGCGGGTGGCGTGAGAACCGCCAGTGGCTGGTGCCGACCATCTGGCGCGCCAATGCTGGCGCTTCGCGCACGATTAAGGGGCCTGGCGCCTGTGATCTTCCAGCAGGCGGGGCGTATGGCACTGGCAGTTTCATCTGGCCTACCACCAACCGTTCGATTTCCGGTAATGATTACTGGTCGGGGCATTTGGGGATTGATATTGCTGCAGCGGATGGCGCCCCGTTGTATGCGGCTGACAGTGGTTTGGTCGTTTATGCGGGCTCCATTGGCGGAGGCTATGGTCTGATGATTATGATTGATCACGGCAATGGGTATCACACCCTCTATGCGCACCTTTCTGAGATTCATGTCAAATGTGGACAGAGCGTAATGCAGGGGCAATTAATTGGGCGCACGGGGAATACTGGAAATTCTACCGGCCCGCACTTGCATTTTGAAGTGCGTTACAATGGCGGTTATATCAACCCGTGGTATGTCCTGAATTAAATCTGCGCATCTGTTGAGGCTTATTCTGAGGAGGAGAAGTCTCAATCTTGCCCCTTCCTGTCACAGGAAGGGGCAACTTTTTTGAGTGTGAATTGGCATTGTCCTATTTGACCGCTGAATGCAATTACCGTACAATCAGACTGTAACTGCTTTGCTGATCTGGATGAAGCGCAAGAGCGTTGCCTACATGTCCAAGCACTTGAGAAACCTATGGAAAGTAATGTCTCGTTTGGGGAGAGAGCCTCGCGCCAGCCAACACGTTGCAAGTGTGCAAGACGATGAAGCATTTCTCTTGACAGATAATGTACCCGAGTTGCAGGAGCGGTGCAGGCAACTGATCACCCGCATCAGTGAGCTGAGCGAAAAGAATGCCCGGCTTGAAGCACAAATAGAAGAGCGCGCTGCCAGACTCTCGGAGAGTGAGGAAAAGTACCGTAGTGTTGTGGAGAATGGAATTGACGGCATCTTAATATTACAGGACAACGTCATTCGCTACTGCAATCCGCAAATGTTGTCCATGCTGGGGTACGAGCAGCAGGATGTTATCGGTGTACCAATTGAAAACTTTGTTTCCCCGGGAGCGCGGATTGAACTTCAGGAATGGAGTGCTCAGCGCAGTGCCGGTTTACCCGCGCCGACTCGCCATGAGAATGCGATTGTTCACCGAGATGGTCATTCGATTGTGGTCGAGATACACGCCAGCACCATGCGCTATGAAGATAAACCGGCGATTTTGGCTTTTGTGCGTGATATCACCAAACGCAAAAGGATTGAGCAGGCAGAGCGCGAAGCCCGTCAGGTGGCTGAAACGTTGCGCAAAATTGGTATTGCGCTGAGCGCCACGCTGGATTTTAATCGCGTTCTGGACAAATTGCTGGAATTGCTCAAAGGGCTTGTTCCGTATGACTCCGGATGTGTCCTCATGGTGGAGGGTTTCCAAGTCCGACCAGTACGATGGCTGGGATATGATCGTTTTAACAGCCGGGCGGTGCAGACTATCTCTGGAATCACGTGGAATATCTCTGAAATACCAACGTTATCTCGAATGCTTGAGAGCAAAAAACCCCTTGTTATCCCCGACGTAACACACAGCAAAGAGTGGATTGACGTCGCAGGACTGAGCCATATTCGCTCATGGGTGGGAGCGCCCATCCTCGTTCGGCAGGAAGTAGTTGCCTTTTTCTCGCTTGATTGCTGTGAAGCGGGGTTCTACACCCCTCGTCATGGTGAATTGCTTTCGCTGTACTGTGTTCAGGCGGCGCTGGCGCTTGAAAATGCACGTTTGTATCAAGAACTTCAGGAGCATCGTCAGCATCTGGAAAAAACCGTTGCCGACCGCACTGCTCAGCTTGAAAAGGTTTTGGCTACTCTGGAACAGCGTGTCGCTGACCGCACTCAGGAGCTTTCTGCGCTCTACAACGTGGCTTCGATAACCGCTGTGTTCACCAATATGGATAGAATGCTGTTGCAATCTTTACAGGTGGTGCTTGCCACGTTGAAAGGGAGCATCGGCGCGGTTCATATCTTCGATAATGTCCCCGCTTCTCAAAGCTTCATGATGATCCCTGCTGATGTATCCCCCGATATTCAAAGCGAGGTGAAGGCTTTACCCCACTTTCCCTTGTTGTGGAAAAAGCTGGTGGGGCGCAGCCAGTCAGTCCTTATCCAGCAGTTGGATGCCGATCCGGCTGTACACTTCGAGCAGGTGGCTGCGCTCAGTGAGGGGGGGTACTGTGCGTTGATTGCCTCGCCGATACGCGGGGCAAAGGGTGTTTTGGGTGTTTTCAGTTTGCTGGGTACAGAGGCGCAAATTTTTACCCGCGAAGATACCATTCTGCTTTCGGCTGTGGCAGACCATGTTGGGATTGCTATCGAAAACGCCCGGCTTCGTAAGGAGGCAGAACAGAACGCGATTGCTGAAGAGCGCCAGCGGCTTGCGCGCGATCTACATGATTCGGTTTCACAATTGTTATACAGCCAGGTATTGTATGCAGATGCCAGCAAAAAGTATATGCAGTCTGGCAGACTGGAGCAGGCGACTGGTTACATTGATCAGTTGATTGTCTCGGCCCATCAGGCGTTGAAGGAAATGCGTCTTATGATTTTTGAATTGCGCCCCTCTGTGCTTGAGAATGAGGGGCTGGTTGGCGCATTGAAATTTCGATTGGAAACAGTCGAACAGCGTTCGGGGATGGAAGTGCGCTTGATTTCCAATTTGACCGGGCGTCTTCCTGTTGCACTGGAAAACGACCTTTACTATATGGCGCAGGAAGCGTTAAATAACGTCGTCAAACATGCCCGGGCAAAAACGGTATGGATTACATTGAGTGAAGCCGACGGTCAGGTTTCTATGGAAGTAAGAGATGATGGGGTTGGCTTTAGCAAGGCGGAAGTCAGGGAGGGCTTGGGTTTGAAGGGTTTGCGCGAAAGAACTATGAAATGGGGGGGGGAATTGATTATTGACTCTTTACCGCAACGTGGAACAAGCATCCAGATCACTGTACCAGAGGGATGAGATATGGCAAAGTTGGAAGGTAAATTGAACGCGAAAGAAAATCATGCCCTGCAGCCGATTCGTATTTTGCTTGTTGATGATCATGCCATCATGCGCGGAGGACTTCGGGCAATTATTGGCTACGAAAACGATATGGTTGTGGTGGGTGAGGCGGGTGATGGGGATGAGGCAGTCCGGCAGTATGAAGTATTGCGCCCAGATGTGGTGCTGATGGATTTGGTCATGCCCAAAAAAGATGGGATTGCGGCTATGAATGAGATACGGGCGGTGTATCCGCAAGCGCGCATTCTTGTTTTGACCAGCTTTGCCGAAACTGACAAGATTCTGCTGGCAGTCAGAAGCGGTGCTCAGGGGTACATCCTCAAACATGCTCCTCCTGATGAGCTGCTTGCTGCAATACGGGATGTGTATCGCGGCGCAATTTCGTTTCAGCCAGCGATTGCCCGCCAGATATTTGAAAGTCTGGCGGAATCGCCCGAATCCGAACAAAATCAAGACCCGTTGACCGAGCGCGAGCTTGAGGTGCTCAAATTGGTGGCGCAGGGATTGACCAATGATCAGATTGCGCAAAAGTTGGTGATTAGCAAACGAACGGTGAATGTGCACATTGGCAACATCCTTGCCAAACTGCAATTGGTCAATCGTGCCCAAATGGTGTTATACGCTTTACGGAAAGGGCTGATTTCACTCTATCATGATGCAAAATAAGAGTTTTGTTTAGAGCGTTGCCCGTTAGAATAGGTATTTTTCGGATGTTCAAGGGCAGACAGATTTGGTATATTAATGTCAAATATTGTTTTGTTCCCCTCCCTGTGTCTGCCCGCCCCTTCCCAGCAGGGGCGGGTCTTTTTATGTGTGTGGCTATCTTCACCAGGCACATGACAAATCCGATATAATTTTTCTGACAATTCTCATGTGACAGATGAGCCGCTCTTGGCTATACTGATATTGGTTGATCATGGACAGAAGATTGGAGACTGAATCAATGGCAGCAGGCAGTTGGCAGGATTTTGATACGCTGGAAAGCTTTATTGCACGACAGCAACGGCTTTACCCGCACAGTCGCGGCAAGTTTTCGGATATTTTGCGCCGCATTGGATTGGGAAGCAAGATCATTGCCTCAAAGGTGCGTATGGCGGGTCTGGTGGATGTGCTGGGGAAGCAGGGCACAAGCAATGTGCAGGGCGAAGAGCAGATGAAACTGGATGTGATTGCCAATCAAATCATCAAATCTGTTCTGGGGTGGGTAACTTCGGTGGCAGCAATTGCTTCTGAGGAGGATGAAAAGATAACAATACTCCACCATTACGAAGAGATCAAAGAAGATCAGTATGTTGTGTTTTACGACCCAGTGGATGGTTCATCGAATATTGATGTCAACGTTTCTGTGGGGACAATTTTTTCCATCTACCGCTATCCCTATAACCAGCCTCGCCCGCCGCTGGAAAGATACTTGCTGCCAGGCTCGCAGCAGGTAGCTGCCGGATATGTGGTGTATGGCTCAAGTGCGATGTTTGTGTATACGACTGGGCAGGGCGTTCACGGGTTTACGCTTGACCCGGAGATTGGTGAGTTTGTTCTTTCCCATGAGAATATTCGTACTCCGGACGTGTGTACATACTACTCCGCAAATGATACATATTACCCGCAATGGTCAGAGGCTGTCCGCAAGTTTTCAGACACCTTGCGCTTTAGCGATGAACCGCGCTATGCCAAAACTACATGCCGCTACGTGGGGTCTCTGGTAGCTGACTTTCATCGGAATTTGCTAGGTGGGGGAGTGTTTATGTACCCCGAAAATCCTTCTGCTCCGCATGGCAAACTGCGGCTTTTGTATGAGTGTGCGCCCCTGGCAATGATTGCGGAGCAGGCAGGTGGCAAGGCTTCCACTGGCAGAGAGCGAATTTTGGATGTTCAACCCTCCGATGTGCATCAGCGCGTTCCCTTTTTTGTTGGGTGCAGACAGGATATTGAGCTGTACGAGCAGCTGGTACGCCAGATGGACGCTGGTTAATATCTCAATATTGCTCCAATACTGCCAACTTTTTCAAAGGATTCATCTGTTCCAACAACCTCCACATCTCCTGCATGGCGCATCACGGCACTGATTGCCAGATTGGCAACATCGGCAACAGAAGTCATTTCCTTGCCGCAAATCGAGCAAAGCTTGGCGGGTAAACTGGTCAGCCACTCGCAATGTGTACAGCGGTATCCTTCCTGATGAAAGTTTTCCGCCAATACCAGGGTCTGCACCCGGTCGTTGTATATGGCTTGCAGGGTGTCTTCCAGCCCGACAATGGCAGCCCCGCCCTTTGCCGCGCTGGTCATCATGTGATCTATCAGCTTTTTCTCGCGCTGTTGCTCCGCTCCCAGCCCAACTTGCAGCGTTTGATTGAGTACATCATTGTGGCTGGCTGTCATGCTCATGGCAAATGTTCCTACCACCAGGCTCTGCCATGCTTTGGGGAGGAGGCTGCGGAACAAGGCTACATTGTCATCTGACCCGCTAATCAAGATGCGTCGGATGTGGTTCTCCTCGAAAAAGCGGATGGCGCTGTCCACCACGTCTTTCATGTTGCGTTCGACAGTTTCATCCACGGCGTTTGTTCTGCCAGCGATGCCGCCCCGTCTGCCCGGAAAGCTGGATGCGCCCCCTCTCTTTGTGCGCTTGACCGTTTCGCCAAGGACACCCTGTTGTTCTACAAGCTGCCCCAGATGAAAATTAAAAAGCCGGGCGCCTTGCTTATCCACCAGAACGACGCCATAACCGCCGTAATTATTCCATAGGTTAATCAACGGCTTTACACCGGGGCGATTGCCAATATAGATAAAATCGTGTACAGGCAAAGCTAGCGGATAGGCGCGGAAAAATTTTTGCACCGCACAGGAAAAAACAGCCACACTGCGCCCTGACCAGTCGTGTTTGAGGTCAAAGTAGCGCTCGATGGCGTTGACGTCTGCCGGTAAATTCACATTTTTTAGCATGTTGCGTAGCCGCAGCTTGTAAGCGTCTGCATTTCCCTGTGTTGGGTCGGTGTTTAGATAAACACTCAGAACAGGTTCAGATGACGAAAACTCGACCAACTCCCGCAAGTCGGTTTCAGCAAACATAACAGCCTCCTTTTTTAAAATATGAGCTTATTTATTTGCCTAGGGACGTTCGCCAAGCGTTACCACAATGTCCATTTCCTGGTTATCTCGCAAGACGGTTAAAGTAATCTTATCACCAGGGCTTTTGTTGGTCATTAAATATCCCAGCAGCTCTCCAAAGACGCGAATCGGTCTGCCATCTACGGCGATGATCAGATCCCCGCCTTCACCCAGCCGTTGGGTGTAGCTGTCAAAGCTGGAACCGCGAATGCCAGCCTTTTCGGCGGGACCGCCGGGAACGACACTGATCACATAAGCGCCAGTGGCGCGCGGCAACCCGAGCTGCTCCTGCTCAATCAGAGAAAGTTCCTCACGTGCAGTTAATCCCAGATAAGGGTATTTATATTCGCCGGTTGTGATCAGCGCTGGCACGACCCGTCGTACGATGTTGACCGACACAGCAAAACCAATACCAGTGTTAATGGGATCTCCTACGGCACTTACCCCGGCAGTACGGATGGCGCGATTGACCCCGATCACCTCGCCGTTTAAGTTAAGCAAGGGTCCTCCTGAATTGCCAGGGTTGATTGAGGCGTCGGTCTGAATGATATCGCCTGCAGAGAAGGTGCCGCCCTCCGGGGTCTCGCGAAAAGATTCTAATGTGCGCCCTTTAGCGGAGACAATTCCTAGGGTCATGGTGCTGCTTAAACCATACGGGTTTCCAATAGCAACAACCAGCTGCCCAACTTTTACCTTGTCTGAGTCGCCCAGCGGCACAGGCGCCAGGTCCTCAGGGCTGACATCCACCTTTATGACTGCCAGATCAGAATCCAAATCGTTTCCAATAACTTTTCCCCGCACCTTCAACCCTGAGGAAAAGTTAATGACCAGGTCTGTGGCATTTTCAACAACGTGGTAATTGGTTACAATATGACCTTCTTTATCATAGACAAAACCGGAGCCTTGTGCTCCGCCCATTTGGGAGATTGTCTGGATGGAGACCACACCGGGGTTAACGCGCTCATACAGGTTGATCAGCGCTTCCTGCTCGGTAAACAGACTGACCACAGGTGATTGTGGCGCAACGGTGGGCGGTGTGGCTTGCACGGCAGGCGTAGTTGGGGGCTGTGCGGATTTTTGCGGCTGTTCTGGTTGCCCAAAGAGATTGGTGGAGGTGCGGCAAGCCAGCGAACTGAAGATGATGACCAACAGTGCAAGCGATATAAAAATTTTTTTCATCTAAAAACGAAACCTCTTTACAGATAATATGGCTAACTTTGGCGCAGCTGTTCAAACAGCGCGCGTTGCTGTGGGGTGATTTGACGGGGTAATTGCACCTTGGTTTTTACAAATAAATCTCCGTGTTCCTGCGGTTTGCGTAGCTTTGGCATACCCCTTCCAGCGAGGCGAAACGTTTGCCCAGGCTGTGTTCCGGGGGGTATCTTCAGCACTACCTGCCCGGCAGGCGTTTGCACTTTGGTTTCTCCACCCAATACGGCAGTGTACAGGTCAATTGTTGTCTCTGAATACAGATCATCGCCTTTGATCTCGTAATTTTTATCAGGCAAGACTTCGACCACCAGGTAAATGTCCGTTTCGCCCGGTGCGGCGCCTGCCATGCGCACCTTTGTTCCCGTTTTTGCACCCGGGGGTATCTTTACCTGCAGGCGGCGGTTATCAACCTGAACCGTGCGCTCCGCTCCGCTGAAGGCTTCCTGCAGGGTAATTTTAACCGGGTGCTCCATTGCCTTAGGTTTTGTCTGGCGCGTGGTTTGCCACCTCTGTCCTGTCTGTGTTCCCAAGCCGCCAAACATCATGTTGAAGAAATCAGAAAAACCGCCTTCAAAGAAAGTGCCAAAGTCGCCCACTTCAACGCGTGTCGCCCCGCCTGGCGCTCGGGTGGTGAACCAGTCTTCCCAGTTGAAGTTGCCCGTCCCGCCTGTCTGTTGCCAGCGTTGATAAGAATCCCCCAGCTGGTCATAGCGGGCGCGCTTTTGTTTGTCGCTTAAGACTTCATAAGCCTCGTTGATCTGCTTAAATTTTTCTTCCGCTTCTTTGTTGCCCGGGTTGCGGTCGGGGTGGTATTTCATCGCCAGCTTGCGAAAGGCGCGCTTGATCTCCTCATCGGAGGCTTTTTTGCTGACACCCAGTATTTTATAATAATCTTGATATTCCATAGCATCATTTTATGCTTACGCGCCGCAGAAATCAAGATAGATTGAAAACTCTTATGAAAAATTAACTTTTTGGATTAACCATGCTATTATTGGCTATATGAAGCAAACTGAACATGTTTTGTTGGTGGAAAGTGACCCGTTTGTCTGCGACCTGATTGCTAAACAGACGCTCAAAGCGGCGGGGTACTCGGTTGAGGTCGTTGAGGATGCCGCTGCTGCCCTGGCAAGGGTTGCGCAGCATCGCTTTTCTCTGGTGATTGTCAATCTGAATCTGCCCGGCTTTAGCGGAAAGGATTTTCTGGTTGCCCTTTCTGCCAGAGGGTATGACCTTCCGGTCATTGCTCTGGCAAAGAGAGGTATGGATACGGATATTATCCAGGCTTTTCGTCTTGGGGCGGCTGATTTTCTTATTCATCCTCTGCGGGAGGCGGAGGTTTTAACGGCTGTCGAACGCGTGCTTAAACAGGTGCGTGAGCGTCGTGAGCGTGAACGGCTGGCGGCGGAGCTCAAGCAAACCAATCAGGAATTAAAAGCCCGCATTGAGGAACAAAACATCCTGTTCTCAATTGGCAAGGCAGTTACTTCGATTACTGATCAGACGCTGTTGTTTGAGCGTATCCTTGAGGGAGCGCTCAAGGTTACCAAGTCCGATCTGGGCTGGTTTCTGGTGCGCTCGGATACTGATCAGCCTTTTATCCTCGTGGCGCACCGCAACTTGCCGCCTTCGCTGGTAGAGCGGCTAGGAAAGACCTGGGATGACGAGATCAGCTCGCTGGTGGCTCTTTCAGCGCAGGCGCTTGCCATTGAGGGCGAGTCGTTGCACAGGTTCAAGGTTTCGGCTTTAGGACAGGCGGCTTTGATCAGCCCGGTAAAAGTGCAACGCCAGGTGATCGGGCTGATCTGTTTGATGCGGCGTGCGCCGTCTCCATTCAGTAAAAATGAACAAAGCCTGGTGGAAGCAGTTGCCGATTATGCTTCGATCTCGCTGGTGAATGCCCGTCTTTTTAAAGCGCTGGAGGAGAAACTACGCCAGCTTCAGACGCAGGCTGCCAGTGCTGTGAAGGTTGTTCCGGATGCTGCTGCGCCCGGCGGTTCCAAAGGTTTACTAAGCCCGCCTTTGGATGTTGCCCGGCGGGTTCTCAATCAAATTGTCAATGACCCTGCGGCGCATTGGACGGCTGGACAGCGCCAGTCATTTGCTGAACTGGGTGTGCAGCTGCAGCGTCTGGCGCAATTACTCGAAACCCTTGCGCAAGCCGAAAAACAGGTTTCCTCATGACTGTGCATCAGAGCCGTATTTTAGTGGTACTTCCGGATGTTCATGTGGGGCAGCTGGTTGAACGCGTTTTGAAGCTTTCGGGATATGATGCTCTTCTGTGTAGCGATAAGGCTGGCGCGCAGAAGGTTTTTAAGACCAGCCCGCCCGATATGGTGATTTTGGCGGACAGAATTGGCAACGATGAAGGGATAGCGCTGGGGGAAGAAATGTTGCAGGCTTGCCCTGCCTTACCCGTGATGCTTTTGGTGAGCAGGGAAACCTCAGAGATCCTTAAGCAGGCTTTGCGCCATGGATTTACAGATGTACTGTCTTTGCCTTTGCGCTCCGAGGATTTTATCCATACGGTGAAAAAGATTTTGCTTGCGGCGCAACGCCGCAAAGAAAGCATTCTTTCTCAAGCCAAGCGCACAACAGATGATTTGATACGTCGTTTGGATGAATTGGAGACTCTGACGCGTCAGGGACGCTCCATTACTGGCACGCTTGACCTGGATAATATTTTAAAAGTGGTGGTTGACTCGGCGGTTTCACTGACCGATGCCGAAGAGGGCAGCCTGATGCTGCTGGACGAAGCCACTCAAGAGCTTTACGTTCGCGCTGCGCGCAACTTTCCCGACGAGTTTGTTAGAACTTTTCGTATGCCTGTTAAAGATACAGTGGCTGGCGAGGTATTGAGGGACGGCAAGCCTTTTCTTCTTGATGAAAACACGCCTACCAAGATTAAGACGAGTTATCTGGTATATAGCCTGATTTATGTTCCGTTGCAAGTTGAGGGGCGCTCAATTGGCATTCTGGGTGTGGATAACTGCCAACGCCAGCAGACATTTGGGGAGCGAGATGTGCGTTTGCTCTCTACGCTGGCGGAGTATGCCGCCGCTGCAATTGAGAATGCCCGTCTTTTCTCTAATACGCTTCAGGAACACAAGAGGCTGGAAATGCTTCTTGATAATATCCAGAATGGTGTCATTATGTTGGATAATGAGCAACGCGTGGTTCTGGCAAATCAGGCGGCTATGGGGGTATTCCATCTGGGAAAGGATGTGCTTGGTCAACCTTTCCGCACCGTTTTCCAGCAGCCGGAGTTGCTTGCCCTGGTTGACGCCGGTACGAGCGGCGGGCAACAGACAGCTGAGTTAACTGTAGAAGATTTGATCCTTAATGCGAGGGTTGCACCGGTGCCACAAATTGGATGGGTGATTTCGCTCCACGATATTACCCACCTAAAAAAGCTGGATCAGGTGAAGAGTGAATTTGTCAGCATCGTATCACATGATCTGCGTTCGCCGTTGACAGCTATTATGGGGTATGTGGAGTTACTGGAGCGTGCCGGGCCGCTCAACGATTTGCAGCGCGATTTTGTCCGCCGTGTGCATGTGGGCGTGCATAATATCACCTCGTTGGTGGATGATCTGTTAAATTTGGGGCGCATTGAAGCTGGTTTGGATACGCTGCGCGAAAAGCTGGACATCAACAGCGTGTTACAAGCGCTTGTAGATGATTTGAAGATCAAAATGGACGAGAAGGGGCTTGTTCTCATTTTGCAACTGAGCAAAGAGCCGCTGGAAGTTTGCGCCAACCCTGTTCAGATTCGTCAGGTGTTTAATAACCTGATTGAGAATGCAGTCAAATATACACTGGCGGGTGGTGAGATTAGAATAGCCAGCGGGCGTCAGGCAAATCAAGCCATTGTTGCTATTTCGGATACAGGGATAGGCATACCGCCAGCCGATCTGCCGCATATATTTGATAAGTTTTATCGTGCCAGCAACATCGAGAGCAGTGTCGTTGGCACTGGGCTGGGGCTTTCCATTGTTCGTACGGTGGTGGAACGGCATGGCGGCCGCGTATGGGTCGATTCTACGCTTGGTGAGGGGACAACGTTTACGTTGTTGCTTCCGCTGGATGAGCAAAAGTGATCTAACCCAACTCGATGTAGATTCTCTTGTTGATTTTTCCCTTGCTCTTATAATCCACAACACGTACATAACCGACTTCGCGGGTGTTACGCACATGTGTTCCGCCATCTGCCTGCAGGTCGAGCCCTGTAATCTCTACAGTGCGGATTTCCTTGATTTCTGGGGGGAGCAAATTAACTTTGGTGCGGATCAAATCTGGTATTTGAAAAGCCTGTTCGCGCGGCAAAATTTGCACCCGTATCTCGCGGGCGTTGGCGACTTCAGCATTCACGGCATCTTCAATGATCTTTACCAGGTCTTTGGTCAGGGTTTCAAATTCAAAGTCCATGCGCCCCTTAAGCGGCTCCATGTCTCCGCCGGTTACCAGCGCACCGTAATCGCGGAAGACTGTCCCGCAAAGAATATGCAGCGCGCTGTGGGTACGCATCAGGGCGTAGCGTCTCTCCCAGTCAATCTTTCCCTTGATTATTGTGCCGACAGAAGGCAAAACTGCCTCGTGCGAAAGGAAATGCCAGACACCCTCAACGGTTTTCTTAACGTTTTCGACCGGTAAAATTTGCTCGCCGTTGAGCAACACTCCATGATCTGCGGGTTGCCCCCCGCCGCCAGGGTAAAAAGCGGTACGCTCCAGCATTACCGCGTGGTTCTCTGTGTCCACTGCACAGACCTGCGCGTCAAACTGCTGAAGATAGCTATCTGTCTGGTATAGCAGCTCGGTCATCTTTTAAGTCCCTTATGGAGAAAATGTTATGCGATGCGCCAGCAGGCGACAAAGTGGTCTGGGCTAACTTCCTGAAAACGCGGCTCTTCGACTGCGCAGTAATCCATGACAACAGGGCAGCGCGGATGAAAACGACAACCCGAAGGCGGGCGCAGCGGGCTGGGCACGTCTCCCTTAAGGATGATCCGCTCGCGGCGTATCTTTGGGTCGGGAATAGGAATGGCAGACATCAGCGCCTGTGTGTACGGGTGCAGCGGGTTGCAAAACAGTTCGTCGCGGGTTGTCAGTTCCACCATTTTGCCAAGATACATGACGGCCACCCGGTCTGAGATATGTTCCACTACGCTCAGGTTATGGGCGATAAATAGATAAGTGAGGTTTAAGCTTTCTTGTAGCTCTTTTAAGATATTGAGCACCTGGGACTGGATGGAAACGTCCAAAGCCGAAACCGGCTCGTCGCAAACCACAAAGTCCGGGTTGAGGGCGAGGGCGCGAGCAATGCCTATCCGCTGCCGCTGACCGCCGGAGAATTCGTGTGGATAGCGACGAGCGTGGTAATCTTCCAGCCCTACTTTGCGCAGGTTGTTGATCACGATCTCATAGCGGTCTTTTGCATTGCCCACGTTGTGGATGACCAGCCCTTCCATGACCGATTCACCAATGGGCATGCGCGGGTCAAGGGAAGCGTATGGGTCTTGAAAGATAATCTGCATTCTGCGGCGCAGGCGTTTTAAGGCTTCTCCCTTGAGACTGAAAACATCAATGCCGTCAAAATATACCTTTCCAGCGGTCGGTTCAATCAGGCGCAGCATGGTGCGCCCAACGGTTGTCTTGCCGCACCCCGATTCCCCAACCAACCCAAGGGTTTCACCCCTGCGGATGGTAAAACTGACGTTATCCAATGCCTGTACCCATGCGGTTACGCGTTGAAGGACACCTGTTCGCACAGGAAAATATTTCTTCAGCGATTCGACCCGAATCAGGTCGGTGGTGTTGGCGGATGCAGATAGTGGTTCGCTCATACAAACCTCAGGTTAGGATACCGAGAGAGGGGCTTTGTGATCGTCCCGGCTTAGATATAGCCAGCAGCGCACTTTGTGATCGGGTAAAACTTCAACCAGGTCTGGTTCGACTTGGGTGCAGATATCCATACCAAACTCTTCTCGCTTGCGGCAACGCGCAGCAAAACGGCAGCCCGGCGGCAGATTGATCAGGTTGGGCACAGAACCCGGTATAACATCCAGTCGTTTCTGGATTCTGCCCAGAACGGGGATAGAACCGATCAGCCCTTGGGTATAGGGATGCAGCGGCTTCTCAAAAAGTGGTACAACCGTTGTTTGCTCAACGATGCGTCCGGCGTACATCACCGCCACGCGGTCCGCCATGTCTGATATGACACCGAGATCGTGCGTAATCAGGATAACCGAAGTGCCCATTCTGGTGCGCAGTTCGCGCATCAGATCGAGGATCTGCGCTTGAATGGTTACATCTAAGGCTGTTGTCGGTTCATCGGCAATCAACAGTTGCGGTTTAAGTGCCAGTGCCATAGCAATCATCACCCGTTGTGCCTGCCCACCAGACATCTCATGTGGATATGCCTTGACTTTGTTTTCCGCGTCTGGAATGCCGACCAGCTTGAATAATTCAACTGCCTCTCGCCAGGCTTTTTCTTTTGCCATTTTTTCGTGAATTTGAAAAACTTCTGCTACCTGGTCGCCGGTCTGGAACACCGGGTTCAAGCTGGATTGCGGCTGTTGAAAGATCATTGAGATGCGGTTGCCGCGAATTTCCACCATCTCATCATCCGAGATTTTGAGCAGATCTTTGCCCCCAAAGAGCACTTCGCCGCTGACGATCTTTCCGGGGTTTCCCACCAGACGCAGGATAGAGAAAGAAGTTACGCTCTTCCCGCACCCTGATTCGCCAACTAACCCCAGCACTTCACCGGGCTGAACAACAAAGTCAACCCCATCCACCGCCTTGACGACACCATCATCCGTGTAAAAATACGTTTTTAAGTTTCGCACTTCAAGCAAAGGGGGTGTAGTTTGTGCAGACACAGAGCCTCTCAATGCAATCATCCAGAGATGTGGATTATTCTAGTCTAGTAGAATGGTGCAAAGTATAACACACGTCAGTGGTAATTATGGGCAGTTTTGCCCATAATCAAACACTTCCAGATTCCACATGGCACTGCGGGTGGTTACATCTATCTGCATATTGCAGAAATCGGGACGTGAGATGACCAGCTTTGGGCGGAAGTACAGGGGGATCACCGGTAAATCGCGGGCAAAAATGCGCTGTGCGGTCTGGTGATTTTGCACATATTGTTCCCATTGGTCGGGGCGAGCAGCTCTGGCAGCCTTGCAGGCATTATCGTAGTCGGCATTGGTATAGCCGGTGACGTTTAACGTCAGCCAGTTGTTTTCGAGCGAGGGGATTTGCCCGCTTTCGTAAAACAGACACAGGGGAACCGTGCCCGAATCCCAGGAAAACTGCACCAGGTCAAACTTGCGCCCAAAGAGAATGCCCTCTGGGCCGGGTGCATACAGCTCGCCTGGTGTCAGATAGTTAACATTAACCTGAATGCCGCATTCCGCCAGTGAAGCGACAATGCGCTTGGCAACCTCGACTCGCAACGGCGACTGGGTGGTGTAATAATTGACGCTAAGCGGCGTTCCAGGGGGTACAGTAAGCACATTGGCAGCTACAAGCGGGGTGTTTGGGTCGCCATCAAAATCCCGCCAGCCCAATTCCTGCAGCAGGTTTCTACCGACTGTCGGGTCGTATGGCAGAGGTGCAACATCGTCTGTGAATAACGGATGAGAGGGTGGTAAATAGCTGGCGGGGACCTGCGATTGACCATAAAGCAGCTTATCCACAATCCCCTGCCGATCAATACAATAGGCAAATGCCTGGCGCATACGCACGTCGCTGAAAAAGTCGGGGCGGTCGCCGGAGAATGTGCTGTAACCATCGTCATACGAGGCGGGCTTAATGCCGAAATCCACATGCTCCCACTCGGGGCCCAACCCAATATAAGCCTTCAGCTTCTTTGCCTGTTGCAGTTCCAGCACCATCTCCAGTTGCTCATCCAGCAGAGAGGTTTGGTCAATGACATCGCATTCGCCGCTGAGCAGCGCCGCCAGGTTGTTATCCAGCGGCTCTCCGAGAAAACGGTACACCAGATTATCAAACTTGGGCAGCCCTTCTGCAGCGCGGAAATATGCGGGGTTCTTACTGAGCCGAATGTGGTCTCCTGCCACCCATTCCTGGATGATATAGGCGCCCCACCCCAACGGCTTTTTGCTGGCGATTTCCTCACTCAGCAGCTGTTTTGGCGATAATCCCTTCCACGCGTGCTCTGGGAGGGGAAGGAAGAAAAGCGTCTCAAAACGCTGGGGAATATACCCTGCCACCCCTTTCCATTCAACGGTCAGGTCATCCAGTGCCTGATAAGAAACTGTGCGGTGGACGACGCTACGGTTGACAGGTGTATCAGGCGAGGAAGCAATCTTGAAGGAGTAAACCGAGTCGGAAGCTTTAAGCGGGGTGCCGTCTGACCAGGTAATACCAGGCAGTAGTTTAAAAGTCAGCACCAGCTGATCCATGGTGAGTGTCTGCACCCCGTCCCAGCGTATGGCGCAATCCAGGCTGGTGCAGCCTGAGGGCAGTATCTGGGTGCCCTTTTCCAGCGCTACCAGTTCGCCCTCGGTGTTGATAACCGCTTCGCCGCCTTGTACACCGATTGGCTGGATGACGGCGTCGCCATCGGCAAAGGTGGGCAATTTTTGCAGGATGACGGGCTGGGCGGAATATTGGCGCGTATCGAAAGGTCCATCGTAGATGGCTTCCAGCACCGACCATGTGCTGCGCGAGGAGCTGCCGTAGGCGTAGAGTGTGGAGGGCTCCTGCCCTAGACAGATGGTGAGCAGGCGCGGGGGCACAGTGGGTGTCAGAGTGGGTGCTGGTGATGCAGTTGGGGCTGCTGCGGGAGGCTGTTCCTGCTGAGTGGCTGCTGGTTTGCCGGGTTGGCAGGCAGCCAGCAGCATCATGATGATTGCCAGTGCTGTCAGGCAAAGGCTGGTTTTGCGCAATAGCATATTTTCTCCGTGTCTTCTAGCGACGATCTCCTCCTGCCTCAAAAGACGGGAAGCGATACCTGTGTTTACTGTTTATGGCTGAGGATATTATAATCAATCTTCACCAATCCATGTGCCGCGTCGGAGTTGAGGCTCTGTGTGCCATGTTATACTTGCGTACACATCACGTGGCAAGGGTGTCTACATGGAGAAGATTACCGATTGGGTACAATTGTGGCGTCAGCTTGTTGAATTGAACGATCTGCGTCACAAACGGGGCAATAATTCCGACCGCTGGTCGGGGCAAGCGCGTCTCTTTAATGACCAGGTGAGAAAACGCTGGATTAAACCTGATACCAGCCGTGATTTCATTCTAGGGCAATTATCCCCCGATGCTACCTTTCTGGATATTGGCGCTGGCAGCGGCGCATGGGAAGTACTGCTTGCCAGGCGGGTGCGTTCAATAACTGCTGTTGAGCCTTCGCCTGCCATGCTGGAAGTGTTGCAAGAGACATTACAGAAAGAAGGGCTTTCACATGTCCGCGTGGTTGAAGGCGCCTGGCCTGATGTGGACGTTGAAACGCATGATTTTTCACTTGCTTCTCATGCCATGTATGGCTGTCCTGACCTGCCAGCATATATTCGAAAAATGACAGCTGTTACGCGCCGTACTTGTTTTATGATCCTGCGCGCCCCGCTGACTGGCAGCATTATGTCGCTGGCAGCGCAACATGTGCTTGGACAGCCTTATGACAGCCCAAATTTTGTGATTGCCTATAATGTCATGCTCCAGATGGGCATGACGCCCAATGTGTTGTGGGAAGAGCCTGGAAACTGGGAACCCTGGACAAGCGCCAGCCTGGAGGAAGCGCTGATGATGATGAAAGCCAGACTGGGGCTTTTTGCGCCTGACGAACGTGACAGCTATCTCTATCATCTCCTAAAGGAACGCCTGGTCTTTCGAGATGATAAATATATCTGGGACCGCAGTGTGCGTTCTGTGCTGGTGTACTGGCAGGGGGGTGCCAGTAGATAGACCAGCTTAAACTTTTGGGCCTGCTTCCCTTACCTCAAGCGCAGCAGTGGGGAACTGGTCGAAGTTTTTCTGGAACATGGCTGCCAGCTTGCGCGCTTGTTCATCGTACGCCCGGGGGTCGGGCCAGGTGTTGCGCTGGTTTAACACTTCTGCGGGCACATTGGGACATGCCTGCGGCACCAGCACGCCGAAAACCGGCTCCGGCACACAGGGCACATCTTCGAGTTCATCGTTGAGCAGGGCGTCAATCATTGCCCGGGTATACGCAATTTTCATGCGTGACCCTACACCGTAGGGTCCCCCAGTCCACCCGGTATTGACCAGCCAGCAGCGAGCATTGTGTTTTTTGATTTTTTCTCCCAGAAGGCGGGCATAGACTGCTGGATTATGCACCATGAAGGGTCCTCCAAAGCAGGCGCTAAAGGTTGCCTGCGGCTCTTTGATACCCTTTTCGGTGCCAGCTACTTTGGCAGTGTAGCCTGAGAGAAAGTGGTACATGGCTTGCTCGGGAGAGAGTTTGGCGATTGGCGGCAGAACGCCGAAGGCATCTGCAGTGAGAAAGATGATGTTTTTGGGATGTCCGCCCATTCCACTTGGTTCGTAGTTTTCAATCTGGCTGAGCAGGTAAGAAGCGCGCGTATTTTCGGTGATGGTTTCATCGTTCAGATCAATCTTGCGCGTGATTGGGTCAAAGACAACATTTTCTAGGATGGTGCCAAAGCGGCGCGTGGTGGCAAAAATCTGCGGCTCATCCTGTGGTGAAAGGCGAATGACTTTGGCGTAACAGCCGCCCTCAAAGTTGAAAACACCCCTATCGCTCCAGCCGTGCTCGTCATCTCCAATCAGGCGGCGTTTTGGGTCGGCAGAGAGAGTTGTCTTGCCGGTGCCGCTCAGCCCAAAGAAAATAGCGGTATCATCCCGCGGTCCAATGTTGGCAGAGCAGTGCATGGAGAGGATGTTTTTGAGCGGGAAAAGATAATTCAGTACAGTGAAGACCGTCTTTTTGATCTCGCCAGCGTAGCGTGTTCCAGCAATCAGCGCCAGCTTTTGACCCAGATGAATGACAACGCAAACGTCTGAGCGCGTGCCGTCAATAGCTGGCTCAGCTTCAAAACCTGAAGCCACCAGAACAGTGAATTCAGGGATGAACTCGCGCGGTGAGGCATCGGAAGCGTGCAGGAACATGTTGTAGGCAAACAGGCTTTGCCAGGCGGTGTCGGTGATGATGCGCGCCGGGAAACGATAAGCCGGGTCGGCGCCCCCGTAACAATCCTGCACATATAATTCCTTTTGGGTGAAATATTCCAGAATACGCGCTTTCAACCTTTCGAACTTATCCGCATCGAAGGGTTGATTGACCTTGCTCCACCAGATGTCATTCTGACTTGAGGGTTCGCGCACAAAAAACTTATCATTTGGTGAGCGCCCGGTGCATTTGCCGGTATAGATAACCAGTGGCCCATGTTCGGCGATCATGGCTTCGTTTTTACGGATGACCTCTTCATAAAGCACTGGGGGGGTCAGATTCCAATGCACATTTTTTGCACTGACAACGGTTTTTGTGACCAACTCAAAACGTGTATTCTGGATATCCAGCATGCTGTCCTCCTTAAGAACACGCACCTCCTTTCAAGATTGTGTGAAAGGAGGTGCGTTGATGGAAATCATTCGCTGCCTGTAACCAGAGCAAGCAAAGCCATTCGGACGGGCACCCCGTTGGATGCCTGGCGGAAATAAGCTGCACCTTCGTAGTCGTCCACTTCTTTGGCAATCTCATCCACACGCGGCAGGGGGTGCATGATGGTTATCCCGCTTTTGGCTTTTTTTACCAGGTCGAGGGTAACCACGTATGAGCCTTTGAGGCGTTCGTATTCGGCAGGGTCGGTGAAACGCTCTTTCTGGATGCGGGTCATGTACAGCACATCGCTTTTTGCGACCGCTTCTTCCATGTTGCTTGTTTCAATGACCTCGATGCCGTCCTGGCGAAGTGCTTTGGTGATTTCTTCCGGCATGCGCAGTTCCTCTGGGGAAACAAAGTAGAAGCGCGGGCCATACTTGCCCAGCACCCACGAGAGTGAGTGCACTGTGCGTCCATTCTTAAGGTCGCCAGCCAGCGTAACGGTCAGGTTAAGCAGTCTCCCCTTTTCTTTCTGGATTGTATAAACGTCCAGAAGTGATTGTGTGGGGTGTTGACCTGCGCCGTCGCCGCCGTTAATCACTGGAATACTGGCACCTTCTGCCATTTCAGCGGCGCTTCCCACCACCGGGTGGCGGATAACAGCCACATCGGCGTATCCCTCGATCATTTTGCCGGTGTCAAAAAGGGTTTCGCCCTTGGCAGCAGAACTGGAAGTCTTGGCTTCGGCAACCGAGAGCACCTGCCCACCCAGACGCAGCATGGCAGTTTCAAATGACAGGCGCGTGCGCGTGGAAGGTTCATAGAAAAGTGTTGCCAGCACTTTTCCAGCCATGTTTGTCAGGCGTCCTCCAGAAGCCAGCACGTTTTCATAACGTGCGGCGGTCTCCATGATAAGGCTGATGTGTTCCAGCTTGAGGTCTTTGACGTGCAGAATATCCTTCCCTTTGAGAGCAGTGGTCATGACATTTTCCTTTCCTGATGGCGTTTAAGAGTTATACAAGTGTGAGGTGTCTGTGCGCAGAAAATGGGCACAGCCGGGTTTGGCAATCAACCGATCGTTTTCAACGATGACTTTGCCGCGCTGCATGGTCAGAATAGGTTTCCCCATCACCTGACGACCTTCGTACAGGGTATATCCAACATTGGAGTGCTGCGAAGCTGCGGTGATTGTATGCTGGTGGCGGGGATCAAAAAGCACCAGATCGGCGTCGCTGCCCACTTTGAGAGCACCTTTTTTGGGGTACAAGCCAAAGACGCGTGCGGGGTTTTCGCTCATCACCTGAACCAGGCGTGGGAGGGTGATGTGCCCGCCGTTGACCCCCTCGTGATAGATCATGGTCAGGCTGGTTTCTACCTGAGGCGCTCCGTATGGGGCGGCAAAGAAATCATCGCTCACCTTTTTGGGTTTGGGAGCATGATCGCTGCCTATGGTTTGGAGCGTATCGTCCATCAGACCGCCCCAGAGTGCAAGATTATCCTGGCGTGTGCGCAGCGGAGGCCCCATTTTTGCCTGTGCTTTGAATACGGCAGTGGTTTCCTCTGTCAGGGTTAGATACTGGGGACAGGTTTCTCCGATTACTTTCCATCCGTTTTGGCGCGCGCGGCGCAGCGGCTCCAGACAGGATTCGGCGCTGTTGTGTACCACATATAATGGACATCCCATCACTTGCGCTAGAGCAATGGCACGGTTGACTGCCTCAGCTTCGAGAATGGCAGGGCGCACATAAGTGAACGCTTTGACGGCATCCATCCCTTCGCGGTTGCTTTTGTCCTCCAGGTAATCGGTTGCCAGCCCATTTTCGGTATGGGCCATGACCAGACCTTTTTCGCGCGCAGCCACATCCATCACGGCCGTCAGCCAGTAGTCGTCTGTCATCCAGCCCAGCTTTGCATAGGTCATGAAGACCTTAAAAGAAGTGGCGCCATATTGAAAAGCGGCTGGCAAATCCTTGATTTGGTTTTTAACATCGAACAATCCCAAGTGCAAAGCAAAATCCAGCACTGATTTTTGCTCCCCATCACGGCGGAATCGTTCCAGTGTGGGTAACACTTCTTCTCCTGGTTTTACATAGGCAAAGTGTATCAGCGTGGTTACCCCGCCAAAGGCAGCTGAGATGGAGGTGTCGCCCATGTCATCTACATATACCGGATGTGTGTGCGGGTCAATCACTCCCGGCAGGATATAGCAGCCAGCGGCATCAATGACTCTGCCTGCCTCTGCCCCTTCCAGCGACGGTGCGACTGCCGAAATCGTTTCTGCGGCAATGCCAATATCGGCGCGCTGAATGCCATCGGAGTGAACCAGCAAGCCATTCTTGATCTGGATGTCAAAGTACATCGAAACCTCCTTAACCGATTAATTGCGACAACCTGACCACCGCAGGCTCAATATCTTCTGGCTCCACACTGCAGAAAGGGATGCGCAGAAAGCGTTCGCCGTCGGCTGGGTTGACAAAGAACCCTCGCCCGTCGCTGAGTTTTAGCCCAACACTGGCTGCGTTTGCCAGAAGGGCATCCATGCGCACGCTCTCTGGCAGGTTGAGGCTGACGTAGTAGCCGCCCTCCGGCTGGGTGCGGCTGACATCGGGGAGATATTTCTGCAAGGCTGCCTGAATGGCTTCTAGCTTTGGAGCATAGAGGCGCTTGAGCTTTTCAATATTTTTCTCCAGCAGTCCACTGACGCAATATTCATATACCATGCCCTGGGTAAGCGTTACAGGCCCAATGTAAGTGTTGGTTGCCCATTCGGTCAGCTTGCTAACTGCCGCTTCGTTGCCTACCATATAGCCGACGCGCAGCCCTGGGGCGAGCAGTTTGGAGAAAGATGATAAGTGCAACACTCGCTGCGGCGCTATTGCGTAGAGCGTTGGGGGTTGTTCACCTTTGTAGCGCAGGGCGCGGTAGGGTCCGTCTTCCACAATGAGGAAGTCGTACTCTTCTGCCCATTTTGCCAGCTGTTGCCGTTTGGAAAGACTGGTGGTGGTACCCATCGGATTTTGAAAATCGGTGATGAGATATACTAGGCGAGGCACCCCGCGTTTTAGTTCTTCTTCAAATTGCTCCAGGCTGACGCCGTCCTGCTCAATAGGAATATCCACAATGTGCATTCCGGCGCGGCGCAGTAAAAGGATGCTTCGGTCATAGGTAGGCCGTTCCACAAAGACGCGCGCCCCGGGCGGCAGTATTGTCTGGGTGATAAAAGCAAAAATTTCCAGAGAGCTATTACCCATAAAAACCCGGGCAGGGGTGGTTTGGTGGTAAGCAGCGATCCATTCCTTCAATGGCGCATATCCGGGGGAGCGTCCGTATTGCATCAGCGTATGTCCGTCCCTCCGAAGCACTTTTTCACAGCAGTGTATCAGATCTTCCGTTGGAAAGGTGCTGGCGGGGGGCATCCCCCGTGTCAGGTCGATGGTTGTGGTCATAATGTTTCCTCATTGTTGAAATAAGGTGTTAGGGAAGTTGAGAGGTGTCGCAGGGAATGTTTTGTAGTTCCGTATAATGGAATAGAGTTCCATATATCAGTATTATACAATATTCCACTCTTAAAATCAACCTGACAAACGTTCTGTGAAACGTGGAAAATATCCTATTGACAGCATCAAATGTTTATACTATATTGTGCATTGTGCACAATTTGCGCTAAAGCTGAAGCTGTGAGATTTGTAGAGGTTTCTTGATGTTTCCCCCTGAAACAGAGGAAAAGCGCGTCAAACCCATTCAAAAGCAAACCAGCCTGACCCAGATGGCTTATGAAGCGATCCGCGAGGCGATTGTTACCGGGCGGATTAAGCCGGGTGAGCGCATGGGACAGGTGGAGCTTGCCAGGCAACTGGGGGTCAGTGAGCGCACGGTCAGAGAGGCGTTCGCTCAGCTTGTGGCAAAGGGGTTGGCGGTTCATGAGCCTTATCGTGGGGTACGTGTTACTGCCCTACCTTTGGAAGAGCTGCGCGAGGTGTATATGATGCGCGCCCTTCTTGAAGGGCGCGCGGTGGAGTTAGCAGCCCAGCATCTGTGCGCGGACGATCTGGAGCAAATGCGGCGGTTGCTGCCTTCGACTGTGGCGCTCACAGCTTCTTCCATGAAGTTCGCTCAGGAAAGCAATCGTCAGTTTCACTGGATACCCATACGGGCGTCAGGTTCCAGGGTCTTGCAGAGAGTGCTTGAGCAGTTATGGGAGATGATGTTTGCGTATGAGTTGCTGTATCAAGATGAGCGTGAGATTGCACACACCAGTCGTGTTGATCTGGCGCAGCATGAAGAGCTGCTTCGGGCGCTGGAAGCGCGGGATGGTGAAGAGGCTGCCCAGGTTATCCGTAGGCATATCGCTTCTACTGTTGATTCCCTGATGGCGCGGCTTGAAGGTCAGCGCTCTGTGCCGGAGGGTGAAGACTCTCAAGAAAACGAAAACCCGATAAAACCAAAAGGAGAAGAAAACTGTCATGGATATTAGAAAAATAGCCCGTCGTTGTGTTCTGGAATTGAGCGATTATGTACCCGGCAAACCAATTGAGGAGGTCAGGCGCGAACTTGGTTTGACGGATATTCTTAAGATGGCTTCCAATGAGAACCCGCTGGGAACTTCTCCAAAAGCACTGGAAGCAATGATGCAGGATTTGAAAGAGAATACCCATTATTACCCTGAGGGCAGCGCCCCGATGCTGACCGAGCGTCTGGCAGCGTTGCTGGGGTTGCGCCAGGAGCAATTTTTTGTCAACAATGGCGAGGATGGCGTCATTGCCGCGATTGGTCTTGGCTTTATTGACCCGGGTGATGAGGTGATCACCAGCCAGTTTACGTTCCCCGCCTACAAAAATGTAACTGGCAGGATGGATGGGAAAATCATCCTGACGCCCATGTTACCGGGCTATCGCTTTGATGTGGATGCCATCCTGTCGGCGGTAACGGAGAGAACCAAAATCGTGTTTTTGTGCAACCCCAATAATCCTACTGGCACAATTATCTCTCGGGATGCGTTTGATCGTGTGATTTCGCGTGTGCCTGAACACGTTCTGGTGGTTTGCGATGAGGCATATTACGAATTTGCCGAAGACCCTGACTATCCTCAGACCATCCCTTATCTGGAGAAATTCCCCAATCTGATGATTTTGCGCACTTTTTCAAAGGCAATGGGGCTGGCGGGGGTACGCGTGGGGTATGCGATTGCCCACCCAGAGATCATCCGCGTGTTAAATAAGGTCAAAGACCCGTTTCCAGTGAACCGTCTTGCTCAGGTGGGTGCTCTGGCAAGCCTGGATGATCACGAGTTTATTCAGCGCAGTGTAAAAGCCGCACGCGAGGGGCGGCAACAGTTTTACAGGACGTTGGATGCATTGGGGATATCCTATTGCCCCAGTCAGACGAATTTTGTTTTTATTGACCTGGGGCAGCCAGCGCAGCCAGTCTTTGAGGCAATGCTGCGGCAGGGGGTGATTGTGCGCCCGTTGGGTCCACAAGGACTGCCCAATGCAATACGCATCACAATTGGCACGCGGGAGCAGAACGAGCGTGCCTTGCAAGCCCTGGCAATTGCTCTAGGAAAGACCCTTTAGGTTAGTTTTTTTGCTTCCTTAGTGGCGCGTGTGGTTGTGAATTGTTAGTTTCGGAAAGGAGACGAACTTGAAAAAGTTAATTACTGGAAATGAGGCAGTGGCTTATGGCGCTCTGCGCGCGGGCGTCAAGGTGGCTTGTGGCTATCCGGGCACCCCTTCGACGGGTTGCCTTGCCAGTCTGTTGCTAATGGATCTCAAAGATACGTATGTTGAGTGGAGTGTAAATGAAAAAGTGGCGGTGGAGATCGCTGCCGGAGTCGCCTGGGCGGGTCACCGTGCCCTATGCACCATGAAGATGTCGGGTGTGAATGTTGCCTATGACTCTTTGATTTCCGTTGCCTATTCGGGTTGTGATGGCGGCATGGTGATCTATGTGGCCGATGACCCGGGGGCAAATGCTGGAATGTGCGAGCAGGATACGCGCGGCTTTGCTATCATGTCTGATATGCCCATGCTGGAACCCAAGTCGGTGGCTGAGGCGTATTGGCTAACACAGTTTGCATTTGAACTCTCCGAGCAGATTAAGGGTCCGGTCTTTCTGCGTTCTGTGACCGCCATTGCCGATTCACAGGCAGAGGTGGAAATCGAAGAACCCGCGCCAGTCTCCCAGAAGCCGCCCCTGCTTGTGCGCGATATTGCCAGATATACCAAAGCCGGGTCGGTGATTGCCATGACGCAGCATCGCCAGTTGATTGAGCGTCTGGAACTGGCAGAAAAGATCATTGCCCAGGCGGGCATTAACCAGCTGAGATTGGCGAAAGAGGCGGGGCTTGGCATCATTGCCTGTGGTGTGGCGGCGGCTTATCTCGAAGAAGGTTTTGAGATTGCACAAGCGTATGGTTTTCGTCCAGAAACGGCTTCGATCCTTGAGATTAAGGCTTCTCATCCGTTTCCTTCGAAAGAAGTTTCGCAACTGCTTGATCGTTGCCCCACTGTTTTGGTTCTGGAGGAGCTTGAGGCGTACATCGAAAAAAGCGTGTATGTGATGGCGCAAAAGCTTGGTTACCGCGGGCGCATTGTGGGAAAACTGGACGGCACGCTCAGCCGCATTGGCGAATATGGAGTTAAACAGGTCGTCCAAGGCATCTCTGCTGCGCTTAAACTGGATTTGCCCGAGACGCTCTTTAACGCCGGGCAGGAAGGGTTGAAGCTTGCCGCCGCGCGCCCGATCACTGTTTGTGCTGGCTGTCCTCACCGCGGCACTTATATGGCAATCAATCAGGCGATTAAACGGCTCAAGCTCAAGAAGAATGAGGTCATGGTAACCGGTGACATTGGGTGCACCATTCTTGGCATGAACCCGCCTTTTGATACCGTCTGGAATGAGATTTCAATGGGCGCCAGCGTCAGTCTGGCGCAGGGCTATGTGCACGCCGGGGTGCAGACGCCGGTGATCGCTACCATTGGAGACTCGACTTTCTTTCACGGTGGTATACCGGGGTTAATCAATGCAGTACAACATCAGGTGAATATGACGCTCATCATCATGGATAACCGCTGGACAGCGATGACCGGGATGCAGGTGAACCCGGGTACGCCCTGTTATGATGGGCTGAAAGGGTATCAGCAGGTAGATATCGCCAGTATTGTGCCTGCACTTGGCGTGAACCATTTTGTAATTGTTGACCCCTTTAAATTGGAAGAGACCAGCACAGCAATACAAAATGCGCTTGTCATGCCGGGGGTCAAGGTGATTCTGGCGCGGCAGGAATGTGCCATTCAAGCCCAGCGCCGCGGGGAGAAGGAAGGGGTAATCAAAATAACTCCTGAGAATTGCAACAAGTGCAAGCTGTGCATCATTGTAACCGGCTGCCCGGCGCTGAGTCTGGGGAGCGATGCGATCCAGATTGATCCCGAGCTTTGCTATGGGTGCGGCATGTGCGTTCAGACGTGTAATAAAGAAGCTTTGCATAAGGAGCTGGCGGCATGAATTGCGATATATATTTTACCGGCGTAGGCGGTCAGGGCATTCTGACCATTGGCGAGGTTTTGGCTGAGACAGCCGTTTCTATGGGTATTCCTTCAAATTTTTATCCCAGCAAGGGCATGGCGCAGCGCGGGGGATTTGTCAAAGCCCAGTTGCGTCTCGGGCGCGAGCATGTGGGCCCCAATATTCCCCCGCGCGGAGCGGATATTGTTGTCTCGATGGAAGTTTCCGAATCGTTGAAAGCTTTGCCACTCATCAAAGAAGGCGGCGAGTTTGTCCTTCTGGGGAATGTTTGGGCGCCTACCGCGGTTGCCCTGGGTAAAGCGCCGTACCCTGCGTTGGAACAGGTCAAGGAACAGATACACCTCGCTGGGGCGAGGTTGATCTACATTGACCCAGCACAATTGCCGCTGTATCAAGATGAAACCGTCAGAGCCAATCTGTTTGTGCTTGGGGTGCTCGTTCATCTTTCGGCGCTGAAGCACATGTTTCAACCTTCGGATGTGGAGCGGGTTATCCGTGCGCGCTTCAGCCGTGAGGTAGAATCCAACCTGTTTGCCTTCCGCTGCGGGCTAGAGTATTCTGTTGAGGAGGCAGCCTGATGGATTTTGGCAGCTTCTTTAACCCACAATCTGTAGCTGTGGTTGGATCCATGTCGCCGGGCAAGCTGGGTTCCATCCTGGTCAATCTGATTGTCGAGGGTGGTTATCAGGGCAGACTCTATGCCATTAACCCAAAAGCTGAAGGATTTGGTGCGGTGCCCGGTTTTTCCTCCCTTTCGGATATTGACCCATTGCCTGAACTGGCAGTGATTGTCTCACCTGCGGCGACAGTTGCTGCCGTTTTGGAAGAATGTGGACGGGCGGGTGTGCACGCCGCGGTGATCATTACCTCGGGGTTTTCGGAAGTTGGCAACCACCAGGCGGAAAAAGAGCTTTTGGAGACGGCGCGAAAATATGGCATCCGCTTTGTGGGTCCTAACTGTGCTGGTCTTGCCAATGCGCCGTATCAATTTTTCCCCACTCTGGAGATGAAACCGCCGCCGGGCAAGGTGGCGTTGGTATCGCAAAGTGGAGCGCTTGGCGGGGTTGTGCTTGGCTGGGCAGCACAGAAAGGATTGGGAATATCCAAATTTGTCAGTTTTGGCAATGGCGCTGATCTGACCGTGATGGACTTTTTATATTATTTGAGTGAGGATGACGAAAGTGAAGTCATTGCGTTGTATATCGAGAGTGTGAGCGATGGGCGCGCTTTAATGCGGGCTTTGCGAGTGTGCAGCCGTAAAAAACCGGTGGTGGTGATTAAATCTGGGCGTACTGCTGCGGGGACAAGAGCGACTGCGTCGCATACAGGTTCCATGGCGGGTTCGGATGCTGTCTATGAAGCGGCAATACGAGCCAGCGGCGCTGTCCGTGTCCGTTCGGTTGAGGAATTGCTTGACCTTTGTGAGGGCTTTATCAGCGCGCCGCCGGTGCGGGGAAAACGTCTTGCTATTGTTACCAATTCAGGAGGTCCGGGTGTTCTGGCTGCCGACCGCGCTGAGGAGTTGGGGTTGCTGGTGGATGAGCCGAGTGCAAGCTTGCAACAGGAAATGCGAGTGTATCTTCCTCCGAACTGTTCGCTCAAGAACCCGGTTGACTTGACAGTTGAGGGGACCGAAGAAGGTTTCCGCCGCTCCTTGCTTTCGATGTTGAAAGAATACGATGCAGGATTGGCAATCAACGTGAGCACCTCATATCTCGATACTACTGGTCTGGCGCGCGGGGTCGCAGATGCTGCCATCCAGAGCGGCAAGCCGATATTTGCCAGTTTTGTGCCCCAACAACTGGTTGCTGCTGGTAGCGCCTTGATGAAAGATGCAGGTGTGGTCAATTATCCCAGCGGCGAGCGTGCGGTCAACGTCATTGCCGCGATGCAGCATTACTTGTCTTCGCGCTCGGATGCGGAAAACGTTGCTGCTGATGAGACAGTAAAACGGCTGAGCAGCGCCGCAAAACCCTTACCTGGTGGAAACCCCATGCTTGAGCCGGAAGCTATGGACTGGCTGCGGCTAAATGGCATCCCTACCCCGCCATTGCGACTGGTTTCCAATGCTTCCGAAGTGGTCAAAGCCTGTGAGGAACTGGGATTTCCAGTGGTGATGAAGGTTGTATCGCCGGATATCCTGCACAAGTCTGATGTTGGCGGTGTGATTGTCAACATCCAGGATGCTGAGTCTGCCCGTCAGGCGTTTGAGCGCATTCGCCAGTCAGCTTCGGGTAAGGATTTTCGGGGGGCTGTTATTTATCCGATGGTGCGTGGTGCGGTTGAGGTGCTGATTGGTCTTTCGTGCGATCCGCAGTTTGGGCCTGTGGTGGCTTTTGGTTTGGGCGGTATTTATACCGAAGTGTTTCGCGATGTGGTGTTGCGTATTGCACCTATTTGTCTTGATGAAGCGCGTCGAATGATCCACGAGATACGCTCAATTAAGCTGCTGACAGGCACGCGCGGGCAACCCCCGCGCGATGTGGAGAGCCTGGCGCGTGTTCTGGCACGCTTTTCTGAGCTGCCGTTTGAGTACCCCCAAATCGCGGAAGCCGACCTCAACCCTGTCTTTCTACTGCCCGAAGGGCTGCTGGTAGGAGATGTGCGTGTGATCCGCAAGTCGGTGTAATCCATCTGCGATAATTCAGAATCGCTGCAGAAAGACCTCCACCACGCGCGGGTCAAAGTGTTTGCCCGCCTGTTCGCGCAGATATTGCCGTGCCTGTTCCTCCGTCCATGCTGGGCGGTAAGGGCGGTCTGCCAGCAGGGCATCCCATACGTCAATAACGGCAAAAATCCTCGCCGTCAGCGGAATTTCTTCACCTTTTAACCCACGCTGGTAACCTGTTCCGTCCCACTTTTCGTGATGGCAATAGGGAATGTCCAAAGCTTTTTGCAGAAACTCGATAGGCGAAAGCAGCTCATAAGCGTAGTTGGGATGCTGTTTCATCACTTCCCATTCTTCTTTGGTCAGTGGTCCGGGCTTGTTGAGGATTGTATCGGGGATGCCCATTTTGCCGATATCATGCAGCAATGCTCCGCGATATGCCTGTACCAGTTCTTCTCCGTCTTTGATGCCCAGCGCAATTGCCATGACCAGGGTGTTTTCGGTTACCCGCTGGCTGTGATCTTTGGTTTCTTTATCGTGAATTTCGAGGGCGCGCGCCCAGGCTTCAATCGTTTCATCGTAAGCGAATAACAGTTTGCTGTTAGCTGCCTTAAGATTTTCGTATAGAGAGGCATTTTCTACCGCAATGGCAGCCTGCCCCGCCAGGATTTGCAAAAAGTTCTCCCAATCAGCATCGGTGTTTAACATGGTACGGCTGAATACTTCCAGTACCCCATTGACCTGGTTTTTCATTAGCAATGGGACGCCGTAATATAAGACAAATTCCTCTTCCCCAAGCATCGGTGAGGCAAGCAGATGGTCGGTCTGTGTTCCTATCTTGGAAGCGCGTATCATGCGCCGCTCGCTGGCGGCTGTGCCCGCATAACCTTCCCCAAGTCTGAGACTGGTGGCGGCAATTTTGTTTGTTTTAAAACCAGCATACGCTGCACATTCAAGCCTTTGAGATTTTGGGTCAAGCACCAGGATGTCGGCAGCATCTACGCCAAGCTGACTGCGGATGTGCTTCAACACAACCCGTAATACGGCTTCCAGGTCAGTGCTTGATGTGATAGCATTATCCACCTGGCGTAAAACTTCCAGGCGCTGCACCTGGTGTTTGAGGCGCTCTTCAGTCTGTTTGCGTTCAGTGATATCCTCTACAAAACCTTCAATGTACTGTGGGTTTCCAGCCTTATCCCTGACCAGCCAGGCATGCAAGTAGCCGGGAAAGGTCGAGCCGTCTTTACGTCGGTATAGATTTTCGGTTGCTGCCTTACCTGTTTCCAGCAGACAAGCGACGATTTCCTGTCTCCGTTCGGGGTGTACATACAGTTGCGTACCCACGTTATTGATGAGCGAGAGAAGTTCTTCTGGGCCTTCATAGCCAAACATGTGGGCATGTGCGGGGTTAACCATGACATTTTTCCCGTCCAGGGTTGCCTGGAAAATACCTAGCGTAGCGTCATCAAGAAGTCGGCGGTAGCGTTCCTCGAAGTCTAAAGCTTTCTTCCTGATGCTTCTTAGCGTTATGACCAGGTATATCACCAAAGCCAGCAGGACAAAAATCAGTACAAGCGCAACAAGCACAGTGGGATCAGCCCTGCCCTTTTCTAGATTGGGTGAAGAGCAGGACGTTAAAAGCAGAACAAGCGCCAATGCCTGTATCAGCTTGATGGGATTGTATCTGATATTTTGTTTCATGCGCTTTGCTTTATTATCCCCCAAATCTTGCGAATCGTCTACAATAAACTCGCCCCTTTTTTTACGGATGTATAATCTGGCAGGGTGGTAAAATCAAAACATGGCGCCCCATTCCATTTTCTGGCTTATGCGCCGCCCGTTCCTTGCCCGGACGCGACAAATCCTTGCTGTTTTGGCAAAGCGCGGGTTGCTCTTTTTCTTTACCCGTCTGGAAAGCAATCTCCGTAAGGGGGAGGCAGATAACACCCTTGGGCGACAGCCCGTATCTTCCAAATATGCCCGCCAGCTGCGTTTGGCGCTCAATGAATTGGGCCCCACGTTTATTAAGATGGGGCAAGCGTTAAGCGCGCGCTCTGACCTTTTACCCCCGGAATATACTGATGAGCTATCGCGGTTGCTGGATGATGTCCCGCCCTGTCCATTTGAAGATGTTCGTAAAGTTTTGGAAAATGAACTAGGTGAGCCGCTTGATCGTATTTTTGATTTATTTGACACCCAACCGATAGCTTCTGCTTCGATTGGTCAGGTATATGCTGCCAGGTTGCGGGATGATGGACAAGAGGTGGTTATCAAGGTAATACGCCCTGGCGTGGAAGAGGGTATACGGCAAGACCTTGAAATCCTTATGGATATGGTGGATTGGGTATCATTGAACACAGCATTGGGCAAATTATATGATCTGCGGATGCTGGCAGAGGAGTTCTCTGCCACATTGCTGAGCGAGCTGGATTATTTTCGCGAGGCGCAAAATGTTCATCTGTTTAGAGAGTATTTTGCTGATGATGATAGGATATATGTTCCTAAAGTGTATTGGGAATTTTGCACCAGCCGTGTGCTGACTTTGGAACGTGTCAGCGGAATTAAAATCAATGACGTGGATGCGCTTGACCGTGCGGGAATCAGTCGGGTAACGGTTGCTGAGAATCTCCTGCATTTTGCCCTGCGCCAGTTGTTTGAGTTTGGGCTGTATCATGCTGACCCGCACGCCGGTAATTTTTTCGTTCAACCCGATGGCTCCCTTGCGGTGATGGATTTTGGCATGGTTGGCAGGTTGAGCAACCAGATGAAGCGGTCATTGCTGGGCATCGCCCAGGCGATTCAGCGGCAAGACCCTGACCGTATGGTGGATGAACTGCTGGCGTCTGGTATTTTCACCGATGGAATGCGGAGAAGAGTTTTTGTACGTGAGATGGGGCGCTTTCTGGATTTGTTTTCTGCTGGGGCGTTGAAAGAGTTGACGGCTTCCCGTTTGGCAAAAGAGATGATGGGGCTGGCGTTGCGCTATCGTTTGCAGCTCCCCAGCGAACTGGTGGCACTGGTGCGGGCGATTGCCATCAGTGAGGGCACAGGGATGACCCTGCACCCGGGCTTGCGCATCAGCGCGCTGGCGGCCCCGTATGTGCGCCGTTCGTGGATGATGCAGCAATCTCCTACCGAAGTTTTGCCGAGGTTAAAACAAGCGGCCATAGACGGCTTTGAGCTGGGAATAGAATTGCCTCACCGCATCACGCGTTTGCTGGAACAGCTTGAGCGCGGGCAGATTGAGTTTAATTTGAATGTTGACCGTTTTGCAAAGTTAATGTCGCAGATGCAGCACATGACCAATCGACTGGCGCTCTCGGTAGTTTTGGCGGGCACCATTGTCGCGCTGGGAATGGTAACTGTGGTGTATCATCCGCAAGAGTGGCAGCGTCTGGGGGACTGGTTGTTTGGTCTGGCTTTTGTCTCGTCGTTGGTCTTTGGCGCATGGTTGATGTGGAGCATTCTGCGGTCAAAATAATGCGTATCTAAATCTCATAACTGGTGTTTTAAAGCGCGGTTATTGTGTCTCCCCTAAACCCTCTGAATGAAAGGCAAATAGATTATGACTTCTCTCGAAGCTGGTAAACCACAAATCCAGGCGCCCGTTGTGTTGCGAAAGCGTAAATTAACTCCCTTGGAAGAGCGGCAGGCAAAACAAGCCCGTATTGCCTGGTATCTCTATGATTTTGGCAACTCAGCGTATGCTTCGGTTGTCCTGCTGGCGGTCTATTCCGCATATTTTCAGGGCACTGTGGTAGGAGGACCGAGAGGTTCATGGCTGTGGGGTCTATCCGTGGGCATCGCCATGCTGGTGGTTGCCATTTCTTCTCCTATTCTGGGCGCCATTGCCGATTTTGCGGGTGCCAAAAAGCGCTTCTTGTTTTTCTTCACTGCGCTGTCCATTGCGTTCACCGGTATGCTCTTTTTTGTCCAGAAGGGGGATATCGTTACAGGCATGTTATTCTTCATCCTGGCGGAGATCGGTTACCGCGCCGCGCAGGTCTTCTATGATGCGCTTCTGCCGGAGATCGCTGCGCCGGACGAGATGAGTAAAGTTTCTGGGAATGGCTGGGCAATTGGTTCGGCGGGTGGGTTTGTTTCCCTGCTGATTGTTCTGGCGTTAATTTTGACTTTTAAGGGGGAGTTCATTGTTCGGCTTTCAATGGTGGTAACGGCTGCCTTTTTTGCTTTGTCAGCTTTGCCACTTTTCCTGTTGGTCAAAGAGAAAGCTGTTCCTCAGCCTCTGCCGCCCGGTCAAAATCATCTTACCGTTGCTTCTCAGCGCTTGCGCTATACCTTTACATCAGTCAAACAGTTTAAACCTTTCGTCCGCTTCATCATTGCATTTTTGATCTACAATGATGGGATCATCATGCTGTTGGATTTTGCTGCCATCATTGGCGCGGTGTTGTTTGGGTTGACGCAGCAACAGCTGATCATTGTCATGCTGATCGTGCAGGTTACCAGTGTTGGGGGGGCGTATCTGTTCGGGCTGGTTTCTGATCGCCTCAACAGCAAAAATGCGCTGGTGATTTCTCTGCTCATGCTCATTGCGATTGTTATTGTGCAAATTTTTGCCCAATCGGTTGTGCTTTTCTATATTTTGGCGGCGCTGGCAGGTTTTGCCCTGACTGGGGTTCAGTCAGTCAGCCGCACGGCAGTAGGTTTGATGTGCCCCGAAGGCAAATCAGCCGAGTTCTATGGGATGTTTGCGGTGGCTGGGCGCACGTCATCTTTCATTGGCCCTACCGTGTATGGCTGGCTGGCGGCAAATGCAGCCTACTGGTTCCATGAAATGGGATACCCAGCCAAGCTGGCTGAGCAAAGCGGACAGCGGGTGGCGATTGCTTCCATTGCTGTCTTTCTGCTGGTCGGATTGGGGCTGTTGATGGCGATTAAGAAGACATACTTTGAACCAGTGAGAGAAATTGCCGATTAAGAATGGATGCTGTCAAAAATCGCTACCCTTACCCGCGTCGGCGCGTGATTCGGCGTATTCTTAAGACGTTGATCCATGCGGCTTTTGGTGTACTGGGTGATGTGGATATATTTGGGCGGGAGAATATCCCTGCACACGGGCCCGCAATTATTGTCGCCAACCATTTTAGCTTTCTGGATCCACTGGCGGTTATTGATGTGATGCCCATGCAGCCTGAGTTTTTGGGCGGGGCAGCAACGCCCAACGCTCCGGGCGCGCTGAGCTGGATTCGCAATATCTGGAAAACGTACCCGGTATATCGCGGCTCGGTCTCGCGCGAGGCACTGACGGCTGCCCAGGCGGTGTTGGCACAGAATGGCGCACTGGCAATATTCCCGGAAGGCGGAAGCTGGGCGACTGTGTTGCGTCCAGCTCGTCCTGGTGCAGCGTTTCTTGCAGTGCGCAGCGGAGCGCCCATCTTGCCTGTTGGTCTCGATGGCTTTGCGGATTTCTTTAAGCGTCTGCGCGCTGGCAAGCGCCCTCATGCAGTCATTCGCATTGGCAAGCTTTTTGGCCCCTTCAAGCTGTCTGTGCGCAATCGTGATGACCGCGCGCAGCTCGATGCAATTGGCAATGACATCATGCGTCACATTGCCGAGCTTATCCCCGAAGAACAGCGCGGTTGCTATTCCAGCGACCCAGCAATTCGTGAAGCGGCGCGCGGGACGGAAGTTTATCCCTGGGATGAAAATCCGGAAGGGTAGGCTGTACACCTTCCTCAGCCAGATGAGATCATTCTAACAGCCAATCAGCGCTGAAGGGCGAAAATCTGCAGGGGATCATTCTCCCATAACCTGTACAACCACCTGACGTTGTCTGCTGCGGTTGTCGAAGTCTACGTAGATAATCTGCTGCCATGTTCCCAGCGTGAGTGTTTTGGCTGCAAACGGAATGGTCAGAGAGGCTTTGAGCAGCGCTGCGCGGGCATGGCTGTGCCCATTGCCGTCTCCCCAGCGTTCATTGTGGGCATAGTCTTTGCTTTCGGGAAGAATTTCATCAAATAGCCGCCGAAGGTCTTTGAGACAACCGGGTTCGTACTCGATGGTGGTTAAGGCGCTGGTTGACGAAGGACAGAAAATGGTTACAATGCCATCTTGCAGCCCTGATTCGTTCACTGTCTTTGCAACTTGCGGGGTAATATCCAGCATATCCGCATTGCCCCGCGTAGAAAAACTGAGGTGATATGTTTTCACAGGCATATTTCATGTCTCTCAAAAAAGTGGTTTATTGTGCGTATTTTACATCAGCAAACAATGGCTTGCCAGTCTGCTCAACTCCAGTTATACTGCGTATGAATTGTGAAATGGGAGAATAAGCGGCATGGACTTTTTGCAGGCTGAACGCGAATACTTGCGCCTGAAAGCCCGCTATCAGGCTGGGCAAATGATTTCCAGTGAGTTTGAGAAACTGGCGAATGCATTGATGGTGAGAGATCGTCATGGTTATGTCTGGCAGCAAGGGGTTGCCAGCGGTAAGTGGTACCGTTATGAAGGGGGAAAGTGGTACCAAGATGACCCTTCTGAAAAGCAGCAACCCGTACGCTGGGCAGGCACGCCCATACCCAGTCAGCCTGATATTCGCCTACCTGACCGCCCCGGCGAAGTGCAGGTTGACCAGTTGCCTGCGTTTCCGCCTGAAACACTGGAAGACCTATCCTCTGGGGACGAATTGCCTGCCGAGCCGCAAAGAAGCCACCCGGTTCAAAATACGCAAAGGCATGTTCCTATCTGGGTGTTTATTGGGATTGCTTTGCTTTTGCTTGCGCTGATCCTGTATTTTGTCCGTTGAAGGGTTGCTGTGTTACCTGGTACGCTGGACAGAAACACAGTGCTCAAATGGCATACGTCTTTATGGCGCGCTGCAGTGTTTTCCCCAGTCTTTTGATGCCTTCCTCGATCATTTCTGGCGGCTGCGCGGCAAAGTTCAAACGGAGACAGTCTTTTCCAGAGCTATCACAGCAAAAGACAAAACCGGGGGTATAAGCGACTCCCTCTTCGCAAGCCATAGGGTATAGCTTGAGCGTGTCCAGGTTGTGCGGCAGTTGCAGCCAGGCAAAGATACCACCTTTTGGAGGAATGAAACGTACTCCAGAAGGAAGATGATGCTCGATGGCGTTAATCATTGCCTGACAGCGGCGGCGGTAGGATTGGCATGAGCGGCGCAGATGCGCCTGGTAACGCCCTACTGTGATATAAGCATCCAGCGCGCGCTGCACCAGATTTGAGGTGGCCAGATCGCTGACACGTTTGTAGGAGAGCAAACGTTCGTAAATGGGTCCCTGTGCAACAAGAAAGCCTACTCTTAAACCCGGCATCAGCATTTTCGAAAATGTGCTAACGTAGATGACCCACCCGCCCGGGTCGAGCGCCTTGAGCGCCGGTTGGATATAGCCCTCGTAGCGCAGGTCACCGACAAAATCGTCTTCCAGGATGGGGATGTTGTGGTTACATGCCAAGGCAATCAACTGCCGACGCCGGTAGCCGCTCAGACAGACACCGGTCGGGTTCTGGAAATTGGGGATGGTGTAGATTAAGCGCGGTTGTTCACGCTGGATAATTTCTTCTGCTTTTTCCACACACATCCCTTTTTCATCCAGCGGAACACCTGTGATGTTAAGACCATACGCTCTAAACAAGTCTAACGCCCCGGCGTACGTGGGACATTCTACCAGAATGGTATCTCCGGGGTGGAGTAGCGCCTGAATCACCAGTGCCAGCGCCTGTTGCGACCCAGAGGCAATTAACACTTCTTCAGGTCGGGCGGCGATGCCCTGTGTGGTAAGAATTTGGGCGATGGTGCGCCGCAGGGAAGAGTACCCGGCGCGTTCGCCGTAGTCCAGCGCTTCCTCTCTATCCCGCCGCAGAATGGATTGAATGACTTTGCGGAAGTCATCAATCGAGAATAACCTGCTGTCTCCGGTGGCGCCTTCGAACGATATGATTCCCGGGCGCGCATACTTTTGTGAAAGGGCTTCCAGGAATCTTGTAGAGGGCATCCAGGGTTGCTCCTGCAGCTGTTGTTGCCAGGGAGGCAGGTGGTCGTTGTTTTCCTCTTTTTTTGCGCAAGGTGGCAGGGCAGGCGGTGTTGCCACATACGTTCCACTGCCTTGCTGGCTGTAGATGAGTCCGTCGGCTTGCAGTTCTGCGTATGCGTTTGCGATGGTGATACGGTTCACCCCAAGATCGCGCGCCAGCTGCCTTGTGGCTGGCAGGCGCGTCCCTGCCTGAAGGCTGCCCGAGTAAATGCTTTCCCTTAGAAATTCGGAGATTTGTTTGTACATGGCTGTGTTACTCTGATGGTCTATGGGAATGCGCATCTTGAACCTCACCTCACGACACAAAAATGGCTTATCTAATATAGCATATATTAACGGCTACTAATAGAGCCAATTTTGAGGTGAAATTACCCAGCCAATGTTGTGTTATTCTATCCCTCTGACTCGCACCAGTTCAACAAAAGGTTTTGCAGCATTTGCCATCTGGTATAAGAGTTGGCGAGGATATGGGGAAAGCTGTTGCAGTGCAGGGTCAAGGGTAGAAATCGGGCGAAACTGCTGTAAGATGTAACACTGTGCGCCCTGTATCCAGCCTGCAATTTTTACAATATCTTCTATGGACAAACTGCCCGGTACAACGGTTGTACGAAATTCGTATGCCAGACCCGAAGCGCGAATCAGCGCCATGCTTTTTTCAATGCGGTTGATATCCACCGCAGGTACACCTGTCAGCGCTGGATATTTTTCGGGAGGCGCTTTGATATCCATGGCGATATAGTCCACCAGCTTCTCATTCAGCAAAACTTGCAGCACTTCTGGGTGGTAGCCGTTGGTATCCAGCTTAATGTCTATTTTCCATGAACGTGCCTGCTGCAGGAAAGGAATCAGCCCTGGTCGCAGTGTCGGCTCGCCGCCACTGATGACGATTCCATCTACCAATCCACGGCGGCGCGCCACGAATTCGGCAATTTGTTCCGGTTCGATGACGGGCGTATTGGATTCAAGCAGCAGATGGGCGTTATGACACATTGGGCAACGGAAGTCGCAACCGCTGCAGAATAAAACCGAAGCGATATGCTCGGGGTATTCGATCAGCGAGGTGCGTATCCAGCCCTTGAAGTCCATTGAAAGAGCCTGTCTGCTAGCCGGTGCATACCAGGTATGAGTTGGCGGAATATGTTCAATGATCCCCTGCTTGAGGTGCGTTGCTTTCACGTTCTCTTTCTATTCGCGGATGCGGAAGTTACAGCGTTCTTTGAATTCCTGCTGTTTGCCAACGTTCCAGTTTTGCACCGGGCGCAAGTAGCCCACCACACGCGAATAAACCTCGCACGGAACGCGCAGTGCCAATGACTGTACACGCTTGGTTGTCTGGTTGCGAGTGGCAAATTGCTCAATTTTAAATTCTATATCCATTAATGGCTCCATGGTATACCTCGTCAAGATGAATTAAGAAGTTGATCATTGAGAGAGTGTCTGGCTGGTTTCCTGGAAGGGCACTCCATAGAGCGCCAGTGCTTCAGGGGTATGATCGTATGGACAAAAGGCATGTTCGCCGGAGATGTAGCCATGCACCGGGCAAATGCTGAAAGTGGGCGTAAGGGTGAAATATGGCAGATGATAATTTTCTGCTATCAAGCGCACCAGCCGCCGCGCCTGGCGCCAGTCGTCTAGCTGCTCGCCAAGAAAGATATGTAGCACCGTGCCGCCTGTATAGAGTGTTTGCAGTTTGTCCTGGTGCTCCAAGGCTTCGAAAATGTCGTCGGTGAAGCTGACGGGCAGCTGGGTGGAGTTGGTGTAGTAGGGGATTTCGGGCGTACCGGCGGTGATGATTTGCGGATAACGTTTTTTGTCAGCGCGGGCAAGCCGATAAGAGGCCCCCTCGGCGGGTGTGGCTTCGAGGTTAAACAGATGCCCGCTTTCTTCCTGAAAGCGTATGATGACACTTTGCATAAATTCTAATGTGCGTGTTGCAAATAGCCTTCCATCAGGATGGGCAATATCCACCCCTATCAGGTTCTGGCAGGCTTCGTTCATCCCGACCAGACCAATGGTGGAAAAGTGATTGCTCCAGAACGAACCTGTGCGCTGGTACACTCCCTGCAGATAATGGCGGCTATATGGATATAACCCTTGCTGTGTGAAGTTTTCGATAGTCTTTCGTTTGATATCCAGGCTGGTGCGGGCAATTTCCATCAGGTGTTCTAGCTGCTGGCGGAATTCCGCCTCTGTTTGGGCGACAAAGCCCAAGCGTGCCATATTTATCGTAACCACACCGATAGAGCCTGTCAGGGGAGCCGCGGCAAATAACCCTCCCAGGCGTTTGCGCAGCTCGCGGTTATCCAGTCGCAACCGGCAGCACATGCTGCGCGTGTCCTCCGGTTTCATATCGCTATTAACGAAATTGGCGAAGTAAGGAATGCCATAACGTGCCGTCATGCGCCACAGGGGTTCAAGCTGCTCTGTTTCCCAATTGAAGTCAGGAGTAATATTGTATGTAGGGATTGGAAAGGTGAAAACGCGCTTTTTGGCGTCGCCTTCCAGCATCACCTCGGCAAAGGCGCGGTTGAGCATGTCCATCTCTGGCTGAAATTCGCTGTAGGTGGCGTTTTGGTATTCACCGCTGATGAGGACAGGCTGGTTCTGCAGCATGGCAGGCGGTGTCAGATCCATCGTTATATTGGTGAAGGGGGTTTGAAAGCCAACCCGCGTAGGGACGTTGAGGTTAAATATAAATTCCTGAATAGCCTGTTTGACACCTTTATAGTCCAGCTGGTCGTAGCGGATAAAGGGCGCCAGATAGGTATCAAAGTTGGAAACTGCTACTGCTCCAGCGGACTCGCCTTGCATGGTATAGAAGAAGTTCGCCAGTTGTCCGAGCGCTGTCCGCAGATGTTTTGGTGGGCTGCTCTCGGTTTTGCCCATCACGCCGCCAAAGCCTTGCAGCAACAGGTCATGCAGATCCCACCCGCAGCAATAGACGGAGAGCATGCCCAGATCGTGCAGATGCAAATCGCCTTCAGTGTGAGCGCGGCGCACCTCCGGCGGATAAATCTTTTGCAGCCAGTACTGTGCAGCGATGGTGGATGAGAGATAAAAGTTTAAGCCCTGCAGCGAGTAGTTCATGTTGCTGTTTTCGTTGACCCGCCAGTCCGATTCCCCCAAATAATCCTCAACCAGTTTTTCGTAATCGAGCAGCATTTGGCGCGTCGAGCGTGCCTCAGAACGCTTCTCGCGATAAAGAATATAGGCTTTGGCGATCACAGGGTTGCCGGATTTGATCAATATTTCTTCGACAATGTCCTGGATGTCTTCAACGTGAGGGGGATTGACACGGGTTTGCCAGCGTTGCTCCAACAGACCCACGACTGCCCACGAAAGGGTTTCTGCCCAAAGGCGTGTCTCGCTGGAATTGGTAGCCCGCGCTGCGGCGTAGATGGCATTTTCGATGCGCTTGCGGTCAAAGGGCACAATGCTTCCATCACGTTTGATCACCTGGTCAATTTTCATCGTTTGTGAAGGTCTCCTAGATTTGACTCATTATTCTGTAGCAGTGTATATAAAAGCACAGACGCTCGGACAACAAAAAACCCTTACATTTTCTGTTTTGATGATGGGTGACGAGCCGTAAGGTATATTCGCACCATGATTGACCCCCAAGGGTCAGACTTGTTTTGATATTTGTTCTAACTTGCATCAGCAATATACCATAAAGGCGGTCGCGTTGCAATAGAATCAACCTTAAAAAACCCGTATATATGGCGCGTTTTAACAATTTGACGCCATATATTCCGATTATTTGGATAGGGTCATCCGATTTGGCCGGGAGCATGTATGGCTGTGTGGTCACTTACAATTCCTTTGCAAAGCCGTTTTTACGACATGGTACAATGTTATATATATCTCCTGTTCGGTTATTGTTTGCGATTCTCCTGCTATTGAGAGGTGAGCTATGGAAACATATCCTATCCCCATGGTGCCCGGCCCTGTGGTGGTGCCGCAAAGGATTCTTGATGTGTACCGCAACAATTTTGGGTCGGGAGACCTGGAAACAGAGTTTTTGGAACTTTACAATCGTACCGAAGCCAATTTGCAGCAGATGATGCAGACCAGGAACAAAGTGGTCATTCACACTGGCGAAGGGATGATTGCATTATGGGGTGCGTTGAAAAGCTGTTTGCTGCCGGGAGACCGCGTGCTGGCAATCGCTACAGGTGTTTTTGGTTATGGAATTGGCGAGATGGCGGAAGCCATTGGGGCAGTGGTGAGGACAATTGCCATCCCCTATGACCAGACGGTTTCAGATTGGGACGAAATTGAGCAGGTAATTCTTGATTACAAGCCCAAAATGATCACTGTTGTACACTGCGAAACACCCTCTGGAACGTTAAACCCAATTGCGCAGATCGGGGCATTGAAGGTGAAGCACCGTGTGCCGTTGCTATATGTGGATGCCGTCGCCAGTTTGGGCGGAGCGCCGGTTAAGACGGACGAGTGGAATATTGACCTGTGTCTGGGCGGTTCGCAAAAAGTGCTGTCGGTCCCACCGAGCATGGCTTTTCTTTCGGTCAGTGACCAGGCATGGGAGATCATTCATCAAGTCAACTATCCCGGATATGATGCCCTCAAGCCTTTTGCCACAGCACAGAAGGATTTCTATTTCCCTTATACCCCTTACTGGCATGGTGTTGCGGCGCTCAATATTGGTGTAGAGATGTTGCTGGAGGAGGGGTTAGAAAATAGCTTTGCCCGTCATCAAAAAGTTGCTGCCTTTTGTCGGCAAGAGCTGGAGAGAATGGGGCTGGAGCTTTTCCCTGCTGCGGGTGCTGTTCCCTCTCCTACTGTTACAGCGGTGAAGGTTCCCATTTCAGTTGGCTGGCGGGAATTGAATGCCCGCTTCCGCCGGCATGGTCTAGCGGTGGGGGGCAGTTATGGGCCTCTGGCAGAGAAGGTTTTTCGGCTGGGGCACATGGGTTCTCAAGCCAGTATGGAACTGGTGGAGCGGGCTCTGGAGGCAATCCGAAAGTCACTTTAGCTATTCTCTTTGTTAATCACCAGCACAGCGCCGCGCTGCTCATGTGTCTTTTGGGCGTCTTCCACCATTCGCAGGAAGTAACGGTGCAACCGGTCGTCTTGCGTTAGCTCTGGGTGAAATGAAGTTGCCAGAAAATGCTTCTGTTGTGCAGCGACAATGCGCCCGTCCGCCAGACGCGCCAGGACGCGGGCATCAGCGGACACCGTTTCAATGATCGGCGCGCGGATGAAAACGGCGTGAAAGGGCGGCGCCTGGCTGCCGTTCTGACTCAGACAGGGCATTTCCAACGCAATCTCAAAACTATCCACCTGTCTGCCAAAGGCGTTGCGCACGATGGTGATATCCATCAATCTCAGCAGCGGCTGGTCGCGGTGGGCGTCTTTGGATAACAGGATTGCGCCAGCGCAGGTGCCCCAAATTGCCTTTGTGGCACCAAAAGCGCGCAGCGGTTCGATGAAATTGTAATCTTGCGCCAGTTTGCCAATGGTGGTCGATTCCCCACCGGGAATAATTAGCCCATCTAACCCCTGCAGCTGTTGCGGCAGGCGCACCTGGTATGACTGCACGCCCAAACGCTCCAGCATCTGGCAATGTTCAATGAAAGCCCCTTGCAGAGCCAGCACCCCAATCTTCATCTTCCATCACCTCCCGATTTACCAGCCGCGCTGTGCGATCAGCTCTCCCTCGGGGATGGCAGATATTTGTCTGCCTACCATAGGTTCGCCCAGGTTGCGGCTGACTTCAGCGAGGATGTGGGCATCGCGGTAGTGGGTTGTGGCTTTGACAATAGCAGCAGCCCGTTTGGCGGGATCGCCGGACTTGAAAATGCCTGACCCAACGAAAACCCCATCTACCCCTAGCTGCATCATCAATGCGGCGTCTGCTGGTGTGGCAATGCCGCCAGCGGCGAAATTCACCACTGGCAAACGGCCTAAATTGCGCGTTTCCATACACAGCTCATACGGCGCCCCAATCTGTTTGGCAAAAGCCATCACCTCTTCTTCCGCGAGCGCCTGCAAACGGCGTATCTCCCCCAGCACAGTGCGTGCATGACGTACTGCTTCGACCACGTCGCCGGTGCCAGCTTCGCCTTTGGTGCGGATCATGGCTGCTCCCTCGCCAATACGCCGCAGGGCTTCACCCAGATTGCGGCAGCCGCAGACAAAAGGTACTTTGAAGGCGTGCTTGTTGATATGATGTTCCTCGTCGGCTGGGGTGAGCACCTCCGATTCGTCAATGTAATCAATGCCAATGGCTTCCAGAATTTGAGCTTCAACAAAATGACCGATGCGGCATTTCGCCATGACTGGAATGGTAACGGAGTCCATAATTTTGAGGATAAGTTCCGGATCGCTCATACGTGCCACGCCGCCATGAGCGCGGATATCCGCCGGGACGCGCTCCAGCGCCATGACCGCCACGGCGCCTGCGTCTTCGGCAATACGGGCATGCTCCGGTGTAACCACATCCATGATGACACCACCTTTCAGCATTTGCGCCAACCCCTTTTTGACAGCAAATGATGCGACAATTTCCTCTGCCATTCTTGTTTCTCCTTTTTGATGTAGAACTCATCGCCGCGTTGGAATTCTTTGAGGATTGCGGCTGAAACCATGTCTTGAGCAATTGGCTCTGTTATATTAATTGATAATTGCAGTGGTGTGTAGAGCCAATTGTTTCTAAATACAGGTAGTCCAATTTGCAAGCGAAAAACCCCCTTGCCATGTTTTGAGCAAGGGGGCTGATATACCAGGCAGTAGCGCGGTTTTACTCGCGCCGATAGGGTTTGAGGAGCATAGCTGGCGCGGAAGCGTTTCTCCCGGCGATGGCGAGGGCGATAATGGTTACCAGGTAAGGCAATGCCAGGAAGGCTTCATAGGGAAGTTTGATGCCTGTAACCTGCAAGCGAAGTTGCAACGCTGAGACACCCCCAAAGATCAATGCCCCCCATAATACGCCGATTGCGTTCCAGTTGGCAAAGATGATCAGCGCAATACATACCCAGCCTCGCCCGGCAATGATCCCATACGTGAAAGCTCCCAGCTGCGCCAGCGAAAGAAAAGCCCCGCCTGCTGCCATCAAACCGCCACCAATCGCCAGTGCCAGGGTGCGGATGGCATAAACATTTAGCCCGGCTGCGTCTGCTGCTTCGGGGTTTTCGCCCACTGCGCGGATGTTGAGCCCAAAGCGGGTGCGATTGATGATCCACCACACGACCGGTATCAGCAGCAGGCTGACATACGTGAGAATATGTTGCTCAAAGATTGTCCCCAAAGCAGGCACATTCTTGAACGGCGAAATGGGGACAAATGGATCAATGGAAGGAGGAATTTTGGGTTCTCCGAAGATGAGGCGGAATCCAAAAAGCGAGAACCCTGTCCACAGAATGGTGATACCCAGACCGGATACGTGCTGATTGACGCCCAGCCAGACAGCCAGCAGCGACATCAACAAGCCGGAGATGATACCAGCCAAAATGGCAGCGAAGAACCCTAACCACAGTGAACCCGATTGCGAAGCTACCGCAAAACCGACAAATGCACCCAGAAACATGGTGCCTTCAATCCCAAGATTGAGAACACCAGAACGCTCGGCGAACAATTCGCCCAGTGTCCCAAAGATGAGAGGTGTGGCAACACGCAGGGTTGCAGCAATGAGACCCAGAATAAAAATCTCCATTTCATGACCTCCGGATGCGGTAGTTTTGCAAGATAAACATTCCCAGGGTAACCAGCAGCAATGTTGCCTGGACAACTTCCCCTAGATAAATGGGGACGCCTAGCGCCCGACTGACGGATTGCGCCCCCGTCTCGATCAATCCAATAAACAGTGCTGCGGGCACTACCCCTAGCGGATTCAGGCTGGCAAGAGTGGCAACAATGATGCCGCTGTATCCCAGCCCGCTGGAGATTGCCTCGATCAGGTGAAAATGGATACCGGCTACTTCGCCCACACCTGCCAGACCGGCAATGCCACCGCTGACCAGGGCTCCAATCAACAGGGTGCGGTTGACATTGACACCCGCCAGACGTGCTGCCTCTTTACCCAGACCGACAGCCCGCATTTTTAACCCCAGATTGGTGCGTGCGAGGATAAACCATTCCAGTGCAATGACAATCAGGGCAACGATAAAGCCAAGATGCAGCCTTGAACGGGGAATCAGTTTGAAGAAAACGGTACCGGCGGCAATTTCTGGCGACTGTGGCCATCCTGACATTGGGTCGCGCCAGGGCCCGTTGAGCAAAAAGCTGATGATAAACAAAATCACCGAGTTTAGCAGCAGGGTTGTTACCACCTCATCAACAGCCAGCTGAACTTTGAGCAAGGCGGGGATCAGCGCCCACAGCATACCAGCCAGAAAACCACCGATCAGCATCAGGGGAATACCAATGGATGGTGGGACATCCTTTAGCACAATACCCAGCCATGCGGCGGCAATTGCCCCAGCGAGCAACTGCCCTTCGGCGCCAATATTCCAGTAACCCACCGTAAAGGCAAAAGCAACGGCGGCTCCAGTCAGAAGCAGTGGGGTTGATTTGACCAGTATCTCGATTGCGCTGACCTTGTTAGACAGCGGCGCAACGATAAATTGGTAATACGCCTTGAGCGGATTTGCCCCTGCCCAGATGACTAACACAGAGGTGAGAATAAACGTTACCAAAACGGCGGCAACCGGGATGATGGCGCGCATCCAGACTGGCGCTGGGGCGCGTTCGATGCGAAATCTAGCCACTTGTAACCTCCTTAATGCTGCCAGACATCATCAACCCCAATCGTTCGGGGGTGGCTTGACTGGCGGGAAGAATACCGGTGATTTGCCCTTCATAAATAACTGCGATACGATCGGATAAAGCCAGCACCTCATCCAAATCTTCGGATATCAGCAGCACAGCTGCCCCACGCTCGCGTTGTTCCAGCAGTTTGCTGCGTACATATTCGGTGGCGCCAACATCCAGACCGCGCGTAGGTTGTGAAACAACAATCACTTTCGGATGCCGTGAAAGCGTGCGCGCCAGAATGACCTTCTGCATGTTACCGCCTGAAAGTGTGCGTGTACGGTCTCGCGGAGACGCTTTGATTTGATACTCGTCAATCAATTGCTGCGCAAAGCTTTTCATTTGTATCTGATTGATGACGCCTCGACTTGACAGCGCTTCCAGGTGCATCAGGGCAATGTTTTCAGCCACATTCAGCTCGCTTACCAGCCCGGCGTGGCGGTCTTCCGGTATGCAGCCAACCTGTGCGGCAGCCATTTGCGCCGGGTCGGCTTTGCTGAGGTCAACCCCATCTACCAGAATCTTCCCACTGGTCGGTTTAATCATTCCCGAAAGCGTTTGAGATAACTCGGATTGCCCATTGCCAGAGACTCCGGCGATGCCCAGTATTTCGCCGCCATGCACCTCAAATGACACATCTTTGAGCGCAGGAAGCCCCTTTCTATCCAGAACGTTCAGGTTTTGCACCTGGAGAAGGGGTCTCCCTGGTTTTTGCTCTCCCTGCCTGGTGATGCCAAATGTTTCGCGCCCTACCATCATGCGTGCCAGCTCGGTTTGGGTGGTAGAATCCTTCTCAACAGTGCCAACGTGTTGTCCGTCCCGCAGCACAGAGATGCGGTCGCATACGGTCATCACCTCGTTGAGCTTGTGGCTGATAAAGATAACCGAAAGACCGCTTTTGCGCAGACGCTCCAGTGCCTCAAACAGGGCTTCTACCTCCTGCGGCACCAGCACTGCTGTTGGCTCATCCAGAATCAAAATACGCGCATTGCGGTACAGCGCTTTGAGAATCTCAACCCGCTGGCGCTCTCCTACCGAAAGATGACGCACCAGCGCCGAGGGTTTTACCGGGATGCCAAACCGCTCAGAGGCTTTGGCAACTTCCATTTCCATTTCGGAGACGTTGACAAGAAAACCCTTCTCTCCCAATGTCAGGTTTTCTGTTACCGTTAATGTGGGTACAAGGGTGAAATGTTGTGTTACCATGCCAATGCCCAGCTGGATAGCCTGCCGCGGCGAGGTGATGTGTGCCAGTTTTCCCTCGATGTAAATGCTGCCTTCATCAGCGTGATATAGTCCGTACAAAATACGCATCAACGTTGTTTTCCCAGCACCATTTTCGCCAAGCAAGGCATGAATTTCCCCCTGTTTTAGGTCAAAGTCAATTTGATGATTTGCGATCAGATCACCAAAGCGTTTGGTGATGCCTTTCATCTGCACAGCATACATTGAACATTTCCTTATAATACTGTCTCTTTACCATGAAGTAAGATGAATTGCCCTTTCGCACATCCAGATAAAGACAGGCAACTGTATGTGCGCTACATCTGACAGGATTTGCAAAAGGCTCTGAAGGTCTGTAAAACCTTCAGAGCCTATGGTCAGTTATGCTTGATTTAATTGACAGCTTGGGGCTGCGCTTCGTCAATATCCACGCGGAATGCGCCGCTCTTGATTTGTTCCTCACGCTCTCTGACTTTTTGTATCAGTTCGGGAGGCAGTTTGCTTTCGGTGTTGTGGAATGGCGCCAGGCTAGCACCGCCTTTAGCAACCATACTGAAGTCCTTGAGGTCCTGAGCGGTAAAGGTGCCAGCAGATACCTGCTTGATCAGGTACTCCACGGTAGGTTCCATGTTCCAGACGGCGCTGCTGACCACATAGTCGGGTGCCAGTTCGTTCTGGTCAGACATATTGCCGAATGCCCACAATCCCTTTTCAGCGGCAGCTTCAATCACGCCAAAGCGCTCGGCAAAGAGAACATCGGCACCGTTGTCAATCTGGGCAATGGCAGCCTCTTTGGCAGCCGCCGGATCAAACCAGCTGTTGATGAATGTCACCAGGACGGTTGCGTTCGGATTGACCTCTTTGGCACCAGCGATAAACGCGTTGACAATACGGTTAACCTCGGGCACCGGGTAACCGCCAACCACACCGATTTTGTTGCTTTTGGTTAATCCACCCGCCAGCATACCCAAAAGGTAAGCCGGTTCGTGAATCCAGTTATCAAATACGGCAACGTTCGGTTCGGTAGGACCAAGACCGGAGCCAAATGCAAAGGCGATCTCGGGATAATCTTTTGCAACCCGGCGTACAGCTTCTTCATTCCCAAAGGCATCGCCCATGATCAGGTCTGGCTTTTGCTGCTCACATATTTCACGCAGCACGCGCTCCATATCGCCCGCATAGCCAATATCCTCGGTGTAGGTGTATTCGATCTTGCCAGCCTCTTTAGCTTTGAGTAGGGCATCATGAATCACACCATCCCAAGGCTCTTCGATAGGGGTGGCAAAGGCACCAAAGACTTTGAGTTTACCAACCGGTTCTGGGGTGGCAGTGATGATTTCGACAACCTTTTCCCCTTCTTTCTCAACGACACGGGTAACCTCTATCTGCTCTACAATCTTCTCAGGCGTTGGCGCAGGGCCGCATGCACCGGCGACAAAAGCCAGCGTGAGAAACACCAACAGGGATGCTATCACTTTCTTTGACATTCTTTTCTCTCCTTTTTTCGAATACAAAGCTGTTACGATATGACGAGGGTACTGATAGGCATTGAAAAAGTTTGCTCTTAGCCTCCTTTCTCTTGATCAAAATGCCCTTCCTCCCATAAGCTTTTGTTCAGGCATTCAGGGAGAACAATGATTTATCGGTAAATATGATTATAGCAATTTTTTTGATGGTTAACAATCAATCACGTGAAAAGAGAATATATCGCGTGCAGCAACCCGTTGGACAGGGTATAATATTTTTAGTGTATGATGAGTGTTCCTGAAAAAGAGAATGACACACACTCAGACTTTTGTTCTTGAAGGAGGAAGCGCATGGATGAGTTTATGCAGGCTGCTATTGAGGAGGCAAAACAGGGATGGCAGGAGGGGGGTATTCCCATTGGCTCCGTGCTGGTGATTGACGGCAAAATTGTCGGACGTGGGCACAACCGCCGTGTTCAAAAGGGCAGTGCCATTCTGCACGCTGAGATGGATTGCATCGAGAACGCCGGGCGTTTGAAAGCCAGGGACTATCAGCGCGCTGTGTTATACTCAACTCTTTCACCGTGTGATATGTGTAGCGGCACGGCATTGTTGTATAAGATTCCCAAAATCGTTATCGGTGAGAATGTAACGTTTCAGGGGCCCGAAGCGTATGTGCGCTCGCGCGGTGTGGAACTGGTGATTCTCAATGATCCTGAGTGCATTCAACTGATGCGCGACTTCATTGCCGCCAAACCCGAGCTGTGGAACGAAGACATCGGCGTGTAGTCTGATGTTTTAGATAGGGCGATGGCGGTTTCCGGCAAAACGCACTCCGCTGTTTTCGTCTCAGAGGTTCTGACTTCGCTTTTTCACGACACACCGCAACTGTGCCTAAATTTTCTGGCGCGCGACGGCACCAAATTCTTAAACTTTTATTGGGAGGAGTCTGCTAAAAGAATAGACCCCTCCCAGCGGCGTTCTTCGTTTGGCTTAAATTATGATCTCCGTTTTCCCTGGAAAGACGCTGCGGTGGGGCTGATTATCCTGCCCAAACCGTTGACTGCTGGGGAAGCGTTTTATGTTGCTCTGGCATATCGTCCTTATCGCATTACGCCTATTTTCCACATCTCGGATGCAACCAAGGTTGTTGTCTTGGAATATCACCCGACTGTAGGGGAGAATGAGACCCTGCTTGTGGAATGGGATCGAAAGATGCGGCGTGAAAAGTTGGGTGCTGGGCCGTTGCCTGTGCTTGAAGATTTTTACAAGGCGGTCATTAACCTGATCAAAGACTGATATCACAGAGTTTCCCATCCGCTTTTTTGCAGACGGCATGGGTAGGAAGTGCTGTGATGGGCTCTCTTAAGGCGTTGCCGTAGGATAGGGCGTGCGCGTTGTTCCCCAGGGCGTGGGCGTGGTGGTCGGCGGGTAGATAACCGTCTCGATTGGTCTGTACAGCGGCGGGTAGGCGATCACGGTGCTGCCGTCAGAGAGTGTCTTTTCCAATCGGTAGTAAATTTTTTTGCCGTCGTCGAGGTAAGGATCAACTTGCGCTTTGGGTGCAATACATACCAGCACATGTTCATATCGATCTCCCTCCAACGTGCTGCACGGCACACGCAATTCCTCTTTTAGCCCCATCACTACCGCATTGTAACTTGCTGGGTCAGGGATGCGATCCCCGCCGTAAAAGTAACCCATCCATACCTCTCTGCCTGTAGCGCGATGATAAACGATTGCACCGCCCGGACTAAAGTAGCGCACAGTGTCTTCCAGGGTAACGGGGGCTGGCTCTTCGGTGGGCTCCTCCGGCGGTTGCTCGATCGTGGGGGTTAGATTGACCAAAGAAAACAGCGTTGGGGTTTCTACTGGCGGGGGTGGAAGTTCCTCTTCGGGGGGTTCCTGTGTGAAAGGGGGGGGCATCAGTGTTTCGGTGGGTGTTGGCGGCAGTGTTGGCAGCACTTTCATCACCGTTACTTGTTGTACGGGGGAGGTGATGGTCGGTGGCATGGCAGGCGGAGCAGTTGAGACTTCAACATTTGCTGCCGGCGTCCCCAATAGTGTGCCACAAGCGGCTAATACACAGGGCAGTATGATATATAAAATCCATTTACTCTTCATGGCAGTATCCACCTGTCTTTCTTGATTAAAACATCTCCGTATTTGACATTGGGTACATCAGCTGCGTGGTCAGGGCGGCTTTTGTTTTGTTAACGAAAAGGCTTTTGAAATATTATAGAGTCTCTCAGCGCCTGATACAATATGGCTTCAGAGTCTCCGATACAGCTAGAGATTGCAATATATATGCCAGATGAAAGCCCGGCAGCGGAGATTTAGGTTGTGGTTTTGGGAGAAACGAGTTTTTTATTCAGTGGTATTGCGGTGGCAGGCTTTATAGCCCCTTTAGCAAAGCGCTGACTGCAAGGTTGAGCAACACCCCTGGCGCTATGCCCAGTATTACCACTGCCAGCGCGCCTACCCCGGAGGTTAACAGCGGCCAGAAATTGCGCTGCACCTGCGGCGTGCCTGGGCGCATGTACATGATCACCACAACGCGCAGGTAATAGTATGCGGAAATAAGCGAGGTCAGCAAGCCGATCAGCGCAAGCTGCCAGAATCCTCCCTCTACGGCTGTGCTGAAGAGATAGAACTTGCCCCAAAAACCCAGTGTCAACGGCACACCGGTGAAGGAGAGCAGAAATATGGTCATGGTGGCAGCCAGAAATGGATATCTATGTCCCAAACCGGCATAATCTTCCAGCTCCAATCCTTTGCCCTCAGCCTTTTCGAGGGCAATGACCACCGCCCATGCGCCGAAGGTTGTCAGGCAATAGGCTGCCAGATAAAACAGCATCCCCGCTATGGCATCTGACCGGACGCTGGCATTGCCGTAGGGGACAAACGCCATGAGAAGGTAACCAGAATGAGCAATACTGGAATATGCCAGCAAACGCTTGATATTTGATTGAACCAGGGCAACAATATTGCCAACGAACATGGTGAGCGCTGCCAGCGCCCATAACAGCGGGGTGAGGTTGACGGACATGCCGGGAAAGACAACCACAAAAACGCGCAACAGGGCAGCAAATCCCGCCGCTTTGGCGCCAACTGACATAAACGCTGTAACGGGGGAGGGTGCGCCCTGATAGACATCTGGCGACCACATGTGGAAGGGAACCAGCGCAGACTTAAAACCAAAACCGGTCAGCACCAGACCTGCGCCGATCAGAAATAGGGTTGGGTTGAGGCTGCCATTTTGGGCAGCCTTGGCAATGCCGGGGAAGTCCGTATAACCGGTTGCGGCGAAGACCAAGCCTACCCCATAGAGGACAAAACCGGAAGAAAATGCTCCCAGCAAAAAGTATTTCAGAGATGCTTCTTCCGATTCCAGATTAAGCCGTGAAAATCCTGCCAGGATATACAACGGTATCGAAAGCAACTCCAGTGCCAGAAACACTTCAATCAGGTCGTAGGCGTAGGTCATCAGCATCATCCCGCTGGTAGAAATGAGCAGGAGGGGATAATATTCGCCGCGCTCCAGCCCCAGCCGCTGCAGATAATCGTGCGCCAGGGCAATGCCTGCCAGTGCGCTGACGAGAAACAGGACGCTGAGAAATACAGAAAAGCCATCCACCACCACACTACCCTCAAAAGCGGTCAAAACCTGTTCGCCACTGCGCAAGACCAGCACCAGGGCAATCAGCAAACCAGCCGCAGAAAGCAGAGCGGTAATCCCTTTGCGTCCTGCTGGTATCCACAGATCAACCAGCAGGAGGAAAATTGCCCAGCATACCAGAAAGACTAGGGGGGTAATGGCATAGTAGTCTGATAGGTTCATAGGCAGTCCATTCTAACGCAGGGCTGTGGTGGAGACAACCTGTGTCAGTGCAACGAGCTGATTCACGGCGGGGTTGATCAGATCAAAGAACGGTTGGGGGTATATTCCGATCCAGAAGATGAGAATCACAATGGGCAACAGAAGCATAATTTCGCGTTTGTTGAGGTCAAGCAGTTTTTCGTTTTCAGAGTGCCTGATATTGCCCAAAAACACCCTTTCAAACATGTGCAACAGATAGATCGCAGCCAATACGACCCCTGCTGCCCCCAGACCTGCAAACCATGGGCTGGCAATGGCAGCCGAGCCAAAGCTTCCCAAGAGAATCGTAAACTCACCCACAAATCCATTCAAACCGGGTAGCCCCAGTGAAGAAAGGGTAACGATCAACATCAAACTGCCAAGAAGAGGGGTTAGTTTCCACAGCCCACCAAAAGCTTCCATCAATCGGCTATGGCGACGTTCGTATAACATGCCCACGATCAAAAACAGCGCACCAGTGCTCAATCCATGATTGACCATTTGCAGGACGGCGCCGCTGATTCCCTGTGCATTCAGCGCAAAAACGCCCAGCATAACAAACCCCAGATGGCTGACGGAAGAGTACGCCACCAGCTTTTTGATATCCTTTTGCGCGTACGAAACCGCTGCGCCGTAAAGGATGCCAATTACTGCCAGGAGCGCCATCCAGGGCGCCAGTTTGAATGCTGTTTCCGGAAACAGTGGCAGGTTAAAGCGCAAAAAGCCGTACACGCCCATCTTGAGCAGTATCCCCGCCAGGATGACCGACCCGGCGGTAGGCGCCTCGACATGGGCATCCGGAAGCCAGGTGTGCAGCGGGAAGAGAGGCACTTTGATAGCAAAAGCGGTAGCAAAAGCCAGAAACAGCCAGAGCTGCATGGCGGCAAAACTCTGCCGGTTGGCAATCAGCTCCGGCAGTGAAAAGGTTCCCCCCTGCCATCCCAGCACCAGGATTGCCAGCAGCATGAGCACAGAGCCAGTCATTGTAAACAAGAAAAACTTAATGGCTGCGTAAACACGCCGCTCGCCTCCCCAGATGCCAATCAGGAAATACATGGGCACAAGGGTAAATTCCCAGAAGATATAAAAAAGCACCAGGTCGAGAGACAGGAATACCCCCAACATTCCGGCTTCCAGTAGGAGAAAGAAAGCCATAAACCCTCTTACCTGTTCTTCGATTGCTCTCCATGCCGAGAGAATCGCAATGGGCGTGAGAAAGGACGTCAGCAGTACCATCATCAGGCTGATGCCGTCAATACCGAGATGAAAATGTACCGACAGGCTTGCAATTTTCAACCACGTTGGCGGGTCAAAATCCATTTGTATCCCTGCCGTCTGTGGATTAAAGATGCTCAGAACCCATAACGAGAGGATAAAGGTAGCCAGGCTGGTGAGCAACGCTATCCAACGGATGAGATTTTTTTGCTCAGGCTTGAACAGCAAAAGCAGAACTGCCCCAAACACAGGGAGGAAAATCAGACTGACGAGAGGATGAAAAGCGGCAGACATAATCAATCCGTTATAGAGAAATTAGCGCGTTGCCAGAAAAGCCAGCATAACAACGACACCCAACAGAACTACTAAACCGTATGTACGTACAAAACCGTTCTGCAAATAACTCAAAACACGGGCGAACCACTGGTTCCATCTTCCTAAGTCATGCGCCATCGTGTCAATGGTTTCCTGATCGAACCACTGTGCCAGGACTTCGTGTGATATGTAACGGTAAGGAATCACAAAAACTCGCTGATAGAGAGAGTCTATCCACCACTGGTTTTGCACGGCGTGGAATATGACTCCCAGATAGTTTGCCAGAGGGTCAGACTGCTGTAATTTTGCCAATGAGCGGTAACCATAGAGAACCCAGGCAAGCGCCAAACCCAGAAGCGCCAGCAGTGTGGAAGATAGCGCAATTGCCGGTGAGAAATGACCCGCTTCAGGCATGGCAACAGTATGTTCCAGCCATTTTTCAAGCGTTGCCACACCTGGGAGGTTGATGAGACCGCCCAGCAGGGAGAGGACAGCCAAAATGAGCAGAGGGATGGTGATCACTTTGGGGCTTTCGCTGGCTTGCTGGGCTGCCTGGCTGCGCGCTTTGCCCGCAAAGACCATCAGCACCTGTCTGCCCATATAAAAAGCGGTCAGAAAACTGGTCAGCAGCAACAATAAAAAGATGGGCAGGGAGTAATCCCAAAGCGATACCAGAATCTCGTCTTTGGAGAAGAAACCTGCCAGGGGGGCAATCCCTGCCAGTGCCAAAGCACCCACCAGATACACCCCGTATGTCAGCGGCATACGCTTTTGCAGCCCTCCCATGTTGCGCATATCCTGGGGGTCTATCTCTTCCTCAGGGTTGCCAGCATGATGGTGTGCTACAGTGTTAGCGCCCTCCATGCCCATGATGACCGAACCGGCAGCCAGAAAGAGAAGTGCCTTAAAGAAAGCATGCGTGATCAGGTGAAACATCCCGGCTGTAATTGCTCCCATGCCCACAGCAGCCACCATGAACCCCAACTGGCTGATGGTGGAATATGCCAGCACCTTTTTGATGTCCATTTGCCCTACGGCGATGGTAGCTGCCAGCAAGGCGGTCAGCGCGCCGACCCAGCAGATAACTCCCTGAGCGGCAGGCGCAAGAGCAAACAGTGGTTGAGAACGGGCTATCAGGTAAACTCCGGCGGTAACCATTGTGGCGGCATGGATCAATGCCGAGACCGGCGTTGGACCTGCCATTGCATCCGGCAGCCAGACATACAACGGCAGCTGAGCTGACTTACCCGCTACGCCCATCAGCATAAAGAGTGTCATTGCCAGAAGGACACCCTGTTGGGCAGGTGCCAACGATCGCGCTGCATTGAATACCCGTTCAAACTCCAGGCTGCCAAACCACCAAAACATCATAAACAAGGCAATCAGCAGCCCGAAATCCCCGATACGGTTGACCACAAATGCTTTTTGGGCTGCGCGGGCATTGCCTATCCCGTCTTTGCCTTTCTCAAACCAAAAACCAATCAGAAGATATGAGCATAACCCCACACCTTCCCAGCCGACAAACAGCACCAGGTAGTTATTGGCGCTGACTAGCAACATCATCGCGGCGATGAAAAGGTTGAAAAAGACAAAGAAGCGGCGGTAACGCCCCACATCACCCTGGTGGTGGACGTCGTTGTACATATATCCGATGGCGTAAACATGAATCAGCGTCCCCACGCCGCTGACTACCAGCATCATGGTTGTTGAAAGCGTGTCCACGCGCATGTCCCAGCTGACGGAGAGACTACCTATGGATATCCACTGGAACAGCGGCAGGGTAAAAGCCTGCGGATGTGCTTGCAGGGAAAGGGTCAGGAGCAGTGAGATAACAAAAGAAGAGCCGCTTGCCAAACTTGCGACCACACCAGCGCCCTTTTCTCCCAACCGCCTGCCCAGCAAAAGGTTGATTGCCAACCCCAGCAGAGGAAAAAGGATAACCAGAGGGGCAAGGTTGAGAAGCGGGTCAGCAATATTTTTTTCGAGGAAGATCATGCTTGTTGTCTCCATCCGGCAGAGGCTGATACCATGTGGTAATTATCCCTTCAGACTGCTCATCTGATCCAGATCAATACTGTGTTTTGTGCGGAAGATAGCCACCATCAGGGCAAGTCCAACGGCAACCTCTGCCGCTGCGACGGTCATCACAAAGAAAACAAAGATCTGCCCGGTGAGAACGCGGTAGTAAGCGGCGAAGGTCACAAATATCAGATTGGCGGCGTTGAACATCATTTCCAGCGACATGAAAGTTACCAGCGCATTGCGGCGCAAAAGCACGCCCAAAATGCCAATGACAAACATGATAGCGGATAGAACAAGATAGTAGGAAACAGGTATACCCATCCCGATTATTACTCCTTGCGTTGCAGCAGGTCGCGCAGGCTGACCTTATCCCCACGCGTGAGCAGAATAGCACCAACTGTGGCAGCCAGCAAAATGACAGAGGTGACCAGGAATAACAGTTGATAACGGGTAAAGAGCAGCTCACCCAGGTCAACCGGTTCAGAAAACACTACCGCGGGCATCTGTATTTGCAGCAACCCGCTACGCAGGGCGAATATCAATCCCATCTCCACAAGCAGGACACAGCCTAGCAGGATAGCTAGTACCCGCTGTCCACGCAGCGGCTCGCCGCCCGGCAGGCGCTCAGCACCCAGCATCATAATCACAAACAGAAATAATACCATGATGGAACCAGCATACACTGTAACCTGAACCAGGGCAATAAACGGCGCTCCCAAAATCAAATATAGCAGCGCCACGGTAACAAAGTTCATTGCCAGAAAAAGGGCGGCATAAACTGCATTGCGGCTCAAGAGCATTGCCATCGCTGAAGCGACTACGACCAGTGCCAGAAAAATGAAAATCGCCATCTCGGTCAACATTGGGCTTTCTCCTACAATGGGTCTTTCATTTCGGGTATGGAGCGGGTGTACATTCCCACAGGCGTTTTCTGTGGTGTGGGCTGCCCGCCGGGGGGAACAGGATCGAGGAGCATGTCTTTTGTATAGATTGCCGCAGCGCGATCAGTGAAGGATAGTTCGTAGTTGTCGCCCAGCACAATTGCCTCAGTTGGACAGGCGTCCTCACAGAAACCACAGAAAATACAGCGTAACATGTTGATTTCATAGGTACGGGCATAGCGCTCGCCGGGGGAATAGCGTTCATCGTCAGTGTTTTCTGCCGATTCGACAAAAATTGCCTCCACCGGGCAGGCTGCTGCACACAGCGAACAGCCGATGCACTTTTCCAGCCCGTTTTCATAGCGCTTCAGCGAATGTCTGCCTTTGAAACGGGGGCGCACCGGGCGCTTTTGTTCCGGGTATTCGATGGTAACAGGTTTTTTGACCATCGATTTGAGGGTGGTTAACAGTCCTTCAAGCATAGGCTAACTTTCCACAAAAAGAAGCACCAGCGCGGTGATCATGACGCTGAGCAGTGCCAGAGGGAACATCACTTTCCAGCCCAGCGCCATGAGGCGGTCATAGCGAATGCGCGGCAGGGTAGCCCGCACCCAGATGATGACAAACAGCCACACCGCCACTTTGATAAAAAGATATACGGGTCCAAGTATTGGGAAGCGGTCAATCCCAGGCCCTAAATAGCCGCCGAGAAAAAGAGATACCCCAATCATTGCAACGGCAATCATTTTGATATATTCCGCCATAAAAAACAGGGCAAATTTCATTCCGGAGTATTCCGTGTGGTAACCGGCGGTTAATTCCTGTTCGGCTTCGGGCATGTCGAACGGGGCGCGGTTAACTTCCGCCAAACTTGCCAGAAAATAAACCAGAAAGGCAACCGGCTGTAAGAATATGAACCACACCCCTGCCTGTGCTTCGACGATGTCCACTAGGCTCATGGAGCCCACAATCAGAATTGGCCCAATATAGGCACAGCCCAACGCCAGCTCATAACTGATCATCTGAGCTGTTGCGCGCACACCGCCCAATGTGGCATATTTGTTATTCGATGACCATCCTGCCAGGGTGATGCCATAAACCGAGATGGAAGTAACTGAAAGAATATATAGCACCGCCACATTGACATTGGAAAGGTAAAGCGTGAAGGTGCGCCCAAACAGGCTGATCTCCCGCCCCCATGGGACAACGGCGGTGATGACCAGTGCTGGAACAACGGTGATTACCGGCGCTACCGTGAAGATGAACTTATCTGCATTGTGAGGGGTTAACTCTTCTTTGAAGATGAGCTTGATGCCGTCTGCTACTGGTTGCAGGATGCCCAATGGGCCGGCACGGTTTGGACCGCGCCGCACTTGCATGCGTGCCAGCACCTTGCGCTCGTACAGCGTGGTGTAGGCAAACCCTCCCGTCAGTACCAGGATGATCACCAGCGATTTGACAACCCATTCGATAACCAGAGTAGCGTTCATGGCAAAGCGTTCACCTTAACGTCATTGAGCATTTTCATCAGCTTTCGGGGCGCAATTTCACCGCCTGGGGGGCGTTTAACGGGATGCCCACACTGCGCGGCAGCAGGGCAATGCCGTGCGGCAGGTCTTCGTCCAGGTCAATTTCGACCCTATAAGGCGTTTTCTCGAGCAACATCACCGCTGTTTGACCGCGAGACAGTTGATATGCCTCTGCTGTTTTGGGGTGCATGGTAAGTGTCGGATGCGCCAGACGCTGATGTAGCAGATTTGAATGGATGAGCAAAGAACCGCGATCGTATAAGCGGGTTGTTGGTACGACGGTCAGCAAGCCCTCTTGCACGGGAAATACGGGTGGGGGCGGGGCGTCAGGGATGTTTAAAGGTTCCACACGGCTGGCAGCTGTGCTCAAGTGAGCACCTAAGCCCTGGCGGTTTTCGTATGTTGTGCCACCATAGTACAGGTCATGCCGACCCATCAGCGGTTGCTGTTCGTGCACCTGCGCCAGAAGCTGATAATCCATTTCAGCATAGGCGGGGTTCGTTGCAGCGATTTGCAAAAGGATGCGTGCGGGGGATTGCTCCTCTGCCGTGCGACCCAGGCGCTGAGAAATCCGGGCGGTGATAGCAAAGTCTGGCAGAGTATTGCCGGGAGGCGGTACGGCGGGGTAAAACCGCTGCAGACGCCGTTCACCGGAGGTGTAACTTCCCCCGCGTTCCATGTATGCCTGAGCGGGCAGGAAAACGTCAGCCATCTTGACCGTCTCGGTCATGAGGATATCTTGCACAACCAGAAAGCCGGAGTGTTGCAAAGCTTCTGCCAGCTGAGGGTCATCGCCTGCTGGGTCGGTTGCGACAACGTAGGTTACTCCCGCTTTGCTTAGTGTTTCTGCAAGGTTGTTAATGGGAGAAAAGCCCATATCCCATGCCCCCTGCAGGTTTGCATTGTGCCAGGCTGCCACCAAACCATTGTTGCTGCGCCCGATGTGATACGTTTTGATGAGCAGCCCGGCGCAGGCGTGTGCCAGCGCCTTCGACTCTTGTAGCCCCAGACCTTCACTTCCATAGAGAATGATAACGTTTTCTGCTTCCTGGAATGTTTTGACAGCGCTGCGAACGGGTTCGGGTAGATCTCCGCGAGATTGCGGCTGGAAAGCGGAAAGGGCGGCTAACTCAGCCCCATACTCGTAACGAATCACATGCCGTGCATAGCGGTCAAGGCGGGTGGTGCGGGGGTTGAGAACAATCAGGGAAGCTCCTCGCTGCGCGGCGGCTTTGATCCGCAGCCACCACAGCGGCGCTTCTTCGTGCAGGTCGCAGGCGATAACCAGAATGACACAGCCAGCGCCAAGTTTGCCAAGGTCTGTTTGCGGCGGTATCCCTACCTGAGCGGTCAGGTCGCCCCCTGCCATGTAGCTATAGAGCACTGCCTGCCCGCCCTGTGTGTGGGTAAGACTGTACAGGTTGAACAGGTCTTCGTTGGATAAACGTCCCCCTGCCAGCGTTACCAGCGAGGCGCCATAAGCTGTCAATTTCTTTGCCACCAGGTCAAGCGCTTCGTCCCATTCTGCCTCTATCAGGGCGCCATCCTTGCGGATCATGGGTTGCGTCAAACGTTGCGGGCTTTCGACATAGTGGTATGCAAAGCGTCCTTTGTCGCAAATCCATATTTCGTTGACCTGCTCGTTCTGGCGGGGCATTACGCGCTTGATGACCATGCGTCCCCCCTGAAGCGCCTCGCGGCGCACATTGAACACAATGTTACATCCCACAGCGCAGTGTTGGCAGATAGAAGCGGCTGCCTTAAGTTCCCATGGGCGGGCAGCAAAGCGAAAGTCGGCCGTGGTTAAAGCCCCAACCGGGCAGATATCGGTTGTGTTACCAGAAAAAATCGAGTCAAAACCGGGGGTGGACTGGGTGATGATTTCGAGCGCGCGCCCGCGCTGTGAGAAAGCGATCACGGGGTCATCGGCAACTTCATTTTGGAAACGAACGCAGCGCCCGCACTGGATGCAGCGCTCGCGATCCAGATAGATCAATTCACCCAGCGGGACATGCTTATCAAGGTGCATTTTTTCGTCAAATAAAAAGCGGCTTTGCCCAGGCCCATGTTCCATAGTCAAGTTTTGTAATGGGCATTCGCCGCCCTTATCGCAAATGGGGCAGTCTAGCGGGTGTGAGGTGAGGATGAACTCAAGAACTTCGCGCCGGGCGTCTGCCACTTTCTGGCTGTTGGTGATGACGACCATGCCCTCTGTAACTGGTGTTGTGCAGGCGGTTTCAAGTTTGGGAGAAAATTGCAGCTTCGGGGCGCCATCTGCGTCGCGTACAAATTCCCCGCTGGCACGGTCAAGCAGTGGGCGTCCAATTTCCACCAGACACATACGGCACATCCCTACCGGATGCAGCTTGGGGTGATAGCAGAATACGGGAATATTGATACCTGCCTGTTTTGCGGCATCCACAACCAGCGTGTCCGGCGGCACACTGACAGGAATATTGTCTATTGTCAGGTGGACAAGTTTATCCGTCATGTTCAACCTTGATAAGCTGCTCGAAATCTTTTGCAAACAGTTTGAGACTGGAAAGCACCGCCATGATTGAAAACTCACCCAAGGCGCACAGGCATTTACCCTGTATCTGTTGGGCGACATTCTCCAGCAAATGAATATCCGCACGTGTGGCTTTTCCACGCATGATGCGGGTGGCAATCTGATTCATCCAGAAGGTGCCTTCGCGGCAGGGAGTACACTTGCCGCAGGATTCATGCTTGAAAAAGCCAATGGTTTTGAATGCCAGCCATGCCATGTTGACCGTCTCGTCCAGAACGATGATGGAGGCTGAGCCCAACGGCGCGCCAAATTTTTCAAGGGTTGTTTCGTAGTCCATGGGCGTTTCCAGCGCTTCGGGGGTTGCGGCGATCAAGACCGAAGAGGCCCCCGCTGCCATGATGGCTTTGATCGCGTGATCCTGCACAATCCCGCCGCCGTGGTCATAAATCAATTCCCGAAATGTGCATCCCAGCGGAAGCTCATAGTTGCCTGGCCGGTTAACACATCCCGAAAGGCTGAAAATCTTAAGACCAGGGCTTTTGTCTGTTCCAAATGACCGAAACCAGTCTGCGCCCCGCCCAATAATCAGGGGGACATTGGTCAGTGTTTCAACATTGTTAATGACTGTAGGAGAATTATAGAGACCAGCGGTTGCTGGGAATGGCGGGCGCAAGCGCGGCTGACCAAGTTTGCCCTCCAGAGATTCCAGCAGGGCTGTTTCCTCTCCACAGATATACGCTCCGGCTCCCAGGTGCGTAAACAAGCGCAAAGAGTAATCCGTTCCGAAGATATCCTCTCCCAGCAAGCCATCTGCTTCGAGCTGAGCAATGCGCTGATCCAGTGCCTGTGCCAGTTGCCAGAATTCGCCGCGCAGATAGATATAGGCACGCTGTGCCTGCACCGCGTACGCTGCAATCATCAGCCCTTCCAGGAATTGAAAAGGGTTACTTTCCAGGATTTCATGGTCTTTGAATGTGCCCGGCTCTGATTCGTCAGCATTGGCAACCACATAGTGCGGCCACAAGGTGTTGGGCAGAAAACCCCATTTTGTGCCCGTTGGGAAACCTGCTCCCCCGCGCCCGCGCAAACCGGACTTTTTGATTTCCTCGATGACCTCACCAGGTTTCAGTGAGGTTACTGCCTTGTGAAAGGCTTCAAATCCTCCCTGTGAACGGTAAACATCGAGACGATCAATGTGGGGTACACTGCGATGACGCAAAAGATAATGCTCGCTCATGCGGCTCCTCCGGGCGGCTTTTGTGCCCTTAACCGCAATTCGTCTATGACCAGCCGCGCCGTGTCAATAGTTTGGTTCTCGTGGTATTCCAAACCATCACCGTTCTGCACCTGAAAAACGGGAGCGCGGTGGCAGGCAGCCAGGCATTTGACTTCTTCAATGGTGAATAAACCGTCGGCAGTGGTTTCTCCAACTTCCACCCCCAGCAGATCGCATAGTTGTCGCAGAAAGGCGTCGGCGCCGCGCAGCGCACAAGGCAGGTCGGTGCATACCTGAATGCGGTAACGCCCACCGGGTTCTTCATGGAACAGACTGTAAAAACCGACAATGGATGCTACATCGGTGATGGCGATATCCAGGATTTCGGCAATCTCCTGCATGGCTTCCTGTGAGATGCGCCCGCTGGCACGTTGCGCCAGATAGAGAAGCGGCATCACGGCAGAGCGCTTTTGCTCGTCAGGGTATTTTGCCAGGATGACTTGGATTTCATCCTCATACAGTTCAGCCAGTTTTTTCAACGGTCTGCATCTCCCAAAACGATATCAATGCTGGCGATGATGGCTACCACATCAGCGACAAAGTGCCCGCGGGTCAGAATGGGCAAAATTTGCAGGTTGGCAAAGGTTGGTGTGCGGTAATGTACCCGATAGGGTTTGCTTCCGCCGTCACTCTCCATATACACGCCCAACTCCCCGCGCGGTGACTCAACGGATACATATACTGCGCCTTTGGGGACGGGGAAGCCCTCCGTCCATATCTTGAAATGGTGAATTAGCGCCTCCATACTGACGCCGATCTCAGAGCGCGGCGGGGGGATAAATTTGCGGTTATTGCTGCGCACCGGGCCGTAGGGGATGTTGCGCATTGCCTGTTCGAGGATGCGTACAGATTGGCGCATCTCTTCGATACGCACACGATAGCGCGCGTAAACATCACCCTCGTTTCTGGTGGGGATGTCGAATTCAAATTGCTCGTACCCGCAGTAGGGTTGTGCTTTGCGCAGGTCGTAGGCTTCACCTGTCGCGCGCAGGATTGGGCCAGTAATGTTATATTCATGACACTGTTCGTTAGTGATCTTGCCAATACCTTTGGTGCGCTCCAGAAAGAGGGGGTTGTTGGTTAAGAGCGCTTCGTATTCATCTATCTGGCGCGGCATGAGACGGATAAACCTGTTGACGGCATCTTCAAACTCTACCGGCACGTCGCGCCACAATCCGCCGGGGCGAATGTAGGTGGTCATCATGCGCGCCCCAGAACACATCTCGAAAATATCCAGAAGCATTTCGCGTTCGCGCATACAGTACAGAAAGACAGACATTGCACCTACATCCAGCCCGGTGGTGCCCAGCCAGAGAAGGTGTGAATTCAAACGCGTCAGTTCTGCCAGGATGACCCGCAGCACCTGTGCGCGTGGGGGGACATCCAGGTCGCAGAGTTTTTCCACTGCCAGCGAGTAGACCAGATTGTTGCCCATCGGGTTCAGGTAGTCCAGGCGGTCGGTCATGACTTCGGCTTTTTGATAGGTTTTGGCTTCCATGTTTTTTTCGACGCCGGTGTGCAGAAAGCCAATATCAGGAATGGCATTGACCACAATTTCGCCGTCCAGCTCAAGGATCAACCGCAACACCCCATGTGTGCTGGGGTGTTGTGGGCCCATATTAAGCACCATCGTTTCGCCTGTGAGGGCGCGCTCCGAAACCAGGTGGCGAAATTCCTTGACAAGGTCAACGGAACGAAATTCGGTCATCCCCGTCTGTCTCCTGGTCTTTACATCTGTCCCTTTGGTTTGCGCCGGGCGATTTCATCGAAGTTGAAGGTAAATTGTACTTCTTCATATCCCAAGGGATAGTCTTTGCGCAGCGGATGCCCTTGCCAATCGGCAGGCATGAGAATGCGGCGCAAGTCCGGATGTCCGTCAAAGCGGATACCGAACATATCCCAAACCTCGCGTTCGTACCAGTTCGCCCCGGGGAATACCCCGGTAATGCTTGCCAGGTGAGGTTCTTTGCCGGGGATGGGCACACGCAGGCTCAGACGCAGGTTTTCTCTCATGGCGCAGAGCTGATAAACGACGTGAAAACGCGGTTCCATCTGCGGAAAATAGTCCACTGCGGTGATGTCGCGCAAATAAAAGCCATGCGTTTCTTTCAGCGCTTTTGTAATGGGGATGATCTTTTCTGCTGACACAACCAGACTTAGCTGTTCCCGGTTAATCTCAAGTTTGGTCAGAAATTGTTGCTGTATGTGATTGACAACCGCAAACAATGCATCATTCATGGATGTGCGCCTACCCCCATTTTTTGATATTTTCTTTTTTCACTTTTTCATGTAAGGTGAGAATGCCATGGATCAGCGCTTCGGGGCGGGGCGGACAGCCCGCCACGTACACATCTACCGGAACGACCTCATCCACGCCCTGCACAATGGCATAATTGTTAAAGATGCCGCCGCAGGAAGCGCAGTCACCCATGGAAACTACCCATTTGGGATCGGGCATTTGGTCGTAAAGATGGCGCAGCACCGGAGCCATTTTGCGGCTTACCCGCCCGGCAACGATCATTAGGTCTGACTGGCGCGGGCTAGCGCGCATCAGTTCCATGCCAAAGCGGCTCATATCATAATTCGAAGCCTGTGCCGACATCATCTCGATCGCGCAACAGGCTAAACCGAACAGCATTGGCCACATGGAATTGGTGCGAGACCAGTTGACAGCAGCCTCCAGCGTGGTCGTGATAATACCCAAATTGCCCGTTTTTTGTTCTATTCCCATTCCAGCGCACCCTTTTTCCAGGCATAGACAAAGGCAATTTCGAGGATAACAGCAAAGATCACCATCAGAATGAAGCCAGAGACACCCAATTTACGAAAAGCCACTGCCCAGGGAAGAAAAAAAACAACCTCAATATCGAAGAGGATAAACAGAACAGCAACCAGGTAGTACCGCACCGAGATGCGGCGCGTCCCTGGTCCATAGGGAATCATTCCCGATTCGTAGGGCTGCCCCTTGTGTTGTGTAGGTCGGCGCGGCCCTAAAATAGAGCCAAGCAGCACAACAAAGAATCCCAAGGCGATGGCAATCATAGAAATAACGACCAATGGGTAGTACTCGTTGAGCATGATAAACTCTACTTTTCTAATCAAATTTGTGGTCTATAGTATATCACATTTCGCCAGGGGAAAGAAACCCTACAGCATATTATAGTGCACTATTTGAGAAAATAGCCACTTTACATGATTGACTTTCACTTTCAATTGCGCTATAATCTTATATAGTGGAACATAATTCCACTATTCGGAACTTTTTGTTGCCATACATATCCCCCGCTACGTACTTTCATGGTTGATTACTCAATATTTTTCCAGGAGTTTGGTTGTTATGGAAAGAAAAGATTTTAACATCGTTGGGAAAGTGACAAGGCGCAAAGACGGTGTTGCCAGAGTCACTGGGCGAGAGTTGTATACAGTGGATCACACGCTACCGCGCATGTTGCATGGGCGCATTGTTTCCAGCCCCTATGCGCATGCCCTGATCAAAAGCATTGATACCAGCGCGGCTGAGGCGATGGGCGCTGTGGTGCTGACTTTTGATGATATCCCTAAAGTTCGCTACAATGAGCGTATTATCACTGCCCCGTGGGTGCTGCATAAAGACCGCTATGTGCTGGCGGATAAGGTGCGGCGCATGGGCGAAGCAGTGGCTGCCGTGGCAGCTGAAACCGAAGAATTGGCCGAGAAGGCTGCCAGGGCGGTCAAAGTGGAATATGAACCCTTGCCAGTGGTGATTGACCCTGTTGAAGCAATGAAACCGGGTGCGCCACAACTGTATGATGAGGTAGAGTACGGCGACAAGATTATCAAAATTGAAAATAACATTGCCTGCGAGCGCGAGATTATTGAGGGAGACCCTGATAAAGGGTTTGCTGAAGCAGATATCTGCGTACAGGGTGTTTTCCGCACCCATAAAATCTATCATGCCCAGATGGAGACCAAGAGCTGCCTTTGCCGTCCTGAACCCGACGGCGGACTGACTTTGTGGCCTACAACCCAATGTCTGCATAATACCCGCATCCTGCTTGGGCAAATTTTTGGCATCCCGTTGAGCAAGATCAACGTCATTCGTGTTCCCATTGGTGGCTCGTTTGGCTCCAGCATTCAAACCAACACAGTCATACCCATCTGTGCTGCGTTGGCATTAAAGGCGCAGCGCCCTGTGCGCCTTTCTTTGACGCGGGAAGAGGATATGCATGATCATACTCGCTATCCCGCCACGCTTGACCTTAAGATCTATGCCAAAAAGGATGGCACGTTGTGTGGGGCGCACATGGAAGCCATTGCCGACATTGGCGCTCACATCACGCAGGGGTATTCCTATCTGGGCGTTCTGGTTGGGTGGATGTCCTCTCTCTATCGTTTTAAGAATATCAAGTATCACGGCGTGGCTGTTTATACGAATAAAGCGATCTCATGCGCTATGCAGGGTTATGGCAATCCCCAGGTTACCTTTGCGGTTGAATCGTTGATGGATGAGCTGGCAGAGAAATTGGGGATGGATCCCCTTGAGCTCAAGCTTAAAAATTATGTAGGGTTGGGAGATACCTTCTGGGGACAGGGACCGCTGGTGCGCTCGATTGTGCAAAGTGATGGAGTGGCTGAGCTTCTTGAACGCGGGGCGGAGGCGATTGGCTGGAAAAACCGTCCCAAAGCAGGTTCGCAGACCGGGCGCTTTGTGCGCGGTATTGGAAACGGGCGTGGTTTTCACACCTCTGGCGCTGGCGCGCCGCAGCCCGGTGATGTGATTGACTTCTCGGGGGCGATGGTTAAGGTCAATCAGGATGGCTCCATTGATATTGTTACCGCGTTGATGGATCATGGCGGCGGAACGCTGGAAGCAATGGCAAAGCTGGTTGCCGAAACGCTGTGTGTACCGCTGGACAAGGTCAATCTGGCTCCGGCGGAGACCTGTTCGACGGTTTATGACGTCACCACACATGCCACGCGCGGCACCTATATTGGTGCTGGTGCTGCCGTGCGTGTGGCAAATCAGGTCAAGCAGGAACTGTTTGAGACTGCTGCCCGTTATCTCAATGTCATGCCCGAATCGCTGGCTTTGCGCATGAACAAGGAGCTGGGGCAGGGAGAAGTTTACGTGCCAGCCATACCGGACAAAAAGATGACCATTGGACAGATTGCGCATCGCTGCTGGACGGATAGCTGGAAAACCATTGCCAAGGTGGATAGCTACCGCGCTGTTAGCTGTCCGCCTGCTTATGTCAGCGTTTTTGTTGAGGTTGAAGTGGATACCTGGACAGGGATTGTACGCACTGTCAGGGCAGTGATGGGAAGCGATTGCGGCACTGTCGTCAACCCTGATGGCGCCGCTGGTCAGCTGGAAGGTGGTTTGTCCAAAGGCGCAGGTTTTGCCCTGTATGAAGACAACGAATGGGATGCAGATGGACAGCTTACTTCCAAGGGTTACTGGATTGATGCTAAGACACCGGGCGCCATGGAAAGCCCACTGGTGCATAACCTGACGACCATGTTTGCTCACACTTATGAACCAACTGGACCACTGGGGGCAAAGGGAATTGGCGAAGCAGCTACCAACCCGGTGGCTGCCGCGTATGCTAATGCGATTTACAACGCGATTGGCGTACGCTTCTATGAACTGCCCATCACTCCCGAGAAGATTTTGGCAGCTCTCGAGGAGCGCGAGAAACTTGCAAAAGGAGAGCAGTTCCGTCAGCCATTGCCTGCTGCGGAAAAGACACCTGCACCTGTTGAGGAGCGTGTCAAATGACCGAGATCAAAACACATAAAAACCAAATGACAAATTCCCATATTCTTGTCAATGCTTTTGACTATTTTGAGCCTGTCAGCGTTGACGAAGCCTTGCAACTGCTGGTGCGCTATGGTGGTCGGGCACAGGTCATGGCGGGCGGCACACATCTGATCACCATGCTCAAAATGGAACGTGAGGCGCCGGATGCCATTATCAGTCTTGGGCGTATCCCCGCACTGGACACCATCCAGAAAAATGACCAAGGCGAGCTCTGCATCGGCGCGGCTGCTACCATTCATGCCATCCGCTATCACCCGCTGGTGCAAACATCGTATTTTGCGCTAGCGGAAGCTTGTGCATCGTTTGGGAGCACACAAATTCAGATCATGGGCACGCTGGGTGGGAATATCTGCAATGGCTCGCCCGCCTCAGATACCGTACCCGCTCTGCTGCTGTTTGATGCGCAACTGCTGTTGAAATCTCCAAGGGGTGAGAGACGCATCAAACTTGCTGATTTCCTGCTTGGGCCGGGTAAAACGGAGCGTAAAGAAGACGAATTATTATTGGAGATTATCCTTCCACCACCACCTTCGGGGGCAAGCAGCACATTTATCAAAATATCGCGCGTGGCAGCTGACTTAGCCAAAGCCAGCATTGCCGCCATGATCGTACGCAACGGTAACACGATTGCGGAATGTCGCCTGGCGCTTGGTTCTGTTGCCCCTACGGTTATACGCATGCCGCGGGCTGAAGCCTTTTTGAAAGGGAAACCGTTTTCTGATGAGGTGCTGGAGCAGGCCGGGCAAATAGTTTCGGAAGACATCCGCCCCATTGATGATTTTCGCTCAACGGCGCAGTACCGCCGTAAAGTCTGCCGGGCAATCACGGTGGATGTGTTGAATCGTCTCTGGAAAATGGCTACATCTCCACAGCCTTCCCTTTCCGTCTCTACAGACGGTGCTGGCGCGCACAAGCGCTCAGGAACACCCCACAATATTGCTGCACACTCCAAGCAGGAAGTGCAGCTTACCATCAATGGCGAACATCACCTGCTGTGGGTTGCCCCCAACGAACTGCTCATCAACGTATTGCGCGAAAGAATGCATCTTACTGGGACAAAATACGGCTGTGGTTTGGGGGAATGTGGGGCATGTACGGTGCTGATCAACGGCAAAGCAGCGCTTTCCTGTCTGATTCTGGCAGCTTCAGCAGAAGGAAAAGAGATTGTAACAATTGAGGGGCTTAAAGGGCCGGCAAACGGGCTTGACCCATTGCAGGATATATTCATAGAAGAGTCCGCCTACCAATGCGGCTACTGCACGCCTGGTTTTATTCTAACTGCCAAATCCCTGTTAGCGGAGAATCCACATCCCAAAGAAGAAGAAGTGCGTGATTATGTCAAGGGCAACCGTTGTCGCTGCACGGGGTATACAAGCATTGTGCGAGCCATCATGAAGTATGCCGAGTCAAACTCATAAGGGAATTTATTCGTTGATATGCTGTTGGGGTTAGTCCATACCCAAAGCTGGAAAGTTCTGCATGAAAACAGACCAATCATTGCCCAAGGAGGTGTAAATGTTACCAGAATTTGAAATGGTTCTGCCGCAAACACTTGAGGAAGCCCTGAAAACCATGGCGGCACGGCCTGTTGTCCCAATTGCGGGCGGAACAAATGTTGTTGTAGACCTGCGCAGCGGACGGCATACACCCAAAGCGATTATCAACATCCATAACCTCAAAGAACTATCGGGAGTTAAGGTAGAAGATGGCTGGGTAAAGGTGGGTGGCGGCACCGTTATTCGCGAGTTGGAAAGAAGCCCAATCATCGCTGAGCATGGCTTCTGTTTGCAGCAATCTGCAAGACTTTTTGCTAACCCGCTCATTCGCAACCGGGCTACCATTGGCGGCAACCTGGCAGATGCTTCCCCCGCTGCAGATACTGCCACGCCGCTTCTGGCGCTGGGGGCATCCTTATTGCTGATCAGTGCTTCTGGTACGCGCCTTGTCCCGCTGGAGGAATTTTTCCTTCATGTGCGCAAAACGGTTCTCAAACCTGATGAACTTATTGGCGAAGTCCGCTGGCAGATACCCAAGACAAAGAGCGCAAATGCCTTTTATAAATTGGGGTTGCGCAAGGCAGATGCCATCTCGGTGGTAAGCGCAGCGGTCATGGTAGAAGCTGATGGAGAGCGGATTGCCTGTGCGAGGATCGCGCTTGGGTCTGTAGCTCCCACACCGTTGCGTGTCAAAAAAGCCGAAGAAATGCTTAAGGGGCAAAAACCTGCTGCTGAACTGTTCCGCAATGCTGCCAGCCTGGCAGAACAGGCGGTTTCGCCCATCAGCGACGTGAGGGCTTCGGCTGATTATCGCCGTGAAATGAGCGGTGTTCTGGTTGCCCGTCTGCTACGCCAGACTTGCGCTGATATCTGGAAATAGGAGAGACATCATGGAACTAAAAACCATTACCCTGAAAGTCAATGGAATGACCCACAGCCTGGCGCTGCCCCCCAATGTTACCCTGTTGCGCGCCCTGCGCGAAAAGCTGGGATATCTGGATGTCAAAAATGGGTGTGAGAACGGTGATTGTGGCGCCTGTACGGTGATCATGAATGGACAACCAGTCAATTCGTGTATGGTGCTTGCCTGGCAGGCAGATGGCGCCGAAATCATCACCCTGCGGGGGCTTGGCAGCACAAGTCACCCACATCCGCTTCAGGAGGCATTTGCCGATACCAACGCTGCCCAGTGCGGCTATTGCACCCCCGGCATGATTCTCTCTGCAAAGGCGCTGCTGGATGAGAATCCACATCCGACGGAGGACGAAATCCGTCACGCGCTTTCAGGCAACCTGTGCCGCTGTACCGGTTATGCTCAGATTATCGAAGCTATTCAAATTGCCGCCGATAAAATGGCAGGAGGGAAAAAATGACGTATAAAGCCAAACCCCTACCTGAGGTAAAACTCCCCGAACTGCGCCAGATTGGCAAACCGCTGCGCCGTGTGGAAGCATTGGGAAAATGTGTGGGCGCCACGGTTTACTCCGGAGATTATTACCCCACCAATTTGTTACATGGCAAGGTTTTCCGCAGCAGTGTGCCGCATGCGCGCATTAAAAAACTAGATGTCAGCAAAGCCCAGGCGCTGCCGGGTGTTGCCTGTGTGCTGACAGCGGATGATCTTCCCGCTTCCATTCTGGTGACTGATATGCCTGGTCAGACCGGACAAAAGCGCCGCGCAGGCTCCGATGCCCCTGTTCTGGCAAAGGATGTGGTGCGCTATCAGGGTGAGGCGATCGCTCTGGTGGCTGCCGAGACGTTGGAGATTGCCGAAAAGGCACTCAAACTCATTGAAATCGAATATGAACCACTGCCAGCCGTGTTTGATCCGTTGGAGGCAATGAAGCCGGGTGCTCCGGTGGTTACCCCTCCCGATAACATCGTGGCACGCTACAAAGTACGCAAAGGTGATATTGCCAAAGGTTTTGCCGCGGCGGATATTGTGGTGGAAAATACGTTTAAGATGCCCTATATTGACCATGCCTACCTGGAGCTTGAGTCAGGGGTTGCCTGGGTGGATGATCAGGGCGTGGTGAACATCCGCGTCAATACACAGGTGGTTGAGCACTTCCGCTCCATTGCTCTGGCTTTGGGAATACCGCAAAACAAGATACACATCCAGGGCACTTTGCTGGGCGGTGGTTTTGGCGGAAAGGAAGACATCACGGTAGAAATATTTGTTGGGCTGATGGCAATGAAAACCAACCGACCGGTGCGTCTCGAATACACCCGTGAAGAATCCCTGCTTGCCCATGGTAAACGTCATCCTTATATTATCAAACATCGAACCGGCTTGCAAAAGAATGGGCGTATCACTGCCGCGGAAATCGAAATTATCTCTAACTCGGGCGCGTATGTCTATCTCAGCCCCTACGTGTTGCTGTACAGTACCGGCACAGCGGTTGGCCCCTATCGGGTGGACAACGTCAAAATAGACAGCTATTCCGTTGCGACCAATGGTCCTTTCTCCAGCGCATTTCGCGGGTTTGGCGCAGCGCAGGCAGCCATTGCTTATGAGCAGCAAATGGACGAGTGTGCAAAGGCATTGGGGATGGATCGTCTCGAATTCCGCAAAATCAACTACATCCGCACTGGTGATACCACCTGTACCGGGCAGGTCATCGAAAGCGCTGCCTGGCTTGAAGAGTGTGCCACGCGAGCGTTGGAAGCGCTTGGCGAAAAAACTCCCCCGCCAAACGATCACACGGTCATTGGTCAGGGATTTTCCTCTTATATGCAAAGCTATGGTCGCATCACCTGGCTGCATGACACCTCGCATGCCTGGGTCAGTCTGGAACTGGATGGCAGTGTGATCATCCGCGCCGGTGTCCCCGATTTGGGGGCAGGGCAAATCTCCTCACTTTGCCAGATTGCCAGTGAAGTTTTGGGCGTACCGATGGAACGTGTCAGTGTCTATTACACCGATTCGGCTGTAACCCCGCTGGCTGGCACATCCACTGCCACACGCCAGCTTTACATGTCCGGGAACGCAACGGTCATGGCAGCTACCACAGTGCGCAACGCGGTGCTTGATCGTGCCTCCAAGTATTTTGAGGAAGACCCCAGCGAACTGGACATTGCCGATGGCAAGATATTTGTCAAAAAAGACCCTTCCCAGAGCATAGAACTGGCCGAAATGGCAAAGATATGCGCTGCTGAGGGTATCAAGCTCAACGATCTTGCCATGTTCAAAGCCCCCTTCACTGATCCTATTGACCCCGAAACCGGTCAGGGACGCATCTGGCCCGATTTCACCTTTGGCTCAATGGCAGTTGAGGTAGCTGTGGATATTGAAACCGGCGAAGTTACCCTTCTGAAAAGCGTTGCCTGCCATGACATCGGGCGCGCCATCAACTATGCCACCGCTACCGGGCAAATTCAGGGTGGGGCAGCACAAGGGTTAGGATATGCGCTGATGGAAGATGTGATTGTCAAGGAAGGTATTATGCAGACCCGCAACCTGGCAGAGTATCTCATCCCAACCAGTTGTGATATTCCCACCACGCAGGCGATCATTCTCGAATCCGGCACAGGCGTTGGCCCGTTTGGCGCTAAAGGTATTGGTGAGCCTTCGCTCACACCAGCTGCCCCAGCGGTAGCCAATGCCGTAGCTGATGCAATAGGTGTTCGTATTCATGAGCTGCCTCTGACGCCTGAAAGGGTGCTAAAAGCCATAAAAAGCAGGAAGTAGTTTCTTCTCCCTTCTCTCGCCTCTCACAGGTGCAAACTTGTGAGAGGCTTTTTTGTAACTGCTGCAGTTGTTACCAAAATAATTTGCACAATTTTATTTGGAAAAAGAAAGCATTTTCAGTAAAATATAAGCAGGAGTGGAAAACATGCCACGTGCACTGATTGTTGATGATGCAATTGATCTTGGCCGTCTTCTGCAGGCAGCGCTGAGTATTTCGCTGCCCAATATGCTCACCAGCATTGTCCCTTCCGCCGAAGAAGCCATGCTGGAAGCAACCCGCGAGCCTCCCATTGACCTGCTGATTACCGATATCCGCCTGCCGGGCATGACAGGCTTGGAACTGGTACAGAAAATTCGTAAGCGTATCCCCCAGCTCAAGGTGATTATGATTACTGGTTTGACAGACGACACACTGGTGGATCAGGCAAAGGCGTTGAATGTGAATGAATTTCTTCTCAAGCCGATGGATATTTCGGTGTTTGTGGAGACAGTGCGCAATTGTCTGGGCATTGAAGTCGCAGCAGAAGCGCAGCCTACAGCCCAGGAGGAGTCTGCGCTGGCAACGCCAAGAGGTCTGTCGGAAGTTCTAGCCCAGCTTTGCCAGGAAATTCCGGCGCGCGGGGTTCTCCTTCTTGATGAACGCGGGCGTCTGGTTGCCCAATCCGGAGATATGCCCTTTGAAAATTTTTCAGAGCAGTGGGCTGCCCCAATTATGGCAGCGCTGAACACCAGCATACGCCTGGCAAGGTTGATGGATATGAGCTTGCCTGGTAACCTTCAGATGTACCAAACCGCAGCATATTATTTCATCTTGGCGGCGGTGGTAGACTTTGCATTGATTCTGATAATCGATGTTCCTGTTGCCAGGGTGAGTCTGGAGCATGTTATTCAAAAGACCTTTGATGCCCAGGCCGAATTGCTATGCTATCTTCAGAAGCAGGGGCTTGTGTCTGCTGAGGGCATCAAGGGTATTTCTGAGAAGGGATTGGCGCCCGCTGGACAGCCTCCTCCGGAAGCAGAGGAGATAGAATCACCCGAAGCTGTTGCTGCTCTGGGAGAAATCCTGTCGCAGGCAGCAGGTATTCGCCTGGAGGAAGCTGAAAGCTTTTGGAGCTCGGCTGAACATAATCTGGACATTGAACCAGCCAGCCCTGATGTTCTTACTTATGAGCAAGCAAAGAAGCTGGGGCTGGCGCCCGAAATCTAACAGCCTTTGCCCAATCTGGACTTTTATGTTAAAATCAAGTCCTCTTGGTATGAGAATACTGGGGCGTAGTGCAATGGCAGCACACCAGACTTTGGATCTGTGGATCTTGGTTCGAATCCGAGCGCCCCAGCCTTTGCTGAATAATAAGCCACAGGGACTCCCTAGCAGGCAGCTTGCTACAGCGTATTTCCGTGCTGATCGAGCCTTTGTGGTTATTTGTTTTTAGAGGAGTGTTGACGATGAAAATTACTGCCATCATTCTGGCAGCCGGACAGGGCACGCGAATGAAATCTCGCCTGCCGAAAGTCCTGCACAATTTGTGCGGGCAACCTTTGCTCAGTTACCCTCTGCGTGCTGCCATGACCGTCAGCGATCAGACACCGGTGGTCGTCATTGGTCACGGCGCCGAAGAAGTGCAAAAGGCGGTCGGTTCTATGGCACGTTTTGCTATACAGGAACAGCAACTTGGCACTGCCCATGCCGTCCTGGCTGCCAGTGAACAGGTAGCGGGTCATACAGACCTGGTGTTGATTATCAATGCGGACTTGCCCCTGTTGACCGCACAAACGGTTGAGCGTCTGGTCGAGGTTCAGAAGAGGAACGAGGGCCCTCTCACCATATTGACGGCTTGTTCCAGCGAAGCGCGCGGCTTTGGGCGGATTATCCGCAGTGAGGATGGAAACGTTGAGGCGATTGTTGAAGAAGCGCAGGCGACGCCTGAACAGCTTGCATTGGGAGAGCTTAATGTGGGTGTATACTGTGCACGGGACGACTGGCTGTGGAATGCTTTGCGCCGTGTTGAGAAGTCTCCTAAAGGAGAGTACTACCTTACTGATATTGTCCAAATTGCGGTTGCAGATCATCTGAATGTTGCGACTGTGCCGGTGAGCGAACTTTCAGAGACCGTGGGCATCAACAACCGTGTACACCTGGCAGAGGCTGAGGCGCTGATGCGCAGGCGCATCAATCAACGCTGGATGGAAGAGGGTGTTACGATGGTTGATCCTCAGACAGTATATATTGATACAGAGGTCAGAATTGGGCGCGACACGGTGATCTACCCGAACACCATGTTAAAAGGACATACGGTCATTGACGAGGGGTGCGTGTTGGGCCCTAATAGTGTCATTGAGGATACCCAGATTGGCAAAGGTTGTCATGTGATTGCCTCTTTTTTGGAAAGTGCCATCATGGAGGATGGTTCTGAGATAGGGCCTTATGGTCATTTACGTAAAGGTGCGCATCTTGGAAAGGGAGTGCATCTAGGGAACTTTGGCGAGGTCAAAGATTCCTATCTTGGCCCGGGCACAAAAATGGGACATTTCTCGTATATCGGCAACGCGACGATTGGGGAAAATGTCAACATTGGTTGTGGAACAATCACCTGTAATTATGATGGTGTTAAAAAACACCCTACGGTTATTGAAGATGATGTCTTCATTGGCAGTGATACGATGCTGGTAGCCCCGGTTCGTGTTGGGAAAGGCGCGCATACTGGCGCGGGTGCTGTTATCACCCATGATGTGCCGCCCGAAACGACAGTGGTTGGCGTCCCTGCGCGCCCGCTGCACAAAAAGAGCACAAGTGAGTAGCACAGTCTGGGTAATATTTGCAATCCTTGTATGCGCCGATCTGGCTTTTGCACTGGTGCGCGCCAGCCTTATTAAAGCGCGTTTACCGGTGTTGGTTACCCTGCAGGATAAAACGCCGGGCGCTATCGAACGTACGCTTGCCCTTATGGAGCGCCCTACCCTGCGCACCACTTTACGCTCTGCTTCCGTGATGGTTCATTTCTTGCTGGGCGGCACTTTTCTGCTTGTGTTTGAGAGGCTGACGAATCGTGCTGCTGACCCCCTGCTTGCATTGGGAATAACGCTTTTGCTGGCAATTGTTGTCCTGATGCTGGAATTCTGGATAGAAAGCTTTGTCTCACAGGACGCTGAAAAATGGGCCGTACAGATAACTCCCCTGGCAATAGTAGTTGATTTCATCTCTCGGCCGCTGGGATGGATTTTTCGCATATTGCAATTTTCCTCCCCAGATATGCAGCGTACACTTGGCTCTGTGACAGAGGACGAGCTCAAATCCTGGGCGGAATCTGAACAGGTGGAAAGCACTCTGGAAAAGGGTGAGCGAAAGATGATCTATTCCATCTTTCACTTTAGTGATACGCTTTGCCGCGAGATCATGGTGCCGCGTATTGATGTTTTTGCACTGGAAGTGGGCACCCCGCTGGACGAAGCCATTCGACTGGTAAATCAGTCCGGTCATTCACGTGTTCCCGTATATGAGGAAGTGATTGACAATGTGATCGGGATGCTCTATGCCAAAGATCTCCTGTCTGTGAAATTGGATTGTGAAGCATCAACCGATATTCGCTCAATTATGCGTCCTGCGTATTTTGTGCCTGAGGCAAAAAAAGTGGATGAACTGCTGCGTGAGATACAGGCAAATGGCATCCATATTGCTGTGGTGATTGATGAATATGGCGGGATGGCAGGGCTGGTTACTTTGGAGGATATTGTTGAAGAGATTGTTGGCGAAATCCGTGATGAATATGATCAGGCTGAGGAATTGCCTTTTACCAAGTTGAGTGAGGATGAATATCTGTTACAGGCTAGAATTGACCTTGACGATCTTAATGAGCTGTTGGGGACTGAGGTGAGCAAGGACACCGCTGAAACCCTGGGGGGCTTGATCTACAGTGAGCTTGGTCATATCCCCGAAGAGGGAGAACAGGTGATTTTAGAGGATTGGGTTTTCAGCGTTCAGCAGGTCAGTGGTCGCCGCATTCGTCTGGTGCGGGCTGCTCGCCTGTCTGTGGATCAAACGGAGAATAGAAAATGAAGATGGACTTAAACGATGAAATGCGTGAGAAATTGGTTCAGACTGCCCTTGAGGTACGCCGATGGGCGTATGTGCCCTATTCACATTATGCGGTAGGGGCAGCAATACTGACCGCTTCAGGGAAAATCTATGATGGGGTCAATGTTGAAAATGCCGCTTATCCGCAAAGCATGTGCGCAGAGCGGGTTGCTATCTTCAAAGCTGTATCGGAGGGCGAGCGACGCTTTGTAGCAATTGCGGTGGCTACGGAGAATGGCGGTACCCCCTGTGGAGGGTGCCGGCAGGTAATGTCCGAGTTTGGTTTGGATACTGTTTTGTTAATTGCCAATGGTGAGGGCAAAGTGGTGCAGGAATGTACCGTTGCGGACTTGTTGCCCGGCTCTTTTGGCGCTGGGGATCTGCCGCGCGCCACATAGCTGTGTGGTGTGCTTTGTTTATCTCTGGCAGATGATGTCTGAGCTACCTCGTTCTCTGCGGGTAGAAGCCGTTGTGTTGCGGCATTCTGATTGGGGGGAGGCTGATCGCATGTTGACCCTTTATACCCGCGAGCAGGGGAAGCTGCGCGCGGTGGCAAAGGGAGCGCGCCGCTTGCGCTCACGCAAGGCGGGGCATCTGCAGCCATTTACCAGGGTTGCCCTGCTACTGGCACGCGGACATGATATCTGGATTGTGAACCAGGCGGAAACGGTGGATGCTTATTTGCCGCTGCGCGAAAATCTGTTATGCGTTGGGTATGCCTCCTATGTGATAGAGCTTCTTGACCGGTTTACGTACGAGGAAGAGCAAATGACAGCTCTTTATACGCTGCTGGTGGATACGCTTGAACGCCTGTCTCAGGGGGAAGATTTTTTCCTTGTTGTGCGCTACTATGAAATTCATCTTCTGAATCTGATGGGTTTTCGTCCGGAGCTTGTTCACTGCGTGGGCTGCCAGACGCTTATCAAACCCGAGGCTCAGTATTTCTCCAACAGCATGGGGGGGATTTTGTGCCCGCGTTGCGGAAAAACCGGTGTAGATTCTGGTGCTCAGCCGGTGGCAATGGATACATTGCGCTATATGCGCCACTTTCAGCGCAGCAATTTTTCCGAAGCCCAACGGGCACGCAACATCCAACCTGCAATACAGACAGAGATGGAAGCGATTTTGCAGGGTTATCTTATTTATGTATTGGAACGCAATCTCAAGACCCCCGCATTTCTACGGGCAGTCAAAGGATGATCTTGCTCCTCTACTCAGGAAAGCTGGGCGAGAATATAATCTACCACACGACCGGTGCGGGAGATCCCTGCGCTGCAATGAACCAGGACGGGCTTGGGCAAACTACGAAAAGCCTGCCATATCTGCGGCAGACGGCTTTCCAATTCGCCCCACCCGGTTGGATCATAGTAGGGGTCTGTGATGGGAAACGAACACACCTCAAAGCCCTGTTTGCGGTAATATGTCAGCAAGCCGCCATCCATCTGGCGGTAATATTCCAGCTGCTCGGCAGAAAGCAGGCAGATAATGCTCTTGATGTTCATTTTTCTTAGACCTGCCAGCCACTCAGCGACCGTGGATTCGGCAATTTCCTGATCCGGAAATCCTGGGCGGCTGGAACGCGCCAGCAGCCCTTCGATGACCCACTGTTGTGGTCCTGTTGCACACTCTGAACCTGCGCCGCTTTGTGCAAGCGCGCCGAAGTACTCCAGAGCAAAATGCATATATTCCTGCCAGACAGGGTTAGGTTGCCAGATTTGGTGTACCATTTGCAAAGCGTCTTCTGGTGCATCCCCCTGGCAAAGCACACGATAAAGGTAGAGAAAAGCGGTTACCCGCATATTTAAAACACAGTGGACAAAGACTTTCCGTTGTTCTAGCTGACGCATGAGCGCAAAAAACTTTTGCAAATCGCCCAGTTTGGGCTGCTCCCAGACCACCGGGATATGGTAATATTCCATTCCCAGTTCTTCTACCCGCTGGCGCTCGTCAGGGATGGCGTTTGGAGAATCGGGCAGCGCCAGATTGATGACAGCCTCATATCCCGCTTGTTTGATATCCTCAAGTTGCTGGCGCGTTGGCATCCCACCGCTGCCAATGCGGTCTGAGATGCGCAGGAAATTGGTAATCTCTTCGACCGACATCCTAAAAACAACCTGAAGAAGGGTTTACTTGCTCTTCCCCGCATAGCGAGCGTCCGCAGCAAAGATTGCCATGATCTCGCCAAAGTAGGCGCGGTGATAATCCCCTGAAGGGTACAACGCTTCAGTTTTTGGATCAAGAAAATGGGTAGGATCAAAATCCTGCCAGTAGATTTTTCGACATTCGATGATCAATTCCGCTTCATCAAAACTTGGTGCAGCGACCAACCGAGAAGCAATAGGGGTCAACCCCGACCGGGCGATTTTATTGCTATCTCGGCCAGACTCACTACCCAGTAATTGAAGGGCTTTTTGATACTGGGGCGGAAAGACACACAAGGTGAATGTGTCATACTGGTTCATAAACTCAAAAGTGTACCGTGAAGGACGTACAACTACGTGCACAAAAGGTTTTTGCCACATGCGCCCTATGCTGCCCCAACCAATGGTCATGGCGTTGTATTGACCGCTGGCATAATCTCCACATGTGAGCAATAGCCAGCGGTCAGCCCAGACCGAGTAAACTTCCATGCTAAACCGCTCGAATGGGATTTGCTCTCGCTTCATTGCTAGCTCCGTTCTGGATAATTTCTCAAAGCGCTTGCTCATCGCTTTCCGCAATTGCCTGCAGAAGTGCGGTGATCAGTTGCTGTGCCTCATGCCTGGTAATGTAAATATTGGTCTCGTCTGCCCGAAACAATTTTTCCTCATCCGGGCAATCTTCGCGGATTGAAACGCAAATGTTGTCCGCAAAATCGCAATCGTTTTGCTCAAAAAATATCTCGACACGCAGACTGTTATCCAATAGATAGATTGCCATAATTCCCTTCTCCGCTTTTCTATCTATGCTGACATCGTAATTGCCTGTATCAATTCTTGTTTCACCTGTTCTGCGCGCTCGTTTGCCACCTGACAGGTTCCCGCCGCCTCGTGTCCACCGCCTCCGTATCGCAGCATCAGCTCGCCGACATCAATTGTTGAGGTGCGGTTAAAGATAGACTTCCCCACTGCAAAGACTGTGTTCTGTTTTTTGACGCCCCAAATGACATACATCGAGATGTTGCACTGCGGATACAGAGCATAGATGACAAAGCGGTTGCCTGGGTAGATAGGATCTTCATTGCGCAGGTCAAGCACCACAAGTTTATCGTGGACGGTGGCACAGCGTTTGATTTGCTCGATGAATTGCGGATAGAGTTCTTTATACAATTTTGTGCGCTCAACAACGTCGGGCAATTGCAAGATTTCATCAATGGTATGGTCCTGGCAATAATCAATCAAGTCCATCATGAGCTGGTAATTGGAGACCCTGAACGTTCGGAATCGCCCCAAACCCGTGCGGGGGTCCATCAGGAAGCTTAACAACACCCAGCCCTGTGGGTTGAGTACTTCTTCCAGTGTAAAGCGCGCCGAATCAGATTTGTCCACCGCTTCCATCATCTCGGGGGAGATATTAGGGAAGGTCTTTTTGCCGCCATAATATTCATAGACAACATGCGCTGTTGACGGCGCGTTGGGAATATTGATGTAGTTCTTTCTGGGTTTTTTGATACGCAGCTCCTCGCTGGCATGATGATCAAAGGCAAGATGTACCTTCTCCTGATAGGGAAGATTGGTGGTGATATGGTTCTCGTTCAACTCGATCTTGCCATCCTGGACGTCTTTGGGGTGAACAAAGGTGATGTCCTCGATTAATCCTAATTGCTTGAGCAGAATCGCGCAGACCAATCCATCCATGTCGCTGCGCGTGACGAGCCCATATTTTTTTGCTTCTTCTGTCATGGAGCACCTCCAGATAGCACAACATTCAGCTTTACGATTCGCCTGAATGGCAAATAAACCCCTCGCCACACACTTCGGCGTTCCTAATAATATTATAGCAAAATTTGGGTGTGTCGGTTGACCGATGCAGCGGTTTCTGCAAATAATTAATGGTGCAAGCGGTAATTGGGACGGTTGTATTTTGCTAGATTCACTGTGGCGATGTATGGTAAATGTCTTCCCTGTTCATCAATGTCCAACCCATAGCCCACAACAAAACGGTCTGGAATGACAAACCCACAGTAATCAATCTGAATATCCACTCTATGTCTTTCCACTTTATCCAGCAGGGCGCAAATCTTCAGGCTATGAGGGTTGCGCGTTGCTAACAAGCGGCTGACCACATCCACAGTGTAACCTGTATCAATAATATCATCAACAAGAATAACATCCCACCCCTCAATGTTGATCTTATGGTCGAGTATCAGTTTAACGGCCCCCGTGGACATGGCGCCTTCGTACGACATGGTAGCCATGAAGTCAACGGTCAGGGGGATGCCAATGCTGCGGCTGAGGTCTGTTAAAAACACAAAACTGCCTCTCAGCAGCCCAATCAGAATCAGGTTGTGTGAACTGTGGTAATCTTGAGCTATCTGATGACCCAGCTCAGTAACGCGTTTCTTTATCTCTTCTTCTGGGATAATAACTTCATCTATAAAGTCATAAGGGAATGGCGGCATCATGGTAGTGGTTTGAAATAGCTTTTTTGGAAAAAGGGACCGGTTTGAGAGGCTATCCTCACGAACACTGTGTTGGGGTATCACGCATTACACATTAAGGTGGTGGAGGGGGTAGCCATTTTGCGACACGCTCAACCAGCAACTCAACCGAAAAAGGCTTGACAATAAAATCGGTGACTTTGTTTTGGATAGCCTGGCTGACAACATCGGTTACTCCTGTGCCTGTGATCATAATGACCGGCACGGTTTCCAGTTCCGGGACGGCACGGAAATCTCTCAGAAGTGTCAAACCATCTCTTCCAGGCAAGTTCAGGTCGAGGAGAATCAGATCGGGGGGATTGCTGAACACAGAAGCCATTCCCTGACGCGCGTCATAAGCTACCTGCACAGAATACCCCAGCCCGCTGAGAGTGACCTCCACAAGCTGTACAATTTCTCGATCATCGTCAATGACAAGCACAAGCGGCACTTTCATGATCTACTGGATATACCCTCCTCAGTTAAGTAACGTCAATCTGGGCAACTTGTGTTGAAAACAGAAACTTGAACGTGTTAAGAAAAACATTAGTAAATCTCAGGGACAAAGGTTTGGTCTGTGATGGGGGGGCGCACATAGCCGATATCCTGCTTGGGGCGCGGGGGAAGTTCGATCGGCTCCGGGGTCAGGTCTTCATACGGTATCATGCTCAACAAATGGTGAATACAGTTCAGTCTGGCTCTACACTTATCATCTGAGTTTACCACATACCAAGGGGATTGTTTGGTATCTGTATATTTGAACATGGTATCTTTTGCCATAGAATATTGCACCCAGCGGTTGCGTGATTCAACATCCATTGGGCTGAGCTTCCAACGCTTGGTGCGGTCTTCCAGCCGTGCCCGAAAACGACGCTCTTGTTCTTCGTCGCTAACAGAAAACCAGTACTTGATCAAAATGATGCCTGAGCGAATCAACATTCGCTCAAATTCGGGACACGAACGTAGAAACTCTTCGTACTCAGCTTCGGTGCAAAATCCCATCACGTGCTCGACGCCAGCGCGGTTGTACCAGGAACGGTCAAAAAGCACCATTTCCCCAGCGGCTGGAAGATGAGCAACATACCGTTGAAAGTACCACTGTGTCTTTTCGCGCTCGGTTGGTACTCCCAACGCAACAATACGGGTAAATCTTGGGTTCAAACGCTCGGTAATAGCTTTGATGACGCCGCCTTTACCAGCCGCATCGCGCCCTTCAAATATGATCACCACCTTCAGCCCTTTGAATTTGATCCACTCCTGGAGCTTTTCAAGTTCGATTTGAAGCTTACGTAGTTCCTTGTAATAGAATTTCTTATCCAGTTTGGAGCTGGCAGTTTGAGGGGTCAAGTCAAGTTGGGGCGCGGGGGCATCATTTTCCTCTATCGATTTATCTTTGTGTTTGTGCGACATCTTCCCTCCATCAAACAAAAGAGCAAAAGATACGGACGGTTATGATGAAACGTTGTCGCTATAACTAAATTATATCCATCTTTATCAATAAATACACTATCAACCTGATATTACAACCGTATGCCCCATTCTGTTGCCACCCAATCTGGCAGAGTGTTTTTGGTGCTGCGCTGGTTTGCCCATTCGATTATCTCCTCCGTCTTTGCTGCCCTGGTGCACATTCGTTCGGGGCTGGGCGAAATCCAGACGCGCCCAAGATCGAGACGGTCAGAATCCCAGCAGGTCTGGACGGTAATGTCGGCGTTGATCAGACCATCCGTATGGTGCTCACATGCCGTGTAAAGCAAAGCAAAGTCCTCATCACCAAGTTCATAGTAGGAGGAACGCAATGAGGCAGCCAGTTCGGCGCCGCGCCGCCCATGCCCAGGGTCAAGATGCTCGTTTCTCCTCTGTGAGTCATGAAAAACGGCAAACAGTTCAACCACCATCAGATTGGCACCAGTGATAGAAGCCAGCCGCTGTCCATTTTCCAGAACACGCGCCCAATGTGAGATGCCATGTGTCCCGTGAAGAGAAAGGGGGTATTGATCGAGAATAGCCCGCATTAACTCTGGAGTAATCACAAGCCACCTTCCGTTGTTTTTGGTTTTTGCCATTGTTCCATCGTGTGGTGCTGTCCCGCCTTTTTTACAGCTCGTATGGTATCTGCTTGGGTATCTCTACTTGTACTGTCTCACCCTCTCGGATCACGCCTGGCTTTTCTACCCAGGCTACTACCCCACGAAGGTGCATGGCGGCTTTGGGAAACCTGGCTGCCAGGTCGGGGACATCAGGGTAGTGTTCTTGAATGATCTCGCCAGCATGTGTGCAGGGAAGGTTTTCGGCTTCTACCACCAGGGTTACGCCACTTTCAAAATACAGGCGTGTCGAGGGCGGCAACAGCGTCAGGCGGGGAATGCCGCTAAGCGTCAAGTTGGCGCCTAACCATTCGCTTTGCACCACCGGGATTGAAAGGTTCGCGGCAATCTGCTCCAGTTCTTCCTGTGAGCAAATTGAGACCTGACGGCTGTTGCGTATCTCTGTGCCGCGCGGGTAACGCGGGTTGCGCCCGCCGGTGCGCATGATCATGCCGGCATGTCTGTCGCCCACAAATCCTTCAAAAGTTACCTGTACCTGCGGCGTGCGTGCCGAAACCATGCTCTCCGGCATACTGGCAATAAACACGCCTTCCACTTTTCCACTTAATTGTGCCATGTAAGCCTCCTTACCAGACAAGAGAAAACATTTGTAAAAAACACAAAACAGGGTCAATCAAGGGCAACCCTGACCATCAGTACACTGTATAGGACTTTGCCCATCTGCAGAAATTAATTTGATAACCGTTCGATCGATGCACCCATGCAATTTTATCGTATAATCACATCTTGAAGAACAAAAAAGGTGTATGCAATGCGTTTTACTCGATTGTTCTGGTTTGCGGTCAGCATCTTGATAGGGCTTTTGCTTGGCTTGTATTTGGGCTGGCAAATCAAGCCCTTGCCTTATCGCGATGTCACCTTAAGCAGTCTGCGCTCCGACTACAAGACTGATTACACCCTTATGGTAGCGGAAACATACTCACACGAGGGTGACATCAACAAAGCCGCCGAACGTTTGCAAGCGCTGGGGTACGAAACGCCGTTGCAATCTGCCCAGCATGCCGTAATCAAAGCCCGCGAGCTGGGGTACAGCAGTAGCGATATTGCGTTGCTGGTTGAGCTTGTCAATGCTTTGCAGAGCGTTGCGCCAATTTCAACCCCAACCTTACAGGGAACAACATGAAGCGCAAAACTGCTTCCAGACCTCCTTTCTATTTGCTTACCGGGCTGGTGATTGGTATCATTGCTGGGATACTGTTTGACTTAATTTTTCTCCCCTTGCAGTATGTGGATACCGCCCCGCATGCGCTTAGAGATGAGGACAAGGACACCTTTCGCCGTCTGGTCGCCCTTTCGTACCAGCAAAACCAGGACATTGGCAGAGCCGAAGCCCGCCTTGGACTTTTACAGGAAACAAACCCGGCTGCTACCCTGGCTGCTCAGGCGAATCGCATGATTTCAAATGGTGAGTTGCCCCAGGAGGCGCAAGTGGTGGATCGGCTGGCGAAAGCGCTGGTGCAGCCACGCACAGCTACACCAACCCCCCAGAATGCTACTGACCAGACTCAGGTCAATCTTCCCCAAAATACCACTTTACCCCCGCTTGAAACCTTTGATCCGGAGCAGGCAATTTATTCTCCCACTCCCCTGACTCCCTCCCCGCAGCCAACAGAGACCCCAAGAGCCACCTTTACCCCGCGCTGGTCAACATCCACACCGCTACCTGCCTCAGGGATAGCCTTTCTTTTGGAGAAACGTACTCAGGTTTGCAACTCCAACTCTCCTTATCCCTTGTTGCAAGTTCAGGTAGTCAGCCGCACAGATAAGCCATTACCAGGAGCGCGCATAACTGTTACATGGGAGAGTGGCGAGGATGTTTTTTACACAGGCTTGCATCCCGGGCAAAACGAGGGGTATGCCGACTTTCGGATGCAAGCAGACACCACATATCAATTGCGCGTTGGGGTAGGGGGAGAATTAGTCAAAGATCTTGCGCCGGTGCAATGTATTTCAAATGACGGCAAAGCCTTCCTGGGTGGCTGGCTGTTGGAGTTTTCAGAACCTTGATCAGGGTATTGGGTTGTTGTTTGCCCAATCATCTCCCACAATAACAACAATATCAAACCTTTCGTCGGTGTTGCTGCTGCCCTGATTGAACACGCGGCTGGGGGGAACATTGAAAATCCTTGCCAGATGTTTGGCTGTTTCAGGTTTATAGGCACTGATCCTGATCTCGGTGCTTGAATATAGATCACCTGCATCACCTGTCCCCACCACATTTAATCCGGTTGAGCGCAGATATTCGCCTGTGCGGCTTGCCAGACCGGCAACTGTTGTGCCGTTCAGCACCACGATGCGTGCGTTTTCATCTGCAAGCACTTGCTGAGGGTTGTTATCTATCACAATATCAGGCGTCGGTTGCTGGGCCTGGTTTTCCAAAGCTGCCCCTTGCTCAACGGTTTCAGAAGGACTTGCCTCAGATACGGTCTCTGCTGTGGGAACAGGCGGCTGCGCCGAAATTCCCAAAACGTATGCCTTGAGGGCGTTAATTTGCTCTGGAATTGGGACAAGTGCATACTGCCCATCCCAACTCATCATGGCAGTGGCGTATTCTGGCTCAGTGATAATTCCTCGTCGAATTTCCTTTTCCGGTATCTGCTGGGCATACCAGGCAAGCTTCAGCGCTGTGTAGATGTCCATGTTGGTTTTTACGCCTGCAGAAAGTTGCTGATATAAAGGAAGCGCCTGTTTGACCAGTTTGGGTAGCGTGTAGTAGTTTAATATATTATCGCGTACAGCCAGTATTACCTGTTGCTGACGCTCAGCGCGGTCAAAGTCGCCATGCTCGGTGTCGCGGGCGCGCGCATAAGCCAACGCCGTGGCTCCATCCAGTGTTTGCACGCCTTCGTGCAATGTAATGGTGTTTGCTGGTCCCAGAGGGTCAACTACAATATCTTGTTTTACATGGATGTCTACCCCGCCAATTTCATCTATGAAGCGCACAAAGGCGCCGAAGTCAATTTGGGCGTAATAGTTAATGGGGATGCCCAGAAACTTTTGTACCGTAGCCACTGCCAGACCAGGTCCGCCGCCAGGCAGATCGTATGCTTCACCATTGAAATAGGCGGTATTAATCTTCCCTTCGCCAAAACCGGGGATATCCACCCACAGGTCGCGGGGAATGGAAAGCATTCCGGCGGTCTTCGCCTGTGTGTCCATGGTGACCAGTATCATCGAATCTGTGCGTGAAGGTTCGGTTTGCGCCTCAGCCCAATCGCGATAGTCCAGCCCCATAACCAGAACAGTCACCCGTCCGCTTTCATTCCACTGAACAGGAGAAGGGCCATCTGCCCCCTGCAATGACTGCTTATATTCAGGAATTTTTGGTATTTCCACAACCTGATTGCTCTGGTCGCTCGGTTTTTGGACGGAGGTGTTTGGGTGAGCTTTTGCCAGCGAAAATAAATTGACCAACAAAATCACACCCAATATTCCCGTCAGCAGGGCAAGAACGATAAACCCTATCACCAGGTATTTGCTCAAATCATTTGTCGCTGGGCGGCTTCGCCTCGCCATTGAAACAGCATCCACTCTCCGAGTGTTGCCTGCTCTGCCGGGAGAGGAAAAATTTTGACTGCGCCGCGCCATCTGAGTTGGGGAAGAACGCATCGGTTGGTGGTTTCCGTTTTGCTGCATGAAGGGTATGATAATTCAAATACCGTAGGGTTGCAAGAACAATGCCAAAATGCCCCAATCCCAGGTTATATCCCTGACGATGGTGATTTGTGCAACCCCGGCAAGGTTAAATGATCAGCGGGTGGTGTTCTTGCCGTAGACTATTGCAGAGGGTTTTGTGCCAGCCAGTCATTACCCAGAACGAGCTGGACATCATAGGGCATTTCAGGTTGGTAACCTACGTACGTGATGCGGTCAGGGCTCACGCGAAACACCGAGGATAAGAACTTGATTGTATATGGTTTTGCTCCATACACCTTGATTTGAGTTGCATTGTAGACATTGTCAGCCGGGGCAGTCTCCACAATCGTCATCCCGTTAGAAACCAGGTACTGGTATGTGGAACTGATGATCGTAGGATCGTTTGTGCCGTTCTGTAGGGAAACACGTGCGGTTTCGGCTACCATTTTAGGCTGTGTGTCTGGGGTGGCTTGTGCCACAATAGATTGGCTGTCCACACCGTACCCGAACACTTCGTCACGCACCAGGCGGATTCGATCCGGCAGAGGTTTAAGTGCCGAAAGCCCGTCCGGGAAGTCTGGGGAGGGAACCCGCACGCCAATAGCCATATCCTTTGTAATAATCCCCTGCTTGATGTTTTTTTCGGGAATTTGAGGCACAACCCAGGCAAGCTTAATGGCATCGTCCAGCGTCATGTTGGTGCGGATGCCTTTGGAAAGGGTGCTATAGAGTGTCGGCGCACGGGCAACCAGCTTGGGTAGTGAATAGTAATTGAGGATATTGTCACGCACTGCCAGGATAACCTGCTGCTGACGCTTAGAGCGGTCAAAATCGCCATCTTCGGTGTAACGATTGCGCGCATACGCCAGGGCTGTTTTGCCATCCAGCGTTACCACGCCGGGTTTGAGAAACACTGTATTGCCAGGACCGACGGGGTCCACTACCATATCATACGGCACATTGATGTCAACGCCGCCAATCTCGTCAATAAAAGCCACAAAGGCATTGAAGTCAATTTGGGCGTAATATTGAATTGGCACACCTAAAAACTCTTCTACAGTTGCCATTGCCAAACCGGGACCGCCTGGTGGTAGCGGGTTGCCTGAAAGACCAGGTGTGCCACCGGGGTACTTAAACGCATCGCCAAGAAAGTAGGCTGTGTTGATCTTACCGTAGTTGTAACCCGGAATATTCACCCACAGATCACGGGGAATAGAAAGCATGCCAGCCGTTCTGGTTACCGGGTCCATGGTTACCAGAATCATCGAGTCTGTGCGCGAAGGTTCGTTAGGTGCTTCGGACCAATCGCGATAGTCCAAGCCCATGACCAGAACTGTTACCCGACTGGCTCCGTCCCAGGGAAAGGGAGTGGGAACAATCTCTGGCATAGTATCTTCGGGCAAAAGCGTTTCAAGCGTACCGGGGGTAGCGTTATTAACAATTGGAGCACCGGGCAGGTTGAGCGTCTGCATGGGCAGGACAATATTTAAAACCACCTGAAAAGCTACTAACCCAACGATCACGGCGATCACCAACGCGACAGCAATGATGGCAATCGATACCTTATCCACCCCGCTTGAATCTGGTTGATTCTTTACGGTTATTATCTTATTTTTCATGATCTATCTGAAATTTCTTCCCTTACAATCCTACTTAATCATTTAATCTCTGGAGGCGGTACCGGCAGTTGCTCCCTGGAAGTTTGTATCCACTTGTCCCCCTCTTCAATCAACATCACCGGAATATCCTCAACAATCGGGTACTTACGCCCACAGTCCTGGCAGATTAACCAGCAATCCTGATAAAGGTCAAGCAGCCCTTCTGTGCTGCGCACACAGGACGGACAACGTAAGATGTCCAACAATTCCTGACTTACCATGGTTCCTCCAAATCAGCAAACTTGCCGTTAAGTAATCTTTTTTATTCAATAGGGCTGTATTATAGCATATCTCACCAGCGTCTGTCATTCTGCGTTCTGACTATCCGGTGGCGGCATACCTTCTGTGCCAGGCCCATACTCGTAGATTGCCTTCCATGGTGCGTATTTTGTATATATTGTGTCCTGGTGCAAAATTACACCATCGCGCATTACGGTGCGTTTGACTGTTACCTCTGCGCCATCGGCTGCCCAGTCCACTTGCTTTACTTCCCCTTGGGGCAAATCGGGGTTCTCGCGGTATTCCGGCTTGGGCGCGGGAACAATATTAGTGGGCCCAGTCGTCTCCCAGCTTACCGTCCGCCCATCCCTGGTGGAATAGAATTTCCAGGTAAGCGTGTTGTATGTTGGGCTGACGTACGTTTCCATTAACAGCCAGTAGGGGGTATCGTTGGTGAATCTGAAATCCACCACTGGCACAAACACTGTCGCATCCAGCCCCGCCAGGCGTTCATTGATAGTATTGCCAGCTGTCTTTTCGTAGTAATAGACCCGGTATGCGTGTGGATATCGCTCCACAATCGGGAAGCCGCTAAAGAACGCGGCGCGAAACAGGGTGGTGCTCACCTGGCACACACCGCCGCCAACCCCTTTGACTGTCTGACCGCCATAAATGATCAATGCTTCTGCATAACCATTATCGAGAGTGACCTCGCCCATTGCCTGCGCCATCGAAAACGTTTCGCCCGGTGCAACCAGCAAACCATGAAACTTACTCGCAGCCGTGATAATGTTCTGCACGCGCGTGGCGCTGGATCCGTAGAAATACGAGGTTTCGGTATGAATCAACTCGCGTATTCCCAATTGTTCCCCGCTTTGGTCATCGGTTACTGCTGGGGGGGTGAATATAAACTCTAAAGGGATAACATGATGACCTTCAAGCAGCCTTTGCTCAATTGTCTCGATACTTTTGCCAATATTTAGAGTGCGCCCGATCACTGCTGGCTGGATCACCTCCAGCTGGCGGGTGTCATCATTGAACACAAAGCGGGTATTGGAGGGACTTTTTTCCAGTGAATAAGCCAGGCTGTTCAGATAGCTGCCCAGTGCATCTGATCGCACGCCAACGCGGTATTCAAAGCCGCTGCTTGTCTGCACTGTTTCAAACGAAAGCATTGCAGCCACAGAAGATGGTTCCAGAACCCATGGCCCCAGTGTATTCTGGTCTGGCTGTCCTTCAGGCAGTGTGAGCGTTAAGGGCTGACTGAGGATTGCCCTTACCATTTCGGCTTGCCGCGAGACGTCCACCACCTTCGGCTGCTCTTCACGAATGACCAATGGTACAGCACCATTTTGCAGGGTAATCATCTGCTGTTGCAAAAGCGCCAACGTGGCGGGGATGTCCAGCTTTCGCCCGCTTTGGCTATTTTGCACGGATACGTTTGTTCCATCAAGAAGAATGGCTGCATTGATGACGGGGCGGTCAATCGTCTGCGCTAGTCTTTCGAGCATCTGGGAGGCAAGACGTTGATCAAAAATAAGAACAGGCGCTATTGATTTTCCATATAGCAGCGTGCCAGCCTTATCTCCCAGACGTTGTAGCCAATTGCCCTGTCGGGCAGTCTGGTATGCGCTGCGAGCTGTAGCCGCAGGGTCGTAAAACAAACCAATTTCCTGTGGTTTGAAAGCCCAATTTTGTCCTTCATAATAAATCAGAATCTGACCCTGCTGTGGATAAGATACCAGCGTGGCAAGCTCTTGAGCAGCCTGCATGGTAGTCAGCCCGCCAACTTTCACCCCCTGCACACTGATGCCGGGATACACGCGCCCCAGATATAACAGTTCGAACCCCGCATAAACCGCAGATGTCATGACGAATGACAGAATCACACCCAGCAACAGGGAGATCATACCCTGTTCCAAAAGGAGATAGTCTTGCGGCTTACGACGGCGCGCTGCCCGCTGCGGTACGGTCTGCACGTTGGGGATTATAACATGTTGGACATGGGCGCTGTTTTGTCAAGGGACAACCTGATGTCCGGGTTGATCACAAAACTGCTGTATAATTTTCCCCGTGCAAAATGACAGATGTCTTTCTGCTGTGATAAGGAGATGACAACCATGACTGATGTAATGCAAATGATTTACAAACGCAGAAGTATCCGCAAATATACTGACCAGAAGGTTGAAAAAGAGAAACTGGAGTTGTTGCTGAAAGCCGCCATGGCTGCTCCTAGTGCCAGCAACAACCAGCCGTGGGAATTTGTGGTGGTAACAGATGCGGCGACAATGAAACAATTACGCGAGGGGTTGGAGTATGGAAACTACAATGCCCCTTGTGCGATCATTGTCTGCGAAAACCCGCACGTGGGCAAAGCGCCCAAGTCTGAGCGCTTCTGGGTGCAGGATTGCAGTGCGGCAACTGAAAACATTCTCATTGCCGCTGCTGGGCTGGGGCTGGGCACGGTCTGGATTGCAGGATACCCAAAGGAGAAACAGGTCGTGACCCTGCGCGATATTCTGGGGCTGCCAGAACATGTTACCCCGCTATGTACCATCTATGTTGGTTATCCGGCTGAGGAGAAAGAGCCCCGTACGCAATATGATCCTGCCCGGGTACACTGGGAAAAGTATTGAGATGAGAGCGCTATTATCCCCCCTCTTTGAAGAAGCGCTGGTATACGCTGCCCGTCTGCATGCCAACCAGCGGCGTAAGGGCAAAGATACCCCGTACATCGCGCACTTGATGGCGGTATCCGCACTTGTGTTGGAATATGGCGGGAGCGAGACGCAGGCGATTGCTGCACTGCTGCATGATGCGGCAGAAGATCAGGGAGGGAAAGCACAGTTGGAAGAAATACGTCGGCGGTTTGGCGATAATGTTGCCCAAATCGTTGCTGACTGTACCGATTCATGGACTGTTCCCAAGCCGCCCTGGCGTGCGCGCAAGGAGGCGTATTTGCAGCATATTTCTACCCTGTCCCCAGAAAGTTACCTGGTCTCGCTGGCAGACAAGGTAAACAATGCAAACACGATTCTGCAAGATCACCGCCAAATTGGCAATGCGGTCTGGGAGCGTTTTACAGGGGGAAGAGAAGGGTCGTTGTGGTACTACCGGTGTCTGGTGGATACATTCAGAGAATGCTGGTCATCGCCGCTGATAGATGAACTGGATAGGATTGTTACCCAGCTTGAAGAACTTTCGCGCGTGTGAGACAGTACCATAACTAAATTATGGATTTTCTTGCTTAGGGGGTGAGGCTGCCCGCTTTGTATAGCGTATACTCTCCCGCTTTTCCATCGTCGCGGTACGTTTCGTATACCACTGTATCGCCGTGAATATGGAAAAGGGTAAAAGTGCTGCGCGCTCCGGGGTCACCCATGCGGCGGCCATGACCGGCGTCGAACTGCCACACACCGCCCAGATTGGTAACGCTGAAGTTGTGGGTATGTCCGTGAATATAAGCGACCACATGGGCATCCAGCAGCAATTTCCATAACCGGTCGCGATTTTGAGGATATTTATTCAGGCTGTCATCGGCGTGACGTATACGCCCGTTATCGCTGTCTGGCTGGGGTTCAAGCGGCTCATGACCGAAGACAAAAATGAGCTTTTTGTCGGTGGCGTTGAGATCATCCACCAGCCAGTTATACACCGTGTCGCTGACATCGCCGTCGAGGGTGTTGTCGCCGTTTTTATCGCAATACAGGTTCAGTACCACAAAATGGGCGTTGAGATAGTCAAAAGCATAATTGGTTTGCGGGCAGCTTGGTGGGCCGTAGCGCACGATATTGGGAGGCTCAATACCGTTAGTATCTGGGTTAAAAGCACGTATCCACTCCATTTTGTCCGGGTCAAGCGCTTCGTGGTTGCCAATGACTGGGAACCAGGGGTAATCCGCGCCAATGTATTGGTCAATACTCCAACGGACACCGCCCATGGCGTCCGAATCGCCCGGGCTGACCATGAACGCGCCAGCGCCAAGGCTGGCAATTTTCTCCAGGGTGCCTCGAAAGTATTGTGGAGTATCATACTCGCCCGCACCAGCAAATTTGTGGATATCTGATGCCACTGCAAATGCGAACTGGATCTCTGGGGTGGGTGTGATAGTTGGCTGTGGGGTGCTGGTAGGCAGGGGGGTCTCTGTAGGCAGCGGTGTGCTGGTTGGAGATGGGGTGTATGTGGGTAAGGGTGTTTCGCTAGACAGGAGCGCTGCTGCCGTTGGCGGCTGCGTTTCCTCTACAGCGCCAAAAGAAATCCGCATGACCCCGCAGCGGGTCAGTAGAAGGATGATGACCGCCATCCCGGCAAGAAAAATCATGATTCGTTTCATGTGTAACAGCCTCCGGTTATTGGTTGTGCAAGAATCATTCCAGAGGAAAATGTGATAAGATTTACAAATGTATATTGGCTGGGAACCCCCATTGTGTTTTCAGGCTTACACGAAAACAGCCCCTAACCTGCTGGCAACTCTACAACACTGGAGGCGCTTTGCCCATGACAGATACCGGCGCGCGAGGGAACAGAAACAAGATACTGGAGATTCACTACAACACTAAGGCGCTTTGTCCATGACAGATACCACTGTAACATTAACGCTTGCCCAATCTAGAAACAAAAAACTGGCTTTCCTTGCTCTGGTTGTGTCAATGATTCTCTGGGGGGTCGCTTTTGCCGCTTTAAAAGTGGTGTTGCGGCAAATTGGACCCTTTACAGTCAATGTCCTGCGTTTTGTGATTGCCCTGATGGTCCTGACGCCTTTTGCCATGCGCGAGGGGTATCGTTTCTCCATTGCGGTACGTCCCAACTTCCTGTTGTATGGCTTCACCGGCATCTTTCTGGGGTTCAGTCTGCAAAATGTGGGGATGGTTTTTAGTTCCGCCGCCAACGCGGCTTTGATTGACGCCGGGCAGGCTGCCCTGGTCGTGTTGCTGTCCTTTGTTATCCTCAAGGAAAGACTTACTTCCAAACGCCTGCTGGGGGTTTTGATTTCTACCGCTGGGGTCTTGATGATCACACTTTCCAAAGAGAGCTTGCAAAGCCCCTCATCTCTTATTGGAAACCTTTTTCTCATCGCTGGAATCACTGCATGGGCAGTGTATGTCATTCAGGGCAAGGTGCTTGTGGAAAAACACTCCTCACTGGTGGTTACCACAGCCAGCTTCCAGGCTGGGTTGTTGTTCCTGATACCGGTTGCCTTGCTGGAATTGCTGCTTCAAGGTGTGCCGCGTATGACCACAGGCATCATCCTTCCTCTGATCTATTTGGGGATTGGACCCTCAGCGGTGGCATTTTACCTGTGGAATTATGGCCTGCGCCATGTGGATGCTGCCGTGGCGGCGCCTTTCATGAACCTGATTCCTGTCATCGGCATTGCATCGGCTGCCATGATTGGCGAGACCATCAGTCTGTATCAGATTGTTGGTGGAGCGGTTGTCATTTCTGGTGTCTGGTTGTGTAGCAAGTAAACATCAGGGTGCGGAGGGCACGATGAAAAGAGCGATCATCCTTTTGGGAATTGTCCTGCTTGCGCTTGCCTTTGCAGGTTGTGTTGGGAAGTCTCCCGCCCCCACGGCTACCTTTGTTGCTCCAACTGTCACCAGGCGACCCACCAGAACAGTCACGCCGACACTCAGTCCAACCCTGACTCTTACCCCGACTTTAACAGCGTTGCCTTCCCCGACGCCTTCCGCCAGCCTTACCCCGCCATTTGCGTATGATAAGATCAAGGTTTACACCCAGGGGCATTTGCAGGGTTACCGTTACTTTGTTGCCTTTAAGTTTCCTCAGAAGGTAGAAGGGGAGTATCATGCTATCGTGGATAAAAACAAGCCCTATCGCTGTGAGGTACTTTCCAGATATCCTGATCGTCTCTATTGCTCTGGCCCTCTGGTGGGCATCTTGATTTATGCCACCATAGACCTGTACGCGAAAGATCGAGACACGCCGATTTTCACGACAAGATTTTTTATACCTGAATTTGGACAATAGGTAGCCACGTCATGCAAAGCCCGGTTTACGACAACCTGATCAAACGGCTGAACCGTTTTCCCCAAGGCGCACCATCCTCTACCGCGTTATATCGCCTGCTGAGGGTGCTTTTTACTGAACGCGAGGCTGAACTGGTTTCGCTGCTGCCCATTAAGCCATTCGATGTGCAGCAAGCCAGCCGCATTTGGAAGATGAATGTTGTTAGCGCGCAGAAAGAGCTGGATTGTCTTGCAAGTCGGGCTTTGATTCTGGATATTGAAAGCCCACAGGGGAAGACTGTGTATGCACTCCCGCCGCCCATGCCGGGTTTCTTTGAATTTTCTATGATGCGTCTGCGGGATGATGTCAATCAAAAACTGTTGGCAGAGCTGTTTCACCAGTATCTGACCGTCGAAACAGATTTTTTCAATGACCTGTTTCGTGATGGCCCAACGCAGGTTGGGCGCATATTCGTCAATGAAACGGTTCTGCGTGCAGCGTATGTGCTGGATTATGAGCGTGCCAGTGAAGTCATCCGCAACGCCACGCATCGGGCTGTTGGAATGTGTTATTGCCGACATAAGATGTCATACCTGGATAAAGCTTGTGATGCTCCTATGGATATCTGCATGACATTCAACGGTGCAGCACAGTCTTTGATTAAGCATCATTACGCTCGCTCAGTAGATGTTTGCGAGGGGTTAGACCTTTTGCAGCAGGCTTATGCACATCATCTGGTGCAGTTTGGCGAAAACACGCAGCAGGGTGTCAGTTTCATTTGCAACTGCTGCGGCTGCTGCTGTGAGGCGATGATTGCGGCGCGGCGCTTTGGCTTTATGCGTCCCATTCACACCAGCAATTTTCTGCCGCAGGTGAATATCACAATCTGTAAAGGTTGCGGCAGATGCGTCAGCGTCTGCCCGGTTGAAGGGATGACGTTGGTCTCGGCAAATGACTCGCAGCACAGTGAGCGCAAGATTGCCAAAGTGGATGAGGATTGCTGCCTGGGGTGCGGTGTATGCGCCCGTGTTTGTCCTCAGCAGGGGATTACCTTGGTGCCGCGCCCGCAGCGTGTCATCACCCCGGTTAACAGCATCCACCGTATTGTGCTGATGGCGGTGGAGCGTGGGCAGCTTCAACATCTCATCTTCGATAACCATGTCCTGTGGAGCCAGCGGACATTGGCAACTTTTCTGGGCGCCCTTCTCAAGCTACCGCCTCTCAAAAGGCTGCTTGCCAGCCAGCAGGTCAGGTCACGCTATCTTGAGGCGCTGGCTAGACGCTTTAGCTGAGGGGTGGGTCAACGCGGCTTGCGGTAACTTGATCAGAAGGTAGATTGTGCGTTTCGCCAGTGTTTTTTTCCTCTGCTGTCAGGGCAAATTGACGCACTACCTGCTGCAATGCATCTGCCAGCTCTGCCAGGGTGCGCGCTGAAACCGCCACGTCTCTTGCCTGAATGCTCATTGCGCTGGCAGATTCGGACACTTCTTCCACCGCCGCCCGGTTTTCCTCGCTGACGCTGGCAATGGTTTCGATGGAGTTTGATACCTCATCCGATGTGGAGGTCATCTCTTCGGTGGCGGTTGTGTTCTGCTCAACAACCTCGCGCACAGCTGATGAAGAAGCCAGTAAGTCCTGTACGGCGGACTGTACATCACTGGTGGCGCGAAGCGCCTGTCCGGCTTGCTGCTGCACCGATCGAGCGGCATGTAGAATCTCCTGCAAAGCCTCTCCCGATTGATGCGTCAGCGTTACTCCCGCTTCAACCTCCTGGTAACCATCTACCATTCCATCAACCGACTCGGCGACTGATGTCTGGATAAGCTGAATCAGCCCATTGATCTCTTTGGCAGCCGCCGAAGACCGCTCAGCCAGCTTACGCACTTCTGAAGCCACCACCGCAAAGCTTCTGCCGTGCTCACCAGCGCGTGCGGCTTCGATTGCTGCGTTCAGAGCCAGCAGATTAGTCTGAGCAGCGATGTCGTCTATTGTCTCCACAATCTTGCCAATCTGATCTGAACGCGCCCCCATCTCCTGGACTTTTTGGGTTGAGGCGTTTACTTTTGTGCGGATGATCTCCATACTACGAATAACGTCGGCAACGGTCTGAACCCCTTTCTGGGCAATAGAAGCCGAATCGCTCGAATCGTTTGCCATATTTTGCATTGCGGTTACCATTTGCTGCATGACATCCGATATCTGGCGTGCGGTTGCCAGCGTGCGTTCAATGGCTTCTGCTTGTTCCTGAGCGCCACATGCGATTTTATCAATCGAGCGGGACAAGCGGTCAAACGCCCCAGCTGTCACATTGACAGCATCCGTCTGTCGGGCATTTGCCATGGCAACCTGCTGCATGGTGGCTGCGATGCGGGTGGTAACCTGTCCTGCCTGCTCCGAAGTCTCTGCCAGATGTGCTGAAGCATCCCCGACCTGCGTGGCGCTCTGGGCAACCCGCGCAACCGTGGCGCGCAGGTTGTGGATCATTTGAGCAAAGGCGTTTCCCAGTGCATCCGCTTCGGATTTTGGAGTTACCTCAGCGGTCAGGTCGTTGCGGGCAATCTGGTCCGCAGCCTTTGCCATCTCGCGCAAGTAATCAATCAGGCGGCTGAAAGCCCGATTGGTAACCCCGAGTTCATCCTTACGAGCGCTGATGCGAGCAACCAGTTTGCGGTCAATCCCCAATAATTTGAGATCGCCTGTCGAAAGACGTTCCGCTGTGGTTGCAATGATCATTGCTGATCGCGCAATTCCCTTTGTTATCACAAATGTGGCAGCGATGATCATCAGCAGAGATATGGCTAAAATGGTGACTAGCAGTGTGGTTAGTTGCCTGACCCTGGCAAACAATTCTGAAGTCTCCTGCTCAATCAGCAAACGCCAGTTTTGTCGCTCAAGCACCACATAAGCGCCCAGCACGTCACGCCCGCGATAATCGCGATAACGGGACAGCCCGGAGTTCTGCTCCAGCGCTTGTTGTGCGCCCAGCGATGCAACCTTGACTTCCAGTTCAGCCCGTTCCTTAACCAGTCCCGTTGCCTTGAGTTCCTCGACAAAGCGCGGTGCGGTGATCATATACCCTTCGCTGTTGATCAAATACGCATCCCCAGTAGCGCCAAAGCTGGCTTTGGAGAGAAGAATATTTGACAGGTAGGACGTTGGCATGGTGGCGCCCACCACTCCGACCACGCGTCCCTCGCGGAACACAGGAGCCGAGAAAGCAATGACCACCTGATTGCTAAACTCGGAGAGAAATGGCTGCGAGACGGCGACTTTTCCCGTTTTGCTTTGTTGGAAGTAGGTTTGGCTGGCAATATTTATCAGATGATTGTCAGCGCTGAAAATCAGGTCACCGTCCAGGTCAGCGACAAACACATTTTCATATCCGCCGCGTTGCCTGATATAGTCTTCCATAAACGTGGAGATTTTCTCGACATCCATTGTTCCAATTTCGGGCATACGTCCAATCAGGCTCAGGCTGTTCTTATTTTCATCCAATAGTTGGTTAATGAAATCAACCTGTTGCTGGGCGCTGCAGAGAACGCTGTCATTGATTTGCGCGTTCATCGCCGCGCGCATCTGGAGAATGGCGATTAACGAGACGATAATTACCGGCGCAACGGATAATGTGAGAAAGTACAGGCTCAGCTTTCCCCACAGCGATTGAAAGAAACCGATTTTTAAGGTTTGTTGCGTTTTTGTTTGATTCAAGGCAATTCAAGTTCCTTTCTGGAAGAAAATGCCCACCATATCAGATTTTACCTTAGACGCTCCGCGCAGCCAAAACTTTTGGTGAAGGTTTCACTTAACAAATTTGTTAATCAGTCCTTGTTTCTCCAACTGGTTTAATGTGGGAATACCTTTTCGCCCGCCGGGTTGCGTGGCTTTGATGCCAGCAACCAGATTCGCCAGACGAACCGCGCTGGGAATGTCTTTCCCCTGAGCGATCATTGCCGCATAAACGCCATGAAAGACGTCGCCGCAGCCAGTGGTATCTACTGCCTCCACCTCAACAGCAGGAATATGGGTGATTTCCCCTTCCCTTTGGCTGAACCAGCATCCGTGCTCCCCAACGGTTATTACACAACAGGCGCGGTCAGGTCTGGCGCAGGCTTGCAAAATTTGTTCGGGACTCTGCCTGCCTGTTAATAACCTGCCAGCCGCAATACCCACAATCAGATGATCAGCCAGATCAGCCAGTTCTCTGAGATGCGGTTTTTGTCTGGCTTCAATGTCAGCGACCACCGGTATGCCAAGCCCGCGGGCTATTTTTGCCGCTTTCAAGCTGGCATTGATGGTGAAGCTGTCCACAAAGAGCACTCTGCAGCGTGAGATCAGCTTCTCGGTGATCCATCTGGGCGGCGGTTCTCGGACGCCCTGCCGCGAAAAGAGAATCGTTCGCCTTCCGCTGCGCTGCTCCACAATGATCGTAGAATGTACTGGGCGGGCATTGCGTTGATGCAGCACCACAGAACAGTCCACCCCTTCGCGCTCAAGCTCGCTAATGGTGTAACGGGAAAGCTCATCATCGCCCAACACGCCGCAGTATGCTGCGCTTGCACCCAGACGGGCGGCAGCGACCATGGCGGTACCTGCCAGACCACCCCCCTGCCGCACTCTGGTATTTACCATTACCTTGGTGTCTGGTGTTGGGAAGTCTTTGACATACAGCAAATCATCCACTGCCACACAGCCCAGCCCAAGAATATCCCAGTGTGGTTTTTCCATAATCGATTCAGTAATAAGTTGCTATACTAAAAGCAGTCTGTCCGATTAACATCTTAGAAGGAGTGTGAAAATGATTAAAGAATTCAAGGACTTTGCCCTGCGGGGCAACCTGATTGACCTGGCTGTTGCTTTTATTCTGGGGGCTGCTTTTGGCAAAATTGTAACCTCACTGGTCAATGATATTCTGATGCCTCCCATTGGTTTGCTGCTGGGGAGAGTTGACTTTTCCAACCTCTTTATCAACCTATCCGGCACACCCTACCGCTCACTGGCGGATGCGCAGGCAGCCGGTGCCCCGACGATCAATTACGGTTTGTTTATCAATACTGTGATTGATTTTATCATTGTGGCTTTTGTCATGTTTCTCATCGTACGCGCTGTCAACCGAATGACCCAGAAAGTGGCAGAGACCCCGGCAGAGCCTACCACCAAGGATTGCCCATACTGTTTTTCGGCTATTCCACTAAAAGCCACACGCTGCCCGAATTGCACCTCTCAGCTTTCTCAGTAAATGTGGGTTAAAAACCTTTGGTCAGATTCTCAATGATATAGCCTTGTTCCTCATCGCTTAACTGCGCATACAGGGGCAAAGATAAGGTAAGCTGATCTGCGATATAGGCATTGGGAAAATCCCCCGGCTGAATGCCATAGGTTTGGCGGTAATATCCCAGTGCATGTACAGCATGGGTACCGGGACGGGTAGCAATACCGGCTGCCTCCAGCCTGTCCATCAGGCTGTTGCGCAGGGCGTTAAGCCGGGCTACATTTTGCATGGTTGGCTGCTCGGGGCGGAAAAGGCAAACATAAGACTGATAGCCATGCACACAATCTTGCGGCGTAACTGGCGGGCGTATCCATCCAAGGGGCGAAAGCGCTTTGGTGTAGGCATCTGCTATCTGCCTGCGGCGTTCCAGGATGGTTTGCAGGCGGGACATCTGCGCCACACCCAACGCGCCCTGTAAATCGTTCATACGGTAATTGGAGCCTACCACGTTGAAATCTGGCAGCAGGTAGCTGCGCGCCCCCAGATGGCGCGCCAGATCGCTTTTTGAAGCACCGTGATCGCGTATCGAACGAATCTGTTCGGCGATGCGCTCGTCCTGAGTGATAACCATACCGCCCTCACCAGTGGTGATGGCTTTGCGTGGGTGAAAACTAAAACAGCCCATATCCGCCAGGGTACCAGCGTGATGCCCATGATACCAGGCGCCAGTGGCACAGGCATCATCTTCAACGACTTTCAGGTTGTATTGATGCGCCAGCGCCAGGATGCTGTTCATTTCTGCGCTGAGACCGAAAAGGGATACAGGGATGATGGCGCGTGTGCGCGGGGTGATGGCGCGCTCGATTTGGTTGATATCTATCTGAAAGGTTTCCAGTTCGATATCCACAAACACGGGCTTAGCGCGCTGGATTTCAATCACGTTGGCTGTGGCAACCCAGGTAAATGAGGGGAGGATGACCTCGTCACCAGGACCAATCCCCAATGCCATTAGTGCCAGGTGCAAAGCTGTGGTGCACGAGGTCGTTGCAATGGCATGACGGGCGCCCGTGTATTGTGCAAACAGACGCTCAAATTCTGCAACCTTGGGGCCCTGCACCACCCAGCCAGTTTTGAGCGGCTCTTGCACTGCCAGAAGTTCTTCTTCTCCAAAAAAAGGTTTTGATATGGGTATCTTTATCACAGGTTTATCTTCTCCACATATTTCCGCAATCCATCTTCAAGTGTCACTTCAGCCTTAAATCCGAGCGTTTGTTGCGCCAGCGCAGTATCTGCCTGAAAGCGGACTGGCTTGCTGTCGGTTTCAATGATCTCCGGAGACAAGTCACTCCCTAAGACGCGTGCCGCTATCTGTGCCAGTTCTTTGAACGTGGTCAGGACTCCGCTGCCAATATTGATAGGCGAAGGGTGGGCAGGTGAAACCAGCGCCAGCAAAAATGCCATGATCACGTCATCAACATAGATAAAGTCGCGCCCGCTCTGGATATGATCCAGTATCTGAGGCTTTTTTCCCTGCATCAGGCGTTGTAGAAAGATGGACTCTACTGTAGGGCGTGGGCTCCCATCTAACGCGGGACCATACACATTGAAAAGCCGCAGAATGGTTACTGGAAGAGCGTATGACTGGGCAGCCATGATGCACCAGGCTTCAGCGCTCAACTTGCTGGCGGCATAAGGTGAGTTGGGAATAGGGTTCTGCGTTTCTTTGTTGGGAATGGGTAGCCCGCCACCGTATACCTGCCCGCTGGAAGCCAGGATAAATTTTTCCACTTCCTGCCGCTGTGCGGCGTTGAGGATGTGAAATGTCCCCAGCACGTTTACCGATAGCGCCTGTTCAGGATGCTGGGTGCATAGCCCCAGCGGTAAACCGGCAAGGTGAAAAATACAGCAAACATGCTGTGCTGCCCGCTGGGTAACCTCGACATCGCATATATCCCCCTGAAACCACTCCACCATCGGAAGACAATCGGGTTTTGGCGAGCGGCTCAAACCGCGCACATCCCAGCCATCTTCTGCCAGCCGATGGCAGAGATGCTTTCCCAAATATCCTGATGCGCCGGTAACCAGTACTTTCATCTCATCCAGTTTTGAGCTGGCTACGTCGCCATTCAAGTAGCCTGCGCAGCCCTTCCACCAGGGGGGTGCGGGCTTCAAAACCCAGCAGATCTCTGGCTTTGTCAGTGCTGCCAATACGGTGGGTAACAAAGCTCTGCGCCTGCGGCAAGTAGGTGGGTTTGAGTTTTGACCCCGTCAACTCCAGGAGAATATCTACCAATTCATTGATGGAAGTTCCCACTCCGCTGCCAATGTTAAAGAATTCATCAGCGCAGTCCGATTTCATTCCTAAAATATTGGCTTCTGCTACATCCGAAACATAGATAAAGTCGTAGACTTGTGTTCCATCGCCATATATCACCGGTGGCTCTCCAGCAAAGATTTTATCGAGCACCTTCATGATCACGCTGACATAGGTGCCCTTGTAATCCATGCGCGGACCATAAATGTTCATGTAGCGGTAACCAACGAAGGGCAGTTTGTGCTGTTCATATATGGCGCGGAACATCTGCTCGATGGCAATTTTTGTTGCCCCGTAGGTTGTGCGGTTGTTAAAGGGATGCTCTTCGGTCATGGGCGTATATAACGCATTGCCGTATACGGAAGCAGAAGATGAATAAACGATACGCTGAATGCCCAAGTCGCGGCAGGCTTCAACAACGTTCCATGACCCCATCACATTCACTTCCCAAGCGCTGCGCGGGTCATTGACGCACTCGCCCAACCAGAGGGAAGCAAGCAGGAAGACTCCTGCTGCGCCATGCAGTTCGCGACGCAGCGTCTCCCGATCCAGCATAGAAGCCTCAACGACCCGTACGCGAGGGTCTTTTATCGCCTGTTCCAAATTGGCGCGCGTGCCACGCACAAAATTATCGTAAACGATAATTTCCCTAACCGGTTCTAAGGTCAGTTGATCAACGATGTGAGAACCTACCAGCCCTGCTCCGCCAATCACAACAATCTTTGCGTCAGTCAAATCCATGTAAAGTCTAAGCTCTCCTTTTCTATACAGCCATCTTGCGTCATTTTTCCAGTGGGTCTGGAAAACAATATTTCATGTAAAAGCTTTTGGGAACGCGATTCAGCCGATACAGAATGTAAAACAGCCAGCGCAGTTTCTCAAAGGTGGTTTTGTATGTTTTAAAATCGCGGTAGGTTTTCTTGGGCAAGTTCATCAGCTGATCAAATTCTTCGTCTGAAAAACCCAAGCGCTTTTTGACCATTTCTACCAGCTCGGGGTCGTACTGAGGGGGAGTTGACATCAACTCCATTCCCTGCGCACGGGTCATCTGCCCGCTGCGCACCAAAGCCGAATAACCCAGCAGGCGCTGATCAACGTTATAACGTACTGGCATAAAATAGGTGTGCCAGAAAGCTGTAAACCTGTTCTCCAAGTGATGACCACCATACCACTCCCAGCCCAGCTCACGGGTGAGCAGGCTCATGGCTTCGCTTTTGATATAGTTGATATAGTATAACGGGCGTATCTTTTGAATGCCGCGCAGCGCCATCCAGCGCAGCATATCCCAGAGAAGCATGTTGGGATATGTTTTGAGTGGCATTGTGCCAAACTGTTTTTGGATGGTCTGGATGTATTTGCCGTCCATGTAAATCCATCCCAGAGGCGAAATGCCCTCTGTCCGAAAGGAATGACCTTCAAAGATGTATTTGATGCCGTATTTCTCAGCCGCCATGTACAGCACTGCTGCCAACCCTATATCGGTAGGCGATTCGACGTCTGGCACACCCGCCTTTAAAAACGAACGATAAATGTCATCGTATTCTTCATTATCCACAACGTAGGTGAAGAGATCAACGTCCAGTTTTTTGAGCACATCATGGATGTTTTCCACCGCAATGGTCGAATCCCAGGTATTATCAAAATGCACTGCCAGAGGTCGCAGACCAAGTTTGACCGCAAGATACAATAGATAAGAGGAGTCGCAACCCCCGCTTACCCCCACAATCACATCATACTTTTTGCCACGTCCATCTCTTTTGATTTTTTCTGCCAGATTTTCGAGGATTTGCCATCCGGCTTCACCCGTGGGGTATTCCTGATCCAGGCGATCATGGGTATGACAGTAATTACACACCCCATTCTCGTCGAAAGTGATGTGAGGAACGGTGTCATCATACAGGCAACGTGAACAATAGCGGGTCATAGGGTTTCCTTTGCTCTCGAAACTGGATAGAGGGAATTATATAACACTTCGCGCGTTCTGTACGCCGCTTTGTCAGCATTATGATAGCACTGCGTCCAGTTCCTGGCGCGTGGGGAAGTTGATTAACACAGCGCGGTTGCGCCCATAATACACGACCATACTGCCCGCTGCGCAAGCCGAAGCGCCGCCCTCTTTTACCGCCAGACCGAAATCTTCCACCTTTCCCGCGCCGCCGCAAGCGATCAGCGGAATATTAATCGCTGTGCTCACTTTTTTGATCAGGTCAATATCATATCCTTCCTGTGTGCCATCGCGGTCAATGGCGGTGAGCATAATTTCTCCTGCACCCATCGCTTCCATTTTCTGCGCCCAAGCAACAGGGTCTAACCCGGTGGCTTTTCTCCCGCCGTGAGTATACACTTCATACTTTCCAAAAAGGCGTTTGCGTACGTCAATGGAGACTACAATTGCCTGAGACCCGAAGCGCTCAGCCGCTTGTGAGATAAAATCGGGGTTCTCAAAAGCGTAGCTGTTAATGATGACTTTCTCCACCCCCAAATTGAGAATGTCTCTGATCTGTTCCAGTTTGCGAATCCCGCCGCCATAGGCTACAGGCATGAAACATTCACTGGCAATCTCGTGCAACACCTGGTAAGGCGGTTCTTTCCCGGCAGTTGTAGCAGTAATATCAAGAAAGATTAGCTCGTCCACTTCCTTTTCGTTATAGATACGGACGGCGTTAATTGGGTCACCAATGTATGCCGGGTCTTTGAATTTGACTGTTTTGACCAGCGATCGTCCTTTTAGCAAGAGGCAGGGCATGACGCGCGCTTTTAGCATTTCAGGCAAGCTCGACAAAATTTTTCAAAAGACGCATCCCAAACTTGTGGCTCTTTTCGGGATGGAATTGCGTTCCCATCACGTTCTCGTGTTGCAACGCTGAGACAAAGTCATACCCATAATGGGTCGTTGCTAGAATATCCTCGCTGCGGTGACAGACCACATGGTAGGAATGGACAAAGTAAAAACGGTTTTCTGTGCCGCTCATTCCAGAAAATAGTGTCCCCTCGCGCTGAATAGAGACATCATTCCAACCCATGTGGGGAATTTTCAGGTTCGCGGTTTGCGTGTCAAATCGGAAGCGGATTGTCTCCGCATCTACCCATCCCAGCCCTGTTTCGCTGCCTTCTTCACTTTTCCTGGTGATAAGTTGCATTCCCAGGCACAGACCAATGACCGGCTTTTTCTTGCCAATGACCTCTTCATTGAGCGTCTCAATCAGGTTTAGCTCGCGCAGCCGCTTCATCCCGGCATCAAACGCGCCCACGCCAGGCAAGATGAGCTTTTCAGCAGATCGTATTTCGTCAATGTCGCTGGAAACCTTTGCACGGGCACCAATTTTTTTAAGCATATTCACAATGGAGCCCAGATTGCCCATTCCGTAGTCCACAATGACGATCATCGATTCCTTGCACCTTTCGTAAAGAATATGCGCTCAGAATACTTCTGCCTGGTTGTGATCCTTTATCTGCCAACACCGATTTGGTGCAGGTGCGAAAAATACTGCCGCGCATGTTCAAGCTGCTGTTCATTGAATAGTGGGCGGGCAACCACAAGAAGCGGCGTGCGCATGACTGCTTGAAGCTGGCGAAAATCAAGTTCCTTGTATGTAGAATGCGCTACCATGATAATTGCGGCATCGCATCCTGCCGCTTTTTGGTAAACGTCCCCTTGATATTCAGCCACATAAGGATCGTGCACCGCTACCTTGCCTCCCAGCCCGGTCAACTTTTGGATCAGTATCTCACTGGGGCTGTTGCGGGTATCCTCTGAATCTTCCAGATAGGAGTATCCCAATACCAGTATGCGGGCATCCTCAATTCTTTTGCCTGCCTCACGCAACAGTTTTGCTGTCAGGTTTGCCAGATACACTGGCATGTTATCATTCACCGCACGGGCAGATGGTATCACATGAAGAGGGACATCCCTGTCGCGCACGCTGTAAGCCAGCAGCCAGGGGTCTTTTGGGATACAATGCCCACCCACACCGGCACCCGGTAAGTGCATGTTGCGGTAGGGGGATTTGTTAACCAGCTGACGCACCTTCCAGACATCACCCCCCAGGGCTTCACAGATCAAAGCGACTTCATTGGCAAAGGCAATCTGAACATCGCGGTAAGCGTTTTCGGTCGTTTTGACCAGTTCAGCAGTGATCCAGTCAGCGGTATCCAGGTCTGCATTGACCACATGGCGGTAAAGCGCCTGCATTGTCGCGGCAGTCTCCGGCGAACCCCCACCCACCACGCGGCTCAGATTGCGCAGGTTGGCAAGCAGTTTTCCAGGCATTACCCGCTCAGGGCAACAGCCCAGATAAAATCCTTCATTCAGCCTGCGCTGGCTGTTTTCTTCCAGGATGGGGAGGACGAAGGTCTGCATGGTACCGGGAGCGATGGTTGATTCCACAATCACAAGCGCCCCGTCTTTGAGCACTTTCCCCAGGCTGCGCAGTGCCGCCCCCAATGCTTCGTAACGCGGGGCGTGGTCTTGGTCATCTACTGGGGTTTCCACGTCGATCAGAATAATGTCGCAGTCAACAAGGTCTTGATAGCTGGAAGTAGCGCGCAGCTTTTTTTGTGCCACAACTTTTGCCAGCAATTCTGCCAGACCAGGTTCTTTTCCCTCGATCGGTGAAATGCCCCGGTTAATTTTATCCACGCGCTCCTGACGTATCTCCACACCGGTTACGTCGAAACCTTCCGCAGCGAACATTGCTGCAACCGGCAGACCGACAAATCCCAATCCAATCACTGCCAGTCGAGCTGTTTTTGCATCAATTTTTTTCTTCAGTTCTTCTAGTTTCATTTGCGTTTTCAAAAAACAGAGTGTATTTTATACCTTTACGACCTGATGGGTTTCACCCGATTGAACCAGTGCCAGCGCAAGACGAAGTGCTGCCAATCCATCTTCACCGCTTACCGCAACAGGCGCCTCACCGCGCACCGCTTTGAGAAAAGCCGCCAGTTCAGCCTTGAGCGGTTCGTATCGCTCCAGCGCAAAGCGCACCATGCTGCCCTCGCTGACGCCCTTTAGGGTTTTCAGGGTATCCCAGAATTCCCCCGCTGTTTGTGCATTCTCGTAGAAGTACAAGTCTTGCGTGAGGTCGTCAACACGGAACAACCCGCGCTCCCCCAGCACAATCACTTCACGCACTTTGGTGGGCGTCAGCCAGTTGATTTCCAGGGCGCCGGTGATGCCATCTGGGAAACGCAGAATACCAAACAGCAGGTCCTCGTGATCGGTGTGGATGCGCCGCGCCGTTTCTGCATAGACGCGTTCAGCGTCCATGCCCGTGAGAAAACGCATGATATCCACATCATGCGGTGCCAGATCAACCACCACTCCCACATCGCGGATACGCGCCGGAAAAGGGCCTGCGCGGCGGCAGAAAATCTGAAAAATACGCCCCAGATCCCCAGCCTGCAACTTCTTTTTCAACACCTGGATTGCCGGGTTGAAACGCACGATGTGTCCTACCATCAGACAGCGGTTATGGTAATGGGCTGCCTGAATGATTGCCTTGCCATCCTCTAATGAGGACGCAATTGGCTTCTCAATCAAGATGTGCGCGCCTGCCTGCAAACAGGCAAGAGCCACTTCTTTGTGCAATGCGGTGGGCACAGCAATGGAAACAGCCTCAGGTTTTTCTTTTTCCAGGAGAGCAACGTAATTTGTATAAGCCTTTGCGCCAAATTTTCCGGCAACAGCAGCAGACATATCCTCACAGCTGTCTGCTACAGCAACCAAGTCAGCGTCAGGCAACTCATTATAAACACGAGCATGGTTTCTACCCATCGAGCCAACGCCAATGACAGCGACGCGGGTCATATCATTCTCCTCAAGGCTTTGTCAAGTTTGCGCAACTTGTGCGCCCTAAAGGTTGAATCAGCCTTTCCCCATAAATGTGTTAACTGCCTGTACAATCTTTTCCAGGTCAGACTGTGTCAGAGAAGGATGAACAGGCAAAGAGAGCACTTCTGCAGCGGCTTTTTCTGTTTCGGGGAGGTAATCATGATATCCTAATTGCCGCACGTAAAAACTCTGCTTATGAATCGGCACAGGGTAATATACCTCAGACCCAATTTCCTGCTCCTTGAGGTATTCCCGCAACGCGTCCCGCCTCCCATCCGGAACACGCACAGTGTATTGATGATATACATGCTCAAACCCCGGCGGGGTATAGGGGACTGTTACCCCTTTAAGATGAGCGTTCAAAAATGTGGCATTCTGCTGCCGCTTTTTGTTGTAGGTTTGCAGCTTGCCAAGCTGTGCCAGCCCGATGGCGGCGTGGATGTCCGTCATACGGAAATTGAACCCCAGTTCATCATGATAATAGCGGCGGCGCATACCATGCTGGCGTATTACCCGGCAGCTCTCATCAATTTCGTCACTGTTGGTGGTAATCATCCCGCCTTCACCGGAGGTGATGTTCTTTGTTGGATATAGTGAAAAAGCGCCTGTGCCAAAGGAGCCAGCCTTGCGCCCATTACAGACAGCGCCGTGACTTTGACAGGCGTCTTCAATGATGATCAGGTTATGCTTTTTAGCAATGGCTGTGATGGCATCCATATCACAGCACAGGCCAAACAAATGAACTGGCATAATGGCTTTGGTGCGTGGGGTGATTGCGGCTTCAATTTTTGAGGGGTCAAGGTTATATGTTTTGGGATCAATATCTACAAATACCGGGCGGGCACCCACATACAATGCGCTGTTCGCAGAGGCAATAAAAGTGAACGCCGATGTGATGATTTCATCTCCAGGACCAATTTTATTGGCAAGCAAAGCCACATGCAGAGCGGTGGTGCCGGAAGATGTGGCGATCGCATACCGCGTGGCACACATCTGCGCAAAAGCTTCCTCAAATGCCTTAACGCGTGGACCTTGCGCAATGATACCCGAATCAAGCACCTCCATTACCGCCTGCTTTTCTTCATCACCAATGATTGGCTTTGCAATATTTATCATTCAATTTTCTCCCATTCTTTTTGTGGAACTTCGATGGTATGTCCACAGGAGGGGCAACGTGCCTGCACCACTCCACTGTGAACTGTGGTTTTTTCTACCTGTTCCCCACACGGACAGACAAAGCCGTGCAGCCTTGCAGGATTCCCGTACACCAAACCATAGGCGGGCACATCTTTGGTCAAAACACTGCCAGAGCCACACATTGCCCATTCTCCAATGGTGATACCGCAGCGAATGGTTGAGTTGGCGCCCAGCGCAGCGCCGCGCTTGACCAGGGTTTGACTGAGCACCCAGTCATCCGCGCTTTTTAGAGAGCCATCTACATTAATTGCCCGCGGACGCATATCATTGGTGAAACACACATGCGGACCGACAAAAACGCCGTCTTCCAGGGTCACGCCATGATATACCGAGACATAGTTTTGGATCTTGACATTGTCGCCAATTGCCACGTCGGCGTCAATATACACCCCTTTCCCAATGATACAATTTTTGCCAATTCTTGCTCCAGGACGAACCTGCGCATGATGCCATATACTGGTACCATCACCAATAACAGCCTGTTCAGAAACTTCTGCTGTGGGGTGGATACGAATTCCCATCTCTATTAAATCTCCGGCGTTGAACGTTTGCATACCTGGGCAAAGATATGCTGGTACGATTCTACCACGTTCTTCAAATCAAAGCGGGCTGCCAGGCGGCGGCTGGCACGGCGATAGGAGAGGAGACGCTCGCGGTCCTCTAGCAGTAGCTCTAATGCATGTTCAAACCCGGCAGCATCTTCTTTTTCCAGTAAAAAACCGTTGGTTTGTGGTTCAACCAAATCAATGCAGCCGCCTACACGGCTGAGCACCAGCGCCAGCCCCATTGCCATTGCCTGGACGCCCACTACAGGCAATCCCTCGGACAGAGAAGGGATGAAGAGAATATCGCTGTGTCTGAACCACTCCTGCACTTCCTGGGGAGAGACCCATCCGGGCAGGGTGAAACGTTCCTGTAGCCCCAATTCGGCGATCAGCTTCTCTACCTCTGGCCGCAAAGCCCCGTCGCCCAGCATCACGCATTGCCAGGGTAGATGGCGCAAGTTTGCCAGCGAACGCACCACCTGGAGCGGGTTTTTCTGCGGCACAAAACGCCCGACAAAAAGCACGCGCGGCGGGTCCTGCACACAAATTTCTCCCGGGTCTAATTCGGTCAGACTGACGCCGTTAAAAATCACTTCAATCGGCAGGGGATAATGACGTAATGCCATCTGGCGCGTATAGTTCGAAACAGCTGTGCGGTAGGACGCCCTACGCCAAATAAAGGGGGTAACAGGATAGACCCAGCGAAACCAGTGATCCGTTTTCTCGGGAACGCCGCCAGGGACATCCCCAAGATGTGCGGTCAGCACGTAAGGAACGCCTGTAACCAATGAGAGTGCCCAAGCTGCCAGCCCCCCAGGCAGTGCAAAATGAACGTGTATCAGATCGGGGTGCCATCTGCGGATGATACCCAACCCTTTCCAAAAAGCACAGAATGTGTAGAGTGCCATTTCGCTAAAAGCAGCCCGGTAGGGCTGCCTGCGTGTTCTGCCCAGATGATGAATCAGAATCCCATCTTTTTGCTCTACCGCAGGAACGCCTTCCCAGCTTACCGTTAATAGCTGGATTTCATGTCCCTTCTCTGCCAACATGCGGCAGACGTCTTGTGCCACTGTGCCACCCCCACCGCCCACTGGTGGGTATTCATGTATCAAAACCAGAATACGCATTAACGCTCCCGCCTGCCATTGTTCTGAGGTGGGTTGGGATGGATCAATTTGCGCACAATATAGTTTGGTTTTCCCTGTGACTCATGATATGTTCGGGCAAGCAATTCGGCGATCAGCCCCATGAGAATGGATTGAAATCCCATAATCGCCACCATTAAACTTGTGGGAAAGAGCGGTGAATCAAAGGGGGATACGTTAAAAAAGATGCGGCGGACAAACAGATAGAGCAAAATCGCCGCGCTGAAAACGATGAGCAAGACCCCGGCGCCTCCAAACAGGTAAATGGGCTTGTTGGCGTAGCGGGTCAGGAATTTGACCGTGAAGAGGTCGAGAATTACTTTGATGGTGCGCTCCAGTCCATACTTTGCCTTGCCAAACTGGCGCGGGTGATGCTGAACTCTTACCTCGGTAATTCTGGCGCCCACTGAATTGGCATACACCGGGATAAAGCGGTGCATCTCGCCATATAAACGAAAACCGGTGATTACCTCGCGCCGGTAAGCCTTCAGTGTACAGCCGTAATCATGCAGATGGACTCCCGTTACCGATGAGATCAGCCAGTTGGCGATTCGGGAGGGTAGTGTACGGGTAAAGAACGTATCCTGCCGCTTAAAACGCCAGCCGCTGACCACGTCAAAACCCTCTTCGATTTTCTCAATCATCATCGGGATATCCGCTGGGTCATTTTGCATATCGGCGTCCATCGGGACGATGATCTCCCCAACACTGTGATCAATCCCAGCGGCGATCGCAGCGGTCTGCCCAAAGTTGCGTCGCAATGCCACCACGCGCACATGATCGCTGTCGCTGTTCGCAAGGCTTTCCATTACCTCAAGGCTTCCGTCTTTGCTGCCGTCATCGACGAGGATAAGCTCCCATTCATAAGGCACATTAGCCAGTGCAGTATGAACAGCCTGATGAAGAAGCGGCAGTGTCTCGCGCTCGTTATAGACAGGAACCACAATGGAAAGTTTCACTTCAACCCCTTATTATAAACGATGAATGCGGTTTTGCCGCCGCTTAAGGAAATTGCGTCCCAAATCCCAGACCACACCGCTGAGTAGCACTAAGGCGCTGAGTGCAGCGATCCATGCTACCATGTGCCAGAAGGGCAGACGCTTCCCCACCTGAAAATAGCGGCTGAAGTACCAGGCGGTGAAAAACCCCAGAAAAACAGCTTCCACCACAAACCAGCGCACCAGCCACAGATCACGCAGGTGCAGGGCGCGCAGCGCCGCCCAGGCTGCCAGAAGGGCAAGGAAAGGTAAAAACACCATACGGTAGCGGGGATTATCCCACTGGTCGCCGCCAGCGCGCATTGAGGAGATAAGTAACCAGGCAAAGGTGAAAATTGCTACCCAGATGAGAATACGTTTCTCAGCGCCTGGCTGTGCTTTCCATACTGAGAAGATGCCGTACAACAGAAACGGCGCCAGAGCATACCAGCCCAGCGAACGCATGATTGCAATGGTTTTCCACAACGCCAGCGCTGGTTCTGCAATAGCGGCGGGCAGAACAGGCTGCGCCAGACCATAAATGACAATAAACTGTGGTCCAAAACGCCCGCCTGCCAGTTCACTGATGGCAGTTTGCACCCGACCAGAATTGCGCTCCGTAAGTAGAATATCCCAGGCGGCGGTGGTGTGCAGCCACTGCCAGCCCAGCACCACCACCCCTGCCCCTGCCAGGCAGAGGCTTACCCAGCCCAACCACTGCCATGCTGACGATTTGGGCAAGAGGTCTTCCAGCCAGAGCCATACGATCAGAAAAGCCAATGCGGCAATGCCCATGCGGGTGGAGAATACCATCATCCCTGACCACCCTATCAAGAAAGCCGCCGCTGCCGTATAGCGGTTTTGCCGCCAGTTGACTATTCCCCAGAAAGCAATACAAAGCAGCCCGATGAGAAATGGCTCCCGCATCTGTGAACTTCCAAACAGGATACTATCTGGGTATAAAACAAGTATCCAGCAGGTTAGATCTGCCAATGTCTGCTCCCAGCGCTGGCATACAGCCCGGTGAAGAAATGGAACACCCAAGGCGGCAAACGAAGCCGCCAGAAGGATGATCAACAAAGGCCGGTGCGCATCCGGGCTGAGATAGCGATACAGAATGCCGCTCAGGATGAGCAGCCCGCCATATTGATCGGTGTCCAGTTCGGCTTTGAAGATGTCCCACAGCGGGGTCGCTGAAAGGGTGAACCCCCAGGCTTCCGTATCGCGCCGATATGCATCGGTAAACACATAACCAGCGTTCTGTTGGGGGTCATCATAACCGTGGGTGGGCAACGCGAGGGTCAGGTAGATGCCCGCTCCCAGACGGAGCACAAAGGCAAGCGTCATCATCCATGCCAGAGTCTTTCCGCCTCCGCCCCACTTCCATGCGCTTGCCAGACAGAACAGGCTAATCCAGCAGATGAATGAAGCAGCCAGCCATCCCCTGAGCCATTCGCCGGGGCTTAACCAAGCAACAACTGTCCCAAGAACCAGCCCGCCTGCCAGTGTGAACAGCCCGCGCTTGAAAACAGATGATCGTGATTCCACCGCCTGGAATTATACCCGATTTAGAAAACAAGAACCTCCGCGAGAGGTCTGCTCACGGAGGTCTCAACTGGGCACGAAAGGACGATTTTACTTAACTGCAGCTTCTGCTTTTTGGATCACCGCAGTCAAATCTGCCTTACCGAGCTTTTCCTGAACAGCTTTCAACCCGGCAGTGTTTTCCTGCGTCAACTGTTGCAAAAGCGGATACTGGCTTTGGAGGGCTTCCTGGAGTGTTGCAATTTCTTCTGTGTAGTCTTTTGCACCTTCGGCGTTCTTTGCCAGAATGGAGTCAACCGTTGGGTAGATATCCAGGTACCCCACGATTCTGCCTGCACCCCAGAACAGGCGGTCGTCTGATTGTTGAAGCACCTGATCCCTAAAGTGGTCTGTAACCTGCTGATCAAAGGCATAGTAATACCATTTGTCTTCAATTTGCCAGAGGACATTATCTACCACGTCGGCGGCTTCGCCTGCCTCAAGTTTGGTAATGGCTTCGTTCAGCAAAGCAATGTTTTTCTGCGGATGCTCAAAGCCAAAGATAGGCTCATCCCACCAGCTTAGGCGGATAAGATTATCTTGAAAAGCCTTATAAGCAGCCAGCAGCTCGCGGTTGGCAGTTTTTCCCGCTGCCCTGACTTCTTCCAACAAAGCTGTTTGATCACCTTTGCCTGCGTTGTGGGCAGCGATCAACTCGGCATACAGCTGATTTAATTTGACCACCTGGCTATATTTTTCGGTAGCTAATTTCTCGAAATTGTCAATCTCATCCATCAGCGGCTCGAAATCCACGCCAGCTAGCTTATATGCGTCCATATTGACAGCCTCTTTGAGACGCGCTGCCTGCAGGGTGAAGTCAAGAGGAACAGCTGGTCTTTGGTCCAGGGCAATGACCATCGAACCAAAGAACTTGAGGTTGTAGTCAAAAGCCTTCTCGTTGTATGTGTCCACCGTATCAAAGTTGGAGTGGTAGATTTTCTCCATAAAACCTGAAGAGCCGAAATCGGTGACCATGGCGGGAATGCCAGCGATGGTATATGAGAAATCATCCGACCAGGTGAATGTGGGGTAGTTGACCTTGACACCTTCGGGGAAAATGCCTTCGGGTTTTGGAGCGTCGGCGCTGTAATATGTTTCGACAAAGTTGACCAGTTCTGGTGTGGAAAGGATTAAAGATGCGTCGCCGTCGGCGTAAGCTGGCATTTCAAAATTGAAGTACGCCAGCGCCTTGCCTGACCATTCGGGGTGTAATTTAAAGACGTGGTACCAGGCACCGATAGACCAGTCATAACGGGTATCAATGGCGCCCCACTCCTCCGCGCCATGAAGGATGAAGATGAGCGTGCGTTCTGGCTGATACCCTGCGTCGATCATACCTTTAGCGATTGCCAGGGTGATCCCCACTGCACTGGCATTATCCTGAAAGCCTTTGAAATGCGCGTCATAGTGATCGCCGATGATAATATATTCATCGCTGGACTTGCCGGGTATTTTGCCAGAGATGTTATAGCTGATGCCGCCGGGCTTGACGACATTGTCGGATTTGAGTTCAACCGCCACTTTGCCTTTTTCTAATAGCCCTTTGAGATAATTTGCATCGTTGCGGCTGATGTTCAGTGTGGGGATTGCCACTGGACCGACAAAGTCTTGTGAATTGAGAGTATCGTCGTTGAGCATGGCATACCCACCGCTGCAAGTGCTGATCACCGCCGCCGCGCCCTTGTATTGCGCCTGAAGCGCCGGGTATGTGATCCACCAATCGGCGCGCATGTCCACATCCAAAAGGACAATTTTGCCGGTTACATCAATGTCTGTGTAGTCGTCCTTGGTGCCTTTATTGACATAAACCAATTCGCCCTGGATGCCTTCGGGCGGGGTACCCTGGACAGCATACGTGGAGGCGGTAATCACTTTTGACTCGGTAGCCGGTTCAAGCACCTTGATTTCAGCACCTTTGAATTCCCAACTGTCCACCGGGAACTCCTCTTTGAGGACATCTTGAAGACCTATTTTCTTCATCTCCTCATATAGATAATCGGCAGTCTGATGCTCTGCCTGGCTGCCGGCGTTGCGAAACCCGAGTGGCCCGTTTCCGAATTCCGAAGTTTTTACGGCAACCTGATAGGCATACCCTACGTCCGCTGCCTCAAGATATCTTCCCTGCAGCTGTTGCAGTGTTGCGATGGGTTCCACGGTGGGGGCAGAGGTTGGTGGCGGAGGCGGGGGTTGCGTAGGGGATACGGGTGCTTCTGTCGGGGCTGGGGCGGGCGGCTGGCAAGCTCCCAGCAATACAGTTATCAATGTTACAGATAATACAATATATACAAGGCGGTTCATTATTCTGTTTCTCCTCCGTTAAAAAATTTTTGCAAGGTGAAAGCGGTAAGAAAAGTGTAACATAACAGATAATTGCATTCAAAATGCAAAATGTAATCAGTTTTTTTGATAAAACGTCATTTAAAAGGCTTTGAATATACTGTTGGCAGATTAATTCCCTTAATTTTATGCTCTGATTTTTATGGCGACATATTTCGTTTTCTCTCTTTACAGAAGGGGCTTTTTTTTGTACAATCGCTTCAGTTTAACAATGACAGCGAGGAATTTGTCTATGAAAAGCTTAAAGCTGGTTTTAGGCCCAATGCGTCCGCCTTTTCTGGTGCTGGCGCCAGTGTGTGTCTTTTTAGGCGTCAGCAGTGCACTGTGGATGGGCGGGAGCGCCAATATCTGGTATATCATCCTGGCGTTGGTAGGCGCAGTCAGCGCGCATATAAGTGTGAATGCCCTCAATGAGTATTTTGATTTTAGAAGCGGGCTGGATTTTCGCACGACGCGCACCCCCTTCAGTGGGGGCAGCGGCACTCTACCTGCGAATCCAGAAGCAGCCCGCTATGCTCTGTTGACGGGGCTGTTCAGTGCCGCCCTGACCGCGTTGATTGGGCTTGTCTTTTTGCGGGCAAAAGGAATTGGCATTTTGCCGCTTGGGGTGTTGGGGCTGTTGGTGATTTTCACCTATACCGTCTGGATTAACCGTGTTCCTGCGCTTTGTTTGATTGCGCCGGGTTTAGGATTTGGCGTCTTGATGGTCATGGGCACAGATTTTGTCCTTACCGGGCATTACTCGTGGACGTCGTTTTTTGCCTCTCTGGTGCCTTTCTTTCTGGTGAACAATTTGCTGCTTCTCAACCAATTTCCGGATGTGGAAGCAGATCAGAGCGTTGGCAGACGCACGCTCCCTATCATCGCTGGCAAACCCGTTGCAGCAGTGGTGTATGTTGTCTTTATCCTACTTACCTATATCTCTATCATTGTGGGTGTTGCTCTCAAGTTTTTACCGGTTACTGCCTTGCTGGGGCTGGGTTCGGCACTGGTTGCCATCCCGGTCGCAATGGGTGTTCATAAAAACGCATTGGAGACCATTGAAAAATTACTCCCGCTGATGGGCAAGAATGTTGTGATCAACCTGCTGACTCCCACGCTGACCGGTATTGGTCTTTTGCTTGGGCTGTTGGTGTAAGCAGAAAGTTTGCGCCGCTTTCAAGGATATCGAGCTTCGCACTGCCCCGTCGTTTGTGGCTGGGCTAGAGAGATATGCTTAGCCAAGGCTTCAGTCTTGCTGTGCTGATTTGGGCTTTGGCTGCCAGTGTCTCAAGTTGTATCAGGGCTTTGCGGCAGGCAGGCATCATGCGGGGAGGGGCATCTAAAGGGCGTGTGAAGTCGTCCCAGTGTGAAAAAAAGAGACGCCTGGCGTCCACAGCAAGGACACTTTGCTCAAATAACATTTGACGGTATGCCTTTCCTCTAAAATCCAGTCCACCCACAGGCAGGATTACTGTCTGGGCCTGTATCCCTGAGAGCCAGTTGGGAAAATACCCTGCGCTGCCCATACACAAAATGGTTATCGAAGGCGGGTATTGTAAAAGAATAGCGTAAGTGCCGCCTTCGCGATAGGCGGATGCAAACTGAGGGGGTGTCAGCGGTCTTTTGATTTCTCTTGCCATTCCGATGACTGGCAATAATGGCGGGATGCTGATGTGCGCGCCGCGCAGAAAAATGACCTCGAATGCTCCAAATTTCATGGGTACACGCTCGACGGCAATTTGACAGTTTGTCTTTGGTAGCCCCGCTCCAATTGCAATCTTTTCCGCCGATGGTGACCCTACCAGGCATGCGCCGGTCATCCGTGCCACTTCGGCTGCGTCAAGTGCATGGTCGTAGTGCGTGTGTGTCAACAGAACTGCATCGAGGCTTTTAACGCCAAGACATGCCAACCCATAGGCAATACGCTCTGGGCTTGGAGAAATCCTGCCCAGCAGGTTATTTTGTCCCACAAACCCCGGACGGGTAAAGTGCGGGTCAATGATGAGATGTGTTTTCCCATCACTGATCAGGAGGGTATTTGTGCTCGCAAACGTAAGCGAAACAGTATTCTGGACCAAATTGTAGTTACCAACGTGCCCTGGATCTTGGGCATGTCTTGCAGAGCATAAGATGGCCGCTAGTTACCGTCTAAGATTATAACCGCCCCTGGTGGGTCTCTGGGAAAATGTGGCAAAGTGCATTTTCCACCCCTTTCTCCATCCTCTTTTCCACCCTTTGTTGGATGACTTTCCATCTATCAGCCTGTTACACTGACGGGCAGAGTAACATTCATTTGGCACAAAGAAAGGAAAGCAAAGAAATGCATCAAGTTGCTTCTTATCATCAAGCGCTCATTACCGGAGCCAGCCAGGGGCTTGGAAAAGCGATAGCCGAACAATGCGCCCGCCGTGGCATGAGCCTGATTCTGACAGCTTTGCCCAATTCGGGGCTTGCACAAACTGCCATTGAGCTTTCACATCGCTATGGTGTGCGTAGTGATTACATGGAGATTGATCTAACTGAGCCGCAAGCCCCGGAGATGTTGCACAGGTTTATCCTCAGTCGCAGACTGACGGTCTCTATTTTGGTCAATAACGCTGGCGTGGGCTACAATAGCCGTTTTGAAGACTCAAGCTTGCAGGAAAACGAACGCTGCATCCTTCTCAACAATCTTGCTTTGGTCAAGCTTACGCATCTCATGCTGCCCATGTTGAAAAGCCAGCCTGACGGCTATATCCTGAATGTCTCGAGCATGGCAGCCTTTTTTCCCATGCCCTTTATGCCTGTATATGCTCCCAGCAAGGCGTTTATTCTCAATTTCAGCCTGGCGTTGGGCGAGGAATTGCGCGCAACACGGGTGAGCGTCAGTGCTCTCTGCCCAAATGGTATTCGCACCAATGAGGATTGTGTTCGCAGAATTGAAGCCGGGGGGCTGGCAGCACAATGGACTTGTATGAACCCGGAGCAGGTAGCACAAGCAGCTATTGTCGGTATGTTGAGGCGGAGAGCTATCATCATCCCTGGTGTGTTCAACCAGACAATTTTTGTGATTGGTCGCTTTGCCCCACTTCCCCTCGTATACTCGGTGATTTCTCTGTTCTGGGGACATTTTGCACAGCGGGCAAAAGCGATTGGGTAAATAGGACCTTTTCATGGTTATAATGTGTTTAAAAGCAATTCGATAAAACAGAGGAAATCAGGTGACAAAAAAATATTTGGCGAAAGAGAGTCATCTTGACAATCTTGGGCTGCGAGCGGGCGAATATGCGCTCATCACTGGGGGCAGCCAGGGATTGGGCAGGGCATTTGCCGAAGTGCTTGCCAGACATGCAATCAACCTTATTCTGGTAGCCCTTCCCGCTTCAGGGCTGGCAGAGGCTGCTCTGAGTTTATCCCGTCAGTATGATGTCCAGACCAGATATATTGAGACTGACCTTGCCGCGGACGGTGGCGTCGAGGCTGTTGCCAGAATCATTACCCAGGAAAAACTGCCTGTGTCGGTGCTGATCAACAATGCGGGCACGTCATACAATTGCAGATTTGAGGATTCTACAATTGATGAAAATGAGGCTTGTATTTTGCTCAACACGCTTGCTGTGGTGAAAATGACTCATTTTCTGCTGCCATATCTCAAACAGTGTCACAGGGCTTACATCCTCAACGTTTCCAGCATGGCTGCGTTTTTCCCAATGCCATATATGCCGGTTTATGCCCCTACCAAGGCATTTATTCTTAATTTCAGCCTTGCGTTGCGGCAGGAATTGAACCATACTCCGGTTCGGGTGAGCGTCCTATGCCCAAATGGTATCCGCACCTGCCGCCGCTCAACAGATAAAATCAAAGCCTTTGGCTGGATTGGGCGTTTGACCAGCATGGAAGCCGATGATGTAGCAGATTACACCATTCAAAAGATGCTAGAGGGGCAGGCTGTGATCATTCCGGGCATCATCAACCGTGCTATCCGGCTGGTAGGGCACTATGCGCCGCAGGCGTGGGTGTATGCGGTCGTTTCTGCGTTGTACAGCAGAACAGCCAGAGGCGGGAAAGCAAAAATAGCCCCCCTATCCTCTGTTACAGGAGAATAAGCATGGGCCAATCTATCGTTGCGGTGGTGCGCTGTAATGATTACACGCCAGAAACTGTATATGATGCAATCAAGCGCGGCGTGAACCTGCTTGGAGGAGTGGAGCGCTTTACCAGGAGCGGAGAGCGTATTTTGCTCAAACCGAACATTCTGGCTGGGGATGCGCCCGAGAAAGCAGTAACAACACATCCATCCGTACTGGCAGGTTGTGCTCGCCTGTTGCGCGAAGCCGGAGCGCGAGTTACCTTTGGCGATTCCCCCGGCATGGAAAGTGCCCGCAGCGCGGTGCGCAAATCCGGGTTGCAGGCGGCAGGCGAACGCTACCAGGCGCAAGTGGGGGATTTTAGCAATGGCGGCCCCATGACCAGCCCGCAGGGTAAGCTGGTAAAAACCTTCCCAATTGCTCAGGCTGTCCACGATTGCGATGGCATGATTAATCTGCCCAAGATGAAAACACATGGCCTCACCCGCATTACTGGCGCAATTAAGAATTTGTTTGGCTGCGTGCCTGGTCAGCGCAAAGCGCTGTATCATATTCAGTTTCAGAATATCACCGACTTCAGTAATCTGCTTGTCGAGTTGACCCAGACGGTGCGCCCGCGTCTGCACGTTCTGGATGGGGTTCTTGCCATGGAGGGCAATGGCCCGCGCAGCGGCGACGTCAGAGCCATGAATGTTCTGGTGTTGAGCGAAGACCCAGTGGCATTGGACGCAACGTTTTGCCACCTGGTTGCCATGTCCCCTGAGTTTGTTCCGACAACCACGTTAGGCCATCAGGCTGGCTTGGGGAATTACCAGGTGGACAGAATTCAGTATGTGGGGGATGACCTCGACACGCTGATACAACCTGAATTTAAAATCATCCGTAAACCAGTGTATGATAATGCCTCTTACACGTATTACAGGTGGCTGAAAAGATTCGTTGCTTCCCGTCCGGTAATTGACAGGAAATTATGTACCCGCTGCGGTTTGTGCATCAAAGCTTGTCCTGTCCCAGAAAAGGCAATCAGATTTAGGGATGGGCAAAGGGGTGAACCTCCGGTTTACGATTACAACCTTTGCATCCGCTGCTATTGCTGTCATGAAATGTGCCCACATCGTGCCATCCATAAGAAGACCCCTTTGCTGAGCAAGGTTCTTCAGTTGGAGTAATCCCACAAGGAAAAAGAGAAGACAGCCGCTTTGAAGCAGAAATTAACCGGCTTCTTCCCCATTGCTGGGGTTTTCAAAAAACCCCTCCAGCGCCCGCCGGGCACGCTCGCGCCACGAGTACTTTGCCGCGTCTGCTTGTGCTCTCTGTCCGATTTTTGACCGGAAATCCGGGTCCACCAGCAGCCTTTGCAAAGCTGTTGCCCATGCCTCTGGCTGCTCCGGCGGGCAGAGTAGAGCGTTTTCCTCATTCAAAACTTCCCGAATTACCGGTAAATCGCTGCTCAGAATTGCCCGCCCGCTCGCCATGTAGTCGAACATCTTCATTGGGCTGCAAATTTCCGCCGAATTGCCGCCGCTGCTACCGGCGATAACACGTTCATAGGGCATCAACAGGATGTCTGCTGCTGCCTGATATAATGGTAAGCGACTGTTCTCGATAAAACCCACCAGGGCTACATTGCGGATACTGGCTGCGTCCAGCCGTTGTTGCCAGTATGCCCTGTCCTCCGGCAACCCTCCTGCCCAGACAAAGTAAATTTGTGGAAACCGTTGTGCCAATTCAAAGAGTATTCCCATTCCCCGCCCACGGTAAAAGTGCCCACTATAGAGTGCTGTGGGCGCTTTGGGCAGACCCAATTGTGAGCGTGACTCTTGCGGGGAGGGCAGCCCCTGGTAACGTTCCAGGTCAACGCCATTGGGTGCAATGATTATCTCGTCCGGCGTCAGATGTAACCCAAAGCGCTGCTCCAGCTTCTGGCGCAAGGCATTTGTAATCGCCAAAAGCCGTTTTTTCCCGTGATGACGCGCAAACAGGCGAAGTAGTAGCGGTCCTGCTTTCCCGCCTGGCGTGTCGTGTAGCTCGAGGATAACCGGCAGTCCTCTCCACAGCGCCAAAACAGCCGCTTGCAGCAGCCAGGTATATACCACATCTGCCCCCCATACAAGGGATTCTTCAATCGCCTTCCAGGCAAAATCATAACGCCGCCAGAAACGCTGCGAACGCAGCCAGCGGATTTCAAATGGCGTTTCCAGTCCATACTGCGCCGCCAGCAATTGCCAGTCCGCATTGCCCTCTCCTGGCACCCAAAGGCACACCTCCCCATTTACCTGTCTAAGGGCATGACATACTTTCATGACCTGAATGCTATTTGCATAGGTAGAAGGGACGATAGAGGTTGACACGGCAGCAATTTTCATGCGCTACCTCAATCCCCGTTGGTCAAAACGCCCATTTCATTTTCACGTAAGGATGATGCCTCTTCCCCTTTCATTAACACCCACCCTTTGCGCACAATCAGGCTCACGGAAACGATGAAATAAGAAGACAGCAATGCCGCCTGTGCCAAAAATCCATACGGGCGAACGAGGATAAACATCAGCAGAGTCTTGCATGCGCCCACCAGCGCGGTAACCACCAGAGGATAGTTAGGTCTGCCAAAAGCCAGTAATAGCGGACGGTTCCAGAAGAAGATGTTGGCTGTGCCAAACCCCAGCAGCAAAATGAGGATAGCAGGATAGGAAGGCAGGTACTCACCATTTTTCAGCAGGGTCAATACCCAATTGCCAAGCAGCAAAATCCCCACGCCGCAAGCCAGCGTCCATGCTGCGGCAACCATGGATGTGCGTTGTATCAAATCACGCAACCGGCGCCAGCTTTTTTGTGCCACCGAGCGGGTAATTTCCGGAAATGTGGTGGTGATGAAGGGTGTGATGGGCATCAAAATAACATTCATCAAGGCGAGGGCAAATTTATAATAACCTGCCTCTACCTTGCTTAGGAAAAATCCTACCCACAGCACCTCGCTATCGCGAATGACCAGGTTAATGGTGCCACTCAGGTTGGTGCTGATAGCAAAACGTGCCATCTCACGGCGGTTAGCGATCAGATGAAAAGGCGTCTGGTGCCAACCCTCCCCAAGAAGTGAACGCATCCAGTGAAGCGCCATGATGGCGCTGCCCAGCCCGAGCACCAGTTTTCCTGCCAGATAGGCAAAGAGTACCGCCACCAGCCCCCCATGAAGGACGAACGCAACTGCAATCAAAACTGCTGTCAATAAGCTCTGTACCAGTGTGAGGGCTGCCTGTGTGCGATAATGCCCGCCAAGTTGCAGCGTTGCTGTGCAGGTCTCTGCTATCAGCCCGCCAAGTAGCGAAATCCCATAAAAGACAAGCAAGGGGGCTGCCTGAGGGTCTTTGATGATATAGAGCGCTGCAGCGGGAGCGGTGATGACGAGTAGCAAGTAGGCAAACAGCGAGGTCACTGCTTCCACGGCAGCAGCCGTTTTGATCACTGCCGAAGCCTGACGTCGTTCTCCAAGTGCAAGGTGCTGCCCTGCATACTTGATCACCACTTCGCCCATGCGAAAGGAAAATAGGCGGTTGACGCTGGAAGCATACATGACAATCATCCCCAGTTCGCCATAGCCAGCCGCCCCTAACATGACCGCCGTCAGCAAACCCATCAGTGAGGTGATGACCATGCTGAGTGTATTGCCGCTGAACAGATAACCGGTGTTACGCATGACTGCTTGCAGCAGGCGATCCTGCCGCCAGCCTTGCCAAATGCGGTTCCACCAGCCCAGGATACACTTCACAGGGTCAATACCTGACTTGCCCAATCCCGTTCTGTGAGATACCATTGCACCAGACGCTGCATTCCTTCCCGCAGCCCCACCTGTGGGTTCCACCCCAGTAAACTTCTGGCTTTTTCCACATTGGCGTGGTTGGTCAGCATATCTGCCTGATGGAATGGGAAGTGTTCAATTACTGCCTGCCGCCCAAGCATTTGTTCGAGCATACGGATCATCTCATTGATGGTGATCACCTCATGACCACCTAGATTGATAATTTCATATCCCACTGGCTTCAAACCGAGAATGGTGCCGCGTGCAATGTCATCTACAAAGGTAAAACCGCGCGACTGATTGCCGTCCCCATTCAAACGCACCGGTCTCCCTTCGCAAATCCACTGACAGAAGCGAAACATGACCATATCCGGACGCCCTGCCGGTCCATAGACGGTAAAGTAGCGGAAGATGGTTACGTCAATATCGTAAAGAAAATGATATGAATGGCACAGCGCTTCGGCAGCTTTTTTGGTTGCGGCATAGGGCTGTAACGGGCGGCTGCTATCGGCTTCTTCGGGTGTGGGTATGGGTGCGTTGGCGCCATAGATGCTGGATGTGGAAGCCAAAATATATTTTGCAACCTTGTACCGCTTTGCCATCTCCAGGGTATTTAACGTGCCGGTAACATTGGCGTTGACAAATGTCCATGGGTCCTCAACGCTATAGCGCACACCTGCCCGGGCAGCCAGATGAATGATGGCGTCCAGGCGGGGAAGCGAGGCGAAAATAGCCTCAAGCGCTTGCAGGTCGCACAGGTCTTTGTGGTGAAAGACGAAATTTGTATTGGTTTTGAGCCGCTCCAGCCGCCAAAGCTTGAGACGCACGTCGTACGCGTCGCAGAGATTGTCAACGCCGATCACTGTATGACCATCTGCCAGGAGAAACTCGCTTACCCTGGCGCCAATAAAACCGGCTGCGCCGGTAACCAGATAGGTTGCCATTTTAGAGCCTTACCACCTTTGGGTTGCCGCGTCCCATCTCTCCTAATGCGTTGCGGGTATCAATAATCAGTTGTGCGCTTTTCAATATAGCGGGATAATCATATACCTTGTGGTTGGTAACAATGATTACGCAATCCGCCTGGCGCACTGCCGCTTCCAGGTTGGATACCGATTGCATCTGCCAGCCTTCATGACTGATCTGTGCAATGTATGGGTCGTGGTAAGAGACATTTGCGCCTTTGCGCATCAAAAGGCCAATCACGTCCAGCGCAGGCGACTCGCGCAGGTCGTCAATGTCCGGCTTATAGGCAGCGCCGAGCACCAATATCTTGCTGCCATTCACCGGCTTTTGACGGTCGTTAAGCGCATCCTGGGTCTTTCCAACAACAAAGCGCGGCATGTTGGTGTTGATTTCGGAAGCCAGTTCAATAAACTTGGCGGTGTAATTTAGCGCCCGCAGCTTCCACGATAAATACAGCGGGTCAATTGGAATGCAGTGTCCGCCCAGCCCTGGGCCGGGAGTGAATTTCATAAAACCAAACGGCTTGGTGGCGGCTGCCTCGATGACATCCCATACATCTACCCCTAAACGGTCGCACATGATCGCCATTTCGTTTACCAACCCAATGTTGATCATGCGAAATGTGTTTTCCAGTAGTTTTGCCATTTCTGCCACTTCGGCAGAGGAGACCGGAACAACCTTTTGCAACGCCTGGCAATACCAGGCAACTGCCGCATCCAGACAGTCCGCTGTGATTCCCCCTACCACTTTTGGCGTGTTGATGGTTGTCCAGTCTTCCCGCCCGGGATCAACCCTTTCGGGAGAGAATGCCAGGAAGAAGTCCTTGCCGCATTTCAGCCCGCTGTTTTGCTCCAGCTGTGGCAGGATTAGCTCGCGGGTTGTACCTGGATAAGTGGTTGACTCGAGCACAATCACCATCCCCGCGTGGACATGCTTTGCCAGCTCGTTTGAGGCAGAGACTACAAAGGAAAGGTCAGGGTCGCCTGTCTTGCGCAGGGGCGTGGGCACGCAAATGCTGACGGCATCCGCTTCTCGCAAGGCGGCGAAATCCGTAGTAGCGTTGAGACGCCCCTTTTTTACCAAGTCAGTGACCTGGGCAGAGGGGACATCCAGGACATAACTTTCGCCTTTGTTGAGCATTTCCACCTTTTCGGCAATTGGGTCAATCCCGGTAACGTGGAAACCGGCCTCTCCAAAAACGACTGCCAGTGGCAGACCGACGTAACCCAGCCCCAGAATAGCCACATGGGCAGACCTGTCCTGAAATTTTGCGATCAACTGTTCTTTTATTGTGGACATGAAATTTATCCTTAAGAAGGTATAAAAGATTTCCTGAAAGTCAGAAAAACTATTATAACCGATTTGAAATCGCCGAAATTTTAAATACGCAAGCTACTCTTTGAGCTTCACCGAAATGATCGAGTTCCCGTCCTTGCGTTTCACTTCTTTGAAAAGAAAGACATCGGGATATGCCTGGATGAGCATGGAAAGCTGACGGTAACCATACGTGCGTGGGTCAAAGCTGGGGTCTAACTGGCGCAAATGGCTTCCCAGCACACCCAGCGAAGCCCAGCCGTTGTCCTGCATGGCGGCTTCGAAGGCGCGCCGCAGCAGTGGCAAAAGTTCTGCCGGAGCCATCGAAGGTTTGGCGGCTTCCGCCGTTTTCTTGGATCCCTGCACTTTTGTGCGCGTGGGTTCAGAAACTGCGACTAGGTTTTCGGTAAAGACGAATACCTCGCAGGCGTTGACAAAGGCACGCGGAGTTGTCTTTTTCCCGATACCCATCACGAAAAAGCCCTTTTCGCGGATGCGCATGGCGAGCCGTGTGTAGTCGCTGTCGCTGGAGACCAGGCAAAAACCATCTACGATACCTTCATACAGGATATCCATGGCGTCAATAATCATGGCGCTGTCGGTGGCGTTTTTGCCGGTCGTGTAGCGAAATTGCTGAATGGGTTGAACGGCGTGTTCCTGAAGCACATCCTTCCAGCCGCCCATATTGGCGGTTGTCCAGTCACCATAAATGCGCCGGATGGTAATCAGCCCATATTTGCCGGTCTCTGCCAGAATATCCTTGATCAGTGACGGCTGCGCGTTATCACCGTCAATGAGCATGGCAAGACGTTTATTTTTGATATTTTCAGAAGTTTCTTCCATAATTTTGTATTTTTATCCGTTTTGATAGCGCCATAGCGCTTTGTTTCTAAAGCTTACTTAGCCGAACAAGCTTAATTGGGTGGGCGTTTCCCCAGAATTCTGTGGAGGCTCGGCGGGTGTGGCGGCAACCATAGCCGATTGACGGGCTTCGTTGATCCACTCGGAGAGACGGGCGAAGTCCTTTTCCAAATCCGTTTTGAGCATTGGCTGATGCAATGCGGCAGCCGGGTGGTACATTGGGATAATCAGACGCCCTTTTACCCATGAGGGCTTGCCATGCACCGCGCTGATTTTTGCGTTTGGCAGGTAGCGTGCCATCGAAAACCGCCCAAGGGTTACAATGACCAGCGGATTGATAATTTCGATTTGCCGGTCAAGGTAAAAACTGCAAGCCGTCAATTCATCTGGCAGGGGGTCGCGGTTGCCGGGCGGACGGCACTTGACCACGTTGGTAATAAACACTGCAGAGCGGCTCAGCCCACCTTTCTGCAGCAGTTCATCCAGGTATTTTCCCGCGGCGCCGACAAATGGGCGTCCCTGCTCGTTTTCATGAAAACCAGGACCCTCACCAATCAACATCACTTGTGCATCGGCTGGCCCCTCGCCGGGTACGGCATGTTTACGTGTGTTCTTAAGCACGCACCTCTGGCAGCTTGATACCTGTAGCGCAATCTCTTTTAGCATCTCAGCAGCGCCCATCAAACCTCCTGATATGATTGCCGAAACGGTTGTTTGTCTTGTATCACAATGATTTTATCACCTGTAATAACCTGTCAATATACTTGCTTGTCAAGTTTGCCCTGCCTATCACCCATGATGGGTGGCAGCAACATGCCTCAGGGCGTGCAGAGTCTCAGCGCGTAGCGGTTCGAGTGTCATCAACAAAGCATCTTCGTGGTTATCCTGATAATACTGACGACGGATATTGGTTGTTTCAAAACCAAAGAGCCGATACAATTCCTGCGCGGCATGATTGCTGCTTCGGACTTCCAGAAAAGCCTTACGCGCCCCACCTTGCAAACATTCCAGCAGAGCATGTGCAAGCAACATGCGCCCAATCCCCCGCCGCCGATAGTTTGGATGTACCGCAATGGTGCCGACATGAGCCTCATCCATCACCAACCAGACAACAATGATGCCAACGATTTGTTTTTCCCCTTCTCTATCTGTTTCAACCACCCATAAGCGCGAAAGGGTAGTGTGCGAAAGTTCTATTTGAAAGGCATTTTCAGGCCATGGCATTGAAAACGAAAGCCTGTCAATTTGCTCCACTTGTGGCAAATCGGCGTGTGTCATTGGGCGGATGTAAAAACCCTCTTGTGCAAACTCTGCTGTCATTCCGGTACTGGTTCCCCGACGTGTAAATATATAGGTGCCAATGAGACAGGATCATCCACCTGCTTCGCCTGCCAGCGTTTCCATGCAATCTCTGCCAGATAGGAAGGGCGGCGCAACGACTGCGCTGGCGTGCACAGACGCAGGTTAGACGAATTGGATAAAATCTGCCGTGTTTCAGCAGACAACTCGCCGCAGACCAGCGTTGGACGAGTGATACGCTCGACCAGCATCTGCGGTGTGGCGACCTCGATTTCGCCCTGCGGCAGCCATCCTCCCTTTTTAACTGCATATTGTCGTGTTGCCAGACGTCCGCGCCCGGCAGCCAGCGCTGCTACCAGCGGTAGATCACGTGCTGGCTGGGCGGCTGCCAGAATATCCAGTGAGGGCACCCCGATCAGCGGCACGTGTAAGCCAAGCGCCATTGCCTTAACCAACGCCAACCCAATCCGCAGGCTGGTGAAGGAACCTGGACCCAGCGCCACCGCCAGCGCCTGTAATATTTTCTGTGAAATGCCGCAGCGTTTGAGCAGCTCATCAACTGCTGGTGCCAGTTCGACAGTGTGGTGATCGCTGGTTTGCCAGGTCATCTCAGCAAGCACCTCAGCCCCATCGTAAATTGCCAAACCGATCCAGCGGGTAGAAGTATCCACAGCGAGCAGCATGTTCAACCTCCAAAAGCCTGACGGCGGAATTCTTTGAGCAGGTGTATATACCTGTCGCCGTGCGGTGTAATGATCATCCCTCGCTGGACCTCGTCCACATAACGCATGTGAATCCAAAGACTTTCTGGTTGCAAAGCGGCTTTAATTTTTTCTGCCCACTCAACCACCAGCGCCCCGCTTTCATTGAGCGCATCCAGGTCTAAGTCTTCTGCCTCGGTTGCGCTGTTAAGGCGAAAGGCATCCAGGTGGAACAGACTATGACCGTCAGGGCGTTGATAAACGTTGACCAGCACAAAGGTCGGGCTGGTCACCGGGTCGAGCGAACCCCAGCCCTGTGCGATACCCTGCACCAGTGTTGTTTTACCCGAACCCAAGTCTCCCTGTAGGCAAATCAGGTCGCCAGGCTGCATCAGAGCCCCCAGACGAATCCCCATTCGGCGGGTTTGTTCCGGGCTGCGGCTGACAAAATCCAGTGCGCTTGAGTCAAGAATCGGCATACACCTTCTCCTGATAGCGAACATTGACCTGTGCGGCGAGGATGCGTGCAATCTGACGCGAAGCCTGTGGGCGCGCCAGCCTGCGGCAGGATTCAACGGCTTTCTCCCGCGCGTCAGGGTGTTCCAGCCAGTAGCGTAACGCTGCTACCACCCGACCTGGTGTAGGCGCCCAAATCCCTGCTTCTTCTTTTACCACAAAATCCACGTTGCCGTCTTCCTGTCCTGGCATCTTGCTATAGAGAATCATGGGAAGCTGCGCAATAAATGCCTCGCTGATCGTTCCGGGGCCGGCTTTGGTAACCAGAATGTCGGCAGCGCGCATAAACTCCGGCATCTGGGTAACAAAACCATAGACATACGCAGGTATGTTCCATGAAAGGTTTTCAAGCTCGGCTTTTATCTGACGGTTGCGTCCTGTTACAACGACCAGCGAAATGGGAAGCTGTGCTTCGTTGATTGCCCGTGCAGTTTTTGCTAAAGGCCCCATCCCCTCGCCGCCGCCGACCAGCAGGACAATGGGCATGTTGGTATCCCAGTTCAAATGCCGGCGCAGTTCCTTCTTTTCGGCAAGGGGTTGACAAAAGCGTTCTGCAACCGGCATGCCTACCACTTCCATTTGCTCTGGTCTCAGCCCCATGCACAAACCCCGTTGATAGGCGGCTTGCGTGGGAACAATCACCTTGGTGGCACGGGTATCGTACCAGAACGCATGTGTCGAAACCATGTCTGTGACCACTGTCACAAATGGCGTTGCGCTGCCCGCCAGTGCCTTAAGCATGGGTGTGTTGACCATCTGGTGCACAGAGACAAACAATTCACAGGGATTCTCGCGAATAAAGCGCTTGAGGGCGCGGCTGATATATGGATATGTAGCACTATCAATCAACCGTTTGCGACGCGGACCGTCGCTGGCACGGTAGCCAAGTTCCCAAAGCTCTGGCATACGCGACAGCGGCGGGTATATCTCGGGCGCATATTTTAATGGCGTCGGCATATAACTGCGGAAGATGTCCACCATCTGGCAGTCGAAGCGATCTGGAAATTCCAGCTGAATGGCTTCGATAATTGCCTGCGCCGCGCTGCGGTGTCCTCCCCCTGTATCGGAAAAGATAAACAGGATACGCGGCAGATCAGGTTGAAGATGGATCATTGACTCCTCGCGGCAGGATGCTTTTCAGGCGGCGCGCCAGTTCACGACGGGGTATCATCACCCGTCTATGGCAGCGGCAACATTCCAAGCCAATGTCGGCTCCTAAACGATACACCTTCCATTCCGTTCCACCACAGGGGTGTGGCTTGCGCAAGCGAAGCGTGTCCTCTAATTGCAAATCGGGTAGCACAGGAAAATTATACCATTATGATATAATCTGGCTGATGCTCAACCTGACCCCTGCGACGATTATTTCACGTATCATCACCCTGACGATTGCTTTTAGCGTGCATGAGTTCTCGCATGCCTGGACGGCAGACCGTTTTGGTGACGATACCCCGCGTTACAATGGGCGTTTGACGCTCAACCCGGCGGTTCATCTTGACCTGATGGGCACGCTAATGTTGCTTTTTGTCGGTTTTGGATGGGCAAAACCGGTGCCAGTTAACCCGTACACGCTCAGGCGGCGCTCACCGTCTGCCATGATGTGGGTCTCGCTCGCAGGACCTCTTTCTAACTTGCTACTGGCAGTTATAGCTGCCATCCCGCTACGGCTGGGGTTGGTTCCATACTCTGCATCAAGCGGCAGATTATTCCCGACGCCGTCGGGTTTTCTGCTCGAATTCATCTTTGTCAATCTGGCACTGGCGCTCTTTAACCTGATACCGCTGGCGCCTCTGGATGGCGACAAGGTGGCTGAGTTTCTCTTTCCCCCTCCGTTTGCTCGCTTTCTTGAGCGCATTCGTCCCTATAGTCCGCTTATCCTGCTTGCGCTCCTTTTCCTTCTGCCTTATCTTGGCATTGACATTGTGGGTTGGGTGATCAGACCCGTGATTACTGCCATTGCAAGGCTGCTTCTGGGAGTGTAAATATGGCTATGCAGATTACGATTATCGGTCTTGGTCAAATCGGCGCTTCGGTTGGTCTGGCGCTTTCTGACCACAAGGGGGAAATTATCCGTGTTGGACATGACCGGCAGGTCGAAACTGCGCGCAAGGCAGAGAGGATTGGCGCAGTGGACAAAGTGGCGCTCAATCTGCACCGCGCTGTCGAAGACGCTGATATTGTCCTTCTTGCCCTCCCGGTAGATGAGATTCGCAGTGTGTTAGAACAGGTTGCCCAAGACCTTAAGGAAGAGGCTGTCGTCTTGGATACCTCATCCTGCATGGAGGCAGTCAGCGCTTGGGCAACAGCGATTTTGCCGCCAAAACGCTTCTTTGTTACTCTGGCGCCCAGTTTGAATCCTGACCATCTCTTTGAAATGCAGCGGGGCATTGATGCCGCGCGTGCTGATCTGTTTCAGAAGAGCCTGATGGTCATTACTTGTCCGCCCGGAACAGATCAATCAGCCCTGAAGTTGGCGGCTGACCTGACAGCATTGCTGGGCGCTGCGCCCCTTTTTGCTGATGCCCGCGAATTTGACGGGATGACGGCTGCAACCAGGCTGCTGCCCTGCCTGTGTTCGGCGGCGCTGATCAATGCTACTTGCGATCAGCCGGGCTGGCAGGAAGGACGAAAACTCGCTGGACGGGCTTATGCATGGGGGACGCAGGCGGTAGAAGACTTTAACGCGGCAGTTTCGCCATCTCAGACCTTTCTGCTCAACCGCGAGCATGTTTTGCGCGTCCTTGATAATCTGCACAATGCGCTGACAGAGCTGCGCGATGCGGTTGCCGCTCAGGACGCCAGCCAGCTGGATGCTCTTCTGCGACAGGCTCACCAACACCGGCGTACCTGGCTTAACCAGCGCGTATCGAACGATTATGGCAGTCTCATTCCATCTCCTGAAATGCCTCGCTCTGGCGAGGCGCTGGGGCGGTTACTGGGCATCCGTCCCAGACAAAAAGAGAAGAAATAGCACTGTATGGGCTTTTATTGCTATATTCTCCTGTGCGTCGATAACACCTTTTATACTGGATGGACAACTGACCCCCTGCGCCGCGAGCGTCAACACAACCAGGGAAAAGGGGCACACTACACCCGGACGCGTCGACCGGTCAAGCTGGTATACACCGAAAGTTTACCTGACAGGTCGGCTGCCATGCGTCGTGAACGCGCTATCAAGGCACTCTCACGCGGGCAAAAAGCAAGCTTGATTGAAGCCTGGAGAAATACATGTCCTGTCTTTCCATTGCCCCCGGGCGGGTAAACCTGCTTGGCGAGCATGTGGATTACAATGAGGGGGCGGTGCTTCCGGTGGCAATTGACCGCGCGGTGCGCCTGACGGCAGAACCGCTCTTGCATCACCAGGTCATTGTGGAAGCGCCTGCCTTCAATCAGGAAGTTGTCTTTGATCTCTGTCAACTGCAAGAAAAGCGCGACGCGGCTGGAAACCCCCTGCCCCCCTGGGCGCTTTACCCGGCGGGTGTTGCCTGGGCATTGCAGGAGCATGGACTGACAGTGAGAGGCATCCGTGCAAAAATTCTCTCGGATATTCCCATCGGCGCCGGTTTGAGTTCATCGGCAGCCCTTGAGGTATCTTTTGCCGTTCTGTGGCAGATGCTGGGCGGCTGGTCTGTTGACCGCATGACCCTGGCGCGCATTTGCCAGGAAGCAGAAAGTCAGTATGTGGGGATGAAATGCGGTTTGATGGACCAGTTTGTTTGTTTGCATGGCGTGCAGGGCTGTGCCCTGTACTTTGATACGCGATCGCTGGAGTGGAAAGCGGTGGCTTTGCCCGCAGACATCGCGATAGTTGTTGCTGATTCCGGTGTGCGGCATGAACTGGTTGGTTCAGCATATAACGAGAGGCGCGCTGTCTGTGAGCAAGCAGTGCGCCTGCTGCAACAAGAGATGCCTGAGATACACGCGCTGCGCGATGTGTCGCCTGCAGATTTGTCAAAACACCGCCACTTGCTGACAGAGAGCATCTATCGGCGTGCCAGGCATGTTGTCGAGGAGTGCGTTCGTGTTCAACAAGCGCTGGAATGTCTTATTAAAGGCGATGCGGTGGCATTTGGGCAGCTGATGTTTGAAGGTCATGCTTCACAGCGCGATTTTTACGAAGTCAGCTGCCGCGAGTCTGATATTCTGGTTGAAATTGGCGCAAGTTTACCCGGCTGTTTGGGCATGCGCCAGACTGGCGGTGGGTTTGGCGGTTGCAGTGTGGCGCTGGTACGAGAGGAGCATGTGTATCAGTTCACTAGCCAGTTGAGAGACAAATACTTTCAGGCGACTGGCATCCATAGCGAAGTGTATCTCTGCCGCGCCAGCGAGGGCGCCAGGGTGTTAGCAGATGACCAGCTATCTGGACAGATATCTTGAAGGGTTATTCGTAAACTTTGGTGATCTCATCCCGCTCCGGGCGGGGGTATCGGTAGCGCCCCGAAGGGTTCTCCTGCAAGACCTGCGCTGCTCCTTCTTCCACCCGGCCGATTTCGCGGCACGCAATGCCCGCTGCATTGAGCGCACTGCAAATGGCATCGGCATCGTGATCAACCACACTCATGAGCAGCGCACCAGAAGCAATACAGGCTAGGGGGTCAAGCCCAAAAACCCGGCAGATGCGGCTTGCCAGCGGTGGAACAGGCACCTGATTGGGATGGAAAACCAGTGTCCTGCCGCTGGCTTCCGCCATTTCCCACAGGGCAGATGCCAGCCCGCCCTCTGTTGGGTCGTGCATCGCGGTTACCCTGCCTGCTGCCAGCGCAATTTGAGCATCACGCAGGATGCTGATACCCGGCTGATACAGATAATCAGCCGCCTCCTGGATTTCGGCAGCGCCCAGTTTGGGCAGCAGACGCTGGGGGAATTCGCGTGCCAGGATAGCGGCGGCTTCAATGGGCACCCCTTTTGTCAGCAACAGGCGATCCCCAGGTGTGGCGCCGCATGGCATTATCAAACGTTCGCGTGTTACCTCGCCAATCAGCGTGCCTACTACAATCGGGCGGTGAATGCCGTATGTGATCTCCGTATGTCCCCCAATAACCGAGATTCCTTTTTCGCGGCATGCGTTATAAATCTGATTGCTGATTGTCTGCACAAGCGACTCGTCGGTGGTGTTTTCCGGCAATAGCGCTGTTACCAGATACCAGCAAGGTGTTGCTCCTGTTGTGGCAATATCATTACTGCTCACTTGAACGGCATACCACCCAATTTCGTTGGTGGCAAAGGTAATCGGGTCGGACTTAAATACCAGCAATCGGTCCCCCATATCCACAACCGCGCAGTCAATTCCAATTCCTGGGCCGAGAATAACACGCTGGTCTAACAGGGGCGCGGCTTTCAGCAGTTTGGACAGGATATCGGGTGGCAACTTGCCGATGGGAAGCTTTTTTGAAGTCATTGTGGGCTATATTTTACTCCAAGATGGGATGTGAGCAAGTAAAGTATAATAACGGAAACGCTGGATTGCGCGGTAACAGATAACCGTGCGACATATTCCTCTAACGAGCCTTGAAAATCATCCTTTTTGCCAATACTGACTGGTATCTTTACAACTTCCGTCTGCCTTTAGGGGAAACCCTGCGCAGCAGGGGGCATGAAGTCATCTTCCTGTCCCCGCCTGGTGCGCATGGGCAGCGGCTGGAAGCGCAAGGTTTCCGCTGGGTAGCCTTTCCACTCTCGCGGCGCGGTACAAACCCATTGACAGAACTGGCAACCATTTGGGCGCTTTTTAGATTCTACAAAAAGCAAAAACCTGATATTGTGCATCACTTTACCATCAAATGTGTCATTTATGGCTCCCTGGCGGCACGTCTGGCGGGCGTCAAAACAATTGTCAATTCCATTACTGGATTGGGGTATGTCTTTATTCAAAATACAGCGCAAGCCCGTCTGCTACGTCTGGCTGCCCGGCAGTTATACCGCTTGGCGTTGCGCGGCACCCACATCATTTTTCAAAATCCGGACGACATGGCTCTGTTTCAGAAATATGGCCTGGTGCAATCTTCTCTGTCCACTGCTCTGATTCAAGGGTCGGGCGTGGATATCGAGCGCTTTGTCCCCACTGTAGAAGCTCAGGGCACCCCGTTGATTATTCTGCCGGGGCGCATGTTATATGCCAAAGGCGTGGCAGAATTTGTCGAGGCTGCGCGCATATTGCATGGCGAGGGTATCAAAGCTCGATTTGCGCTGGTTGGCAATTGCGACCTGGAGTCTAGCCCAGATGCGGTTCCTCTGCAGCAGCTGCAAGCCTGGCAGCGGGAGGGTCATGTGGAATGGCTGGGGTGGCAGGAGGATATGACTTCCATATATGCCTCAGCGCATGTTATCTGTCTGCCATCGTATCGGGAGGGGCTACCGCGCGCTCTGATCGAAGCTGCTGCCTGCGGGCGGGCGGTTGTCGCCAGTGATGTGCCCGGCTGCCGCGAGGTGGTTCAAGATGGCGAAAGCGGCTTGCTTGTCCCTGCACAGGATGCGCAAGCTCTGGCGGGTGCAATCCGGCGGCTGCTTGATGATACGGAATTGCGTCTGCGTATGGGAAGGCGCGGGAGAGAGATTGCCGAACAGCGCTTTTCTACGCAACAGGTGGTCAGCCAAACCATATCCGTATATAATAACGCTGTCTCTTTGCGCGTTGTCTGACCCGGAAGCAATCCATGGATATTGATAATATCTCCTTCATGTTCAAAGGGCTGTTGTTTGGCTTGCTGGTTTGCATGGTGATAGGACAAGCCGGTATACGAATCGCCAGACTGAGCAAGCTGATGGATATTCCCGGTAGCACCCCTCACAAACAACATACCATGCCCACCCCCTTGGCTGGCGGAATTACATTGATGCTTTCTCTCATCATCGTTGTTCTTCTCACTGGCTCGTGGAAAGAAAAGCAAATTCTGCCTGTTTTGGGCGGCGCGTTGATTATTTTTGCCTTTGGGATATGGGATGACAAAAAGAATATTTCCCCCTCCTTAAAACTGCTGGGACAGCTTCTGGCATCGCTGGTGGTGATTGCTTCTGGTATCTTCATCCAGATATTTGAAACCCCCGGCTTCATATTCAGCCGCCCAGACGCCAATATCTTTATCTGGCCTGACCGGGCGTTGACTATTTTGTGGATTGTTGGTATCACAAATGCTTTTAACCTGGTAGATAGCATGGATGGTCTTGCTGTTGGTTTGAGCAATTACGCATTTGCATTTTTTATGCTTGCCACCTATGATTCGCACCAGTTGGGTCTTTCTTTTTTGTTTGCCATTCTGTTGGGAATTAGCATTGGGTTGCTTTACTATAATGCCCCGCCCGCAAAAGTATTTCTCGGCGACTCAGGCGCACAGACCATTGGATTTATCATTGCGGTGCTGGCAATTCTTTACACGCCACTGGACAAAGACCAGTCCTCATCCTGGTTTGTCCCCATTATGTTGGTAGGTGTTCCGATTTTTGATACCTGTCTGGTAACTTTCTCGCGCTTGCGGCGCAGACTGCCTTTTTACAAGGCAGGGCGCGACCACACCTATCATCGCCTGGTTAGAATGGGCTGGGATTCCAACCGCGCTGTGATGATCCTACACTTTGCCGCGCTTGCACTTGACTGCCTGGCGTTTGTTGCCATTTCGCTTGAGCCTCTTTATGCCAATATTGCTTTTGTTTCCTGCCTGATTGTGGGTTTTGCAGCCCTTCTGTTTCTGGACAGGGCAACCCTGATACAGTGACCCTCAGATGCGCATGACCAAAAAACAAATAGCGGCCTCGTCAGAGCAAAAATTTCTTCTTTATACTGCTCTGCTACTAATTGGAATGCTTTTGTTTTGGGGTATTTTTTGCTTTACGCGCCTGAACTTTATATCCGCACAGTCTTTTATTGCCCGCATTGGGACGCCCTTGCTCGGCTGGCAAATCCTGCTGGCAATTATCGTGGGGCTGGCGGTCTTGCTTCTATGTAGAAAACCTCCTTCTGCACAGTTTTTCTCTCTTAAGCCATACTGGCTTGAGATTGGCATCTGTCTGTTGATATGGAGCGTTGCTGCTTTGCTTTGGATCAGCGCGCCAGTGCAGAACACTTACAGCATCCGTCAGCCGGTAGCGCCTAACTATGAGAATTACCCTTACTCGGATGCCGCCAACTACACTGCTGGTGCACATGCTCTTTTGCTTGGCAAGGATTACCCGCGACAAATGATTGATAAGCCGCTCTATTTGGGGTATTTAGCCCTGTTGAACCTGTTGGGCGGTCAATCCTTCAACCGTGTTGTTAATCTTCAGGTGCTGCTATTGGCTATGTTGCCGGTTACGCTTTATCTGATTGGCAAAACTTTGCACAGCCGCTCTGCGGGCTTGATCCTTGCCTTGTTGACTATTTTCAAACAGCTCAATGTCATGGCAACCACGCCTTTTGTTTTCCATGTTGCCACTTGCAAAGTGATGACCACTGAGCCACTGACCGGACTGATTCTGGCTCTCTTTCTTCTTTTTTTACTGCGATGGTTCAAGCACCCAGAGAAGAGCCTTGTGTCGCTTCTTATTGCTGGCGGGCTGCTGGCGGCAGCCTCGCTGATACGCATGGTTCCCCTGGTTCTGGTGCCTTTGACGTTGTTTGCGATCTGGGCAGTTCTGGGGTGGCGGTTGCGTCCGCTTTTGCGCCCGGCAATACTTTTTGTCTCTATCATGATCATCACGTTGACGCCTTGGATGGTATACAACCTGGTGATTTTTGATAACCCGTTCACGTTTATTCACCGCAAAACGGTTAGTGTGGTGGTGGAGAAACGTTACAGCGAATATGTTGAAGAGCAACAAACAATCCCAGAGAGTACTGCGGTGCCGCAGGAAACTCAGTCTCCCGTGCCCACTTTGCAGGCTGTGTCCCCCGCTGTTCCAAAAGCAACTGCGCCCACAGGGTTGTCTGACCTTCCGTTCAAGCGTTATGTCACGCTGGCTGCCTATATTCTCGACCGGTTTGTGATTAACAGTCTGACCAATTTATTTGTGCTGCCTCCCAGAGCGTTTAGCGACACCTTGTCCAGTGTCTTCGAGCATTATTACTGGCGGTACACCTTTCACGCGGTTTCTGATATTGAATCTGCTGTCAGCTTAATTGTCAATTTTGTGGTTATTGCAACAGGCATTGTTGCTGCCTGGCTGCAAAAGAAGATCATTGGCTTGTTACCGCTCGGGCTGAATCTTGGGTACAATTTTGGTAATGCTCTGACCCTTGCGGCAGCTGGCTTTCGCAGTGTCGTTCCGGTAGATTGGAGCGCCAGCCTGTACTTTGCTGTTGGGGTGGCTGTTATTCTACAGGCTATCTTCAACAGGCAGAGTGTAACCAGCAAACCTTCTGGCGAACAAGAGCAAAGCGATCAAGCAAGGCGTTTGTGCCTGCGTACCACGATTTCTATTTACTTGGTGTTTGTAACAGCTGGTGCCCTTCCGCTTTTGGTGATGTTTGCCTCCCCGGCTGTATACCCGCCAGCGGATGAGTTAAAGGTGATCGCCAATTTGCAAGCGCAGCCCTCGGTTGCTCCGTTTCTACCGCCAGAAAAAGAACTGTATCCTTTTGTCAGCCAGCAGACGACCGCAGTAGCGCTTCGCTCTCGAGCGCTTTTTCCACGTTACTACACCCCTGAACAAGGGGATAACACAGAGGAAAGCGGCGTATTGGCAACCAAACCGTATTCGCGTTTGTCTTTTGCACTGGTGGCGCCCGATTTGAGCGAGGTTAACCCGGGTTTCAAGCATCCTGAGATCGCCCCTGTGTTGGTCAATGTGAATATGCCCCTGGAGCATCCTCCGGCGGTGTTTCCACATGCAGTGGATGCTTCGGTGATTGGCTGCTTTGACCATCTCACCTCTCAAATAAATGCGCTGGCGGTTGTTGTTCATACAAACCCGCCGCAGATATATGCCTCGCCAAGGGCAGACTTGCTGATGTGTGATCTGCCGTAACCGATATAAGGGAAGCGTTTGTAAACACCTTATGCAACAACATTCCAAATCCCAGATATTTCTTGCCATTTATGCTTTACTTGCTGCCCTGGAAGCTGGTATTTGTTTTGCCTATACGTTGAGCATCCCCACTGATCCAAAAAACAGCGTCCTGCTGGGTTTCTCAGCACAGCGCCTTGCCATGATGGGGGTACTCCTGATTATTCTTTTGATAGCGATGATGATAGCCATTGTATCGTGGAAGTCCGGACAGAGGGCGGAAAAGATGTTTGGGGTTTTGTTTCTGCGCGCATCGCTGCAACCGGTGCTTTTGATAATCTCTGGACTGTTGTTTCTTGCTGGTAGTGTGCTTGTCTTTGTGCCAGGCTATCGCTTTTACGAATTTCAGGCATACTACCAGCGGCTGAAGCCGCTGGTGGTTTGGGTGACATTGTTCAGCTTTCAGACGCTCATCCCCCTCATGGTGGTGCGGTTTGGCTGGCATCCTCAAAACTTGGCAGTCAGGCTGAAGTTGCAGCGTGTTGCCTTGCGAGTTGGTTTCCTTGCCCTAATCGTGTTTATACTGCTGTGGGTGCTGATTGCTTTGACAAAGGTCGGCATTGTCCCTGATTCAATGCACTGGAACGACATTGGTGTGCCGATCCTTATGTTACAGCTGGGTGTTGCAGCCGCAATGGCTTTTATCAGCCCAGGTATTGCAAGACGATTGCAGAGCATCTTTGCCCAAAGAACCGAATGGCTGGTTTGTGCCCTGATCTGGCTAGCAGCCACAGCCATCTGGTTTCTGCAGCCTCAACCGGGCACTTTCTTTGCGCCGGGTCCCTATTCACCCAACAACGAACTCTACCCCTTTTCGGATGCGGCGGGCTATGATATCAGCGCTCAGCGTGCCCTGATTGGCATGGGCTACAACACACCTGAATGCCCTGACAAACCTTTCTACATTACCCTGCTGACCTGGTTTCACCTGCTGGGTGGTCAGCGTTACAATGCGGTGATTTTCTGGCAGGTGGTGTTGATCGCCTTATTGCCTGTAATTCTTTACCTGATCGGAAAACATCTTCACAGCCAGACGGCTGGGTTTCTCATTGCCTATCTCATAATTGTCAAAGAAGCAAATGCGATCAGCGCTTCACTGTACATTCGCACCTCGCATACAAAGTTGATGCTCAGTGAAATGCCAACTGCCCTAATGTTGGGATTGCTCACGTTGTTCTTAATTCTGTGGATCAAACGTCCTGGCAGAAAACCTCTTTATGCTATTCTAGCTGGCGGTGTTTTGGGGTTGTCTGCCCTGATGCGCCTGAACACATTGGTGCTGCTGCCCATCCTGATAGGTTTCTTTGTGCTTGTTGATGTAAAGGCATGGAAGGTCTGGTTCAAATCGGGGTTTTTGCTAACTGCAATGCTGGTTTTTGCCATGCTTCCCTGGATGTGGCGTACTGCCGTTTTGTGCAATACATCCGTTTTTTCTTTTATCACTGCGCCGGTCAAGGGGATTCTCTTTCAGCAGCGCTACCGCGAAACCAAACCCACGCCAACAAGCAGCAGCATGTCGTTTCCCCCTGTTGGATACAAAACAGCTTCCATACGCCTGGTTGAGTTACCTGTCCAAATTCCTCAGCGACAGCCCGAGAACGGGCAGATACCCCGTGTGTTTAAGGGGGGTGGTGCTGAGGATAAAGTGCTGGGCTTTTTTCCAGCGCATTTTGTGCATAATCTGGTTGCCAACGTCCTGATGCTCCCCACAAGGATGACACACGATGACCTGTATCATCGGCTCAAAACCCCTGGCGGGTTCTGGAATACGCTTAACCCCTGGCAGGGCGGTCTGGACGCAGAGACGGGATTTTTGCTGTTTGTCAATCTTTTGCTTATTGCTCTTGGTATTGGTTTGGGGTGGGGGAGAGAACGAGCAGGCGGGCTGGCGCCGCTGGCTATCTGTATGGGGTATCATCTTTCCACCGCTCTGGCGCGCACGTCTGGCGGGCGCTATTTGGTACCGGCTGACTGGGGGTTGTTGGTGTATTATGGCATAGGCATTGTGGAGTGTGGCTTCTGGGTGTTTAGTCTGTTTAGCATAGAAGGAGAAACTACTGCCAGTCAGACGCGGATGTCCCCTGATGAGAAAAAGGCAAGCGTCTGGGGGCCTGCTTTTGCTGCTCTGTTGATCGCACTGTTTGCTGTTCTTGTTCCTCTGAATGAAAAGTTCTTCCCGCCCTATGAAAAACGTATTCCCTATGCAAAGGCCGTGGAAGATGTCTTTCACAGTAACATCCTGCAACAAGCCGGGTTTGGTCAAGATGAGATGCTGGAGTGGTTGCATTCACCTCCACAGCTGATTAACAACTGGGTGTATCCATATATCTATTCCGGACGGGCGTTGTATCCCAGATACTTCCCCATGAATGAAGGTATCCCCTACCGTAGTACAGCATATCAGACGATGGACTACCCCCGTCTGGTGTTTCAGGTCATCGGACCGCGCCTGGTCGGAACAACCAGTGTCGTTCTGCCTATAGAAACTCCGCCAAGTGAGTTTCCCAATGGCAGTGATGTTTTGGTGTTTGGGTGTATGACAGAGGAGGGCTATGTCAGTGCCTTTTTGGTTGTCTTGCTGTCGCCCGAGTATGTTGCCTATTCTCGCACACCACAGACAACCCTGCAATGCCCGCCTCAAAAGCCCGTTTGCGACAATAACCACATTTGCAGGTGATACCCCCTGTTATTGTAGTACAATCTATGCGTCCAGCACATGGGTAATGGCTTGATAAAAGACAAAACAATCCAGATCCACCCAGTTTGTGCCTTGCTCAAGCGATTGCGCCGTAAAATCTCATCTTAGAAGGAACGTTTCATGGAACTTGCCATTTTTTCGGGAAAACCAGCCTTTGTCAAGCCCATTCCTGTCGGGTTTCCTATTGTTGAAGCCGATACGCGCCAGCGTTTTCATGGGCTGATGGATGAGGCTTTTGACCGAAATTATCTGACGAATGATGGGCCTTTTCTGCAGCAGCTGGAACGCGAGATCGCTCGCCTGCATGACACCGCACACTGTGCTATTGTGTGCAATGCCACCATTGCCCAGATGCTCTCGCTCCAGGCTTTAGGGTTGGATGGAGAAGTTATTTTACCCTCATTTACGTTTATTGCCACCGCGCATGCCTGTCTGTGGCAGAACCTGACGCCGGTTTTTTGTGATATTACCGAAGATACGCTGACCATTGACCCTGACCAGATCGAGACACTTATCACGCCCCGCACCAGTGCTGTGATTGGCGTGCATCTGTTTGGTAATCCCTGTCAGGTGGAAAAGCTGGAAGCTGTGTGCCAAAAATATGGTCTGCGCCTTCTCTTTGATGCCTCACATGCCTTCGGGTGCAGTTATGGGGATCGTCCGATCGGTGGCTTTGGCGATCTGGAGTTTTTGAGTTTCCATGCCACAAAGTTCTTCAGCACCTTTGAGGGCGGGGCTATTTTGACCAATGACGCAAGTATTGATCAGAAGGTACGATGGAATCGAAACTTTGGTTTTGCGGGTTATGATAATGTTCAGTATCTGGGTATCAATGGAAAGATGTCCGAAGCCGCCGCAGCGATGGGGCTGGCATCCCTGCCTGCTGTGCCGCGCCGCATGGCAAACTGTCAGAGCATTTACAAGGGCTATCGTGAGCGGCTGTCTGCGATACCGGGCGTTTCCATTGTGCCGGTTGGGGAACAGGGCAAGAGCAATTATCACTACGTTGTCCTTCTCATTGACGAAGCAGTGTATGGTGTCTCGCGCGATGTGCTGGTGAGTGTCCTCTGGAAGGAAAATGTGCTGGCGCGCAAATACTTCTATCCTGGTTGTCATCAGATGCCCTTTTACTGCAGGTTGTATCCGCAGAAAACATGGCATCTGCCCGTTACGGAGCGCGTTTCCCGGCAGGTGCTTTGTTTGCCCAGCAACCTTCCCCACCCAGAGGAAGATATGGATATAATTGCCGATATTATTGCTACGGTGAGGAAAAATGCAACGAGGGTACAACAATGGTGCGCAATGAACGCATGAAAGTTGTTGTTTTAGGCGCAGGACCGGCGGGGCTTTGCGCAGCCTGGAATCTGGTAAAAGACGGGCATCATGTCATTGTACTGGAGCGCGAGCCTGTTTGTGGGGGTCAGGCAATTACATTTGAGAAAGACGGCTATCGTTACGATCTTGGACCTCATAATATTCATTCGCGTCATGCCAGCATCACAGAGTTTCTTGGCCGCAATCTGGGCGATCAATTTATTGAATGGAAACTGCGCGCTCAATTATATTTTCATCGGAAACGGATTGACTATCCGCTGGTTGGTTTGCAGGTGCTCAAATCGCTGCCGCCGTTGACGGTGGTTGCTTGCGGAATCAGCTTCTTTGCCAGCCGCGTCCGCAGCCTGTTTGTGCCCGGCTTTCGCGATGACGGCACATACGAGCGCTGGATTGTCAACCGCTTTGGCAGACGGTTTTATAACATCTTCTTTGGGCCCTACTCGCAGAAGGCGTGGGGTATCAAACCCTCCGAATTATCCGATGTCGTCGCAATCAAACGTGTGGCGGTGCGAAGCATCACCGAATTACTTTTAGCCATTGTGTTCCGCAAAGAGAAACTGCACCTGGAAAATCCGCGCCTGATCAAAAATTACTACCCACGTTGTGGTGTGGGCACCATCATTGATTTTTTCACCCGCGATATCCTGCGCGATGGGGGAAAGATTCTAACCGGCTGCGAGGTTGTAAAGATTCATCTAAATGGTAACCATATTGATGGTCTCACGTACCGCAATCAAGGACAGGAGCACTTTCTGGATTTTGCCGCTGATCACAACAATTGGCATGTCTTGTCCACCATTCCTATCAATGATATGGTGCTGATGATGGGTGATCAAGCTCCATCAGCGGCTGCTGAAGCAGCCCGCGGGTTGGATTTCACCTCTGAGGTTTTTTTGTATCTCAACATTAATAAGCCGGATGTTTTCAATATCCCTCTGCTGTATTTTGGAGAGTTAGAGTTTCCCTTTAATCGGATTTACGACGTTGGGCTTTTCAGCCGTGATATGGTGCCGCCGGGAAAAAACGCGGTATGTATTGAGTTAACCTGTGGGTATGGAGATGAGACCTGGCGGATGAGTGCTGACCAGATTTTTGAAAAGTGTATCACTGCTTTGGAGAAGCATCATCTCCTGCAGCGCAGCCAGATAGAGGGCTACCATATCCGCCGCTTGCAGCACGCCTATCCTCGCTTTCGTGTTGGGTATCAAAAAAAAGTGGGAAACATCCTGCAATTTGTCAAAGGCATTGATAACTTGATGACTTTTGGGCGGCAGGGATTGTTCTCCTACGCTAACGTGGATGATGTTATCTGGATGGGTTTTGAGGTCGCCAAGTATCTGCGTTACCGCGACCGTATCTCCCTCTCGCTCAACGAGTTGCTTCCCGATTACGTTGACCCCAATCCCATCTAGTCCCAGAGACAATCAGAGGCTATTGGATGAATATTGTTGTGGTAGGCAGCAGTGGTCACGCAAAGGTGGTGATTGACATTATTGAGCGCGAGGGGCAATACACCATTGCAGGGCTGTTGGACGATTTTCGCCCGGTGGGTGAGGAGGCGTTCGGGTACAAAATTCTTGGCAAAGTGGCAGATTTGGCTGCGCTTGTTGAAGGATATCGTCTTGAAGGTGGGACCATCGCCGTTGGTGATAATTGGAAACGGGCAAAAATTGCCCAAACCATGCTGCTTGCGCTGCCTGGGTTTTCGTTCATCACTGCTATTCACCCTTCAGCACAGATTGCACGCGGCGTTCACGTTGGGCGAGGGACGGTGATTATGGCAGGAGTGGTGGTCAACAGTGATAGCCAAATTGGTAACTTCTGCATCCTTAACACCCGATCCTCTTTGGATCATGACTGTGTGATGGAAGACTTCTCCAGCCTGGCGCCTGGAGCAACTACTGGGGGCAACGTGCACATTGGCGCATTTTCTGCCATCAGTCTGGGAGCGAATATTCTTCAAGGAAGATGCATTGGTAGCCATACCGTGATCGGCGCCGGGGCGCTTGTTGTCCGTGATATCCCCGATCATAGTCTGGCTTATGGTGTCCCAGCGCGGGTGATTCGCCACAGAGAGGAAGGGGAGAGTTATTTGGAAACAAGACCATCCTCTTCTGCCAAATAAATCTTTTTGAGGATACCCATTTTCCAAAACCGGATAATGCAGGGCAGCATTCAGGCTAATTGGGACAACTGTAGGAAGCAACCAGCAACTCTTCCAGGCTGGAACGCTGGCTGATGATATCACAAACGCGAAACTGACTGGCTGTTTTGATCAGCGCATCGGGATCTCCATGCACGGTGCAACGCAGGATATTGCCTTCGACTGTTATATCTTTCAAGTTGGGGATACGACTAAACGCCTCTGGGGAAACCTGAGTGCTAAAACGCAGTTCTACCTTGCGGATAGCCCGTCCGCGCAAATGTACACCGCGCTCAATTCCCAGCAGCCGTCCGTGATGCAGAATTGCCACGCGGTCACAGACGCGCTCCACATCTGCCAGAGAGTCGGTTGTGAGGAATATGGTACGGCCTGTTGCGCGCGCCTCCGCAACCAGATGATAAAATGCCTGATGCGCCTCTTCATCCATACCGTTGACAGGTTCATCTAATATCAGCAGCTTATCGCCGTTTACAAAAGCCTGGATCAGTTTGGCTTTTTGCTTTTCTATTTTGCTCAAATGAAATACTCTGCGCTCGGGATGCAGGGCAAATGCCTCCATCAATTGGCAGGCATAACCCCAGTCGAAATGGCTGTTTTGCTTTCCTCGATGCTGCAAAAGCTGCCCGACTGTCCAATGTGGATAGGCAAACACCTGAGAGGGTTGATATCCTACCTGTTTGCGTATCTTGGCACCATAACGCTGTGTATCCATACCCAGAATAGATGCCCACCCTCTAGTGGGGTGGATGAAATCCAACAACAGGGATGTAGTAGTGGTCTTCCCGGCTCCCGGCAGACCAAGAAAGCCAAAAATCTCGCCTGCTTCGACGTCAAGGCAAAGCCCCTCAACTCCCCGATGGTGAGCATAGTACTTGGTTAGGTTTTCGGTACGAATTACCCAGCGCATCGCACAGCTCCTTTCTGCAAAAGATGTTGCGCAAAAGAAACAAACCGGCTGGTTCAGGGAACCAGCCGGTGAAGCGCTGATGGAGCATGGCTAGCAAGCCTGGGCGCTAAGCCCTCGTAAAGCTGGTATCTCCTGAAATAGCCTGATATCTGAACAGGGTACAAACAGCAACATGCTTTGAAGCCATCGGCATTGTGCTGCGCAGCCCTTCGATTTCAATGAGCTGAGACGGTCTCGGTAGGTCCCCTAAAAGGGGAGGCGTACTATCCGAACTTCCGTCTGTGCAATCTGAATCCATGAATTGAACACTCCTTGTGTATGACGAACAGAAAATCAAAGCAACTATGGTAAGTATACTCAGGATTCACAAACAAATCAAGCCCGTCTTCAAAATTTCCAGAGGGGTTACTTATGACTTTTATTTGGTGAGCTTTCAGCAGTTCATGTGCAGAAACGCAAAACGGTCTTTTTGGGTGTTGTCATCTGCCTGTGGTAGAATCAGAGATATGCTCCGGGGTAGCTGTTCAATTGAGGCTGGGCGTTGAGTAATGTGCGGGATTGCAGGCATCTATAATCTAAATGGAGAACCTGCCTCTCCAGCCTTGCTGCGTCGTATGACAGAGGCAATTGCGCATCGCGGTCCGGATGGTGAAGGTTTTTACACCGATGGCGCGCTTGGGCTGGGTCACCGCCGGTTGGCAATAATTGATCTTTCGCCGCTGGCGCACCAGCCCATGATGACTGCTGATGGTCACTGGGTCATTGCCTACAATGGTGAGACTTATAACTTTCAGGAGCTGCGGCTTGAGCTAGAAGCGCAGGGGTGTCAGTTTCGGTCGCGTTCAGATACAGAGGTGCTTCTCTACGCATTTCAGACCTGGGGGTTATCAGCTCTCAATCGTTTCAATGGCATGTTTGCCTTTGCCCTTTGGGATCGTCAGAATCGTGAATTAATTCTAGGACGCGACCGCTTTGGCATCAAACCGCTTTACTACACCTTACAGGGCTCTACGCTGCTTTTTGCTTCGGAAGTCAAAGCGATTCTGGCGTACCCCGCCTGCCGGGTTGAACTTGATCAAGAGGCGTTGCTGGAGTATTTTACATTTCAAAATCTCTTTACTGACCGTACCTTGTACAAAGACATTCGCCTTCTGCCAGCCGGGTCATACCTGCGCCTGAAAACAGGGATGACAGTTCTGCCACAGCCAATACGTTACTGGGATTATCAGTTTATCGAGCCTGAAAAAACGCAGGATGAACGTGAGCTTGCTGAGGAGCTTGATCGTCTTGTGCGTCAGGCGGTCTGTCGTCAGTTGGTCAGCGATGTGGATGTCGGCTCCTATCTCAGCGGCGGTATGGATTCGGGGACGATTACTGCCATTGCCGCTACCCAGCTTCCCTATCTCAAGACGTTTACCTGCGGCTTTGATCTGCACTCTGCTTCAGGACTTGAACTGGCTTTTGATGAGCGTCAGAAAGCCGAGTTAATGTCTTATCGCTTCAAGACGGAGCACTATGAGATGGTGCTCAAAGCGGGTGATATGGAGCGGGTCATGCCGCGTCTTGCCTGGCATATTGAGGAACCGCGCGTTGGGCAGAGTTATCCCAACTTTTATGCGCATCAGCTTGCCGGTAAATTTGTCAAGGTGGTGCTTTCTGGCGGTGGCGGTGATGAATTGTTTGGCGGCTATCCGTGGCGTTATTATCATGCGGTCATCAATGACAGTTTTGAAGATTATATTGATAAATATTATGCCTACTGGCAGCGTTTGCTTTCCAATGGTATGATACAGGCTTTCTTCAAACCCATCTGGAGCAATGTGGCGCACGTTTCGACACGCGATATCTTCCGTAGTGTGTTTAACAACTGCCGCATGGATTTTATCTCCCGACCTGCCGATTATGTCAATCTTTCGTTGTATCTGGAAGCCAAGACTTTCCTGCATGGGCTGCTGGTTATCGAGGACAAGCTGAGTATGGCGCACGGTCTGGAAACACGGGTTCCCTTTCTGGATAATGACCTGGTGGACTTTGCCATGCGTTTGCCAGTCAGCATGAAGCTTAACAACCTGGACGCTGTAACGCGTATGAACGAGAATGATCTGCGCAAGTATTTTCGGCAGACAAATGATGGCAAACTGCTTCTGCGCAAGGTGATGTCTCGTTATATTCCCGAAGAGATTGCCAATGCTCAGAAACAGGGCTTTTCTGCCCCTGATGCCAGCTGGTTCAAGGGAGAGAGCATTGATTATGTGCGCCGTGAGGTGCTCAACCCGCGTGCTAGAATTTACCAGTACCTTGACTACCCAACGGTGAGCAGCCTGGTTGAAGACCACCTGCAGGGGCGTGAAAACCGCCGTTTGCTCATCTGGTCGCTGATCAGCGTGGAATGGTGGCTTCGCAAATACCTGAATTGAAAAAGAGTTTGTGGCTTTTATGGATGATAACGTGAAATCTCTTGCGCAACAAATCCAGAAGTTGGATCAGGCATTGCGTGCCGAAATGAAACAGAAATTTGACCGCGATTTGCCCTTTGACGAATTGCTCTTCGACCGTTGGGAGCGCGCCAGGCATTTGGGGTTTGGTGTGGGGAGTAGCATTTATCACAACAGCTATGTGTTTGGCGATGTGCAGGTAGGTGAACATACATGGATTGGGCCTTTCACCATTCTGGAGGGTAGCGGCGGGATTACCATTGGTGACTATTGCAGCATCAGCTCTGGGGTGCAGATTTATACGCATGATTCGGTGTTGTGGGCTTTATCAGGAGGCAAAGCTCCATACCCAAAGGCGCCGGTGGTGATTGGTGATTGTACCTATCTTGGTAGCCAGACGGTGGTTGCACGGGGGGTAACTATTGGCGATCACGTGGTTATTGGGGCGTGTTCGTTTGTCAATCGAGATATACCGCCCTTTTCGGTGGCTGTTGGTGTGCCCTGTCGGGTGATTGGAAAGGTTGTTATTGAGGGGGATGACATCAGGCTTGTGTATCATAAATGAGAATCTTTATTGGCATTACCGAAATAGCAGGTTATTACGGGAATTTGCAGAGGGGTTTCCGCGAGTTGGGCATTGCGTGTGACTTCGTTAACCTTTACGAATCCGTCTTTTACCATCAGCCAGATGAGAAAAGCAGTCTGCCGCGTCAACTGATTCGTTGGGTGGCGGCGAAGAATGCCGCAACAGCGGGTGCGCCGCTGGTGCGCAGAATATTCTGGAAGGCTGTTCACACGCTGATCGCTCTAGGTGTTTTTCTCTGGGCTTTGCCACGCTACGACGTTTTTATTTTTTCTTATGGCATTACATTTCTGTTTCTATACGATTTGCCGATACTTAAATTCTTCAAAAAGAAATTGCTCTTCGTGTTTAACGGGTCGGATACCCGCCCCGCTTACATAGGATATCCTGCCAACAGCGCCTCCGGTTATTCTGTTGAGGATTGCATCCGTCATGCACGCCGCCAGAAGCGGATGGTGCGCACTGTTGAACGATATGCCGATGCAATTATCTGCCATACGCTCTCGGCTCAGTTTCTTGAGAAGCCGTTTGTTCAGTTTTTGTGTCTGGGGATTCCTTTTCAGCCGCCTGTTTCGCTACCAGTGTGCCAACACTCTTTTGGTACAGGTGTGCGCGTGCTGCATTCGCCTTCCAACCCGCGTCTCAAAGGGACGCCGCGCATCCGTCAGGCAATTGCCAGTGTGCAGGGGCGGGGATACGCGGTTGACTATGTTGAGATCAGCGGCAAACCCAATACGGTGGTGCTCCAGGAGCTGGCTTGCTGCGATTTTGTGGTTGACGAGCTATATTCTGACACCCCGATGGCTGGGCTGGCGACTGAGGCGGCGTTCTTTGGTAAACCGACCGTGACGGCTGGTTATGCCAGGGATGCTGTTCAGCGTCTTTTCCCAGCGGAGATGATTCCACCTTCTTTGTACTGTCACCCTTCCGAAATTGAAAGCGCCATCGAAATGCTGGCTGCTGATAGAGACTATTGTCGTGCCCTGGGTGAACAGGCGCGCAAATTTGTAACCGAAAACTGGAACCCGCGCCGCGTGGCGGAAAAATACTGGCAGATCATTGGGGGGGATATCCCCAGCGCGTGGCTTTTTGACCCGAAAGAAATCGAATATTTTCTGGGGGCGGCTGCACCGGAGGAAGATATCCGAGACATGGTCAGAAAAATCATAGAAAAAGCCGGAGTCCAGGCTCTGCACCTCACTGATAAGCCTGCTCTCGAAAGGCATTTGTGCCAGTTTGCACTTGGCTGAAACCGCATGATTAAACAATTTGTCAAGGACAGCGCTGTTTATGGAGTAACGACCATTCTGGCACGTGGGATTTCATTTCTCCTTTTGCCTTTTTATACCCGTGTCCTTACCCCCGAAGATTATGGCGTCATTGACATTCTTACCGTGTTTGCGGCTCTGGTTTGTCTGATTGCCCCGCTGGAGATTTCGCAGGCGCTTGCCATTTTCTACAGCGATGCACAGGACGAAAGCGAGAAAACTCGCGTTGCCTCAACAGCACTCTGGTTCACGGTGGGCGCGTATGGTTTGTTTGCTCTTGTTGGGTTGATTTTTTCGCGACCGTTGACTGCATTGATGTTGGATGCGCCGCAGCGTTTGATGATCTTTCAGGTAGCGCTGCTGGCAACCAGCCTGCAGGGCTTCTTTTATCTGTTGCAGGGACAGCTGCGCTGGATGCTTTTGCCGCGCGGTTATGCCATCACCAGCCTGTTGACAACGTTGACCTCCATTCTCCTGACCATTGTGCTGGTGCTGGCGTTGCGTTTGGGGGTTCTGGGGGTTTTGCTGGGGCAAATTTGCGGCAATTTGGCAGGCAGCTGTCTGGCATTTTATTTTGGCAAACGCAGCTATGCCTTACAGTTTGACTGGGCAAAGCTGGTCGAGATGTTGCGCTTCTCTATCCCGTTGGTGCCTGCCAGCATCAGCGTATTTGTCATGCTCTATGTTGACCGCATCATGATCAAAAGCCTGCTGACACTGGCGGATGTTGGAGTCTTTGGCGTGGCATATCGCATCACCTCTATTGTCAGTCTATTGATGATCGCTTTTCGCGGTGCGCTAACGCCGCTGATTTATAACAACTATCGCAAGCCGGAGACCCCAGCCGAGATTGCACACATTTTTCGTTATTTTTGTGCCTTTGGCTTGTTGACCTTTGTTGCCCTGTCGCTTTTTTCAAGGGAGATCATCCTGGTTTTTGCACCAGCAGAATATGAAGCTGCAGCGGGTATTATTCCCTTCATGGCGCCAGCAGCAATGCTGGTGGATATGTATATTTTTGCCCCTGGGTTAACGTTGGTAAAGAAAACGCGTATCATCGCAGTGATTAACATTCTTGGCGCTTTGGTGACCACAGTCCTTAATTTTTCGCTGATACCCATGATGGGAGTTCGCGGGGCTGCGTTTGCCAATTTGCTCAGCAATGCGCTCATTTTTGCGCTCAATATGTGGTTCAGTCAGAAGTATTACCCTGTACCGCACGCATGGCGCCAGCTAGGGCTGGCAGCCTTTTTGTGTGTTGCAATTGTTTTGCTGAATGCTGTTCAGCTTCCTCTGGGGATTTTTGTTTCGATTGCGCTTAAGGGGGTGCTTCTTTGCTGTTGTGCTGGCGGGCTTCTTCTAATCAAGCTGGTGAAGATTGGGGAAATCGGTCGTTTGTACAGGCTTATTTTTGCAAAGCGCATCCCAGCTGAATGAGCGCTGTCTGACGCTTTTTACATTGCGGATGTTTTGATTGCCATATCCAGCGCAGCCTGGTTGCTGGTGATTACCGGAAACGGGAAGGCACGGCGCAATGCGTCCAGTATGCTCATTGCCGGGAAATTGGTGCAAGAGACAAACAAGGCGTCAGGAGACAACCCATGTACTGCGCGGTGCGCCAGATTGACAATCATCTCGCCGGGCACCAGCGCAATGCGGGCGTTTTCCCTGATCCCCATTCCCAGCAATCTGAGAACGTTCATTCCGTCTTCCTCAAAGCTGCGCCGAATCTTTGCGTTGATCTCTTCCAGGTAGGGGGTGATGACCACGATGTTGCGGGCGTGGAGGTTTTTGAGCGTTTGGCGTACTGCGCGCGAAACACTTATCACTGGAACTCCGACCACCTGTTGGATATCCTCAACCAAGCGCTCCTCATACAAGTTGCCTCGCAATGCACTGGCACTGGTACAACCAAAAACCACCACATGTGGATGGGCTGTTGCCAGCTGGCGCGCCGCAGGCAGGGTGTGTTCGTCGAGCATTTGTTGCTCGGCGGTGACAGTTACATCTTCAAGGTACATGCGCGCAGTATGCACTGTCCAGCCGTGTGGAAGGTTGCGGTAAAAATCAGGTTCCAACACGGTGTTGCTTGAAGGCACCATCAGACCAATACGGTGGGGTTGCATAGATAACTTTCTCCTCAGGGACGTTGTCAGGACAGCAGTTTACAACAACATTTGAAATCGAATCGTGATAGAATGGTTTTAATTTCCTAATCAGGTGTCACTGTGGTCTGGCAGTTCTGAGATGATAGAAAAAGCGAATGCTCCTTCTTTATCAGCCATCTATCAGACGGTGGTAGGAAATTTTCGCGATGGAATTGCTGTTACTGACCTGGAAACTTGCCAGACGCTATATGTCAACCGGGCAATTGGCGAGATTTTTGAAATTCCCGACAGTGGAATTCTACCAGATATCTATGCTCTTGTACCTGAGGAGAATCGTCTCAGGCTAGCAGACCTTCATCTGCAGGATGGGGAAACGTCGCTGATCCAAGAATTTCCCATGCTTACCGCCATGGGCACCTCGATCTGGGTGGAGATGACGGCAACCCCAGTAGATTTTGCCGGGCGCAAAGCCCTCCTGCTGATTTTTTCGGATATCAGCGCCCATAAACGGGTTGAGGAAACTTTGCACCGGCGAGCGGCTGAATTTGCTGCTATTTATACAATGACACGCGCCATGGCATCACAGCACGATTTGTTGCTTTTACTGGAGGATGTGCTTGACCATGCGCTTGCTTTGTTATCCGCTTCCTGCGGAGAGATCCTCTTTTATGATGCTGCCAGTGATGTTTTGGAGGTCAAGGTGGTACGGGGGGTGCCGATTGCGCCTGGACTGCGCATCAACCGCGATGAGGGTCTAGGCTGGAAGGTAGCCCGCACCATGCAGCCGGTGATTGTTGACCAATACTCTCAATGGGAAGGCCGGGCGGCTCAATATACACACCTGAATGTTGCCGCTGTGGTTGGCGTCCCAATGTTGTATGCTGGCGACCTGATTGGCGTATTGATCATTTTTGAACTGCTCCCTTCGCAACGTGTCTTTTCGAGAGCGGATGCGCGCCTATTGGAATTATTTGCATCACAGGCAGCAGCAGCTGTTCACAATGCCCGCTTACTGGAAGAGACCAAACGCCATTTGGCAGAGATGCAAACCGTCAACCGTGTCTCGGAGGCTTTGCGCTCTTTGCAAACCATGCGCCAAATGCTCCCTTGCCTGCTGGACGAAACGCTGGCTGCTTTCCATACCGATTCGGGGATGTTGTGGGTATATAACACCCTGCGCAAGAAGCTTTGCGATGGGATAACGCGTGGATGGTTTTCCCGTCTTTTCGATGGGCAGGAAGAACAGCTCATCGAACACATTGGCAAAAGGACGTTAGAGGACAGTCAACCATACTTCATAGCCGATTTCTCCACCGATATGAGCATTCCCTCTCATTTAGCCAAACTTATCCCTGAGGGGTGGAGTGGTACTTGCTATCCTATACCAACTGGTTTAGAGTATATTGCCTTGTTGTTTGTCGCTGTCCAACAGCCATGTGGTTTGGGCGAGTTTGAAGCAAAATTGTTGGAAAAAATTGCCAGGATTGCCGGGGATGCGCTTCATCGTGCCCGATTATATGACCGTACCGAACAGCAACTCAACCGTATCTCGGCGCTTTTCTCGATTGAGACTGCCATTGGCTCCAGCCTGGATATTAAAACCATCCTGCGTATTCTGTTAGATCAGGTAACCACCCAGCTCCGTGTGGATGCAGCTGATATCCTGTTATATCACCCGGAGACGGAGACTCTGGAGTTTGCTGCAGGGTTGAGGTTTCGCACTAGCGGGCTGGAGCAGATGCTGTTGAACACACATCAGGACTATGCCGGACGAGCCATTATCGAGGGGCGCACCATCAGTGTGCCTGACCTTTCGCAGAGCGAAGAAGGCTATTTGAGAAATAAACTGATGCAGATGGAAGGGTTTGTATCGTACTATGCAACACCGCTGATTTCCAGGGGGGAGGAGGTTGGCGTTTTGGAGGTGTTCCATCGTACGCCGCTTGACCCGGACCCCGAATGGCTTGAGTTTTTGGCAACCATGGCAGCACAGGCGGCGATTGCTCTTGATAAAGCGCGTTTGATTGACAGTTTGCAAAAGTCGAACCGCGAACTGACCAATGCATACGATCGAACAATCGAAGCATGGGCACGGCTGATTGATCTGCGCGATCATGAAACGGAAGGGCATAGTGTGCGTGTGGCGGAAATGGCAGTCAGGTTGGCGAGGATGGCAGGGGTCAGTGAAAAATCGCTGATTCATGTCCGGCGCGGCGCCATCCTGCATGATATTGGCAAGATTGCTATCCCCGATGACATTCTGGGTAAAAAGGGCCCTCTGAGCGAAGAAGAGTGGGAAATCATGCGCCAACATCCAGTGTATGCCCATAAGATGCTTGCCCCGGTTTCGTTCTTGCAAGCGGCAATTGATATCCCCTATGCCCACCATGAAAAGTGGGATGGCAGCGGGTATCCGCGTGGTCTAAAGGGTGAAGAAATCCCTTTGATGGCACGGGTTTTTGCGGTATGCGACGTTTGGGATGCTTTGACATCCGACCGACCTTACCGTCTTGCATGGTCGGAGCAAAAGACTATTGAATATATCAGTGAGCAGAGCGGTACGCATTTTGATCCCAGAATTGTTGCATTATTCCTGAAACTTATGGGCGGGCAGGAGTAAGCGGGTCTTTTTGTATGGCGGAAGGGCAGTTTCCTTTCTTTAAGCCAGTCGGTGATTCGGCAATTGTTGTGGTATTTGGTGAGCAGATTGAACTGGCTCTCAACCGTCGGGTGCATGCGTTTGACCGGGAAGTACAGCGGCGGCAGTTGCCTGGTGTGATTGAGACTGTCCCTGCATATTGTTCGCTGCTGGTTCACTACAATTTACTGGAGACAGACTACACGACGCTTTTGACACAGCTTCAACATCTGCTTGCCTTGTGTGATGATGCCAAAGAACTGCCGTCCAGGTTGGTGGAGATACCCGTCATATATGGCGGTGAGCGGGGGGCTGATCTGCCGTTTGTCGCCCAACATAACCACCTTTCTGTGGAGGAGGTCATTGCTCTGCACAGCGGCGCTGAATACACCGTTTTTATGATGGGGTTCACGCCGGGTTTCCCCTATCTGGGAGGGATGAATCCGGCGATTGCCACGCCGCGTTTGGAAACACCGCGCATCCATGTGCCAGCGGGGTCAGTTGGCATTGCAGGCAGTCAGACGGGTGTTTATCCGGTGGATTCGCCAGGCGGTTGGCGTTTGATTGGTTATACACCGCTTAAACTCTTTGATCCCACTCTAAACCCTCCCTGTTTGCTGACGCCCGGCGATCGGGTGCGCTTTGTGCCAGTTGTGACAGAGGACGTTTGAATGTGCCTTCAGATAACGCAGCCTGGTTTTCTCGCCACTGTTCAAGATGGAGGGCGTTTTGGCTATCAACGCTTTGGTATCCCGGTGGCGGGCGCAATGGACACGTTTGCTATGCGGGTTGCAAATCGGCTTGTGGGCAATGCTGACGATGCCGCTGTGCTGGAGATAGGTATTCAGGCTCCTGTCCTGGTCGCCCTTCAGGATTGTCTGATCGCGGTAACCGGCAGCGGTTTTGACCTTTTCATTCGTGGAGAGCCAGCGCCGCTGTGGACTGCATTGGTTGTTCGATCTGGCTGGGAAATTGCGTTTCACCGTCAGCCCTTTGGCTGCTGGATATATCTTGCATTGGCAGGAGGGATTGCGGTTGAACCTGTATTGGGTTCGCGTTCTACATATCTGCGCGGCGGTTTTGGTGGATTTGAAGGTAGAACGCTGCAAGCGGGGGACGTGCTGTACAGTCTGCATCCCTCTTCGTTGGCTTTGACACTTGCCGGGCGCAGGCTGCCAGAACATAAGCGCCCAGCCTATAGCGTTACCCCGCTGATTGAGGTGGTCCTTGGTCCTCAGCAGGAGTACTTTGACGCGCAGGGAATAACCACGTTTTTATCTTCAGAGTACCTGGTCAGCGCTGCTTCTGATCGCATGGGCTACCGTTTGCAGGGGGCTGCGGTTGCACACAGCAGAGGGGCAGATATTGTTACCGATGGGTTGGTTGCTGGCGCTGTACAAGTTCCCTCTAGTGGTCAGCCAATCATTATGATGCGCGAATGCCCAACAAGCGGCGGGTATGCAAAGATTGCGGTTGTGGTGAGCGCAGATTTGCCCCTGCTGGCGCAGTGCGTGCCTGGTGGAGATGCCAGGATACGCTTTACGCCGACCTCTGTAGAAGCTGCACAGGCGCGCTACCGTCAAATGTTGCAGTGTCTGGGTGCGATCGAAAATGCTGAGGACGAGGATGCAGGGATTTATGCTTTCTAGCCAAAAGATGCCACGGTCAGCAGCAGCCAGAGTCCGTATAGAACGGCAACGATCCCGATTGCCAAAGACAGACGGTTAATCCATACCAGTATGGCGTTGGATGGCTGCAAATCGAGCAGAATCCCGCGCAGCCCCAGCAGGGCATGTGCAACGACCGAAACCAGAAAGACCGCTTCGAGGATTACAATGATGGGGTTTTGGTAGTATATGACGACATCCTGCCAGCTCATCACGCCACTCTCATAAACAAGGTGATTCACAACCAGGTGAATTGCCAGAATGATCACCAGCAGCGCACCGCTGAACGCTTTAAGCAACCACAATCCGCCGCCTTCACCCATTGCCATCTGTTTGCTATTCATCATTATTGCCTAATCCTTTCGCGTGTGGTGTTTACCTGGCGATCATGCGTGCCGCAAAATATACGCCGCTCACCAGCGCTGCGATCATCAGCACGGTGAAAAGGGGTTTATGTTTCTCGACGCCTATGCCAAAACTGGTCAGGATGATGCGAAGACCGTTCAGACCATGGATCAGAGCGGCGAAGATAACCAGTAGCTCGCCAAAAATAAAAACGGGATGATGCACAGTCTCGATGAAGCTGTTATAAGCTTGGGGACCTTGTGCCAGTTTGCCCAGCATGATGAGGTGAAGAAGCAGATATAGTGCCAGACCCATGCCGGTGATGCGATTGAGGATAAAAGCCAGATAGCCTAACTGCCGCCCGCGCGGGTCAAACCACTGGATTGCGTTGCCTGGTTTTTGAAATATTCTGTTCATTGTTTCCTCTGATGAAGGGATTGCAGACCGAAAAAGCGGCGGATGCGTTGAGAAAGGAGATGCCGACGCAGCTGCATGATACGCTGGGCTGGCTGCACGTGGGAAGGGCAAACCTCACTGCATTCGTAGGCGCTATGGCAGCGCCAGACGCCGTTCTGGGTATCTACGATGGCGCAAACGTGCTCATCCATAACTACTGCCAGCTGGGCGCCTGCCAGCACAGCCGGACCGATATACGCGGGCGAGGTCATGGCTGCCGGGCATACGCTGATGCACAGACCGCACTCAATACAATCTGCCAGGCGTGTATAGGGATTGTTGCTCTTTCCTGCTTGTGCGATTTGCTGACTGGCAACACCCTCGTTTTCCTCAACTGGGTGCACCGAAGGGTGTTTCACCTCTGCCATTCGATGGTAGAGAGGAGTCAGGTCAACGACCAGATCGCTAATCACCGGCAGGTTACGCAAGGGTTGTAAGCGTAGCGTGCCACCGTTTTGGGTTACCTCGCTAATCAGGGTGATGCAGGTGAGTTTTTCTACACCATTAACACGCATTCCACACGCGCCGCATGTAGAATGGTGACAGGCATGACCAAAGCATAGGGAACGGTCTTTGAATGCCCAGATCATCTCTACCGCGTCCAAAACGGTAGCTTCTGGCGAGATTTCAAGATCAAAGCGGTCAAAATGCGGTTGCTCTTTCCCCTTTTGCCGTTGGACTTCAATGTGGAGTGACCATTTTTCGCTCATGAGAACTCCTTACTGATAGGCGTCACTTCCCCGAAACTCACGGTAAGAGCGCAGGGGGTACTCTCTGGTCTGACAAGGTGCTGTAATGCCCAGCTTGGCGCAGACGGTGTCGGCAGTTTTTTCTGCCATTGCCCGCAAGGTGGTGGCTTTTCCCCCTGTGATGGTCACCAGCCCGCCAATCCCGTGGGTTTCCTGGTGGTCAAAGCACTTGAAAGTGCGCGCGATGCTCCGTCCTGAAGCTGAAGAGCCAATCAATGGACGGGCTGCCATAAACGCTCCGCGCTGGCGTGTTGCGGCAACGGCGGGTATCAGCTGGATGGCGCATTCCCGCATCATCTGCACCTGGTCTTCAAAGACAGGAATGTAATCTACCTCGTCCACCTCAAACGAGGTGGTGCCAATAACGACCATGCGGCGCTGAGGGACGATGATATCGCCATCACCAGGCTCATTCAGGCGGTTGATGACTCGATTGCACAGCCGCTGGTCATAGGCGACCATCACGCCTGGTGTAGGTTTAACCACAATGGTTGCATCCCCAGCCATTTGGGCAATTTTGCCTGCCCATGCACCGGTGGCATTGATGACACAATCGGCGTATAGCTCGCTTGATTTGCCCGTTGTGCGTTCCTGACAACGCACACCCCGAATTGCCCCATTGCGCTCTATAAGACCCTCTACCTCAGTAAAAAGTCTGAAACGCGCCCCATTTGTCTGGGCTGTTGCTGCAAATGTCAGTGCCAGCCGCAAAGGGTCAAAAGTAGCATCGGGAACGGTATATGCTGCAAGAATCTTTGAGGTTAAGTTGGGCTCCCAGGCAAGGGCTTGTTTTACATCTACCTGCTCCACCGGGATGTTGCAGCGCTCACAGCTTTGTACCCAGCGTCGGGCGTATTCCAGGTCGCTTTCGTCCAGTGCAACAAAGAGACCACCGTTTTGCTCCAGACATTCAGCCACCAATCCGCGTAGCAGAAGATTCTCCTCGATACATTCGACAGCCGATTCCTGGTCATCCACAGCGTAGCGCCCCCCGCTGTGCAACAAGCCGTGTGTCCGCCCTGAAGTGCCGTTTGCGATTGGGCCTCGCTCCACCACGGTGACGTCAAAACCGCGCAATGCCAGGTCATGCGCCGTTGCACAACCGGTGAAACCAGCCCCAATGATGACTGCTTTGGGTTTGTCCATAAGGTTTCTCTTTTTCACAGGGGATTTTGTCAACAGTTGGCGTCTATTATAATCAATAATCGAGCTGATTTGGGAGTTTGGGTGTTAGAAGGAGGTGTGCTTTGAGAGTGGATATTAACTGCGATATGGGAGAGGGATTTGGGCGTTACACTCTGGGGAGGGATAGTGAATTAATCCCGCTGGTCTCTTCGGTCAATATTGCCTGCGGGATGCACGCTGGCGATCCACTGGTCATGGAAAAAACGGTGAGACTGGCTGCGGCATTCGGGGTGCGGGTGGGTGCACACCCCGGCTACCCTGATCTGCAGGGCTTTGGCAGGCGGGCGATGGATTTGACACCCGAAGAGGTGGAAGCGTTTGTTCTTTATCAGGTATCCGCTTTGGCTGGCTTTGCGTGTGCCGCAGGCATTAGCCTGACACATGTGAAACCACACGGCGCTCTTTATAACCAGGCGGCACAGGATGTTGTGCTGGCGCGTGCGGTGGCGCGTGCGGTGGCACGCTTTGATACCGGGCTGATTCTGGTTGGACTGGCTGGTTCTGCCCTGATTGAAGCCGGTGTTGAACAGGGTCTGCAGGTTGCCAATGAAGGTTTCCCAGAGCGCGGCTACAACCCGGATGGAACACTGATGTCGCGCCGCCAGCCGGGAAGCGTCATTGATGACCCACTGCGGGCAGCTGCGCAGGCGCTCAATCTGGTGCAAAATGGAATTGAGATGATGACACGCGAAGGCGAGCGATGCCGGGTCGGTATTGATACACTCTGTATTCATGGGGATTCCCCCAACGCCCTGGCGGTTGCCAGTGCGGTGCGCGCTGCATTGCTCGATAATCACATCACGATTGGCGTTTAGCAATCAGCTGCTCTGCGAAGCGCACATCCACACGCCGATGATAATAATGCCCCCTCCAATCATCTGAAGTATCCCGATTGGCTCTTTGATAAAGAAGGCTACAACAAGACCTACCACTGGCATCAGATTCATGAACACGCCAGCAACAGAGGCGTTGATGTGGCGTAAACCATAATTCCAGAGATAAAAAGCCAGTGCTGAGGGAAACGCGGCAAGATAAACAATAGCCAGTGCCCCGTTTAGATGAAAAACTGGGGGTTCGATCCAAAGCGCCTCAGCGATGGTCAATGGAATCATGCACAGCACACCGCCAGCAAAACTGACGGCGGTCAGTATTTCAGCACTGTGCGCATTGCTGGCACGTTTTGTCAGCACCACATAGAAGGAATGGGCGATCATACTCAGCGCCAGAAGGGCATTTCCCAAAAGCATCGGCGAGTTGTCTGTTTGCCTGATGCCTACAGCAATGAAAGCACCAGCCAGGGAGAGAGCAATGCCAATCACCATGCGCGCACTCAGCTTTTCTTTTAGCAGAAGGCTTGACAATGCTGCCGTTACCACAGGTGCACAGGCAAAAATCAGCACGGCATTCCCGGACGTGGTGTATTTCAGCCCGCTGTTGCCCAGTCCATAGCTTAAGGTGATCCCAGTGAGACCAAGTATCAACAGGCGGGGTTTGAGAAGCAGAGAAAAACGAAAGCCCTGCTGACGGGTGAAGGGTAACATGATAGCCAGCGCAAGGAGAAAACGGAGACTCAAGACGACAAATGGGCCAGCATATTGCAGGGCAAATTTTGCCACAGCGAAGGCGGCACCCCAGAAGCTGTTGGCGATAACCAGCGCTAGAATGCTTAATCCCACATTTTTTGACGACATAGTATACGTGGTGGTTGCAACTACAGAAGATATTGTGCTGCCGATAGGGTGTAAATGCGTGCTGCCTGTACCAGTTTTTCAACCTCGACGTACTCGTCAGGCTGGTGTGCCAGTTCGGCTGGCCCAGGGCCGATAATCACCCACGGTATCTGTAAAGCGGGGATCAGCACAGCCCCATCTGAAAAAAAGCGCACTCCGCGGGGTTGAACTGCTTTGGTAGTGATTGTCTGTGCCGCCTGCGCAACCAGCTGTACAAACGGGTTATCCTCTGCGACGGATAACGGCGGGCAGTCGTTCAGCACGCGGATGTCTGCTTTGAAGCCGGGCAGGCGTTTTTCCAGCTTTTGAAACAGGCACTGAATTTGTGCTATGATCTGGTGATGGTCCTGTCCTGGCACAGTGCGCATGTCCACTGCCGCAGTGCACAGGTCTGGCACCACGTTGGTACCGATGCCGCCTGATATGACATTGAGACTATGGGTAAAATCGCCCAACAAGGGATGCGGGGTATGTGCAAAAGAGCTTTGCTGAAGCTCTCGGAGAAGTTCGAGCATCATCACGATTGCGTTATGCCCGCATTCCGGCATGGAGCCATGCGCTGTTTTTCCGTAGGTAATAAGCTGTAACCATAAGGCGCCTTTCTCAGCAGTTACCAGCTCATTGGCGCTTGGCTCTGCGATGAGGGCAGCCTGGATGCCTTTGTTTGTCAGAGATTCAATAAGCGCCCGTGCTCCAACCAGCCCCGTTTCTTCGCCTGCCGAGAGCGCCAGATAAAGATCGCCTTTGCGCGGCAGCCCACAATCTGCCAGCGTTTTTGCCGCGCTCATCAGGGCAGCCATTCCGCTTTTCATATCCGAGGCGCCGCGTCCCCAGATTTTGCCTTCCGCGATTTCGGCTGCAAAAGGATCATGCTGCCAGCGCGCCTCTCCAGGTGAGACGGTGTCCATGTGAGCGCTGAAAAGCAGAGCGGGTTTTTCGCCGTTGCCTTTGAGGACAGCCAGAACGCTGGCGCGCCGCGGCTCATGTTTGATCAGTTCGACCTGCAAGCCTGCGTGCGCAAGATACTCGGCTGCTAGATGGGCAATTGGGAGCTCATCCCCGCTGATGCTTGCCGTTTGGACCAGATTTTGACATAGTGTGATGGTTTTTGCTTCATCCACCTGGTGAGCAATCTTAACAAAGTCATCATATTTCATCGCGGATTCCTTTTTGTGGGTTGTGGATTGTCAAACAATGTGGGAATGGCAGGAGATGGGGTTTCGTAACCCCTATCGGGTGGCAGATTTGTTTGCATGGCTGCCTGCATTGCCAGTGTGTCGCAGCGTTCGTTTTCAGGGCATCCGTCGTGTCCCTTTACCCAGACATACAAAACTTCGTGTTTCTCATCCAGTTCAATCAGCTGCTTCCACAGGTCAACGTTCTCCACGCGGCGTTTGCCTGTGCGGCGCCATCCCCGATCACGCCAATGCTTTGCCCATCTCCGCTGCATGGCATCTACAAGATAACGCGAGTCGGAGTACAACCTGACCCGCGCCGGATGTTGTAATGTTTGCAAACCGGCAATGGCTGCCATCAATTCCATGCGGCTATTGGTGGTCTGGCGGAAGCCGCCAGATAATTCTTTGCGTTCTCCTGGTGACATCAAAATAGCCGCATATCCTCCGCGTCCTGGATTACCGATGCAGCAGCCATCGGTGTAGATTTCACATATCGGTTTGTCTGTCATGTCATGCTTCAGGCGCTTGCGATAGGATTAATACTCTAGCATTGAAATATCTGCATCTTCGTAAAGAGAAGCCGCAAACAGATTCTGGGCGTCCAGCCCCCCGGAAAGTTCCAGGATGAAACATAGCTCCTCACCCATGCGGGTAAGCTTTTGCTGGCGTATTCTCAGGCGGTGTTTCGCTGCTCGCGATACAACCTCTTCAGCTTTGGGCAGCCCTGCCATGCTTTTGATTGTATATACCCGGGTCACATGGATGCACTCGATTCGCCGCTCAAAGAAGGGCACCAGCCAGAGCAGCAAAAGGATGATCAGTGCAGCGCTAACGGAGAGCGCTGTCTGACCGCCGCCAATACCCAGTCCCAGCGCCGCTACCAGCCAGATCATCGAGGCGGTGGTCAAGCCCTTGATGTGTCCTCCCTCGCGCAGGATGACCCCGGCGCCGATAAAGCCGACGCCTGTAACGATATTGGCGGCAATGCGCGCTTGATCGCCGCCGACCATTTTCAGGGAAAGGAGCGTAAAAAGGGCAGAACCGCCGCAGATAATCATCAACGTGCGCAACCCCGCCGATTTATCGCGCAGTTCTCTTTCTAGTCCGATCAAGGCGCCAACCAACAATGCCAGCAGGAATTTGAGCAGGTCATCTGTTGGTATAAGCATCCAAAAATCTTGTGTCATTTTTGAATTAAGGTCTTTCTATTCTTGGGTTGACCCAAAAAGCGCGGTCATCCTGTGAGGAGCCATTGTTAAACACGGTGAGGATCAACTGCGCTGCCATCCCTGCTGCCGGGCTCAGGTCAATATCCAAATCGTCATAGTAGGCATCCATGGTGTGCCCCCAGGTGCCCAGACTGTGCGCCAGACCATCGCCGCCCATATAGCTGAGTTGGAAGGTTACGTCGCATTTTGTATACCCTTGCAAACAACCAATCCGTGTTTTAAAGCGGTCGCCTTGCTGTATCTGTACAGGGGGGAACTGCCCTGAAATGGAGCCGTTTTGACCGCTGGCGGGTATGGTGATCAGTGTTGGCCAGCCGGACTGGACATTGCCCTCGATGAGCGCGCTGACTTCCCGCGAAATAGACCCGTTCTCTTCGCTGACCTCGCTAGGGCAGGAGAGAGAGCCCTTGTTGGTATACCAACCCGCGGCACAATAGTAGTCTGCCAGATTGTAAATATCTTTGCTGGAGATGCCGCTTTTTTCACCCACATTGATCTGTGTGTAGAAGACACCTTTAGCGTATGGCCCAATGCCAAACAGTTCGCCTTTATCGCTCTCCAGAAGCCAGTAGCTGGTATATCTGCCCAATACTTTGGGAGCAGTCATTTCTACCGAAAGGTCAATCGTATCCCCTGGCGCGACGACCAGTGTAAATGGTATGGGCGAGGCTGCATCCATCCTGGCGCCGGATGAATACACCAGCCGGTAATTTTTGTTCCATGTACAACTGCCAATATTACGGAAACGCCAGGTTTTGACAAATTTTTGACCGGGCTCCACTAAAGTACCGTCGGCAATAGTAACGTCTTTTTCAAACAACGCCCAGTTACATGGCAGGCTTGATCCGGCTGGGCGGGTGGGCAGTGCCGTGGGCGGGGTGGCTCCGTTGTCAGGCGGGGTTGGTGTTTCCTCAGGTGTTGGAGTCGCTTGTGTTATCTCGGTGAGCTTGGCTTCCAGCGTGCCGAAGGCAGACTGAGTGAGCACCGCTGCCATTGTGTAAGCTGCCCAGGTCTCACCCATGCCCGCAGGCATTTGCGTTTGCTCCGTTGGCACGCAGGCGCTGACCAACAGACACATTGTCAACAGCAGAGTGTAGAGTACTCTCATCTGAACCTCACTTGAATTAGAAACACGTTGTTCTATCAGAATTTCTCTATCTGGTCTGATAATTGCACCGTATCAGGATACATGAAATTTTCCAATTGTTTCAATGCTTAATCATACCATCCTTCAGGAGAATATTGCAGATGAGCAGCAGGAAGTATCTATGGGTTTCAATATTTCTGATAGGGCTTCTGGTGTCTATTGCCTGTTCTGCGGGCGACCTGAGCACAGCGGCAGACATGGGCGACCTGGAAGCGTTGATACCGCTTCCTGAGCTTCCCTCCTTGAATGTCAAGGAGATTAAAGGTTCTGGCGAACTGGCACAAGAATCCCGCATTCTCAGAGATATTCGTGAGGTGGAATTGTCTGGGATAGGCAGCCTGCATATTGAACTTGGTGAGGAAGAGGGGCTGCGCATCGAAGCAGAGGATAACCTGGTGCAATATTTTAGACTGGATATCAACAAAGATAAGTTGCGGATTGGGCTGCAACCGGGAGTCAGACTTGCCCCCACCCTGCCAGTTGATTATTATCTGACGGTCAAAGACCTCAAGGCAATCACTTTAAGCGGCAGCGGTTCAATTCAAGTGAACAACTGGACAGGCAGGTATGTAGAGATGACCCTGGCAGGGTCGGGCGATATTCAAGTCAAGGACTTAAATGTGCAATCGGCGAAGGTAAAGATTCCGGGATCGGGAAATATCACTGTAAGCGGCGTGGTTCAGGAACAGGATATCACCATCGGCGGGTCGGGGAGCTATCTGGCTGCTGCGTTGGAGAGTGGCAAAACCAGAGCGAAAATCGAAGGCTCTGGTTCGGTGGAGGTACGGACGCTCGACGTGCTCAATGTCAGCATCAGTGGCAGCGGATCGGTGCGTTATACAGGCAACCCGGATATTCGAGAGAACATCTCTGGCGCTGGGCAACTGGTCAAGCTGGAGGGCTAAAGTCCACCGTCTTGCGGTCGTTCTCCGCTTTACGCTCCAACCCAAGCTGAATAAGACGGTCAATCAGTTCGCCGTAGGCTATCCCGCTTGCCTGCCATAATTTGGGGTACATACTGGTCTGGGTAAAGCCGGGTATCGTGTTTAATTCGCTGACGTATATCTGACCGCTTGCTTTGTCCCAAAGGAAATCCACACGCGCCATTCCGGCGCAATCCACAGCCTGGAAAACGCGCACTGCCAGTTCCTGAAAGCGCTCTGCCTCAGTTTCGCTCATGGGGGCAGGGATAAGCAGTTCAGACCCACCCGGCTGGTATTTGGCGCGGTAGGTGTAAAACTCGTCCAGAGGGCGTATCTCGCCGGGTATAGATGCCTGCGGATTTTCGTTGCCGAGAACAGCAACTTCAATTTCGCGCGCAGCGATGCCCTGTTCAACCACCACGCGTCGGTCATACTTTCTGGCTTCAATTAACGCCTTTTGCAGATCGTGCGAGTTTTTGCATTTGCTGATGCCTACTGAAGAACCAAGATTGGACGGTTTGACAAAAACAGGATACGACAGCTGACTTTCTATGCTGGCGATCACCGCTTCGCCTTGCGCATCAATCTGACTGGCAGTCAATAGCAGGTTGTTCACCACCGGAATCTGATAGGCGCGCATGGTCATCTTGAACGATGCCTTATCCATCCCAAGCGATGAAGCCAGCACACCCGCGCCCACATAGGCAATGCCTGCCATTTCAAAAAAACCCTGTAGCGTTCCGTCTTCTCCGTATGTGCCGTGCAGAAGGGGAAACATGATATCAATGTCTGTCAATGGGTGAATCGTGCGCCCATGTGGGGACTGATGCACGCGGTAAAGCGTGTTGTCGCGCAGGTCGGGGAGCAGGGCTACCTGAGTGAGATGTTCCCATTTGCCTGTTTGCAGGTCTTCCAGCGCATTTTTGCCAGTTACCCACACGCCCTGGCGGGTAATGCCGATGGGAACAACTTCATACTTCTGATCATCAAGTACGGATAATACCGAGCGGGCAGACATTAGAGAGACTTCGTGTTCGCCAGAGCGTCCGCCAAATAACACACCGATGCGAATTTTTTTGTCCATGTTCACCTCAGCGTTACATTATAACAGCCGCCGACTTATAGCTAACACAGAATGCGGAATATCAGTTAAACTATGCGTCATGTACAACACACGATATGCTCTTTTCAAAAAAGGGATATTCAAGGGGGTCTGTGCTCTGATGCTGCTGGTTTGGCTTGTTTCTGCCTGTCAGGGTGCGGGTGTGCAGCCAACGCCGCAAACAATCACACCCACAACTGCTGTACTCCGTCCGATGTTGACCAGTCTTCCTGTGATTACGCCTACAGCCACGCTTGTGCCTTTGCCGCCTGTGGATACGAAGACTCTGAATGGCGTTGTGGTAAAGTTCTGGCATCCCTGGGGCGGTGAGGAAGAACAGGTATTGCGTGCCATAGTTGAGGATTTTAACACCCATAATATTTGGGGGATACACGTGGAAGCCAGCGCAGTGGGTGGGAGCAGTGCCCTGTTTGACCTGCTTATAGAAAACATCAACAGCGGCAGCCTACCGCATGTGGTGGCTGCTCCAACCAATCAGTTGGCAGACCAGCGGATCAAGACTGTGCTGGTTGATTTAAACCCGTATGTAGCAGATGTCCAGTGGGGATTGTCTTCACAAGAAGTTGCCGGATATGCGGGGGTCATCTGGCAGCAGGATATATCGGAGGGCAAGCGGCTGGGGGTGCCTGCCCAACGTGATGTGCAGGCGCTGTTCTATAACCGTTCGTGGGCGCGGGAACTTGGCTTCAACACGCCACCGGAGACACCTCTGGCATTCAAAGCACAGGTCTGTGCCGCCGCGCGTCAACTCGCTACCGATCAGGATGCGGCGAACGATGGCACGGGCGGTTGGATCGTCAGCACTGACCCGTTGGTGATGCTCTCATGGATGCTTGCCTTTGGCGAGGTATACTTTCCGGCAGCAGAAGAAGAGGATTTTACTTTTGATACCCCCGACACACGCCAGGCGTATGCTTTTTTGAAAAGCATGTATGATGATGGCTGCGCCTGGATCAGCCGTTTGCCTCAGCCATATCAGTACTTTGCCAATCGCCAGGCATTGGTGTATTCGGGTACACTGGCGGATATTGCGCCGCAATCCAGGGCAAGTACAGCCTCAGGCAGTCAAGATGAGTGGGAAGTGATCACCTATCCGCTTCAGGGAACGCAGCGCAAGCCGATTGCTCTGACCAGTGGACTTTCCTATGCCATGCTCAAGACAGACCCTGCTGAACAGCTGGCTTCCTGGTTATTTGTTCGCTGGATGCTCCTGCCGCGGCACATTGCGGGGCTGATCGAGGTGGACGGCACATTACCGGTGAACCATGCGGCGCTGGAATATCTGGAAGACTATCGCCAGAAGTACCCGCAATGGGATAGAGCAATGATGTTGCCGCCGTTGGCCCGCGCTGCGCCAGCAACAGCCTCGTGGAGAGTTGTGCGCGGTATTGTCCAGGACTCAGCGCGCCAGATCTATCAACCCACGTTAAAAGCCGATCAGGCAGAAATGATACCGCTTCAGTTGGATCAAATGATTAAGGAAGTTCTGCAGCATCAGACAGTGGGGCAAAAAACTACTCAGCAGTCCCCATAATGCGCAGGTTTACGCAGTAACAACTGGATTCTGCGTAAACCTGCGGGGGCTATGCGGGGTTGATTGACGATGGTAATTAGTGATAACGTCCGAATTCTTCAGCGGCTTTACTCATCAAGTAAATATGATATGGGGGCACAGTGGCGGGAATATCGCATCCTCCCATGAAAACAAAGCCACTTTTAATTTGTTTTCCCTGTTCAATATTTTTGCGACAGGCTTCGTAAACCTCGCCAGGAGACCCCTTGACAATGATGGCGGGTTCAACGTTTCCGCAAATAATCTCGTTAGGGAAGAGTTCGGCGGCTTTGAGCAAATCCACTTCGTGCCCAAAGCTGAGCATGCCAGGGTTTCCCCATGGCAGGCGTGCTAACAAGGGCAAGTTTTTGTTCTGGTCGCCGCAGATGTGATCGTAGATGTGCTTTACACCCTTGTCCAGAACATATTGGTGTAGCTCCATGCGGTAGGGCAATATCAGGCGCTCGTACATGCGCGGCGAAATCAACCCATCGGTGGGCGAAGCCACGCGCGGCAGAACGCGCTCGGCGCCAAACTCGCTGATAAACCAATCGGCCACCTGCTTCAGGTGATCTGTCATCAGACGCATGACATGATGGACGGCATCCGGCTCGCTGGCAGCCCATTCCAAAAACTTATCCACTCCGCAGAGATTGGCACAAAAGGTGAACGGACTTCCATATATAAAAGCGATTTGTGTGCCATATTTTTCCTGCAGACGCGCAAATTCCATCATACGGGGCAGACAACCGCTAGTCTTGACATCGGGCAGCGAAAGTTGATATAGGTCGTCAAGCGTTGACACAGGTCTCTTTGCCACGCTTGGCCCCGATGCCCAGCGGTCTTCTGGCCAGGCAATCTCACCGCCAAATTCCCAGGCGCCGTAGGCAACAAATGTATAAAAGGGAGCTATCTCTGCATGGTACTGCTCCATTGTCCATTTTTGTGCCATATAGCTTTTCTCAGGGAATTCAAAGATATCGGCTTTGGGGATGCCTACATTGGTAGCACAAAAACTATATCCCTTGTGCACAAAAGGCACACAGTCTATGGATTCTCTACGCAGCAATGCTTCGATGCGCTCATTTTGGGTCATTTCAGATTTCTTACTCATGGTAGCTCCCGTTACATGACAGAAGGGTCAATGGCAAACTTGATGCCTTCGAAACGGCGCACGCGCTCAAAGGCGGAGATGAGTTGATTTAACGGCATGGTCTCGGTGACGAACTGTCTGCCATCCACCAGTCGTGCGGTTAGCATTTGCACCGAACGGCGATAGTCTTCTGGATCCTGATGAAAGACACCGATCAGCTTGTGTTCAAAGTAGTGCATTGCATGGGTATCCAGGGTGATCGAGGTACCCGCTTTGCAACCGCCGTGAAAAACGACAGTTCCTGCTTTGCGGATCATTTGGATAGCCTCTTCCCAGGCTTCTGGAAACCCGGCTGCCTCAATGGCGACATCTGCACCCTTTCCGGCTGTGGTCAAATCCTTCACCATTTGGATACGTTCCTTGACGTCTTTTACTTCCAGAATGTTGATGAACTCATTGACACCAAAGTTGGTGGCCACACGCTTGCGCTCTTCGGTGATTTCACCCGACAGAATCACCCGCGCACCCTGCAGGTGCGCCAAGCGGCAGATCATCAGCCCCAATGGCCCAGAGCCCAACACCACAACCGTATCTCCCTGGCGGATACCAGCGTGTTTAATGCAGTGGATGGCTGTTCCCAGTGGTTCTGAGACGGCTGCCTCTTGGTAGGTCATGTGGTCGGCAAGTTTATATGTGTTGACCTTGACCATGCGGGCGGGGATGACGATATATTCAGCGTATGCTCCATTCAGAACCAACAGGTCTTCGCACAGGTTACGGTGACCAATTTTACAGTAGAAACATTCTCCACAAGGAACGGCGTTGCAGCAGGTAACCCGGTCGCCCTCTGCAAAATTTTCAACTCCTTTGCCTACCCCTACCACCTGACCACTGAACTCGTGCCCAAATGTCGAGGGAACTTTTTTGATAATTGCCGGATGACCGCGCTCGTATGTTTTGATATCGGTGCCGCAGGTTACCGCAGCACCGATTTTGACCAGTAATTCACCAGGGCCTGGGGAAGGTACATCAATGCGCTCAAAACGTACGTCTTTTGGCGCATAAAACATGGCAGCATTCATTTTTGTCATAAAGAACTCCTTAATCGAAAGTTGCGCTTAAAACTATTTCTAATCCAGTTCACATAGGGTGCCTTCTGCCTCGCGCCGGGCTGCTTCTTCCAGAATGGCGGCTGTAGCGCGCGTACCGATCATCGTTGCACCTGCCTTGCGGTATGCCAGAACATCATCCAGGGTACGGATGCCGCCGGAGGGTTTTACCTGCACTTTCGGGCTGCAACTGGCGCGCATCAGGATCACATCCTCAAGTTTTGCGCCGGAGGGGCCATAGCCGGTGGAAGTCTTGACAAAATCTGCCCCGGCGCGCTCGCTGGCTTTACAGGCAGCGACAATCATATCGGGCGTGAGATAGCATGTCTCAAAGATGACTTTGACGGGGACCCCCCGCGCATGGGCTGCTTCAACCACAGCGCGGATATCCTCTTCTACATAATCATAGTGCCCCGACACCAAGCGGCTGATTGCCAGCACCATATCCAGGTGGGCTGCGCCATTATCCATTGCCTTTTCGGCTTCAAAGACTTTGGATTCTGTCAGATTGGAACCATGAGGGAAGTCCACGACAGTGCTCACCATGATGCCGCTACCCTTTAAAGCCTGTACGGCTTTCGTGACATCATAGGGGGCTACCATAACGGTGGCACAGCGATATTTTTTGACCAATTCTATGCCTTCGTCAAATTCTGCATCAGTGAGGGTTGGACGAAGCAGCGAATGGTCCACCATTTTTGCAATATCTGCGACAGTTAGCGGAGTACCCATAATTGATATGCTCCTTACAAGGGTATTTTTGTGGTTAACGGCCTGCGTCTTGAAAGAAACGCAAGCGGATGAGATAGACGCCAATACCGTAACTTATTGGCTGGTCGTCTGCTGTAAAGGAAATACGGGTGCGCAAAAGTCCTGGCTGTCCTGTTGGGACGTTGAGCAGGCGTGCTTCGCGGGCTTCAATTGGCACAGGGCTGATGGTGTCAACTGCATGAGTTACCACGATGCCATAGTGTTTCATCATCATATAGTAGGTGGATTGCTCAACACCCTGCTCGCCAAAGAGAGACTTCTTGATGCCAGGAACAAAACGGAGGGGCGTGTACCATTTTTCGATAGCAACCGGCTTTTGATCAACAAAACGCAGGCGTTCCATAAAAACCACTTGCTCGCCTATGGTTACTTTTAACAGGGGTGCCACATCGTCGGGGACGGCCATATAGTGGAAATCGATGATTTTGGTCATCAATTCCAGCCCACTGTTCATCATCTCCTGGGTGAAGCTGGCGAGATCAGATAGCTTTACTTCCAATTGTGAGGCGCACACCAGGGTGCCTTTTGAACGCCGTCTCTCGAGAAGCCCTTTATATACCAGGTCAGAGATGGCTTGACGTATTGTGTGTCTGCTGACACCAAAACGCTTTTGCAATTCTGCCTCAGTGGGGATGTAGTCACCGGGTTGATATTTCCCCGATTCAATTTCTCTGCGCAGAATGCTCGATACCTGAAAGTAGAGCGGAATAGGGGTGTCGCGGTCGAGCTCAGAGATGCGTTTTGAGGTGATCATACAGTGTTTAAGCCTTTACTTGAGATTCTTTACAAAGTCGGGGTTGACACAGTACTTCGGCGTTTCCTTTTTGACAATGTAATCGAATATCCCCTGAGCCAGCACACGTGCACCGATTTCAGCTGCCTGTATGGATGCGCCTGCCAGGTGGGATGTAACGGTTACGTTCTCCAATGTGTAAACAGGGCTGTCGTCAGGCGGCGGCTCCGATTCGCAGATATCCAGTGCTGCTCCAGCAATCCTTTTCTCTCGGAGCGCTTCGTAAAGAGCATCGTGCTGCACCAGTTCACCGCGTGCGGTATTGATTAGATAAGCGGTACTTTTCATCAGGCTGATTTCGCGCTTGCCAATCATCCCGGCAGTTTCTTTGGTCAGGCGCGGGTGTAGCGATACAAAGTCCGACTCTTTGAGCAGGGTGTCTAGGTCAACCGGTTGGCAGCCCATCTCGCGGATTTTTTGTTCGGGCACATAAGGATCATAGATCAGCACTTTGGCGCCAAACCCTTGCACGATACGCGCCACTTTGCTGGCAATGGCACCGCCGCCAATCAGCCCTACAACCGAACTGCCCAGTTCATTGCCCACAACATCATGTGTATACAGGTCGCCGCGCCAGCGCTTCTCGGTTACCATAGAAAAATGACAGCGAGTGATGTTGCGCGACTGTGCCAGCATCATGCCTACAGTGAATTCTGCTACCGCGCCGGAGTTTCGCCCGGGAGCATACAGCACCGGGATGCCGCGTTCGGTGCAAGCCTGCCAGTTAATATTTACTGGCCCACCGCGTGCCGCGCCTACAACCTTGAGTGCTTTTGCGACGTCAATAACTTTTCTGGGTATCGGTGCTGAATGTGTGAGGATGATCTCGACGTCGGGAACGATCTTGCAAATTCTATCGGGGTCGCCAACAAACTCGCTGATCTCGTCATTCTTCTGCACCGGCACAACAGGCCAATCAAAGGTTTCATAGACGTACTCAAACTGTAACCCCGAGCCTTTGAAAGCCTCCTCAAAAGCAACCTGCAATACTTCGTTAACTACAAACAAATCCCCAATAACAGCAACCTTCATTATCCAACTCCTGCTTTCTTCAGCGCTTCGTCTCTCTCTTTCAACAGTTTGTCAATTGCCTCAATATCCTCTTTTGGCAGAACAAAATCGCCCGCTCCAATGGTTTCGTCCACCTGAGATGGTCGGCGTGAACCGACAATTGCACCGGTAACTTCTGGTCTGCGCAGCACCCAAGCGAGCGCCAAATGCGATAATGGTCGGTTGTGTTTGGCGGCAATCGGTTTGAGTTTTTCAATCAGATCCAAATTGATGCTGAGAGCAGGTTCCTGAAAGTGGGGGCTTTTGGTTTTGCGCCAGTCGTCATCCGGGAAAGCCATTACCCGCTCGCGGGTCATTTTGCCTGTCAACAGACCAGCCTGCATTGGACTGTAGGCAATGATGCCGATTTTATTTTTTCCACAGTAATCCATGATTTCATCTTCAATTCCCCTGACCAACATGCTGTAAGGCGGTTGAAGCGAGGTTACCGGGTGAATTTTTTGGGCAATCTCAAGCTGTTTGACGTTGAAGTTAGAAACACCACCGAAGCGCACCTTGCCTGCCTTGATGAGGTCTGCAATGGCCCCCCAGCCTTCGTAGATGTCGTCGTCATTGCCGGTGGGCCAGTGAATTTGATAGAGGTCAATGTAATCAGTTTTGAGCCGTTTCAGACTCAGTTCTACCTCTTGTTTAATGCTTTCTGCTTTGAGACAGGGATAGATGTCCGAACCGTCGTCTTTCCACAGGATGCCACATTTGGTGGCAATAAACACCTCGTATCTTCGTCCTGCAACTGCCTCGCCAACGATTTCTTCTGAATGACCATGTCCGTAACCTGCTGCCGTATCGAGCCAGTTGATGCCTTTATCCAGCGCGTGGCGGATGGTGTCAATGGATTCCTTATCGTCTTGCTTTCCCCAACCATACGGGTTATCACCACCGCCAATCGCCCAGGTACCCAGACCAAGCACGGTCAGCTCAACACCACTATTGCCTAACGTTCTCTTTTGCATGGTAATTTTCTCCTTTCTCCTGAAAATAAAAGGGTTTTAGCCGATACGCTGTGTGGTTGCTGCGTCAAAAAAGTAAAAACGTTCGTTGTTCATTTCCAGCCCAATGGAACTATGCAGCTTTGGTATCAAATCTGAAGAAACCTTGGCTTTGATTTCCTCTGCTTTGAGGCGCACGGTAACAATGGAAGTTTGCCCAAGTGTGTCAAGAAGAACGACCTCGCCGCGCGTGTGGGCACGCGGATCATCCGGCGGTACCAGGCGTATATCTACCGGTCGGATCCCAATCTTTAGCTGGCAGCCGCCCATCTTCTCCGCAAGCATTTTCTGATCATCTGGGCAAATGGGTACACGATATGGCGTGTCACATTCGATGATGGCATAGTCGCCGTGGTAATCTATGGGAAACACATTCATGGGCGGGTCGCCAACGAAACTGGCTACATATAAATTTGCTGGCTGGTAATAAATCTCATCGGGGGTGCCTATTTGCTCAACCACGCCTTTGTGCAGCACGGCAACGGTGTCTCCCATTGAGAGCGCTTCCAATTGATCGGGGGTGGCATATAATGTGGTGATCCCCAGCCCCTGTTGTATCTTTTTTAATTCTGAACGCATGCGATGGCGCAGTTTGGCGTCCAGGTGCGCAATTGGCTCGTCCAGCAGATAGGCTTTTGGGCGGCGTACGAGCGTGCGCCCCAAAGCGACGCGCTGTCTTTGCCCGCCTGAAAGCTCGCGCGGGTAGCGCTGCAACAATTCACCGATGGCGAGCATTTCAGCCACTTCTCTAACGCGTTGCTCACGCTCGGCGCGGCTCATCGTACGTTTGCGCTCAGGGGATTCGAGTGGAAACATCAAATTCTCGAATACGGTAAAGTGGGGGTAGAGAGCATAGCTCTCAAAGGCTGTAGCCACATCGCGGCTTTGCGGAAATGAGTTGGTAATGTTATTGCCATCCAAAAAGACGCCTCCCTCGTCTGGTTTCTCCAAACCCGAGATGACATTGATGGTGGTTGATTTCCCTGCCCCTGAAGCACCAAGCAACACAAAGAACTCCCCGTCTTTGATGGTGTAACTCACATCCTTGAGCGCAGCAACCGAACCGAAACGTTTGGTAATGTTTTTGAGTTCTACACTTGCCATATTTTGTCTCCTGCGTCCCTTTAGCGGTTGTAGAAGATATTTTCGCCGCTGTCGACGTCGAAAAAGTGCGTGTGCCGTTGATCGAAACGGACATATACCATCTGACCGACTGGCGGGCGCAGGTTGCCAAGCACCTGTGCCAGAAAGGTCTGGTCTTTATCCATCTGGAGAGAGATGATGGTACGGTCGCCCTGAGGCTCGACAAAATCAACAGGTAATTCAAAACAATTTGGCAATGGGGTGAGGCTGACGCAAACGTCCTCTGGCCGTACGCCCAATTTCAGCTTTGAGTTGCCGCGGTACTGAAGAAAGTTCGATTTACAGATGTCATCCAGCTTAAAACGGAAGGATGGCGAGGCAATAACAAAATCATCGCCTTCTTGAAGAAGTTCAGCGGCTGCAAAGTTCATGGGCGGCTCGCCGATAAATCCGGCAACAAACTCGTTGGCGGGGTTATAGTAAATATCAAGGGGTGTTCCCACCTGCTGTATCCGTCCCAGGTTCATAATGGCAATGCGGTCAGCCATTGCCATAGACTCAACCTGGTCGTGGGTAATATACAGGGTAGTGACACCTAACCGCTCCACCTGTTTTTTGAGCTCATCCCGCATACGCGCCCGCAAGCCAGCATCCAGGTGCGAGATGGGTTCGTCCATAATCAACACCTGTGGTTCGCGGACGATGGCGCGCCCAATGGACACGCGCTGCATTTCGCCGCCACTCAGCCGCCGCACACCCATCTGGAGCACATTTTCAAGTCCAAGAAATTCGGCGGCGTTTTTGACCCTGCGGTCAATTTCCTTTTCGGGCAGATTGCGCACCCGCAGCGGGAAAGCAATGTTTTCATAAACCGTCAAGTTGGGGTAGAGTGCCCAGTTTTCAAAGACCATGGCAATGTTGCGCTGGCTGGGGGGCATTTTGTTCACTACAACATCGTCAAAGAGAATTTCACCGCGCGTGATTTCTTCCAGCCCGGCAATCATACGCAGGGTAGAAGACTTTCCACACCCTGAGGGGCCGAGAATCGAAAAAAATTCGCCATCGTTGCATTTCCAGCAGGCATCAACGACTGCCTGCACTTTGCCGCCGTAAATTTTCCATACGTTACGAAGTTCTACACTTGCCACCGTTTTTCTCCTGGGTTCTGGGTTACACGGCCATCTGGTACGCTGCACGGAAGAGCCATACGGCGCGCGAGGCTTTGATGGGGATGCCTTTATCTGACAGGGTAACGCGAAAACGTTGCAGCACAGGCGTGCCTTGGGCAACTTTCAGGTAGTCAGCTTCGCGTTTCTCCAGGCAAACCACAGTAACCTCGTCAAAAGCTTTGTCCGATTTCAAACCGAATTTTTGCTCCATTACCGCAAACGATGACTGACCACTGCCCTCTTCTGTAAACAGATCAGGAGTGATGCCGGGGTAGAATTTGGCGGGGAAGTAGGAAATCTCAATCGCTACAGGCATCCCATTGACACTGCGCAGGCGCTCCATGATCTGTACCTGGTCGCCAGGGTCTAATGCCAAACGTTTTTGGATGGAGGGCCAGGCATCTACCAATTTCCAGTTGATGATTTCAACGCCTGGTTCTTCGCCGCGCTTTTTGGCTTCTTTTGTAATACTGTGACTGCCTCCTAGCGTTCCCCACAATTTGCGCGTTGGCACCTGTACTGTGGGGAGGGGCTGGGGCCGTTGACGTTCCAGCTCGCCTTCGTAAATCAGTTCGGATATTGCCTCTTCAATTTCGGCTGGACTGGCAGAAAAGCGCTTTGCCAGATCTTCGGTAGACGGCAATGCTTCGCCTGCTTTAAATTCGCCACTCTGGATGAGTTTTTGGATTTCAAGGAAATATTTATTCATGGTGTACACCTCATACCGTCAAGAAATTAGCCCTTAACACCTCCGCGCGTGAGACCTTCTACCAGGTTGCGCGAGAAGAGAAAGACAAGTAGATAGATGGGAACAATCCCTGCCAGCGCTGCTGCGGACATTTCCCCAAACTGCAGACCGTGCTCGCCTACGTAGCGCGAGATGCCGATGGGGAAAGTGTTCGACTGTACACCGTAGGTCAGAATCAAAGCAAACAGGAATTCATTCCAGGAAAGTATCAGGCAGATGACGCCCGTTGCCAGAACGCCGGGGCGAATGAGTGGAAAAACAACCCGCAGAAGGGTTTCCCAGCGGCTGTATCCGTCAATCCAGGCAGCTTGCTCCAGTTCTTTCGGAATGGCACGGATATAGCTATCCAGTAGCCACACGGCAATAGGCATATTTGCCATGGTATGCACAAGCAGTAGCCCCAAAAGGGTGTTTTGCAACCCGACCATCTTTACCATGGCAAAGATGGGGATGCTGACGACAATAGGCGGCATCACATACGTGCCCAAAATCCAGGCTGGCAGAAACCATCCGCCAGTTTTGAAGCGGATAATGGAGTACGTGGTTGGGATGGCGATTGTCAGCACAAGCAGGGTGCTGAAGAAAGCCACCACCGTCGAATTAAACAGATAGCGCACCAGCGGTACGTTACGAAATGCCTTGATCCAGTTGATAGATGTGATCGGCCCCGTCGGAAATAGCGCACCCGAGGTACGAATCTCAATTGGCTCTTTGAGGGAGGTCGAGGCGATATAAATGATGGGGATCAGGATCGATAATGTGAAAATTAACAGCAGGACAATACGCCCACCCCTTCCGAGAAGGATGTGAGAAAGATAATAACCGAAGTCCTTGCGGGTGATGATCTCCTCGGTTTCGCCATGGTTGTCAAAAGTGCCGTTTTTGTTCATCTTTCCACCTTGCTGAGCAGAAATTCCCGCCCTTTGGTTAGCAGAGTTGCCAGGATACTGATCAGTATCAACACCAGAATGCTCAAAGCGCCGCCATAACCGGTCTGAAATTGCTTAAAGCTGACACGGTATATGTAGAAAGAGGCTACCTGAGTGGCGTTTCCTGGCCCGCCAAAGGTGAGCATATAAATCAAGTCAAAGACTTTTAGGGCGATTAGAAAACGGAAGAGAAAGATCACGATAATTTGTGGGGCAACCATGGGCAATGTCAATCGTCTGAAGACATACCACGCGGAAGCACCATCAACCATTGCCGCTTCATAGGGGTCGCGCGGCAGAGATTGCAACGCTGCCAAACAAAGCAGAAAGCAGAAAGGTGTCCATTGCCAGATATCTGCAAGCATAATGGCTGGAAAAGCCAGGGTTCTCTCCCCAAGAAAGGCGATAGGGGTGCTGCTCAATCCCCAGTTGAGCAAATAATAATTTAGCAATCCCTGGTTGGGGTCATAGATCAGTCGCCAGATCATGGCAATGGCTACGGGAGGGGTGAACAGAGGTAGCAATGCCAGAGTGCGTAAAACACCGCTCAGCGTTCGTTCACGTTGCATGGTGAAAGCCAGCACAAAGCCCAGAAAGGTTTGAATAGTGGTGACAATGAACGCGAACAGCAACGTGTTGACCAGTGAGTGACCAAAAATCTCATCGGTAAAGGCTTTTTTGTAATTTTCGAACCACACAAAATCGTTAAATGGCTTGGCAATGGTGGAAGCGGTGAAGCTAATGCCCAGCACGTAGATTAGCGGGACCAGTGAAATGATCAGCAGAATCAAAAAGGTGGGCAGCACCATGAGCTTAGGTGTGTATTTTTCCAGCGATCCATTCACAGTAATTTGCTCCTTATTGGTGAAGACTTCCAGGGGGAAATCTCCCCGTGTTGGATGGGAGGAGATATTCTCCTCCCATCCGAACGGAACAGGAAAAGTTTATCTTGCCTATTTGAGCAAGTCTTCCCAGGCTTTCTGGGTATCATCCAGGGCCTGCTGGGGTGTCTTTTGCCCGGAGAGAGCCAGTGACAGGTTATCATTCAAGGGTTCTTGCAACTTGAACCACAGGGCACTGGTGGGCCAGACAACTGCATTCTTGTGTGCCTCGCGGATAGCATCGGCAACTTCTTTGCCAACGAACTCGATGAACTTTGGATCCTCGAGCGTGGACTGACGTGCCGGGTCAATGCCGCCCACAACGGTGTTATAGCGCTTGGCAGTCTCGGGGTCGGCGACGAACTTGACAAACTCCATCGCGCAGGCTTTATTTTTCGATCCGGTGGAGACGCCGATAGCAAAACCAGCGTTGACAGATGCGACCACTTTGCCTTTGTCGCCGGGACCTTTGGGCAGCGGCACCACGCCCCACTGTCCGCCAATCTTGGAGGAAGCGGGGTCATTTGTCATGGAACCCAGGTCGGTCCAGAACTCTACCATGCCTACCTTACCGGTAAACCAGCCGCCGAGTGCCTCGTCGAACGCCACCGCCGAAGCTGTCGGCAGTGCATACTTGGATTGTTCGACAAGCCCTTCGAGCGCAGCGACAGCTTCGGGGCTGTTGATGGTGGGTTTGCCTTGTGCATCAAAGAACGATCCGCCGTAGGAGCCCAGCCGGTTGAGGTATGTGCCAATCAGAATCAGAGGAATCTTGGCGCCCATGATGGCACAACCGTAGGCGTTGCCCTTTTCGCCTTCGGTGATGGTCTTACAGGCGTTCAGATACTCATCCCACGTTTTTGGTGGCTGAAGGCTGTATTTTTCAAATAGTGGCTTGTAATACCACAACAGGTGCATATCACCATCATAGGGAATACCATAGCGCGAATCACCAATTTTGGTAAAGGTGTCAAAGTAGGTGGGGAAGAAGTCGTCTGCCTTGATCCAGCTGGCGTTGTCGGCATACCACTGATCCAGATTTTCGAGCACGTTATTTTCTACCAATGTGCCCAGTCCGGGATACCAGTATTCGACCACATCAATCTCGTTGGCGCCCGAGGTCACATCCAGAACAGCTTTTTCAATCACGTTGTCATAGGGCACCACAATTAACTCAACTTGAGCACCTGACGCTTCCTGGAACCAGGTTTGCAGGTTCTGGGCAGCGACATTGTGTGGTTGAATGGTCAGGAATTTGAGGTTGGCACCCTGACAGGCTTCTTTGTTGATGGCAGCTCCAGCAGCAGGCATGGGTTCAGCTGGCTTTTCAGCAGCTGGTTGTTGGGGGGTTGGCTCTTCAGGTTTTGGCTGTTCAGTAGGCTGTTCTGGCGCTTGGGGCTGTTCGGTAGCTGGGGCGGCGGGCTGACAGGCAGTCAGCAACATAGTTGCTATGACCAACAAGCTTATGATGAGAGTAAGTTTTTTCATAGGATCCTCCTCCGGGTGAGTGAATGAAATGGTGAATCAAAAAATCTGAGTCATTTTTTACCAGTAAAGGGGCTTAAGCTTGCCAAAAATAAAACGATATCACCTCCTTTCGGGTGGCGAATCCCGGCTGTTCAGGATTTATTGCCAGTGTTCGACATCGGCTTTTGCGCTCTCTTCCCAAACTGGCCATACTGCTTTAATGAGGTGGGTATACAGCGCATAGAGCTGGTCATATTTGGCGATGTTTTCGGCGTTCGGGGTATGTTCACGTCCAATCTTGACCATGCTGGCAACACCTTCGCCGTGATCCTTAAAAACTCCTACTGCCACACCGGCATTGATGGCTGCGCCGCGCGAGCCTGAGTCGGCTCCCGCCGGGACGCGAATGGCGCTTCCCAGGCAGTCGGCGATGATCTGACACCAAAGAGGGCTTTTGGATCCTCCCCCAGACACATAATTAGTATTCAGCCGACCTGTTTTGATCATGGCGTCCACATTGTGCCGGGTGGAGAGAGCCACGCCTTCGAATACCGCCCGCAGCAGATGGGCGCGGGTATGCCAGTCGCCCAAACCAAAGAAAACACCGCGCGCTTCAGGCTTGACGAATGGCGCTCGCTCGCCTTGTAGCAATGGCAGATAAATCACACCGCCCGCCCCTAGTGGAATGCGGGCAATTTCCTCGTTGATGACGTCATATACACTAATGCCACGTCGTTTGGCTTCTTCACGCTCGGCAGCGCAAAATTCACGTTCAAACCAGTCCAGGTTTCCGGCAGCCACTTGTGCCATAGAAGTTTTGTAGAAAACGCCTGGCACCGTATGGCACATCAGGCTGTAAATGCGTTCAGGGTCGAGCGTTGGCTCTGCAGAGAGGACAACGTGTACCCCGGCTGTAGCGATATTGCTGCAGGCTTCTCCAACACGGTAGGCGCCAGCCCCCAGCGTGGAACAGGCGCCGTCAAATGCCCCGCTGGAAACGGGTGTACCCTCTTTCAACCCTGTCAAAGCAGCGGCTTGGGCGGTTACCTTTCCTGCCACCTGCCATGCAGGAATAAGAGGAGGAAGCAGGTGACGGTAGGTGCGGATGCCTGCCAATTCCAGCAACTCGTCGCTGTAATCCATTTTGCGAAAATCAATCAGCGCTACCGAAGCCATGCTAGGATCGGTGCTGAACTCCCCTGTTAGACAGTACTTTACCCAATCCTTTGAGGTCAGGTTCACATAAGCTCGTTTCAAGCTTTCAGGTTCGTGTTCCATCAGCCAGGGGAAGATCGTTACGGGGCCCATACCGGCAAAAAGGTTCCAGCCGGAGAGATCATATAACTTGGGAAGCAAACCCTGCTGCCCCCAGATGTCTAGATAGGGTTTTGCACGCCCATCCAGCCAAATGATGGCAGGGCGAACAGGGCTACCCATCCGGTCCACCAGCCAGACACCGCCACCATGCCCACTGAGAGAGATACCGGCAATATCGCCTGGTTCTACGCCCGACTTCTCCAGGCAGTTACGGATGGCTGCTGTGGTTGCTTGCCAGATTTCTTCCATGCTTTGTTCTGCCCAGGCGGGTTCGGGGTGAGTGGTTTTGACATCGCGACCGCTGGATACGGCGATTTCATTGCCCTGCGTGTCAAACAGAGTAGCTTTGGTGGTGGTTGTACCATTGTCGATTCCAAGAAGATAAGTTTTTTTCATGGAAAACCCTCAATATATTTGGATATGTTGTCTGAGAGCATGAAGGATACAAGTCTGCATTAGAAAGGGAAAGAAAAACGACAGTGCTATAAGCTTTTAGGGGATGTATATAATGATAGGGTTGAAGTATTTATTATACGGATGTACGTTTGTACGGACAACGTTGAACATAGAAAAAATTCAACTTTTTCCTGCACAGTTAAAGTATAGCTATTTTTGGGCTTAAGTCAACCATTAATTTGCTGAAATTCAGATATGAGATCGGACACAAAAAACCTCCTAAACTGGATATAAGGCTAACGATGGCAAAATCCAGAAAGGAGGCTATATGAACAAGTTTCTCCATCTTTTCCAATTTGTACAGGGTCTTTTTGATGACAGACACTACTCGAAAGGCAACACGGATTTTGAAAATACGTTCCCCCGCATCGGCGATATTGCTCGCGGGATGCGAGGGAATGCGACAGCGAACTACAAGTAAAAACTCTTGACACAGAACGAATGTTCTGCTATGATAGATTTATAATAGAACAAAAATCCGTTTTGAGCCTGATAAAGGAGCAACGTATGGTTAGAAAGCGTGCGGGCATGGGTGAGCGACATCAAAAGATCATGAGGTATTTAAGTAGTTTTCAGGAAAAGAACGGCTATAGCCCTTCTATCCGGCAAATTGGTTTGGCAATTGGTGTCAATTCGACCTCTCTGGTGGATTATTACCTGAACCAGCTGCAACAGATGGGGTATATCGAACGTGATGAGCATGTTTCGCGCAGTATTCGAATTCTCAATGCAGGCAGTTCGCTGGTAGATAAGGTGGGTGAGGTTATTCGCAAGACAGCTGAGGCAACGGAAGAGCTCATTCGCCTGCCTGTGCTTGGGCGCATTCGGGCTGGCGAACCCATCCCGGTGCCACAATCTGACCTGCCATATTTTGACGCGGAGACAAGCATTGATGTTGCCCGCAGCCTTCTGCCTGCCCGCGAGGAAAATTTGTTTGCTCTTGAAGTCGAAGGGGACTCCATGATTGACGCTATGATCAATGATGGAGACATCGTGGTGATGAAAAAGACCGAAGAGGCGCAAAATGGCGAAATGGTTGCGGTCTGGCTGGACGATACTGAGGAAACGACGCTCAAATATTTCTATCGCGAAAAGAATCGTGTGCGTTTGCAGCCTGCAAACCCCACCATGAAACCCATCTATCTTGATAATAGCCGACGGTTTCGTATTATGGGCAAGGTGGTGATGGTGATACGGCAGGTTGCCCCCTTGGCTGTCTAAATTCTCTGCATCTCTAATAGGGGCTGGCTTAGTCTCCAAAAGGGTTGGTTTAAAACACACCGACCCCGTTAAAGGGGTCGGTGATGTTGCTATTGAGGACGTTGTGATTATTTGATTTCGACCACAGCGCCTGCTGCTTCAAGTTTTGATTTGGCGTCAGTGGCTGCCTCTTTGCCCACTGCGGCGAGCACTTTGGCACCGGCAGTCTCAGCCATTGTTTTCGCTTCCACCAGCCCAAGATTGGTCAGCTGGCGGATGACCTTGATGACCTCAATCTTCTTCGGACCGGCGTCCTTCAAAACAACATCAAACTCGGTTTGTTCTTCGACGGGTTCAGCAGCGGCGGCGGCTGCGGGACCGGCTACTGCTACTGCGGCAACGGGTGCGGCGGCAGAAACGCCCCACTTCTCCTCAAGGGCTTTGACAAGCTCAGCAGCTTCGAGAACTGAAAGTTTGCTCAGCTCTTCAACAAGTTTTTCAATATCAGCCATTTTATTACTCCTTCAATACATTGCTTGTAGATTGCGAACGATATAGAATGCTTCTGATAAACATTTATATGATACAACGTTACGACTAGACAGCGGCGGGCTGTTTCTCTGAGTATGCTTTGACCACAGCTGCCAGACTGCGTGCCGGTTCTGCCAGAGTACGAACCAGTTGTGTTGCCGGGGTGGTAATCATTCCCAGCAATCTGGCGCGCATGACGGGCAACGGCGGCAATTCGGCTAATGCTTTGACTTCACCTTCGCTAAGCATCTTCCCATCCAGCAAACCGCCTTTTATCCTGAACACTTCAGAATTTTTGGTTACTTCGCTGATGATCTTGGCGATGGCAGGGGCTTCGGCGGGGGCGATGCCGCAAAGTGTGGTGCCTTCAACAATGCCGGTATCCTTGATACCAGCGCGCTCGAGCGCAATACGCAACAGGGTGTTCTTGGCAACATGGAGCTGACCACCTGCTTCACGTACCTTGGCACGAAAGGCATCTATCTCTTTCATGTTCATTTGTTTAAACTCCAACATGAAAACCGCTTCACTTTGCTGCACCCATTGTTCATATTGAGCCAGCATTGCCTCTTTTTGTTTCTTTGAGAAAGCCACTTAATTCACCTCCTTTCAAAATAAAAGTCTTTGCCTTAAACTGCTTTGGCAAAGACTCCCGTTTTCCGTACCAACATGTCCGCATGAGTTGTGGAACATGTGTGGAGAGGTTGAGGTTAGTCTTCACCTCGGCAGGATATTAAGCCCATTCGGGCACCAGCGGTCAACGGTGAAGGAAGATTTCTGGAATCGTCCTAGATTACTCTTTTACCTCCATTGCCTGAGCAAGGTTAGCGTCCACTTTGATACCGGGTCCCATTGTGGATGTTACGGTAATACGGCGGATATAAGTGCCTTTTGCGCCGGAAGGCTTGGCTTTTTTGACTGCATCCATCAGGGCAGCCATGTTGTCATATAATTTATCGGCATCGAAAGACACTTTGCCAATAGCAACATGCAGATTGGCAGTTTTATCGAGACGAAACTCTACACGTCCCGCTTTGGCTTCGTTGATGACGCGTGGCAAATCTTCGGCGGGGACAACCGTCCCAGTTTTGGGATTGGGCATCAGACCGCGCGGACCAAGCACGCGTCCAAGACGCCCGGCTTTGCCCATCATGTCTGGGGTGGCAATTGCTACGTCAAATTCGGTCCATCCAGCCTGAATTTTATTGATCCATTCATCGGTATCAGCGATATAGTCCGCACCTGCTTGCTGTGCCAGCGCAGCGCCTTCCGCTTGAGCAAAGACGAGGATACGCACCGTTTTGCCAAGCCCATGAGGAAGGACAACTACATCACGCACCTGTTGGTCAGCCTGGCGTGGGTCTAGCCCCATGCGCAGATGTACTTCTACGGTGCTGTCAAAATTGGCATAAGCGGTCTCTTTCACCAGTGCCAGAGCCTGGCGCGGCTCATAATATTTTTGTCTATCTACTTTTTCGGCCGCGGATAGATACTTTTTTCCGTGTTTTGGCATGTTTTCTCCTTTGTGGTGCAGTCGGGTATACGACCATACCCTCCCACGAATGATTAATCAACAACCTGAAGTCCCAGACTGCGCGCGGTTCCTTCTATTTGGCGCATGGCGGCTTCAATGTCATAAGCGTTCATGTCTTTTATTTTGGTCTCAGCAATTTCGCGTATTTGAGCGCGGGTGACTTTGCCCACCTTTTCGCGGTTTGCCTGTGCTGAGCCGGTTTCGATACCGGCAGCCTTTTTAAGCAAAACGGCAGCCGGGGGCGACTTCAGAATAAAGGTGAAGGACCCATCGGTGTAAATGGTGATCTCTGCCGGGATAATATCGCCCACGCGGTTTTGGGTGCGCGCATTATATTCCTTGCAGAAAGCCATGATGTTGATCCCGTGCCCGGCAAGAGCAGGACCGATGGGAGGTGCCGGGTTTGCTTTTCCGGCAGCGATTTGTAAACGAACGATTGCTTTAAGTTTCTTTGCCATATTTTCTCCTTGGTGGTTTTAGCGGGTGTATCAGGGGCACCCTCCCACAAATTCCTATCGCCTGTGCTAGGCTTTTTCTACCTGCAGAAAGTCCAGCTCGACAGGCGTTTCACGACCAAAAAAGTTGACCATTACCCTGACTTTAGAGCGATCCATATCAATTTCTGATACTGTGCCGCGAAAGTCGTTGAAGGGTCCATCAATAATGCGTACGCGCTCCCCAGCTTTGAATGAGACTTTGATGTGCGGGGTTTCAGCTTCCATACGCTTGAGAATTTGTGCAATCTCTTCCGGGCGTAGCGGAGTTGGTTGATTACCCATGCCAACAAAACCGGTCACGCCGGGCGTGTTGCGCACCACGAACCAGGATTCGTCGGTGAGGATCATGTTCACCAGCACATAACCGGGAAAAACATGGCGTTCTACCACGCGGCGTTTACCATCTTTGACTTCGATCTCTTCCTGTGTGGGGATAACTACGTCGAAGATTTTGTCCTTAACATTCATGGTCTCAATGCGCTGTTCCAGGTTGTGGCGCACTTTATTTTCATAGCCGGAGTAGCAGTGAATGACATACCATGCTCTGCCGCCTTCGGTTTCAGAGGTTGCCTCCGACCCGTGTTCAGGGGTGCCTTCTTCTGTTTGGTCACTCTGGTCGGCGTCTTTGACAAACTGCTCGAGAGTGGCAGGCATTATCTTCTCATTTGAAGAAGATGGTTGCTGCTGCTCGACTGGTTCCAGATCAGAAGAAAACTCCTCTTCTGGTTGCAGTAGAGGTGACTCTATATCATCGTCCCATTCATTCTGCGTATCCATCACTGTACCGATACCTCAATCCTACTATACCAAATACAACACACTTTACGAATAGAGCAGCGTGACCAAGCGCGAAAAAACAAAGTCTAGCAGGCCGAGAAAGGTGCTCATGGCAAGCATTACCACCAGCACAATCCAGGTCAGACGCCGCGCTTCTGGCAGGGTAGGCCAGCTGACTTTACGCATTTCACCAATGGTCTCACGCCACCATTGAGCTATTTTGTTCGGTTTTTTCGCTTCTTTCTTGTCCGTCACGTCATACTCCTTTTTACGGCTAAAACGCCGCCTCTGGAGCGGCGTTGCCTTACTTCAGACAGGCCAGGCAGGAATCGAACCCACAACCTCCTGTTTTGGAGACAGGCGCTCTGCCAATTGAGCTACTGGCCTTTACTGGCGGCTGAAACCTCACAGACATCAAACACCTGGTTTCCCGCGCCATCTCCTCCACTACTTTGTTTCCCGATGCACGGTGTGCTTTCTGCAACGGGGGCAATATTTTTTCAACTCCATACGCCCCGGATCGTTACGCCGATTTTTCTGGGATGTGTAGTTTCGCTCCTTGCAGTCTGTGCAGGCGAAGGTAATTACAGGTCGAATATCTTTCTTTTTAGATGCCATATCATTATCTCATTGGGCTTAAGAGGAAAGCCCATGTTACAAACACTACCTCTTACTCAAGAATCTTGGTGATGACGCCAGCGCCGACGGTGAGACCGCCTTCGCGGATGGCGAATTTGGAACCTTGTTCAAGCGCTACCGGCACAATCAACTCCACTTCCATGTCCACGTATCACCCGGCAAAACCATCTCAACGCCTTCCGGCAGCTTGATCGAGCCGGTTACATCCATCGTGCGGATGTAGAACTGCGGACGATACCCAGAGAAGAACGGCTTGTGCCGCCCGCCTTCTTCTTTCTTCAACACATACACCCGCGCCGTGAATTTGGTGTGCGGTTTGATGCTCCCCGGTTTGGCTACCACCATCCCGCGCTCCACATCCGTGCGCTCAATCCCGCGCAGCAGCAGACCCACATTGTCGCCTGCGATGCCCTCGTCCAGCATCTTGTGGAACATCTCTACCCCAGTGCACACTGAACTCATGCTCTTTTCGCGCAGCCCAATGATTTCCACCGGGTCGGATACCTTGATCTTGCCGCGGTCAATACGCCCGGTCACCACCGTCCCGCGCCCTTTGATCGAGAACACATCCTCAATCGGCATCATGAACGGCTTGTCCACCTCACGCACCGGCTCCGGAATGTAGTTGTCAATCACATCCAGCAGCTGGCGGATGCTCTCGTATTCCGGCGCATTCGGGTCAGTCGAGGAGCATTCCAGCGCCTGCAGCGCACTCCCCCGCACGATCGGCGTTTGATCCCCAGGAAACCCGTACCCGGTCAGCATCTCGCGCAGTTCCAACTCCACCAGCTCCAGCAGTTCGGGGTCGTTCATCTGGTCAACCTTGTTCAGATAGACCACAATGCTCGGCACTTCCACCTGCCGCGCCAGCAGCACATGCTCTTTCGTCTGCGGCATCGGCCCATCCGGCGCAGCCACCACCAGAATGGCGCCGTCTACCTGCGCCGCACCGGTGATCATGTTCTTGATGTAGTCACGGTGCCCCGGCATGTCTACATGTGCATAATGCCGCTTGTCCGTCTCGTATTCCACATGGGCAATGTTAATGGTGATGCCGCGCGCTTTCTCTTCCGGCGCATTGTCAATCTGATCGTACGCCCGGAATTCACCATGCCCCAAAAACTGGCAGTATTTGGTGATCGCCGCCGTCAGCGTCGTCTTCCCATGATCAATGTGCCCCATCGTGCCTACGTTCAGGTGCGGTTTCGTTCGCTCAAATTTTTGCTTCGCCATGATTTCTCTCTCCTAAAAAATCTACAGCAATTATTGGTCGCCACAACTGGGAGAGCCCTCAATGGGACTTGAACCCATGACCCCGTTCTTACCAAGAACGTGCTCTACCGACTGAGCTATGAGGGCCTACCACGTTCGGTCTTGCAAAGGTGGGCGGTGAAGGATTCGAACCTCCGAAGGCTTCTGCCAGCTGATTTACAGTCAGCCCCCTTTGGCCACTTGGGTAACCGCCCGGGTAAGCTGTTGACAACTTGCAAGTGAGATCGTGATGACGCTTCGGTCTCACTTAGAAATCGTCAACTGAGCCGACGATGGGGGTCGAACCCATAACCTACCACTTACAAGGCGGTTGCTCTGCCGTTGAGCTACGTCGGCGATGCAATTGTTAAACTGCAAAATACGCGGAATGGATTATACCAAAGCACTTTTATAAAGGCAAGGATTTCGCTTTGGGTTTAGCTGGCGCGGGTTACGAGTTTATCAAAGGTTTTTTGTGGAGTCAAGGAAAAATCTTGCGTTTAACTTCCTTCGGGCGTATATGTTAAGCGAAGCACCATATTTCTATATCAGAAAGGGAAGGCGTTTGTGCAATGAGCGATTCGCAAAAAGCCGATGAGCTTGGCAAGGCTATTGCTGGTGTCGAGAACCTCGCCAACGAAATCAAACAGATATCGGGTGATATAAAGATTCTGGCAATCAACTCGGCCATTGAAGCCGCTCACGCCACGCTGTCCATCCAGAAACTTTCAGAAATACTACTCGATCACCTTCTGGTGAGCCAGTGCTGGCTTGTGGCTGAATTGTTTACGATCGAGGCTTTTCGCAATAATGACTATCTGAAGGATCTCGTGCGCCGCACCGGGATGCCTAATGTGTATATTACTGATGAGGATGGGGTTGTCCAATATACAAATGAAGACGAGATTATGGGATGGAGGTTTCCAGATGATCCCAAAGCTCAGGCTTTTGTTTTTCGTGAACTGTTGACGCGCCAAAATCATGTTGTCTGTCAGAAAATGCAACAGCGCACTTCCAATACCGATGTGTTTAAGTTTGTTGGCGTGTCTCGTAAGGATCAGCCAGGGATTATCCAGCTTGGGATTCGGGCAACGGACATTCTTAGGTACCAGGGTGAAACAGGCAAGGTGTTTTCTGTCATTGCGCAGGAGATTCGTAAGTTATCCGATGAAGTTGCCGAGGTTGCCAAAGGTCTCACTAACTGGCTGTCTGATATTAAGGTGCTGATGAGGGATTCGTGAACGCGCTAGTCTAGAAATTGTCATTATCACCAGGTGCATGTATAATTGGCTTAATCACTGGAGGTTGAATGGAAATTACCTGGTACGGGCATTCATGTTTTAGAATTTCTAATCACGACACGAAAACAATCGTGACCGATCCGTTTGATCACAGAGAGGTGGGGCTTAAGCCATTGCGCCTCAAAGCGGATATTGTTACCATCAGCCACGATAAGCCCGGCCATAATTTCATTGCAGCTGTCAAAAGTGAGCCTTATTTGATTACAGGGCCGGGGGAATACGAGATAGGCGGTGTTTTTATTACTGCTATTCAGACGCAGATGCCCTCGAAGCGTAATAACAATCATGAACAACCGAACTTGTTGTGTGTGATTGAGTACCTTGGAATTACAGTTGCTCATCTGGGAGCGCTGAATCGCGTTTTAACACAGGCAGAGGTTGAAGCATTGGGCCCGGTGCATATTGCCTTGGTGCCGGTGGGCGGTGGAGATAGCTTGAATTCAGCCAAAGCTGCAGAAGTTGTTAGTCTGATTGAGCCTAATATTGTCATTCCCATGCATTATGCCCTGCCCGAATCTCAACTTAATCTCGAGCCTTTAAGGAAGTTTCTTAAGGAGATGGGATTGACTGATGTTGAACCGCAGCCGGCTTTGAAAATTAAAACGGTTAGCTCGTTGCCAGAGGACACACGGGTGGTTGTACTGGATTACCCGCGCGATGAGAGGTAAGTCATGACCGTTAAATTGATTATGAGCTGGGATATTGCGCCCGAACGCGAAGAAGAATACTTTGAATTTGTCGTGCGTGATTTTATACCGGGTGTTCAACGTTTAGGCTTTGAGCTGAGCGATGCATGGGCTACTGTCTATGGGGCGCGCCCGCAGATACTGGTAGGAGCACTGCTTCCATCTGAATATCGTGCTAAAGAAATTCTGCGCTCTTCGGATTGGCAAAGCCTGCAAAACCGTCTGCAGGATTATGTCAATAACTTCTCTTATAAAATCGTCAGGGCGCGCGGCGGTTTTCAGTTTTAGTCTGCCTGTGTCATGCCAACAGAGTTTGCCCGGTTGCTTCTCTCATGGTATGAGAAAAACGCGCGCCAGCTGCCGTGGCGTGGAACGCATACCCCGTATGTGGTTTGGGTATCTGAAGTCATGTTGCAGCAGACACAAGTTGACGTGGTCGTTCCCTATTTTGAGCGCTGGCTGCAGCGTTTTCCCACGCTTGCGGATGTGGCACAGGCAGATGAGCAGGAGGTTCTTAAGTATTGGGAGGGTCTGGGGTATTACGGTCGGGCGCGGAACTTTCATCGTGCTGCCCGGCAGGTGATGCGTGATTATTGTGGCGAAATCCCAGCTGATGTTCGTGCCCTGAGGCGTTTACCCGGCGTTGGCGCTTATACAGCTGGGGCAATACTCTCAATCGCTTTTGGACAAGATGAAGCTGCGCTAGATGCCAATGTGCGCAGGGTGCTTGCGCGAGTATTTGATGTGGACATCCCTGTTAAATTGCCAGAGGGGGAGAGACGTTTGTGGGAAATCGCCCGTGCAAATATACCTACTGGCAGGGCAGGCGATTATAACCAGGCAATGATGGACCTTGGCGCCACTTTGTGCAGCTCTCAGCGTCCCCAATGTCAGCTTTGCCCGCTCGGTGGTCTTTGCCGGGCAAAGGCTCTTGGTATCCAGGAGCAGCGCCCTGTTCTTTTGCCTCGTAAGCAGGTACCACACTATTTGGTTTGTGCTGCAGTTATTGCGCGGGATAGCAGGGTGCTGATCGCGCGGCGTCCTGAAAACGGGTTACTGGGGGGACTGTGGGAGTTTCCGGGCGGCAAAGTGGAGCCAGGTGAGGAACTGACTGCCAGTCTGGTGCGTGAAATCCGCGAGGAGCTGGGGGCGGATATTAGAGTCGGAGAAAAGGTCGGTGTATATCGTCATGCTTATTCCCACTTTAAGGTGACACTGCATGCCTTTTGCTGCTCTCTGGTGGCTGGCGAACCACGCCCGATTGAAGCCAGCGAGATACGCTGGGTTACTCCGTGTGAATTAGAAGACTATCCAATGGGAAAAATTGATCGGCAGATTTCGACAAGTCTGGCGCATTGCCTCTTGGTTGCTCCAAGAAGTTCTTGTGTTTAAAGCTGCCTGTGTGTCAGCGGCTTTGCAGGGCTGGCTGGTTGTGCGTCTGACTTGACGATGATGGTATATTATTAGTAGGATGGACGACAAAGAATTTGAAAAGCTGCGTCAGGAGATGGTGGCTACGCAAATTGAGCGAAGAGGGGTACGTAACCAGCGTGTTTTAACCGCGATGCGTCAGATTCCGCGTCATTTTTTTGTCTCACCGCGAGAGTTGGAACAGGCGTATGAGGATCACCCTTTGCCAATTGGCGAGGGACAGACGATATCCCAGCCTTATATCGTGGCGTTAATGACCGAGGCGCTTGATCTGCATGGGAATGAGAATGTCCTTGAAGTGGGGACGGGGTCGGGATATCAGGCGGCGATTCTCTCGATGTTGGCAAAGACGGTACACACTGTTGAGCGTATTCCATCTCTGGCTGAGCGTGCACGTCTGGTGTTTGCGCGTCTTGGTATTGAAAATGTGCATGTTCATGTGGGAGATGGTACGCTGGGCTGGGTTGATGCAGCGCCTTATCAGGGTATCCTGGTCACTGCCGCTGCGCCGTATGTTCCCCAACCGTTATTGGATCAGCTTGATATTGGCGGTAAGCTAGTCATACCGGTGGGCGCCAGATATCATCAGGATTTGCAGCTCTGGCGGCGGGTGGCAGCCGATCAGTATCACCATGAGACGATTCTCCCCGTGGCTTTTGTGCCTCTGCTGGGCGAGCATGGCTGGAATGAGAAAAAGTGGCAGGAGATCGACTTTTAACTTTCTCTTTGTTGATTGTGTCTCTTGCTGTGGGAGCATGTCAGGGCTCGGTACCGCATTCAGCCGCGGGGATGTATCACACGCCCAGCCCGTCTTCTGCGCCGCTGCAAACCCTATCTCCTACGGCAACAGCGACGTTGACACCAACGGCAACGCTCACGCCAACGGTTACCTTCACCAAATATCCGACTCATACCGCTACGCCCCTATTGCCTGAATCGCATTATATAAAGGGGGTAAGCAGTCACAGACAGTATTTCCCTCTGGGGTGTGAAACGAGCGCGGCTGTGGACTGGGCGTTGTACTACGGCGTGCAAATTACTGAATATGACTTTCAGTTCAAGTTGCCGCAATCAGATAACCCTGATAAGGGGTTTGTGGGCGGCGTGATGGGCCCGTGGGGACAAACACCGCCCTATTCTTATGGGGTACATGCTGCGCCAGTTGCTGCTACCCTGCGCGAGTATGGGTTGAATGCGTTGGGTTTGAAAGGAATGACTCTGCAGGATCTAAAGCGCCAGATTGCCAGTGATCAGCCTGTGATTGCCTGGGTAATTGGGAACTGTGTGGGCGGGATCCCGTATGAATATACGGATAGCGTTGGGGATAAGGTAGTTGTGGCAGCTTATGAGCACGTTGTCATTGTCATCGGGTACGATGCAGAGAAAATCCGCTACCTCAACAATGGGCAGATGTATGAGGTGCCGGTTGAAGTTTTTATGAATTCCTGGGGCGTGCTTGGGAATATGGCGGTTGTGGCTTCGGAGTAGGTCGTCTAACTACGTTCTCATTGGCTGTTTTTGAGGTTGCTTTCAACGCCTGGTTCAAAGTATAGGTATTCCTGAGTAGCATTGCTCAGGTCTGCATAAACACCGCGGTATTGGGGGGGCAGAAGGGCTGCGATCTGGTACATGATCTCATCCGTGATCTGTTGACGAACATCTCGAGAAAGCGTGACGCCATCTGCTTTGACATAGAATGGGTTTCCTACAGCGATGTGAAAATCAGTGCGTTTGAGGCGCTTGAGATTTTCCCAGAACTTCTCGCCGCCGTGATACGCCACAGGCAGTAGTGGGGCGCCGCTGCGCAAAGCCAGCAGTACCACACCCGGGAGCCCCTTTTGCAGTTTTCCCGTGTAGCTGCGTGTTCCTTCCGGCGCAATCGCAAAGATGTAACCGGCTTTGATGGTTTCCAGCGCAAGCTGAAAAGCTGTGTTATCCACCTCGCCGCGGTGGATAGGAATGCCGCGCCAGGTATTGAACAGAAAGCGCTTGAAAGGGTTATGCCAGGTTTCGACTTTTGAGAAGCCTGTTACGGGCCGATCCTGCAGACGGGCAATGAGGAGAGGGACTTCGAGAAAATTGACATGGTTCCCTATCAGGATGAGCGGGCCACGGCGGGGCACTTTGCATAATTGTTCCTGATCAATCCGGCAAAGGACAGCGGTCAAGAAACGCAGAACAGCGTTGACCAGTCTGGCGCGTAGAGAGGGCGGTTCAGGCGGGATGGGGGGAAGTGATAACTTCAAGTTTCCTCGGCAAAATTTTTACTTCTACTTCTTTGAAGTCGGTACCCATCGCTTCGCCATCAAGATGCACTGGTAATGTTCCTTCCAGTATTCGCACATGGACTGCATGTGCCTGCTGGAATTGAATTGCGGGATGCCCTTTCTGATTTCCCTTGATGAAGCGGGGTAAAAGCGCCAGGATGCTAAGCCGGTCAACATAACCGGCAATGCAGGTGTCCAGAAGTCCGTCGTCTGGCAAGCTGGTGGGGGTCATGTGAAAACCGCCCCCCATACGGCGTCCATTCATGATGGAGATCATCACGCATCTCTGTGCCAGCATTTGATCGTCGTATATAATTTCCGTTTTTGGAGAGCGGTAATCTAGAAGAATGGTACGCAGCACTGCCACAATGTAAGAGAGAAACCCTCTCAAACGTTTCATCCGTGAAGCGACAATGTTGACCATTGCATCAAATCCTACACCGATACCATTGCCAAAGAAGCGATTGATAGACTGATTTCCACTGAACCAGCCAATATCCACCCAGCGCTTTTGCAGATTGGTCAATGTGGCGATATTACTGTTTAGCCCGGGCAGTATCCCTACACCATAGGCAAAGTCGTTTCCGGTACCAATCGGGATGATGCCCAGACTGATGTTTCCCTCTCCTGCTTCCTGCGCAGCAACGATTCCGTTGATGATTTCATTGACCGTTCCATCGCCGCCGACGGCTACAGCCACTTCAAAACCGGAGCGGATTGCCTGGCGCGCAAGTTCTGCAGCATGCCAGGGGCGTTCTGTTTTGACCAGTTCATAAGCCATTCCGCTTTCGTTTAGTTTTTGTTCTAATATAGGGATTGAAGCACCAGCAACTCCTTTGCCTGCGGTGGGATTGACAATGACTTTGTAACGTGCCATACGATCTATCCTCTTCAAGGAGATTTTGATGTATAGAAGAAAAGGTTATTGCGATTCCTGATATGCGGTAACAAACTCGATTTGACGAGGCAGCAGCTTAAGGGTTACCTCTTTGCCGTGTGTGCAAATGGTTTCTCCATCTGCGTGAACTGGCAAGGAGCCTTCGATGGCTTGAATATTAATATGGGCTGCCTGTTTGAAACTGATTGCCGGATGCCCTTTCTGCGTGCCTTTGATAAAGCGGGGAATGAGCATCAGCACCTGAAACTGGTTGATGTGGGAAGCAATACACAAATCCAAAAAGCCGTCATTGGGTTTGCTTTGTGGCGCCATCATAAAACCGCCGCCCATTCTTTTCCCGTTCATCAGCGATACCATGATGCACTTTTGCGTTAGGCTTTGATGATCATATTGGATTTCAAGCAGCGGAGAATTGTAATACAGGATCATGGTTTTCAAAGCGGCTACAAGGTAGGCGGCAAAACCGGTCAATTTCAGTTCTGCGGCGATGAACCCCACGATGGTGTCAAACCCTATACCGACACCGTTGCCAAAGTACCGTCCCTGCGGATATAGCCCTCCGCTGATGCACCCAATATCCATCCAGCATTTGTTCCCCTCTGCCAGGGTAGCAAGACTGGCGTCCAGGTTCACAGGAATACCCATACCATACGCCAGGTCGTTTCCGCGTCCGACTGGGAGTATCCCCATACTGGCACTGCCCAACCCTGCCGACTTGGCAATCATGATTCCGTTCAGTACCTCGTTGGCGGTGCCGTCGCCGCCTACAGCAACGATGGTCTCATATCCGGCAACAATAGCCTGCTGTGCAAGGTCTGCGGCGTGCCAGGGGTGTTCGGTGCAAACCAGATCGTAACCCAGCCCGTAATTTTTTAATTTTTCGTTGATCTGGGGAATCAAACGCCCAGCCGCACCCTTCCCAGCGGTAGGGTTGACGATAATTTTATATTTTGCCATGTGATACCCTTTGTTAAGTGCCTATGATGATTAAACCCTTGTTCTTGTAAAAGGTTGTGGTTGCAGGCGCGTTGCGCTCTCTTGTTACCTTATGCTAGATGAGATCGTATTGGTGTGTGTTGCGGGTGATGCGCTGTCCCAGGGAATTGCGGAGTCAATTTTTTACAATTGACTTGCGTAATTATATCCTACTCGTTGAGATTTTCCGAAACTTTAACAACAGCTTTGGCGTCGTGCACCACACTGGTATAATTCCTCTCTATAAAAGTCTGATTATAGCAATGGAGACCTGATGCGCGCCCCTTACGATTTTCAAACAATAATTCTTACCCTTCAGGATTTTTGGGCAAGACATGGTTGTCTGATATGGCAACCGTATTATACACAAGTGGGTGCCGGGACGATGAACCCCGCTACCTTTTTGCGCGTTCTTGGCCCAGAGCCCTGGAATGTGGGGTATGTGGAGCCTTCCATTCGCCCAGACGATGGCAGATATGGAGAGAACCCCAACCGCCTGCAACAACATTATCAGTTCCAGGTGATCCTGAAGCCCGATCCTGGAAACCCGCAGGAACTGTATTTGGAATCGCTGCTGGCGCTGGGGATTGACCCGCGCCAGCATGATATTCGTTTTGTCGAGGATAACTGGGAATCGCCTGCGCTGGGCGCATGGGGGCTGGGTTGGGAAGTGTGGCTGGATGGGCAGGAAATTACCCAGTTCACCTATTTTCAGCAGGCTGGCGGTGTGGTTTTAGACCCGGTGTCGGTTGAAATCACCTATGGTCTGGAACGCATTGCCATGCCGTTGCAGCGGGTGCGCAATTTTCGGGATATTCGCTGGGGTGCTGGGCGCACCTATGGGGATGTTAATCTTACGGCAGAGCAGGAGCACAGCAAATATTATTTTGAGATTGCTGATGTTGACCGCGTGCGGCAGATGTATCACCTCTTTGAGCAGGAGGCTGAAAACGCGCTGGCACAGGGGCTTGTTCTCCCAGCACATGATTACGTGCTCAAGTGCTCGCACACCTTTAATATCCTCGATACGCGCGGCGCAGTTGGTGTAACGGAGCGGCAGGCGCTGTTTGCGCGTATGCGCGACTTATCACGGCGCACTGCTGAGGCATACCTGGCTCAGCGCCAGCAGATGGGATTTCCCTGGTTGACAAAAGAAGCGTCAGAAACCCAAAGAGCTGCTGTTTCACGCGTGTCAGCGATGGACACTGCCCTATCGACAGCCCCACAAGATTTTTTGCTGGAGATCGGCAGCGAAGAGCTCCCAGCGGCGGATTTGCAAAGCGCTTTGCGCCAGTTGGAAGAAAAAGTACCCCAGTTGCTGGATAATCTGCATTTGACGTACGGCGAGGTGCATATCTTGGGGACGCCGCGCCGTCTTGTGGTGTATGTCAAAGACCTTGCCGCACAGCAGGCAGACCGCACAATAGTTGTCAAGGGTCCGCCAGTCAGCCGTGCCTTTGATGCCTTGGGGCAGCCGACCCAGGCGGCGCTTGGCTTTGCCCGTAGCAGGGGGGTGGATGTGCAGGCGTTGGAACGCCGCGAGATGGATGGCGGTGAGTATTTGGCAGCGGTGGTCAATGAACCCGGCAAACCCGCTGTGGAGGTGCTGGCAGAGGCGCTCCCAGCTTTGATTGCCAGCTTGAAGTTTGACAAGTCTATGCGCTGGAATGCAAGCAACGTGGCGTTTTCGCGTCCAATACGTTGGTTGCTGGCGCTTTTTGGCGGGACAGTGATTCCCTTTGAGTATGCTGGGTTACAATCTGGCAACCTGACGCGCGGTCTTCGTTTCAATACCCCACAAGAGCTCTGTGTGACATCTCCTGCAGCATATTTTGAGGCGATTGGCACACAGGGAATTTTGCTGCACCCGCGAGAACGCCGCAACACCATAGAACGGCAGGTCAGAGAGCTGCTGCAGAGCGTTGGCGCCGCAGCCAGGCTGGATGAGGATTTGTTAGACGAGATTAACCAGCTGGTTGAAGCACCGACGGCATTGTTGGGCAATTTTGATTCGTCTCATCTAAAACTGCCGCCGGTGGTGCTGGTTTCCGTGATGAAAAAACATCAGCGTTATTTCCCGGTATATGATGAAGAGGGCAACCTTCTGCCCCATTTTATTGCTGTGCGCAATGGCGGCGACCAGCATCTGGATGTGGTGGTGGACGGCAACCAGCAAGTTATTGAGGCGCGTTTTTCCGATGCTGCCTTTTTCATTGCTGAGGACTTAAAACACAGGCTTGAAGAACTTCTGCCGCGTTTGGGCACGTTGACGTTTCAGGTTAAGCTGGGCACCATGCTGGATAAGACACAGCGGATTGAGCAGCTGGTCGAAAAGCTGGCGGATGTGTATGGTCTTGCTGGCGAGGAGCGGAAGGCTGCGTTGCGGGCAGCCCACCTGTGCAAAGCTGACCTGGTCAGCCACATGGTGGTCGAAATGACCTCATTGCAGGGGGAAATGGGGCGTTATTACGCATTGCATTCGGGAGAGGAGGTGACTGTCGCCGATGCAATTTATGAACATTACCTGCCGCGCTTTGCCGGGGATCGTCTCCCCGCTTCACTGGCTGGGGTCTATGTGGGGCTGGCAGACCGGCTCGACTCGCTGGCGGGGCTGTTCGCCGCCGGGCTTGCGCCCAGCGGCGCCCGCGACCCCTTTGCTTTGCGGCGGGCAGCTTTTGGGGTGGTGCAGGTTTTGATTGACAGAGATATACCCTTTGATCTGCGTCGCGCCCTGCATCTGGCAGCCGAGATGCTGCCGCTGGAAGCCACACCTCAGGCGCTGTCAGAGTGTTTTGATTTTATTGCTGGGCGTTTGCAAAGCCTGTTGCTTGAGCAGGGGTTTCGCTATGATGTGGTTGAAGCGGTGTTGGCTGCCCAGGCACACAATCCGGCTGGTGCGGCGCGTGCTGTTCGCTCGCTTGCGGCTTGGGTGTTGCGGGAGGACTGGAATTCCATCTTACCGGCTTATGCTCGTTGTGTGCGTATTACGCGAGACTTTCAGGAACATTTTGAGATTCGCCCAGAGAAGTTGATAGAAGCAGAAGAGCAGAAGCTTTTTGAGGCGCTTTGCAATGCGGAAAAGCAGGCTCGGCAGCCCGGTTGTGTGGAGGACTTTTTTGCGGTGTTTTTGCCTCTCATTCCAGTGATCAATCGTTTCTTCGATGCCGTTCTGGTGATGGCGGAAGATTCCGCACTGCGCTCCAATCGTCTGGGTATGCTGCAGCGTATCGCTGATCTTGCACAGGGCGTGGCAGATTTCTCCAAGCTGGAAGGGTTCTAGAGAAGCCATAAGTCTTTGGCAAGACAGCGCGTTGGGTGCGCACCTTGTGTTATCCCTGTAACAGTAGTAAACTTCTCAAACAATATTTCCTTCGGATGTGATTTGTTGAGTGATATGATCAGAAAATTGAAACTTATTGTGTTTGCTGTATTGTTGCTAAGTATGCTTCTGTCTGCCTGTGGAATAGCCGCAGCGGCTGAACCGACGCAGACGCCGGTGATTATCCAGGTTGAGGTGACGCGGCTTGTTGAGCAAACGGTTGTGGTTGCTGAAATTGTAGAGAAGATTATCACCGCCACGCCGCAACCGCAAACGCCGACTTTACCGGTGCCCATTGTGCAAGAAGACCCCTCGACAACCGGGTTGCCGACTGCTGCATTGCCAGAGATGCCTATGGTAGGGACACCGCCAGCCGCACCAGCAGCCTCAATGGGGGATGTTACCTTTTGGTGTACTCCGGATACCGGTAGCGGCATTCCGGCTGTGCAGCAATATGTTTCCGCACCTCCGGCGAATGCCGTTTGGGCAAAAATGGTGAACGGTAGGGTTGAATATGCCGGTAAATTCCTAATTTGCCAGTTTGCTTATAACTTTAATCAACCTGTGCCTGCCGGTGCGCAATTGCAGGTGAAGGATACCAGCAACAGTCCACCCTGGCTTACCCAGCAGTTTGCTCCGTCTCCTGAAAACGGCAATGTCGGCTATGTCATCCTGTCACATGCCATGCTTGTACAGCCGCCCTTGTGGGAGGCACTGTATCATTTTACGGTCAGCTCCTCTGCTCAGCCGACAATATGGTCAAGCCTGGTGCATTATGATCGGGGATGGAGACCGGAGCCTTGTTGGAATGGCACATGGCCCAACCCGGTTACAATGGCGTGTCCTAAACAGCAGGATTGTCATCCCTCTGACATTGGTTATACGCCTATGCCGCCTATAGACGAGGAGTAGGAGCATCACACACAATCACAGCAATTCATGAAAGCACATAACAGACATTGGGCGGAAATCATCTCGGGCTGCAAGAACCCGGTTTGTTGATTGGACGATACTTAACAAAAAAATTCTTTTGAGAGGGTCAGATGCGCAGATTCTATTTGAGCGCGCTTATCGCCTTATGTGTGCTGTGTTTTGCGGGGTACGCTGTGCCTGATCAGCGTCTGTTTATGTGGCTGGTGGCGTTAGGGTTGATCATTTTTGTCCTGACCCCGGCAGTGCTTTCACAGATTGTCGAGCGGTCGATGAATAAAACCCGCGGGAAGAAAAAGTATTATTCTGTGCGGGGGGAAGCAGCGGCGCTGCACAGCAGGTTATTCATTGTGGATTTGCATGCCGATACGTTGTTGTGGAACAGAAATATCCTTATGCGGCATGGGTATGGTCATGTTGACCTACCGCGTTTGGTGGAAGGGAACGTTGCCATGCAGGTCTTTGGGGTGGTTACCAGGGTGCCAGCCGGGCAGAACTTTGAAAGCAATCGGGCTGATAGCGGTGACTTGCTGGTGCCGTTGACAATTGTGCAGGGTTGGCCAATCCGCACCTGGAAAAGCCCGCTGCGGCGTGCATTGTACCAAGCCGAAAAGCTGGAGTGGTTTGCCGCCAATGCGCGCGGCAGGCAATTTATGTTAATTCGCAACCAGCAGGATATTGACGAACTGCTACAACGCCGCGCACAGAATCCTGTCATTGTGGGCGGTTTCCCTGCGCTGGAGGGTGCGCACGCGCTTGAAGGGCGGGTGGCGAACCTTGATCTGCTCTATGATGCAGGATTTCGCATGTTTGGGTTGAGCCATTTCTTTGACAACGAAGCCTGTGGTTCGGCACATGGGGTGGAAAAAGGCGGTTTGACGCCGTTTGGGGAAGAGGTAGTGCATCGGGTGATGGCAAAAAATATGATCCTCGACCTGGCGCACGCTTCGGAGCAGACGATAGATGATGTCCTGGATATCACCGATAAGGTTCCTGTGGTGGTCTCACACACCGGCGTGCGCGGCACATGCGATAATCAACGTAATCTCAAAGACGATCATATCAAGCGTATTGCGGCGTATGGGGGTGTGATTGGCATTGCTATATTTGATACCGCTATTGGCGAAACCAGCGTGGAGGCGGCTGCCAAGGCGATGCGCTACACCGCTGACCTGGCAGGTGTGGATTGTGTTGCATTTGGCAGTGATTTTGATGGCACGGTGGTTACCCCCATAGATGCTTCGGGAATTGTGCAGTTGACCGATGCTCTGATGAGCCAGGGTTTTTCGGAAGAGGATATTTATAAGATTATGGGGGGTAATTTTTTGCGCATCTGCCGCGCGATTTTACCAAAGGCGTGAAACGCCGGGAGGAATGGCTTATGGAGCAGCAAAAAGCCGGTGCCCAGATTGGCTTAAGGGCTTTTCTGCAAGCTTTGATTCTTTTGCTTATCCTGATGATTCTGACAGGTATGTTGTCCTTTTGGATTCCTGCAGGAAGCTATGTGCGAGTGATGCAGGATGGGCGTGAGGTCATTGATCCCGACTCGTTTCGTCTGATGGATCGCCCTGACTATCCGTTCTGGCGCTGGTTTACTGCGCCATTTGAGGTGTTGGCAAGCCCCAGCGGGTTGACGATTATTGCCATTCTGGTCTTCCTGCTGATGATTGGCGGCGCATTTGCCATGTTAGATGGCTCAGGTATTCTTAAGTTCGTGCTGGCGCGGATTGTCAGGCAGTTTGAGGGGCGCAAATATACGCTCTTGATGGTGGTGGTTTTATTCTTTATGCTGATGGGCGCCTTTTTTGGCATCTCTGAAGAGGTTGTGCCTTTGGTGCCAGTGATTTTGGGGCTTTCTTATTTGCTGGGTTGGGATTCGCTGGTGGGTGTGGGGATGAGTTATCTGGCGGTCAACATTGGCTTTTCAGCGGCGATTACCAACCCTTTTACCATTGGGGTCGCTCAGCGTATTGCCGGGCTGCCGGCTTTCTCGGGGGCATGGCTGCGGGTGATTGTCTTTGTGTGTTTTTATGCCCTTTTTTCGCTTTTTCTCGTCCGTTATGCGCGCAAGGTCGAGAAGCACCCCGAGCTCTCGCCAGTGTATCAGGAAGACAGACAAGCGCGTCAAAAGTATCAGGGCTTTCGATTGGATGAAATGCCGCCACAACATTTGCGCGCTGATCGGGCGATGGTGGTCTTCCTGGTCTTTTTGCTGGTTATTTTGATCGTTTTGCTTGGCGGTCCGTTTGTCCCGGCGATCTCGGATTATGCTTTGCTGCTGGTGGGGTTTCTGTTCCTTGTGGCTGGTGTTGTTTCGGGCTACATTGCAGGGGGCAATTGGAATGCGCTGTTGAAAGCTGCCGGACAGGGTGTTTTGGGAATTGCGCCGGGTATTCCGCTGATCCTGATGGCAGCTAGCATTAAGCATATCGCTGCCCAAGCTGGGATTATGGATACTATTCTTCATCACGCAGCAGGAGCAATTGCCAATGCAAGCCCGTTCCTGGCGCTTGTGTTGGCATTTCTGTTGACCCTGTTACTGGAGCTTTTTATCGGGTCAGCTACGGCGAAAGCCTTTCTGGTAATGCCGATCCTTTTGCCTCTGGCTGATTTGGTGGGGATTACCCGCCAGCTCACGGTAACCGCATATTGCTTTGGAGATGGTTTTGCCAATGCGGCTTATCCTACCAACCCGGTGCTGTTGATTGTGCTGGGGTTGACGGTGATTAGTTATCCCAAGTGGATTAGCTGGTCGCTGCGTCTGTGGGTGTGGGTGTTGTTATTATCGATTGTCTTTCTTGGGGTGGGGCTTGCGGTGGGTTTTGGCCCATTTTGATCTGTGCGTATGTCCATTACAGCTGTCGCCCTTGCCCTGCTAACAGTATGTATCTGGAGCTTCCTGGCGTATCTGGGTTCGAGTTTGAGCCATCTTGCACCGTTGCTGCTGACTGGGATTGCTCTTTGTATCGGCGGGTTGTTGAGCATCTTTCGCGTTCGTAGCTGGAAGGTGCCTCTGGGTACGCTTGCTGTGGGGGTATACGGTCTGTTTGGCTACCATTTTCTATTGTTCACCGCTTTTCGGCACGCTCCGACTGTGGAGGTGAACCTAATCAATTATCTATGGCCATTACTCATTGTGCTTCTCTCTCCGCTTATCCTCAAAGGGTATCGGTTGCACCTGCACCATTTGTTGGGGGCGGCAAGTGGGTTGTGTGGGGCAGCACTGATTGTTACGGGGGGAAAGTTGAGCTTGGATATTCAGCAATTTTTTGGATATGCGTGTGCTGCGGCTGCGGCTCTGGTTTGGGCAAGCTATTCGCTGTTGACCAAGCGGCTGCCGCCGTTTTCCACCGGGTCTGTAGGGGCTTTTTGTTTTATTTCGGGGCTGTTGGCACTGGCTGTTTTTGTGGTACAGGAGCGATCGCTGGCGGCATTTTTGGCCCTTACCCAACGAGACTGGCTGTTTTTGGTTTTGATTGGGGTGGGGCCTCTGGGGAGTGCTTTTTTTACGTGGGATGCCGCTCTCAAGCGCGGCGACCCACGCATCATCGGTTCACTTTCGTATCTCACACCGCTCATTTCAACGCTTATTCTGGTCGTGGTAGGGGGGCGTGTGCTCAACTGGGTTTCGGCTGTGGCAATGGTGTTGATCATTGGCGGTGCGTTGGTGGGTTCGCTGGATTTGTGGCGGAAGAGGGGAGGGGGCACGGGAAAGGGCTAGAAGCAAATCGGGAAATTTATTACGAAAACCCTTGACAGCAAGGTGATATCAGGTATAATCCACACCCGTTGTCTGAAACACAGCAGGTCTGAGACCCAGACCGGTGAAAACCGAAAAGTGTTTTGTTGGGAAACAAGGCAGTTTTTTGGAAATCAAGGGAAGAAACCTGAACTTCGGACATGAGATCGGACAAGAGATATTGAAAGGAGCCTCAAAACCGATAAACTTCGTTTTGTGAATAACAAATCGGCAAGGAGGCTCCCATGTACAAGTATATTCCTCTTCTTGGCTTT